>NZ_JBVJPC010000013.1:0-216126 GCF_055582845.1 Streptomyces sp. NPDC107471 | reverse complement strand
CCACGCCCACGGCGAACTCCTCGTCCATGACACCGCCCGGGACCTTTGGTGGTACCCCGACGCCGACCTGACCCCACGCACCCAGCCGCTCGGCGACCGCCGCCACCGCGTCGTGCTCACCGGCGAGACAGCCATCGACCCCCTCACCCTGGCCGGCGGCCGACCGATGGAACCCGGCACCCACATCGTGTGGGCCAGTGCCCAACTCCTCGGCGTCGGCCGCAGGGCGCGGGTGACACGCGGCGACGAGGCAACGGGCGTCGCCGCACCGGACCTCGGTCTCGGCGCGGGCCTCGGCCTCGGCTTCGGCGCGGTCAAAGTCGGCACCCCACCCCACCTGGTGATCCCGGCCTGGGGCGGCTCGGCCGGCCAACTCCGCCTCTCCGTCCGCCCACCGGGCCAGGCCACGCTCCCGCACCGCCTCTACCTGCGCACCACCTCGGCCCCACCCCTGCGCCGGGCGGCCCGCACGGTCCTGCACCGCCTCCCGCCGGACGTCCGCGGCCGCGCGAAGCAACTGGCACGCAGGGCGGACCCTTGGAGCGGCGGCTGACAGGGCCGAAGGACCATCCGGAACGGCTCTCCCACATGACCTGTCGGTGTGCGAGATGACCAGTGGTATTCGCCCACGCCCGAAACGCGTGGCGTGGGCCGCGAGACGCCGCTGACCATGGGGTGCCGCCGGAGCAAGGGCTCCGGCGGTACACCCACGGGAGAGACATGAATCCGCTGAAGCCGAAGAATCCGCTGAGCCCCCGCCGAACCACATTCGCTCTGGGACTGGTCGCCGCGTCCCTGTTCACGACGGCCATGGCCACCCCGTCGGTCGCCGCGCCCGCAGAAGCACCCTCCGCGCAGGCGGCGGACAGCCGGACCGATGGCAAGTACTGCACCATCGTCGTGGAACCGGTCAAGTCCGGCGAGCAGGCCTCCCGGGTGAAGAGCCGGACCTGTTCCGACACCAGGACGGCGGCGGCCGCCCGCAGCAGCCAGACCCTGCTCATGACCTGGTACGAGCACGCCGCGTACGGCGGCGGCAGCACCGACGTGTACGGGGACTACGGTCCTTGCGACGCGGACGGCTACGTCCTGAGCACCGGCCTGTGGCGCTATTCGATCTCCTCGTTCATCACCTACAACAATTGCGACGGCCAGCAGGCCGTCCTCAACGACGGCCAGAGTGCCGTCTACTACTACGGGTTCGGCACGCCGAACGTAGGTGCCCGAGCGAACGACAACATCGGCTGGTTCAAGGTCTGGGACGCCCTGTAGACCAACACGGCGACATACCGCGCCTCGGGCTCGAACGATGAGTTCAGGCGGCGGATCGGGTCTGCCCTTGCATGACTCGAATCATCGCTGACATCTCGGTCTCCCTCGACGGCTTCGTCACCGGGCCCGACCCCAGTCCGGACGACGGGCTCGGCGTCGGTGGCGAGGCCCTGCACACATGGGCGTTCTCCGACGACCCCGACGACCGCCGCCTCCTGCAGGAGGGGACCGCGCGCTCGGGTGCCGTCGTGCTGGGCCGCCGCCTCTTCGACATCGTCGACGGGCCGAAGGGCTGGGACGACACGTCGGGCTACGGCGCCGGTGAGGTCGGCAAGCCCGCCTTCGTCGTCGTGACCAGCTCCCCGCCGGAGTCGGTGCGCACCACCGACCTCGACTGGACCTTCGTCACCACCGGTCTGGCCGACGCCGTCGCCGCCGCGCGTGAGCGGGCCGAGGCGGCCTCCTCAGCAAGGGGCGAGGACCTCGACGTGATCCTCATGGGGGGCGGCGCCACGATCGGCTCGGCACTGGAAGCCGGGCTGGTCGACGAACTGACGCTGCACCTCGCGCCCGTCGTGCTGGGCGCCGGGACACCACTGTTCACCGGCGGAGCGCCCCGCACGCTGGTGCAGCGGAGCGTGGTCCCGACCTCCACAGCGACCCACCTCACCTACGACGTCTCCCGGTGATCCGATGACCACGGTCCAGGCTCACGGGACGGCCCTGGGCGTCGAGTCGTTCGGGGACGACTCCGGGCCCCTCCTCCTGCTCGCGGGCGGGACGACCATGCTCTCCTGGCCCGACGCCCTGTGCGAGCGCCTCGCCGCCGGCGGACGTCGTGTGGTGCGCTACGACCTGCGCGACAGCGGCGAGTCCACTACGACGGACCCGTCGACGCCCGATTACACCCTGCGCGACCTGGCCGCCGACGCGGCAGCCCTGGTCGACGTGCTCGGCGGCGGCCCCGCCCATCTCGCGGGGATCGGCGTCGGCGGAATGGTCGCCCAGGTCGCCGTGCTCGACCACCCCGGTGCCTTCTCGGCGCTCACCCTGGTCGGCACCCGCGAGGTCGCCCCCGGCCCGCCCGACGACGACCTCCCGGACCACGATCAGGCGACGATGAGCAGGCTGTTCGCGCGTCCGATGCCCGACTGGGCCGACCGCGAGGCGGTCGCGGAGTACGTCGCGGCCGGCGCGGACATCCTCGGCGACGACCCCGACGCGGCCCGCGCGACCGCCGCCCGTATCTGGGCCCGCACGCCCGGCACCAAAGCCCCGGTCCAGATGGCCAACCAGTTGGGCATGGTGTTCGCCAGGCTCGACTGCGCACCCCGCTGGCGCGAGCGCCTGCCCGAGATCGACGTCCCCACGCTCGTCGTCCACGGCCGCCGCAACCGCTTCTTCCCCGTCGGCAACGGGGAGGCGATCGCGCGCGAGATCCCCGGGGCACGGCTGCTCGTCCTGAAGGAGGCCGCCACGGCGATTCCCGACGGGGCGGTCGGCGAGCTGGCCGGAGCGATGCTCGGGCTCGGGTAGGGGAGGGGCCCTGAGGGCGCGGTCACCGTTCGGACACGCGGCCGCCGAGGCGAGCGTCGGCCAGTTTCCGCCCCGCCACGCGAGGCCGCCGGGGAAACACCTACGCACGCACTCCACCGCGAGCCATCACCCCAACGTCGTCTCCTCGCCGACGGACCGCTCACGGGCGGAGGCGACGACCAGGGCCGTGGCCGCGGCGTCCTGCACTGCCACGCCCACCGACTTGTAGAGGGTGATCTGGTCCGGTGTGGTGCGTCCCGGTCGGCTGCCGTTGATGAGTTCGCCCAGTTCGGCGTGCACGTGATCGGCGGTGATGACACCGTCGCGGATCGGCAGGAGCAGGTCGTTGCTGCCCGCGGGAAGCGGGGCGAGCACGGCCCGGCGCGATTCGACGCACACCAGTGCCTCGGCCACCGTGGCGTCGTCGACCTCGCGACCGGCCGGGTTGTACCCCACGGACGTGATGTGCACGCCGGGTGAGAGCCAGGCGCGGCGGATCACGGGTTCGACGGAGTGGGTCGTCGCGGCGGCGATGTCCGCGCCGTCGAGCGCCTCGGCGTAGCCGGACACGGCCCGGACCTCGCCCTCCACCAGGCCGGCGAGCTCCGCGGCCAGTGCGGCCGCCCTCGCCGGGTCGCGACCCGCGACGCGGATCTCCCGGATGGGGCGGACCCGGCAGATCGCGCGGGCGTGGGACCTGGCCTGCACCCCGGTGCCCAGCACCGCCAGCACGGTGGCGTCCTCGCGGGCCAGCAGCCGCGCGGACAGCGCGGAGCAGGCGCCGGTGCGGGCCGCGGTGATGGCCGTACCGTCCAGCAGGGCCGTGGGCTCACCGGTGTCCGGGTCGAACGCCACGATCAGCGCCTGGTGGGTGGGCAACCGGACGCCGTCGTTGTGCGGAAACAGGGACACCAGCTTGGTCATGAGGATCCCGGCCGAGGGCAGGAACCCCGGCATGGCCGCCAGGAAGCCATCCCGTTCGGGCACCAGGGCGGCGACCCGGTCGGGTACCGAGGCCCGGCCCGCACTGAGATCGGCCATCGCGAGGGCCAGGGCGTCGATCAGCGAATCCATGTCGAGCAGGGCCTCGACCTGCGAGCGACCCAGAACAAGCATGCGTCTCACCCTTCTGATGCCGGTCGTACGGCCGACGACCGCACATCGGAAGCGTCAACCGTGGCCCCTGATCGTCCGGGCTTCGACACGCCGCCACCCCTGCGGCGATCTCACCCACTCCTCCCGACGACGCATTCGAGTCAACAAAAAGGAGGCCGTGTGAATTTCGGCCAGAATTGACGCCGAATTCGCTGGCAAATCCTTTCTTCGACGAGCAGATCTTGAATATGTCCTGAACTCGGTCATACGAAAAATCAGCCCGCATTTTCCCGCGATCTGCGCGCACGATCCTGACACGCTTATGGCGGCGCGGACGGCCGAAGCGGCGGTCGCGTCGAAGCCTTCGTAGTCGATCGGAAAGAGGAAGTAATGCGCACTTCTCTGACCAGGGCACTCGTCGTCGCGAGCGCGGTCGTCGGCATCGCCGCCGGAGGTCTCGCGACGGCGAGCGTGAGCGTGGCGGCTCCGCAGCATGCCACCAGTCTTGCGGCCAGCAGCCGGCCTGCCTCGGTCCTCGCGGTCAACAACCTCGGCCTGAACACCGCTCGGGCCAAGAACTGGCAGAGCTGCCTGAACGCCTGGGGCTTCAACGCCGGCACCGAGGACGGACAGCTCGGCACCAATAGCTGGAAGGCGGCCCAGCGGATGCTCAACGCCTGGGGCTACAACGCCGGCGCCGAGGACGGGGTCGTCGGGCCCAACACGATCACGGCGCTGCAGAAGTTCCTGAACGCCGTCGGTGAGAACGCCGGAACCCCCGACGGGATCGCCGGGACCCAGACCAGGGCCGCGTTCTGGAATTACAACGCCACTGGCTGCTGAGCCGATCCCGCACATCTCGTCGGGCTGGTCGGGTGGGTGGCGGAACCACTCGACCAGCCCGGCTTCCATTCCGGCGGGACGAGCGCGGGACGAGCGCGGAATGAGCACCTGATCACCGAGTCCAGGAGTCGGCATGGCGCGCTGAGCGACACCGCCCGGCCAGGGCGCGGCATGGGAGCAGGGCTCACCGTGCGGCCGTAGCCGCGCCGTCACGACCAGACGGTGGCCTGTGCCCGGAAGACCTCGGGATCGCTCTCCACGGGCAGCACGCAGACCAGTTGCCCACCGGGCACCCGCAGCACATGACACTCCTGCCACTGCGCGATCCGCTCCGCGCCCAGCGCGATCAGGCGGGCGGTCTCCGCCTCGACGTCGTCGGTCTCGATGTCCAGGTGCATCCGGGGTGCGTCGTCGACGGCCTGAACGGCGGTGACCAGTCCCGGCAGGGCCTGGTGGAGGGTGGTGAACTGCGGTTCCGGCGGAAACGGCCGGGCCTCTACGCCGAGGGCCGCAGACCAGAAGTCCGCTGCCCGCGCGGCCTCGGCTTCGGGCGTGTCGATGATGACCGCGTAGACACGGCTGCGGTGCACGTTCGGTGACCTTCCGTCAGAGGGTGCGGATCGTCGTACGGGCGCGCGTCACCGTCGTTCGACGGCTCCGGACCGGCCTCAGGGCTTGCGGGCGAGGCCGGCGGCGATGAGGTGCTCCCAGACCGTGAGTTCCCGCGGTCCGTCCTCGTCCCAGGGGGTGTCGACCTGGTCCGGACGCCACAGGGGAGCGGCGACGATGCCCGGGTCCAGGATCTCCAGGCCGTCGAGGAGGGCGGCGATCTCCGCGTCGGTACGCCACCGGCCGCGACCGAACGTCTGCTGGAGGACCTTCTCGGCCTCCTGCGTCTCCGGGTTGTTGCCGGAGCGGAAGTGGCTGACGAAGAAGTAGCTCCCGGAAGGCACGTGCTCGCGCCAGTAGCGGACGAGGCCGGCCGGGTCCTCGTCGTCGTTGACGTGGTGGAGGATGGCGCTGAACATCACGGCGACGGGACGGCTGAAGTCGATCAGGTCCAGGGTGTCGGGGTGGGTGCGGACGGCCTCGGGATCGCGTACGTCGACCGCCACGACCCGGGTCCGCTCGTCCTTCTCCAGCAGCGCACGTCCGTGGACCAGGACCTGGGGGTCGATGTCGACGTAGACGACCCGGGCGTCGGGGGCGTGCCGTTGCGCGACCTGGTGGACGTTGTCGGCGGTCGGCAGGCCGCTGCCCAGGTCGATGAACTGCTGGATGCCGGTCGTCCTGACGATCTCCCCGACCGCGCGGGTGAGGGCCGCGCGGTTGGCGAAGGCGATGGCCACCGAGCCGGGCAGGTCGCGCTTGAACACGTCGCCGATCTCTCGGTCGACGGCGTAGTTGTCCTTGCCGCCCAGCAGGTAGTCGTACACGCGGGCGATGCTCGGCTTGGACGGGTCGATGGTGGAGCCTTCGTACGTCATGCCCGCCATTTTCCCCGCAACCTCCGCCGCTGACCACGGTTTTGAGATCCCCGAACCGCCTCGGGTGCAGGTGGGCCGGTTTTGCCGCCCTGGGTGAAGGGTTCGGAGGTTGGCCGGCGGCGACGGGTCCTATGGCTGGCAGCCGAGGTGGGCGTGCCAGGGGCACAGGGTGCTGGTGGTGATCACGGTGCTCTTGCGGTTCAGGGGGTGGGGTCGCAGCCGGCAGCGACCGATGATCAACGGTCCCACCTGCCGTGATCACCACGTCCGCTCGTCCGCCCACCGGCCCGGAACGGCGCCCGTGAGAAGTCCCCGCTCGATGTCCGTCGTCGGGTGGGGTGATGTTGCCGCTTCGGGGCATTCGGGAGGTAACACGTCAGCTCACACCAGGAGGCACGTCATGATCGCGCTCGGCATCATCCTGCTTGTTGTCGGTTTCCTCACCGGCATATCGATCCTGTGGACCCTCGGCATCATCCTGGCCGTCGTGGGAGCCGTCTTCTGGGTCATGGGGTCCATGGGGCACGCGGTCGCCGGCCGTCGCCACTACTGGTGACCGGGTCTGACCTGGAACGGCGTCTGACGCGGGGCCTGCCCTACGAGGGCAGGGCCGTCTCAGCCGTACGGTCTCGGCGGCTGCGTCTGCCGAGGGAGGAACCTTCTGATGCCCGGGCCCCTGGTCCGGGCATCAAGGGTTGACGGCAGGCAAGGGTTGGCGGCAGGCAGCGAAACCGGCCGCGGAGATCACGTGGGTGCCCGGTTCAGCGCGGCCCCACCCGGCACGCAGGTGGGGCCGAACCACCGGGGTCGGTGCCTACTGGTAGCAGGGATTCCCGCACAGGACGGTGACAGTTCCCTCGTGGGTGTCCGGCGCGGCCGGGACGGCCGGGACCCGGCTGGTCTCCCAGGGCATCGGCGCCGCCATCGCGGGCGCGCCCACGGCGCCCAGGGCGGTCGCGGCCAGGAACACGACGGTGATCGCGCGCTTGCGCAGGTTCATTGGTTCCCCCATTGGTCGTTGGTCGGTGCTCTTCGGGACGTGGATCGGTGCTAGTGGGCCCTGATGGTCACGTGCTGAGCCGGTGGGTGACCGGCGGCCAGGACGGAGCAGCAGCCGAGCAGCAACAGTGCGATCAGTGCGGCCTTGACGGCACGCCCCATGTGATTCCCCCTGGTCGTTCAACGCTGGTGAAGACGGTGCCACGCGCTCGCACGGCCCGCTATGTTTTCGATCCTCTTCGAAACGTCGTCCCGGTGCCGGCCAGCAGGTTGAGGGCCAGTGACGTGGCCGTGTGCTCCACGTGCTTGCCGTCCCGCCTGCTGACGATGAGTCCTGCCCCGCGCAGGACGCCTATCTGGTAGCTCGCACTGGCCGGTGCGAGTTCGAGGGCGTGCGCGACCTCGGTGGTGGTGCGGGCGGGATGTCCCGCCACGTCGACGAGGACCGCGCTCCTGGTCCGCCCGAGCAGCCGGTCCAGCCGCTCCTCGCCTGCCCGGGCGATGTCGAGCGGCTGCTTCCTGATCGGGTAGACGAGCACCGGATCGAGCGCGGGGTCAGCCAGGGCCGTGGGTCTGCGCCAGCAGAAGTACGACGGCACGAGAGTCAACCCCCGCCCCTCCAGACGCAGTTCGCGGTCGACGGGATAGTCGACGTCCAGATACGGCGGGTTCCAGCGGGCATAGGGCTCCAGGCCCTCCAGAAGGGCGGCGGTGCCGCCGTCGAGGACGGCCCGGGTGCGCACGGACACGTCGTCCCCCACGGCCGAACGGACATGGCGCCAGTAGGGGTCCAGGAACGCCCGGAACGAGGCCCGGAGGGCGTCGGACACCAGTTTCAGCGAGGAGGTGGTCCGTTCGTGGGGGCCGCGCATCCAGCCCGGCACCGGCCGGGCGGAGGCGAAGCGGGTCAGTTCCGCGGTCAATCGGTCACGGGGTGTCGCCCGCACCCGGTCGAGTCCCGCCTCCAGGCATTCGCCTGTGACGGGAGGTGTCAGGAAGTCGGGGATGTAGCCGGTGGCGGGGATGACGGTGCGCAGGGTGCCCAGGGCGTGGGAGGCCCTGCGGTCTCGCGACAGCCGCTGAACCGTCTCGCGACGCCAGTGACCGAACTCGACGATCCCCTGCCGGCTCTGGAGGCGGCAGACGGCGCACATCAACTCCCACAGTGGATCGGGTTGTTGCGCGATCCGGACGTTCTCCAGATCGCTCCAGCCGAAGTGGATACGTAGCAAGTGACTCCTTGAGAGGGGCGGTGTGGACGGTCGAATCGGAGAAGGGCTGACCGTGGGGCCGGGCCGGTCACGCCTGAAGCGCCCGGTGCTGTGACGCCCAGGGTGAGCACGGCGGACCGAACGGCGCACCGGACGCGGCACGTTCGACGCCGGGAGCCGGAACGAGCTACGGATGGCGGGGATCACCGCGGCGGACAATCTCGGCGTCGTAGGGACCTGCTGTCACCGCACTCGACGAGGGCACGGTCAGGATCACGGCCGTCCTCACCCCCGTGCACCGCCGCGTCCGCCTTCCTCCAGCGGGCCGGATCCGCAGGACAGGCAGAGCCCGCCGGGAAGCGTCCGGCTCGTCCTGATCCGTCGGCCAGGTAGGCCCCATAGATCCTGATGGAGCGGGCCTGCCAGGGATAGCCCGGAGGGAGAAGAGGATGACGGTCTTGTCGATAACCTTTCGTTTATGAGTACCGGTGGCGGATCCAGTGGCAAGCGGGAGCCGAGTCTGCACCAACTCCGGCTGTTTCTGGTCCTGTCCGAGGAACTGCACTTCGGGCGCGCGGCAGCCCGGGTCTACGTCACCCAGCCCGCGTTCAGCCAGCAGATCAGGTCCCTGGAACAGCGCCTCGGTGTCGTACTCGTCGAGCGCCGCGGCCGTAGTGTGCGGCTCACGGCGGTGGGCCGGTCCGTTGCCGAGGAGGCCGGTGCGGTGGTCGACGCCATGAGCCGACTGCGCCAGGCAGCCGACCGCCATGCCGGCGCGGCGCGCGGGCTCCTGCGGATCGGCAGCCTCGGTGCGGAGGCCGCCATGCCGTACGCCCAGGCCATCCTCGCCGACCTCCGCGGCCGTCACCCCGACCTGGAGATCGAGGTGCGCAATCTGACCTTCCTCGACATGTTCAGCACGCTGCTCAGCGGGGAGGTCGACGCCGCCTTCCTCCGCGGGCCTCTGCCCGCCGGTGTCCAGTCCCTGCACCTGGCGTCCGAGGCGCGGGTGGTCTGTCTGTCCGAGGACGATCCGCTCGCCGACCGGGAGACGCTGACGCTCGATCACCTCGCCGATCGCACGGTCGTCGACATGCCGCCGGAGGTGCCCCGCTCGTGGTGGAACCACCTGACGGTCAACCCACGCCCCGACGGCACCAGGGTCCGCTTCGGCCCTGTCGTCAGGGACACCGAGGCCATGGTGCTCGCCGTCACCCAGGGGCGGGCGATCACGTTCCTGCCGGCCGCGGCCCGCCGCCTGTACCCGCGCGCGGGCCTCACCTACGTCGACTGCCCTGAGTTGGGTCTCTCGACGGCCGAACTCGCCTGGCTGCCCGACAACCGCGACCAACCAGCCGTCGCCGCCCTGCGCGAGGCAGCCCGCCGGACCGTGCGGGGGCACAGCCCGGTTCCCGACCCCGCGTCCGACGCGTGACGCGGCGCGGGACCGATCCCGTTCACCGAAGGCCAAGGTGGCGCACGGGCGCCGCGGTTACCCTCGGCGCGTGATGCAACGGTGGAAAGGCCACGTAATCCGCCACCCCCTGTGGGGCGCCGTCGAGTTCACGCTCGCCTGGCATGTCGTACTGGTGCTGTTCGCCAAGGAGATCCTGCCTCCCCTGGCCCCGTCCTGGTTCCCCGACTTGGGCGCCACCGTGGTCAACGCGGTCTGCTTCGCGGCCGTTTGGGCCGTCCTGTGGCGGTGGGGATGGCTGCGCGTGAGCGGGGTCGCCGTACCGGGCCGGCTCCGGCGCTGGTGGCTGGCTCTGCCGATGCTGGCCGTGGCCTGCGCGTACGCCGTGCAGGGCGTCGAGGGACGTACGACCGTGCTCGTCAGCAGTCTGGTCTCACTGCTGTGGGTGGGCCTCAACGAGGAGATCCTCAGTCGCGGCCTGGTGCAGCAGGTCCTCACCCCGCTCGGTGCGCTGCGGGCGGCGATCGGCGTCGGCTTCCTGTTCGGCGTCGGCCACGTCCAGAACTACCTGTTCTTCGGCGCCCCGTTGGACGACACGCTGTGGCAGATGCTGTCCGCCGGCCTGTTCGGCTTCACCTGCGCGGGGCTGCGGTACTCGATCGGCTCGGTCTGGCCGATGGTCGCCGTGCACGCGCTGGACGACTTCTTCCAGATCCGTTCGCCGGGCTCGGCTCCGGACTGGTGGCAGGTGTCCGTGTACGTCTTCCACGCCGCCTACGGAGTGTGGCTGCTGCGGCGCTACGGCACCGGGGACGCCCGTACGGACCCCGACGAGCGCCCTGAGCCGGCGAGGGCGCTCGACTGACCAGCGGCTCGCGAGGTCGGTGCACATGGCGAGGCCCGGCAGCCCGAGAAGCGGGATGCCGGGCCTCGCCGCGCGAAGCGCGATCAGACGGGGCGGATGTTCTCCGCCTGCGGGCCCTTCTGGCCCTGGGTGACGTCGAACTCGACGGTCTGACCCTCATGCAGCTCGCGGAAACCCTGGGCGGCGATGTTCGAGTAGTGGGCGAAGACGTCGGGGCCGCCACCCTCCTGCTCGATGAAACCGAAGCCCTTCTCGCTGTTGAACCACTTGACAGTGCCCTTGGCCATAGCCGTCTCCTTCGAGGGAAACCGGGCCCGCACCTTGCGTACCCGGAGGTGATCGCCCTGGTCCGGAGAGGTGTGTTACACGCAAGAACGCCCGTGACGGCGATCACGGGCGAACGGGACTTCGGAACCACGACTGCTGAATCATGACGCTACACCCGGCAGGTGTCTGCCGCTACTGAGGGCACGCCCGAGTCACCACTCGACCGGCCGCGTTGCCGACGCGGAGGTTCGGTGTTAGGACGCGGTTCCAGGACGGCGCCGACCGTGTCCGCGGGGGCCGGGACACCCGTCGACGCGGCCGGTCAGTAGTACTGGACCAGGCAGAACTCGTGGTCCTCGGGATCCGCCACCACGACGACCACGCCTTCGTCGTAGTCGTGCCGTTCGCCGGTGAAGCGGCCGCCGAGCGCGAGGACCTGGGCGATGCCCTGGTCGATGTCGTCGACCCCGACGTCGAGGTGCAGGCGTACTTTGGCGCGTTTCGGCTCGGTCACCGGCTGGAAGTTCAGGCGCGGTTGGGGGTCGCCGGGGCGGCCGAGGTAGACCCAGCCGGGGCGGGCCGGCATGGTCGGGCGGTCCAGCAGCGCGCTCCAGAACTCCGCGGTCCGTTCCACGTCCACGCAGTCGATGGTGACGCCGATCCAGCGGTTCGTCATGCCGTCAGTTCTCCTGTGTCGTAGGGCCCGTGGGCCTCGTAGGCTCCGTGAGCCTCGCAGAGTTCGCGGGGCGACGGGGCGACGGCTCGGGGTCCCGCCGTGCGGCAGTGGGGGAGGCCGGGGGCGGCGCCGCGCCGTGAGCCGGGCTCGGGGCTGTCCGGCGAACGCGTCGCTGGGCGAGTTCCGTGGCCGCCTCGGCGGGGGTGGTCCGACGCGTCCGGGCCATGTCGAAGACCTCGCGGAGCGTCGCCGCGATGCCGGAGAGGCGTTCGGTGAGCTGGTCCTCGGACTCCCCGCGCAGCTCGACACCGGTGGCGTGGATGACCCCTCCCGCGCTCACCACCACGTCCGGTGCCCAGAGGATGCCGCGGTCGGCGAGGAGGCGGGCGGTGGCCGGTTCGTCGAGCTGGTTGTTGGCCGGGCCCGCGACGGCGGCGCACCGCAGCAGCGGCACGGTGCGTGCGGTCAGGAGGCCACCGAGCGCGGCCGGCACGAGGATGTCGACCTCCGCCGTGAGGGCATCATCGGGCTCCACCCAGGTCGCCCCCGTCTCCTCGGCGAGCCGGCGGGCGGCGGGGTCGATGTCCGTCACGACCAGCCGGGCTCCGGCACGGCTCAGCAGCCGGGCCACGTGCCCGCCGACCGCGCCGAGGCCGATGATCCCGACAGTCCGGCCCGCCAGCTCCGGTGAGCCGAAGGCCTCGTCGGCGACCGCGCCCAGTGCCGCGAGGGTTCCGCGGGCGGTGTGGACGGAGGAGTCGCCGCTGCCGCCGTCCTCGACGGGGCGGCAGCAGACATGCGCGGTGCGCTCGCCGATCACGGTCATGTCGACCGGGGCGCTCCCCACGTCCGGACCGGCGATGTAGCGGCCGCCGAGCAGTTCGATCGCGTCGCCGACGTCGTGGAGCAACGCCGTGCGCTCCGCGCCGGTCGGCCGTGTCGCGGTGGGCAGGGCGACGACCGTCTTCGCGCCGCCGTGGCCCAGTCCGGCCAGCGCGTTCTTCTCCGTCATGGCCGCCGCCAGCCGCATGGCGTCCGCGATCGCGGCGGCAGGGGCGGGGTAGTGGGCGATGCGGCAGCCGCCGGCGGCGGGGCCGAGCGCGGTCGAGTGGACCGCGATGGTGATCGCGAGGCCACTGCGACCGCCGCGCACGACCTGCACCAGCTCGTGCGTGGGCTCCGGGACGTCCAGGTCCATGGCTTCCACAAGTGCGGCTGTCATGCGGTGAAGCTAGCCGTTCCGACAAAGGTGCTGACGGCTGACCGAACGAAATTCGGTGGAGTCGGCATAATCACCGCATGGACGAACTTGATTCGGCGATCATCGAGCATCTCCAGCGCGATGCGCGGCAGACCAACCGCGACCTGGCCCGCACCCTCGGCATCGCCCCGTCGACCTGCCTGGAACGCATCCGCGCCCTGCGCGCCCGCGGAGTCATCACCGGCTACCACGCCGCCGTCGAACCGGCCGCCCTCAACCGGCACGTCCAGGCACTCGTCCACTTCCAGATCCGCCCCCTCAGCCGCGCCGTCATCGAGGCGTTCAAGACCTACGCGGCCGGCCTGCCCGAGGTCAGCACGGTCTACGTCGTCACCGGCGGCGACGACATGATCGTGCACGTCTCCGCGCCCAGCGTCGACTACCTGCACGGATTCCTCATGGACAAGTTCACCGCCCGCCGCGAGGTCGTCGGATTCCGCACCTCGGTGATCTACCAGCACACCCACAACCAGGTGCTGGCACCCCTCACGCCCTGACCCGCGCCGCCTACACTCCACCCGTAGGAGATACTGGGCAGCAAGACGTGGCAACCAGGGGTGACGGGGTGGACAGTGCAGGAGAGGCGGACGCGCCGTCGGCATCGCCGGGGCCGCCCACGGGGCTGCGCGTGCTGCCGCTGACGGACCGGCCGGGCTGGCAGGCGGCCGGAGAGGTCAGCCTGCTCACGCGCCCGGCCTGGGAACAGACGCTGTGCCGCCTTGCCCGGAGCGACGAAGAGACATGCCACTTGGAACTTTCCGCGGTCACCTTCGTCGACGTCGCCGGCGTCTCCGCCCTGGCGATGACCGCCCAGGGCCTTCCGCTCGGACGCCGCATCGTGCTTGAGGAGCCGCCTGCCACCCTGCGGCGCGTTCTGGACCTGTTCTGGCCGGACCTGCTCACTGTCGAGGTGATGGGGCGATGACGATGCCCGGCACCGAACCGTTCGTTCACCCTGCCTTGTTCTACCGGGGCGAGACCGAGTACTTGCAGGGCACGGTGCCCTTCATCCGCGACGGCCTGGAGGCCGGGGAACCGGTGGCGGTGGCCGTACCCGGGTCCAACCTCGCCCTTCTCAAGGCGGCCCTGGGTGACGACGTCGCCCATGTGCAGTTCCTCGACATGACCGAGGCCGGGCGCAACCCCGGACGCATCATCCCCAGGGTGCTGCGCGCCTTCGCGGACACCCACCGCGAGAAGCGGGTGCGGATCATCGGCGAGCCGATCTGGGCGGGCCGCAGCACCGTGGAGTACCCGGCGTGCGTCCAGCACGAGGCCCTGATCAACCCGGCGTTCGAGGGGCGGGACGTCACCATCCTGTGTCCCTACGACGCCGACAGCCTCGACGAGCAGGCGCTCACCGACGCGTACGAGACGCACCCCGTGGTCATCTCCGGGGGCAGGGAGCGGCTCAGCACGGCCTACGCCCCCGAGGACGTCGTCGCGCGCTACAACCAGCCCCTGGAGCAGCCGGCGGCGGCCGAGGAGTTCGTCTTCCAGGCCGGCCAACTGCCGAGAGCCCGTCAGTTCGCGGTCGAGCACGCCATGCGGTTCGGTCTCTCCGGGATCCAACTGGAGGACGTGGCCCTGATCGTGGCCGAGCTGACCACCAACAGCGTGGTGCACGGCGGCGGTTCGGGCACCCTGCGGCTGTGGGCCGAGGAAGACCACGTGGTGTGCGAGGTGCACGACCACGGCCGCCTGAACGATCCGCTCGCCGGCCGCCGCCCACCCGCACGGGAGACGCTCGGCGGCCGGGGCCTGTTGCTGGTGCACACCCTCGCCGACCTGGTACGCATACACACCAGCCCGGAGGGCACGGCAGTTCGCTGCTACATCGGCCGCCACTGATTCGTGCCGCGGACGGCCGCATGACGCTCAGCTCCCCGGCGGCCACACGGACGCCGGGGGCACCTCCCGTCAGTCGCCGCTCGTCACTGCGAGCCCGCCGCCACCAGCCTCGCGTTGATGGGTTCGAGCTCGGTCACCAGCTCGTCGAGTTCGGCGGGGGACAGGGCGTCGTACGGCGGGGCCGCGAGTTCGTCGGTGAGGGCCTCTACGTGTCGCTTGGTCTCGCGACCGGCGTCGGTGAACCGGCCGTCGGCGTCGACGAGTCCGCGCTCGCGCAGACCCTCCATGACCGCCGCCAGCCGCTTCTTCGGCAGGTGGTGGATGCGCCCGAACGACTCCGGCGGATGGATGCCCATGTCCAGCGCCGAGAGCACATGGGCCTCCGTGCCGCCGATGCGCGCGCCGACGAGGGCGGCGACATGCCCGTCACCGCGGTGCTCGCGCAGCATGGTCGCGGAGTGCCACAGCCGGGCCACCGGGTCGCTCGGCACCGGAAGGGTACGCATCCCGGCGTACATCACCCGGCCCTCGACGGGCGCGTGCGTCGCGGCTTCGGTGGTCAAGTCGGCGGCGCGCACCAGACCGGGGGAGTGGGCCAACTCGTCGCCGAGGATGCGCCGTAAGGAGGCCGCGCTGCCGCGTTCCCGCGCGGCGACGGACTCCTCGGGCGGGATCTTCTCCCACGCGCTCGGGATGTGCCGGGCCACCTCACCGTCGGCGAAACTGTAGAAGGCCGCGTGCACGACCTCCGCCGGCACCCGTCCCAGCGGTGCGGCGCGGCTGGCGAAGTAGCCGTCCCAGTAGGTGCGGTGGCCGAGGGCGGCCAGCTCTTCGTTGCACTCGTCGGCGAAGTACGTGACCAGGCAGATCGGTTCGAGGAGTTCGTGCATACGACGGGCGGTGTGGGTCATGGCGTCCATCATGCCCGCGGGTACGCCCCTGGAGGCGCTGTCGCGTGCGGGGGCCGAACGCAGTGCGGGGCCGTCCGGCGCGGCGCGTGTCGTCGGCGTAGGACGGCGGGGCGGTGAGCCGCCGCCTCGACTCGTACGCGTACGAGTGTTGGCGCTACACGCTGAAGGGCGAGCCCTGCCGGGACGCTTACTTGGACTTTCCCATCGGGTAGGGGCCAGGCCGTGACCAGGTCGGGTGTGGTCCGGATCGGTGCCCGGTGCCGGCGGCTACGGCCCGGCGGGGCCGCCGGGGGTGGGGAGTCGCTCATCTCCCGTCGGCTGGTCGCCCGCCGCCAGTCGGTTGAGAACTTCCCCAGGGGTGAAGCTCCAGCCGACGAGCCGCGGCCCGCTCCAGTTGATGCCGATCATGTATCCCTCTCGGGCGGCATCGGGCAGATCGCGATCGCGCCAGACATCCAGGGGCATGGAGGCAACACGTAGCCCGTGCCCCCAGGTGCTCGCCGCTCTCTGCGCGCGGGCCGAGGTCGACCAGTAGGGCAGACTTCGCGTGCCGTCCTCGGAGAGGGGGGCCGGGCTTCCCTCGTCGTCACGGACGAACCAGACCAGTCCGCTCCGACGGGCGTCCCGGAAGAACGCTGCTGCCTGCGCACCACTCTGGCTCATGTCACGTGAGCCCAGCTTTCGGTCTTACGCCCGTCAGGTCCCGATGCCGTGGGCGAGCAGGCTCTCGGCCGTGTCCTCGATGGTGTCCTCGATGGGACGGGCCCGCCAGCCGAGGAGGCGCTCGGCCTTGGCACTGGTGGCGTCGAGGTCCCGGCCCAGTTGGTGCCTCAGCAGGCGCAGTTCGGGGTTCACGGCGCCCAGGGTGCGGGCGAGCCATACGGGCAGTTCACGGGTCGGCGCCTTGGCGGCGCGGTCGCCCAGGCGCTCGTGCAGGACGCGGGCGATGTCGAGGACGCGCAGGCTGTGCCCGGCGATGGCGAGGAAGCGTTCGCCGGCGGCAGTCGGGTCGGTCATCGCGCGCAGGTGCAGATCCGCGACGTCCCGAACGTCGACGAACCCCATCCCGAAGGGAGGGCACGCGGGCACCCGGCCTTCGAGCATCCTGCGCACGAGACGCAGGGACGGCGGGTCGTCGGGTCCGAGGAGGGGGCCGAGAACGCCGACGGGATGAATTGCCGCCAGTTCCAGAGTGCCGCCCTCCTCCTTGACGAACTGCCAGGCGGCGCGCTCGGCCAGTGTCTTGGACCGCTGGTAGGGCGGGATGTCGCTGTCGACATCGGTCCAGTCCTCCTCGGTGAAGGGTGTCGAGCGTGGCGGATGCCCAATTCCCACGGCGCCGAAGGCACTTGTCAGAACGACCCGACGCACGCCGGCGTCGCGCGCGGCACGCAGCACCCGCAGGACGCCCTCCCGAGCCGGGACCACCAACTCGTCGTCGTTGGCCGGGGCGAGGCGCAGGGTGGGTGAGGCGACATGCAGGACGTAGTCGCAGTCGGCGACGGCGTCGTCCCAGCCGTCGGGACTCTCGAGGTCGGCGCGCACGACCGTGAGACGGTCGTCGTCGAACGACGTGGCCGCGTGGAGCCAGGAGCGCAGTGCGGGCTCCCGCTGCGGGGTGCGTACGGTGGTGCGGACGGTGTGCCCTGCGTCGAGGAGGGCGAGCACGCACCAGCTCCCGATGAAGCCGGTCCCTCCGGTGACCAGTACCCGTGTCATCTGTGTCTCCTCAACTCGCGAGTCGGGTGTCGTACGGCGTCAGCGGGCGGGTCGCTCGACGCCGGTGGGCGGCGGCCAGGCTGCTTCCGAGGAGGGCGTGGCCGATCATGATGGGGTAGATCACGGCGCGTTCGAACATGCCCACGTTCCACATCCAGCCGGTCCAGACGTCGGCCATGAAGAGGGGGAAGGCGAGCAGTCCTGCGGTGCCGAGCGCGATGCTTGCGCGGGACCGGCCCCTGCTGAGACCGGCGCGGGCTCCGGCGGATCCGACGACGATCGCCATGATGTTCCCGGTGAGCATGACGGCCTGCGCGCCGACGGTGTGGAACACGATCAGGCCGTTGTGGACGTTCGCGTTCGAGCCCTGGAAGATGCCGACTAGCGAGACGCCGGTACCGGCGAGGACGGCGAGCACCACGACGAGGGTCGGCCGGAGGCCCTTGCGCGGGTCGAACACGAGGAACGCGCCGACGATCAGGAGGACGCCGTACACCACCCAACCGGTGTCCATGACGGCGCCGAGGGGTGAGTTGGCGGCCTGGCCGAACGCGGTCTGCGGTGGGCCGGTCAGTCCGAGGTGGCTGACCCAGTTGTGCAGCGGCGAGTACGGCGGGTCCTGCCATGCGGCGGCGGTGACGAACTCGGCGGTCCAGGACACGAGCGGGCCGAGGAGGATGAGGAGGGCTCCGGCGCGGGCGGCCGCGCCGGAGCGGACGATGGGGTTCATGCCAGGGCCATGCCTGGGACGCGCTGTCGGATGGCCTCCATCTCGGCCTCGTCGGACACGCCCTGCCAGTCGTAGCGGGGGGTGTACGGCGTTTCCAGGGCGCGTACCTCGTCGTCGGTGAGCTCGATGTCGAGGGAGGCCACGGCTTCGTCGATCTGCCGGATCGAGCCGGCCCCGACCAGGGGAGCGGTGACGACGGACTGGCGGCGCAGCCAGGCGAGGGCGATCTGCGCGCGGCTGGCGCCGTGGGCGTCGGCGACCTGGCCGACCGCGTCGATGATCGCGCGGTTGGACTCCTCTTGGGCTGGCGAGTAGAGCAGGTCCGCATAGGCTCCGTCGGACTCGGAGCGGGCCGTCGAGCGGGCGTCGTCCCAGCCCCGGGCTAGGCGGCCGCGGGCCAGCGGCGACCAGATGATCGTGCCGACCCCTTCGTCCAGGCACAGCGGGATCATCTCTCGCTCCTCCTCACGGGCGAGCAGGTTGTAGTGGTTCTGCATGGACACGAACCGTGCCCAGCCGTGCTGCTTCTGCAGGTTGAGGGCCTTCGCGAACTCCCAGGCGTGCATGGACGAGGCGCCGAGGTAGCGGACCTTGCCGGCCTTCACGAGGTCGTTGAGCGCTTCGAGCGTCTCCTCCCAGGGGGTGGAGTGGTCGTTGCGGTGGATCTGGTAGAGGTCGATGTAGTCCGTGCCCAGGCGGCGCAGCGAGTGGTCCACCTCGGTCATGACCGCCTTGCGGGACAGCCCCCGTCCGTTCGGCCCGAGCCGCATCGGGTGGCGCAGCTTCGTGGCGATCACCACGGCGTCGCGGTCGCCGTACTCCTTCAGCGCACGGCCGAGGATCTCCTCGCTGGAGCCGTTCGAGTACATGTTGGCGGTGTCGAAGAAGTTGATGCCCGCGTCCAGGGCGTGCCTGATGAGCGGGCGTGCCTCCTGCTCGCCCTTCGACCAGACGGGGTGGCCGCGGTCGGGCTCGCCGTAGGTCATCGCGCCGATCGCGACGGGGGACACGTCGAGGCCGGTGGTGCCGAGCTTGATGTATCGCATGACGCTCCTTAAAGTATGTGGAGAGCTCTCCAGATAACGTAGTGGAGAACTCTCCACTTAGCAAGGGGAGGTCTTGTGGTCCGTTCGGACGCCCGTGAGAACAGGGCGCGCATCCTCGCTGCCGCACGTGAGGCACTCACCGCGGACGGCAGCACGTCGATGAACCAGATCGCCCAGCGCGCCGGAGTCGGCGCCGGCACCCTCTACCGCAACTTCCCGACGCGCGAGGCGCTGGTCCTGGCCGTCTACCAGGACGAGGTCGCCCGCATCATCGGTACCGTGCCGGGGCTGCTGGAGAAGATGCCACCGCTGGAAGCGCTCCGCCACTGGACGACCGACCTCGTCGAGGCCATGCGCAGGAAGCACGGCCTCGGGGACGCCCTCAGCCCGGGCGCGCACCAGGCGATCAGCGAGCAGAGCTACGGCCCGGTCGTCGCCGCCATCACGGAACTCCTCGACGCCGGCAAGAAGGACGGAAGCATCCGCGAGGACGCCGACCCCGGCGACTTCCTCCAGCTCACGGGCGCCCTCTGGCGCGCCGCGCCCGGCCCGGAGGACCGCGCACCCCGCATGCTCGCGCTCATCCTCGACGGACTCCGCCCACACCGGTAGCCCCACGGCACGTCGTCATGTGGAATGCCCCGGGGCACAGGGTCCCGGGGCATCGACGTATGCGATCCGCGGTAGGACTGTCCTGCTCGGCGCAGCCCAGCAACCGGCTGGCGAAGAGTGTGTCGCTGGCACCCTGCTCCCAGGAGACCGCTGCTGGAAGAAGGGAAGCCGCCGCCGATGAGAACCCACGTTCGGCACATCGGCGACGGCTTGCCTTCTCAGAACCAGTGCAGGCAGTGCGGAGGGTGGTCGGAGCTGAAGAGGGTGTCGGCCAGGGGGATCGCGTCCGGGTGGTGGGCGTGGATGTGTCCGGCGCGTACGAGGGTGCTGGGGGCGGTGCCGCCGAGGTAGATCGAGCCCAGGTCGTTGACGTTCAGGGAGAGGTCGGGATCCCGGTCGGTCGGGACGCAGTCGGCCTTGCCGTCCTGGACGGTCAGGAGGTAGCGGTTGTGCTCGTCGAGGAAGGGATCCTCGACGTCGAGGACGAGCTCGCCGTCCGTGAACCAGCCGCGTGCGGTCAGCGCGCGTGGGATGTCCAGCAGGCGTACCCAGAGCCAGTCCGTGTCGCCGCTCACCTCGGCGGCGCGAAAGTCCGTGAGCTGCCAGCGCAGCGGGTGCCGGGGCGGGACTTGGTGGAACACGACCTGGGAGACCAGGTCGTGGTCGAGCACGAAGCGGGCGAGGGCGGTGAAGACGGAGTCCTCGCAGGTGATGATCTCGTCGACCTTCAGGCTCCGGGAGTCGTCGAGCGAGTAGCTGGCGTACCCGTCCGGTACACCGTCGGAGTCCCGGTGGACGGCGATGTAGCGCGGTGTCGGCGAGATCGGGGGCTGTCCCGCGCCCTGGGCCCACCAGCGGTGCGGCCGGGACAGCGCGCCGGGCTGGGCGCGCCGGTACCGGTCGTAGACCTCCTCCAGGATCTCGCCGCAGTCGGCCCGGCGCAGCACCTCGATCGTGCCGTCGTCCCGGCCGGCCGCCGGTGGGTCAGCCGCGGCGGCGCGTGCCCGGGGGACGGCGATGGCGGACCGATGGCGCTGCACGGTCAGCCGCTGGGTGTAGGTCGCCGGTCCGTAGCCGAACCTGCCGTAGATCAGGGCTTCGGAGGCCAGCAGGACGGAGAGGAACTCCCCGCGCTCCCGCAGGTTCGTGAGCTGGTGCCGCATCATCGCGCTGAGCACGCCTTGCCGTCGGTGCGAGGGCAGGACGCCGACGGCGGACACGCCGGGGGCCGGGGCGAGAGTCCCGCCGGGCAGGGTGAGCTCGAAGGCGTACGTGGCGGCCGTACCCATCGGCCGTCCGTCGGCCGTCCGGGCGAGCAGACAGCGGTCCGCTTCGAGCGCCGACCACCAGAGCCCGCCGCCGTCGGTCGGGGTCTCCGGGAAGCGCCCGAACGCGGCGTGGACGGTGTCGACGAAGACGTCGAAGTCCTTCTCGGTCGTGGGACGTATCTCCATCGCGGCCGCTGCCTCCTCGGGGTCCGGGCCGCACGACTGGTGGGGCCTGGCCACAGTGCAGCGGTGGCCCGCGGCCCGGTCAAACGAATTACGGGCAGGCCCTACCGCCCGTGCACCTGCTGCTGGTTGGACCGGTGGGGAGCGTAGAGCCAGTCCGCGTGCGGTCCCAGACGTGCGTCGACGGGTTCCTCCCCGCGCCGGAGCGCGTCGAGGTACGCGCGGTCGGCGGCGAGACGGGCCGCCACCTGGGGACCCTGGGCAACGGCCCCATGACCGGGGATCACGACATCGACTTGCCTGGCCGCCTCGTCCAGCCGGTCGAGCGCCTCCTCGTAGGCGTCCACCTGATCGTCCTGGCGTACGTCGAGGAGCGGGACAGGTACGTCGGAGAGCATGTCTCCTACGCCCAGGACGCCACGGTCCGCGAGGAGGATCGCTGCGTGGCCGACGGCGTGTGCCCGATGTTCGATGATCCCGCCCATGAAGGGGCCGTCGGTCGCCGGCAGCGGGGTGAGAAGCCCGACCAGGTCGAGAGGGACGTCGGACGCGCTCTGCGCCGCCATCGCCCGCGCCCGCTCCCTGGCCTCGGCGGCCACCTGCGCGGCGGCGGGAGTGGCGTAGCGCGGCACGTCACCGAACCGGGGATGCCAGAGCAGGTGGTCCCAGTGCGGGTGGGTGCAGAACCCGGCGACCACCGGGACACCGAGCTGGTGCACGGCGTCGGCGAGCTGGTCCAGCTCGGAGCCGTTGATGCCGGGATCGATCACGATCAGCCCGTCGTCTCCCCGTACCACGACGGAGTTGCTCCAGACCCACTCGCTCTGCCGGACCCAGACACCATCGGCCACCTGGTGCAGCTTGCCCATCTCTACTCCCGTCGGTCGGTCACACTGGTGAGACTGCTTGGGGCGGCCGCACTCATCGGTCGAGGGGGAGAGTCGTTCGCGGTTGGAGCGGCTGGAGCGGGCGTTCCCGTGTCCGACGCCGCCCGCCGGGTCGTGTACGTGCCCGGCGTGCAACTGGTGTGCGGCGGTCCAATGGGCGTGGTCGAGGAGGCGGCGGCCTTCGAGCAGCCGCCGTTCGTCGATGACCTCGCGTGCCCCCTTGCCGGTGGCGGCCCGGACGGCGCGGCTCAGTGTACGGACCGAGCAACCGGGCGTAGTCCTCGACGTGATGCAGCTCGCGGATTCAACTCCAAGGCGTCCAGGAAGCGTTCGCAGAAACACGTGACCGAGTCGTACCGGCTGGTCGGCGCTCAACTCCCCCTTTCCGGGCGATCCGTTGACCCGTTCACCTACGCCCGCCGCGCGTGACGCCGCGGCGGAGCAGGCTGCGTCAGGCGTCGGCGGCAGGGCGTGGTTCGCCGCGGAACACCTGGCCGGTGTGCCAGGTGAGATGGTCGGCCGCGACGCGGCGTACGCCGGGCTGCGGCCCGACCAGCGGACGTCCAGCCAGCGCGACGACCTGCTCGCGAGCGGCGGGGCTGTGGCCGACGAAGCGCTGTGAGACCAGGATGCGGTGATGGTCGTCGACGCCGAGGACGCCCTTGTCGAAGAGCCTGTGGTGCAGCGAGCACAGGCACAGACCGTTGTCCACGTCGTCCGGGCCGCCGAACGCCCACCAGCGGACATGCGCGGCCTCCAGGCCGACCGGGACGGTGCTGATCCTGCCGTCGTAGCCGCAGAAGGCGCACCGGTACTCGTAGGCGGTCAGCACGATCTCGCGCATGCGCCGGTCCCGTTGCCTCCTCCGCAGGGACGGAAGGTGCTCGGGCAGGGTCGCCTCCGCTTCCAGGCCCACGGCTTCGCGCAACTCCTCGTGCAGAGACGGCGGGAAGTGCAGATCGAGCAGCAACTGGGCCATCCGACCCAGGAGTTCGGGGTCGCTGTCCAAGGCGGTTCTGAGTTCCGGGGCGAGCCGCCCCGCGGCACCGCTCTGGCGGAGATCCCCCACCCCGCTGCCGGGGCTGCCGTGCCCACGGTCGGTCCGCACCTCCCACACCCCGTCGCTCACCAGATGGTGGAACGGGTACGAGGGTGATGTCCTGTTGGGCGGCCCGTACTCGGTCAGCAGCCGTTGCAGATCCTCCTCCACCGCGGTGTACCGCAACGCGCTGTCCGCGTCCTCCTGGTACCGGCCCATGGCGTACAGCAGGAGCAGCGGCTTGTGCGGGGCCCGGGTGCCGTTCCTGGTCCACTGCCGAAGCTTCGCGAGGCGTTCGAGCCAATCCATGGGAAGTGATCGTAGTGATGGCTCCGCTGCCCACGGCCGGCGTCCTCGGGCAGCCGTGCGTGGGCCTCACCCCGACCTCGTCACCGCCAGCCAGACGGTCACGGCTGTGACGGCGATGAGCCCGACGTTGAGGGTGATCCGGCGGTCCTCGCCGGTGAGGTGGACGGCGATCGCACCGACCTGAAGGAGCAGGAAGCCGATGGCCGCGGCCGGGGCCAGTGCGGGAGCTATGCCGGTCAGCGGTGGCAGGACCAGGCCCGCCGCGCCGAGGAGTTCGACCGTTCCCAGCGCCCTCACGAAGGTCATCGGCATGCGGTCGACCCAGGCCATCATCGGCCGTAGCTGCGCGCGGCTGCGGGTCACCTTCATGGCGCCCGCGTAGAGGTAGAAGAGGGCGAGCAGTCCCGCGACGATCCAGTAGGCGATGTTCATCGTTTCCGTTCATGGGCTGCCGGTTTCCGGCGCCCGTCGATGGGCGGAAGAGGTCTGGAGAAGGTCCGGGCGGTGCTCTGCGGGCCCGGCCGGGCAGAAAGCTGCCGGGCCCCGCCCGTCAGCGGTTCGACCTCAGGCAGGCTCAGTGGCGTAGCGGCTCATCGTCTCGATGTTGGCCTGTGGCGTCAGCGGCCGGCCCTCGGCGAGCACGTCCTGCAGATCCCGGAAGTACTGCACGTACAGGTCGGGGGTGAAGGTGCTCAGCATGACGGCGGGTTCGTCGGCCACGTTGGCGAAGGTGTGCGGGGTGCCGGGCGGAACCATCACGAGCGTGCCCGCGGTGGCGTCGTGGTCCTCGTCCCCGACGGTGAACCGCACCCGGCCGGAGAGGATGTAGAAGCCCTCGTCGTGCTGGGCGTGGCGGTGCTGGGGCGGCCCCTGGGTGTGGGGGGCGAGGACGGACTCGGCTATCGCGAGGCGGTGCCCGGTGCGGCTGCCGTCCTCCAGAACGCGCATGCGCGTGGTGCCGAGGACGATCGTCTCGCCGTCGCCGGGGCCCACCACCGAGACGGCGGGGGCGGACTGGGCTTCGCTGGTCCTTGCTGTGTCGGTCATGCCCCGAGTCCACCGCCGGTACCTCGCAGGTGTCCAAGACCTGTCCTGCGGTGCCGATACCCGCTGGGTATGGTTGCAGCGTGGAGCTACGGACCTTGCGCTATTTCGTGGCGGTCGCCGAGGAACTCCACTTCGGCCGGGCCGCGACCAGGCTGCACATGAGCCAGCCGCCGCTGAGCCGGGCGATCAAGCAGTTGGAGGCCGAGGTCGGGGCCCTGCTGTTCGCCCGCTCGCCCGCGGGTGTCACCCTCACACCGGTGGGCACCGTGCTGCTCGACGAGGCGCGGGCGCTGCTCGAACACGCCGACCGCGTCCGCGTGCGCGTGAAGGCGGTGGCCGGCGTCACGACCCTCACCGTCGGCATCCTGGGGGACGGCACCGATCCGGGAGCGACCAGGCTGGCCGCCGCCTACCGCCGACGGCATCCCGGTGTCGACATCCGCGTCCGTGACACCGATCTGACCGACCCGACGTGCGGGCTGCGCGCCGGACTGGTCGACGTCGCCCTGACGCGAGCCCCGTTCGACGAGACCGCCCTGACGGTGCGTGCGCTGCGCTCGGACCCGGTCGGAGTCGTCCTGCGCGCCGACGACCCGCTGGCCCGTCGCGACCGGCTGCGGCTGGCCGACCTCGGCGATCGGCGCTGGTTCCAGTTCCCGCGGGGCACCGACCCCCTCTGGCAGTCGTACTGGAACGGCGGGACACCGCGCGAGGGCCCCGTGGTGCGGGGCGTCCAGGAGTGCCTGCAGGCCGTGCTGTGGAACGGCACGGTGGGCGTGGCCCCGCTCGGACACGACCTGCCCGCCGAACTGGCCGTGGTGCCGTTGATCGACATGGCCCCGAGCCGGGTGGTGGCCGTGTGGAACGAAGGCGACACCAACCCGTTGATCCGATCCTTCGTGGAGATCGCGACGGGGGCGTACCGCCACTGAGGGCCGGCAACCGGTGCTGCCGCTGCTCGTGCACCGGTTGCCGTCGCCGTCCAGGGACGCGGTCGCCGAGGCGGGAAGGTCAGTTGACGCGGGCCAGAGGACCGGCGCCGACCGGCTGGGCGGCGGCATGCGTGTCCGAGACGTACGGGGAGTGCCACCGCTGGATCGGGTGGACGCGTTGCGGCTCGGTGCTGTCGGTGCGCAGCACCATCAGCGTGCCGTCGCCCCAGCGGGCCCAGCCGTGGCAGGAGAGCGGGGTGGCGACCTCCTTGCGGATCATGTTGTAGGGCAGCAGCAGGGTGCGGCCTTCCGCGCGGGCGTGGAAGGCGAACAGCACGTCCTCGCCGTTGGGGGAGCGGATCTCGCGCTCGAACTTAAGCCCTGTCGTGTCGACCTCGTACGTCTTGTGGGCGCCTGTGGCCAGGCAGTAGCCGCCCGGGAAGACGATGCCCTGCTCCTCCGGGAGGCGACGACAGGCCTGTCCGATGCCGTCGAGGCGTACGGCGGTCCTGGTGAGGGTGTTGAAGACCAGGTAGCGGTAGGTGTCCTCCTTGTAGGGGCGGACGCGCAGCAGGATCAGGGCGCCCACGCGCGCGTGGGCGATGTCGGCGTCGGCGAGCGACTGGAGGGGCTCGTCGACGGGCTCGGCGTGGATTCCCTCGGCGGTCTCGGTGTCGTTGTCGACCTTGACGGTGAGGGTGCCGCCGAGGGTGTCGACGAAGACCTCACCGAGGACGGAGACATGGGGATGGCGGCCGAGGACGTGGTCCTCGCTCACGGCCGGGACCCATGCGAAGAACGTGGGAGGGCGGGAGGACGTGGTCGCGGTCGCCGCGCGCGTCGAGGAAACCCGCTCGGCCGTCGTCGGTGAGCACCCAGCGCAGCACGCGGATGTCGCCGGCCCTCTCGCCGGTCTGGAAGACGGCCAGCAACTTGCCTTCTATGCGGCGCAGTTGGAGCAGGCGGGCCTGCCGGTAGTAGCGGTGGAGGGCGTCGAACTCGCGGCGGAACGCCGGATCGTCGAACAGGCCGGGAACGGCGTCGTCGGACAGCCGGTTCAGGTCGCGGTCGTACAGGGCGAAGACGTCACCGACGGCGGTCTCGGCGGTCGGACCCAGGAGGACGTGGTGGCCGAACAGCAGCGTGTCGCCGACGGTGACGATGTCGCGGGGTACGCAGGCGTGCTCGGTGCGCAGCCGCTCGGCGCCGGCCAGTTCGAGCCGTGCGGAGCCGAACTCCTCGGTGCGGCTGGCGTTGAGCTCCTCCGCGCGGCGGGCGAGGTCGGCGGCCTGCGCGGAGAGCCGGTCGCGCAGCACCTCGTACGTGCCGGTGTCCAGACCGGTGGCCATGGGGTCCCTCTCGGAAAGGTCGGATGGAACGCGGTCCGGAGCTGCCGTCCCCTGTGCGGCAGCTCCGGACCGCCGATCGTCAGCCCCCTGACGCTGCCGTCCAGGGCGGCGAGGGAGGTGTCCGCCAGCCCCAGCTCACCTGCTCTGTCGAGCAGTTGGCGGAACTGCCCGGCGTGGTCCCCGCCGGTCTTCATCATGTGCATCAGCAGGGCGGAGACGGTCAGGTTCTGTACGTCGGCCGTCGAGACCGAGCCGAGGACGCGGCTCAGGTCGTCGGTGAAGCTGGACGTGCCGTCCAGCCAGGGTTTCGTCAGCGCCTGGGCAGTCTCGGAGTGCTGGACGAAGGCGTCCACGCCCTTGCCCAGCGCGATCGAGGACATCAGCCGGTCGAAGAAGACCGACTCGCCGCCGACGATGTCAGCCGCGAGCGCGGCGACTGCCGGGGTCGAACGGAGTCCCTGCCGCCAAGTCCTGGCGTGAGACGTCGTATTGACACGAGAAGCGCCTGGCGAGCGAAGCCGTGAACCCGGAGTTCACCCACCAGGCGCCGAGCACGGACAGCGCGAGCAGCCCGAGCCGGGCCAGGACGGAACCGAGCCCCGTCCAGCCCATCCGCTCCAGTGCGACGGTCCCGGCGAGGCTGACGAGCCAGCCGCTCACCGTGACGACGGAGGCGGCGACGGCGACCGGTACCCCTCGCAACGCCCGGGCCAGTGCCGGGGCGTCGGCGTCGAAGTCGTGTACGTGGGCCCGGCCCAGCATGACCAGGAGCCAGAAGCCGAGCGCGACGACCAGCGGTGAGGTGAAGACGACGGCGGGGAACTGCGCGGCCGCCTCGATGATCTCCAGCATTCCGCTCCCCCCCGAGTTCCGCTCAAGCGTCCAGGTTCCCGCGGACGTTGCCGGGGTCGGACGCGGGACGCAGCGGCGGCTGCGCCGTAGCCATTGTGAAATGGCTTGCGGTGGCGGCGCATTGCCGTGTTCCGGCAATCTTGACGTCTCGTTGATGCCGGACTGTGATACCTCGGACAGTCGACGCGGACGGGTCGGCACCTTGCCGCGCCCGTCGCCCGCTCAGGCCCCGCGGGGGTCTGTCACTCTTGTCCCCCGTGCGGGGGCAGTTCGCCGGCACCGGGTCATGAGGACAAGAGGAGAGGAGGCCAGGTGGCCGGGCGTGAGGTACCCGACGAGTATCTGGACGGCTATCCCCGGATACTGGCGGAGGCGTCCGAGACGGGCCGCCGGCTGACCAGGGACGAACTGGAGTCCCTCCGCGCCCGGGGAGAACGCGCTGCCGAGGCGGGGTTCGGGCTCCGAGCACTGGTCCGCCGGCATCTGTCCGTGACTCGGGAGCAGTGGCCCGCTCTGTGTTCCGCGGACGCCGAACACACGCTGGCCGTCGTCGAGCAGGCGATCGACGCCTTCGTCGAGGGCCATGAACGCGCCCAGCGACTGGCGGTGCGCCAAGAGGAGGGCATCCGCCGCGAGTTCATCGACGACCTGCTCTACGGCCGCAGCGACCTGGGGCGCCTGGCGGAACGCGCCGAACGCTTCGGACTGCTCCTGTCCCGGGCACACGCGGTCGCCGTGGCCCGGGGCGGCGCACCGATGGAGGACACGCATCCCGCCACCCGGCAGGTGGAGAGCGCCCTGATCGGCAGGTTCGGCGAGCGGCGCATCCTGGTCACGACGAAGGACGGGAGGCTGGTGTGCATCGCCCCCGGAGAGCAGGAGGAGGTGCTGGCGTACTTCGCCAAACAGGCGTACGGGGCCGCCGACGGTGGCCAGGTCGCCATCGGGCGTCCTCACCCGGGCGCGGGGGGAGTGGTCCACTCCTACGAGGAGGCCCTGAACGCCCTGGACCTGGCCGAGCGGCTGCACATCGAGGCGCCGGTGCTGCGCGCGGCCGACCTCCTCGTCTACCCGGTCCTGGCTCGTGACCGACAGGCCATGGCCGATCTCGTGCACAACACCCTGGGGCCGCTGCAGGCCGCGCGAGGCGGGGCCCAGCCGCTGGTCGACACCTTGACCACGTACTTCGACTCGGGGTGCGTCGCGGCCGAGGCGGCGCGACGCCTGAAGCTGAGCGTGCGGGCCCTCACCTACCGCCTGGATCGCATTCACAAGCTCACCGGCGCCGATCCAGCCGATCCCTTCGACCGTTACACCCTCCAGACGGCGGCGATCGGTGCCAGGCTCCTGGGCTGGCCGGACAACGACGTGTGACCTGCTGCCGGCCACCGTCGGCGCTTCACTGATCGCGAGACGGAGGGTGCGTCCAGTGGTCCAGCAGCTCGTGCAAGGTTCGCCGGAACGCGCCCATGAGGTGGCAGCACAGGGGGCCGCCGTGGGGGAGGGGCACGGCACTCTCCCGGGTCATCGTCTCGAAGAACTCCCGTCCGTCGCGGGTCTGTGAGGTCGTGCTCCACCGGAAGCCGGGGCAACGGGCGAGGACGGAGTGGACGAGATCGCGGCCCAGCCCCTGACGCTGCCGGGCGTCGCAGACCCAGACGTCCAGGATCCGCCCGGTACGACAGCTCCGGCAGGCCCGGAAACGCAGCCGCCCGACGACGTGTTCCTCGTGGTCGAGCAGGACTATTTCCGTCGCCGTGCCGGGCAGAGCGGTGCTTAGGCCGTTCAACTGCACCTCTTGGTGGTCTTCGTCTTCTCATCCTCGGGAAGGCCGATCGGAGGACACTATGGAGCACGTGTGTGTGGCGTGTGAAGGTGTCGGTCGGTGCGATCTGTACGGCGCCGGCCCGACAGGCCGACGACGTGCGCGGACCTCCCGGCGCCCGACGATCGCCGCATCGAGTACCCGGTCACTCGGCGCCGGAACGGCCCCGCCCAAGGGCGACGGTGGGCCTCCGAGGGCGGGCCGCGCTCAGTGTCCCGTCCCGGTGGACGTCGTCAGCGAGGCGGGACCGACGGGAGGACGTCGGGGGTGGTGCGATCGACCTTGGCGGCGTCCGCGAGGGCCGCGGCGGCTGCCTGCGCGGCCTCAGCCGTGTCGTCGGCGGCCCGTTCGGCGCTGTCGTCCGAGGGCTTCTCGCGGGTGGCCGGGGACTGGGGCAGCACCTCGGTGAAGGCGCGGGACACACCCTGGAGCGCGGAGGTGATCTCGCTGGGGATCACCCAGAAGTTGTTGCCCGAACCCTGCGCCAACTGGGGCAGCGTCTGGAGGTACTGGTAGGCCAGCAGTTTGGGGTCGGGGTCATTGCGGTGCACGGCCTGGAACACCTCGTCGATGGCCCGGGACTGGCCCTCGGCCTGGAGGATCGCAGCGGTACGGTTGCCCTCGGCGCGCAGGACGGCGGCCTGTTTGTCGCCCTCGGCGGTGAGGATCTGCGACTGGCGCTGGCCCTCGGCCCCGAGGATCGCGGCACGCTTGTCCCGCTCGGCGCGCATCTGCTTCTGCATCGCGTCCTTGATGGACTGCGGCGGGTCGATGGCCTTGATCTCCACTCGGTTGACCCGCAGCCCCCACTTGCCGGTGGCCTCGTCCAGGACGCCACGGAGCTGGCTGTTGATGGTGTCCCGCGAGGTGAGGGTCTTTTCCAGGTCCATGGATCCCACGACGTTGCGCAAGGTGGTCACGGTGAGCTGTTCGACCGCCTGAAGGAAGTTCGCGATCTCGTAGAACGCCGCTCGGGGGTCGGTGACCTGGAAGTACAGAACGGTGTCGATCTCGACGACCAGGTTGTCCTCGGTGATCACAGGTTGCGGCTTGAAGGAGACGACCTGCTCCCGGAGATCGATCACCGGATGGACCCGGTCGATGAACGGGATGACGAGGCTGAGCCCCGGCGTCAGGGTCCGGTGGTAGCGACCGAGCCGCTCGACGTTGCGAGCGCGTGCCTGCGGCACGATACGGACCGCCCGCACCACGGTGAAGACCGCGATCAGTGCGACGAGCAGGCCGGCAATGAGGAACGCCGAGGTTTCCATGGTTTCAGTCCCGGGGGTAGACGAGGGCGGTGGCGCCGCAGATCTCCATGACGTCGACTGTCTTTCCAGGCGGAATCACCAGCGTCTCGTCGTAGGCGCGGGCCGTCCATTCCTCGCCGTCGATGCGGACCCTGCCGCCGAGGCCCGTCACCTCCGAGAGGACGTAGGCGGGCTTGCCGACCAGAGCGTCGATGCCGAATCGTTCCACTTGGGGGCGGAGCAGGTGGCGCAGCGCGATGGGGCGTACGAACACCACGGTGCCCGTGGCGACGAGGGTGAACACCAGAAACTGGAAGGGCAGCGGCAGCCCGAGGGCTGCGGTTCCCGCCGTGACCAGTGCGGACACACTCAGCATTCCGAGGGCGGCGGTGAGGGTGGCGATCTCCGCCACAGCCAGCACGGCCGCGATGATCAACCAGATCAGAGATGGATCCATGGCGTGCCTCTTCTGACCGGTACGGGTGCGGAAGGGCCTGACGTACCCCATTGGACCCCGACACCGGACGGCGGCGATACCCCTGGAAGGGAAACCCGCGTGTCCGGGCCTCCAGATGTTCGGTTTCCGCCCTGCACGGCGCCCCGGGCCGGGACGGAGTCACACCCCCGCCCACTGAGCTCGCTCAGGACTGCCGGGGGGCCACCTGGCCGTGCGCGGGAAGGCCCAGCGCGTCTGCGACAGACGTCAGGGCGGTTCCCAGCGGGAGGCTGACGCGGGTGTGGGCGAGTGCGTCACCGCGGGTGGGGTCCCGGTTGATGATGAGGACGCGCTTGTCCGACTGGGCCGCCTGACGGACGAACCTGAGTCCGGACATCACCGTGAGCGAGGAGCCCAGGACCAGCACCGATCTCGCCGCTCGCACCATCTCGCGGCAGCTCTCGATCCGCTGCGCCGGCACCGGCTCGCCGAAGAACACCACGTCGGGCTTGAGGATGCCGCCGCAGTCCGCACAGGGCACGACGCGGAAGTCGGCGACCTGCTCGTCGGACAGATCGGCGTCACCGTCGGGGTTGATCCCCGCGGCCACCGGCCGGTACCCCGCGTTGGCCTCTTCCAGCCGTCCGGCGAGGTCACGGCGCGAGCTGATGGCACCGCAGGCCAGGCACCGGACTCTCGCCAGGCTGCCGTGCAGTTCCACGACCCCCTCGGCGCCGGCGGCCTGGTGCAGACCGTCGACGTTCTGGGTGATCACCCCCGAGAGCAGACCGTGCCGGGCGAAGGCGGCGACGGCCTCGTGCCCGGCGTTCGGACGGGCGCGGCCGAAGGTGCGCCACCCGAGATGGCTGCGGGCCCAATAGCGTCGCCGGGCCTGCGGTCCGGCGGTGAAGTCCTGGTACGTCATCGGCGTGTGCCGACTCAGACTGCCGCCCTCGCCCCGGTACGCGGGGATGCCCGACTCCGTGGAGATGCCCGCCCCGGTGAGCACCAGCACACCGCCGGCGCCGAGCGCGTCGACCACCGGCTCGAGGTCGGTGGTGCCCGGCGGCAGGTCCGGGGGAGGGGTCCAGTGCAGTGTGGGACGGGTCCGCATGGGTGCCAGGGTACGAAACCGGGCCCGCGTCGTCGTACGGGCGGATAGCAGAAGGCCACTGACCCATGCAGGGGCGCATGGGCGGTGGTGCCGGGGCGACGGCCTACGGGGTTACGCCGAGTCCTGGTCGAGCAGGTAGCCGATGGCCTCGACGACGTCGTCGACGGTGTGGTGCGGGGTCACCAGTCCGTCGGGCCAGGGGCGGCCGGTGACCCAGATGGTGCGAAGTCCCGCGTCGTGGCCGCCGACGATGTCGGTCTCCGGATTGTCGCCGGTCATCCAGTCCCCGGGAGTGAGCTGTGTACCGCATCGCGCGGCGGCGAGCTCGAAGAGCCGCGGGTCGGGCTTGCGTATGTCGATGTCGCCGGACGCGGCGATCCCGTCGATCAGGTCGGACAGGCCGGTGGCGTGGATCTTGGCACGCTGGATGTCGCTGGCGCCGTTCGTGGCGACGCCGATGCTCCAGCCCGCCTCCTTGAGACGCTCCAGGCTGTCGAGGACGGCAGGGCGGCACTCCATGGAGGCCGCCATACGGTCGATGTAGACGCGCCACAGATGGTCGGCGCTCTCACTGACGGGGAAGGCGGCGCGCAGCCGGTCGAAGTCACCGCGCTCGGCGTGGTCGGCCAGCTCGGTCAGCAGCCACCGCTCGATCTCCGGGCCGTAGGCGTGGTCGTGGCTCAGGGAGGTGATGGCATCGGCGAAGGCGCCGGTGCGGTCGACCAGAGTGCCGTCCAGATCGAAGATCGCGAGTTTCACGATGATGGACCCTACTTGCCGCGGCGAGTGACCGGTATGGGGCTGTCCTGCTTCGGCCGCGGTGGGGGCGGCCGGTCGGGCCCCGCGCTGACATGGGAGCGAGTCGGACGTGGCGCGGCGGTGGCGGGTAACTCGCGGTGAGGCCGCGTGAGTTGGGTGCGCGTGCTGACGTCGCACGGTGGGTTCCGTAGTACCCGTGCCAGGTCCGCGCCCAGACCCGAGTTCAGGCCTCTGTTCAGGCCGTAGCCGCGTGCCAGGTCCGTTCCCTGGCCCCTGTTCAGACCTCCAGCGTCTCTGTGGCGCGCTCCCGGGTGTTGGCGGCGGGGGCGATCAGGATCGCGGAGGCGACGAACACCAGCACCGCGACCATCGCCGTACGCAGCCCGTAGTGGTCACCCAGGAAGCCCAGGGCCGGTGGTCCGACGAGGAACGCGACGTAGCCGATGATGGCGACCAGGGAGACGCGCGCGGTCTGGTCCGGGCCCGAGTCGCCGGCCGCCGACAAGGCCACCGGGAAGCCGAGGGAGGCCCCGAGCCCCCAGAAGAGAACGGACGTCGCCGCGACGGCCACGTTGTCGGAGAAGATCACCAGGACGAGCCCGAGGGCACCGGAGAGGGCGCTCGCTCGCAGGACGGTGGCACGCCCGAAGCGGACGAGGAAGAACGTGCCGCAGAAGCGGCCCAGTGTCATCGCGGCGGCGAACCCGACGTAGACGAGGGAACCGGCTGTGGCGTCCAGGCCGTGGCCGTCCACCATGAGCAGCGGCAGCCAGTCGTTGGCCGCTCCCTCGGCCAGTGCCATGGCCAGCACGATGGCACCGATGAGGAGCAGTTTGCGGTCCTTCCAGACCTGCGGCCCGGCGTGCTCGGTACCACGGTCGGCGGTCCGGCGCCGCGTGCTGAGACCGACACCCTTCGGCAGTGCGCGGGAGGCGTGGATCAGCATCCCGGTGGCGACCAGTGTGATCGCGGCGAGGTGCCAGTGGACGGGGACGTCCGCGGCCGTGGCTGCCATCCCGGCCAGGGCGCCGACTACCGTGCCCAGGCTGAAGCAGCCGTGCAGGGTGGGCAGTACCGGTGTGCCGGTGATGCGTTCGACGTCGGCGCCGTCCACGTTGACCGCCACCTCGCCGGAGCCCATGCCGGCGCCGAACAGGAAGAGCCCGGCTGTGACCAGGGGAGGCGACGAGGCGGCGCTGCCGGCGCCGATGACGATCGTGGCCGAGACGATCAGGGTGGTGCCCAGCACGATCACGGGCCGGGTGCCGAGGCGCTCCACGAAGCGGCCGGAACACAGGATGCCGATCATCGATCCGACGGACAGGCCGAAGAGGATCAGCCCCATCTCCGCGGTGGAGGCGCCCAGTTGGTCCCGCACGTCGGGGGTGCGCGTGACCCAGGAGGACATGGCGATGCCCGGGAGGAAGAAGAACAGGTAGAGGGCTTGGCGGCGCCGGCGCACGGCGGGGTCTGTCAAGAGGGGGCTCCGCGGGGCTCGTGAGTCGGTGCGGGCCGGCGGCGGGCCCCACGTCCATCGGATATGTACAAATGTACATAATCGCAAGGCGTGAGAGAAGACGGGAGATCACTGGGATGGCGGTGGTGACCGCGGACGGTTCCATCCGCCCATCCGCCCATCCGTCCCATCGGCTCATCCGTCCCTGCGGCGCGTACGCGGGTCTCCATGAGGCGGGCAGGCGGCGTGCCTCGCTGGGCGGCACTCGTGCGGCGGCCCGGGGGGGGGGCATCCGCGGCATGCGTGAGGACCGGGCATCCGCACCGGCGCTGCCTCCCCCCCCGGAACGCTATTGAGGTTGCTCGCGGCGCGCCGTGGCGAACCGGCGCTGGTACGCGGTCGGGCTGATGGACAGCTCGCGGGCGAAGACGCGGCGCAGACTCTCGTAGCTCGGGAAGCCCGCCATGGACGCCGCCTGGGTGGCGGTGTGCCCCTGGTCGAGGAAGGACTTCGCGATGTCGAAGCGGATCGACTCGACGTAGCGGGCGGGCGTGGTGCCCAGCTCCTCGCGGAACAGCCTGGTGAGGTGGCGCGTGCTGACGTTGAGCCGTCCGGCGAGCGCGGCGAGCGAGTAGTCGCCGGCGGGATCCGCGGTGACGATGTCGACGACTCTGCGCAGGGCCGGTGACCGGGGCGGTGAGCCCTGCAGGGGCGCGGAGAACTGTGACTGGCCGCCCGCCCGCTGCAGGTAGACGACCAGGGAGCGGGCCACCTCACGGCTGACGTCGGGGCCGTGGTCCTCCTCGACGAGCGCGAGGGCCAGGTCGATGCCCGCGGTGACGCCCGCAGACGTGTACATCTGGCCGTCGCGCACGTAGATGGCGTCCGGCTCGACGCGGGCCTTGGGGTGCCGGCTGGCGAGTTCGGCGGCGATCTTCCAGTGCGTGGTCGCCCGCCTGCCGTCCAGGAGTCCCGTCGCGCCGAGGACGAAGGCGCCGGAGCACACGGAGGCGACCCGGCCGGCGTGCGCCGCGAGCTGCCCGGTCGCTTCGGTCAGGTCGCGCGTGACCGGGGTCCTGGGATAGACGGCCCCGCCCGGGACCAGGAGCGTGTCGGGGTCCGGCTGCGTGGCGGCACTGCCGTCGACGGCGATCCGCATGCCGATCGAGGAGGTGACGTCGGCGCCCGTCGTCGACACCACGGAGATCCGGTAGTCGGCGCCGAGGAGGTTCGCCTCCCCGAAGACCTCGGCCGGGCCGACGACGTCCAGCAGCTTGACCCCGTCGTAGACGAGGATCGCCACGCGGTGCGGGGTGGAGCTCACTGGCCCACCCTGGGATGACCGGATTCGAGGGGGTCATGGCCGGACGGAGGCGGCGCCGAGGGCCCTGAGGTCGGCAGTGTGGAGAACGGGCCCACGGTCCATTCGTCGTACTCGTCGTACATCGCATCGGAAAGCGCGGACATCATGACCGACATCATCGCAGGGGTGGAAATACCCGGGACCTCGGCCGTCGCGGAGGCCACGGAGTTTCTTCGGGAGAGGACGAATCCGCTGATCTTCCACCACTCCCGGCGGGTGTTCCTCTTCGGTTCACTCCACGCGCGTGCCAGGGGACTGCGGCCCGATCCCGAGTTGCTGTACGTCTCGGCGATGTTCCATGACGTGGGCCTTCTGATCCCGTTCCGCGACGCACAGCAGCGATTCGAGGTGGACGGCGCCGACCACGCGCAGAAGTTCCTGCTGGCACGCGGGTTCTCCGAAAGCGCCGCCGACGTGGTCTGGAGGGCGATCGCCCTGCACACGACGCCGGGGATTCCGGGCCGGATGGACCCCGAGGTCGCCGCCACGAACTACGGCGTCCTGACCGACGCCATCGGCTGGGGGCTCAACGAACTGGAAGGTGACCGGACCGACGAGATCGTCGCCGCTCATCCTCGCGGCGATTTCAAGAAGGAATTCCTGCAGGCATTCGTCGACGGCCTCAAAGACCGCCCGGACACCACCTACGGAACCGTCAACGCGGACATCCTCGAACACTTCGTGCCCGGATTTCGACGTACGTCCATGGTGGAGCGGGTCCTCGATGCTCCCTGGCCGCAGTGACCCGGATCCCGCCCGTTCGGAACCCCGAGACGCCGTTGGGCCCCAACTCCGGACGGCGCCCTGAAGCCCTCACCCACCACAGAGCACACCACGAAAGGGAAATCATGCAAGCCATCACTGTCCGGGATCGCGAAGCCGGGATCGAGGGACTGACCCTGGAGGAGCTTCCCCCTCCGCACGCCGCCGAGAACGACGTCATCCTGCGGGTGCACGCCGCCGGCTTCACCCGGGGCGAGCTCGACTGGCCCGCCACCTGGACCGACCGCGCCGGCCGCGACCGTACCCCGAGTGTGCCCGGACACGAGGTCTCCGGCGTGGTGACGGAACTCGGATTCGGCACGACCGGCCTCACCGTCGGCCAGCGCGTCTTCGGACTGGCCGACTGGACCCGCAACGGCTCGCTCGCCGAGTACGTCTCTGTGGAGGCCCGCAACCTCGCCCCGCTGCCCGCCGACATCGACCACACGGTGGCCGCCGCACTGCCGATCTCCGGCCTGACCGCCTGGCAGGGTCTGTTCGACCACGCGCGTCTCACCATCGGCCAGACCGTCCTGATTCACGGTGCCGCCGGCGGCGTCGGCTCGATCGCCGTGCAGCTCGCTCACGAAGCGGGCGCCCGGGTGATCGGCACGGGCCGCTCCGCCGACCGGGACACCGTCCTCGCGCTGGGCGCGCACACGTTCCTCGACGTGGAAGCCGACGAGTGGGAGAACTCGGGCCAGGTCGACGTCGTGTTCGACGTCATCGGCGGTGACGTCCTCGACCGCTCGGCCGCCCTCGTACGACCCGGCGGCACACTCGTCAGCATCGCGCAGCCGCCCTCCGTGCGCCCCACCGACGGTCACGCCGTCTTCTTCGTGGTCGAACCCGACCGCGCCCGCCTCGCCGACCTCGCCCGGCGTGTGCGGGAGGGCCGACTCAAGGTACGCGTCGGCGCGGTGCGGCCGCTCGCGGAAGCGGTCGAGGCCTTCACCTCGCGCGAGCGTGTCCCTGGACGCACGATCATTCGCGTGGCCGAGGACTGAGGACGGTGAAGTCGGCAGGGCGGGCAGGAGCGAGGTCGCCCGCTGATCCGGGCGTACGGTCGCGGGCTCGTCCAGGAGCTCGTCCAGGAGCTCGCCCTCACCGCCCGCGGCTTCCTTGCCGTACAGAAAACCCTTGGTGAGGGGCGTGTTGGTCATGCCAAGCTGATGGCTGACCAAGGGGTGTAGCTCAGATGGCCAGAGCGCCGGTCTCCAAAACCGGATGCCGCAGGTTCGAGTCCTGCCACCCCTGCCGGATCACACGCCTAGCTTTCCGGCGTGAGCTCGTCCTGCGTGACCCTGTGCCGGGTGCGCAGACGGGAGATGAGCGGTCCGCCGTAGCCGGCGGCCAGCGGGGCGAGGAACCACAGGACGTAGGCGTAGGAGATCGCCCACGCGAGACCGACGCTCAACAGGAACCAAAGGCCCACCGCCCAGGAGCCGTTGGCGTGTCTACGGGCTTCTGTGACATCGCCGATGACGAGTCCCGCGGCGACCGAGACCTCCTTGAGGGCGACCTCGCAGAAGACGATGCCGGCCATGGTGCCGGCGAAGAGCGTCTGGGCCATCGGATTGGTGAGGGTGGCACCGATGACGGCCGTCGGGAAGGGGAGGAAGGCGACCAGCAGCAGGAACGGGGCATGCCAGGACGCGAAGGTCTTCGACAGGACACGAACGCGGTCCATCAGTTGGTGGTGGCGGCGCCACACCGACCAGAGCAGGACGAAGGCCAGGGCGAACGCCAGATACGAGCTCCGCTGGTCCAGGAGGAAACCGCCGAGCGCGTCGGCAGACTTCAGCGCCTCCGCGTCGGGGCGCTCCAGCTCCACCGCCAGCAGTGTCATCGCGATGGCGAAGATCGCGTCGGTGAAGAAGGCCAGTCTCTCGGGCGAGAGCCCTGGTTCCGGCCGCACATCCTCGCTCATCCGAACTCCCCAGGATCAAGATCGTGGATCGATCGTAGGGAGGGCGGCGGTGAAATCCCTGGCTTGGCTCCACGATCAGGCTGGACGAATCCACGCCGTTCACGCGCTGAACGAGGACTCCTGGACGCGCGGGCTGGCATGCTCGACGTGTGTCGAGAGGGGTTCCGGTGGGGGACGAAGTACAGCGCGACCAAGAACAACGCGAAGTCGCGCCCGGCGAGGTCACGGTGGGCGGCCAGCTCGCCCACGCGCACAACGTCGTGACCATGATGTTGGAGGCCGGCGGGGTACTCGCTGCGACGACGTTCCTGCAGTCGTTCGCGCAGCACTTCGGCACGCGGCTGGCCGGCACCCTCGATGGTGTCGCCGTACGCCGGTTCCTGCGCCGCCAACAGGAGGACGCCGGCGCCAGCCCCGCCCTTGCGGGGTTCGAACTGCGGACGGAACAAGGCTGGCGGGTCTCGATGTCGACCGACCTTCCTCCAGAGGCGCTCGTGCAGTTGCGTGACCTCTGCGAGGCCGCGCCGCCGGTCGCGGAGATCTCGACCCTCCTGATCAACTTCGGAAGAGGCGGCTGGGAAGCCTGGGGCGTCGCTGACGGTGAGTACGCGCGCTACCTCTGGAAGCCGGAAGAGAAGACCTGGGTCACCAGGTAGGGCGACGGAACGGGGAGTTGCTGAGCGGCCGGCCGCGGGCAGCGCGACCGGGCAGGCCCATCCCGTCGGCCCATGGCAACCCCCTCCCGGAGGGCGTGGTGACGAAGGTCCCCAAGCGGGGCCTGATCTCCACCAGCCCCTCGGTCTGCAGTTGCTTGAGGGCTTCGCGCACCGGCGTACGGCTGACCCCGAACTCCTCCGCCAGGGCCAGCTCCGAGAGCGGAGCGCCGGGCTCGATGTCGCCCTTGATGATCCGCCGCCGCATCTCGGCGATCACCCTGGCCTGCACCGAGCCGTTCTCGGTCCAGACGCTGAGGATCCGGCCACCCCCTCCCAGGCGGTGGGCCGTTCCGACCGTCCCGCGTCGAGGAGCTCTACGACCGGCGCCGGGTGCTGGACTGGGGCTTCGTCGCCTGGGCCGGCGGTGTCGCCGCCTCCGTGCCGTTCTGGCAGTCCAGCCTCTACACCGGGCCGTTCTCCGAGGCGTACCCGGGCGCGGGTGACCTGAGCATGTTCGTGGCGGCTGCGGCGGGGGCGATGCTGTACCTGCTGACGTACCGCCTCAAGCCCCTGTGGGTCCGTGCCGGCGCGACCGCTCCCGAGACCCGTGTCCCCAACCCGACTGTGCACACCGGTTCCTGACGAGGCGTCGGGGAACGGGCGGCACCGCTGAACGGTGCCGCCCGTCTGCCTGTTCCTGGGCGCTGGACGTTTACGGCAGGGCGGTCAGAACATCGAGGAGAGGCCGCTCGTGATCGAGGAGACCAGCTCCTTTCCTTCCTCGGCGACCTCCTTCACCACCGGGGCCACCCTCTTGGCGACCGGGGTGATCCACCTCGACTGGCCGTAGGTCACCAGGCTCAGCGCGGTGCCGGCCGCGGCCCACCCGAACTCGCTGCTGGTGAAGCCGTATTCGATGCCGGTGAACAGGGTGCTCAGCGCGCCGGCGCCCATCGCTATGCCACCGAAGATCGCCGCGGCCGGGACACCGACCACGGCGAACGGGGGGAACACGGCGCTGGCGACTCCCAGCCCGGCAGAGATGAGTCCCGCGGCGAGGCTGACGTAGCTGAAGGCGTCGGCCCACCAGCCGGCGTCCGAGTACCACGCGTCGTTGTCGCCGTTGGTGCCGTTCTGGTTGACCTCGTCATTGCCGCCGTTGTCGGCCGGGTTGTGGTTGTTGTCCCGGTCCTGCTGCGCCTTCTCGGCGGCCTCGCGGGCGGCCTCGCGGGCCTCGGCCTGGCGCTTCTGGATGACGATGGCGCGCGCCTGGTTCGCCGCGGCGGCGGCCGTGGCCGCGTCCCGGCCCGCTGCGAGCTCGGACTGGCGGGCGCTGGCCGCGGACTGCTGGGCGCTGTAGGCCGAGTTCAGCGCCGAACGGGCCGCGTCGATCGCCTTGTTCGCGGAGTAGTTGGCCGAGCGGGAGGCGGTGCGCGCCGTCGACGCGGCGGCCGAGGCCTTGTTCGCGGAGGCCTGGGCGTCGGCGGCCGACTTGTCCGCCGCGTCGGCGTTCTGCCGGGCCTGGTCGGAGTACTGGCCGGCCTTCGTGCCCGCGGCGATCGCCTTGTCGGCCCACTCCTGGGCCTCTGCGGCGGCGTTGCGGGCGGTCGCGGCGGCCTGGGACGCCAGGGCAGCGGTCTGCTGCGCCGTGTAGGCGGTCTTGGCCGCGGCGGCGATCGCGCCCTGGATCGCGGCGACATGAGTGGCGGCGTCGTGGTCGAGCTGGGCCGCGGAGTACTGCACGACCTGCACGAAGTTACGACGCATCCACGTCGGCCCCTCCAGGGCGACCTCCCCGTAGGCCTTGGTGTAGTCACCGCCGCTGGCCACCGAGGTGGCGGTCTCGACCGCGTCGTCCTCCCGCACCGCGGCGGGGTAGGTGCGGTCGAAGAAGTCCTGCAACGCCTCCGGGGTGTTCTTGTCCAGCGCGTCGTTGGCCGCTTCGGTGACGGCCTTGCCGGGCTTCTGGTCGAGGATGCGGCCGATCTGCACCCGGTTGTCGTCCTGCGAGGCCCGGATCACCCCGGAGGTCAGGAAGTCCCCGATCGCCGTGGAACTGCTGCTCTCCAACGCGGCCAGGGCCGCATTGGCGATGGCGGGGTTGGAGACCTGGGCGATGTAGAGGACGGTCTCCCGGTCGTCCTGGCCCTGGGCGACGGCTCGGTCGAGGTCGATCCAGGAGAGGACGTCGTCGTCGCTGCCGGACAGCGCGAACTGGGCGGCCTCCCGTGTCCAGGCGCCCTTGGCCTCCAGCAGCCCGGTGGCGGCCTTGCGGCCCAGGGTTGCGGCGAGGGACAGGTCCCCGTCGGTGTACAGGGCCTTCTCGGCCGCGCTGATCAGGTCCTTGATCGCCTGGTCGGTCTGTGTCTCCTGGGCCCGCTTGTCGGCGTACTCGGCCTGGTCCTGCGCCTCGATCTCGGCCAGCAGCCGGGCCTCGTCCAGGCCCTGGAGCCGTTCCTGGTCCAGGCGCGCGAGTTCGGCGTCCCGTGCCGCCTTGGCGACGGCGACGGCGTCGGTGACGGCCTTGGTGGCGGTGTCGGCGGCCTTCACGGCCTCGGCGGCGTGGGCGGTGGACTTGTTCGCGAAGTCGATGGCCTTGCCCGCGTTGGCCACGGCCTCGTCGACGGCGTCGGCCGCCTTCTCGGCGTGGGCGGCGGCGGAGTTGGCGGCATCCCGCGCGTCGCTCGCCGCCTTGGCCGCCGTGTTGGCCAGGGCCTGGGCGGTGGAGGCGGCGTTCGTGGCCCGGTTGGCGGCGGCGGAGGCGATGGCCGCCTGGCGCTTGGCCTCGGCGGCCTGCGACTGGGCGACGCCGGACGCGGCCGCCGCCTGGGCGGAGGCGGCAGCGGCGGCCGCGGAGTTGCGGGCCGCGGAGGCGGCCGAGGCGCTGGCGCTGACGGACTGCGCGCAGGCGGCGCGCGCGTAGTCGGCGGCCTTGGCGGCGGAGCGGGCCTTCGCGGCGGAGTTGCGGGCGGCGACAGCGGCGTTCTTGGCCGCCTCGGTCTTGCCGGCGTCCTTGGAGGCCGCGATGGCCGCGTTGTAGGCACGGGACGCGGCGCCTCCGGCGGCGGACGCGGCCTGGGAGGCGGCGGTGGCCGCCCAGGAGGCGCGCCGGGAGGCGTTCACGGCCGCGTTGGAGGCGTTGATGGCGATGCGGGCGGCGTTCGCGGCCCCCGAGGCCGCGCTGGCCGCCTTCCGGGCGGCGGCCGCGGACTTCTGTACGTCCTCCTTGGCGGCCTCGGCCTCGGCGGCGGCCTTCTCGGCGGCCTTCTTCGCCTCGGCCGCGGCGGCCTGGGCCCGCTCGGACGCCTCGACGGCCAGGTCGGTCTCGGCCTGGGCGCGCTTGCCCTCCCGGTCGACGACCGCGACGAGTTCCTCGATGGTCGCCGACTCCTGGTCGCGCGCGCGGGCGATGTGCTGGCCGGTGTCCAGGAACCACTGGATGTCCGTCGCGGTGCCGTCCAGGGCGCGGTTGGCGTACTTCTGCACCTCCGGCCCCGCGTTGACCAGCATGGCGGAGACCTGGAGCTGCGAGTCCTCCAGTCGGGCGGTGTACTGGCCCTCCGTCAGGAAGGTCTCCAGTGCCGCGCGCGTGCCCGTGTCCAGGGCCGCGGACGCCTTGCGCTGGACCGCCTTTCCGCCCGTGGCCGACAGGATGGCGGTCGCCACCTGGAGGTCCTCCAGGAGGGCCGACTCGTAACCACCTTGGAGGAAGGCCGAGATGGCGCTGTCGCCGCTGTCCAGAGCGGCGACGGCCTCGCGGCGCAGGCCCTTGCCGGAGCGGGCGAGGTAACTGGCGATCGCGACGCGGTTGTCCTCCGTCGTGACCGTCGGCAGGGTCTGGGCGAGGAAGGTCTGGATGTCGGTGTCGGTGCCGAACAGGGCGTCGGCCGCTGCTGCCTTGGTGGCCCGGCCGCCGGTCATCCAGGCCTTGACCACCTTGGCCCGGTCGGTGTCGGGGAGGGTGAGCGGATCGGGTGTCGTGGTGTCGGCGGCGCGGGCCACGGGCGTCCACGCCAGGGGCGTGGCGGCGACGGCCGTGACGGCGGCGAGCGAACCGAGGAGCCGTCTGCGACTCCAGAAAATCGTCTGCATAGGAAGTTGTCCTCGTGGTCTCTGCCGGCGCGGCAGATCGGCGATCACTGACACGGCAGGCTTCCCCCGCATGGCCGGGAAGTCATGTGTGGCACCGGTGAGGCGTATGCGTTGCCTGCGCACGGACGTGACCATACCAACGCGGATGCAGTGCGCAATCAAATTTGGCTCAGTGAATTGAATCCGCACGGAGAAATGTGCCCCGCCTTCGTTACCGAGTCTTTGTAAAGGACCGTACAACCCTTCCAGGAGTGTGGCGAGGGTCACATGGAGCCCTCAACTGTCGTCCGTTTTATGACTGTTGGCGGAGTGGACAAGCCACGGGAAGCGAGATGGCATGTGGGAGGCAAAGCGCCCCCGGGGCCGGGGAGCGCTTTTTGAACGGGGGGAAGACGATTTCCTTCACGCCTGCCTTGAACTACGTTACGGACTTCTTTTGGGAAGCGACGATTTGAGGAAAGTGATGAAGTCGCGCAGCACATTTACGGTGAAGTCGCGCCCCTTTGCGGCGCGGACACGACGTGGACGAGTACTGGCCCGCGCCCTGGGCGCGGCAACCGTCGGCGCCCTGGCCTGGACGGCTCTCGCGGCCGGCGTGCCCGGCGCAACCCACGCCGAGGCGGGCACCGCCGCTACCGTCGCGGACAGCGCACCCGGTTACGCGGTCGAGGACTTCGACTACCCGCAGGCCGACAAGATCCTGGCCGAGAAGAACATCCTGCTCAAGCGCGGCGACGGCCACATCCTGCTGGCCGACTGCGTCAGCGGCACCGGCCAGTTGGAGGTGCAGGCGCGCGACAAGAGCAAGGTCTGCTTCGACGTCAAGGGCACCTCGGGCTGGCTGACCCTGGAGCTGCCGTCGGTCTACCTCATCCGCGGCAACGACTACGCGACCGAGGTCGACATGACGGTCGGCACCGAGGAGACGACGTACGACATCGCCAAGAACACCTGGACGCCGGTGGGTGAGAGCACGGACGAACAGAGCCGTGAATTCACGCTCCTGGAGATCAGGAGCACCAAGTGAGCAGACGTGTCAGCCGACTTCGCCGCCTCGCACCGGCCGCGGCCCTGAGCGCGGGAGCCGTGGTGCTGGCCGGCGTGCCCGCCGCCGCCGTGACGGGTCCCGAGGTCGCCGCCGCCGACACGACCTACGCGTACACCGCGCAGATCACCGTCGGCGACCACGACCGCGGCTGCTCCGGCGTCCTCGTGGACGCCGAGTGGCTGCTGACCGCGGCCAGTTGCTTCGCCGCCGACCCGGCGACGAGCCTGAGCGTGCCCGCCGGCAAGCCGGCCACCCGGACCACCGCGGTCATCGGGCGCTCCGACCTGACCGGCACCGCGGGCGCCGCTCGCCAGATCGTGCAACTCGTCCCGCGCACCGACCGCGACGTGGTCCTGGCCCGCCTCAACCGCCCGGTCACGAACGTCACCCCGCTGGCGCTGGCCACCACCGCGCCCGCCGCGGGCGAGACCCTCACCCTCGCCGGCTACGGCCGCACCGCGAGCGAATGGGCCCCGCTGAAGCTCCACACCGGCGACTTCTCGGTGAACTCGTCCGCCGCCACCGCGGTCACCGTCACCGGCAAGGACGGCGTGGCCGCCTGCATGGGCGACACCGGCGGACCCGTCGTCCGCGTGAGCGGCGGCACCGCCCAACTGGCCGCGCTGGCCAGCCAGTCGTACCAGGGCGGCTGTTACGGCATCGAATCGACCGTGACCGACACCGGCGGGATCGCCGCCCGCGTGGACGACCTCGCCTCCTGGGTGAGCTCGACCGTCGGCGCCGTGCGCGTCACCGACTTCAACTGCGACGGTGTCGAGGACATCGCGATCTCCGACCCCCAGGCCACCGTCGGGGGAGCCACCAAGGCCGGACTGGTGCGGATCGTCTACGGCGGCGGCAAGGGCACCGCCGAGATCAACCAGGACCTCGACTGGGTATCCGGCGCAGCCGAGGCCTCCGACGGATTCGGCCAGGCCATCGCCACCGTCGACTACGACGAGGACGGTTGCACCGACCTCGTCGTCGGCACCCCGGCCGAGGACATCGGGACCGTGGCCGACGCCGGCATGGTCGACATCCTGCACGGCGCGACCGGCGGCCTCGGCACCGGCGCCGCCAAGGACACCCACCTCGAACAGGGCGCCGGCACCGGCTCGTTGGGCGCCTCCGTGAGTGAGGCCGGAGACCGCCTGGGCCACGCCCTGGCCGCCGGCACCACCGCTGCGGGCGAACCGTTCGTCCTGATGGGCGTGCCCGGCGAGGCCCTCGGCTCCATCGCCAAGGCCGGCAGCGCGATCTACCTGCACGGCACCACCAACATCGCCATCAACCAGGAGGCCACCGGAGTCTCCGGCGCGGCGGAGGCGAACGACGGCTTCGGCACGAGCGTCGCCGCCGACGCCAACTACCTCGCGATCGGCGCGCCCGGCGACGCCATCGGATCGGACGCCAACGCCGGAAACCTCGCCGTCTTCTCCCACACCCTGAACTCCGAGAACCGCCCCACTCCGAAGTTCGGCCTGGACCAGGACCTCGACACGGTCTCAGGTGGCGCCGAGGCCGGTGACCTCTTCGGTCAGTCCCTGGCCCTGGTCCCGTACCGTCCCTCGGGCTCCGCGGCCGCCACCGACTCGATCCTCGCGGTCGGCGCCCCCGGCGAGGCCCTGAGCGTGGACGGCGCCGACAAGGCGGAGGCGGGCCTGGTGCTGTCCTTCCGGATCACCGCGGCCGGCGCCTTCACCCAGCTCGAGAACTACAACTCGGGCACCGGTGACGACGACGTCTCCGGCACGGCGGAGGCCGGCGACCACTTCGGCCAGACGCTCGCCGCGATCAACACCGCACCGCGCGCGGCGAGCACCACGGCGACGATGAAGCTCGCCGTCGGCATCCCGGACGAGGCCATCGGCACCACCGCGAGCGCGGGCGCCGTGGAGACCTTCTCCCTGCTGGGCAGCCCCGGCGCGAACGAGCGCTGGCTCGAAGCGGGCGACGGGGACGGCATCCCCACCGCCCCGGGCGCGAACCAGAAGCTCGGCAGCAGCCTTCACTACACCGGCACCCGCCTCTACGTCGGTCTGCCCTACGGGCCGTCCACGTACGGCACCCTGTACGCCCTGCCGCTGTCCAACGTGACCGCAGGCGGCGCCGTCGCCGCCGTGACCACTTACCAGCCCGGAACCGGTGGCCTGCCCGCCGCCGGAGCGGACTTCGGCACCGCCGCGAGGTGACCCCATGAGCCCTCCGGGAACCGGCGACGACCGGTTCCCGGAGGGCTCGTCACCTCGTCGGCGCCGACGAATTGACGACGACTCCGCTACGGCCGGTTCGTCGCACGTGAAGGCAGACTGCGGCTGGTTCGCAGTGAACAGCTCAGGCAGACAGCCGGGCCGTCGGCCCACATCGGGCCCGACGCTTCCAACCTCCCTTCGCACCACGGCAGTTGCCCGCTGACCGTGGCGCAGCCGTGCCGTTCCCCCAGCCAAGAGAAGAGGTACGACGACGATGCAGGCGATACGACCCGAACGGCCCGGACGAAGACGAGCCCGGTCAGCCGTTCTGGCTCTGCTGACGGTGGTGACGCTGGGCGTGTCGACCGGCGTGAGCCATGCGCAGCAGGGGACGCAGGACTCGCGGCAGGTGGGCACCCACAAGTCGGCGACCACGCCCCTCGCCACGACCAGCGCCCTCCCGGCGAAGCCCGGAGAACGCTGCGAGCCGACCAGGGCTGGTTCGAAGGAACGCCGGGCGGGCGCCGTAGAGGCATGTGTGAGCACGACCCCGGCCCCCACCAAGCGCACGGCGACACAACAGCGGGGCCTCAACACGCTCGCAGCCGCCGATGCCACCAGTTGTGACATCACGATCCCCGGCAACTACTCCTACAAGCGTTTCGCGTACTGCGTCAGCGGCGTGAACGTCCTCTACATCCTGCGTGACAGCAACGGCAAGGAGCTCGGACGCGGCACCCTGACCGTGTCGACCAGCGCGACCCTGCCCGCGCAGGGCACCAAGTGGGACGAGCAGGTCACGGTGACCATGACCTCGGCGAGCGGTGGTGTCGCCGCCCTCAACGCCAAGTTCAGGGCCTCCTGCGGAACCGGCTGCACGACGACGAAGACCGCGCCCTGGTACGGCGGTGACCTGACGCTGGGTCAGTCCCTGACCGGCACGGTCTCCTACTCCTCGGCCCCGGCCCCGAACACGAACGTGCAGTTCACCACCTCGTACAAGATGTACGTGACCTCCCCGGGCGCCACGGCCGTCGACCCCAATGCCTCTTGGGACAACCCCCGCAAGATCCGCTGCGACGACGCCGTCCGGGACGTCACGACCTCGACCACGGCGTCGCCGGGCTGTGTCATCCCCTCGATCACACCCGTGGTGGAGATGGGCGCGCAGGGTTCGGACCCGGGTGGCGCGGTCGCCGCGTTCCAGTGGGCGCAGCAGAAGCTCGCGGACGGCTGGGGGCAGAACAAGCTGTTGACCAGAGAGAAGAGCAGTACCGCCGACCGTACGGCGCGCACCTGCGGCAGCGCGGGCAGCGAGCCCTTCCAGGCCAACACGGACCTCGTGGAGACCGACACCTGCGCCGAGTTCCCCTTCGCGGAGGTCGAGGAGGGAGGGATCGACGGCGCACGGTGCGTCGAGGTGATCCCCAACGCCAGCAGCGGGGGATGGGACACCTACGTGCTCGGCAACAGCCTTGACACGGATTTCGCCGCGCCCTGCGTGCGTGCCCATGTGCCCGCGGCCGACAAGCAGTTCGCCGACGGCGAGCTCACCAAGGGCTTCGAGAACCAGCGGGTGATCGACGCCGATCAGTTCAAGCTGGAGCTCTCGACGCCGGCCGCTGTCCCGCAGGCCCCCTGCCTGTCGAACCTGCCGACCGGTGCGCTTCCCTCGGGTACCGGTTGGATCAGGAACACCACCGAAACCGTCGCCCACGTCAACAAGACCACCACCCCGCTCGGCCCGCCCGGCACCCGGCCGGCCCTGGCGCAGGCCTGCCTCGGCAAGACCCTCGGCAAGGGCAAGGACGCCACGGGAGACATCACCGGCTGGCAGGACGCGCAGTTGTTCGCCCAGGCGAATCCGCCCGTGGTCGCGCAGGCCCGGTGCCATCTGATCGCCAAGGTTCTCGGCGGACCCGGCAAGATCCGTGACGGCGGCCAGAACAACCTCGTCCCCTGCTGGCAGGTGGGGATGAACACCGGTACGCCCAGCATGCGGACCTACGAGTTCGAGGCCCAGAAGGCGGTGGCGCTGGACTCGTTCGGGCCGAACGACGCGATCTTCTACGAGGTCACCCCCGTCTTCCGGGATGCAACCAGCACCATTCCGGTGGGGGTCACGATGAGCGCTAACATCCAGCGGGAGAACGGGACGACGGAGGAGCTGTTCCCCAACGTCTACGTTCCCAACACCCAGGAAGACACTGGGCTGCTCAACCTCGGAAACTGACCTCGGTCAGTTCGTGCCACGGGAGCCAGCATGAGTCGCACCACCCCGCCGCGGCCCTTCGACCTCACCGCGCTCTTCCCTCAACTGGCTCCCCTGGCACGCACGGCGACCCGACTGCACCCCCTTCCCGGGTCTTCGTCAGCGCACGACAGCTCCGTCGGCGGGCCGCTGCTGTGGCCCGCCGACGAGCCCTGGCCGCACTGCGAAGGCCCGCACAAGTGGGACCGGGTGAACGCGGCCCTCTCCCCGGAGGACGTACGGCTGTGGCGTCGCAACCGGGCTGACGCGGAAGGCCGGCGACGCCGCGATCCCGCCGGGCCCTGGGCCACGCCCGAGGAACTGGCGACGGAGGAGCGGCTCTTGGCCGGTCGCCCGTGGCCCGAGGGCCCGATCGCGATGCTGCCCGTCGCGCAGCTCTACTCGCGCGACATCCCGCTGCTGAGGCCGCCCGGTGACTCCCGAGCCGACCTGCTCCAGGTCCTCTGGTGCCCCTTCGACCATCCGGCGCACCCCAGGACCGCGCTGTTCTGGCGGACCGCCGCCGAGGTCACCCACGTACTCGACGCCCCGCCCGAGCCGCCCGCGGTCCAGTTCCCGGGTTACGTGCCGGAACCGTGCCTTCTCACTCCGGAGCAGGTCACCGAATACCCCAGCTACCTGGAGCTGGACAAGGAGCTTCAGGAGCAACTGGGTGACTGGAGCCGGTGGCAGGCGGCCGGACCGGAGCTGGACACCTCCTACGAGGTAGCCCCGGAGGAGCTGTACATGGACATGCTGTCCATCTCCCCGGGCTGGAAGACCGGCGGCTGGACCCGCTGGGGCCTCACCGACCCCCTGCCCCGGCTCTGCCCCACGTGCGGCACCGGAATGGACCCGCTCCTGACGATCGCCTCGACCGAATGGAACGACGGCACCGAGAGCTGGATCCCTGAGGAAGAGCAGGCTGACCCCACACCGCTCCTCCCTGGCACCCCTCCGGCCAACTTCACCATGCTCGACCTCGCCCGAGGCTACGACCTGCAACTGCACATGTGCCCGGTGTCCGCGGACCATCCGCACCTTGAGCTGATCCAGTAGGCCCACGAAACGATCCGGCGTACCGACCACGAGGGTCGCCTGCCTTCGTCCTGGCAGCGCGAGTGTCGCCGTAACCCTCCGCGCCCTTTAGTCTAGGTAGACCTACCTACCTAGTTTGGAGAACGATGGGCGACACCGACGGGAGCACGGCGGGCAGTGGGCGGCGCCGCCCGGCCCGGGAGCGGCTGCTGCGCGCCGCCGCCCGGCGGTTCTACGCCGACGGTGTGGCAGCGACCGGGATCGACACGATCACCGCCGAGGCCGGCGTGGCGAAGATGAGCCTGTACAACAACTTCTCCTCCAAGGCCGACCTGGTCCGGGCCTACCTGGATGCCCGGCACGAGGAGTGGCTCGGCCTGTACCGGACACGCCTGGAGCACGCCGACGGCCCGCGTGAGGGTGTGCTGGCCGTCTTCGACGCGTACGCAGACCACGCCTCGTTCGCGTACGAGCACGGCTTCCGCGGTTGCGGGCTCCTCAACGCCGCCGCCGAACTGCCGGCCGGCGACGAGGGCCGGACCGTGGTCCGCGCCCACAAGGAGGAGGTCGAGCGCCTGATGCTGGGACACCTGGAGCGGCTGCTGCCCGACCGGCCGGAAGAGGCCCGCGCGACGGCCGAGCACCTCTCCTTCCTGCTGGAGGGGGCGATGGCCCGGGCCGGCCTGGAAGGCGACGGCGAGCGGGTCCGGCACGCCCGCTCGATGGCCGCAGCGCTGCTGGACCGACTGTGAGGGGCACCAGCCGCCGCGGCCGGTCCGCGGCCATGGGAGCCCTGTGCGTGCTGGCCGCGTCCATGCTCTGGGGGACGACCGGAACGGCTGCCACCTACGCCCCGGAGGTAGGCCCGCTCGCGATAGGGGCCGTCGCCATGGGCCTCGGCGGACTGCTACAGGCCCTGATCGCCGCCCCGCAGATCCGCCGCCACACGTTCCGGCTGCGTGAGCAGCGAGGCACGGTCGTGCTGGGCGCCGTCTCGGTTGCCGTGTATCCGCTCGCGTTCTACACCTCCATGCGGCTGGCGGGAGTCGCCGTCGGCACCGTCGTCTCGATCGGCACCGCCCCGCTCGCCTCGGCCCTGATCGAACGCGTCGTGGACGGCCGTCGGCTCACCCGCCGCTGGATGCTCGCGGCCGGCCTCGGCCTGCTCGGAACCGCCCTGCTGTGTGTGGCCGAGGCCGCCCACGCCGGCGAGGGCACGGGCCGCGCCTCCACGGGCGGCACCCTGCTCGGCATCGGCCTCGGACTGGTCGCCGCCGCGACGTACGCCCTCTACTCCTGGGCCGCGCACCGGCTCATCACCCGCGAGATCCCGTCTCGGGCGGCGATGGGTGCCGTCTTCGGGCTCGGAGGGCTGCTCCTCACGCCCGTCCTCATCGCCACGGGCGCACCGCTGCTCGCCTCCTGGACCAACACCTCCGTCGGCATCTACATGGCGGTGGTCCCCATGTTCGCCGGGTACGTCCTCTTCGGCTGGGGCCTCGCGCACGTACCCGCCAGCACCGCCACCACGTTGTCCCTGCTGGAACCGGCCGTTGCGGCGGTGCTCGCCGTCCTCGTCGTCAGTGAACGCCTCCCCGCCCCGGGCTGGTTCGGCATCGCGCTCGTCGTCACCTGCCTCGCCGTGCTCACCACCCCGACGCCAACTCGCCGCTTCCACAGACAGCTTGGGAACTCCATGGAGTCCCTTCCTGTTGCCGTTCATCCCGACTCGGAGCTGGGACCCCGTCGTTAGAGGGCGATCAGTCCGGCCGCGGTCTCCTTGAAGCCGCAGGCGTCGAAGTGGAACGACCGCAGATGCTCCTCGAAGTCGACGTGGAGCCATGCGCACTTCGCAGTACGGGCTTCGTCGGCTGCGGTCGCGATCAGTGCGGCGCCGACACCCCTTCTCCGCGCGCGTGTGGCGACCACCGTGTCCACGAGGAAGGCGTGCGCCCCGCCGTCCCAGACGACGTTGACGAAGCCGATCAGCACGTCGTCCTCGCGGGCGCAGACCCAGCCGAGACTGTGGCGTTCGAGTCGTTCTCGCCAGTCGGTCCTTGTGACCGGGTGGCCGAAGCCGTCAGCGTGCAGCGCGTTGAGTTCCCCGTTGTCGAAGGCGCCCCGCCACTCGTACTTGATCGCCATTCCTCGATCGTACGGTCCCTGCGGCGATGCCCGACCCGTTGCGGCTGCGCGTATCGCGGGAACTCGAACGGCCCAAAGTGCAGAGGCCGCTCACGGCCGCCGTGGAAGCCGTCCGAACCGCGCGGGCCGTCGAGCCGGGGGAAGGCCGCGGCCTGCGCCGACTGCGGGAAAGCGGTCGCCAAGGCGGCCGAGTCGCCGACCGGTACGGCCGGCGTGGCCACGGCCACCAGTGCCGAACGGCGAACCTGCGAGGACATGGAGCCTCCTCAAGACTATGGACTGCGTACAGGAAGCGGAATTGAGGGGGCGGGCGCTGAGTGCAACACCCGAAAAGGTGAGGGAAAGGAAAGGGACGATGATAAAAGCGAGAACTTGGACGCCATTTGCCGCCGCTGTCCTGCTGTCTTTTCTGCCGACCGGTGCCGCGCCCGCGTGGGCCGATCGGCCGCCCTTTCCGGGCCCGTCCTCCTATGCCTGGCAGGCGCCGCTACCTCCGCAGTGGCCGGGACCCGACTTCGCGCACTGGCAGATATCCGCCCCGTTCCGGGACGGCGCCGAGCCCGCATCGGAACTCGCTGCTTCGAAAGTTGCCCAGGATGTCGTCGACAGGATCAACCGGCGTCGCGCCGCTGAGGGCTGCTCCCCGCTGCGCCTGCGGGCCACGCTCGGTCGGGCCGCTCAGCGGCACAGCGACGACATGGCCCGCCACGCGCACCTGAGTCACACCGGATCCGACGGTTCCAGCCCGGCCGACCGCCTCCGCGCCGTCGGCTACCACGCCACTGCCAGCGGCGAGACCATCGCGTCCGGAGCCGCATCAGGGAGCGCGGTCGTGGCGCTGTGGATGGACAGCCCACCCCACCGCGACATCCTGCTGAACTGCCGGTACACCCAGGCGGGCGTGGGTGTCGCCACCGGGTCCGGCGGGCCGTGGTGGACGGCGGACCTCGCCTCCGGCGGCTGAGCCCAAAGCAGGTCCGCTCCGGCGTCAGACGAGGTCGGCGTCCCACACGAGGCAATGCCGCGCGCGCGTAAAAATCAGCGCGGTGAGGACGTCGGGCTGATTCGCCGCCCCTGCACTCCAGACAACTGGCTTTCAGGCGCTGCATGTTGGGCGTGTCTTGGGCGACGTTACGTCAGCGTCCGTTGGAGTCTGAAAGCATGACCGACCCGAGTCAGGACCCACGCTTCCTCCAGGACCCCTATCCCACCTTGGCGGCCATGCGGGCCAGATGCCCTGTGCAGGCCATGCCCACGGAGTCGGGCGGACGCCTCAGCTACCTGGTCACCGGTTACGCGGAAGCCAGGCAAGCCCTCGGGGATCCCCGGCTCTCCAAGGACACGGCCGCCTTCTTCGCGGGCAAGGAGTCACGGCGTCGGCTGCATCCCGCGGTCGCGCACACCATGCTGGCCAGCGATCCGCCCCGCCACACCAGGCTGCGGAAGTTGGTGACGAAGGCCTTCACCGCTGGGGCCGTGGCGCGGCTGCGACCGTTCGTCGCGCAGGTCACCGAGGAACTGCTGGACCGGTGGCCGACCGGTGAGCCGTTCGACTTCGTGGCCGCTCTGGCCGTGCCGCTGCCGGTCGTCGTGATCTGCCAACTGCTCGGAGTTCCGCAGCAGGACCGGCCCGACGTCCAGCGCTGGTCCGGCGAACTGTTCGCGGCAGGAAGGCCCGACATCATCGACGCGGCCTCGCACGCCCTGGCCGCCTACATGACGGGCCTTATCGCGGCCAAGCGCAGGGACCCCGGCGACAGTCTCCTCGACCGCCTCGTCTCGGCTCGGGACGGAGCGGAGCGGCTCAGCGAGGAGGAACTGGTCTCCCTGGCGGTCCTGTTGCTGGTCGCGGGTCACGAAACCACGACCAACTTCCTCGGCAACGCCGTGCTGGCACTCCTCCAGCGCCCTGCCGAGCTGCGTCGCCTCCGCGACCGTCCGGACGACATCCCGGCCGCGCTGGACGAGCTGCTCCGGTTCGATTCCCCGGTCAGCACGGCGACCTTCCGGTTCACGACCGAGCCGGTCGCGCTCGGCGGTGTCGACATCCCGGCCGGGACCCCGGTACTGGTGGCGCTGGGGGCGGCCAACCGGGACCCCGTGCGCTTCCCGTCACCGGACCTCCTCGACCTGGACCGGGACGCCACCGCGCATCTCGGCTTCGGCCACGGCATCCACCGCTGCGTCGGCGCGTCCTTGGCCAAGGCCGAGGCGGAGATCGCCGTGCGGGCCGTACTGACCCGGTTCCCCGGCATCCGGCTCGCCGTGCCGGCTGATCGACTGGACTGGCGGCGCACTCGTCTCATGCGCGGGCTCGCAGCGCTTCCCGTCACGGTGTAAGCGGTCCGACTGTCGGGTGCGAAGAGGGTCCCCGCCGTCCGTGTGACCTCTGTTTGCCGGTCCGGCAATTTTTCGTGCGGATCGGTGCCGGTCCTAGCACCATCGACAACGCGCCCGAGTGGGACGGCGCGGCACAGCACCACGAACAACGGGAGGCATCCGGTGTCAGGACACCATGAGCACGGCGATCAGGCGGCGGCTGAGATGTTCGAGCCGGAGGCTTGGGACGAGCGGTACGCCGGGCAGGAGCGGTTCTGGAGCGGCGAGCCCAATCCGCAGCTCGTCACCACCGTCGGCGAACTCACCCCGGGCACGGCGCTCGACGTGGGATGCGGCGAGGGCGGCGACGTGGTCTGGCTGGCCCGGCAGGGCTGGCGGGTGACCGGGGCCGACTTTTCGACCGAGGGTCTGGCCCGTGCCGCCCGTCACGCCGAGCAGGCGGGTGTGGCTGAGCGTGTCGACTGGTGGCAGGTGGACGCGAGGACCTTCGATGCCGGCGAGCGCTCGTACGACTTGGTCACCACCCACTATCTGCACGCTCCGGACGGCGGCATGGTCGACGTGACCCGCCGCCTCGCCGGAGCCGTCGCCCCCGGCGGGTTGCTCCTGGTGGTCGGACACGCGCCGTCCCACGAGTTCACGCACCTCTCCGAGAGCCACCGCAAGGCGATGTTCCTGGCGGCGGAGCTCCTGCCCGGACTGCCCGACGGCTTCGAGCCCGTGGTCGTGGAGCAGCGCACGCGGACGCTCAAGCGGGACACCGGGCCGGTCGAGGCCGAGGACTCGGTGCTGCTGGCCCGGCGTGCGGAGAGCTGAACGACAAACTCGCCGTGCTCACCGCAGACCTGCCGTACGAGGGGTGTGACCGGTGCCGGGGTCCAGGGCAGGCCGCGGTAGGCAGCCCGGCCTGACGAGGACCCCGGCGGTTCGGATCAGCGGACGCGGATGAAGACCACGTCGTAACCGCTGTTGGTGGAGCGGGACTTGACGTAGACGCCGTCGCTGCCGCCGTTGGGGTTGCTGGTGTTGCCCTCGACGGTGGTGAAGGACGAGCCGCCGGACACCGTCCGGACGATGCCGATGTGCTCGTTGCCGCCGGTGAAGTCGCTGCCGCCGTCCCAGTCGAAGGCCACGATGTCACCCGGCTGCGGGCTGGTCGTCACGGACAGGTGGTAGTTGCCGGCCCGTGCCTGCTTGACCCAGCCCGACACGTAGGAGTTGCGGTAGGAGCTGGCTCCGGTCTGCTTGGCCACCCAGCTCACGAAGGTCGCGCACCAGGCGTAGTTGCTGGTGGACAGGGACAGGCCGACGGACGAGCCGTAGCTGTTCGCGCGGGCACTGCCCTCGACCGTGCCGACCTCGGCCGCCGCCACGTCGAGGATCTTGGCGTAACCGCCGCCGGGCGGGGGCGACGAGGGCGGCGTGACCGCGCCGTACAGGGCGGCCTTGGTGTTCGGCCCCACGTGGCCGTCGACCGAGAGGCCCTTCTCGGCCTGGAAGTCCCTGACGGCGCTGTCGGTGAGAGGACCGAAGTCGCCGTCCACGGCGAGATCGGCGCCGTGGTGGTTGAGCAGGCTCTGCAACTCGGTGACGCAGCCGCTGCGTTGGCCCTGCACGATCTCGTTCGGGCAGGAGGCGGAGTTCAGGTTGATCGGCGCGGGGGCGCCGTTGCCGCCGCCACCGCCGATGTTCGCGTACAGGGCGGCCTTGGTGTTCGGACCGACCTGCCCGTCGGCGGTGAGGCCGCTCGCGGACTGGAACGCCTTCACGGCCGTCAGTGTCTGCGGGCCGAAGCTGCCGTCGACGGCGAGGCTCTGCCCCTTGCCGTTCAGCAGGGACTGCAGGGTGGCGACGCAACCGCCGCTCTGCCCCTCGACGATGTTCTCCGGGCACGACGCCGACCTCAGGTCCAAGCCGGTCGACGGCGACTCGTCGGTGTCGTACAGGGCCCGCTTGGTGTTGGTGCCGACCTGGCCGTCCGCCGTCAGACCATGCGCGGACTGGAAGCTGCGGACGGCGGTCGCGGTCCCGGCGCCGAAGTCGCCGTCCACGTCGACGGCGTACCCGTGGTGGTTGAGCAGCCGCTGGAGCTCGGTGACGCAACCGCCCTTGGCGCCCTGGACGATGTCCGCGGGGCAGGAGGAAGAGTTGAGGTTGATGGGGGAGGGGGCCGAACCGCCGGTCACGTAGAGCTTGGTCTTGGTCGCTGGGCCCACCCGCCCGTCCACGGCGATGGCGGTGGCGGCCTGGTACTCACGGACTGCGTAGAGCGTGGCCGCCCCGAACTGCCCGTCCACCACCAGACCGGCGCCGTGCGCGTTGAGCAGGTTCTGCAACTCCGTGACGCAGCCGCTGGTCTGGCCCTGGAGGATCTCGTTGGGGCAGGAGGCGGACGTCAGCCTGATCGGGGCCGGTGCGGCTGACGCCGGGGCGGCGCCGAGGACGATGCCCGCCGAGACCATGGCCGCGGTGGCGGCGAAGGTTCCGACGCGGATCCGCCAACCCGGCCCGGTGGGGCGCGTGGCCCGTAGGGAGGAGTTCTTGTCTTCGGTGCGGACGAGAAATGCGGGTCTTCCCATGGCGGCGAGGTTCTCCTTCTGAGGACGGGCGGGGGGATCGGGCACACGGATCCGCGGCCCGTCCTTGCCGGGCAAGGACGGGCCGCGGGCGCGCACTTCACGAACGGCCCGGCCGCTGCGCGATCAGCCGGACAGGCGTTGTGCCGCGTCGGCGGATCGTGGTGGCCGGTCGGTCGTACCGGTCAGGCGGCGAAGCGCTTGAAGGCCGCCCGGGTGCCCGAACCGGCGATGCCGTCGATCTCGCCCGTGTAGCCGTAGTCGTCCTTCAGCAGGCGCTGCAGGGCCTTGATGGTGTTGGTGCCCGGGTCCCCGTCGATGGCGCCCGTGTAGCCCCAGTACGTCGCGAGGCAGCGCTGGAAGGCCTTCCAGCTATTGGTGCCGAGCTGACCGTCGATGGAGCCCGTGTAGCCCCAGTAGTCCGCGAGGAATTCCTGGACGTTCTTGGCCTCGGCCGTGGTCAGACCGAAGTTCTGCGTCGCGGCCACGGCGGCGGGCTGGGCCACCGCCGACGTCCCCGCGGTGCTCGCGCCTGCCGCGAAGCTGGTGCCCGCGGTCGCCACGCTGCCGGCGGCGAGGCCGACAACGGCGATGACACCGGCGATGGTCCTGCCCATAGCGTTCGGTCGCATGCGTTCCTCTTTCACTCGTGGGGTCGGCACCTGTCTCGCCGAGCGGGGCAGGTGGCGAGACCAAGGTGCAGGGCGCCCGGCCCCGGTGGCCACGGCTGCGTCCCAAGTGGCGGTCTTGCGGGACGGCCACCCCTCTGACCTGCGGAGACAGCATCCGGTGGGACGGTGATGCGGGACACCTGTGACAGATGTGGCGGGCTCATGCAGAATGCGCAGCAGCGGAGGGGAACCGCTGCTCACGCACATGACCATGCTGACGACCGCAGTGGGGGAAACATGCCGCGCTCCAAGACGCTGCCCGCGGAACTCGACCCCAGCGCACGCCAGTTGGTGGCCCGCTTACGCCGATTGAAGGACCACAGCGAGCTGACGATGAGGCAGCTCGCGGCCAAGACGGGGTACAGCGCGAAGTCGTGGGAGCGGTATCTCGGTGGTGCCTCGCTGCCACCGCGCGAGGCGGTGGAGGCGTTGGCGCGGATCACCGGCACCGACCCGGTCCCCCTGCTCGCGCTGCACGAGATCGCCGCCGATGCGCGGGACGATCGCCGGGCGGCCCGTGGGGCGGCCAGGGGAAGGCCCACCCCGGAGGGAGAGGGCGAGCAGCGGTGGGACGAGGAGGGGCAGAGCGAGGGGCAGCAGGACTCGTCGGTCAGTCCGACGACCCCCCTTCCCGGGCCAACGGCCGCCGCCGCAGCCGCCGTCAACCCGCTGCCCCCGGACCCCGAACCGGCCCCCGGTCGCTTCCCGCACGTCGCGCTCACAGCGGGTATCGCCACCGTGGCCGTAGCCCTGTCCGCGGTGCTCCTGCTGATGCTGCGCCTCGACGACGACGCCGGCCGGGCAGTGGTCACCGCTGCTCCCCGCACCACCGCGGCCTCCCCACCGCCCTCCTACACCTGCCGCGTCACAAAGGTCGACGGCCGCTGGTCGGCGGGCATCAACAAGGGCCGCAACACCGAGATCGTCTACGGCGCTTCCGGCGCCGACGTCGCCGAGGCGCAGTGTCTGCTGCGCCGGGCAGGCATCTCACCGGGCGGGATCGACGGCATGTTCGGCCCGCTGACGCTGCGGGCGGTGAAGACGTTCCAGGAACGTGCCGGTCTCACCGTCGACGGCATGCTGGGGCCGCGTTCGTGGAAGGCCCTGCGCGGATGACACCCCGAGCACCCTCACCTCCGGGGGCGCGACTGGCCGCCGTACTGCAGGAGTTGCGGCAGCGCACCGGACTGAGCCTCGCGCAGCTCGCGGGCGCGAGCACCTACAGCAAGTCGTCCTGGGAGCGCTACCTCAACGGCAAGGGCCTGCCGCCGCGCAGCGCGGTCAAAGAGCTGTGCCGCCTCGCCGACGAACCCGCCGACCACGCACTGGCGCTCCTGGACATCGCCCGGACGGAGCGGACGGAGGACGGTGGGACGGCGCGGGGTACGGCGGTGCGGCCGCACAGGGGTACGGCCACCGGGGCGGACGCAGGGGCACCTGTCTCGTCGGAGACGGTCGGGGGCGAGGCGGCTGTGGGTGACACGGTCGAGGCCGGCATGCCCCTGCCTGCTTCAGGCCCCAGCGACGCGGTTGAGTCGGGCACGCCACGGCCCGCTTCGGACCCGAGCGGTACGGACCACCCGCCGACCCGGCCAACCGGCCACCGGCGCGCGAACGTTGTCATCGCCCTCCTGGCGACCTGTGCCGTCGTCCTCGGGGTGCTCGTGCTCGCCAACCTCCCTCCCACGCAGCACGAAGTAGCGCCGCCACCGTCCGCCGCGCCCTCCGGGGTGCTCTGCCGGCACGCGGCCTGTCAGGACAAGGACCCGATCGAGACGCGGTGCGCTGCCGAACCGCTGACCCTCGCCGAGCACGAGACCGCCACCGGTGCCTGGATCCAGATCCGCTACAGCCAGGAGTGCGGGACGAGTTGGGCTCGGATGTGGGGTGCCGTGGTGCAGGACCGCGTAGAGATGCGAGTGGGAGGACGACCCGGTTCGCTCCAGAGCGCCGAGGTCACCACCCGCCGAGAGGCTGACACCTACGTCCACACCCTCATGAGCGTGATCGGCCCCGACATGCCTGTGCAAGCGTGCTTCAGCCCGGGAGCCGGCGGCGAGAGGGAGTGCTTCAAGGCTGATTCCTCGCCGCCGGACGGGGACGGGGACGGGGCGTAGCACTGGAGTCGGCTTGGACAGCCATGACGTACCACTGTCTGGGTGATGCTCCCCGCAGGTACAGATGCCGGCCCCGTCCTACGGGGCGTGCGTACCGCGTGAGTGGAGTCCCGTTGGGGAGCGTGAGCCGGGCTTCCTCGACCACTTGGGCCTCGTCTTCCGTCAGCCGGCAGAGGTGGAGGCGGTCCGGCTGTCGGTCGCCGCCCAGCAACGTGATGTGTTCTCCGTGCACGGCCATGCCCCGGGGAGCCGCTACGGGAGTCCTCCGGAGCTGCATAGCGCCGTTGGCCCGGACTTCGAGCAGCGGGAACGTCGGGTAGTAGTTGGCAAACGCGACACCGTCGCCGACGTTGAGGGCGTAGACCGTGTCGATGTGTTGCACGCCCTCGGGAGGCGTGTACCCCCATTGGTGGTTGCCGCCGCTGTCCCAGCGGACCAGGCCGGAGGCGCTGATCCGGTCGCTGTAGACGCCTTCGTCGGAGTAGGCGCTCCATACGTGGTGCCGCCGGTCTGCCATCAGATGCTGGACCGCGCGCCCCATCGGGAAGCTGCGGCGGCATCGCCCGTCCGGCCCGTAGATCTGCGCGTTCCGCTCCCCTGTGGGGCTGTGGCCCTGTACGACGAGTCGTCTGTTGGGCAGCGTGTCGAGATGGGTCACCCGCAAGCTCATGCCACGCAGGGCCTGCTCGCGGACCGTGCCGCCGTCGTCTATGACGAGGAGGGCGTCGTATGGGAAGTTGCGGGGGCGAGGGTGGGGGCTGCCGGACGGATTTGGGTGGAGTTCGGCGTCGGGGCAAATGAGCCAGAGACCTCGGCCCCAGGCGTCCACAGTGGTCGCCAGAACCCTCCGGTGGTCGTACTGCCGAGGCAACAGTGCGTGAGGACGCAGTGCCACCTTCTTCAAAAAATCACCTCACGGGCGAACGAACATGACGTGCCGATGATCGCATCCTCGCGGGTCCCTGGCTGCAAGTGAGCCCCGTCTCACCTCACCGGCAGCTCTTGGCTATGCAACTCGTTGCATAGAAAGATCGCGGCATGGCGCTCGAGCACGCGATTCTCGTCTCCCTGCTGGAGAAGCCGGGGTCCGGCTATGAACTGGCCCGGCGGTTCGAGCGGTCCATCGGGTACTTCTGGACCGCCACCCACCAGCAGATCTACCGCGTTCTCCGGCGTATGGAGAGCGACGGCCTGCTCGCCGTCCGTGAGATGCCGCAGCAGAACCGGCCGGACAAGAAGGAGTACTCCGTCATGGGCCCCGGCCGCGCCGCCCTCTCCGAGTGGCTGCACGAAGCGATCGAACCCGAGAGCATGCGGCACGACCTCGCCGTGAAGATCCGGGGTGCGGCCTTCGACGACCCGTCCGTGCTGGTGCGGGAGGTCGAGCGGCACCGTCAGGTGCACAGCGACCGGCTCGCGCACTACCTGGCGGGGGAGGAGCGCGACTTCACCGGACCCGCGGCCCCCGCCCCGCTCGACGCCGGTCAGGAGCTTCAGCACGTCGTGCTGCGCGGAGGCATCGCGTACGAGCGGATGACGATCGCCTGGCTCGACGACGTGCTCGCCACCCTCGGCCGACTGAGTACGCCACGGCCGCACGCCTGATCCGCCGGCCGACGAGACCCGCGATCCAAGGCCTGCGGAGAACTTCAGAGACCTTCAGCACCACCCCCTCACCCTCAACCCCCGGAAGGCGGACCTCCATGGCCGACTCCCTCCTGTTCAACCCGCGCACGTACGACCCCGCGCACTTCGACCCCGAGACCCGCAGGCTGCTGCGTGCCACCGTCGACTGGTTCGAGGACCGCGGCAAGCGCAGGCTCATCGAGGACTACCGTTCCCGCGCCTGGCTGGCCGACTTCCTCGCGTTCGCGGCCAAGGAAGGGCTGTTCGCCACCTTCCTCACCCCCGCGTCCGCCGGGCGACGGGAGGACCAGCGCTGGGACACCGCCCGGATCGCGGCCCTCAACGAGATCTTCGGCTTCTACGGCCTCGACTACTGGTACGCCTGGCAGGTGACCATCCTCGGCCTCGGACCGGTCTGGCAGAGCGACAACGCCGCCGCCCGTGCCCGAGCGGCGGAACTCCTGTCCCAGGGCGAGGTGTTCGCCTTCGGTCTCTCCGAGAAGACCCACGGCGCGGACATCTACTCCACCGACATGCTGCTGACCCCGGACGCCGACGGCGGCTTCCGGGCGACCGGCTCCAAGTACTACATCGGCAACGGCAACGCGGCCGGGCTCGTCTCGGTCTTCGGCCGGCGCACCGACATCGAGGGCCCGGACGGCTACGTGTTCTTCGCCGCCGACAGCCGCCACCCGGCGTACCACCTCGTGAAGAACGTCGTCGACTCCTCGAAGTACGTCAGCGAGTTCCGTCTCGAGGACTACCCCGTCGGCCCGGACGACGTCCTGCACACGGGCCGCGCCGCCTTCGACGCGGCCCTCAACACCGTCAACGTCGGCAAGTTCAACCTCTGCACCGCCTCCATCGGCATCTGCGAGCACGCGATGTACGAGGCGGTGACCCACGCGCACCAGCGCGTCCTGTACGGCCGTCCCGTCACCGCCTTCCCGCATGTGCGCCGGGAGCTCGCCGACGCGTACGTCCGCCTCGTCGGCATGAAGCTGTTCAGCGACCGTGCCGTCGACTACTTCCGCGCCGCCTCCGCGGAGGACCGCCGGTACCTGCTGTTCAACCCGATGACGAAGATGAAGGTGACCACGGAGGGCGAGAAGGTCATCGACCTCATGTGGGACGTGATCGCCGCCAAGGGCTTCGAGAAGGACAACTACTTCGCGCAGGCCGCCGTCGAGATCCGGGGACTGCCCAAGCTCGAAGGCACCGTGCACGTCAACCTCGCGCTGATCCTGAAGTTCATGCGCAACCACCTGCTGAACCCGGTCGAGTTCCCGGCCGTGCCGACCCGCCTCGACGCGGCCGACGACACGTTCCTCTTCGAGCAGGGCCCGGCACGTGGCCTCGGCTCCGTGCGCTTCCACGACTGGCGCCCCGCCTACGACGCGTACGCCGGCATTCCGAACGTCGCCCGCTTCCGGGAGCAGGCGGACGCCCTGTGCGAGTTCGTCACCACGGCGGCCCCCGACGAGGAGCAGAGCCGCGACCTCGATCTGCTGCTCGCCGTCGGCCAGTTGTTCGCGCTGGTGGTGCACGGTCAGCTCATCCTCGAACAGGCCCGTCTGACGGACCTCGACGAGGACGTGCTCGACGAGCTGTTCGCCGTCCTCGTCCGCGACTTCTCCGCCTACACCGTCGAGTTGCACGGCAAGGACTCCGCCACGGAGGCCCAGCAGCGCTGGGCACTCGAAGCCGTCCGGCGTCCCGTCGTCGACGAAGCGCGCTCGGGCCGCGTGTGGCAGCGAGTGGAGGCGCTGTCCGGGACGTACGAGATGGCACCGTGAGGGTCTGACGGAGAGGTCCGTCGACCCACGTCGACCGAGACTCCGGGGAGTTGTTACGTCCGTACCGTGGTCTTCCGGGCAATGCGCGGAGGGCCACGGCCGGCGGCGTTCGCCTGGCCTTCGCTCGCGACGTATGTGGCTGACGCCGGCTCAGCCGAGCGGGTTGGTGGGGTCGCGCAAGGTGGTCAAAGTCGGGCCGTACATGCGGGACTTGATCGTGCCGAGGGTGTCGCCGGCCTTGCTCGTCTGGGACTGGGCGATAGCGATGGCGGTGGAGCGTACGGCGTCCGCGTCGGTGGCCCGGTCGACGATGCCGGCGGCCGCGGCGTCCGTGCCGCCGTAGCGGCGGGCGGTGACCATGGCCTCGTGCGCGGTCTGCGGTGTCAGTCGGGACTGGATGAGCGCGGCCATGCCGGGGGTGAAGGGGATGTTGATGTCCGCTTCGGGCAGGCACCAGTAGCCGCGGTCCGCGCGCATGACGCGGAAGTCGTGAGCGAGGGAGAACATCGCGCCGGCGGCGAAGGTGTGCCCCTGGAGGGCGGCCACCGTGACGAACGGCAGGGACAGCAGCCGTGCGAACAGTTCGTGGACGGAGACGACGTAGTCAAGGTGCTGGTCGGCGTGGGCGAACAGCCAGTCCAGGTCGAGCCCGTTGGAGTAGAACTTGCCGGTGGCGGTGGTGACCAGGGCGCGCGGACCGTCGGTCTTCTCCACCTCGTCGAGCGCAGCCCCGACGGCGGTGATCCAGTCGGGGTGGAAGCGGTTCTCACCGTCTCCGAGGTCGAGGACGTAGACATCGTCCTGTCGGTCGAGCGAGGGCATGGTGGCTCCTTCGGGCAGAACGCGGCGAGGCTGGCAGGTCGTGCGCCTTGGCGGTGCCGACTTCCGCGAGACGGCGCTCCGTTCAGTGACCTACCCGTCGGTAACGTATGGCCCGGGGTCTGAACACACAAGGGGATGTGGGGGCGCTAGCCCAGACGGGCCTCGCGTGTCAGCAGGTCGGCGACCCGGGCGATCAATTGGCTCTCCGCACCGTCCCGTACCGTCGTCGGGTGGTACGCGAGTACGAAGCGGCGCTGCTGGTCCCGGGTGGAGAACGCGGCGTTCTTGTAGCCGTACGTCTCCCCGGTCTTGCCCCAGAAGGTGACCCCGTTGACGGTGGCCCGCTGCAAGCCGGTGCTGTAGCGCGCGGGAGAACCGTCCAGCATGCGTACGTCGTCGGCCGGCAGGGTGAACATGAGACGCAGCAACTCGGGCGGGAGCAGTGCGCCGGAGAACAGCGCGGCGAGCACGCGGTCGAGATCGCCCGTGCTGGAGATCATGTCGCCCTCGCCGCGGGCGGCCGACTGGTCGTACGTGGTGATGTCCCGCAGGCTGCCGTCGGCCGTCCTCAGGTAGCCGTGCACGTGGCGGCCGTGGAGGTGCGGGTCGTCGCCCGGCACCACGGTGCGGGTCAGACCCAGCGGACGCAGGACGCGCCCCGCCACGGCCTCCCCGTACGAGCGGCCTGTCACCTGCTCGATGATCAGGGCGGCCAGCACGTAGTTGATGCCGCGGTACTCCTGCCTGGTGCCCGGTGCGAATTTCAGCGGCCCGTGGGCCGCCGTCGCCACCCACTCCCGCGGCGTCCAGTGGTCGAAACGGTGGCGGAGGACTTCCTCCGCGGTCTGCGGGTCCGGTATGCCGACGTGGTCGGGCAGTCCGCTGGTGTGGCTGAGCAGGTGGGCCACGGTGACGGCGTCGAACCGGGCCGGCAGCAGTCCTGGCAGGACGCGCCGTACCGGTTCGTCCAGGCTGATCCGTCGCTCCGCCACCAGTTGAAGCATCACCGTGGCGACGAAGACCTTGGTGATGCTGCCGATCCGGACCTTGTCATCTGTAGTCACCGGTCGCTGCGTTCTGATGTCGGCCACTCCCGAAGTGCCTCGCCAGTGGCCGGACGTGCCGCTGACGCGCAGTTGGGCCGCGGTCGACGGTTGGTGCTCCAGATCGTCGATGGCCGCCTGGAGGGCGATGGGGTCCAGTGGGGGGAGCGCCGACGACGTGGACGCGGCGGTCGCCCGCGGCACGGGCAGTACCGCGGTGGCGGCCAGCGCGGCCGTTCCCGACACGGCGACGTATGCAAAGGACCTGCGTGACATACGCGTTGAGGGCATGCACGTCACCCTCTCAACGCGTATGCCCTCGGGCATCGGGGTCGGCCCCGGAGTGGTCCCCCATCACACCCTGATCCGTCCCCGACCCGGCTGCCCTCGACGTCAGTGGGGGCGGACCGGGTGTACGTGCTCGACCTGAGGTGGAGCCGCGAAGCAGGGGCCCGCCAGAGCCCGCCACCGGGCGAACCCGTCCGAGGCGCGGAAGGTCTCGGTGTGGTGCTCGACCGTCTCCCACTGGACCATGAGGCGGTACCGCGTGGGATGTTCGAGGCTGCGGAGCAGGTCGACCCCGTGGCAGCCCTCGGCCGCCAGGAAGACGGGCACAGCCTGACCGAAGGCCTTCTCGAAGGCATCCTCCTGCCCCGCTTTGATCTCGATCTGCGCTATCTCGGTGATCATCGAATGGGTTCCTGTCCTCCAGGACGTGCGGGTCAGCGGGTGGGCTTGGCGTGCTCCGCGTCCACGCGTGCGGTGACGCCCGTCTCCACGAGCGTGCGGGTCGCGTCGACCGAGGCGTAGATCCACAGGATGCGCATCGGCTCGGTGGGGGAGGCGTTGCGGAAGCGGTGCGGGGTGCCGGCGGCCACGTACGTGGTGTCGAACCGGGTGACCTCGTGCTCGATGCCGTCGATCTCCACGATGGCGTCGCCTTCGAGGATGGTGACGCTCTCGGGGCAGTTGTGGGTGTGCAGGGGAATGCCCGCGCCGCCCTCGAAGAGGGTCTGGCCGGTGAGGAACACCTCGGCGCCCACGGCCCGCGTGACCAGCGGAACGGTACGGGCGCCGCCGCCACGGCTGAAGACGGGCAGCTCGGCCGGGCGCAGTACGACGGGCGGGAAGGCGCCGCAGCAGGGCTCGTCGGGTATCTCGGTGGTGCTCATGGCGTGGTCGTCTCCGTGTCGTGTGCGGGTGGGGAGTGTCAGACGGCCGGGCCGATCCAGACCGTCTTGGTGTTGGTGAACTCGCGGATGCCTTCGCCGCCGAGTTCTCGGCCGTAGCCGGAGCGCTTGATGCCGCCGAAGGGCAGGCGGGGATCGGAGGCCACCATGCCGTTGACGAAGACGGCGCCCGCGTCGAGCGTGCGGGTGAGCCGGCGGGCGCGGACCAGGTCGGAGGTCCACAGGGCGGCCCCGAGACCGTACTCGGTGTGGTTGGCCAGGGCGATGGCCTCGTCGGCGTCGGCGGCGCGGGTGACAGCGGCCACCGGCCCGAAGGTCTCCTCGTCGAAGGCGGCCATGCCGGGTCGGACGTGGTCGAGAACGGTGGGCGGGTAGTAGAAGCCGGGGCCGTCCGGGATCGTCCCGCCGAGCTTGAGTTCGGCGCCCGCGGCGACGCTCCGCTCGACCTGGTCGTGGACGGTGTCGCGGAGACTGCCGCGGGCCATGGGCCCGATCGCGGTGGTCGGGTCGGTCGGGTCGCCCACCGCCAACTCGGCCGCGGCGGTGGTGAAGGCGGTGACAAACGCGTCGGCTACGGCCTCCTCGACGATGAAGCGCTTGGCGTTGACGCAGGACTGGCCGGCGTTGACGTAGCGGGCCTTGACGGCGGTCGCTGCGGCGGCCGGGATGTCGGCGTCGGCGAGGACGACGAACGGGTCGGAGCCGCCGAGTTCCAGGACCTGCTTCTTCAGGGCGGAAGCCGCCTGCGAGGCGACGATCGCGCCGACCTCGGTGGAGCCGGTGAGGGTGACCGCGGCGACGCGCGGGTCGGCGATGATGCCGGCCACCTGGTCCACCTCGACGAGCAGCGTGCGGCACAGGCCCTCGGGGGCGCCGGCCTTGCGGACGACCTCCTCGACGGCGAGGGCGCACTGCGGAACGTTGTTCGCGTGCTTGAGCAGGGCGCCGTTGCCGGCGGCGAGCGCGGGGGCGGCGAAGCGGAAGAACTGCCAGAAGGGGTAGTTCCACGGCATCACCGCGAGGACGACGCCCAATGGGTCGTACACCACGGCACTTTCGGTCGCGTTGGACTCGACCGGCCGGTCGGCCAGGTGCGTCGGAGCGTGCTCGGCGTAGTAGTCGCAGGTGGTCGCGCACTTGTCGATCTCGGCCAGTGCCTCGGTGACCGGCTTGCCCATCTCGGCGGTGATCAGGGCCGCGTAGGACTCCCGGTTCTCGCGCAGGACCTCGGCCATGCGCCGCAGCAGCGGGACACGGTCGGTGATGTCACGGCGGCGCCAGTCGGCCTGGGCGGTCACCGCGCCGGTGAGGATCGCGTCGACCTCGTCGGCGGACTGCGGTGCGTAGCGCGCGAGTTCGGCGCCGGTGGCCGGGTTGGTGGAAATGATCATCAGAGGGTTTCTCCGTGGGGCTTGGAGGTGGGACAAGGGTGCTGGGGCCCAAGGCGCGGGTGGATGGTGCGGCGATGCGCCGGCGCGGGGGAGCTGCGCGGCGAGGAAAGCGGGCGGGTCGAGGCGGCCGTAGACGCTGCCCACTCAGGCCACGGGTAGCGTCTCCGTCTCCGTGGCGCCCTCCTGCGCCGCGAGGGCTTTGTTGCGGCGGACGGAGGACCAGAAGGACCAGCCGATGAGGATCACGCCGACCAGGCCGGTGATGATCTCGTTGATCTGGTACTGGATGGTGACCATGAGGATCACCGCGAGGGCGCCGATGGCGTAGTGGGCGCCGTGCTCCAGGTAGACGTAGTCATCGAGGGTGCCCTGGCGGACCAGGTAGACGGTGAGCGACCGGACGTACATCGCGCCGATACCGAGGCCGAGCGCCATCAGGACGATGTCGTTGGTGATGGCGAAGGCGCCGATGACCCCGTCGAAGGAGAACGAGGCGTCCAGGACCTCCAGGTACAGGAACATGAAGAACGCGGCCTTGCCGGCCATGGCCACGGCCGACTTGGGCTTGCCCTCGCGCTCCTCGCGCTCTTCCGCTTCGTCGAGTCGGCTCTCGAAGTAACCGGAGAGACCGCCGACGACGAGATACGTGATCAGACCCGCGACACCGGCGAGCAGCACGGTGGCCTGCTTGTCGACGTGGGCGCCGCCGTGCTGGTGGGCGTGGACGGCGACGGTCATGGAGGCGACCAGCAGGACGACCAGGGCGACGCAGACCGACAGCATGTCGACCTTGCCGAGCTTGGCCAGCGGCCGCTCGATCCAACGCAGCCACTGGATGTCCCGGTCCTCGAAGATGAAGTCCAGGAAGATCATCAGCAGGAACATGCCACCGAACGCGGCGATGGACGGATGCGCGTCGGTGACCAGCTCCTGGTAGCGGTCGGGCTGTTGGAAGGCGAGTTCGACGGCCTCGAACGGGCCGGTGCTGGCGCTGATCGCGACGATGACGACGGGGAAGACCAGCCGCATGCCGAACACGGCGATCAGGACGCCGACGGTGAGGAAGATCTTCTGCCAGAAGGCGTTCATCTTCTTCAGGATCCCGGCGTTGACCACCGCGTTGTCGAAGGACAGCGAGATCTCCAGGACCGCGAGGATCGCGACGACCCCGAAAGCTGTCGCCCCGCCGTAGAAGGCCGCCGCGATCAGACCGAGCACGGTGACCGCGAACGACCAGCCGAAGGTTTTCAGAACCACTGGCATTCCCTTGTGAGTTGTCAGTCGGTGCGCGGCAGGAGTACGACGCCGTCGTCGTCGGCGTGCAGCACGTCGCCCGGCCAGAAGGTGACGCCGCCGAAGGTGACCGGCACGTCGACCGTGCCCGCCGCGTCCTTGCGGCTCTTGCGCGGAATCGTGCCCAACGCCTGGATGCCGAGGTCGAGTTCGGCGAGGGCGGCGCTGTCCCGCACGGCGCCGTGGAGGATCAGGCCGGCCCAGCCGTTGTCCTGGGCCGAGCCGGCGATGAGGTCGCCCACCAGGGCGGTCCGCAGCGACGCCCCGCCGTCGACGACGAGGACGTGCCCCTCGCCCGGAGTGCGCAGCAGGTCGCGCAGGAGGCCGTTGTCCTCGTGGCAGGAGACGGTGCGCACCGGCCCGGCGAAGGCGCGGCGCCCGCCGAACCGGCGGAACTGGACATCGCAGACGCGTAGTTCGGTGCCGTACCGGTCAACCAGGTCGGCGGTGGGGACGGGTGGGACGGTGTGGGGCATGGGGGAATCCTCGTGAGGTGGTGTCGAGATACGGCTGCCGCGCTCGGGCCGGTCCGGCCGTCACTGGGTGGGCGCGAGCGCGGCAGCCTGTTCCGGGGTGAGGGGACGTGTGCGGTGACCGTGCAGGAGGAGGTGGAGCCTGGCGGTCTCCTCCAGTTCCTCCGTGGCGTCGGCGGCCTGCTCCAGGGTCGGCGCGGCGATCACGGGGCCGTGATTGGCGAGCAGCACAGCGCGGTGCGAACGGGCCGTCACCTCGGCCAGCGGTTCGAGCGCGCTGTCCCCGGGGGCGTGGTAAGGCAGGAGCGGGAGGGTGCCGACGCGCATCGCGTAGTACGCGGTGAGCGGCGGCAGCACGTCGGCGGGGTCGATGTCCACGAGGCAGGACACGGCCGCCGCGTGTGTCGAGTGCAGGTGGACGACGGCTGCGGCCCCGGGCCGGGCCCGGTAGAAGGCGGCGTGCAGGAACGCCTCCTTGGTGGGTCGCGGGCCGTCGAGGTGACGCGCGCGCAGATCCGTGCGGGACAGGGCGTCCTCGGTGACGGTCCCCAGGCTGCACCCGGTGGGCGTCAGCAGCAGGGTGCCGTCGGTGAGACGGACCGAGAGGTTGCCGGTGGAGCCGTGGGTGAGGCCCCGCGAGAAGAGCGAGTGCGCTGTGCTTACGATCGTCGCGCGCGCCGCGGACTCATCGGTGTACGGGCTCATCAGGCGTCCTGAAGGGCGCGGACGAACAGGTCCGGAGCACCGAAGTTGCCGGACTTCAGCATCAGGGCGAGGTCGTCCGCGTACGTCCAGGGCACTCCGGGGTCGGCCTCCTCGCCCACGAGTACGGCGCGCACGTCCAGCGCGGTGGTGACCGCGCCGGAGGTCTCCCCGCCGGCCACCAGCAACCTGCGCACTCCGCGCGCGACGAACTCCACGGCGAGCGTGCCGAGCAGTTCCTCGACCTTCGCCGCGGCCTCAGCCACGCCCAACTGCGCCTGCACGGCGGCCAGTTCGTCGGCCGACGCGGACGCGTACACGAGGACCGGAACATCCGGTGCCTGCGCCTCGAACCAGGTCAGCGCCTCACCTGCGACATCCCGTCCGGCGGCCGCGGCCAGTACGTCGAGATGGAGGGCGGGAAGTCCGGCGGAGTAGAAGTGCGCGATCTGTTCCAGGGTGCGGGCCGAGCAGCTACCGGCGAGAACGGCCGCCCGGCCGCCCTTCACGGGAGCCTGCGCGAGCGGTCGTGCGGACGGTGGGTAGGCGCGCCCGAGGCCCTCCGCGAGCCCGGCCGCCCCCGTGACGACGGGCAGTTCGAGCGCGGCGGCGCCGAGGATGTTGAGGTCGTCGTCGGTGAGGGCGTCGGCGATCACGTGCCGCACGCCGTCGCGCTCGAAACGGGAGAGGGCATCGCGCACGGCGTCCACCCCGCGTCGGACCGTGGCCCAGTCGAGCAGCCCGACGCGGTGCTCGGTCTGCGCGGCGAGCAGGCGCGGCAGCGAGGAGTCCGTCATCGGGTTGAGCGGGTGGTGGCGCAGCGGTGACTCGTCGAGCGGCTGGTCGTGGACGAAGAGGTGGCCCTGGTAGACGGTCCTGCCGTTGGGCGGGGACGCCGGGCAGGCCAGGGTGAGCGGCGCGGTCGCGGCGTCCAGGAGGGCGTCGGTGACCGGCCCGATGTTCCCGGCGGGAGTCGAGTCGAAGGTGGAGCAGTACTTGAAGTAGACCTGCGCGGCGCCCTTGGACCACAGCCACTCCTGGGTGGCCAGCGACTGGGTGACGGCCTCTTCTGCGGGAACGGAACGGGACTTGAGGGCCACGACGGCGGCATCGCAGTCACCGGGCAGTTCGGTGTCGGCGCCGGGAACGCCGAAGACGAGCGCGGTGCGCAGTCCGGCCCGCCGGAACGCGGCGGCGACGTCGGTGCCGCCGGTGAAGTCGTCGGCTGTGCAGCCGATGCGCAGGGTCATGTCGGGGGTCTCCAGGGGCGTACGGGGGAGGGGGCGGGAAGGGGGGTGTTGGTGCATGCCGGTCGGGACATTCGGTCCCGTCCCGCGAGAGGGTTGATGCGCGGCCGGGTGTGGTGAGGGTCGGTTGGGCGTTCGTGGTCCGTTCCTGCTCGCGGTCCCGTGGGGTCGTACGCCCATGAGGGCCGCCGGCCGAGGGTGACGGGTCAGTGGGGCTGACCGCCTGGCTTCACCCGCCTTACGGGGGAGTGGGGTTGACCGTCGGCCGGGCCCTTCGGGTTTCCCGGTCCCACCCGGCTTACGGAGGTGGGGCGCCGATCCGGTCTCCCGGCCCTGTCAGCCTTAGGGAGCATGGGGCTGACCGCGGACGCGGCCTGCCCGGTCTCCCCCAGCCCTGCGGGAGAGCGGGTCCGGTCGCCGGCCCCACCTCACGGAGGCAGTGGACGGATCCCGCCGCCGCTCGGGCCCGACCCCGGCGCCCGGCCTCACCCCCCCAACCCTCGATCAGCCCTGACCGGCGCCGGCCTCGATCGCCTTGATGACAGCGGCCGTGAACTCCGTGGTGGAGGCCGTGCCGCCGAGGTCGCGGGTCGAGGTGCCGGCGGCGATGGTCCGGGCGACACCCGCCTCGATGATCTGGGCGACCTTGGCCAGCGCCGGGTCCTGGTGGCGTGCGGACAGCCACTCGAAGAGCATCGCACCGGACAGGATCATCGCGACCGGGTTGGCGATGTCGCGGCTCGCGATGTCGGGGGCGGAACCGTGGGACGCCTGGGCCATGGCGCGGTCGGCGGAGGCGTTGATGGAGGGGGCGGTGCCCAGCGAGCCGGAGATCTCGCCGGCGAGGTCGGAGAGGATGTCGCCGAACATGTTCTCCGTGACGATCACGTCGAAGTCCTGGGCGCGCCGCACCAGGTGGACGGTCATCGCGTCGATGTGGAAGTCGTCGACCGTGACGTCCGGGTACTCCGCGGCGACCTCCTGGCACACCGTGCGGAACAGACCGGTGGTGAGCTTCAGGACGTTGGCCTTGTGCACGATCGTCAGCTTCTTGCGCCGCGAGCGGGCCAGGTCGAAGGCGACCCGGGCGACCCGCTCGGTGGCCTCCCGGGTGATGATGCCGAGCATGATCGCGGTGTCCGGGGTGGGCATGAACTCACCCGTGCCCGCGAAGGTGTTGCGGTCGGCGTAGAAGCCCTCGGTGTTCTCGCGGACGATGACGAGGTCGGCGTTGTCGCACACGGCCCGGGCGCCGGGGAAGGACTTCGCCGGGCGGATGTTGGCGAACAGTTGGAAGTGCTTGCGCAGGGTGCCGGACGGGTTGAGAGCGGACTTGTGCGGCTCGGGGTAGGAGACCGAGTCGTGCGGGCCCAGGTACCAGCCGTCGAGGTCGGCGAGGGCGGCCTTCGTCTCGTCCGGGACCGGGGTGCCGTGGGTCTCGATGGAGGTGGCGCCGAGCGGCAGGGTGACCCAGTCGATGCTCGCGCCGGCGGCACGGGCCGCGGCGGTGGCGATCTCCACGGAGGACGGGACGATCTCGGGGCCGATCCCGTCGCCCTCCAGGACGCCCAGGCGGTAGGTGGTGGTGCTCATGTCCGTTTCCTCTCAAGGGTGTTGCTGTGCGGGGGAGTGGGGTGCGTGGGTCAGAGGCGGGCGGCGTCGTGCACGGCGGTCCAGGACCGGGCCGCGGCGAGGACGCTGTCGCCGTTCTGGGTGTGTTCCATGGCGAGCCAGCCCGTGAAGCCGCCGTCGCGCAGGGCTCGCAGGATGCCGGGCAGGCGGGGGTCGCCGGTCTCCAGCGGGCCGCGCCCGGCCGGGGAGGCGAGCTGGAGGCAGCCGCTGTCCTCGACGTGCGCGGCGACAGCGGTCACCGTCTCCAGGCCCTCCTGCTCCAGATGGTGCGTGTCGAGGACGAGCCCGGTCGGCGCGTCGAGCCGGGCGGTGTACGCGAGGACCTCGGCGGGGGTGTTCCACAACGAGGTGTTGGCCTTTTTCTGCGGCTCGATCAGCAGCCGCGTGCCCAGGTCGGCCGCCTCGACGGCAAGCCTGCGCACGGCTTGTTCGGCCCAGGTCCGCTGGAGATCCTCCAGGCCGGGCAGGAACGTCCCCCGGGTCTGACCGAGGGTGACGGGCACGCCAAGCGCGGCGGCCAGCCGGGTCGCGCCCAGCAGCCGGTCCAGTGCGTGCCGGCGGACGTCGGGCGCGGGGTCGGTCAGGCTCAGGCCGTCCTGGGCGGCGACCGGGCCGGTGCCGAGGGCGGCGATGCGCAGACCCGACGCCGAGACGGTACGGCTCAGACGTTCCGCGTCCCGGCCGTCCACCTCGCGGACCTGGACCTCCAGGGCGTCGTAGCCGAGCGCGTCCAGTTCGTGGACGGCCTCCGCGAGCGGGGCGTCGAAGCCGAGGGGCACGGGCGTACGGCAGTCGTCGGAGGAGACCGTGTAGGCGAGGGGCCAGGGCAGTCCGGGCGGGCTTGCGGTGTTCACAGGGCGGCCTCGGCGTGTGCGGTCACCGAGGGCAGCAGGAGGGAACGCAGTTCGAGGGCGGCCGCGCCGGCGCCGTCCAGGACCGGCACACCGAGCATGCCGGACAGTGCGGACCCGGCCGGGGCCAGGGAGTACTGGGCGAGGAGCACGGTCTGCGGAGCATCGTCGGCGGGTGCCGCGCGCAGCGCCGCCGCGAGGTGACGGGCGGTGTCCTCGGACGTGGTGGCGTCCGCGGCGGCTTCGCTCAGCGCTGCCGTGACGTGCACGGGCCGGTCGGGGCGAAGGCGCGCGGCCAGGTCGTCGATCTGGGACAGTGCCGCCGGGACGGCGGGCTGCGTGGAGGCGACGACCGCGAGCCGGTCGTGCGGGCCGCTGAGCGCGGCGCGGAACATCGACTCGTCCGACTTGAGGACGGGGATCTTCCACAGCGTGCGGGCGGTGTCGACCACGTCGCCGTACGAGGAGCAGGTGAGCAGGACGCCGTGGGCGCCGCCCTCGGCGGCGAGGCCGATCAGGCGCAGCATGCGCCGACGCAGCGCGTCGTCGAGTCCGCCGACGGCGCGGGCGTCGTCGAGGAGTCGGTCATCGAGCAGATTCCACAGTCGGGCCTCGGGAAACTCCCGGGTGAAGCTGTCCTGCGCGATCCGCGCGGCGGCGGGGACGGCATGGATCAAGGCGATCAGCGGTGGGCGGTCACGCACCGGGCTTCCCCTCTTCCGGTTCACGGCACTGAGTCGTTCGGTGCCGCCGGTTCACTCTAGGCAGCGATGGTCAACCGGTCAACCGGTAAACCGGTTGAATGTGCGAGGGGGCATCCCCGGCGTCGGGGGTGCCCCGGTTTCCCGGTGGTCGGTCGGCGGTGGCCCTGGGGTGGCAGCAGCCGGTCGCCCTTCGTCAGTCGGCGGCGGTGCTCTGCTCCAAGGCCTGGCGCAGCCGACGTGAGGCGTCACGCATGTGCCGGCCCATCGCCTCCCGGGCGGCGTCGGCGTCGCCCTTCTCGACGGCCTCGAAGATCGGCACGTGATCGTCGTAGGCGATCTTCCTGCTCCGCACCGACCCGGTCCGCTCGACCCAGCCGCGCTGGATCATCGCCCGCATGCCCTTGAGCATGTCCCGCAGCACGCTGTTGTCGGCCACGTCGGCGAGAGCGGCGTGGAAGGCGGTGTCGGCCTCGGCGAACTCGTCGTCCGGGCACTCGCGCATAGCGGCCAGCCGGGCGCGCAGCAGCTCGATTCCGGACTCGTCACGTGCCTCGGCGGCGAGCCCCGCGACGACGACCTCCAGCTCGGCGCGCGCCTGCATCATGTCCTTCGCGCCGCGCTCGCCGAGGACGAGGCCGAGCTCGAACAGGCGGTACAGCACGTCCGAATCGGTGCCGCGGAAGTACGTTCCGCTCGACTGGCGGATCTCCAGCAGACCCAGGAATCCGAGGGACTTGATGGCCTCCCGCACGGTGGGGCGGTTGACTCCGAGCATCTCGGTGAGCTGGCGCTCCGAGGGGATGCGGTCGCCGGGCTGGACCTCGCCGGACATCAGATAGTCGATGAGCCGCCGGGAGACCTCGGCGGCCAGCGGCTCGCGCGGCTCGACCGTGATTCTCGAGAGTTCGGCCATGGATTCCCTCACTTCGGTATTGACGATCAGCCCGGAGTCTAGTTACCTACCGGCCAACCGGTAAACCGGTTAGCCGCATCCGGATGTGCCGTACGACACCTGAGCCGCCCCCACAGGTTCACCGCCACAGCACGCCCGGCGATCCGCCCTGCGTCCATACCCGTCCCCGCGTCGTACGGCAGCCGCCGCAGCGCCCTTGCCAGGCGCGTCGCCTGCCCGGCGTGTCGGCCCGTGCGCCGCGGCTGAGACGCAGGACACCACCCACCGACGCAGGACGCCACCCACCGACGCAGCCGCCACCCACCACAGGAGCCGCACCTACCATGAGCCCCTCGCACCTTGCGCCGAGCTTCGCGGCGTGGGTCCGGCGGGGCAGTCACCGGCCCCGCTGATCCGTGCCCTGGCCGCCACCCGCCGCCGCCCCGAGCCCCGCCCCAAGGAGCAACGATGCTCGCCGTCCTCGGCTTCGCCACACTGGGCAGCTTCATGCTGCTCGTGATGCGCAAGTACCTCTCCGCATTCACCGCCATCATGCTCACGCCCATCATCGCCGCCGTCATCGTCGGCAAGGGCACCCAGATCGGCGACATGATCATGAACGGTCTGGAGACCGTCGCCCCCACCGCCGTACTCCTCCTCTTCGCAGTCCTCTATTTCGGCCTGATGATGGAGGCCAAGCTCTTCGACCCCATATCGGCGTTCATCATCCGGGCCGCGAAGGGCGACCCGATGCGCATCGTCGTGGGCACGGCGGTGCTCTCCCTCCTGGTCGCCCTCGACGGAGACGGCACCACCACGTACATGATCGTCTGCTCGACGTTCCTGCCGATCTACCGCCGTCTCGGCATCAACCCGCTGATCCTGGCCGCGCTCGCCACGATGGCCCTGGGCACGATCTCCGGCACCACACCGTGGGGCGGCGCCGCCACGCGTGGCATCAGCGCGCTGCACCTCGACGCCGGCGACTACTTCGTCCACATGATCGGCCCCATGGCACTCACCAGCCTCGCCATCGTGGCCGTCGCCTACTGGCTCGGAGTGCGGGAACGCGGCAAGCTCGACCCCGAGAAGCTGGACGCCTACCGACTCGAGGTCGCCGGCGGCGAGGCCATCCCCAAGGTCGAGGTCACCTGGCGGATGTGGGTCAACGCCGCCCTCACCGTGGCCCTGATGGTCCTGCTCATCCTGGAGGCCGCCGACCTGGTCGTCCTGTTCATGGTCGCCTTCGTCATCGCCCTGCTCATCAACCTGCGCACCATCGACGCCCAGCAGGACCTCATCAAGCGGCAGGCCGCCAACGCCGTACCCGTCGTGATGCTGGTCCTCGGCGCCGGCATCTTCACCGGCATCATGACCGACGCCGGAATGATCAAGGCCATGGCGAACGCGGCCCTCTCCCTCGTCCCCGAAGGCTGGGGCAGCATCGTCCCCCTCTTCACCGCCGTCCTCGCCCTCCCGCTGGGCTTCTTCATGTCGAACGACGCCTACTGGTTCGGTGTCGTCCCCGTCCTCGCCGAATCCGCGAGCCACTACGGCATCCACGCCAACGAGATCGCCCGCGCCGGCGCCATCGGCCAGATCCTGCACAGCATGGGCCCCACCTCAGCGCCCCTGTGGGTACTGCTGGGCCTGGTCAAGGCCGAACTCGGCGACTTCCAGAAACTGGCACTGCGCTGGGGCATCCCGGTCTCCCTCGCCTACATCGCCTTCGCGCTCGTCACGGGAGCGATCACGATCTCGTAGCGGCAGGGACGTCGAAACCTGGGACTCGCGCGACGCGGCACGCCGGACTGTCCATCGGCGTACCGCGTCGCGCCCTCAGCGAAGTGAACGAGAGCGGCCCGCGTCGGAGCGCCGGAGGCGCGCGATCTGTGGGTCACCCCGCCCGCGCTCGCGGCGATGGCCGGGTCCGCCTCACCGGTCCCCGTCGCTGTAGGCGGGCGGCACATCGCCGTACGGCGGCTTCGCCTCGCCCTCGGTCGTCACCTCGAAGGTGTTGAGGAAGTCGCAGATGAGTTGGTAGAAGCCGACCGTGAGGACGAGGTCGGCGAGCTGGTTCACCGTGAGGAAGGCGAGGAGTTCGTCGCGCGCGCCCTCGTCGAGGCAGTGCTGGTCGAGCAGCCGGTCGGTGGCGGCGAGGACGGCGGCCTCGGACGCGGACAGCCCTTCGGCGGAACCGGTCGAGGCGGCGGTGATCGCCTCCTCACTCAGTCCGACGAGACGGGCGATGTTCTCGTGATGGTGGACCTCGTACGCCGCCCGGTAGACCTGGCCGACCCGGACGATGGCGAGTTCGCGCAAGGCGTCCGGCAACGAGTTCCGCCGCAGGATCGCGTCCCCCAGCGCCAGCACGCCGGGCGCCAGCGCCGGGGAGTGCGTCAACATCCGGAAGACGTTGAGCGAACCGCGAGCGGTCACGTCCTCCTGCAGCTCCGCGGGCAGTGCGGAAAGGTCCGGGTACTCCATGTCGGCTCCGTTCGCTGGGCGATGGACTGCACAGGACGGGGATCCCCACCCAGCCCGCGTCGAACACCAGGTGCCCGAAGTGACGGTTGCGCTCACAGCCATGCGGGGCCGCGCCACGCCCGTGCCCTGTTCGAGAGCGACCCCGCAGCGGAGGTTGCACACGCGAGGCCGGGCTCCGGCACCGGCCGACTAGTAACTGTCGTACCGGGGCTTGCCATTGGGCCGGTAGACACCGACGACGGTGCCGCTCTTCGTCGTCGAGACGCTGACCGGCTCCAGCGACGTGGGGATCGCCCCGTCGGCGAACAGCCGCTTGCCGGTGCCGATGATCACCGGATGGACGGTCAGCCGGTACTCGTCGACGAGGTCGTGCCGCATGAGGGTCTGCGCGAGATCACCACTGCCGACGACGTTGATGTCGCCTCCCTCGGACGACTTCAGCGCGCGTACGGCATCGGCGACATCGCCCTCCAGCAGCGTGGAGTTCTGCCACTCGACGGACGTCAGGGTCCGGGACGCCACGTACTTGTGCATGCTGTTCATCCGCTCGGTGAACGGGTTGCCGGGATCGGCGGTCGGCCAGTACGACGCGAAGATCTCGTACGTCTTCCGGCCGAGCAGCATCGCGTCCGCGGGCTCGTACCAACCGGCGATCGCCGCGCCCACCTCGTCGTCCGACACCGGCCTCTGCCAGCCGCCGTGCTCGAACCCGCTCTGCGTGTCCTCATCGGGCCCGCCCGGCGCCTGCATGACGCCGTCCAGTGTCAGGAACGTGCAAACAATGATCTTGCGCATGATGCGCTCCCTTCGTCGAGGGGATAGACGGCACGGCCGCCGGAAAATCATCGGAGCAGATCCACGTCCTGCTGGGTTTCGGGAACCGATTGCGTCTGTCAGGCACCGTCGCGGCTACTCGGCTGATCCGTGGTCGTGGTGCCTCGCCTGCCATGCCCTGACGGCTTCCGCAAGGTGGACCTGGAGGTGCTCGGGCATCGGTGTGCCAGTGGCGACCTGCGTGATGGCCTCGGCCACCGTGTGGATGTCGACGTCGGTGCGCCGCGAGACGGTCATCAGGATCTCCCACGCATCCTGCGGCGGACAGCCGTAACCGGCCGCCAGCACGCCGCGGGCCATGTCGATCACCGGGCGGTTCTCCATGGCCCGCTTGAGCAGCTCACGTTCTTGCTGGAGCTCGGCGGCGGTATCGAGCTGCTGGTATTGCTCGTTTCCTAGCGGTGCAGGTGCCGGTGCCGGTGCCGGTGCGGATCGGGGCAGGGTGGGGTCCTGTCGTGGGGAGGGGCGCATGGCCGTCGCCTGCCCTTCACTCCCACCGGCACACGCGTGTGCGCCCAAAATGGCCCTTTCCCTCACATCATCAGGTGAGTCCGCGCGCCGGGGGGACCCGGGTGACCGACCTGTCTTCACAGGTGTGGCCCGCGTCAAGAGACGACCCCCGCCGCACCGGAACTAGAGCGAGCACCAGCCAGTGCGGCCTGTTCACCGCGCCTTACCCTCACGATGGAGGCGAGAAAGACGCCGGTGTATCGGCGTCGAGGGCCGCCAGGCGCAACGCTGCCGCGACACGGGCGCTCGGGTCGGTCATCGGGTGGGGGAGACGGGCGAGTAGGAGGCGCCGTTGTTCCTGGGGTCCACCGCGGACGGGCAGGACACGGACACCTGGTGGCGCGGCGGAGGCGAGGACTGCGGGCACCGTCGTCAGTCCGCAGCCTGCGGCGACCAGGTGGAGCTTGGCGAGCCAGTCGCGGGCGGTGTGGGCGATCTCCGGCCGCTCGTCCAGCCCCGGCCACACGCCCAGTAGCTTGTCCTCTCCCGAGGAGGATGCGGTGATCCACCGTTGCCCGCGCAGGTCGGCCACGTCGATGTAGTCGCCGCGGGCCAAGGGGTGGGTCGCGGGCACGGCCAGGCAGAGGGCGCGTTCGGTGAGTGTCTGCACTGCCAGTGGAGGCGACTCGGCGTCAGGCGGTCGGAACGGCGGCGCCGAGGCGAGCAGGGCGAGGTCCAGGCTTCCGGCCCGCAGAGCGCGCACGAGCGCAGACGTACTGCCCTCCCGGCCGATGACATGCAGGTCCGGATCCGTGCGGCGCAGCGCGGACAGCGCACGAGGCACCAGCACGGCGCCGGCGCTCGGGAACCAGCCCAGGCGGACCGTCCCGGCCTGACCGGGCAGGCCCGACAGTTCGCGGGCCGTCGCGTCGATCTCGTTGAGCACGGTCGTCGCACGGCGCATGACGACCCGGCCGGCCGCGGTGAGCCGTACGCCGTCGCGCCGCCGTTCCAGCAGCTCGGCGCCGGCGGCCCGTTCGATCGAGGCGATCTGGCGCGAGACCGCGGACTGGGTGTAGCCCAGCGACGTGGCGGCCGCCGTGAAGGTTCCCTGCTCCGCTACGGCACGGAGGACGCGCAGCGCGGTGAGTGACACATCCGTGAAGTCCATGACGATTACGCATGCTAGCCGTGCGGAACTTTCGTTGGACGCATGGACGCGGGATTCCTAGCGTGGCAGGCATGAACGCATCCCGAATCGCCCTCGTGACGGGCGCCAACCAAGGACTCGGCCGTGCCCTGGTCGAAGGGCTGGCGGCCCGTATGCAGGGAGACGACCTGATCCTGCTCACCGGCCGCAGTCACCGGCGGGTGACCGAGGCCGCCGTCGAGGTGGGCCGGCTGCCCGGCACCCGTGCGCGCGTCGAGGGCCGGGTCCTCGACGTCACCGACACCGAGGCCATAGCTCACCTCGCCGAGGACCTCCGCGCCAGGTACGGAGGGGGCGACGTCGTCATCTCCAACGCGGTGGCCCGCGTACTGCCCGAGGAGTCGCAGGCCGAGCGAGCGGACGAGTTCATCGACGTCTCCAACACCGCCACGCACGCGATCCTCCGCTCCTTCGGCCCCGTGCTTCGCCCCGGCGGCCGGCTGCTCGTCGTGGCGAGCAGCCTCGGCACCCTCGGCCACCTTGATCCGCGCCTGCACCGTCTGTTCGACGGCGCGAGCCTCGACGAGGTCGAGTACGCCGTCGAGTCCTGGCGCAGCGCCATCCACAACAGGACGGCTCAGGAGGCGGGTTGGCCCGTCTGGCTGAACGTGCCCTCGAAGGTGGCGCAGGTCGCCGCCGTACGCGCTCTCGCCGCCGAGCGCCGTGAAAGCGACCTCGCCACCGGCACGCTGATCGCGTCCGTGTGCCCCGGCATGGTCGACACCGCCACCTCACGCCCTTGGTTCAGTGACTACAGCCACGCGCAGTCACCGGCCCAGGCCGCCGCGGCCGTGCTCGACCTCGTCTTCGCCGAAGGCGTCGATCCCGCTCTGCACGGCGAGTTGGTCCGCTTCGGCAAGGCCCTGGACTGGTACGAGGGGACTCCTCCGGTGGAGCAGGACCGCATGGTCACACCCTGAACGCACCGAGTCGGTACCCGGCACCGGGGCAAGATCCCGACAACCCCCGCGACCGCCGCGACCCCCGCGATCTCAGTGTTCTCGGCAGGAAAGAAAGCAGTTGTCCGCCGAATGGTTTCCCTGAACGATCCGGGGGTGACCACGTTGTTCCTCACCGTCGGCCTGCCAGGTGCCGGCAAGACCACAAGAGCTCGGCAGTTGGCCGAGGAGCACAACGCCCTCCGGCTGACGCCTGACGAGTGGATGATTCCGCTGTTCGGTGAGCCGGAGGCGGGCGGGAAACGTGCCGTCCTGGAAGGCCGGTTCCTTTCGCTCGCCCTGGAGGCGTTGAAGCTGGGAACCAACGTGATCCTGGACTTCGGATGCTGGTCTCGTGACGAGAGGTCCGCGATCCGCTGGCTGGTGGGATCCGTGGGGGCGTCCTGTCACATCGTGTACGTGCCGGTGGATGTCGAGACCCAGCGAGCCAGGATCGCCCACCGTCAGTCGAGCACTCCGGATCAGACCTTCCCGATGAGTGAGGCGGACCTCGTACGCTGGCGTGCGCTGTTCGACGAGCCGGACGCGGTCGAGCTCGACGGACAGGAGACGGCCAACCCGCCTCCGCATTGGCCGGGTTGGCCCGAGTGGGCCGCCAACCGATGGCCCTCACTTGTCATCTGACACACAGTCACATCTGTAGTATCACGTGGCTTTCGGGGCGTGGCCGGTCAGTGCCAGTCGCTGATCTTCAGGTCGCGCGGATCGGGCGCGCCATCCCCGGTCTCCAGGAGCTGCTTCAGGCTCAGCAGGAAGGTGGCCCACTTGGTGCTGCAGTGGTGCATGAACTCGACCTGCTCACGCCAGCCTTCGTGCCTGAACAACACGATCGTGTAGTCACCTTCCTGACGGAGGTCCCACTGCACGCTGGTGCCGATCCATTCCTGCGGTCCGTCCACGACGTCCCAGCGGACGAGCCGGCCCGGATCGAGCTCGGCGACCTTCATGTCGAACCCGCCCGGCCCGAAGCGGAACTCGATCACGCCACCGAGGTCGGTCTCCCCGGACGTCTTCTCGGTCCACCAGCCGGACAGGCCGTCCAGGGTGGTCAGAGCGTCGTACACCTGCTGCGGCGAGGAGTGCTCGATGCCGATGCGGTGAAGGATGTCAGCCATCTCCGTGTTCCTCTCTACTGTTCGCTGTCGGTCTCGTTCTCCGTGTCCTTGCCGCGCTGGATCGTCTCGGCGATGCGCTTGATGCGCTGGAGACGGGAGTCCCAGGCGGCGCCGACATCGGCAAGTTGCGTGATGGCGCGGGCCAGTTGGGCCTCGTCGACGCGGAAGTGTCTCTCGCGGCCGGCGGTGGTGGCGTGCACCAGGCCGACCCGGTCGAGGACGACGAGGTGTTTCGCCACCGCCTGACGGGTCACCGGCAGCCGCTCGCTGAGGCTGGTCGCCGTGCCGCTGCCGTCGCTGAGCAACAGGTCGAGCATGCGGCGCCGGGTCGGGTCGCCGACCGCCGACCAGAGGTCGTCGTCCACCATCATGCCTGTGCAGCTCCGACCTTCGCGGCGTACGCCGGCAGTCGCGGCAGGTAGAAGTCCCAGCCGGTGACGTGTTCGGCGTACTTGGCGGCGATCTTCGCCTCGTCCCAGCCGCGCTCGCGGAAGCCGCTCTCGGTCATCCGCAGGAGCGTCCCTGTTCCGGCGGCTTCGAGCTCGAAGACGACCAGGTTGGAGTTGCCGGGGGCGGCCGGCTCGCCTTCCTCGTGGGTCCACCGGAAGGAGAAGAGCCGCGGCGGTACGGCGTCGACGACCGTGAACTGCACCCAGGTGCCGCCGCCCTGCGAGCAGTCGCCGAAGCCGATCCGTCCCGATCCCCCCGGCGTCACCGGGAACTCCGCCTCGTCCGGCCACCACTCGCGCAGGTGCTCGGGACTGCTCACGACGTCGAAGACGACCTCGGGTGAGGCGTCGATGTGGATCTCCCGCTGGAGTGTTCCGTATTCCATGTTCGCGCGCCTTCCGCAACGTTTGGTTGCACATCAATCTAGCGGCTGGCTACGCGATGTGCAACCTTAAGTTGCGTGAACATGTGGGCCGACTCGGCGACTGGTCGTTCCAGGGGCGTGGCGGACGGCCGACGGCAGGTGCGGTGACGCTGGACCGGTGAGAGAGGGGTGCGGGAGCGGTTGGGCAGGTGACAGCCGCGCCGCGACCGTTCCGGAGAGTCGGCGGGGGGCTGGCGGCTGTCCGGAACGGCGCCGACGGGCGCGACGTCACGCAGGGGTGCCGAGCGGCGGGTGTTCGAGCACGCGGGGCTTGTACTCGACGAGCTGGATGCGGCCGTCGAAGGTGCGATGCTCGGTCATCTCGAGGGCGACGTCCGGATAGCCGTCGTAGATGCGTTCCTGACCCGTGGCGCCGGTGATCACCGGGAACATCACGACCCGGAAGCGGTCGACGAGTCCGGCTCGCAGCAGGGACCGGCTCAGGCTGAGGCTGCCGATCGTGCTGAGGAGCCCCGACTCGCTGGCCTTCATGGCGCGGACCGCCTCGACGGCGTCGTCACGGACGAGGGTGGAGTTGGCCCACGTCAGCGGCTCCTTGAGCGAGGAGGAGAACACCACCTTGGAGGCTTGCGTGAGCTCGTCGACGGACGCCTCCTCCTCAGGCCGGAACTCGTCCTGACCACCGGGGATCTCACCCGCGGCGAAGCCCGACATCAGACGGTAGGTGTTCGTTCCCATCAGGTAGGTGACCTTGGGCTGCTCACCGAGCCATGCGAGGTACTCCGGGCCTTCGAGGCCCCAGAACCCGGGCCATCCCTCTCCGGACGCGTAGCCGTCGAGGGAGGTGATGAAGTCGACGAGAAGCTCCGACATGACGGTGTCCTTTCCTAGTGCCAGGGCGTCATGAGCTTGGACCGACCGGGAGCCACAAACTCATCGGCGCGCTGTGGAGCAATGAGGAAAACCATGACGGGGGAGCCGATCGGGTCGACGGAGCGACACTCCTTCTGTGTGGCCGAGACTCCGACGGGATCTATGCGATCCGGGACTGCGAAGCCGCCCCGTCCCTTGCGACGGCGATTTGGTGTGCACGCAGTTCCGCACGTGTCCGTGGGCGGTACTTGGGCTCCTTGTCGCACCCACAGGCCGACCGGCCCTCGTAGCGCATCCCTGCGCCCAACACGGCATCCACCACGGACCACGCCGTCGAGAGGGCGCCCCAGAAACGAGCAGATCGTCCCATCAGCAATCCGTGGATCGTGCCGACCTGACGGCAACGGTCTGACGTCATGGCTGTGTGCCGGCGTGCGTGACCCCGCGCCCTGCCGCCCGTCGCACCCTCCGACACTGTCGCCGTGAACCCACCCGCCCCTCGATAAGATCGAACGCATGGCCCTGACTCTGAGCGACGTAGACCGGTTCGAAGCGGCCAGGCCGCGTCTCGAGGCAATCGCCTACCGGATGCTCGGCTCGTCGAGTGAGGCGCAGGACATCGTGCAGGAGACCTTTCTGCGTTGGCAGGGCGCCGACATCGCACATATCGAGGTGCCGGAGGCCTGGCTGACCAAGGTGCTCACCAACCTCTGCCTCAACCAGCTCTCGTCGGGTCGAGTACGCCGGGAGACCTACGTCGGCCAGTGGCTGCCGGAACCGCTTCTCGAAGGGGACCCGATGCTGGGTCCGGCGGAGACGGCCGAGCAGCGCGAGTCGGTGTCGTACGCCGTGATGGTGCTGCTGGAGCGGCTCTCGCCGAACGAGCGCGCGGTGTACGTGCTGCGCGAGGCGTTCGCGTACTCCCACCGGGAGATCGCCGGGATGCTGGATCTCACCGAGGCGGCCAGCCAGCAGATCTTCCACCGCGCGAAGAAGCACGTGGCACAGGGCAGGGCCCGGGCCGAGATCGACCAGGCGGCCGCGCGCCGCGTCGTCGAGGAGTTCCTCGCCGCGGCGACCAGCGGGGAGACCGAGCCCCTGATCAAGTTGCTCACCACGGACGCCATCGTGGTCGGTGACGGCGGCGGGAAGGTGCCGGCCCGGGCCAGTGCCGTCCAGGGCGCCCTCGCGGTGGCCAAGTTCCTGCGCGGTCTGTTCAAGCCGGCCCCGTCCAAGCGGCAGGTGGTCGGAGGCTCCCCCGATCTCTACGCCACCACGGCCAACGGCGGCCCCGCGGTCGTCGCGGTGGTCGACGGACGCGTCTTCGGTGTCATGTGCCTGGAGCGCACGGACGAAGGCGTCGTCGCGGTGCGCAGCCAGGTCAACCCGGACAAGCTGGAGCGCGCGACACAGCGGTGGGCGGCGGGCGATTTCGGTCCTCCGGTCGTGACCGGAGCCCTCTGATCCGGCGTGTGACGCAGGTCACTCTCCACTTCTGTCAGGGATCCACGGGTTGCCCGGTTCAAGGGGCGTGACCGGGCCAGAAGGCACCGGACCCGTGTGGACAGGAGCAAGCGAATGAAGCACCGGATCATCGTCCTCGGCGCCGGCTACTCCGGAACGATCGCGGCAGGCCGCCTCGCCAAGCGGCTGCGCCGTGAGGACGTCACCATCACCCTCGTCAACGCCGAGCCCGACTTCGTCGAGCGGGTCCGGATGCACCAACTGGCCGTGGGCCAGGACCTCAAGCCCCGCCCGCTGGACGAAGTGTTCGCCGGCACCGGCGTCGAGGTGAAGCTCGCCAAGGTCATCTCGATCGACGTGGACGGCAAGTCGGTCACGGTGGACAGCACGGAGGGCACGGCGGAACTGTCGTACGACACCCTCGTCTACGCCCTCGGCAGCGCCGGGAACGACCACGGCGTCCCCGGCGTCACCGAGCACGCCCACCAGATCGCGAGCCGACCCGGCGCGCTCCGGTTGCGTGAGCGGCTGGCCTCGATGGCCGAGGGCGAGACGGTCCTCGTCGTGGGGGGCGGCCTGACCGGCCTTGAGTTCGTGACGGAGGTGGCCGAGGCCCGCCCGGACCTCGACATCGCCATTGCCGCACGCGCCGAGCTGGGCGACTGGCTCTCCCCGAAGGGCCGTACGCACCTGCGCAAGGTCGTCGACAGGCTCGGCATCACCGTGCACGAGAACGCCACGGTGACCGCGGTCGAGGCGGACAAGGTCATGACCGCGGACGGCCGTACCCTCCCGGCCACCGTTACCGTCTGGACGACCGGCTTCGCGGCGCACCCCCTGGCCGCGTCCACCAGCCTCGAACTCGCGGACGACGGCCGCATCGTGGTCGACGGCACCATGCGTTCCGTGTCGCACCCGGACGTGTACGCGATCGGGGACGCCGGCCACGCCCTGGGCGTCGGTGACAAGCCGCTGCGCATGTCCTGCGCGTCGGGCACCCCGATGGCCTGGCAGGCCGCCGACTCCATAGCGGCTCGCCTCACCGACGGCAAGCTGCCGAACGCGCCGCTGCGCTACTTCAACCAGTGCATCTCGCTCGGTCGCACGGAGGGGCTGATCCAGTTCGTCACCGCCGACGACCGTGCCGTGGACCGGGCCCTGACGGGCCGCTTCGCGGCTCGCTACAAGGAGCTGGTCTGCAAGGGCGCGGCCTGGGGCGTCGCCAATCCGACGCTGGGCATCCCGGTACGGCGCCGGCGGGTGGTGGCGAGCCGCCAGGCGGCGGAGGAGACGACACGGGTGGTGGCGTGAGGTACGCGGTGCGCTGTGCGCGGCACGAAAGATCCGGACGGCTTCGGCGTCCACTGTGCCGCGCGCGGCCACCGCATTGCTGACGGGGCCGTCGTAGGGACGCGAGTGCTACGACGGCATCGTGGCCGGTGGAGGCCAGGGCTGGGGCCGCGGCTGGGGCCACCTTTTCCCGCAGCGGTCCGCGGGGGTGCACCCGCCCTGCCGTCACTGCTCCGCCCTGGGCCTGAGCTGCTGGACAGCGAGCACGGCCAGGGACAGTTTCCGCAGGTGCGCGGGCGGTCATGACCCCTGCCGACTGCAACCCGGGAGCGGACGGCGTGTCGGGTCGAGTCTGCCGATGAGTTTGTCGGTCGCTCGAAGTCCTTCCTGTGACAAGACCGCACCGTCGGCGGATCGGGAAGGGCCGGATCGCGCGGTCACGGTCGAGAAAGGGAGACCAGGATGAGCAATCCGATTCGGCTGTACATGTCGATGTCGCTCGACGGCTTCATCGCCGGACCGGACGACCGGCCGGGGCAGGAGCTCGGACGCGACGGTGGACGGCTCTTCAACTGGCTCGACGACCGGGAGTCCGACGGCCCCAGCGGCCAGGTGTACCGCGAGGCGCTGGCGACCGGCGCGTTGATCTCCGGTCGTCGGACCTTCGAACTCGCCGGGCGCTGGCAGGGCGACCACCATGACGGTGTACCGATCTTCGTCCTCACGCACCAGGTCGACGACGATGACGTACCGCCCGGCCACGCACGTTTCGTCACCGACGTCGAGGACTGTGCCCGTCAGGCCCGCGCGGCCGCGGGGGACCGGGCGGTCATGGTCCACGGGGCGCAGGCAGCCCAAGCCCTGCTGCGGGCCGGGCAGTTGGACGAGATGGAGATCCACCTGGTGCCGGTCCTCCTCGGAGCCGGCCGACGGCTGTTCGACCACCTGGGTGGCGAGCACATCGAACTCGACCTCGTACGACGGCTCGAGGACCGGGACGTGACGCATCTGCGCTACCGGGTGCACCGGACCGAGGAGGCCGCGTGAAGACACTCTTCGTCGGCTACCGCGTCACCGATCTCGACCGCTCGCTCGGCTTCTACACCGCCCTGGGCTACGCCGAACTCGGCAGAGTCGAGAGCGGCGAGGGAACTCGCCTCGCGATCCTCAAGTTCCCCGACGAACCGGCGGCCTCACTGGAACTGGTCCACCGTCCTGGCGACGGACCGGTCGACGTGGGCAACGGGTTCGACCACCTCGCGATCCAGGTGGACGACCTCGCCGACACGGTCGGGGCGCTGACCGAAGCCGGCCTGACACCCGAACCCGTCCAGTACCCGGGTGGCCCGCAAGGCCCCCGGACGTCGTGGCTCACCGACCCGGACGGTTACCGCATCGAGCTGGTGGAGTGGCCGAGCGGACATGCCGACGGCCTCACCGCAGCCGACTTCGCCTGAGACGGCCCCGCTCTGCGAAGCGGGAGGGAAAGGGGTCAGAGGGTGATGAAAGGCGAGTGCTCGGTGAGCAGCAACTTCCGCAGTAACCGGCCAAGGTGCGACAGGGCTCGTCGGCACGAGGGCACAGGTGTGGACATGACCCCTCCAGAGGTAAGGTACGTCTAGCGGCGTACCTCCATGGAAGGTACGTCAGTGGCCGTACCTTGTCGAGAGGTGGAGCGATGGCGTCGGACGAGTTGCCGCACCCCGGTGTGGACGATCTGCAGATCGGGCCGATCCTCTTGGCGCTCGCCGACGACAACCGCCGTCGGGTCATCGCCGAACTGGCCGCACAGCCGGACGAGGAGAGACTCTGCGCCTCCTTCGAGCTGCCGGTCAGCAAGTCGAGCCGCACCCATCATTGGCGGGTGCTGCGTGAGGCGGGCCTGGTCCGTCAGCGCGACGCCGGGAACCGTCTCTACATGCGCCTCCGCAAGAAGGACCTCGACAGTCGGTTCCCCGGCTTGATCGAGGCTGTAGTGACCGCGGACCAGCAGACACCCTGAATTCGATCACGTATAGACGCCCTGGCGTTCCACGTTCGGTCGTCCCTGCCGTCGGAGAACATCGGCAGCGCCTGTGGGCGTGTCATCGTGGCCCAGTGACGAACGAAGAAGAAGAGGAGTGGCTGGCGACGCAGCGACCGTCGCGCATACGTGAGGTCCAGGCCGGTCGGCTGGCCTGGACCGAGGTGGACCTGATCGACATCGAGAGCGGGTTCGCGCATGCGTTGCGTGACGGGCTCGAAGTCTTCGGGATCCAGGTGAACCATCTGCGGGTCGGTCAGCCCCGTCATCTGGTGGCCGCACTGGACGGCACCAGACCGATCGCACCGTACGTGATCATGTCCTGCCACGGCGACGAGGGACGCATCCTGCTGGAAGAGGTAGCCGAAGAACTGGCCAGGTTCCAGCCGTTCAACGGGCCCGTCGGACCGGACCAAGTACGCCGGCACTTCCGACTGCCGGGCAGCGTCATGCTCGTCACCGGCTGCGACACAGGGGACCCTGGCCTCGCCGACGCCTTCCTCGACGCAGGCGCCGATACCTACATCGCCCCTCGCGGCGCCCCGTTCGGCTATGCCGGCATGTTCGCCCCGTTGTACTTCTTCTACGAGCTCACCGAGCAGCGCACCCCGGCGGAGGCGGTCGCGCGTCTCCGCGCGCACGACAAGGAACTTGCGATGTGGCGGATGTATCGACGCTGACTCGAAGGCCAGGTCGAGCAGGCAGATTCGGACCCATCCGCGATCTGCTCCTGAAAGGCCCTTCGGCGTGGCCCGACCGATGATTTTCGCGCGCCGTGCTGGTCTGTACGCCGAAGACCGACTCACAGGAGGCTGACTGTGCGGAAACTGACCTTCGGCATGAACATGAGCCTGGACGGTTACATCGCCGCGCCCGGCGACGACCTGGGCTGGGGTGTGTCGAACGACGAGCTGTTCCAGTGGTGGTCCGACCGGGTGGCCGCGACGGGACTGGCGTTGTACGGGCGCAGGTTGTGGGAGGGGATGAGCTCCCACTGGCCGACCGCCGACACGAAACCCGATGCCACACCGGCGGCGATCGAGTTCGCCGGCCGCTGGCGGGATATGCCGAAGGTGGTGTTCTCCTCGACGATCGACAAGGTCGACTGGAACGCCCGCCTGGTCACCGGCGACGCGGTCACCGAGATCACCCGGCTGAAGGCCGACGACGGCGGCCCCATGGACATCGGCGGTGCCACGCTCGCCGCGGCGGCCATGCGGGCCGGGCTGATCGACGAGTACGCGATCGTCACCCACCCGGTCCTCGTGGGCGGCGGCACACCGTTCTTCACAGCCCTGGACAACTGGGTGAACCTGCGCCTGGTGGAGACCCGGACGTTTCCCGACGGAGTACTCCTGACCAGGTACGAGACGAGGCGCTAGTGCCGCCTTGCCGGATCCTCGGCACGCCCAGCCTCCGCGCCACCGCCGCGCGAAGCCCGCCTCTCGGTGCGGTAGTCGTAGTACGCCCACACCGACACGGCTACGGCAGCCGTGATTCCCACAGCGACGATCCGTAGGGACCCGCTGGTCATGGCGGCGGCCAGACCGGTGAGTCCTGCGCCGCCCAGCATGAGCACGCGGCTGACGAAGCGCTGCTTGGGCGGTTGGGGGTCCTCGCGGTCCTTGAGATCGTGCACGGCGTCACGAGCTGGATGCACGGAACCGCGCCGGACGCGAGCACGGTATGTCAGCGCGTAGCTGATCAGTGCGTACAGTGCGAGAGCACCAAGGACCCAGAGCCAGGCGTACGGGTCAGCGCTTGATCCGCGTGCCAGATTCATGACGCCTGTCCTCCACAGTGGGCTTCACCGGTGAGTGGATCTCAACTTCGGTCATCTGTAAGGCCGGTGGCGGCAGCCGGGTCGGCGGGACGGAAGCATGCCGTCACCGTCTTGCCGTGCCGCTGGCACCTCGTTCCCCACTCATCGGCGAGCTTGCGCACGATGGACACGCCGCGGCCGGATGTCGCGCCCTGATCCGGTTCGCGCTGCCGCGGCAGAGAGGGGTCCTCGTCGTGAACGCTCACCTGTAGGCAGTCACCGTCCCAGGTGAGGACCAGGTGAGCGTCGCTGTGCGCGTGGACGTGCGCATTGGTGATCAACTCGGACACCGCCAGCACGATGGCGTCCACCGTGTCCGGTTCGGCAGCGGTCCAAGGCAGGGACTCAAGACGCTTGCGCGTCCACTCCCGACCGACGCGCACTCCTTCGGACATGGGGAACGAGTGCGCCCACCCCATCGCCTTCACCGCCACTGTCCGACTTCCTCTCCTAGACCCACCAAACGGCACATGCACGCACCGTGTACCCGGGCCCTGCCACAACAGGCATGACGCCGACTTTTCTGCGGACGTGATCGAATGCAGGAAACCCGGCGACGCCGTCCGTGTCCGGTGGGTCAACCCAGCAGAGCTCGTGACGTAGCACAGGCCCGCCGCCGTTCGAGCCGATAACCGGACCCACGCCGCTCTGGTCGGCCGGGATGAGAGTCGCTTGCCTCCGCTTCAGAGGGGCTCAGTCCTCTGAAGCGGAGGCAACTGCGCAGCCAGTGAACTGTGTTGAGCGGCTACCAGCCCACAGCCACCAGGAGCCACTGCGGGTCGCCGTGGGAGATGAAGGAGGACTGGCCCGCCACGTCGTCGTAGGGGAATCCGTAGGCGAGGCGGTTGATGGCGTTGTCGTGCCAGAACTTGGCGTAGTAGTTCGCCGGTGCCGCCTTGTAGAACTGTGCCGGGTCGGACTGCTGGGAGGCCGGCAGGGTGGCCACGTGGCGGTTGAGGGCGGCGCACATGTCGGGGTTGTTCGCGAGGGAGGCGGCGCAGCCGAAGATGTCGGAGGTGGCCGCGCTCACGCCCACGGACTGGGCGTAGGAGGTGAAGTAGTTGGCGTTGGCGCCGCCGGCGCGGAAGCTCGGGTCGCTGCCGGGCGCGATGATCCGGTACGGGGCCTGGGTCTGGGCCAGCACCTTGAACTGGTCCGGAACGGCCGCCGTGAAGCGCTGGAAGGTGGTGGCGCGGTCCTCGGCGAAGGTCTGCCGGTTCTCGCCGACCTCGACGTCGTAGCCGTCCTTGGAGTGCAGACGCATGGCGAGCTTCAATCCGAAGGCGTCGACCCGGGTGGTGTTGCCGTTGAAGACGTTGTTGCCGACGGTGAACTCGATGAAGTCGTAGTAGGGACCGTTCGGTGAGCCGAGGTAGAAGTACATGCGGCCCGCGGAGTTGGCGGGCATGTCGAGGTAGGGCTGCTCGGCGATGGAGTGCGTCTGGCCGTTGAAGCTCCAGTACACCTGGCTGTCGGGGTACTTGCCGTTGGTGCGGTTGAGGATCTTCACCTCGACGGCGTTGCTCGCCGGGGGTATGTCGCTGGTGCTGCCCCAGAAGTCGTCCGGCGGGGTGGTGCCGCCGGGCCCGTAGACCTGGAACTCCCACAGTGAGTAGCCGTACGGGGTGGCGCGCGCGGTGCCGTAGAGGCGGACGTAGCGGCCGCTGCCGGAGACGGTGATGTTCTGGGTGCCACCGGTGGCCGTCGTGGTGGAGTGGACGGTCGTCCAGGTGTTGGCGTCGGTGGAGGTCTGGATCTGGAAGGCGGTCGCGTAGGCGGCCTCCCAGTTGAGACTGACGCGGCTGAGCTGCTGGACGGAGCCGAGGTCGACCCGTATCCATTGCGGGTCGGAGAAGGCGGAGGACCAGCGGGTGCCGGTGTTGCCGTCCACGGCCGCGCTCGCGGGAGTGCCGGCGTTCTCGGTGGACGAGGCGGTGACCGGCCGTCCCTGGGACAGGAGTTGGTCCGCGGCGTGCGCGGGCGCGGGTGCCAGGACGGCGAAGAAGGCGGCGATCAGGGCGACGACCAGGACGAGCGCCGCGCGGGAGCGCGCGATGTCGGACGGGGGTCTGGCGGTGGGGGTGCCGACGATCCTCTGCATGGGGGTCTCCTCAAGCCGGTACGGCATGCGGGGGGATGGAGCGACAGCAGACGTGAGAGCGCTCTCTCGCCCAGGAGTGTTGAGGGCATGTCATCAAGATGTCAAGGGATTCGGCGGGAGTTGAGCCGCAAAGATTTCAACTTCCGAAGGCTTGCCGCCACTTGCAACTCATGAGTTAAATCAAGACGTGAACTAAGCGCCGCCGCGGCGAACGCACCAAGTCCCAGGCCCCTGCCGCCGACGCGCTCCCCGCACCTTCCCGACGCACCCGCAGGAACCCTCATGAGACTCAGATCCCTGGGTGTCGCGCTGGCCGCCACGGCAGCGCTGATCACCCTGCCCACCACCCAACTCCCGGCGGCGGCAGCCGCGTCCGCCGACACGAACCTGTCCCAGGGCAAGACGGCCACGTCCTCCAGCACCGAGAACGCCGGCACTCCCGCGAGCGCCGCCGTGGACGGCAACACCGGCACCCGGTGGTCCTCGGGCTTCTCCGACGACCAGTGGTTGCAGGTCGACCTCGGGTCCACCGCCTCCATCAGCCAGGTCGTCATCAACTGGGAGGGCGCGTACGGCAAGGACTACAAGATCCAGGCCTCGAACGACGGCGGCTCGTGGACCGACCTGCGCTCGGTCACCGGCGGAGACGGCGGAATCGACACCCTCGCCGTCTCCGGTCAAGGCCGGTACGTACGGCTCCAGGGCGTCCACCGCGCCACCCAATGGGGCTACTCCGCATGGGAGTTCCAGGTCTTCGGCACCACGGGCGGCGGCAGCGGACCGATCCAGGGCGGCGGCGACCTCGGCCCGAACGTGATCGTCGTCGACCCGTCCACCCCCAACCTTCAGCAGAAGTTCGACCAGGTCTTCGCCCAGCAGGAGTCGGCGCAGTTCGGCTCAGGGCGCTACCAGTTCCTGCTCAAGCCGGGCACGTACAACGGCATCAACGCCCAACTCGGCTTCTACACCTCGATCTCGGGCCTCGGGCTGAACCCCGACGACACCCAGATCAACGGTGACGTCACCGTCGACGCGGGCTGGTTCAACGGCAACGCCACCCAGAACTTCTGGCGTTCGGCGGAGAACCTCGCCATCAGGCCGTCCAACGGCACCGACCGCTGGGCCGTGGCACAGGCCGCGCCGTTCCGCCGTATGCACATCCAGGGCGGCCTCAACCTGGCGCCGAACGGCTACGGTTGGGCCTCCGGCGGCTACATCGCCGACTCGAAGATCGACGGCACGGTCGGCCCGTACTCCCAGCAGCAGTGGTACACCCGCGACAGTTCCGTCGGCGGCTGGACCAACGGCGTGTGGAACATGACGTTCACCGGAGTGCAGGGCGCGCCCGCCACCAACTTCGACTCGGGCCCGTACACCACGCTCGACACGACGCCCGTCTCCCGCGAGAAGCCGTTCCTCTACCTCGACGGCAACACCTACAAGGTGTTCGTGCCCGCCAAGCGCACCAACGCGCGGGGCGTGTCCTGGCCGGCGAACGCGGGGACCTCGCTCCCGCTCGACCAGTTCTACGTCGTCAAGCCCGGCGCCACCGCCGCCACCATCAACCAGGCGCTGGCCCAGGGCCTCAACCTGCTGTTCACGCCCGGCGTTTACCACCTCGACCGGACCATCGACGTGACGCGGCCCGGCACGGTGGTGCTCGGACTGGGCCTGGCCACGATCGTGCCGGACAACGGCGTCGACGCCATGCACGTGGCCGACGTCAACGGCGTACGCCTCGCCGGTTTCCTCATCGACGCCGGTCGCACCAACTCCGACACGCTGCTGCGGATCGGTGAGCCCGGCGCCTCCGCCGACCACTCGGCCGACCCCACCACCATGCAGGACGTCTTCGTCCGGATCGGCGGGGCGGGCCCCGGGCTCGCGACCAACTCCGTCGTCGTCAACAGCGACGACGTGGTCATCGACCACACCTGGCTCTGGCGCGCCGACCACGGTGACGGCGTCGGCTGGGACAGCAACCGGGCCGACTACGGGCTGAAGGTCAACGGCGACGACGTCCTGGCCACCGGGCTCTTCGTCGAACACTTCAACAAGTACGACGTGCTGTGGAGCGGTGAACGCGGCCGCACGATCTTCTTCCAGAACGAGAAGGCGTACGACGCCCCGAACGCCGCCGCCATCTCCCACGACGGCATCGTCGGCTACGCGGCCTACAAGGTCGCCGACACGGTGACGCAGCACGAGGCATGGGGGCTGGGCAGTTACTGCAACTACACCTCGGACCCGTCCATCGTGCAGCACCACGGCTTCCAGGTCCCTGTCAAATCCGGCATCAAGATGCATGACGTGCTGGTGATCTCGCTGGGCGGCAAGGGCCAGTACGCCCACGTCATCAACGACACCGGGGCGCCCACGTCCGGAACGGACACGGTGCCTTCCAAGATCACGCTGTTCCCGTAACCGACGCGAGCGTGCCACTGCCGGCCCGCCATCGAAGCCTGAACCCAAGGCTTTGGTGGCGGGCCGGCGGCATTCGCTCCACAACCCCGCCGGTCCGCTTCGAAGTCACTGGACCGCCAACCAACCAAGTCACGGGTGCGTAGAGCGGTTGCTCGTAGGTCCGGGGCAGGCCCCTCGCCGGCCGCAGACACTGGCCTGGAGCTTCACCGGCGGACCGCCGAGATCAGTCCGCCCGGGCGCTCCTCGCGCCGGGGTGGGGTGCTGATCGGGCGGCCGTAGGCGGCAGCACACTCGCGCAGGGTGTGGCTGTCGGCCTCCCAGCCGTGCCGGGCCAGCCAGCCCACCGGGTCGTCGGGCATCTCCGAGATCCACAGGGACGCCGCTGATCCCGGCACGGCGTCCGCGCCGAAGCGCTCGATCACGCCCCGCGAGCTCAATGTCAGCCCCATCCGGCTCCCTGCCGCCGACTGCGCGCCGATCCGGCCCAGAAGCAGCTCTACGGCGTCCTCTGGCAGGTAAATCAGCAGTCCCTCGGCGATCCACGCGGTCGGCGCGGTCGGGTCGTGCCCGGCGGCGGCCAACGCGACCGGCCAGTCCCCACGCAGATCCACCGCGACGGTGATCCGTTCGCAGCGCGCGGCGGCTCGCTCCTGGCGCAGCACCGAAGCCTTGAACTCCAACGGGGCGGCGGTGTCGACCTCGAACAGCCGGGTCCCCTCGGGCCAGTCCATCCGGAAGGCCCGGCTGTCCATGCCGGCACCGAGCAGTACGACCTGCCGGACCCCGGCCGCGGAGGCCTGCCGCAGAAGGTCGTCTAGGAACTTCGTCCTGATGACGATGGAGAACGACACGGCCAGCCGGCGGCGTCGCGCTGCCTCGTCATCGGGCGACGTCGGCGAGGAGGGCCACAGTCCGCCGGCGCGGGCGAAGGCCTGTGCCAGGGGGTCGCGGAACAGCGCGTTCTCCCGCTCGGTCTCCAGAGCCCGGACTCTGGCCACCCCCACCGCAGTGGCCCACACTCCCGACGGCCGCACCGGCTCCTGCTCATCAGCCACCGCGCCAGCCTAGATGCCCGATTCCAGGGCCCGGTGAGAGGCCTCGCGTGGGTGGTTGGTGCCGGGGCCCTTCTCGAAAGCAGCCGGGGGCCGCCTTCTGCGCCGCCCGGTGCTCTCGGAGCAAGCCACTACGGGGATGAAGTCGGGCCCCCACGGGCCGCCGCCATCGCGGCGGTTGCGGCCTCGCGTACGGCCCGTATGGCCGGGCGGTCGCGGTGTTCGGCCGGCCAGCCGAGGGCGGACACGGTGGGGGACAGGTCCACCACGTCGACGTAGCGCACGCCTGGGCGGGGGAAGAGGTGCCGGGCCGCGGCGGGCAGGAAGCACATGCCCTGTCCCGTGGCTACCGTGTGCAGCAGTCCCTCCATGTCGGACACGACGGGGCCGTAGCGCACTCGTCTGCCGTCCGGGCGCGGGTCCACCGCCCAGAAGTCCCACCAGACACGGGGCACTTCGGGAGGGACGTCCACGAAGACCCGGTCGCTGAGGTCGGCGAGGGAGATCTCGGACCGTTGTGTCAGCGGGTCGTCGGCGGGCAGGCAGGCGATGCGCGGCTCGGTGGCCAGTTCCAGCAGTTCGACACCTGCGGGCACAGGGGGCCGGAGGAAGGCGACGTCGATGTCGCCGGAGAGCAACCGGACCAGATGCTCGGCGAAGCCGAGGGTGCGGATCTCTACGGTGAGTGCCGGATGCAGGACGCGAAGGTGCTCCAGGACCGCGTGGGTGTAGGGCATGGCGGCCTCGGCGCCGACCGTGCCCACCACCACATGCGCGGAGAGGGTGCGGGCCCACTGGCCGGCGCGACCCCGCAGTCGGCTCATCGCCTCCACCGTCGCCCGCGCCTCCTCGGCCAGGGAACGGCCCGCGTCGGTGAGGGTGACGCTACGGCTGTCGCGGGAGAACAGCGGTACACCCAGCCGCTTCTCCAGGTCCTGGATCTGGCGGCTCAGCGTCGGCTGGGTGATGTGCAACCGCGCGGCGGCCCGACCGAAGTGCAACTCCTCGCTCAGCGCCAGGAAGAGCCGTAGCTGATGCAGGCTCGGCTCCGCCGTTCCCTCCGGATCAGGCACCGCGCACGTCCTTAACCTGCGGCCATAGCGGCCCCTGCATCGATCGAGCCCATATTCTCATCGCTCGCGCCGCATTGGACGGATCTTCTCCATGCCACCCTGGGAAACCGCCGCCGCTCCGCCGGAATGACCACCGGCACGGTCGGCGGGAGCAATTGGCAATCGGGGGAGAAACAGTGCTGCGCATTCACTTCACGGCGGCGGACCTGGCACGCGTACATCTGGCTCGTGAACCGGACCCGGTGTGGGAGACGCTGCTGAGCCTGCACCACATGAGCGAACCGAGGCGGGGCCTGCCCGTCTTCGCGCACTGGCGGCGCACCGCGCGGGCCGGGCTGGTCGCGAAGGGACTGGCAGGACCGGCGAGAATGCTCTCCGTCCTAGCCCCGGCGTCCGCGAGTTACTGGCCCGATTTCCTGACACCCGGCGCCTCGGCCGACGGCCTGGAGGCAGCGGTGGAGGAACTGCGCGCCACCCCGAGGTCACGGCTGCGGCGGGAAGTGGACCGCATGGCGGGCCTCCACAGACTGCCGCGCTGGGCGCACGAACTCGGCGCTGGGGAACGGACGTTGATGGACGAGGTCGCGACGGCGTTCCGGTCGGTGCACCGTACGATCGTGACGCCGGACTGGGCCGGGACGGCCAGGACCACCGAAGCCGACCGGGCCCTGCGGACGCGCACCCTGCGCGATCGCGGAGTCCACGGACTGCTGGACTCCTTCCGCCCGCTGATGGTCTGGCGGCCGCCCGTGCTGCACGTGCGCTATCCGGAGGACCGCGATCTGCACCTCGGCGGACGGGGCGTACGGCTGATCCCCTCGCACTTCTGCTGGAACACGCCCATCGCGCTGGCCGACCCCACCCTGCCGCAGGTCCTCGCCTACCCCGTCGCCCATCCCGCGACCTGGGCGCCGGAGGTCACCCGCGACCGGCGCCCCGAGGCACTGGCCACCTTGATCGGCCGTACCCGCTCCCGGGTACTCGCCTGCCTGGACACCACCGCGACCACCAGTGAGATCGCCCGGCGCCTGGGCATCTCGGCCCCGTCGGCGAGCGAACACGTCGCCGCACTGCGGGAGGTGGACCTCGCGGACAGCCGGCGCGACGGCACCCATGTCGTGCACAGCCTCACCCCGTTGGGTGCCGCACTGCTCAGCGGCGATCTGCCGACGCAACGATCGGCCGGCCTGGACGGCCCCTCACTCCTGAGCCCGGCGCTTCGGCGGTGAAGGTGCGATACCAAGGCCCTGATGACAGCAGCCCCCGCTTATGGTCACGGCCTCGCGGCGCGAACAACTTCCCTTGTTCCAAGATTAGTTGCACCACATGACTGATCCGCTGAGCCCACCGCAGCCGGCGGGCGGTGGGCTCAGCGGACGGATGCGCCGGGTCGGTCAGGTCAGCCAGCTTCCTGAACCGCACTCGGAGGCGGTGACCCAACGGTGGGACCGGATGTGGTCGTTCACGACCTGCCCGGTGTTGGCGAAGTAGTTGTCCGTGAGGTTGTCGGCCCACCTCTCACCCGGAGCGAGGCAGACGTAGCCCTTCGCGTACTGGTAGTCCTTCTCGGCGTAGAAGGCGACGACATCCCTGCCGCCGATGAACCCGCTGTTCATCACCGAGGACGCCAGTATCTGGGACAGTCCCTGGAACCCGCCGGCGTCGTCGCCCCAGAAGCGGTCGTCTCCCTGGTCCTGGCCGAGGAACCCGCCGTCACAGCCGTAGTCCTGCCAGGCCCGTACGTAACCGTCGCGGCCCGGCCACTTGCTTCCGCAGACGTAGTCCTGCGTCCCCGCCGAGGCGGAGGTGGCCGGTGCCATGAGCCCGAGGCCGGCCAGGGCGACGACGAGGGCGGCTGTTCCTGATCTGCGCATGACGTACTCCTTGATGTCCGCCTCTGAGTGAGGCATGTGGTTCCCACGGTCGGGCCGTGGAGGTGAGGGGTGGTCAGACCCGAGGGCCGACGATCTTCCTGGCGCGGTCCAGTGCCTGGTGCTGCAACCGGAAGTACGTGTCGAGGGCGTCGCCGTAGCGGTCGCGTAGCTGGGCGACGTAGTGGCGCTCGCGCTCCTCGCCGATGGAGCGGAGGTCGGTGTTCCGGACGCAGGTCGCGTCGGCCACGGCGAGCTTCCGCTCGGCCTCGAAGACCTTGGGCTCCGCCGCTCGGTCGGACCGCGCGGTCGCCGCCTGGCGGGCGGCCCCGGGGTCCTTGTAGTCGTAGCCCGCCTTCTTCATGCAGTGCGACCAGGCGTCCTGGGCTGCCGAGAAGCGCTGGTCGGCCAGCACCTTGGGGACGTAGAGCGACCGCAGGTGCCCGGAGGTCTTCTCGGCGCGGAACCATGTACGGGGATCCCCGTACAGCTTCTTCTCGGAGTCGGCCACACAGCCGCCCATCTGCTTGCTCACGGTCCCGCCGCCGGGGATGTCGACGGAGATCACGGGCACGTCGAGCCCGCCGTCCAGCGCCTTGTCGTAGGCCTGGCGCCGTTCTACGGACAGGGTCTTGCGGTAGGCGAGGTTGGGGTTGGCGGCGCGGGTGGCGGCGTCCTTGGCCCGGAGGCGGCTGCCGTAGCCGTACTCGCGGGCCCAGTCGACGTCGTCCAGTACGTAGCCCAGCGTGCGGCTCTCCGCCAGGCTGAGCCGCTCGGCCTCCCAGAACCTGAAACCCTGGCTTCTCATGCACGTGCCGATCAGCCGTTGCTGGGCGTCCGAGATCCGCAGTTGTTCGGCGTCCGTCAGGGGAGCGGTCTCGGTGGCCGGCAGGCCCACCGTGTGACGTGGGGTCTCCTCGGTGCCGGCACAGCCGGTAACAGCGGCCGACACGAGGAACAGGCCGATCACAGCCTTGCGCATGACGTCCTCTCGTCTGGGGGGGCGGGGTTTCTGTGCGGCTGCCGACGGGTGTCGGCGGCCAGTGGTTGTCCATCTGCGGTCGACTCGGGTGCGGACCTGCTCCTGTGGGACGGGACGAGACGGGACGAGATGGGACGCGAAGAAGACGGTGTGACGTCACCGGCGCTGCGCGTCACAAGGGTGTCCGCGGTCAGGAAGGCTGACCAACACCTTTCGGCGACAGCCGAAAAGGGGAGGCCAGGCGGAGGGCTTGCCGGCGGTGGACACACCGGTAAGACGTGCTGGCAGTGTGGGGGTGTGAACCCGTGCCGACGTGGCACCGCCGGCACCACCAGGAGGAACCAGTGTCATCCCCGGAACTGCTCACCCCTGAGGACAAACTCGCCGATGCGAAGAGGCTGTTGAGCCTGCCGCTGATCGTCGTGATCTGCGGGTCCACCCGCTTCATGGCGGAGATGAACGAAGCCGATCTGCGCGAGACCGAGGCGGGAAGGATCGTGGTCAAGCCGGGCTGCGATTTGAAGTCGCCGCACGCACTCTGGTCGGATCCGGTTGAGGCCAAGGCGCTGAAGGTTCGACTCGACGATCTGCACCGGGTGAAGATTCGGCTCGCTGATGAAGTGCTCGTCATCGGCGACTACATCGGGGACAGCACCCGCGCCGAGATCGCCTACGCCCGGTCGTTGGGCAAGCCTGTGCGGTTCACGCACCCCGAGGTCGACCCCGACGCCTGACCGGCTGCTGCCCACAGGTGGCCCAGCGTGATCGTGCATGCGCCATTGTCACGAGGAGAACCGCTCCGGGCCGAAGTCCGCCAGCAACTCGTCTTTCGTCCCGCTGAGGATCTCCGAGGCGAGGAGCCGGCCGATGATCGGGCCGAGCGTGATGCCGCTGTGGGAAACGGCCTCGTAGTAGCCCGGCACGGACGGTACCGCTCCCACCGAGGGGAAGCCGTCTGCCGGGATGGGCCGGTGGGCCACGCGTGTCTCCGCGATCCTGGAGTCACCGAGTTCCGGAACGACCTGCCGCGCCAAGTCATGCTGGCTGGCCGCGAGTTGTGCCGGAGCTTTGCCGATGTCGATAAGTGCGTCGATCTCGCGGCTGTGGAGGACCATCGATCCCTGCCCGTCCGGGCGGATCTCGATGTGAGGCGCGTGCAAGGGCCGGCGGACCGGGACCCGAGCACAGTCGATCCGTGTGATGAGGCCGGGTTCCCGGCGCATCGGCAAGTGCCGTCCGAGGAGCTCGGCTATGAGTGCGGCGCTGGGGCCCGCGGCGTTCACGACGATGTCGACGTCGAGGCGGTTGCCGTCGGACAGAGAAACGGTCCGGACGCTTCCGTCGGCGCCGACGCCGATGTCGCGGACTGCGGTACCGGCACGGAGTTCGGCGCCGGATGCCACAGCCTGGTCGACCAGGCGGCCGACGAGATGACGGCCGTGCACCCAGGCCTCGTCGGGGTAGAACGCGACTGGGACGTCGTCGGGTATCGGAACATCGGGCTCGAGGTGCCGGCGCACCTCGGCTCCGCTGTACATCTCGACCCGGTAGTCCCAGCCAGTCAGCAGTTCGGCTGTCTCCAGGGTCCTCGCCTGCGCTTCGGGGTCGTCCGACCAACGCAGGTGACCGTTGGGATACCACCACGAGTCCGGCCCGATGGTCTCAGCGAGCTCACGGTGGGCTGCTATGCCGGCGACGTTCAGGTCGAAGTAGGACTTGCGAACCGTCTTGTTGCTCGCATTGACCCACGAGAAAGTCCAGTTGGTGACGCCTTCGCCCGGCTGGCCCGCGTCGATGAGGACCACATCGGCACCCTGCCGGGACAGATTCCAGCCGACGCAGGCTCCGAGGATGCCCACTCCGATGACAGCAACACGACGGGGCCGCTGCACGGACTTGATCCCCACGAAGGCCTCCCCGGACGATGGGCGAACTTCCGTTGCCAGTATGGGAGCACCGGCCAGCCGCTGCGCACAACGTGAAGCGCCGACTGGTGTACTCACTCCAGCCGGCGCCCCCGTGCCCCGCGCTACCGCGAGCTCAACTGACGCTGCTCAGTCGGTGTGTCCCCGTACGCCGTCATCCCTTCACGAGGCGCCCCAGCGCGGGTCGCGGCCGAGGTAACGCAGGAGCACTGCCACATCGTCGTCGCCTTGCTCCGGGGCCAAGGCCGCGGCGTACGCGCCGTACTGACGCAGCGGCTCTACGATGTCCCTGGCGACCTTGAGGAGAGGGCGCGCCAACTCCGGTGTGAGCGGCGACGGTTGGCCCGTGGCCAGGGCGATGTCCCAGGCGTGGACCGCCGCGTCCAGCCCGCACGCGGCCGAGCCGGACCACGGGGACAACTTGTGCGGCGGCACCGGTGTCGGCACCTCGGCGGTGTCCCGGTCGACCCCCGCCCAAGCCTTCGCCGCTCGTGTCAGGGCGTCCTCCAGGAACGCCGTCGGGTCCACCCCCTCCATCTCGCCCGACGGCTCGAACGGGTTGAAGTCAGGGCCGGGTTCGCCGGTGAGTGCGGCGGCGAACCCGATCTGGTCGCCGACGGCGTGCTGCAAGACCTGGGCAACGGTCCACTGCGTGCAGGGCGTCGGCAGGTCCCACCCGTCGGCGGGCACGGCGTGGACCGTCGTGCGCAGTGCTTCGTGGGAGGCGTCCAGGACGTCCCAACCGCTCGAGGTCATGTCATAGCTCATCGCAAATCCCCCATTGGTGATGCCATCACAGAGAAGAAGAGTCAGTCACGCGTCCACATTCGGCAAGGGACCGCGGTGGGGGAGGCGCGGCCCGCAGGCACCTGGCTCCTTACACCCGCACCAGCGCCTGACCCTCACGGCTGAGCGTTTCCGAAAGTTCCGCTAGCATACGATATGGATAATTTTGGGCTGGTGCCCCAAAAAGGATGAACATCCTTCGGAGCGGCTCATGTCCCGCAAGGGCCCCGGATACGACGGCGACGAGCTGCTGGCCAGACTCGGCTCGCTGACTTCGCGGGCGCGCGAGTACGCGGAGCTGCAGCGCTCCCAGGTCGAGCTGGCCATCGCGCTGCAGCGCGGCATGCTGCCCGCGGAGATGCCCACGGCGCCCCGCTACCACCTGGCCGTGCGCTACGCACCGGCCTGCCACGGCCTCAACGTGGGCGGGGACTGGTACGACGCCTTCCACCTGCCGGACGGCCGGATCGGGCTGTCCATCGGGGACGTCCAGGGCCACAACATCGAGGCCGCCGCCTTCATGGGCCAGGTACGCGTCGGCCTGCGCGCCCTCGCCTCCGTGACGAGCGAGCCCGGCGAACTTCTCGCGCGGACGAACGACCTCCTCCTGTCCCTCGGCACGGATCTGTTCGCCACCTGCACCTTCCTGCGCCTCGACCCGGCCACCGGTGTGCTGGAGAGCGCCCGGGCCGGGCACATCCCCTTCGTCTGGGCTACGGCGGACGGCAGGAGCGGTGTCGGCGGCGACGAGGGCGGCCCGCCGCTGGGTGTCGCGGCCGGCGTGACCTATCCCGTCACCTGTTTCCGGCTCACCACGGGCGGCGTTTTCGTCCTGCTCACGGACGGTGTGGTGGAGGGGCCGTCCATGGAGGTCGGCCAAGGCCTGGACCAGGTCGTGCGGCTCGCCGGCATCGCCGCCGTGGCGGGCATGGACGCCGGCGCGCTCGCCACCGCGGTGATGCGCGGCGCGGACCAGGTGGGACACGAGGACGACGCCGCCGTACTCGTCGTCGGCTACGAAGGGGCCGAAACCCAGCCGGAGGGGGCCATGCGGCCGCTCCCGCCTCGCCGGGACGGCGACCCCGGTGTCTGATGGCAGGTGTGGTGGGTAACGAGAGTCTGCGCCGGAACGGCGTCTTCGCCCTCCAGACGCTGGCGGTCACCGGCTGCTACTACGCCGCGGGACGACTCGGACTCCTGTGGAACCTGGCGGTCGAAGGCGCGGTGTTCACCCCCATCTGGCCGCCGACCGGTATCGCGGTGGCCAGCCTGCTGATCTTCGGGCTGCGCGTCTGGCCCGGCATCGCCCTCGGTGTCCTGCTCGTCATCCTCCACCTCACCTCGCTCAGGCCCGAGGTCCTCGGCAACCTGGCCGGCAACACGGCGGCGCCCGTCTGCGCGTACCTCATGCTGCGTGCCGTGGGTTTCCGGACCGACCTGAGCCGGTTGCGGGACGGCCTGGCCCTGGTGGTCCTCGGGGCCCTGACCAGCATGCTGATCAGCGCCACGGTGGGCGTCGGCATGCTCGTGCTCGCGGACCGGCTGCACACCCACAGCTTCTGGGGGGTGTGGCTGGCCTGGTGGGTGGGCGACGCGATGGGCGTCCTGATCGTCACTCCGCTTCTGCTGTGGCTCTACGAGGCGCGGTGGCCCCCACGTCTGTCCCGTTGGCCCGAGGCGGCGGCGCTGGTCGCCGTCACCTGCGGTGTCGTGCCGCTGATCACCCACAGCAGCCTCAGTGTGCTGTTCCTCATCTACCCCCTGCTGATCTGGGCTGCCCTCCGCTTCCAGCTCGTAGGCAGCATGCTCTGCGCCCTCGTCACGTCCGTCATCGCCACCGTCGCCGCCACGCAGGAAGCGGGCCCCTTCAAAGGCCTGTCCCGTATCGAGGTGATGATCAAACTGCAGGCGTTCAACGGCACCATCGCCCTGACCGCGCTGCTGCTCTCCGCCGTGATCACCGAGCAGCGCAACACCCGACGCTCCGTGGAACAGGCCTGCCAGGAGCTTGTCGCGGTCCTCGAACACCTCACGGCGGGGGATGCGCCACGGGGGCGGTCGAAGCAGTCGAAAGGGGAGGCCGACGGCGTGCCCGGGCCGGAGGAGAAGGGGCGGTGACAGGGAACGCATCCGAGCAGCGCTTCTGTGCCGAAGCAATGGTAAGGAGGCGCATGCCGGCCTCAGCACGAGCCCCTCGCGTCACACCGGGCGATCACGTCCCGGCCGGAGAGGAACGGAGGACCTGCGATGACCAGGAAGAGCAAGGGCCGGAGCAAGAAGCTCAGCCGGGGTGACGAGGTCACCTGGGAGAGCCACGGCAGCACCGCCGAAGGCAAGGTCGTCCGCAAGGTCACCCGGCGTACCGAGGCCGCGGGCCGCACCGTGGACGCCTCACCGGACGAACCGCAGTACGAGGTGCGCAGCGACAAGTCCGGCAACACGGCGGTCCACAAGCCGTCCGCGTTGCGCAAGAAGTGAGCGGGCCGGATGCAGACCTTCCTGCCCCATCCGGACTTCCATCGGACCGCTCTGCTGCTGGACAGGCGCCGGCTGGGCAAGCAGCGGGTCGAGGCCCTGCAGGTCCTGCGCGGACTGACGGTGCCCGGGTACGGCTGGCGTCGGCATCCGGCCGTACGGATGTGGGCGGGGTACGAGGAGGCACTCGTACGGTACGGCCTGGAGATCTGCCGGGTCTGGCGCGAACAGGGGCATCAGGATAGCTGCGCCGCCTCGCTGGTGGCCGGTCTGGCAGCCTTGCGCCCCGGCTCCCCGGTACGCGACCAGGCGGCGCTGGCGGCCGCGGGCGAACTGCCGCCGTGGCACGGCGACGAGGCCTTCCACGAAAGCCACCGCTCGGCGCTGGTCCGCAAGGACCCGGAGGTGTACGCCGAGCTGTTTCCCGGCGTACCCGACGATCTTCCCTATGTGTGGCCCGGGTCCGACAGGGAGGGACAGCCGTGCTGACGGCGGTCCGGGGCCCGACGATCCGTGAGGCCCCGGCACGCCGGTAGGGAGTGTTCAGTTGGCGGGGACGTTGTCCTGGAACGTGGTGCCCGCGCTGCGGTACGCCCCCACCTTGGAGGCGACCTGTGCAGGGGTGAGGACCTGGTCCTTGACGTGCAGGACGTAGTCGACCTGCTCGTCGTAGGCCCGCGGGGTGCTGCTGGTCAGCCCGCCGAAGTCGATCAGCCACTGGTTGAAGTTGATGGACATGGGCCGTTCCGGCAGGTACGCGGCGTCATGGGTGCCGAAGAGTTGGCCGTCGACGTAGTACTTGATGCTGCTGTTGTCGATGGTCAGCACCAGGTCGTGCCAGCCGGTGTAGCTCTGGCGGCTCTCGCTGTGCTGGTTGACCGCCACCCAGGGATCGGCCTGGTAGGTCTCCCAGGACGTGGTGTAGAGGATGTTGGAGGGCTCGCCCCAGCCGCCGTTGGGCAGGTACTCGAAGTCGTACTCGGCGTAGTCGTCCGCCATGGGCGCCTTGAGGTCGTTGATCGTGAAGAAGGTCTGGACGAGGTGGTCGCCGTCCGGCCCGGACTTGGGCGCGTCGTTGAACTTCACGCGGGCCGCGTACGTCCCGTTCTTGAACTTCATCGACTTGGTGAGGATCTCGGTCTGCTCGGTGCTCGCTCCGGTGCCGGCGGTCGAGGTCTCCAGGTTCATGATGGAGTTGCCGCTGACGGTGGAGAAGGTGACGTTCTCGGGAGCCCAGGTGGCGCCGGAGACGCCGGGGCCACCGGAGTTGGAGCGCACGTTCCAGCCGTTCGCCGAGATCCTCGGGTCGGTGTGGCCGGTGTAGTTGAAGTCGTCGAACAGGGTGGCGCCGCCGGTCGGGGGGTCGGTGGGCGGATCGGTGGGCGGGTTCGTCGGGTCGTTGCCCGCGGGGGCCTGGCCCCAGAGCGTGGTGCCGGCCAGTTGGGCGGTGACCTTGGACCAGTCGGCGTACGAGGTCTGGGAGGCGCCGAAGGAGTAGTCGTCGCTCTGCTTCAGCGGAGCCCACGTCGACTGGTAGAAGCGCAGTTGCATGTCGCCGGTGTCGGCGCCGGGCGCGAGGGAGCCGGCTCCGGAGGTGAAGCCGATCTCCAGGTAACGGTCCGCCGTGGCGGTGGGGTTGGCGAGTGTGCCGAAGGTGCCGGTGATGTTGGCGCAGCCCTTGACGGCCCAGGAACAGGCGAAGCGGTAGGTCGCGTTCGCCGAGTCCGCCTTGAAGTAGTAGCGGAGCTTGACGCCTTGCAGGGAGACGCTGTTGGTGCCGGTGTTGCGCACCTTGAACCACGGTTCCGCCTGATCGGCACTGGCTCCCGAGGCGCTGGTCCGGTACTGGACGCTCAGGCCGTCGGCGGCCGCGTTCGCGGTGGCCGGGAGTGCGGTGAGCGCGGCGGCGCCCATGCCGACCGCGACGGCGGCGGCCGCGGCGGCGCGCAACCGGTTCGTTGTGAATCTCATCGTTGTTCCCTCCAGAAAGGTGGGGGTGATTCCCGGAACGGGACAGGGTGTGCGTCAGGGGTGGTGCGGGATGCCGAGCGCGTCGAGTCGTGCCGTGTGGTCGTCGAGACGGGACTGGAAGTCGGTCCAGTCGGCCGGTCCGCCCCAGCCGCGGTCGGCGAGGGCGCACAGGCGCGGGTAGGTCAGGTACTCGATGTGCGCGGGGTTGGTGACGAACTCGGTCCATAGCTGGGCCTGCGTGCCGAGCACCCGCCCGGCCGCCTCGGCGTCCGCCTCCGCCGGGACGGGGTCGTGGGCGTGCACGGTGTGCAGATCCACGACGACCCCGGGCTGGGCCGGCGGCTCGTGGGGAGCGTCGGAGCGGGCGTAGTCGAGATAGGTGGCCCGGTGGTACGCGTTGACCACGGGGTGGCCGCGTCGGGCGGCCGCCAGGGTGTGGGCGTCGTCGCGCCAGGTCATCACGGTGAAGTCCAGGGGCAGTTCGGCATCGGGTTCGGCCCAGGCGACCGGGCGCCGTCCGTTGCGGACGAGATAGTCGCCGATCTGCGCGAGGAACCAGCCGTGCAGGGACTGGGCGTCCGGCAGACCTTCGGTCGCCAAGCGGCGCCGCGCGCCGGCGCTGTGGTTCCACTCGGCTGTGGGGCACTCCTCGCCGCCGATGTGGATGTACGGCGAGGGGAAGACGTCCATGACCTCGTCGAGGACGGTGCGGCAGAAGTCGAGGGCTTGGTCGTGGACACCGAGGACGGTGTCGCACACGCCCCAGCGTGTCCAGACGTCGAGGGTGCGCTCAGGGTGGTTGCCGAGTGAGGGATAGGCGGCGAGCGCGGCGCGTACATGGCCGGGCATCTCGATCTCCGGCAGGACGGTGACTCCGCGGGCGGCCGCGCACCGGACCAGGTCGGCGAGTTCGGACCGGGTGTAGGACCCGCCGTGCGGGGTGCCGTCGTACGGTCCGGTCCCGGCCGGGCCCTGCTGGGTCTCGGCACGGTGGCCGCCGATCTCGGTGAGCTTGGGGTAGGCGGCGACCGGCATGCGCCACCCCTGGTCGTCGGTGAGGTGCAGGTGGAACACGCTGATCTTGTGCAGCGCCAGCAGGTCGACGTAGCGGCGCAGGTAGGACACGGGCTGGAAGTGCCGGGCCACGTCGAGCATCGCGCCGCGCCAGGGGTGCTGAGGGAGGTCGATGATGTCGGCGCAGGGCAGGGTCCACGCGGTGTCGGTCTGCGCGGTCTCGGACAGGGCCTGCGCGGGCAGGAGTTGACGGATCGTCTGGACGCCGCGCAGCAGGCCGGTGGGGTGCGCGGCACGCAGCAGTACGGCGTCGGGGTGCACGGTGAGCGCGTATCCCTCGTCACCGAGGTGGCCCTGAGCGGGATCGAGGGCGAGGGTGAAGGTTCCGTCGGGGGAGGGGCGCAGAGGCAGCCCGGTGGCGGGGGCGAGCAGGGAGCGCAGCAGGTCGGCGGCCGGTTCGGTGCCTTCGCCGAGACGGACAGTGGTGTGGTCGTCGAGCGTGAAACGGCCGGGTGGGAAGGCGGCTGCGGTGGGGCGGGGGATGAGGGCGGGCATGCGTCGCCTCCAAGACGGAGTGGCCGGGGTAGGCGGGGCGGCACTTGACTGCACCGGCCCGCGAGCCGGAGGGGACGTGGTGGCGCAGCGGTGTTCAGACGGGCGAACGTCGTGTGCGGGTGAGATCTCTGAGTCGAAGCCGGCGGAGCTGCACGGTTTCACCTCCGGGGGACACCATCTGGCCACCTGACCAGTTCGAGTCACTGGTCAGTTCACCTGGTGAGGTGAGGAAGAAGGTGGCATAGACCAATTGCGTCGTCAACCCCCGTTGCAGACACGGGTTTTGCGGCACGGGGCAGCGCATACGCTGACAACCACCGCCGATCTGCGGCTACACTTCGCTCGCGGAGAAGGTGACACAGGTTCTTTACCACTGGTCAACTGGTCAGGCGGAGGGCTGAGCGTCGAGGGCGGGCTCGGGACTCAGGCGAGGGGGACGTATGAAGGCCGACGCACCTGGTGCGGTGCTCAAGCGCGAGCGAGTCCGCGACTTCCTCCTCGACCTCGTGGAGTCCCACCGTCCCGGAGACGCCATCCCCTCCGAGCGTGCCCTGTGCGTCCAGTTGGAAGTGTCCCGCCCGACCCTGCGTGCGGCGGTGGACGAACTCGTCGCCGCGGGCCTGCTGGTACGCGAACACGGCCGGGGCATGTTCGTCGCCCCCGAGAAGATCACTCAGGAGCTCGTCTCCACCGAGCAGTCCATGACCGTGCCGCAGGCCGCGGGCGCCTGGTCGAGCCGCCTGCTGGAGTTCGTCACCATCCCGGCCGGCGCCCGCGTGGGCCGCAAGCTGCGGATCTCCCCCGCTGCCGAGATCGTGTACGTGGCGCGCCTGCGCCTGGTCGACGGCGCCCCGATGGCCATTGAGCACCTGCACATCAAGGCCGAACTGGTCCCCGCCCTGTCCGCGGAGGAACTGGAGGCCGGCGACCTCTACGAGCACCTGCGCCGGCAGCACGGCGTGCACGTCCGGGAGGCCGTACAGGCGATCGAGCCGACCGTGGTCACCCGTGCCGAAGCGGAACTGCTCGATGTGCCCGAGCTGTCCCCGGCACTGCTCTTCGAGCGGCTCACCTCCGACACCAGAGGCCAGCCCGTCGAATACGTCCATTCCATCTACCGTGGTGACCGCTACCGGATCGTCTCCCGGCTCACCCTCGGTCCGACGGCCGCCGCATCACCCGACCGGCTCGGACACCACCCCGGCATCCCGCCCGGCGACTTCGCCCACCGGGACGCCATCGCGTCCTCGACACGGGGGGACATCCAGGCAGGGCCGTGAGGTGGTGCGGCCAGTCCGGTGAAGTGCTCTTGCAGCCCAGGTGGGTTGGACAGCCGTGGTACAGGTCCCTCATGTCGTCAGAGTGCGCGTCCGGGCTCAACTCCCGCCGGGAGCCCATGGATTCCGGGGGCGGTGACGGAGCCGTCGTCGATCATTGCCGGGCAGATCCCCCAGTCGGCGGCTATGCGCATCACGTCATGTTCGGTCGGCATGGCGTCGTGCCAGGCGTCCCATTCGGCGTCTCCCCAGTCCTGCCGGACCACTTCGCGCCCGACCAGTCCGACACCGAGCTCCCTTTCGACGGCGGTGGGTTCTCCGTGGCGCAATGGAACCTCGCCGCTCATCCCGATGTAGCAGTAGGCGCGGGTCAGTTCACCGGATTCGACCTTGGCCCAGGCGTGGTACTCGCCGATACGGTCGGTGCAGAAGTACTGGAGGTCCCCGACGCGCGCGGCCAGCGTCCGCAGCCAAGTGGAGAAGTCCGGGCTCGTGGGGTCGACGCTGTGCGTCAGATGGATCCTGCCGTGGGCGAGTGTCCACCCGGGGACGGGTCTGGCCACGAAGACGCCCTGCCGGTAGGCGAGTTCGGTGCCCGCTGCCCAGTCGATGCGCTGTCGGTGCCGGAGGTCGAGGGCATCCGCCAGGTCTTCCGGACCGGCGTCGCGCACCGCCAGCCATGACGTCTTGAAGCCGAAGGACATGAACCCTCCCACCGTGGTTTCCGCGGACCGTGCGGATCGTCGCAGAAGGCACTGACAACGACGGTGTCCGCGCCCACTGCGGTGTTGCCAGGTCCACCCCCGCCCGGGTGCTGGGCCGCTGGTTGGCCCGGCGGGCGGCCCATAGCGTCGAAGCATGACGGATGCCACGAACGAACAACGAACGGGAACCAGCCGGCGGACGGCGCTGCGCGGACTTGGACTGGCGCTGGGAGGCACGGCCCTGGCCGCTGGGCCCGGCGCCTCACGAGCGGCGGCGGGGACGCGTCGCGGGCCCACCACCTACGTGCTGGTGCACGGTACCCACAGCGCCGGCGCGTTCTGGACACCGATCGCGCGGGAGCTGACGCTGCGCGGGCACCGCGCCGTGACGGTGGACCAGCCGCACCACGGCGCGGAGGCCTTCGTCCCGGAGTCGTATCAGCGGCAGGACCTCGCGGCGATGGCGGTCGAGCCGTCCCCGCTGAAGGGTCTCGGGCTGGACGCCTACGAGGCGCGCGTCACGGGGATCGTGCGACACGCGGCACGGAACGGCCCGGTGGTGCTGGTCGGGCACAGCCTGGGTGGCGTAACAGTCAGCCGTGTCGGCAACGCCGTACCCCAACTGCTGCACCACATCTGCTACATGGCGGCCTTCTGCCCCAGCCGCGCCCTGCCCACAGCGGACGCCTGCACGGCGGCACCCGAGAACGCCGACGCGGTCAGCCCGGTTGAGCTGACAGTCGGTGACCCGGAACAACTCGGCGTGCTGCGGCTGAACTTCCGGACAGGAGACCGGCGTGCGCTGGCCCTTCTGAAGGAGATGATCTGCGCGGACTACCCCGACGCCGACTTCCGTCGGATATTGGCCGGCATGCAGACCGACGAACCCATCACCGCGTACGCGGGCCGAGCGGTCGGCCGGGCCGACGCATGGGGACGCGTTCCCCGCACCTACCTGCGCTTCGGTGCCGACCGGACGATCGCCACCGCGCTCCAGGACAGGATGATCGCGGAGGCCGACGCCCTCACACCCGGCAACCGCTTCCACGTGCACGACTTCCCCGAGGTGTCACATGTGGGCCCCCTGGACCCGGTCCCGATCGCGAACGTCCTGGAGACACTGGCGGCGTAGGAGCAGCGTCTGGCGACGCTGGTTGCGGCGGGAGCGATCCCTTCCGTTGGGACCCAACCCCCCTGCGCGCAGCGCTTGCTGATACAGAAGGGATGCCCCACCGGATCGGTGAGGACCCGGGCCCGATCCCCATGTGGCTGATGCTCCGGCTCGCCGGCCCCCAGCTCCAGCAGCCGGGCCTCGGCCACGGTCAGGTCCTCTTCCACCTTGAAGCAGATGTGAAGTTGCTGGGGAACGATCTGGTCAGGCCAGCTCGGAGCGCGGTAGTCCTCGACCCGCTGAAACCGAGCAAGAGCCCGTGCTCGCCGTTGAGGCCCGCGAAGTCGGCGTCCGACTTCGGATGCGGCGCAAGTCCGGTGGCCTGCTGATAGAAGGCGGCCAGAGCAAGGGGATCGGGGCAGTCGAGCGTTATCGCGGCCAACTTCATCTGCGGGGACATGGGGCCTCCACCCAAATCGGCGTTGCTCTTCGGTCACCGTCGCAGCGCTTCCGAGCCTGACCCTTTTTGGGCGCCTACCACGTGAAGATGCTCTGGTTCTGCGGTGCTGCAGACGTTGCCAGGTGTGGACGTGCCGATTGCCCTCCACCTGACGGTTATGACATCTCACCGTCGAAGCACTGATAGTTCGAGCGGTTGGCATAGAGTCTATGAATGCCATCTTTTCGCGCGCTGGAATGCCTCGTCGCTGTCGCGGACACTGGATCGATCACCCAGGCCGCATTGCTGCTGCACTCCTCGCAACCCGCCGTGTCCCACCAGATCGCCTCACTGGAGCGGGAGACCCGCACGGCCCTGCTGCGGCGCGAGGCACGGGGGGTCAAGCTCACGGCCGCGGGGCGGGTCGCGGTCGCGGACGCGCGGCGGGCGGTCGAGGCAGCTACCGCCGCCGTACGGTCGGCGCGCGCGGTGGGAGAAGCCGGGGGCGGGTCGCTGCGCATCGGTTGCGCCCAGAGCCTCACCGTCGCCTTGCTCGCCCCGGTCCTTCGCGACTGGCGCCGACGCCACCCGGAAGTGACCATCGCTCTGCATGAACTCACCGTCATGGACGAGGCGCTGAGGCTGATCGAATCCGACGATGTCGACGTCGCGGTGCTGCCGGACCCCCCGTCCGACCGCTTCCAGGTCACTGCCGTTGCCGAGGAGGAGATCGTGCTGGCCGCACCCACCGGCCACCCTCTGGCCCAGCGGGCGGCACTGCGGATCCAAGACCTGGATGGCGCGCCACTCGTGCACTTCACAGCGGACAACGCCCTCAGCGCATGGCTCGACCAGTCGTTCGCCCGGTCCGGAGTCCACCCGGAGGCGGTCATGCGGACGGCCGTTACTGCTACGGCTCCTCAACTCGCCGCCGCCGGGCTGGGCGTCGCGGTCTGCCCGGTGAGTGCGGTCAGTGCGGGCTTTCCAGGTGCGGTCCGGCCCTTCTCACCACGGTGGACCCGGCAGTTGATGGCAGTGACCTCCGCCGGACCCGATCCGCTCGTCGCACGCTTCATCTCAGGGCTGCGACGTCATGGAGTGCGAGTTCCCCGCAGCGTACAGACGCAGCTCGACGCAGGAGTCGTGGACGCGGGCGACTGATCCGGACACCCTGAGAAGTCGGCAGAACCCGAGGCGCGGCTCGTCGTGACGTCGTTGTCTTGCGGTCGGCCGAAGGCGCGCAGACAGTGGCGGGCGCTCTCGATCGACCAAGCAGACACGGAATCCTGGTGGTCCTGGAGTTGCGACGCTTTGTGGTCCCCGGAGAGACCTGTACCACCGTCCCGCCGTCATGGCTGACCACACCGTTCGATCTGGTGCCGACCCCGGCGACGGGTCCGTTCACGCGCGTCCACGCCATGCGGATCTGCCTCCCGCAGCCCGCAGTTGGCCCGCCATGGCGCGGCCGATCGGTGGCGCTGCGGGTGCCTGTCCCGTCCGCAGGCGGTTGCTGACAGGTTCGACGGCAGAGGGGGCCGATCCTCCCTCGCGAGGGACCCGCGGTAGCGAACCTGGTCCTCGACGAAGCTGAGATCGAGAACCCGGTCGACTTCAGCAGGACGGCGTTACCCCCAGCCGCCTGCACCTGCCCCGACGCCGACCTGCGTCGGTTGGAAGGACGCTGACCCGGCTCGCTCACGGTGGGCCGTGCCGCGGAGCCGCAATGGGCGAGGTGCCCTCCCAGCGGTACGGCCCGTGGGGACGATCAGGAGCCATCCATATTTTCTTTGGAAGGCCGTCGACTCATGAATGACTCCGAGGGAACAGCGGGCAGCCCCTGATCGCTGCACACCACATGGCTCCGCCCGCAACGGGTGGAAGCGTCACACATGAGGAAGGAGGCTCCCATGGCGCAGGCATTCGTCACGGGTGGCTCGGGTTTCATCGGACAGGCCCTGATCCGTCGACTTGTCGCAGAAGGTCATGCGGTCCGCGCACTGGTCCGCAGCTCAGCGGCGGCCGACAAGGTCGCGGCCCTCGGCGCTCAGCCGGTGCAGGGGGAACTGACGGAGTCGGCTAGCTGGCAGGACGCGGTAGTAGGCAGTGAGGTGATGTTCCACCTCGCCGCCGAGACGGACATCACCGCCGACCGCGAGCGCCACGAGAGGGTCACGGTCGGTGGCACTCGAGCGGCGGTGGAAGCAGCCCGTGCCGCGGGGGTCGCCACCTTCGTCCATTGCGGCAGCGAGGCCGCGCTCCTGGCCGGCGAACCGCTACTGGACGCGGACGAGACCGCTCCGCTGCGGCCGGACTCCGAAGCCCCGTACTGCGCGGCCAAGGCTGTGTCCGAGCAGATCGTGCTGGACGCCGACGCACCGGGCTTCACCACCGTGTCCATACGGCCTCGGTTTGTCTGGGGCCCTGACAGCAGCCTGACCGAGGGGCTGGCGGCTGCGGCCAAGGCCGGGCAGTTTGCCTGGATCGACGGCGGCCGGCACATCACCGATGTGACATACGTGGACAACGCCGTCGAGGGCTTGATACTCGGATGGCAGCACGGCCGGCCGGGTCAGGCGTACTTCGTCACCGACCAGCACCGAGTCGTCCTGCGGGACTTCCTGGAGACAGCTTTCTCCCTCTATGGCGTAGAGGCGGCGATCCCGAACATGGACGCCGACACCGCCGCCCGTGTGGTGCCGGTACCCGCCCGATGGTTCGTAGGACAGCCGTGCACGCTGCGCACCGACAAGGCTGTGACCGAACTGGGGTACCGGCCCGTCGTCCCCCACGCCGTCGGCCTCGCCGCCGTGAAGGAAGCGCTCGCCCTCGACGCTACGTGACGGCCTCACCGGGCTGCACCCTGACCGTGGTGTCCGCCCTGCGAAGGCGCTGGAGCCGGTGCAGGGTGGGTGAACGGGCGGCCACCACCACATCCGGGCGGGCAAGCAGGGCCAGCAGCTCAGCTCGCCCGCCCGGCAATACGGCTGCGTAGGTGAGACCGGAAGGCACCTGTAGGCGGCTTCGGAGTGCGGTCCGGGCTCTGGAGTCCAGCCAGTCCGTACAGGTGGGCGTGGCGGATCGGGCAGCCCGGTCGCGGCCGCGGAAGGCAGCAGCAGCGCGGTCTCCCGCAGACCGCCGCCGAAGGAGACCCAAGGGCGAGTTCGTCGGTCGCATCTCGGTCCTGCATGCCCGTGGGGGACGACAGGAGTGCGTGCAGGGTCAGCCGCCGGGAGCTGAGGCCGCTGATGTGAGACCCGGTGTGACACCGGTTCATAATCGGTCGGGTGATGCGTCTGGCAATTCTCGGTCCTGTTCGTGCATGGCGGCGGGACAAGGAGATCGACCTCGGCTCCCCGCAGCAACGCGGATTGCTCGCGCTGCTCCTTCTGCGTGAAGGGCGGCCAGTGGAGACCGAGGCGATTCTCGACGCCTTGTGGGGTGGGGGAGAGCCTCGAGGAGCTCGGGGCACCATTCGCACGTACGTCTATCGTCTGCGGCCGATCCTGGGCGACGTGGCGACCATCGAGTCAACCGGCAGCGGCTACCGTCTCACGGTTCGTGACGGGCAGATCGACCTGAGCAGGTTCCGTGAGCTGATCGCACAGGCTCACGCGGCGCGCCGCGCCGGCGCCCCGGCACATGCTGCCGATCTCCTGCGCCAGGCCCTCGGCACCTGGCAGGGGCAGGCCCTGTCGGGTGTCCGGGGCCCCTTTTTCGAACTCGAGCGCGACCGGCTGGAGGAGCTGAGGCTGGCCGCCCTGGAGGAAGTGTTCGACCTTGAGCTGCAGGCCGGGGGGCATCCGGGTCTGACGTCCGAGATCCGGGCAGCCGTGCTGGAGCACCCACTGCGAGAACGCCTGCACGAACAGCTCATGCTGTCGTTGTTCCATGCGGGCCGCCGCGCCGAGGCTCTGGCCGCCTATCAACGCACACGGCAGCTTCTGCGTGAAGAACTGGGCGTGGACCCCGGGCCCGCCCTTCGCTCCCTGCACAGCCGCATCCTGCACGGGGGTGACGATCCGCACGCCGTTGTCGACGACGAGCCGGCCTCGGATGCCGCGCCGGTTCCGGCCCAACTCCCGCCAGACTCGGCAGTGTTCACCGGACGCCTCGCAGAGATCGGGGAACTGAGCTCAACACTGCGCAATGCTGCGCACGCTCCAGTCGTCGGCATCACCGGCCTGGGCGGGATGGGCAAGACCGCGCTCGCCGTGCACCTCGCGCATGGCCAGCGCCATCTGTTTCCCGATGGGCAGGTTTTCGCCGACCTCGGCGGTTTCAAGGATCCGGTCGGCCCGCTGGAGGTGCTGGGCCAATTCCTGCGTGCCATCGGGGTGTCGCGGCTGCCGGCGTCCCTGGACGAACGTGCGGCGCTGTGGCGTACGTCAGTGTCCGGGCGCCGCCTGCTGATCATCCTGGACGCGGTATCCAGCAGTGAGCAGGTGCGTCCCCTGCTGCCGGCCTCCCCGGGCTGTGCCGTCATCATGACCGGTCCGCGTCGCATCATCGACCTACCTGGCATCCCCTGGTTGCGTCTGGGCGTTCTGCGGCCTGAGGACGCGTTGCACCTGCTCGCCGCCATATCCGGGACCCGGCGGGTGTTCGCAGAGCGGGAAGCGGCCAGTCGTCTGGTGCAGGCCTGTTCCTACCAGCCGCTCTCGGTGCATGTGGCGGCCGCCCGGCTGGATGCCCGACCGTCGTGGACGATCGACCAGATCCTGGCCCAACTCGAAGACGATCTGCGTCAGCCGGTCGTCATGCACGAAGACTGCAAGATCGTCGACAGACCGTTCCGTGACGCCCAGGCGCGCATGGACGCCTTCCACCGCGACGCCTTCCACCTCGCCGCCGTTCCCGACTGCAGCCGGCTGGACCCCGCCATGGCTGCAGCAGTACTCGATCTGCCGGTCAACGAAGCCACAGCCGTCATGGAAGCCCTCGTCGACGCTCATGTGGTGGAGACCGGTGAGAACGGCGATTACCACTTCCTCGGGCTCGTCAAGGCGTTCGCGCGGCGCCAAGCCCTCAACAGGCTGGGACCTGAGCGCTGCCGGCAAGCGCTGCACCGACTGCTGGACCACTGCCTGGCCGACAAGAACACGGTCGGCGATGAGGACCTGCGTGCGGTACTGGACCAGATCACTGACTTTCCAGTCAGTGCTGCGCAGGAGACCCCGCTGTCGCCGCACTGATCGCTGCACCGGCCCCGCGCGAGGCGACGCACCCGCACACACCCTGGCGAGGCCCGCGGCTGCGTAGGCGAAACGGCACGTCGACGCGCCATCGACGCCACCTCGACACGCGTTCGATGCAATGCACGCATGCTCAATCCCCTCACGCGTGCCGAGCTGGCAGCGCAGATCACCGGGCCCGTACTCGAGCCGGAAGACGAAGGATTCGCCGCTGAGTGCGCCCCCTTCAACCTTGCTGTAACCCACCGCCCCCGCGTCGTTGTCGGCGCCATGAACAGTGCTGACGTGCAGGTCGCCGTTCGCTTCGCAGCGCAGCAGCGTCTGCCGGTCGCCGTCATGGCCACCGGCCATCAGGCGACACTCACGGCCGACGACGCGGTACTCATCACCACTCACCGCATGGCGCAGGTGAGCATCGACCCCGCTTCCCGCACAGCCCGCGTGGCGGCGGGAGCCCGCTGGCAGCAGGTGATCGATGCGGCAACGCCCATGGGGCTCGCCCCGCTCAACGGCTCCTCACCGCTCGTCGGAGTCATCGGCTACACCCTCGGCGGGGGATTGAGCCCCACCATGGGCCGCGCTCTCGGATGGGCAGCCGATCACGTCACCTCCATGGAGGTCGTGACAGCCGACGGTGAGTTGCGTTCCGTCGACGCCGCGTCGGAACCCGATCTGTTCTGGGCGCTGCGCGGCGGCAAGAGCAACTTCGGTGTCGTCACGGCCATGGAGTTCGCCCTCTTTCCGGTGGAACAACTGTGGGCGGGCGGACTCTTCTTCGACGGTGCCGACGCGGAAGCCGTCCTGCACGCCTATGCCAAGGTCACGGCCGGGGCTCCGGACGATCTGAGCTCATCGATTGCCTTGCTGCGTCTGCCGGCACTGCCCGGTGTGCCCGAGTTCCTTGCCGATCGATTCGCCGTGCACGTCCGCATTTCCTGTCTGGGCTCGCCGGCCGAGGCCGCCCGGCTGGTTGCGCCGTTGCGGGCGGCCGCACCTGTCCTCGTGGACACTCTCGGTCCCATGCCGTACGCGTCCTTCGCCGAGATCCACAACGATCCGGCAGATCCGGCACCGTTCATGGAGCGCACCGCGATGCTGCACTCACTGACTGCCGAGGCCGTCGAGGAGATCCTGGCCGCAGCGGGCCCGACGGCCGACTGCCCGGTGCACTTCGTCGAGTTGCGTCACCTCGGCGGCGCTCTGGGCCGGGCGGCGGACAACGCCGTCGGACACCGGGACGCCCGGTTCGCACTCTGGGTCGTGGGTGTCGGGACGCCCGATGCCTTCACCGGGATGAACGCCTACGCCGATGAACTGCTGGAGCGGATGCAGCCCTGGTCCACCGCCGGACGGTACCTGAACTTCATGGCCGCCCACGACACCAGCGCATCCGATGTGCGCGCGGCCTACGACGAAGCCGCCTACCACCGGCTCCGCGGCATCAAGAGGCGCTTCGACCCGGACAACGTCTTCCGCCTGAACCACAACATTCCCCCCGAGGAGCGCCTGACGGCCGACGACAAACTGCAGCTTTTGATCGACCACGCCGCGATCGCAGATGCACTGCACCGCTACGCGGCGGGACTCGACCACGGTGACCCCGATCTGCTCGCCTCGTCACTGACCGAGGACGCCCTGGTCGACCTGACACCGGCCACCAGCAAGATCGGTCTCGACTTCCCCGCGCTCAAGCCGCGCGACACCATCGTGGGAGTCCTCATCCCGGCGGTCGGCCCGCTCGACACCAGCCACGTGATCAGCAACGTCCGCGCCAGCGTGGACGGCGACCACGCCCACGTGAAGTGCTACGCGATGGCCCAGCACTACCTGCCCCAAGATGGCCCGAAGCCGGACCGGACCCGCCACGCACTGATGATGAACCGGTACGACGCGGACTTGACGCGCGACGGGAGCACATGGCGCATCAGCCGGCTGACGATTGACAACGCCTGGTTCGAGGGCGACGCATCCGTCCTGCTTCCCGGCGACTGATCCCGGACGAACCGTCCTACCGGGGTGGCGCCCCGCATACACAGCCGCAGGGCGCCACCCAGGATGCTGCCGCCCCGGCATCACTGCCGCAGCCGAGGTCGCACATTGCTTACTCACCCCACTGGATGAGTACCCCCATGCCTTTCGATGCCCGCACTCCGGAATCCGTTTGGGAGCGTTCTGCGTGTCCACCACCCCTGAGGTGCCTCACCCTCCTCAGCGTTCACACCTCGACAGCGTGCGGGGACGACTTGATGCACTGATGCGGGACTTCCGTCAGGGCGCATGGCAGCCGACCGACCTCGAGCGTCGCTTGGCCGAGCTTCTTGCGCGGTCGGCCGCCGGGACCGGGTCACTTGGCGCGGCCGACGTCCGAGCAGTGATTCGGGAAGGCTCGATGACGGCCATCCATGAGAACGGGGGGCGCTTCGTCGGCCTTCTGGCCGATCTCGTGCCGCTGATCGAGTGGCCCGAACCCTCCGCATTGCACATTGCCGGCCTTGCCCAGGCCTTCACCGAGACGATCGCGCGGACGGCACCGGATCGGCAGGCTGCGCACTCACCGGTAGCGTGCGCCTGTCCGAGCGAGGCGGGCAGCGAGCAGAGGGAAGTACCGCCGCCCCTGTCACCGCCCCGGCGTGAGGACAGCAGACGTCTGCGCTCGGACGCGGCACGCAATCAGACCCGTGTACTGACCGCGGCGGCACGGATCGTGCGGGAGCGTGGACTGTCACACCTCACCATGGAAGCGGTCGCCTCCGCGGCAGGTGTCGGAAAGGGCACCGTCTTTCGGCGGTTCGGTGACCGCGCCGGTCTGTTGCAAGCCCTGTTGCAGCGCTCCGAGGAGACATTTCGGGCCGCTCACCTCAGCGGCTCGGACCGAACCGACAGCCCGGACAAGGCCATCGAGCGGCTTCGCACGTTCGGCGTGGCCGCTATACAGCGTTATGCCACGGAGCTGGAACTGCAGATGGCTGCCGAGCTCTCCCCGGACCAGCGCTACCGACACGCACGTCGCCGCTCGTACCACGAGCGGGTCAGTGTCCTGCTCAGCCTGGCTGCACCGGAAGCGGACGCAGAACTGCTCAGCCATGCTGCGCTGGGTTACCTCGAGCCTGCCCTTCTCTGGCACTTGAGCGAACAGTGCCACCTACCGCTGCAGCGGCTGGAAAGCGGCTGGCTCGAACTGGTCTACAGACTCACCCGCAGAGGCACAGCCCCACACGACGTGACCCGCGAACTGTGATCAGGACCAATCTGCTTGCAGGTAACTGCCGTCTTCTCCATCCGCTCTTCGCCGCACGTCTGACCTCGGTCCAGCAGGTACCGGCGCGGATGCCCCGCCTCCCACACCGACACTGTGCCGTCAGAAGGCGTAGCGCACCCGCAGCCAAGGAGCATGGCCGGTGATGAGGTCGCGCAGGGTCTGCACCGCTTCCGCCTTGATGTGGTTGCGGTAGCGGACGTTGTGCGCGCCGTTCTGGGAGCGCTTGCCCTGTTGCAGGTCGGGCTGCCACAGGACGTCCTCGGCGCGTGGATGCCAGCCAAGGTTGACCTGGTGGAGGTCCTGGTTGTGGGTGAGCATGATGATCTCCGCGGCGGCCTGTCGCTTCACCCGGTCGGGGAGGACGTCGTCGAGCTGTCGCAGGACGCCGGTCCAGTCGTCCTGCCAGCCCGGCCGCAGGACGACGGGGGAGAGGTTGAAGTGGACCTCGTAGCCCGCGTCCACGAAGTCGGCCGCGGCGGCGATGCGGTCGGCCACCGCCGAGGTGCGCAGGTCCAGCAGCCGTGCGTCGGTCGCGGGCATGAGGGAGAACCGGATCCGGGTGCGGCCACGGGGATCCAGCATGAGCAGATCGGGATTGACGAACTTCGTGGCGAAGGACGCCTTGGCGGTCGGCCACTGCCGGAAGGCGGCGATCAGGTCCTCGGTGTTGTCGCAGATGAGCGCGTCCACGGAGCAGTCGCCGTTCTCGCCGATGTCGTACACCCAGGCGGTCTCGTCGCACTGGTTGGGTTCCCGCTTACGGCCCTGGCGCGCGATGTGGCGGCCGACGTGGCCGATGATCTGGTCGATGTTGGTGAAGACGGTGATCGGGTTGGCGTATCCCTTGCGGCGGGGCACGTAGCAGTAGGCGCAGGCCATCGCGCAGCCGTTGGTGGGACCGGGGGCGATGAAGTCGGCGGAGCGTCCGTTGGGCCGGGTGGTCAGCGTCTTGCGCTCGCCCAGTACCAGGGTCTCGCCCTTGACGCGGACCCAGCGCTCGACGTTGTCCTCGTTTCCGTGCAGGCCCGGGATGCGCCAGTGGGAGTCCACCTCGATGACCTGCGCGGCGGGGAAGCGGGCGAGGATCTCGCGGCCCCGGGGGGACGCGGCGGCCGCGGGTTCGGCGTAGACGGCGCGCACCGGCAGCATGGTCCGGGCCGCGGGGGAGTCGCGGAAGCCGGAGGTGGCCGGGGATGTGCTGCCGGCGGGTGGGCCGGCCGCTGTCGGCCCGGTCAGGGCGTCGAGGTCGAACAGGGTGTCGGCGCCGTGTCCGGGGTCGGTGGAGGAGGGTGTCACGCGCGTGTCCCTCCGTCTCCGATGCAGCGGTTCATCCCAATTGTACGGAGTGCGGGGTGGGCGCCGGACCAGGGGCGGGGAGGGTGCCCGTCGGGCCTTTCGCGGGCGTTCGAGCGGCTGCTCCCCGTCGCCGGACACGGCAGCCCCGCCGCGTGTCGACCGGAGTATTCGGTTCTGTGGCTCGGCGCGGCGCATGTCGCCGCCACCGACGGTGGGCCCGTAGTCGGCTCACGGGTTAGGTACGGGCGATCACGGGGCAGGACGTCGTAACCCCCCGGGGCGCAGATCTCCCTTTCGCACCTCCTTTGACGAGAGATACAGGACATGTCTGCTGAAGAAAGCGCGCACCACCCTCCTCGCCGCGTCGGCGTCGTGGCCGAGTCCGGCTCCGGCGAGACGCGGGTCGCGGCGACCCCCGCGACGGCACGGTTGCTGTTGGGCCTCGGCTACGAGGTCGTCGTGGAGTCGGGGGCCGGCGAGGCCTCCGGCTTCGGCGACCAGGCGTACGTCGATGTCGGCGCCGCGATCGCCGAGGCGTGGGAGGCGGACGTCGTCCTGAAGGTGAACGCCCCCACCGAGGCCGAGATCCGGCGGTTGCGCAGGGGCGCGGTCGTGGTCGCCCTGCTGGTCCCGGCGCAGAACCCCGAGCTGCTCCGGGCGCTCGCCGATGCCGGGGTGACGGCCCTGGCGCTCGACGCGGTGCCGCGCATCTCGCGGGCCCAGTCGATGGACGTGCTGTCCTCGATGGCGAACATCGCCGGTTATCGCGCGGTCGTCGAGGCCGCGCACGTCTTCGGGCGGTTCTTCACCGGTCAGGTCACCGCGGCGGGCAAGGTGCCGCCGGCGAAGGTGCTGGTGGCCGGCGCGGGTGTGGCCGGTCTCGCGGCGATCGGCGCCGCCTCCAGCCTCGGGGCGGTCGTGCGTGCCACCGATCCCCGCCCGGAGGTCGCTGACCAGGTGAAGTCGCTGGGCGGCGAGTACCTGCCGGTGAACGCGGACCAGGAGACGAGCACCGACGGCTACGCCAAGGCGACCTCCGCCGACTACGACCGTGCCGCCGCCGAGCTCTACCACCAGCAGGCCCGGGACGTGGACATCGTCATCACCACCGCGCTGATCCCGGGGCGTCCCGCGCCGCGTCTGCTGACGGCCGAGGACTTGGCCGTGATGAAGCCCGGAAGCGTGATCGTCGACATGGCCGCCGCGATGGGCGGCAACGTCGAGGGCACCGTGCCGGGCCGGATCGTGGTGACCGACAACGGTGTGACCCTCATCGGCTACACCGACCTGGCCTCCCGCCTCCCTGCCCAGGCCTCCCAGATGTTCGGCACCAACCTGGTGAACCTGCTGAAACTGCTGACCCCCGGCAAGGACGGCCGTCCGACGATCGACTTCGACGACGTCGTGCAACGCGCGGTGACCGTGGTGCGGGACGGCGACGTCACCTGGCCGCCGCCCCCCGTCGCGGTCTCGGCCGCCCCCGCCGCACCGGCCGCCGCGCCACCCGAGGCACCCGTCCCGGACCGGTCACGACTGACGCCTGTCCGGCGTTTCGGCCTGATCGGGCTCGGGATGCTCGCGATGTTCCTGCTGGTGGCCTTCGCACCGGCCCAACTCGCCGGCAACTTCACCGTGTTCGCACTGGCGGTGGTGATCGGCTACTACGTCATCGGCAAGGTGCACCACGCGCTGCACACCCCGTTGATGTCGGTGACCAACGCGATCTCGGGGATCGTCGTGATCGGAGCCCTGCTGCAGCTCGGGCACGAGAGCCGGATCGTCACCGCGCTGTCCTTCGTGGCGATCCTGCTGACGAGCGTCAACATCTTCGGAGGCTTCGCCGTCACCCGCCGCATGCTGTCCATGTTCTCGAAAGGCTGAGCCGAGATGACCTCCCTGACGGCCTCCCACGCGGCCGACCTGGTCGCCGCCCTGCTGTTCATCCTCAGCCTGGCCGGTCTGTCCCAGCACCGCACCTCCCGCGCCGGCGTCGTCTACGGCATCGCCGGCATGGGTCTCGCCCTGGTGGCCACCGTGGTGGTCGCGGCGCAGAGCATCAGCGCCGGAGCGGTCGCGCTGATCGTGCTGGCGATGGCCCTCGGCGCGGCCATCGGCCTGTTGCGGGCTCGACGCGTCGAGATGACGCAGATGCCCGAACTCATCGCCGTCCTGCACAGCTTCGTCGGCCTGGCCGCGGTGCTGGTGGGCTGGAACAGCTACCTGGAGGTGGAGCACCACGGTGCGGCGCAGGACCTGATCGGCGCCGATCTGCTGCGCATCCACCACGTCGAGGTGTTCATCGGCATCTTCATCGGCGCGGTCACCTTCACCGGCTCGATCGTCGCGTTCCTGAAGCTGTCGGAGCGCATCAAGTCACGGCCGCTGATGCTGCCGGGCAAGAACGCCCTGAACGTCGGGGCGCTTGTGGCGTTCGTCGCGCTGACCGTGTGGTTCACGATCAGCCCGAACCTGCCCCTGATGATCGCGGTGACCGCCCTGGCCATGGCGCTCGGCTGGCACCTGGTCGCCTCCATCGGCGGCGGCGACATGCCCGTCGTCGTCTCCATGCTGAACAGCTACTCGGGCTGGGCGGCGGCCGCGTCCGGTTTCCTTCTCGACAACAACCTGCTCATCGTCACCGGCGCGCTGGTGGGCTCCTCGGGTGCCTACCTGTCGTACATCATGTGCAAGGCGATGAACCGGTCCTTCCCCTCCGTCATCGCGGGCGGTTTCGGCATCGAGGCGCCGTCCGGAGACGCGCAGGAGCAGGGCGAGCACCGCGAAGTGCGGGCGGCCGAGGTGGCCGAGATGCTCGTGCAGGCCCACTCGGTGATCATCGCCCCCGGATACGGCATGGCCGTCGCCCAGGCCCAGCATCCCGTCGCCGAGCTGACGCGGCGGTTGCGCGAGCGGGGTGTCGAGGTCCGCTTCGGCGTCCATCCGGTCGCCGGGCGTCTGCCCGGCCACATGAACGTGCTGCTGGCCGAGGCGAAGGTGCCCTACGACATCGTCCTGGAGATGGACGAGATCAACGACGACTTCGGCGGCACCTCGGTCGTGCTGGTCATCGGCGCGAACGACACCGTGAACCCGGCCGCGACCGACGACCCGGCGAGTCCGATCGCCGGGATGCCGGTGCTGCGGGTCTGGGAGGCCGAGCAGGTCGTCGTCTTCAAACGCTCCATGGCCTCCGGTTATGCGGGTGTGCAGAACCCGCTGTTCTTCCGGGAGAACAGCAGCATGCTGTTCGGCGACGCCAAACAGAGCGTGGAGGAGATCCTGCGCGCACTGGGCACCGACAGCCGGCCCGATACGGCGCCGGCGGCGCGGCAGTCGACGGTGTCCAGCCGCTGAGGGTCCGCTCGTTTCCCGCGGCTCCGCTGAAGCGCGGAGGTGCGGGAGCCCGGTCGGCGAGATCCGGCGGTGCGGGTCCGGCGGTTCGGATCCTGAGGTGCGGGTCCGGCCACTGCGGCAGCGGCGCCCGCACCCCCACCCGCACCCCCCACCCGCGACCCCGCTCAGGCGGACCCGGAGCGACGATCACGGAAGAGGGCGCTGCGGATCGCTCTGCGCTGGCTCGCGGTGGTGTCGCCCCAGACGCCGTCCGTCTCGCCGTGGCGGACGGCCCAGTCACGGCAGGCGAGCAGCACCGGGCAGCGACGGCACACCGCCCGGGCCCGCGCCGTCGCGGTGTCCGTCTCCACCAGGGGAAAGAACAGTTCGGGGTCCTCGCCCACGCACAGCGCCCGGCCGCGCCAAGCGGAACGATGATTCTTGATCGAGGGTGTACGAGCCATACCGCACCTCCGCGGTCCGACCAGGGCACAGGTGTGAACGCGGCTGGAGAGCCACGGTCCCGGCAGAGGTGCACAGCATCTTAGGCCGCGTGGCCGACAGAAGGCCATAGGGGATATTCAGGGCATTGCGGCTACGGACTTCGGGGCTGCTGAGCCGCTGTCGCGAGGGTCGTGCGTGGAGCTTCCGGCCCGCGGACGGCTTGGCGGTGTCCTCCGCGTCAGCCGGGTCCCCGGTGGGCTCCGTCCGGGTGCTGTTAAGTGTTCATGTCAGTCCAGGCCGAGTCGCGACTCGAAACTTGGCCGAAAACGTACCCTGCCAGGCCGGGGCATGTGCCCTGGGGCGAGGCAACGCGCCTGCTCACCACTGCGGATCGCGGGACTCCGCATGTACTTGATCCACCCGAATCAGGCAAAGGTGCATACCACAAGCACCAATGAGGAAGGCTGTTTCCCGACTAAGTGAACTCGTGTGCAGGATGGGGGCGTTGATGCGCTTCCGCCACTCAAAAGGGTGACTAGCATGAGCGGCACGCGTGAGCCGGAAGGGCGCCGTCCGTGATCGGTCGCCCTTCGGAACGCCGACGACGCGCAGTCGTCCACCTTCTGCTCGTACGAACCGAGGGACCGCGGAATGCCAGTGCCTGCTCGCTCCCGTCAGCGTCGACGTGGGAAAGGGGCGAGTTCCACTCCGGCCGTGTTCCCGATCGTGCTGCTCGCGGCGGCGGGTGCCGCCGTCGTCGCCGCCGTTCTCGCTCCCGCGGCAGCCCGCTCCTGGGTGCTCGGCACGGTGATCACCGCCTGGTGCTGTCTCGCCGTCGTCACCGGCATCGCCGCCTACCTGCTGCGTCGAGTCCGTCGGCAGGCGGCAGCCCGGGACAGCGAGCTCGGGATGACCAAGGACAACTGGAAGAAGCAGGGCACCGAGGTCGCCCAGCTCGTCAACGTGGGTCTGCCGGGCGTCGCGCAGCATCTGAACGGCGGCGCGAGCGCCGAGGAAGCCGTCGCCCGGGTCGCCACCCCGTCCGACCCGCAACTGCGCCAGATACTGGACACCTTCGCCGTGGCACTCGGTGACTCGGTGGCACGGGCCGTCACCGCCGAGACCGAGCTGCGCATCATGCGCAGCGAACTGGCCAAGGGCAGGACGGAACTCGAGCGCCTGACCGAGGAGACACTGCCCGCCGCGGTGGCCCTGCTGCGGGAAGGCAGCTCCGGCAACACCGTCCTCACCAAGTTCGACTGGCCGCAGAACCCCCTGGTCCGGAACACGGCCGAGTGGTTCGTCCGCGAACTCGCCTACAGCGAACGGCGTTCCGCCGCTGCCCAGGTCGCCTCCGCGAAGGCGCTGAGCCGGGTCCAGTCCAAGACCGTCGCGATGCTGGCCGATCTGCGCGAGATGCAGGACCGGCACGGCCAGGACGTCCTCGGCGACCTGCTGCGCCTGGACCACAGCACCTCGCAGCTCGGTCTCATGACGGACCGGCTGGCCCTCCTGATGGGCGGCCGCTCCAGCCGCGTCTGGAACAAGCCGATCGTCATGGAGAGCATCCTGCGCGGCGCTGTCGGCCGTATCGCCGCCTACCGCCGGGTGCGGCTGCACTCCTCCAGCAAGGCGTCGATCGCGGGCTTCGCGGCCGAGGGCGTGATGCACCTGCTCGCCGAACTCATGGACAACGCCGCGAACTTCTCGCCGCCCATCGACGAGGTCCACGTCTACGTGGAGGAACGCAGCGCCGGTCTCGTCGTCACCATCGAGGACAGCGGCCTGAAGATGTCGGACGCCGCGATGCGCCGTGCCGAGGAGTCCGTGTCCGGCCGGGTCACCGACCTCGCCTCACTGCAGGGCACCCGGCTCGGCCTGACCGTGGTGGGACGGCTCGCCGAGCGGTACGGCATCAGCGTCAACTACCGGCCCTCCTCACGCGGCGGCACCGGCGTCGTCGTCCTGCTGCCCCAGCAGCTCCTGGCCCAGCAGCGCGAGCCCGTCGTCGAGCGTTCCCGGCGCAGCGCGGAGATCCCCGCCGTGCCGGCACCCGCCGTCGAGGCCGACGAGACGCCGGCCCCGCGCGCACTGCCGGCCGCGTCCGTGGAACCGGTCGCGACCCCGGAGGCGGCGCCCACGCCCGGCGCCGACGCCCCGGACGACCGTGCCGCGGCCACCGGCAACACCCTGCCCGTGCGTGCCCCCGGCCGTACGATGGCCGCCGCCGAGCGCGCCCGGCAGAAGCCGGCGGCCACCCCGACGCCCTCGGCCGAGCCGGGTGAGACGGCGCCCGCCCGCGATGCCGGAAGCAGCTTCGGCGCCTTCCACCGTGGCCGTCACGGCGGTGGCACACCCGGCGACTCCGTCAGCCCTCCCGATGACGGGCACGAGTCCGCGGACGAGTGAGCCGCGAACTCCGCACCCTTCGGCCTGCGCACCCCGCACGGGCAACACCCCACACCCAGCATCTCGTCGCCGTATTCGATGGATTGGAGGAACGGGCCGGGTGACCGTCGACCGGTCACAACCCGTCCCGATCACCATGGAGACCACTGACAACAGCCTCACCTGGCTCCTGATGAACCTCTTGGAGCGCACCCCGGGCACGCGCCACGCGCTCGTCCTGTCGCGGGACGGCCTGAAGCTGTGCTGGACGGAGCACATGACGCTCGACCAGGCCGACCAGCTCGCGGCCATCTGCTCCGGCATCCAGGCCCTCGCGCAGGGCGCCTCCGTCGAGTTCGGGGACGGATCGGGTGGGGTGCGGCACTCCATGACCGAGTTCCACGGCGGCCTGCTGTTCATCGTGGAGGCGGGTGAGGGCGCGCATCTGGCAGTCGTCGCCCAGGAGGACGCCGACCCGGGAGTCGTCGGTCACCAGATGACGGAACTCGTCGAGCAGATCGGCGAGCATCTGCGGGCCGAGCCGCGCACGCCCGCCGGCCGGGGTACCCGCGCGTGATCCGCAAACCAGTGGACGTCGGGGACCCCGACCGGCTCTATACGGTCACCGGCGGGCGCAGCACGGCCGACGACTCGTTCGACCTGGTGACGCTGATCGTCAGCGAGAGCGAACCGAGCACCGGCATGCAGTCGGAGCACGTGCGGATCCTCGAGCTGTGCCGCCACCCCACGGCACTGGTGGAGATCTCCGCCGAGCTGAAGCTGCCCGTCACGGTCGCCCGCATCCTCGTGGGCGACCTCCACGACATGGGCAAGGTCAGCGCCCGTCATCCCCGCGCCGCCGACTCCGTCGCGTCGCTTCCCGAAACCGCCTTGCTCCAGGAGGTCCTCAATGGGCTCCGCAACCTCTGAGCTCCCCTCCCAGCGCACGCCGCTGGCCGATGCCGCCGAGACCGGTCTGAAGATCGTCGTGGTGGGCGGGTTCGGGGCCGGCAAGACCACCCTGGTCCGTTCGGTGAGTGAGATCCGCCCGCTGAACACCGAAGAGCTGATGACGCAGGCGGGGCAGGGCGTCGACGAGACGGCCGGTGTGGAGGGCAAGACGACCACCACCGTCGCGTTCGACTTCGGCCGTATCAGTCTCAACGAGCGGATGGTGCTCTACCTGTTCGGGGCGCCGGGCCAGGAGCGGTTCTGGTTCCTGTGGGACCGCCTGTTCTCCGGGACGCTGGGCGCGGTCGTCCTCGTCGACACGCGCCGCATGGAGGACTGCTGGTACGCGATAGACCGGCTCGAACACCACAAGACCCCGTTCGTGGTGGCCGTGAACCGCTTCGACGGCGACGAGAACCGCTACTCGCTCGAGCAGATCCGCACGGCCCTCGCGCTGGGCGCGCATGTGCCGATGGTCGACTGCGACGCCCGGGTCAGGTCCTCGGGCAAGGAGGTCCTCATCGCCCTCGTGGACCACCTCTACTCAATCGCACTGTCCCAGGAGAGCACACCGTGAGCGATCCCACCGGCTCCCCGTCCGCGGCCACCCCGCCGCCCGGCTGCCCCGCACACGACGCCGCGGTGCAACTGAGCGGCCTGGAGTACCAGCAGACTCCCTCCCAGATGTACCGCTCGATGCGCCGGGAGCACGGCCCGGTCGCGCCGGTGCTGCTCGACAACGACATCCCGGCCTGGCTCGTCCTCGGCTATCCCGAGGTCTGCTACGTGACCAGTCACGACGAACTGTTCGCGCGGGACTCGCGGCGCTGGAACCAGTGGGACCACATCCCGGCGGACTGGCCGCTCCTGCCGTTCGTCGGCTACCAGCCGTCCGTCCTGTTCACCGAGGGGGCGGAGCACCAGCGCCGGGCGGGTGTGATCACCCAGGCGCTGGAGGGCGTGGACCAGTTCGAGCTGGCCCGCGAGTGCGAGCTGATCGCCGGTCAACTGATCTCCGCGTTCTCCGGGAGCGGCGAGGCCGAGCTGATGAGCGCGTACGCGCACGCGTTGCCGGCCCGTGCCGTGCTGTGGATGTGCGGGATGCCGCAGGACAGCACCGACACCGAGCAGCTCGTCGACGACCTGAGGATCTCGCTGGACGCCGGTGAGGGCGACGACCCGGTGGCGGCGTACATGCGGGTCGGCGAGCGGATCACGCATCTGGTGAAGGAGAAGCGGGAGCGGCCCGGTCCGGACGTCACGTCCCGGATGGTCGAGGACCCGGCCGGACTCAGCGACGAGGAGATCGTGCAGGACCTGATCTCCGTCATCGCGGCGGCGCAGCAGCCGACCGCCAACTGGATCTGCAACACCCTGCGACTCCTGCTCACCGACGAGCGCTTCGCGCTGAACGTCTCCGGCGGCCGGGTCAGCGTGGGAGACGCGCTGAACGAGGTGCTCTGGCTGGACACTCCGACGCAGAACTTCATCGGCCGCTGGGCCGTGCGCGACACCCAGCTCGGCGGGCGTCTCATCCGCGAGGGGGACTGCCTCGTGCTGGGCCTCGCGGCCGCCAACACCGACCCCCAGATCTGGCCCGAGTCGCACGTGGGCGCGGAGAACTCGGCGCACCTGTCCTTCAGCAACGGCGAGCACCGCTGCCCTTATCCCGCGCCGCTGCTGGCGGACGTCATGGCCCGTACGGCGGTGGAGACGCTCCTGGAGCGACTCCCGGACCTGGTTCTGGCGGTCGAGCCCGAGGAACTGACCTGGCGTCCGTCGATCTGGATGCGCGGACTGAACTCCCTGCCCGTGCAGTTCACTCCGGCGGTGCAGTAGCCGTCCTGCGCCGCCGCCCTGTCCCCGCGATCCGTGGATCTGCGGGGGCGGGCGGTGGCGGGAACAGCCGTGCGGGGGAACGGTGTTCAGTCGCCCGTCGGGGTGAAGCGCACCGGCAGTGCCTGCGGGCCACGGGTGAAGACGCCCTGCTCGACCGGGTCGAACCCGTCGGCGAGACGAAGGTCGGGCATCGCGTCGAGGAGATGGTTCACGCCGGTCTCGACCTCCGCCTTGGCGAGGAGCGCGCCGACACAGAAGTGGCGGCCGAGCGCGAAGGCCAGGTGGTCGGCGGCGGCCGAGAAGGCCGACGTGGTGGTGAGGTCGTCGCGGAAGATGTCGAACCGGTCGGGCTCGCGGTAGCGCTGCTCGTCCCGGTTGGCGGCGCCGATCAGACACGTCACGGTCGCACCGGCCGGGATCGTGCCCCCGCTGACCTCGACCTCGGTGGCCGACTGCCGCATGATCATGTGCACGGGCGGGGTGTAGCGCAGCGTCTCGGCGAAGGCCGCGGGTATCAGGCGGCGATCCGCGCGGACCGCCGCCAACTGGTCGGGATGCGCCAGCAGGTTGGCCAGGATGCTGGCGATCGCCTTGTCGGTGGTCTCCCCGCCGGCCGCGAGCAGCAGGCTGCAGAACGCCTTGATGTCCTCGTCGCTCATGCGCACGCCGTCGACCTCGGCGGCGCACAGGGCGGACAGCAGGTCTTCTCCCGGGCGCTCACGCCGCTCGCGGATGATGGGGATCATGTACTCGGCGAACTCGACCCGGGTGCGCTCGCCCGCCGCCGTCACCTCCGGGTCGCCGGCGAGGTTGCCGAGGAAGGCGATCACGGTGGTGTACCAGCCGTGGAAGCGGGCGTGGTCGGCCTTGTCGAGGCCCAGCATGTCCGCGATGACATTGACCGGAAAACGAGTGGCGTAGTCGCTGACGATGTCGGCGGACCCGGTGCGTCTGAAGGCGTCGATGAGTTCGCGGGAGTTGCGCTCGATGACCGGCATGAACTTCTCCTGCAGGTCGCTGCCGCGGAACGCCGGTGCGACCAGCGCCCGGCGCACGGCGTGCTCGCGACCACTGAGCTGCAGGATCGTCTTGCCGTGGACCGGCTCGAGCTGCCAGTTGTAGTTGTCGGTCGTGAACTCCGCCTTCTTGTCCTTGAAGACGCGCTCCACATCCTCGTAGCGGGAGATGATGTAGCTCTGGGTGGCCTCGTGCCAGATCAGAGGGTCTTTCTCCCGCATCGCCGCGTAGGCGGGGTAGGGGTCCTTGGCGAACTCGGGCGACAGGATGTCAGGTACCTGCTCGGCGGTGGACACGCGACTCCTCAACGGTAGATGCCTGTGCTGTGCACCAGATTAATGATCTTCCAGTGGCTCAAACAGGCCAGTCCTGGCCGAAGTTGAGCGGACCAGCAAGTCGAGGGCTGGACGGCGAGGACGCGGCGGGCGCTCGGCAGACGGCAGAGGCCGTGCCTTCGCCTCGGTGGGCGTCCGTCGGGGTGCCGCGGAGATCTCGGCGTGAACGGACCGGCGCGCCTGAGAGAACCGATCCTCATTCCCGTGAGAATCGTAGAGAAACCAGGGAAATCCGGTGCGTGTTCTTGCATTCGCCGGGCATCAGGAGCGACGGAGGTTGATAACTATGGTTCCCCTGCTTGTTGTTCTTCTGCTGGCTCTGCTCCTCTTCGGTGCTGGTTTCGCGCTGAAGGCACTGTGGTGGCTCGCCGTCATCGTGCTGGTGGTCTGGCTGCTGGGCTTCGTCATGCGCTCCGCCGACGCGGGCGGCCGTAAGGGACGCTGGTATCGCTGGTAATCCGCCCGACGAACGGCGTGTGTGTGGGCCCCTGAATAGGTCAGGGGCCCACAGGCATGTTCAGGGGTTGTATTACGGCGAGCTGTGAAATTACGGCATTCTCGGAGGCCGGACCTGTGACCGTGGTCCTGGCGTGAGGCTGGGACTGGTGCGCGGAACGTCGGAGGTCACGGCCGGGTTCGTCCGGCCGTGACCTCCGAGGGTGTGGCTGCGAGGGCGCTCAGGAGCTGACGATCTTGCGCACGTTGTCGACAGAACCGCAGCCCGACTTCAGTTGACGCTCGCGCTCCTCCAGGAACGCCTCGCCCAGTTCCTCGCGGCGCTCCATGGCCACGTTCTCGCGGGCACCGTTCAAGATGGTGCGCTCCTCCTCGTCGGCGTGGTGCGTGACCGCCTGCACGAGTTCTTCCAGCTTCTCGTCCCACTCCTCGGAGCCGACCTCATCGACTTCCAGGAGTTCCAGGAGCGCCTTGTTGCCCTCCTCGTGCTCCTCCTCGCCGTGTTCCACCTCGTCGTCGTCGATCTTCTTGTAGCGCTTGAGGGCGGGATACACCTTCGCCTCTTCCGCCAAAGCGTGCGCGATCAGCAGATCGGAGAATTCCTGAAGAGCGGTGGCGCGGTCGGCTTCCACGCTCCGCATCAGACGAAAGAGATCCTCCATCTTCCGGTGGTCCTGGAGAATGAGTTCAACGACGTCTCGTGTCTGCGCCATGGGGGTAGGCATCACTTTCGTGCGAGGGACCTTGCAGGAATCCGGTTACCCCGTCCTGCGGTGTTCAGCACGGGCCTGATCGGATGACGAGGAGTTGCAAAACGATCACGGCGAGTTCGTGGTGGTCGCGCTGCGGGCTTCATGACGTACGGCAACGCGGGACTGGTGGCCCCGCCGATCTGACCCCAGAACTCCGGTCCCGCTCCAAATGTCGGGCGCCCGTCTCCCGCCACCGGTGATCTGATGACGTAAACGACCGTTCAAAGCAGAACCACTCGGTCCTCTTGGTCGTCTTGAGGGTGAAGCGGAGCCGAGACGTGAGTCAACTCCTGGGTCCGCTGATGCAGTTGAGGGTTCAGAGAGAGGCTTTGAAGTGGTGTTAGTGGATCAGAGGACGAGACGGGTCGGCGCGATCGCGGGCGCTGTGGTCGCGGCGGCCGTGGGCCTTTCAGGCTGCTCGGACGACCCCAAGCCCCGGGAGGACCAGAAGGCGTCCGCGACCGGTTCCCCCGTCGACAAGACGAGCGAGCCGGCCGACGGGGACTCGTCAGTGGCGTCGGGCGTGGACCGCTCCTCCGCCGAGAAGGCTGTGTCTGGCTGGGTCGCGGCGCTCATCAAGGGCGACATCGAACAGGCGTGCCTGCTGATGGCGGAACCGGCGGAGGGTTCCACGCCCGCGCAGGTCGGCAGCGAGAAGACGTGCGGCGACAGTGCGCCCGAGCGCAAGCGGATGGAGGCGGCGCTGGGCAAGTTCAAGGAGTCGTTCACCCCCGACCCACCTTCGGACGACCCGAAGGTGGTGGTCACGCAGGCCTCCGGCACGGGTGACCAGGTCACGGTCCCTGCCGCCAAGATCAACATCGACGGCCAGGCCCTCGACAAGGTTGTCCTGTCTCACTCGACCGGCGTGACGCAGGACCAGCTCGACATCAACGTCGAGTCCAGCAGGATCCAGGACTCCTGGTACGTGACCAACCTCGACTTCAACGTCGGCTGAGGCCTGTCACGTCGTATGGCCTGGCTGTGATGACTTGCACCGCGAGCACGCGCGTACGGCCGTGCGGCACGTGAACCGGTAGTCGGCTTCATCCCGCGCAGTCGGATCCGCACGGCCGCCCCGTTCCCTCCTGCAAGACCTGATGTCGGGCAGGAGGGAACGGACCGACCTTCACGTGGCCGTCGAGGCACCTCAGGTGCCCCCGGTTCCGTGCCTCGGACAGGCACTCCCTCGCCTCCGACGGCTCAAGCGGAGCGCCTGGTGCGGATCAGGCCTGCCATGTCCCCTTCACCAGGGCCCGCTCGGTGCCGGACAGGTACACCGCCGCGCTCAGCCACACCTGTGCGTAGCCGTCCGGATCGGTTTGCTGGGTGCGGCCGAAGACGTCGCGGCTCCGCCGGTCGGCCTCCGCGGCGAGGGACTCCGCCAGATCGGCTGCCGTCCGGAAGCCGCTGCGTCGCAACGCCACCGCGCTCGAGGTCCGGGCACCGTCCCGTGCGGGCTCGGCGGCGGCCCGGCGGCCACCGGACACCGCGACCTCGACCAGTCGCCGCAACCGCCACAGGGGCGCCTCGGCCACGGGGTCCGGCGGCAGCGCGGACGGGCCTTCCACCGGCGGGAATTCGGCAGCGGGCGGGAAGTGCGCGCCCTCTAGGCGGTCGTACCCCAGATCGGCGTGGCCCGCCCACTCGGGTGGCAGCCGCAGTGTCGCCGTACCGTCCGGCACGGGGCCCACCGCCAGCGGCCGCAGCGTCGCGGCACGATCGGGGTCGAGGCGGCCGACGACCCGCAGCCGCAGTCCCGGACGCGAGGCGAGTTTGCGGAAGTTGGCCGCATGCGCCAGCTCCGGGTGGCCGTTGGCCGGCAGCAGACGGATCAGCAGCCCTTCGTGGTCGGCTCCGTCGGGAGTCAGCTCTCGTGCGAACAGGTGGTCCTCGGCCGCCCCTACGACGACCACGTCACAGCCGATCAGGTCAGTGGCCTGCGGATCGGTCCGTTCCGTCGCGTCGTCCGGAGCGAGTCGGGCCGCGGCCGCCTGGGCGAGCGGGCGGGAGAAGAGAGCAGCGAGCGGGCCCGATGTCCAGGACAGACCCGTGACCGGGGTGGCCCGTACCCCCTTGCCGGCGCCGAGGCGGCCGTCCGGGGAGACCGTCGCGCCGGAGATCAGCAGGCCGCTCCGGGAGAGCTGCGCGTGATCGAGGCTGCCGGAGCCGAGTGCGACCGTGGCGGTGGCGGCGCCGCGCGCCCGCGCCGGCCCGCCGGGCTTGACGTCCGACACGGAGAGCCAGCGCCCGTCCTCGGCGAGGACATGGGTGACGACCCCGCCGTAGCCGGTGGCCGAGATCACCGGCTCCCGGCACACCCCGTGCACCTTGAGACTGCCGCCGGGACGGTAGCTGCGCCGGGCGGTGCCGAGCAGGGCGGGGTCGGGATCGGACGCGGCGAGCAGGCCGCTGGTGAGCAGCAGCTCCCGTAGGCCGGCGACCAGGTCGGCCAGCCGGTGGCCGTCGTGGCGGGCCCGGGCGGCACGCAGGGCGCGGACCACTCTCAGGGCGGCCGCCTCGGCCCGGTGCAGGCCCGCGAGCCGGGCGGTGTGCGCGGCCCGCAGCACCTCCGCCTGGGGTACGGCACCCGCGCCGGGCACTCCGGCGGCCAGCACGGCCGCCGCCGCGGCCCACAGCCCGGCCGCGGCGGCGACCTGCGCGGCGGTGGGACCGGCAGGGCCGGGCGACGGTACGGCGGTCGCGCCGGTGTCCGATGATCCGGACTGCTGCGCGATGGCGTCCGGTTCGGCCGCCTCGGCGTCGGCCGTGGACGGCTGGTCCGCGGTCTCGGCGAGTGCGTCGGCGTCGGCCACCGGCGCGGCCCCCAGGACCGCCGCGCGATGCAGGCAGCGCGGTGCCAGCAGACAACTGCACTGCGCCTGGGCGGCGTCCGTGACCGCCCCCGAAGGGCCGGGAGCGAGGGTGACTTCGGCGTCCTCGCCGCACCGCACCCGTCGTACCGTGCCGTCCGCGGTGACGGGCAGCGTCGCGTACGTCTCGATCGCGGCGTCCAGCTTCTTGCGCAGCCGGGACGTCAGTTGCTCCACGGCGGCGGCGACCACCTCGGGCGCCACGGGGGGCAGTTCGCTGTTCATCGGTTCTCTCCGCGGAGGCGGTCGCCCACCCAGCGGGCCAGGGCGAGGGGACTGAGGGCGGCGACCGGCATGCCGGCCGCGACAAGCTGTTGGGCGACCGGCACCGAGTAGCGCGGGGCGCCGGTGTCGTCCAGGGCGGCGCAGCCCATCAGATGCACCCCGGAGCTCGCGAGGGCCCGTACCTCGCCGAGGAGCCCGCCGAGCGGATACCCCTCCTCGAAGTCGCTGACCACCACCACGAGGGTCCGGCTGGGCACGGTCACCAGCGACCGGGCGTGGGCCAGGCCGGCGGCGATGTGGGTGCCGCCGCCGACGCGTACTTCCAGCAGCAGCGACAGCGGGTCGTCGACCTGGTCGGTCAGGTCGATCACCTCGGTGGAGAAGGCGAGGAAGTGGGTGCTCAGTGTGGGCACTCCGCCCAGGACGGCCGCGGTCAGCGCCGACCAGACGACGGACGCCTCCATCGATCCGGACACGTCGACCACCAGGACCAGCCGCCAGTCCGCCTCCCGGCGGGAACGGGTGCTGAACACCGGCCGCTCCGGGACGATCAGGGTGCGGCCGTCCTCGGTGCGGCGCGTGTGGGCGAGGTTGGCCCGCAGGGTACGCGGCAGGTCGATCCGTCCTCCCGGTCGGTGGGTGGGACGCGGGGTGGCCAGTCCGGTCAGTGCCGGGCGCAGCCGGGTGGCCAGTTCCTTGGCCAGTTCGTCGACCAGACGCCGTACCAGCGGGCGCAGTCGGGCGAGTTGCTGCTCGGGCATTCCGCCGGCCAGGGACAGCACGGAGGTGAGCAGGTCGACCGAGGGGCGTACCGCCTTGGGGTCGAGCTCGGCCAGGACGTCGGTGCGGCCCAGGTCGGCGGCCCGGGCCAGGACCTCCTCGCGCACGTCGGTGCCGAACAGCGCTTCCAGTTCCTCCGCCCACTCGCGCGCGGTCGGGAAGGAGGCGTCCTGGCTGCCGCCCTGGCCGCCCTCCCGGCCGAGGTCCGAGGAGCCCTCGCCGCGGCCGGTGCCGTACAGCTCGTCGAGTGCGTGGGCGAGACGGCGGGCGTTGTGCGGCAGTTTCTCGCTCTGCCTTCCCAGCAGCAGGCGCCAGCGGTCGGCCGGTGTCAGGTGCGGGGCGGGGGCGGGCGGTGTGAGGTGCGGGGCGGGGTCGGCCGGTGTGGGGTGCGGGGGAGAGTCGGCCGGTTCCTCGGTCGGTCTCGGTTCGTCCCGCGAGGGGTCCGCCACGGTGCCCGCGGTGCCGTCCAGTCCCGTTCCCAGCGGCGGCCGCAGGGACGTCACCGCCGTGCGGCCCGCCGCGTCGGCGGCCGTCCACAGGGCGAGCAACTGCGGTGACGCGCTCAGCGACAGGTCGAGACGGTCCCCGAGGCGTTCGGTCACCGTGGACAGCAGACGGTCGCGGCCTGCCGGGCTGAGGGTGTCGAAGCCGCCGCGAAGGGCGGGCAGCCGGTCGAGGAACCCCTGGTCGGTGAGCGTGTCGATCCGGTCGAGCAGCGGGTCCAGGGCGGTCGGCGCCGACTGGAGCAGCGGTGCGGCGGCGCTGACGAGTCCCGTGAGCCGGCGGCTCAGCGCCTGCCGGGCATCAGGGCCGGTTGCGTTGTCGATCCAGCTCGCCGCCCGGCGGCCGAGGGTGTCGGCGTCGTCCAGGTCGAGCATGACCCGGGTGGCGAGCGCGGCTCCTTGCATGAGCGGTGAGCCGTGGCGTGCGAGCTCGTGCAGGGCGTCGTCCATCCGCAGGCCCAGGCGGTGTTCGCCCGCCCGGGAGGCCAGCGCCACGAGGGCGTCCGCGTCCTGCGGGTCGTCACTGCCCGCAAGGCCCGGCAGGGACCGTACGGCCGACTCCATCAGTTCCGTGGCCAGTTCCGCGGCGCCCTGCCGGCTCGTGGGCGTGGTGCCGGGCAGATGGCCGCGCTGCAGGGCCTCCAACAGGTCCAGGGCGGTGAGGAGTTCGGGCAGGGTGGCACAGGCGGGCAGGATCTCGGCGGCGTCGGCGAGCCGCTCGGACACCAGCGCGGGCAGATCGCAGCGGGCGGCGTCGCGCAGTCCCGCGAGGACCAGGGCGCTGGTGGGTCCGCCGTCCGCCGCCTCCTTGCGGAAGGTCTCCCGCAGGGTGCCCTCGGCGGCCAGGGCCGCGGTGACGCCGCGGATGCCGGCCAGGTCCAGGCGGACCGGCACCGCCGGTGTCCAGGCCAGACGCCACCGGGTGCTCAGAGCGGCCGCGTCACCGGTGCCCGCCACCTGGATCGGCTCGCCGTAGCCGGTGCCGCACACCGCCAGCCGCTGGAGGAGGACTTCGCGGCGGCCGTCGAGGGCCGAGCGCAACGGGTCGAGCCGCAGCTCGCGCGGTGCCGGGTCGTCCGGTCCGGGCAGCCGCAGCGAGGCGAGTTCGGCCTCGACGGAGGGGCCGAGACCGGAGCGGGGAGTGCCCGGGGCGACCCGGCCCCGGTCGGTGCCGACCAGCACGGTTTCCAGCGCCCGGGCCAGCGCGCGGCCGCGGCCGAGCGGTTCGCCCTGACCCATGACCGTGGTGAGCGCCTCCAGCACCTCGCCGCGGCCGGGTGCCGCCAGTCCGCGCAGCCGGGCCAGGTCGCACGCGACGCGCAGGGTCTCGCGGGCCTCGCCCGTGCCGGCGACGTGTCCGGCCGCCCGCAGTTCGCGGCACACGTCGGTGATCGCCCGCGCGGCCGCGTCGTGCAGCCGCTCGGGGTCGCCGCCCGCCGTGAACACGGCCTGCTGCCAGCGCGGGTCGCGGATGCCCGCCGGATAGCCGGAACGCGAGTCCAGCAGGTCGAACGCGTACGGCACGAGGGAGGTGACCACGGTCGGAGCGTCCCCGGCAACGTCCGGCCCTGTCGGCTCCGTCGCCTCCCAGACCGTCAGCGCGGGGGCGTGGAAAGCTCCGACGACGGCCGCGACCCGGCGGCCGTCGGCCGAGGCGCGGGCGATCGTCTCGCGCATGTGCGCCTCGCGCGCCTGATCCACCGCGGACACGCCGTCCGTCGACTCGGCGTCCCGGCGCAGCGCCCAGCCGACGCCCAGCGCGGCCCGGCGGATCGCCTCGGGCGCGCAGCCCGGGGCGAGGACCTCCACACTGCGGTCCCACATGTCATCACCCTCGCGACCGGTCCCGGACGCGGTCAGCGCCGCCGCGAACGCGGTGGGCGCCTCGGCGGAAGGACCCCGGACGTCCTCGGCCGCGGCGGGCCCCTCGGTACCCCAGCGCGGGTCGGACATGGGCAGGTCGCAGCAGACGACCTCCGCCCCGTGCTCGCGTGCCCAGCGGATCGCCGCCAGTTCGGGCGAGAAGTCGGCGAAGGGGTAGAAGCCGAGCCGCCCGCCCTCGCCGGCCCCGGCCAGCGCGACCGGGGCAAGGGTGCCCGGCGCGCCGAGATGGGGCAGCCACGCCTGGAAGTCGGCGGGCAGCTCCACGCAGACGACCTCGGCGCCGGCGGCGTCCAGCAGGGCGGGCACCGCGGCGGCGAGCGCGGGACTGTGGTGCCGTACGCCCAGCAGGAACGGGGCGGAGCAGTCGGCGAGGGCGGTGAGGGCCGCCCTCGGTTCCAGAGCGAGTGTCACCGGAGGTTCTCCCGCAGGTCCCACAGGCGCCGCCAGGTCGCCGAGCCGTCCTCGGCGCGGCGCCGGACCGGCCCGTCCCAGTAGCCGAGCAGACGCGCGTGGTCGGCCGGGTCGTCCTTGCGGACCACGCCCAGCAGATGGCCGGGCACCAGGTCGAGCGAGTCCCCGCCGGGGAGGTAGGCGGCGGCGACTCCCAGGGAGACGGCGACCTGCACCGCTTCCGCGGTGGACATCACCGTGCCGGGGCGCTCCACGTCCCAGCCCTCGACGGAACGTCCGGCCCGCAGATCGCGGAAGACGGTCACCAGGACGTCGAGCACCGCGTCGTCGACACCGAAGGCCGCGCCCGCCCGGGCAACGGCAGCCGTGGCCTGCCGCTTGACGAGCTCGGTCTCGGCCTCGACATCCGCGATCGGGTGCACGGTCTCGAAGTTGAAGCGGCGCTTGAGGGCGGCGGACATCTCCGACACCCCGCGGTCGCGGAGGTTGGCGGTGGCGATGACGGTGAAGCCCGGGGCGGCGGCGACCTGGGCGTCGTCGGTGCCGGACAGCTCCGGCACGCTCATCCGCCGGTCCGAGAGGATCGACACCAGGGCGTCCTGCACCTCGGGCAGACAGCGGGTGATCTCCTCGACCCGGGCCACCTTCCCGCCGCGCATCGCGGCCAGCACCGGTGAGTCCACCAGGGCCTGCGGGGTCGGGCCCTGGGCGAGGAGCAGGGCGTAGTTCCAGCCGTAGCGCAGGGCGTCCTCGGTGGTGCCCGCGGTGCCCTGCACGGTGAGCGCGCTGGTGCCGCAGACGGCCGCCGCCAGCAGTTCCGACAGCATGGACTTGGCGGTGCCGGGCTCGCCGACGAGCAGCAGTCCGCGCTCTCCGGCGAGGGTGACCACGCACCGCTCCACCAGGGCGCGTTCACCGACGAACTTCGGGGCGACGACGAGTTCGTCCGGCACTCCCTCGGCCGCCTCCGGCAGCTTGAGGGCTTCGCGGCCGCTGCCGCAGACGAAGGTGATCACCGCGCGGGGCGTCAGCAGCCAGCCGGGCGGCCGGGGGCCGTCGTCGTGGGCGGCGAGGAAGGCGAGTTCGGTGGCGAAGCGCTCTTCGGCGGGCAGCGTCTGCCGGGCCGGAAGGGCCGTCACCGTGTCGGTCAGGGGCATGGAGGTCCTTGCTCGGTAGATCGGTCGGTGTCGATGTGTGGGGGAGTTCAGGTGGGGGGAGGGGCGCCGCCGGTGGGCGGCGCCCCGGGCCGGTGATACGTCAGCGGCGGCGGCCCCGCCGGACCTTCAGCTCCTCGAACCGGGGAGCGTCGCCGTCCTGGACCCGCTGCCACGCCCTGCGGAACAGGTCCGCGGCCGGTTCGAACGGCACGATCACGCCGAACGGAGCGTGCTCGTCGCTCATCTCGCCGAACAGCGGCAGCTTCCAGCGCTCCAGCGGCACCCGCGGCGCCGACTGCTCCACCCAGCCGCCGGGCAGGAACAGGGACCGGCCCGCCCGGGTCCGGCTGGCCTCCACCACGAGGTCCGTGGCGGCCAGTTCGGCGCGCGCCGCCTTCAGCCGGGCCGGCTTCCAGCCCGTCCACCGGGCCGTCATGCGGTCGGTCGGGTCGGGCATCGCCAGCAGCATCAGGTACAGCGTGGCGGCGTCCTCGCTCAGGCCGTGCTCCTTGGCCACCTCGGTGACCAGTTCGGGAACCGAGCGGCTGGGGTCCTGCGGCCACCAGGTGGCGTCCTTGCCGCGGTCCCCCGCGATCGGCTCACCGGGATCGGCGAGCAGGGCCGCGAGCCTCTGGTCCCGGACCAGACGCAGTGCCACCTCTGCGGTGTAGGGCTGCTGGTTGTCGACGCGCACCGCGGGCAGGTAGGGGTCCTGGCCCGCCTCGTCGAGGAGGTCGACGCGGATGGCCGGGGCCGGCCGGTCGTCGTGGGTGGCCAGGACGACGGCGCCGTACCGCTCGAAGCCCGGGCCGGTCTCCGTGGGGGTGCCGGCGGTCTTCCGGAAGTCGGGGAGGCTGATGTACCGCCCGAGGTCGAGCATGAGTCCGGGGTGGGCGAGCCGCTCGCGTACGGCGGTCAGGGCCGGGGGCAGCGCGGCGCGGACCGGGTCGCCGGCGGGCAGCCGGTGGGCGAGCCAGGCGAGCAGACCGACCGTGCCGACCAGTGTGTCCGCGGTGAACCCGTCCGTGTCGTCGCCGACGGGCCGCACGCGGTCGCCGCTGACCGCCCAGGTGAGGTCCCGGCTGAGCCGGGGCGAGGCGGCCGGGTCCAGCAGGGCGGGCAGGGCCTGCCGGATCGGCCAGGAGGGGTACCGGAAGGCACGGATCGCGTCACTGAGGAGTGCCTCCGGGACGGCCACCCGCTTGCCCACCTTGGCGTTCCACACCGCGGCGGCGGCCGCCACGTCCGGGCCGTCGGTCCACAGCCGGGCGGGCTCGGCGGGCAGCAGGGCGCCCACGACAGCGGCCCGCACCGCGCCGTCGACGCCGTGCAGTTCGTCCTTGGCGAGCGCCGCCGGGGCCACCTTCACCCCGATGAGGGTGCGGGTCTCGGTGCTGAGGAAGGTGCGCTCGTAGACGTCGATCCCCGGCATACCGGCCACGACGAGCCGGGCCATCGTCTCCGTGACGCCGGTGAGGCGGGCGAACTCCTCGGCGGCCTCCGGGAACCAGGGGGCCGGACCGCGCTCGGCCAGTTCGGCGAGGAACGTGCGCGTACGGCCCGGGACCGGGTTCTCGGCCAGCGGTCGCGCCGGAAGCGCCTGGTAGGGCGGGGGCGTCTCGAAGCGTCCGGCCGGGTCATGGAAGTAACCGGCGAAGCAGGCCCGGTCGTCGTCGAGGGAGTTGCGGCCCGTGACGGCGATGAAGGCGCCGTCGGCGAGCGGGAGCACGCCGTTCCAGGAGCCGTCGCGCCATCCGCCCGCCGTGGTGCGCAGCGTCGCCGCGTCCAGGTGCAGGTGCACCTTCCGCCAGGCGGTGGTGTCGTCCGGTGTCAGACCGAGGCGGTCGAACTCGGCGAGGAGGGTGCACAGCACCTCGCGGTGCTCCTGGGCGGTGGTCCCGCAGGCGGCCCGGTAGGCCAGTGCGGCCGTCCGCTCCAGCAGGGTGTCCAGGTCGGGCTGTCCGGAGGGCAGCGGGTGACCGTCGAGGTGGAGGCGGACCTCCGCGAGGTCGGGCAGGGCGGTGTCCGCGAGTCCGGTGGCGCGGGCCAGGACGCGCAGGGTGCGGAAGACGGTGTCGGACTCGTCGTCGCGGTTCCACCAGTAGCCGCGGGACGAGCCGAGTCCGTTCATCGCCGCCATGAGCTTGGCGTCCGCCGGTCCTGCCGGCCCCTCGTCCTCCAGGCCGCCTTCCAGGGCGCGGGTCAGCCGGGCGGCCGCCGCGTCCAGCACGGCCTGCTGGGCGGCGGCGTAGCGGGCGACTCCGGCGATGCCCTTGACGAGCGCGTCGTGGCTGACCGGAAGGAGGGTGCGGACGACGTCGGTCAGCACCTGCCCGTCCTGGTCGGAGGCGGCGGCCAGCAGGGCCGCGGCCGTGTCCCGGTCGATGGTCCGCAACGCCTTGGACCCTTCGGGGTCACGGGCCGTCAGGCACTCCAGGAACTGCACGGGAGGCAGCAGCAGGGTGCCCTCGCCGAAGTCGCCGGGGGTGCGGTCGGTCTTGGCCCAGGCGGTCTGGACGCCGTCGGCGTCGACCAGGCGGAGTTGCCAGTTGTCGCGGACCAGGGCGGTGGCCCGGTCCGCGCCGGGGAAGACGATGAGCGCGTACGGCACACCGGCCCCGGCGGGCAGGGTGACGCGGCGTCCGGCGAGGTCCTCGGCGCGATGGGAACCGTCCGGCAGCTCGATCACCCGCAGGCCGACCAGGCCGTCCACGGGAGCGCAGGCCGGGGTGGTGCCGGTGGTGGGGGACAGGCGCAGTCTGCCGCTCACGTAGCTGCTGTGCCCGGGTGCGTCGCGCAGGGCGTCGGCGAGGAAGGCGGGCCTGCTCATCCGCCCGCGTTCGTTCGTGGCCGGGTCGTACTCGTACCAGCCGTGCGCCGCCCGGTCCTCGGAGTCCGCGTGCCACACCCAGTAGGACGATCCGTCGAAGAGCAGCGGCCGTTCGTCGGGCAGGGTGGTGTCGCCGGCGTGCACCACTCCGCGACCGGTGGTCCGGCCGCCGCCCGGCAGGGGCAGCGTGATCGGGAAGTCGCCGCGGTACCAGTCCATCTCGGTGCCCCGGGTGGCGTGCGGGCCCTTGAGGGACTCGACGCGGTCGGCGCGCGAGTGCCAGTAACCGCGCAGGCCGTCCCTGCGGGAGTTCCAGTAGACGAGGAGTTCGCCGTCCACGTGATGGAAGCCCGGGTCGCCCGAGACGTCGTTGGCCGGCAGGCGCAGGTCGTGGGTGAGCAGGGTGCCGTCGGTGCCGATCACCCGGGCCTGGGTCTTGCCGGCCACCACGAGGTGGGGCCAGGCGTCGGCGACCACGATGTCCTCCACCCGGTCCTTGGCGACGAGCTGGGCCGTCGCCTCCTCCCAGGCGGGCCAGTGCAGTTCGTCGAAGAGCCCGGCCCGCAGGGTGCGGGCCAGTACCGGCGCGAGGTCGGTGCCGACGGCGGCGCGGACGTCGTCCTCGGCCAGCGCCAGTGCCTCGGCGGGCAGCCATCCGAGCCGGTTCAGCGCGTGGGGCAGTTCGGGCAGGCCCACGGCGGTGAAGCGGCGCACCACGCTGCTGACCCACTCCGTCAGCCAGGGGCGGCCGCCGGGTGAGGCCGCCAGCAGACGGATGGCACGCAGCGCCTGGTCGCCCTGGTGGAAACGGTCGGCGCCGAGCAGGAAGGCGTCGCGGAACCGCGGGTCGGCGCCGAGGAGGGTCAGTTCCCGCTGTCCGTCCCCGATGGCCCATGCCGTCAGCGGCAGCTCCTGGTCCTTGGCGGGAGCGGCGACCGGCACGTCAAGGGACAGCAGCAGGTCGATCAGGTCGATGTCGTGCGTGACCCGCAACCCCCGTCCGGCCGCGGTGAGTTCGGTACGAAGCCTGGCCGCAACCCGCTCCACGAGCGGGTACAGCTCCGGCATCCGGGTGGAGCTGCGCCAGGACCGGGCCCGCTCCCGGAACGCCAGGAAGCGCTCCAGCCAGCCCACCGTGCCGTCGCTCGGCCGCTGTTCCGGGGGAAGGGAGTCGTCCCACAGTCCCGTCGTGGCGCCGGACGTCGCCAGGACCTCGAGCCACATCGCGGGCACGTCCTCCTCGGCGCCGGCCGGGAGCATGTCCAGCAGGGTGCCGCGCACCCGCGGTTCCCGCTCGGCCAGTGCCACCAGCGCGGTCCGGTGCCCCTTCCACCAGCCGCCCGTGGCACGCAGCGTGGCCGGCAGCCCGAGCAGCTCGGCCAGGTAGTCCTGCTCGATCCGGTCGGCGTCCTGGCCGGCGCCGCGGGCCAGCTTGCGCAGGTCGTTGGCCATCTGGGCGGACGGCGGCAGGCCGCCCGCGGTGCGGCGCAGGCACAGGCGGGTGAAGCGCTCCAGCGCCTCGTCGGCGGAGACCCGGGCGGCGAGCTCCCGGCCGTAGGCGGAGAGGACCTTCACCGGCAGCGCCCCGGCCAGCGCGAACTCCAGGAACACGGCGTCCAGGCGGTCCTCCTCCACCACCAGCCCGTGCTCCGCCTCAGCCTTGCGGGCGCGGGTGAACAACTGGGCCGCGTAGGTGGCGTTCTCCTCGGCGAGGAACACCCGGCCGGCCTGCTCGTAGAAGGTCGGCAGGAAGTGCGGCACCGACGCGGCCAGCCGCCGACCGAGTTCCAGATAGGCGTCCAGCGCGGCCTTGGGGCGGGACTTGACCTGCCGGGCCGCCCGCTCCAGGTCGGGGACGACCCCCAGGGCGTGGTGGCCGTCCTCGGGGTGGTGCACCAGCACCCACTCGGGAAAGCCCAGCGACTGGCGCAGTCCGAGGCCCACGACGGCCGGCTCGGCGGCCGGTTCCAGGCCGAGGAAGCCGGCGGCCAGGTCCTCGGCGGCGCCCAGCTCACCGGCGACCAGCCGCACCACGACCCGGTCGTCGAGGCCCGGGTGGCGGTAGGCGCGTGCCGTCAGCGGCACCGCCCGCTCGCCGGCCCCCTCGGTGTCCGGCGGCAGGACCGCGCCCGCCGTCAGCAGTTCCTCGTGCGACACCTGCGTCCCCCCGCTCATGCGTTCTTGCCTTCCTCGATCGTGCGCCCGGCGTACAGCGCCGCGGCCATCCGCATCCCCTCCGACCAGGCCACCGGGCCCACCTCCCGCAGCGGCAGGGCGCGACCGTCCTGGTCCTGCCAGGTGAGGCCGCCGGTCTCCACCGTGTCCTCCCAGTACGGCTCGCCGATCCACACGCTGGCCTCCACGGTGCGCTCACCGTCGCGGACCCGGGCCGTGGAGTAGCCCCCCGAGACGCGGTAGCCGAGCGAACTCGCCCGTGCGGCCAGGGCGAAGCGGGAACGGAACGAGCCTCCGGCGAACTCCCGTATCTCCCGGGCCTTCGGGTCGAGGTCCTCGGGTCGCTGCCAGGTCGCGCGGTGGATCTGCTCCACACGCTGCACGATGCCCAGCTCCGCCGCGAACTCGCGGATGTCGTCGAGGTCAGGGAGCAGCACCGGGTGCGGCAGCGTGACCGTGCGCGGGGACAGCCGTACCGTCTCGCCGTCCAGGTTGACCACGCGCAGTTCGCCGTCCTCCGTGGCGCCGCGCAGGAAACCGACCTCGTCGGGGTCGTCGCCCACCACGGCGAGGTCGCGCAGCGCCGACTGCCAGGCCTCGTCCGGCCATACCCGGGCCAGCAGACCGGTGGGGACGGGAAGCGACGACACCATCCAGGAGTCGACCTGAGCGACGCACGCCGTGGCGTGCCGATCCAGCCATTCGGCGAACCGCCGCAGCCGGTCCACCTCAGGATGGTCGCGCAGCGCGCGCGGCAGCGACTTCAACTGCCGTCCCGCCGCCCGGCCCGAGGTGGCACGCGCCGCCACCCGCCCGTCCACCAGGGCGACCTCATACCCGTCACCCGCCGAGAGCCAACCCACGAGTCCCCGCCTTCCACAACAAGTCAGCAAGAAGAAAGCACAGTTCAGCCGGGTACGTCCCGGCGTCAGTGCGACGATGTGAGGAACGTTAGCGGCGATCACTGACAATCGGTGGCGAGAGCGGGTCACGTAGCTGTCGCGGTCCCGCGTCACGAGTGTGCGGGGTGGGTGCGTCCACGGTTTCGCGGGGCGGGGGAGGGCATGCGGAGGACGTGTCCGACCGTGTGGTTTCGGCCAGGTGGGGGTCGATTGCCGCAAGCGTGGACAACCTGCCGTCGACGCGAATCTCTGCCTGTCAGTTGTTTCTGCGGTCGTCCAGGGCGCGCAACGCCTCGGCCGCCGCCTCGCGTACGTAATCCGACGGGTCGGATTCCAGGGCGGCGATCCGGTCGCGCAGCGCCTTCGCGTCCGAGGGGAGCGTGCCGGTCTCCTCCACCCAGTGGGCGATCCCGTCCGCGGCGGCCTTGCGCATCCACGAATCGGCGTCGTCCAGGTGCCGTACGAAGAGCGGAAGGTCGTGCGGGGTGTCGGTGTCCGTCGCCTTGCGCGGGTCCAGGAGTGACAGCGCGGCCGACCGGACCAGGCGAGAAGGGGTTCGGTCCAGCAGTTCCCGCAGCCCGGGCAGGGCTTCCGGTAGGCCCGTGAGGACCCTCTCCGCCACCCCCACCAGGACGGGGTTGACGTCGAGGCGGGCCACCACTGCCCGCGCGACCGCCGCACGTTCCCATGGCCGGAATCCGGTGTCCGCCACGGCGTCCAGGCCGCGCAGCGCACCTTCGTACACCCCGGGCGCGGCATGGTTCAGCAGGGGCAGCAGCAGCCACACGGCGTCCCATCTCCCCATGCCGCCATAGGCCGTTGCCGCTGCGGCGAGCGTGCGGGGGGCCGTTGCCGGGTCGGTGAGGAGGGCCCGCAGGAGCCTCGCGGCGACCTTGCCGCCCACGGACCCCAGGGCAGTGGCGGCGGACGGTCCCACCCGCTCGTGGCTCAACCAGCGCGAGGCCGGGGCCAGCAGCCGTTCGTCCCCCGACCGTTCGAGCTGGAACAGCAGTTGTGACGCCACGGCCGGGTCCCGCTCCGCATCCAGAGCGGCGAACAGCGCGTCCCGTGTCTCCGGGCGGGCCCTGAACGACAGCCGGAAAGCCACGGCGCAGCGCACTTCGGTGGAAGGGTCGTCCGTCAGATCGCCCAACAACGACGGCAGCAGCCGGTCGACTTGCTGGTCCGACAGCATCCGCACGGCGGGCACGCGGGCGGAGTCCGCCCCCCACTGGGCCGTGCGGACCACCTCCGCCTCGACGGCCGGGTCTTCGCGGAACTCGAAGATCATGGCCCGCGCCCGGCCCCAGACGGCATCCATGGGGTCACCCATCAGCCGGACGAGTGCGGGAACGTCACCAGGGAGGCCCAGCTCCCGCAACGCGTCCAACGCGTTGATCCGCAGGTGATAGTCCGGATCGCTGAGCAGACGCGCATAGGCGTCCACGACCTCGCGATCGCGCAGCCCGAGCCGGACGGACGCCAGAGAGGCCTGCCTGCGCACCCACGGATCGTCGTCGTCCATCAGCGTGCACAGGGTCTCCGCCATGCCCGCGGAGACCCCCAGCCTGCCCAGGCCGACCGCCGCGCCTTCCCGAACCTCGGGAGAAGGGTCGGCGGCCGCCCGTACGAGCACTTCGACGTGCTCGGCGGTGCCGAGTCTGCCCAGCCCCTTGGCCGCCGCCGCCCGTCTCCAGGTGTCGCCCGTCTCCAGCTCCCGCAGGAAGAAGGCAACCTGATGGTCTGCCGTCATGTGCACCCCGGGAAGTAAGACCGCTGAAACGACGGGAGGTTGCACGGACGGACGTCACGGCCGTTTGCCTCGGACGGGAAGTTGCACGGACGGGACGTGAAGGCCGTTCGCCTCAGACGGGAGGTTGCACGGACGGACGTCGGGACCCCTCGCCTCAAGAAGGACCCGAGTCCCCTGAACAGCCACGGGCAGGCCCCTCCGCCGCTGAGCACCAGGACAGCTCAGGCGACAGCCGGTACCCCCGCGGCGCGTTGGCCGAGTGCCTGGTTGTAGCGGCGCAGCAGAAGAAGGGCGGTGGCGGCGAGGCCGGTGAGGAGGCCGAGCCAGACTCCGACGGTCCTCAGGTCGGCGAGCTCGCCGAACAGCCAGGCCGCCGGCAGTCCGATCAGCCAGTAGCCGACGAGCGTGATGCGGAAGCCGCTCCGGGTGTCGTCCAAGCCGCGCAGCAGCCCGACACCGATGTTCTGGGCGCAGTCGAAGAACTGCAGGACGGCCGCGACCAGGAGGAGGTTGGCGGCGATGTCCGTCGCGCTGTTCCCCTCGGCGGCCGACGGGTCGAGGAAGGGGCGCAGGACCACCCCCGGGACGGTCAGGTAGACCACGCCGACCACGGCCATCACCGCGGCCGCGCACGCCAGCGCCGTGTTCTTGATGCGCCGGGCCGCCGCGATCCGGTCCAGGGCGAGTTCCCTGCTGACGTTGAGTGACGCGGCGTGGGACAGGCCCACCGCGATCTGGAAGACGATGTAGATGAGCTGGTTCACCGCGGTGTGCGCGGCCAGGGCGGCACTGCCGAAGGTGCCGATGATCAGGGCGACGACGGAGAAGAAGCCGGCCTCGGAGCCGTAGGTGGCGGCGATGGGGACGCCCAGGCCGGTGAGGCGGCGCAGGGTTGCCGGGCGGGCCTTCCAGATCCGGACGTCCAGGAGCGGGGCGAGCGTCGGGTCACGACGTGCCGAGGCGTAAAGGGCCACGCAGGTCAGCGCGTACACGAGTGAGGTGGCGACGCCGATGCCGGGCAGACCCAGTTCCGGCAGGAGCCAGGTGCCGTGGACCAGGCCCCAGTTGAGGGCGGCGTTGACGGCGACCGAGGCGATGGTGATCCGGAGCAGGGCCTGCGGTCGGCGCATGCCGACGGTGAACTGCCGAATCGCCTGGAACCACAGGCAGGGGATCAGACCGGGCGCGAGTGCGAGCAGCATCGGCCAGGCCGTGTCGACCACGTCGGGGTCCTGGCCGAGGAAGCCGACGACCTGCCCGATCAGCAGGACGACGAGCGCGCCGACGACGCCGGACAGGGTGGCCAGGGCGAGGGCGGCGCGGACGATGTCCCGGACCTCCTCCCTGGCCGCGTCGGTGAGTTCCTCGTCCTCGGCGTGCGCGGAGGCGGCCGAGACCTGGTTGCCCACGGCCGTGACCATGCCGACCCCCATGGTGCGCATCTGGTTGAAGACGACCAGTGCCAGGCCGCCGCCGGCCAGTGCCTCGGCTCCCATCAGACCCATCATCACCGTGTCGGTGGTGGTGAGGGCGACCTGGGCGAGCTGGGTCAGAGCGAGCGGGACGGCCAGGGTCGCCAGGGCGCGGCTGTCGCGGAGCAGGGTGGTGAGCGGTGTCGGCATCGGTGTCAGTTCCCGCGGAGTTCGGTCAGCAGCTCGTCGATCCCGTGCTCGAGAGCCGGGTCGATCAGTGCGTGGGCGTTCATCCAGTCGTCGTTGAAGACGGTGTCCATGTACTTCTCGCCTCCGTCGTTGACCAGCGCGACCATAGTCGTGCCCGGTGCGAGGGAGGAGATCCGGGTCAGCGCCTCGTACACCACCCCGCCCGCGGACCCGCCGACGAGCAGGCCGAGTCGGCGGGCCAGGACCCGCGCGGTGGCGAACGCCTCGATGTCGCCGACCTTGACGCCCTCGTCCAGCAGGTCGTAGTCGACCATGGCGCCGATGGTGGCCCCCTCGGGCGTGCCGGTGCCGGACTGGTGGTAGTCGTGGGCGGGTGGTCCGAAGGCGATCGACCCCTTCGGTTCGACGCCGAGGATCCGCACCCCGGGCACGCTCTTGCGCAGTTCCCCACCGGTCCCGAAGAGCCCGCCGCCCGTCCCCACGGCGCCGATCAGCACGTCGACGCGGCCCTCCAGAGCCGCGTCCAGCTCATGCGCCACCGGCCGGTATCCGTCCCCGTTGGCCATGTTGTTGTGCTGCTCGGTGAAGTAGGCGTTGTCGCTCTGGGCCGCGAGCTTCTCGGCGAACTCCTCGCGGGCGGCGGTGGCGAGCTCCTCGTCACCCTCGTCGGCGACGTACACGAGTTCCGCGCCGAGCGCCTTCATGCCGCGGAGTTTGTCGGCGGCGGCGTGACGGTCGACGACCGCGGTGAAGGTGTAGCCGCGTTCGGCGGCGATCACGGCCAGGCCGAGACCGGTGTTGCCGGAGGTCGACTCGACGATACGGCCGCCGGGCCGCAGCAGCCCGCGGTCCTCTGCGTCGAGGACCATCTGCCGGGCCATCCGGATCTTCGCGGTGCCGGTCGGGTTGAACTGCTCCAGTTTGAGCAGCAGTCGGCTGCCGGTGGCGGTGCGGCACAGTTCGAGGAGGGGGGTGTGGCCTATGAGGTCGGAGACGCGGCTGACCACGGCGGGACGCGAGAGCGCCTTGTCCATCGGATGGCTCCAAGTCGAGAACGTCGGGGAGAGTCAGGCGAGTGGATGGCGGTCGAGCCGCCAGCGGGTCGTGCCGTCGTCGGTCTCGAGAACGACCTTCGGGGGCAGCGGCAGCTCGTGGAAGGGGGACTCGTTGGAGTCCATCTGGTATCCGGCGGTGTTGGGGTAGACGAGCAGGTCACCGACGGCCGGACGGGCGCGGAGCCGTACCTTCCGCCAGGTGACCATGTCCGACTCCAGACAGGTGGCACCGCCCACGCAGGCGGCGTACGGTTCGCCTTGCGGCTCGTGGGCGGGCAGGAGCACCGGATCGGGCAGGTACTCGCTGTTGAACCACTGCTCGGACAGGCTCAGGCTGCTCCCGTCCACGGTGACGATGCCGTAGCCGTCGCGGTCCTTCACGCCCTGCACGCGGAAGACCGTGCACCCGGCACGGTCCAGCAGCGCCCGGCCCGGCTCCAGCAGGAGCTTCACGTCCGCCGCACGCAGTCGTCCCGCGAGGTCGCCGGCGGCGAGGACCGCGCGCAGCGCGTCGGCCCCCGCGACCGGCGAGTGGTACGGGTAGAAGGCGTCCCGGCCGAAAGACTTCCCCGCGTGCCAGTGCTCGGGCCGCTGCACGCGCAGGAAGCGCTCCCAGTGCCCGGCGTCGGTGTAGTCGACGGCGAAGCCGCCGCCGATGCTGATGCGGTCCGCCCGCAGTCCCATGACCCGGGACTTGAGGCACAGTTCGACGAGTTCACCCGCCAACTCCGCGCGTGCCGACGGGTCGTAGCCGGACAGGTGGAAGGAGAAACCCCGCATGTCGACGGTGTCCCCGGCCTGTGCGCAGCGGGCGAGGGCGGCCTCCAGCTCTCCGTCGTCGAACCCGAAGCGGCTGTGCGGATGGGCGGGCGGCAGCCGCCGCAGCAGCACCCGCGCCGGGCGGGCCACGGCCCGGGCCTGTGCGAGGACGTTCTCCAGTTCGTCGGGTGCGTCGACCGCGATCAGGCAGCCCTGCAGGACGGCGACCCGCAGCAGCCCTTCGGCCTTGGCGGGGCCGGTGACCACGACCTCCTCGCCGCGCACCCCGTGCCCGAGCGCGTCCCGCAGTTCCCCGGCACTGGCCACGTCCACGCCGGTACCGGACAGCGCGCAGCGGTCCATCCACACGGCGGCCTTGTTGGCCTTCTTCGCGTAGTACACGCGACCCTCGACACCGGCCTCGCGCAACACACCTTGGAAGGCGGCCGTGTTGGCGTCGAAGCGGTCCGGGAGCAGCAGGTGGAACGGACCGCCGAGCGCGTACGACAGTTCGTGCGGCAGCCCGCCGGCCAGGATCGCGTCGAGCTGCGGATCCGGGTGGGTGGGCAGCGGCGGCGCCGCTCCGCCCGAACGGGTCACCGCCACAGCGACACCCGCGTTCCCAGGCCCTGTTCGACGGCCAGTTGCGCGAACCGGTGCCCGAGCGCGATGTCGGTGACGACGAGACCGCTGTTGTAGGCGAAGATCCGCTCGTCGGCCGAGCGCCGACCCTCTGCCCGTCCCACCACGACCTCGGGGAACTCGGCGTCCACAGGCGGGAATCGGCCGTCGGCGTCGGCCATGTCGGTGCCGGTGACCTTCATCTGCGCCTCGCTGGTCGCGATCACCCGGTCCGCCTCGTGCAGTGTGGAGGGCGCGATGCCGTGGCCGACCAGGACGGACAGGGCGCTGGGCTTCAGGTCGGCGGCCTCGACCGCGGCGGGTGTGTGCTGTCCGGCGGTGGCGACCACCACGTCGGCGTCGGCCGCGGCGGCCCGTACGTCGTCCACGACCTCCAACTCCCGGTCGGGGAAGTAGTGGTGGAGTCGTTCGCGCACCGCGGCGAGGCCCTCGGGGTGGGTGCCGTGGACCATGAGCCGGTCCAGGTCCGGCAGGGTCGTGAGCAGGAAGGGCAGGGCGAGCCGGCCCTGGGTCCCGGTGCCGATGACCAGTGCGCTGCGACTGCCGGGCGCCGCCAACTCGCGGGCCAGCAGCGCGGAGACGGCCGGGGTGCGCAGCGAGCCCACGCGCGAGCAGTCCATCATCGCGACCGGCAGGCCGGTGACGTCGTCGTAGATCGTGAGCGTCGTGTAGTAGTGCTGCTCGTCACGGCCCTTGTCGAGCCCGTGCTTGTACGAGGTCTTGATCGCGACGACCTCGCGGACGCCGTCGCGGCCGAGCATGGCGTACGAGACGGAGTGGCCGTCCTCGGGCTTCACGGTGAGTTTGCGCGGGTTGGCCGACTTGCCGTCGGCGAGGCTGCGGTAGGCGTGCTCGACGACGTCGACGACGTCGGTCAGCGATATCTCGATGCCGGCGATGTCACTGGTGCTGAGGAGGCGCAGGGTGGTGTCGTCCGCGGTCATGGCTCTTCCTTTCCGGGTGGGGCGTCAGAGGTGGGCCACGAGCGCGGCCTGGCCGTAGCCGTGCTCGTCCGCTTCGGCGAGGGGGCGGCTGCGGCGGCCGGGGACGCGTACCGAGGCGCGCTTGAGCCAGCGGTCGGTGCCGTCGTAGCGGGGGCTGAACGGCACCCGGCCGTGGACGACCAGGTCGTTGTCGACGACCAGCACGTCCCCGGGCTCCAGGGCGACAGCGACCGACACGCGTTCCAGTTCGGCGGTCAGCCGGTCGTAGGCGGCGCGGTGGTCGGGCGGTGCCTCGTGGAGCGGGGTGTAGGCGGGGTCGTAGCGCAGGGTCGGGCCGTCGCCGGTCTGCCACAGGGTGGGGACCTTCGGCGGTTCGTCCGTGAAGTCCCGCGCCTCGGCGTAGGCGTCGTCGGGGAGGATCGGCAGCACGGGGCGGGAGAGCAGCGCCATGTCGTCCGCGTCGAGCCGCACCTTGCGGATGCTCGCGGCGGTGGTGGCGACGGCGTCGTGGTTGCGCATGCAGGCGAGCAGCAGCAGATGGGCCCGGCCGGGGTGGAAGGCGTCCTCGGTGTGCGGGCTGAGCAGCACGGCGCTGCTCGCGCCGGTCTGTTCCCGCTCATGGCCGGGGGCGGGCACGATGTTGTGCACGAAGCGGCCCTCCTGCTGTCCCTCCCAGGCGATCGGGTGGCCCATCGCGGTGGCGAGCAGCAGCAGGATCACGTCCCACTCGGCCGCGCTGTCGCCCGCGGTGGCCCAGCTCGCGGGAGTGGGCCCGATTCCGCCGTCGTCGAGGGGCAGGCCGCGCAGGACGTACAGGCCGTCGTCGGTGTCGACCGGCCGACAGTGGTGGCGAATCGTTTCGCCGAAATGGGCGGCGGAGGCGGCGATCCTGCGCAGGAACTCGGGTCGCGTGGTCGAACTGCCGAAGTCGGCAAGGGTCTTCTGGGCGGTGGCGGTCAGCTCGTGGACGGCGTGCGCGTCGAGCTGCCGTAGGGGTGCGGCTCCCGTGGGCATGGCGGAGTCATCCGTTCCGGGTGCTGGGCGGGGTGCTACGGACAGGCATGCTGTGAGATTGCTGTGCCTCGGCGCGCCGAAAGCTATCAGTGGAAATTAGGTAAGGCTATCCTTACTTGGATCCGTGCTCCCGACGGGGTGAAATCGCGCTCGATGCGTCAACCCGTGCTCCTGTGCGCCCACTTGACGCCCCGACAGGAGCGGGTGGAAACCGCCTCACAGCTTGCACAAAGGATCTCCTTAGGGTAGGCACACCTAAGTAATCTCTCCGTGTGAGTGGAACGAGGTCGTACGTGAACTGGAACAGACGCCAAGTGCTGTGGGCCGGCGGTGGCATGAGCGCGGCCGCACTCCTGGCTGCCTGCGGTGGCGGCGACGAGACCTCGTCCGGGTCGTCGGCGAAGGGGGACGAGAAGCCGCGCTCCGGCGGCACCCTCCGGGTCGGTGCGCTGGGCCGCGCCTCGGCCATCACCCGCGACCCGCACGGCACCCAGGCCAACGAGAGCGACTACCTGATCATCTCGCTGGTCCACGACACGCTCACCGTCCCCGGTACCAGGCCCAACACCGCCCCCCGCCTCGCCGCCTCCTGGAAGGCGTCGGACGACCTGAAGACCTGGACCTTCACCCTCGCGAAGGGGGCGAAGTTCCACGACGGCACCCCGGTCACCGCCGCGGACGTCGTCTGGTCGCTGAAGCGGCTGCGCGGCACCCCCTCGGGCGCGTCCCGGCTGCCGGGCATCAAGCCGGAGAACATCAGGGCCGAGGGCGATGACACCGTGGTCCTGGTGTCCGACTACGCCAACGCCGAACTGCCCCTGCTGACCCGCCTGACGACGTTCGTGCTGAAGAAGGACACCGCGGACAAGGATCTCGGGAAGGCGCCCGGCACCGGCCCGTTCAAGCTGGACTGGTTCCGCTCCGGCAACGCCCGGCTGGTCCGCAACGACGACTGGTACGGCGGTGACGTCCTCCTCGACGCCGTCGAGGTCAAGATCTTCGAGAGCCCGCAGGCGATGGCCAACGCCCTGCTCGCCGGGCAGATCGACGTGGCCTCCAACGTCGGCGCGGTGGCCGCCCGTACCGCCGAGAAGCGCGGGGACGTCCAGATCGTGCGCCGCCCCAACGACATGGCGATGCCCATCGTCATGCGCACCGCCGACGGGCCGTTCGCGGACGCGAAGGTGCGCGAGGCCCTGCGGCTGGCCGTGGACCGCCGGGCCATGGTCGAGCAGGTGCTGTCCGGCTACGGCACGGTCGCCAACGACATCCTTGGCACCGGTGACCCGGCGTACGCCAAGAACATCCCGCAGCGCACGCGCGACCTGGCCAAGGCCGGACAACTGCTGAAGGAAGCCGGCTTCGACCTGTCCAGGACGTACCGACTGCTCACGACCGAGGACATCGCGGGCCTCGCCGAGGCGGCCACCCTGTTCGCCACCCAGGTCCGCGAGGTCGGGGTGAGGATCGAGGTGGTGAAGCAGGAGTCGGCGACCTTCTGGGACAAGACCTGGCTCAAGGGCGACCTGTACACCACCTACTGGGGCACCAACGACTCCGTGGTCTTCTTCGCCAGCAAGACCATGGTCTCCGACTCCGGGCAGAACGAGGCGGGTTGGAGGAACGCCCGGTTCGACGCCGCGTACAAGAAGGCGATGGCGACCAAGGACGCGGCGGCCCGGGCACAGGTGCTGCGCGAGTTCCAGCAGATCGAGCACGACGAGTCCGGCTATCTGCTGTGGGGCATGGCCGACGGCATCGACCTGGCCGCCGCGGCGGTGCGCGACCTGCCGACCCTGCCCGGCTACGGGCGCGTCCAGCTCGAGACGGCATGGCTGGCTCGCTGACGGAGGCCGTGCGACGCGGGCCGACCGGGGGAGACCAACCCCGGACGGCCCCCGCCGTCGTACGTCTCCTGTGGCGCGTGGCCGGACTGCTCGCGCGCCGGGCCCTGCTGCTGGCCGTGCTGCTCGCGTGCGTCTTCGCCTCGGTGGAGCTGCTGCCGGGTGACGCGGCCGACGCCACCTCCGAGCGCGGGGAGAGCGCGGCCGACCTCGCCGAGCGACGGCACCTGCTCGGCCTGGACCGGCCGGTCCTCGAACGCTTCTGGGAGTGGATGACCGGCCTGCCCACCGGCGACCTCGGCACCTCCGCGCGCGGCGAGCCCGTCGCCGACCTGCTCTCCAGGCCCTTCCCCAACACCCTGCTGCTCGGGGGGCTCGCGCTGCTGCTGACCCTGGTCGCCTCGGTCGCGCTCGGCTGCTGGGCGGCGGCCCGGCCCGGCGGCAGGACCGACCGTGCCGTGTCGGGCGGTGCCACCGGGGTGCTCGCACTGCCCGAGTTCGTCGTCGCGGTGGCCCTGGTGCTGGTCTTCGCGCTGTGGACCGACTGGCTGCCCGCGGTCACCCTCACCGACGCGGACGGGTCGCCCGCCTCCTGGCGGATGCTCGTTCTGCCGGTCCTCGCGCTGGCGATCCCGCAGATCGGGTGGAACGTCCGGATCGTACGGGCCGCCCTCGCCGACGAGGCCAGGGCGCCGCACATCGAGACCGCCGTACTCGACGGGCTGCCCCGGCACCGGATCTTCACCCACCATCTGCTGCCCGGCGCCCTGCCGACCGTCGCGGCCGGTCTCGCCACCTCCACGGGCATGCTGCTGGGCGGCGCGGTCGTAGTGGAGACCATCTTCAACTACCCCGGTATCGGGTCCGTCCTCGCCGGTGCCGTCACCGACCGGGACAGTCCAGTGATCGCCGGGGTGGTCGCCGTCACCGGAGCCGTCATCACCGGCGTCCTGCTGCTCGCCGACCTCGTACGCGCCTGGGCCTCCGGAGGCCGGACATGACCGTATCCGCACCCACCGAGCACCACGTCCCTCCCGTACGACGGTTTCCCGGGCGAGCCCGACCGGTCCTGCGGATGCTGCCGGCCCTGGTGCTCCTCGCGCTCGCCCTGGCCGGACCGTGGCTCGCCCCGCACGCCATCGACGTCCCCGTCGCCGCCCCCTACGCCGAACCCGGCGGGAAGGCCCCCTTCGGCGGCGACCAGTTGGGCCGTGACGTGCTCAGCCGGGTACTCGCCGGAGGGCGCGAACTCGTCGTCACCTCCCTGCTCGTGGCCGTGCTCGTCACCGCGACCGCCGCCCTGCTCGGCGCGGTCAGCGCCCTGCGTCCGGCCGTCGGACGGATCGTCGAACGGGTGGCGGACGTGCTGATGCTGCTGCCCGCCGTCCTCGGCATCCTGCTGGTCACCCTGTCCTGGCCGGGCGGCGGACGGCTCGCCGTCGTCACCGCGGCCGTGGTCCTCGGCGTGCCGTACGGGGTGCGCCTGGTGGCCGGAGCGGGCGCGCCCGTGGCGGCCTCCGGTTACGTCGAGGCGGCCGCCGTCGGCGGTGAACGCCTGTGGCACCTCGTCGCACGCGAGGTGCTGCCCAATCTGCGGGCCACCCTGCTCGCGCTCTTCGGACTGCGCTTCGTCGCCGCCGTGTACCTCGTGGCCACCGCCGGCTTCCTCCAGGTGGGCCCCCAACCACCGGCCGCCGACTGGGCGTTGATGATCCGTGAGAACTCCGCCGGCATCCTCCTCAACCCCTGGGCCGTGCTCGCCCCCAGCATCGCCATCGGCCTGCTCGCCATGAGCGTCAACCTGGCGGCCGCCGCCCTCGTACCCCCGACCGGCCGGAAGGCGGTACCCGCACTGTGAACCACATGCCCGACTGGTACTCCCACAGCCAGGCGGCGGAGGGCTCGGGCGCGGTCCGGGTCACCGGCCTCACCGTCACCGCCCCCAGCGGCCGGCTCCTGCTCGACCGGGCCGGCCTGGAGCTGGTCCCCGGCCGCGTCACCGCCGTCGTGGGCCCCTCCGGCTGCGGCAAGACCACCCTGCTGCGTGCCGTGGCGGGCGCCCTGCCCCCGGGCACGGAACGCACCGCCGGCACCGTCACCGTCCTCGGCCGGGACCCCCTCTCCCTGCCCGCCCCCGCCCTGCGCACCCTGCGCCGACACCACCTCGCCTACGTCGGCCAGGACCCCGGCTCCGGTCTCAACCCGCGTATGAGCGTGCGCCGCCTGATCGCCGAAGTCGCCGTGGACCGCAGCCGCAAGGCGATACACGCGCAGCTCGCCGAGGTACGGCTGCCCGTCGACGGAGGACTGCCGGACCGTCGTATCGGCGGACTCTCGGGCGGCCAGCAGCGCCGGGTCGCACTGGCCAGGGCCCTGGCCCGCCGCCCCGCCGTCCTGCTCCTCGACGAGCCCACCGCCGGTCTCGACCCGGCGCTGCGCGACGAGATCGCCGACCTCCTGCGCCACCTCGCCGAGCACCACCGGATCGCCATCGCCCTGTCCTGCCACGACGCCGACCTGATCGCCCGGCTCGCGGACGACGTCGTGGACCTGACCGGCCCGCGCGCCAAGGCCGCCGCACCCGGCCCGCGCCCCACGGACGAGCCCGCCCGCACCCCGCCCGAGGCCCCGCCCGTCCTCACGGCATCCGGTCTGCGCGCCGCCCACACCCACCGGGGCCGACGCGTCCCCGTGCTGCACGGCATGGACCTCACCATCGCGGCCGGAGGCAGCCTGGGGGTGGTCGGTGCCTCGGGTTCCGGCAAGACGACCCTGTTGCGCGCCCTCGTCGGCCTGCACCGCCCCACCGCCGGCGCGGTCGTCCTGGACGGGGATCGCCTCGCCCCGGTGGCGCACCGCCGTTCCCGCGAGCAGCGCCGCCGTCTCCAACTCGTGCCGCAGGACCCGCTCGGCACCCTCAATCCCAGCCGCACGGTCGGCACGACCCTGCAGCGCCCTCTGCTGCTGCACCGCCGGACCGGCCGGGCGGAGGCCCCCGCCCGCGTCCTGGAACTCCTGGACCAGGTCGGCCTGCCCGCCGCGGCCGCCGATCGCTACCCCCACGAACTGTCCGGCGGACAACGTCAACGCGTGTCCATCGCCCGCGCGTTGGCGGCCGACCCCGACGTGCTGTTCTGCGACGAGGTCACCTCCGCGCTCGACGCGGACACCGCGGTGGCCGTCATGGACCTGCTGACCGAACTCCGCGACCGGCGGGGCCTGTCCCTGGTCCTCGTCAGCCACGACCTGAGCCTCGTCGCCGACCGGACGGACTCACTGGTCGTCGTGTCCGAAGGGCGGGTGGTCGAATCAGGGCCCACCGCCCGCCTGTTCAGTTCACCGAGCCATCCGGTGACGGCCGAGCTGGCGACGGGGGTTCCGCTGGGCGGCTGACAACTCGGTCGGGCTGTCAGCCGCCCGGGGCCCGGGGGCGCGGGTGGCCCCTGGGCTGTCGGGCCCGCCGCCTAGAAGGCAGAGGGCCCGTCAGAAGGGGCAGAGGTCACGGCACCTTGTAGCCGGCGGCGCGGAACAGCTCGTACCACTCGGACCGGGTGAGCGGGATGTCGGAACCGAGCGCGGCGGCCTTGACGCGTTCCGGCGTGGTGGTGCCGAGCACGACCTGCATCTGCGCGGGGTGACGGGTGATCCAGGCGACCGCGATCGCCTCGGCCGGCACGCCGTACTTGCCGCTCAGCCGGTCGATCACCGCGTTGAGCTCGGGGAAGCGGTCCGAACCGAGGAACGGGCCGTCGAAGAACCCGGCCTGGAACGGCGACCACGCCTGGACGGTGATGTCGTGCAGACGGCAGTAGTCGACGATTCCGTCGTCCCGGACGACCGACTGGTCGAGGTCCTGCATGTTCGCGGCGACGCCCTGCGCGATCATCGGGGCGTGCGTGATCGACAACTGGAGCTGGTTCGCCACGATCGGCTGCGTCACGTGCTTGCGCAGCAGGTCCAGTTGGCGGGGGGTCTGGTTGGAGACGCCGAAGGCACGGACCTTGCCGGCCGCCGACAGCTCGTCGAAGGCGCGGGCCACCTCCTCCGGCTCGACGAGGGCGTCGGGACGGTGCAGCAGCAGGATGTCGAGGTAGTCCGTGTCCAGCGCCTGGAGCGAACCGTTGACGGACTCGATGATGTGGTCGTAGGAGAAGTCGAAGTACGGACCGTCCTTGACGATGCCGGCCTTCGTCTGGATGACGAACTGCTCACGCTCCGAGGAGCTGAGTTTCATGGCTTCGGCGAACCGACGCTCGCAGCCGTGGTCGTCGGAGCCGTACACGTCGGCGTGGTCGAGGAACGTGATGCCGTGGTCGCGCGCGGTGTTCACGAGCGTGCGCACGGCGTCGTCGGACATGTCCTGGATGCGCATCAGCCCGAGGACGACGTTGGGGACCACCATGTCGGTGCCGGGCAGGGTGAAGGTCTTCATGTGACTCTTTCGCTGTGGCTTGAACGTTTCAGGCGGAAGGAAGTGCGAGCCGGTGAGAAGTGCCTCCCGGCGCCCTGGGGAATGCGGGGTGCGGTGCGACGCCGCGTGACCACTCTAGAAATCGCCGATCTAGAAATCCAACAGGCGTTGGTTCTGATATTGAGAACTGCGGGATCTGAGTGCGCGGCTGCCGAGGACGGCCCTGTGTGCCGGACCGGCATCACCGCACGGAACCGTCGTCGACGCGTGCCGCCTCGGCGGTCTCCCGCTCAGTGGCGGACAGGGAACCGAGCAGGGCGAGTGCCGTGGCGGAAGGAGTGCCGGGCTCGGCGTGGTGCACGACGAGGAGCAGCCCGTCCGATCCGGTGACGGCCAGCTTCTCGCGGCGCAGACGCAGCTCGCCGACCTGCGGATGCCGCAGGCGAGTCGTGGCTCCCTCCCAGCGGCGGACGTCGTGGCGGGCCCACAGACGGCGAAACCGCTCGCTCTTCAGGCTCAGCTCGCCTACGAGCTGCGCCAGCCGGGGGTCTTCCGTGTCGGCACCGGCCGCGGCGCGGAGCTGCGCCACCACACCGGCCGTGCCCCGCTCCCAGTCCATGTGCAGCTCCCGCGCGAGGGGATCGGTGAACAGGGCGCGCAGGCGGTTGACGCCCGGTGCCATGTGCGGCGACAGGGCGATGGCCAGCCGGTTGGCGGCGAGCACGTCCATGCACCGGTTCTGCACGAACGCGGGCACGCCGAGCGTGTCCAGCAGCATCGCGATGCCGTCGGGGACGCGTTCGGTGCGGGGGAGCGGCGGCCTGCGGCGGGACCTGGGCCGGGCGAGCTCGACCAGATGAGCGGCACTGTCGGCGTCGAGTCGCAGGACCTCCGCGAGGGCGTCGAGCACCTGGATGGACGGATTGTGGTCCCGGCCGCGCTCCAGACGCAGGTAGTAGTCGGCGCTGATGCCCGCGAGCATCGCCACCTCCTCGCGGCGCAGCCCCGGCACCCGTCGGATCCCTCCGGCGGGAATCCCCACCTCCTCGGGCCGGACGAGCGCGCGCCGGGCCCGTAGGAACGCGCCCAGGGCGTTGCGGCCGTCTGCTGTGTCCATGCTCCGACGGTAACGCGCCCTGACTCTTCCTGAGGGGGCCCTGCCACTACCTGGAACAAGGGGGCACTGCCTGACCGCGCGGCCTCGGCGCAGGATCGGGAACCAGGCCGCCGGAACACCGCGGCGCACGGGAAGACCCCTCACCCAAGGAGCACGTCATGGCAGAGCGCACCTGGTTCATCACCGGTGTCAACAGCGGCTTCGGTCGGCACCTGACCGAGCAGTTGCTCGAACGAGGCGACAAGGTGGCCGGCACGGTTCGCCGACCCGGATCGGTGGACGATCTCGTCGCGAAGCACGGCGACAGGTTCTGGGTGGCGACCCTCGACGTCACCGACACCCCCGCCGTCAAGGAGGTCGTCGGTCGGGCCTTCACCGAGCTGGGGCGGATCGACGTGCTGGTCAACAACGCGGGTTACGGCCTGTTCGGCGCCGCCGAGGAGGTCACCGACGAGCAGATCCTCCGCATCCTCGACACCAACCTGGTCGGCTCGATCCAGGTGACCCGGGCCGCACTGCCGTACCTGCGGGGACAGGGCGGAGGACGCATCATCCAGATCTCGACCTACGGCGGCCAGGCCACCCATCCCGGGGCCTGCATGTACCACGCCGGCAAGTGGGGCATCGAGGGCTTCATGGAGTCCACCGCCAAGGACGTCGCCCCATTCGGCATCGGCGTCACCATCGTCGAGCCCGGAGGCGCCCGCACCGAGTTCCGCTACGGCAGTCTCCAGATGGCGACCCCGCTGTCGGCGTACGACGACACCCCGGCCGCCATGGCCCGCGGAGCCCAGGACCGCAGCTGGCCTTCCCTCGGTGACCCGGCGCGCATGGCCTCCCGCATCATCGCCAGCGTGGAGCAAACGCCCGCCCCGCTGCGACTGGTCCTGGGCAGCGACTCCTACCGGTTCCTGCACGCAGCGCTGTCCGAGCGGCTGGCCGAGGTCGAGGCGCAGCGTGACACGGCAGCCCTGACGGACATCACCGACGGCGCCTGACGAACGGGCGGTCGGGAGTGCGTGGTGCGAGCGCTCTGATGCCAGGTCTCGCCTCACGGGGCCGCATTAGAACATCGGAACGCCTCATGGCGGGTTACGCCCCGCGGAATCCCTCCCGCGGGGCGGCCCCACCTGGTCGGTTCAGCAGGTGGCGTTCAGGCCGACCCAGTCGGCGCGGTCGTTGTAGCCGCCGTCCCCGGCGTCGCCGACCACCAGGTCGAGGACGCGGACACCGGTCAGGTCGATGTCGGCCTGGCGAGTGCTGTCGCGGTCGACGACTCCGCTGTCGAACAGCACCTTGCCGTCACCGACCACCTGGAAGGTGGAGGTGCCGCCTTCCGGGCCGACGTTGCGTACCGCGTCGTCGATGCCGACGGTGGTCGTCAGCCGGGTGCAGCGGTCACCGAGGTAGTAGCGGACGGTGGAGGGGGAGGCGACGCCGAGCCCGGTCGGGTACTCCTGGCCCATCAGGCTGATCGGCGTCCAGCCGCCGACGCTCCGGTCGACGGTCGGGGACATCCAGCCGCTGGTGGCGCTGATCCAGTCGTGGTGGGACAGGGCCACGTCGCCGTGCGGTGGCGCCGGTGCCACCACGAGTGCCGTGGCCGTCTCCTGCCGCAGCCGCTTCTTGTCGATCGTCTCGTAGGTGTTGGTGGCGGCCAGGGTGGCGCTGCCCGGTGCGGCGGTGTCCGGCAGGGTGACCGTGAAGGTGAAGGTCGCGGACCGGCCGGGTGTCAGCAGTTGGGGCGGGGCGCCGGTCGAGCCAGCCGTCCATCCCGTGGGTACGGTCAGGGCGACGCGGGGAGCGAGCACGGGCCGCGGGCTGTCGTTGCGGACGTCGACCTGGACCTGCGCCTGGTCACCGCCGGCGACCACCGGTGCGATACCGGTCGCCACCGTGTCGGCGCCCACCTTCGTCACCTGCGGCAGACCGGCGACGACGTGCGGGAGGCCGGGCTTGCCCGTCGCCCGGGAGACGCGGAAGAGGGCCGCGCCGTGGGCCGGGACGGCCGCACTGATCGTGCCGGCGCTCTCGGTGACGCGGTCGGTCCAGGCGTTCTTCAGGGTGAACCGGCTCCCGCTCAGGCCGACCGAGGACGCCTTCGTGGTCAGGGTCGCCGGGCTGTCACCGCGGTTGAGCAGCACCACGGCCCGGTCACCGTTCGCGAGCCGCTTGACCCAGGTCTCCGTCGTACCGGCCGGGCCGACGCGGACGGCCTGGACTGCGGCGCTGTCCTGGTCGATGGCGAGGACGTCACGGTCGGCGAGGATGCCCAGCGAGGTCTTGCTGAGCTTGCGGATGTCGCTGCCGATCACCAGCGGTGCGGCCGCGACCGACCAGAGCGTCATCTGGGTCCGGAACTCCTCGTCGCTCATGCCGAGTTCGGGGCCCAGGTAGTCCGGGTCGTTGAAGTGTCCCGGGCCGGCCGCCTCGGGGTGCCGCGCGTTCGCGTCGTAGTTGCGCAGCACGTCCTTGAACTTGATCTCACCGACGAATCCGACGTCCGTGTACGTGCGCCAGGACTGGGCGATGGCCGGCGCGTAGGACCAGGAGTACGTCGACTGCTGTGTCTCGGGGTAGTCGCCCCAGTCCGGGGAGGTGACGGGGTTGCAGAGGTTGAACACCATGGGGCGACCGCTGGCGTTGTGGCGCAGCGCGTCGGCGAACTGGGTGTAGACGGTCTTCGGGTCGAGGTCGGCGGCGATGCCGCAGAGGAAGTCCACCTTGACGGCGTCGAACTCCCAGGCGGCGAACTGGTCGGCGTCGCGCTGGTAGTAGCCGTGGCTGCCCAGGCCGCACTTGCCGGGGATGTACGGGCCGGCGTCGGTGTAGATGCCGGCCTTGAGGCCCTTGGAGTGGATGTAGTCGACGAGCGGCTTCAGCCCGTCCGGGAACTGGGCGGGGTTGGGCACCAGGTCCCCGGCCGCGCTGCGCGGGGTCGGAGCCGCCCAGTTGCCGTCGATCCAGACGTACTTGTAGCCCGCGTCGCGCAGGCCGCTGCTCACCAGGAAGTCGGCGGTCGACTCGATCTCCGCCGCGGTCGGGTCACCGCCGAGTGCGTAGTAGGTGTTCCAGCCCATGTACGGCGTCGGGCTCAGGGGTTGTGCGGATGCCGACGTCGTGACGGTGGTGTCGTCGGGCAGGGGAGTGGCGTGGGCGGGGGCCTGCGCGACCAACAGCGTGGTCAGCAGGGCCAGGAGGACGGTGAGATGTCGTTTCACGTCGGATCCTTCGTCGTCCGATCAGGCGCGCAGGACCGTCCCGGTCGTCGGCGGTGGTGCGTGGGACCAGTCCGGTGTCCGTTGCCTGCGGGTGGTTGCGAGGATCTTGCAGGGGGTGTGGGGCCGCGTCAAGATTAATTACTAAATTAAGCATTAGGGGCTCTCCCGGGGCTGCTCCAGGTCTGCTCAGGGCTGCCCCCGGGGGTTGTTCAAGCCGGCGGTCGCCGCGCGCCTGCTGTGACGTGCCGCCTCGTCCGAGGGGGAGAGGCGGCACGGACCCGCCCGCCCCGGCCCGGACCCGCCCGCCGACAATAATTAGGAATAAATATTGACAGGGCCCCGGTCGACTGCCAGAGTCGTCGCCGCGCCGCCCCAGGACCCGCTCCGGTGCGGTGTGCGCCGCTCGTCCGGATCCCCGAACGCGGTCGGCCAGGAACCCCCTCGCACCGCCCCGCCCGAGCCGCAGAGGGCTCGACAGCACCACTCCTCGACGCAGTGAAAATAAATTAGTAATTATCTTGACGTGGTCGCACCGCCACGCGAATCTTGGTTGGCCGCGTCGGATCCGCCCAGGCCCCCAACGCCCCCGGTGTCGCCGCGTGAACCCCCAGGGAGAACCATCCATGCCGAACCCACACACCAGCCGCAGGCGCTTCCTCGCCGGGCTCGGCGCCACCGGCACGGCGGCGCTGCTCAGCGGCTGCGTCACCTCGACCTCGTCCTCGAAGTCCTCGTCCACGGGCGCGGTCAGCCTCCAGTCCAACCTGTCCGCGCCGCAGGCCAAGGCGGCGATGGAGGACCTCGTCGCGGCCTACGGCAAGAAGAACAGCGGACACGTCAGCCTCAACACGGTCGCCGCGGAGACGTTCCGCACCCAGTTGCCGACCTACCTGACCTCCGCCAACCCGCCGGACGTCTACACCTGGTACCCCGGCTCGGTGGCAGACGCCTACGCCAAGAAGGACCTGCTGCTCGACCTCGACGACCTGTGGGCGTCCTCGCCGGACCTCAAGCGCTACTCCAAGGCACTCAACACGCTGTGCACCGCGAGCTCCGGCAAGAAGGTGTTCGTGCCCTCCACCTACTACTGGTGGGGCATGTTCTACCGGAAGTCGAACTTCGCCAAGTGGGGTGTGAGCGAGCCCAAGACCTGGGACGAGTTCCTCGACCTGTGCGACAAGCTCAAGTCCAAGGGAGTGGCGCCGATCGGGCTCGGTGCCGGCGGCAACACACCCTGGGTGGCCTCCGCCTGGTTCGACTACCTCAACATACGTATCAACGGGGCCCCCTATCACCGTGAACTCCTGGCGGGCAAGCACCGGTTCGACGACCCCGAGGTGCACAAGGTCTTCGACCGCTGGACGGAACTGCTGCCGTACTTCGACCCCGACGGCACCGCCCTCGCCTTCCAGGACGCCACGACCGCGCTCCTCAACGGCCGTACCGGCATGATGCTGATCGGCACCTTCTTCGCCGACGCGGCTCCCAAGGACGCCCTCGACGACATCGACTTCTTCCGCTTCCCGGTCATCGACCCCAAGGTGCCGCTCGCCGAAGAGGCCCCCGTGGACGGCTACTTCGCCAGCGCCCGGACCGGCCGCGCCGAGCGGGTCACCGAGCTGATGGGCTACCTCGCCACCGCGCAGGCGCAGGAGATCTACATCAAGGGCTCCTCGGGCACCGTCCTGCCCTGCAACCCCGACGCCAAGGACGCCGGCACGGCCCTGGTGAAGAAGGGCCGCGCCCACATCGACGAGGCGGTCGAGATCACCCAGTTCTTCAACCGGGACTCCAGCGACGCCCTGCAGCCCACCGCCGACACCGCGCTGACCAGGTTCATCGCCAAGCCCAAGTCGATCGGGTCGATCCTCACCGACTGGCAGCGCGACGCCCAGAAGATCTGGAGCGCCTGAGGTGGCCGTGCTCACCCCCGCACGCCCGGCCCCGGCCGTCACGCCCACCGGCGGACGCGGCCGGGGGCCCGTCCGCCGGGTCCCGCCGCTCGTCCTCGCCTTCGTCCTGGTGCCCCTGCTCGCCGAGGCCGTGTGGGTCTTCTGGCCCGCCCTCCAGGGCTTCTACCTCGCCCTGACCTCCTGGGACGGCGTCTCCGCCCCGCGGTTCGTCGGCCTCGGCAACTTCCGGGAGATGGCGGGCGACGAGGTCTTCAGGACCGCGGCGATCGACACCGTCCTGTGGCTGGTGCTGTTCGGCGGGCTGTCGGCGCTGCTGGGTCTGGCGACGGCCCTGCTCCTCCAGCAGGAGCGGCGCGGTGTCGGCTTCTACCGGGCCGCCCTCTTCCTGCCCGTGGTGTTCTCCCTGGTCGCCACCGCCCTGGTGTGGCAGGCCATCTACCAGCCGGACGGCGTCCTCAACCAACTCCTCGACGCCGTCGGACTGGAGAGCCTGCGGCACGCCTGGCTCGCCGACCAGGACACCGCCCTGTACGCGGTCATCGTGCCGGCCCTGTGGCGCCAGATCGGCTACGTCATGGTGCTCTACCTCGCCGGCCTCAAGGGCATAGACCCGGCCCTCTACGAGGCCGCCAAGGTCGACGGCGCGAGCGCCTGGCAGCGCTTCCGCCATGTCACCCTGCCGCAACTGCGCAGCGTCAACGCGGTCGTCCTGTCCGTCATCGTCATCGACTCGCTGCGCTCCTTCGACGTCGTGTGGTCGCTGACCCGGGGCGGCCCCTACCACTCGTCAGAGCTGCTGAGCACCTACATGTACTCGACCGCCTTCCAGTCCCTGCGCCTGGGCTACGGCTCCGCGCTCGCCGTCGTCATCTTCGTGCTGGCCTTCGGCGTCATCTGCTCCTACCTCGTGCGCGCCTTCCGGGAGGCTGACTGATGTCCGCCAACTCGACCGCCGCCAAGCGCCGCCGAGCCGCCACCGCGGGGTTCCACCTCGGGGCCGGAGCACTGTCCGTGCTGTGGCTGCTTCCCATCGTCCTGGTGCTGGTCACCAGCCTGCGTTCCTTCGACGACATCGCCGCGCACGGCCTCGGCAGCCTCCCGCACTCCTTCACCCTCGACAACTTCCGCCTGGCCTGGGTCGACGGCGGCCAGCAGCGCGCCCTGATCAACAGCCTGCTCGTCACCGTCCCGTGCGTGCTGATCACCCTGGCGCTCGCCGCGATGGCGGCCTTCGCCCTCAGCCGCTACGACGTCCCCCTGCGCCGGACGCTGTTGCTGCTGATGCTCGGCGGCAACCTGCTGCCCCCGCAGATCCTGCTCATCCCCGTCGCCAAGCTGACCGAGATGATCGGCGTCTACGACACGCTGCCCGCCCTCGTCGGCGTGCAGATCGGCTTCGGTGTCGGCTTCTACGTCTTCGTCCTGCACGGCTTCATGCGGGCCATCCCCAACGAGATCCAGCAGGCCGCCGTGGTCGACGGCGCCGGCCCCTGGCAGATCTTCTGGCGGATCATCCTCCCCCTGACCCGCCCCGCGCTCGCCGCCCTCAGTGCCCTGTCCTTCACCTGGATCTTCAACGACCTGCTGTGGGCGATCACCGTGCTGCGCAGCGACACCAAGATGCCGATCACCGCCGCCCTCATCGGCCTGCAGGGGCAGTACGTGTCCATGTGGAACGTCATCGCCGCCGGCTCCGTGATCGCCGCCGCCCCCACGGTCGCCGTCTTCCTGCGCTTCCAGCGGCACTTCGTGGCCGGCCTCAACCTGGGAGCGGTGAAATGACAACCACGCACGCCGACACGACCCCGCCCGACCAGACGACCCCGCAGGACCGCTGGACACTGCACACCCAGCACTCCAGCTACACCGTCCGGCTCTCCCCGGACGGTCCCTGGGCCGAACTCGCCGCCTGGGGACCGCACGGCGTGGAGAACGGACCCTCGGCGCTCGACTGGTCCCGGCGCACCCACTTCGTCACCCCCGCCGACGCGGCCCCCGCCGAGTACATCCCGCAGGGCCTGCGCGCGTTCACCGGCGCCGACCTCGTCGTCGGCCACTCAGGCGGCGAGCGCGGCCTGTGGTGGCAGTTCGCCGGCGCCACCGAGGACGCGCGAGGACTACGGCTGGCGTTCACCGACGACGTCGCCGGCGCACACGTCACCCTGTGCTACGCCACGGTTCCCGACACGGACGTCATCCTGCGCTGGACCGAGCTCACCTGCACCGGTGCGCACGAACTGCGCCTGGAACGCCTCGACTCGGCCGCCGTCAACGTCCCCGTCACCGACGGAGCCCGCCTCACCCACCTGACCGGTCAGTGGTCGCAGGAGTTCACCCGCACCCAACTCCACCTGCGACGCGGCACGTTCACCATGGGCAGCACCCAGGCGGTCCCCGGCCACGCCTACGCCCCCTGGATCGCCGTCCAGGACGCGGCCCTGCCCGACGACGACACCACCCCGACCTACGGCATCGCCCTGGAGTGGCCCGGCAACTGGCACATCACCGCCGAGGCCGAACCCGGCGGCGCCGTCCGCGTCCGCGCCGGGCGCGTGCCGCACGAGGGCGCCGTGATCCTCGCTCCCGGCGACACCCTGACCACGCCCCGTCTCGCCTGCGCCTTCAGCGCGGAAGGACTCGACGGGCTGTCCAGGGTCTGGCACCGCTACGAGCGCCACCTCAGTGGCGAACGCCTGCACCGCACGCGCAAGGTCCTCTACAACTCCTGGGAAGCCACCGGCTTCGACGTCGACGCCGCCGGCCAGCTCGAACTCGCCAAGGCGGCGGCCGACATCGGGGCCGAACTGTTCGTCGTGGACGACGGCTGGTTCACCGGCCGTGCCGACGACACCGGAGGTCTGGGCGACTGGCACCCCGACCCGGCGAAGTTCCCGCAGGGCTTCGGCCGGTTCGTCGACGAGGTGCGCGCACTCGGACTCGGCTTCGGCCTGTGGGTCGAACCCGAAGCCGTCAGCCCCGGCAGCCGCTTGCACGCCGAGCACCCCGACTGGGTCTACCGCGTGGACGGCCGCCCCGGCCGGCTGGTGCGCAACCAGCTCCTGCTCGACCTCGGCCGGACCGACGTCCAGGACTTCGTGATCGGCACCCTCGACCGGCTGCTGGGGGACTACCCCATCAAGTACCTGAAGTGGGACATGAACCGGCCGCCCACCGAGCGGGGCCGGCCCGCCGCCGGGCCCGCCGACCGGCTCGACCTGGACGCCGAGCACGTAGCCGGGTACCTGCGGGTCCTGGACCATCTGCGTGCCAGGCACCCGCACGTCACCGTCGAGGGCTGCGCCGGCGGCGGCGGACGTATTGAGCACGCCACCGTGGCCCGCACCGACGTCGTCTGGCCCAGCGACAACACCGCCCCGCTGGACCGGCTCTCCGTCCAGTACGGCTTCCTGCACGCGCACGCCCCGCACGTCATGAGCTCCTGGGTCACCGACGCCCCCGGCGTCTTCGACCCGCGCCCCCGCTCCCTCGCCTTCCGCTTCGTGCTGGCGATGTGCGGTGTCCTGGGCGTGGGAGCCGACCTGCGCTCCTGGAACGCCGACCGGCGTGCCGAAGCCGCCCACTGGATCGCCCGCTACAAGCAGATCCGGGGCGTCGTCCACCACGGACAGGCCCGTCTGCTCGGCACGCCCGACGACGCGACCTGCGGCGTGCAGTACACCGAGACCGACGGGCCGCGGGTCGTGGTCGCCGCCTTCAGCACCGGCCGCCTGGACGGAGCCCCCCTGGTGCCCGGCCGTCCCGCCCGGCTGCGGCTGCGCGGACTGGCCCCGGCCGCCGTATACACAGAGGAGGAGACCGGTACCGAGTACAGCGGCGCCCACCTGCTGCACTACGGTCTTCCGTTCACCTGGAGTGCGGAGCACGACGCCGACCTCGTCGTCCTGACCCGCCGATAACCCCATCCCCCCACTGAGGAGCCGAACCCCACGATGGACCAGCCTGTACGACGGCACGGCGCCCGCTTCACCGGGCGCACGGCCGTGGTCACCGGAGCCGCCTCCGGCATCGGAGCCGCCACCGCCGCACGCCTCGCCGAGGAGGGAGCCGCCGTCGTGCTCACCGACATCGCCGAGGAGCCCGGCCTGGCCGTGGCGGAGCGGATCACCGAGGACGGCGGGCAGGCACGCTTCGTCACCGCCGACGTCGCGGCCGAGGCGGACTGGGCGCGCGTCGTCACCGCCGCCCATGACTTCGGACCGGTCGACGTGCTGGTCAGCAACGCGTTCACGGTCGACGTCACGCCCGCCCACGAGATGACCCTGCCCTCCTGGCAGCGCCAGCTCGACGTCAACCTCACCGGCGGCTTCCTCGGCGTGCGCGCGGTCCTGCCCGATCTGCGGGCCAGGGGCGGCGCGGTAGTGTTGATCTCATCCGTCCATGCACACCGAGGCATTCCCGGTCACCCCGCCTACGCCGCCGCGAAGGGGGCCCTGCTCTCCCTGTGCGGGCAACTCGCCGTCGAGTACGGCCCCGAGGTGCGCGTCAACGCCGTCGTACCGGGTCCCGTCCTGACCGCGGCCTGGGACCGGGTGTCCGAGGACGACCGCGAGCGCAGCGTCGCCGAGACCGCGGCCCGGCGCTTCGGCACCCCCGAGGAGGTGGCCGCGGCCGTCGCCTTCCTCGCCGCCGACGAGGCGTCCTACATCACCGGCACCAGTCTCGTCGTGGACGGCGGCTGGAGCGTCGTGAAGGCCTCCGCATGACCGGGCACAGCGTGCCGCGGACGACCCCCGCCCGGGCCCTCGCGGGCCCCGGGCACCGGACCCAGCAGAAAGGCTCGACGACATGACGCCCTACGCCCGCCGCGGCGTGCACGGCCAAACGGTGGAGGCCCTCGCCCGTCGCATCCTGGGCGGCCAGATCCCCGAGGGGGCCACCCTCGACCTGGTGGCGCTCCAGAGCGAGCTGGACGTGAGCCTGACCGCGCTGCGCGAGTCGCTGAAGGTGCTGGCCGCCAAGGGCATGGTCGACGCCCGCCAGAAGCGCGGCACCTTCGTGCGGGCCCGGGCCGACTGGAACCTCCTCGACGCCGACGTCCTGCGCTGGCAGTTCGAGGGCGGCCGTACCGGCGAGGCCGACCAGGCCCTGCTGGGGAACCTGGCCGAGGTGCGCTCCATCATCGAGCCCGCCGCCGTCCGCCTGGCCGCGTTGCGCCGCACCGACGACGACCTCACCGCCCTCGAGGACGCGCTCACCGCGATGGGCCGCACCGGCTCGGACCCCGGGCACGCCATCGACGCCGACCTCGCCTTCCACCGCGCGCTGCTCACCGCCACCCACAACGAACTCCTCGAACGCATGGAGATGGTGATCGAGTCCGGCCTCGCCCACCGCGACCGGATCGTGCACTCCTCCCCGCACAGCGAGGACCCCATCCCGGCCCACCGCGCCGTCCTGGACGCCGTACGCGCCCAGGATCCCGTGGCCGCCGAGGCCGCCATGCGTGCCCTGCTCGAACAGGCCGGCCGCGACCTGGACCGCATCGGCACCGCCGACGAATCGGAAGGCACCGGCACGCAGTGAAGATCACCCGTATCGAGACCTTCCTGGTCCCGCCGCGCTGGCTGTTCTGCCGCGTGGAGACCGACGACGGCGTGGTCGGCTGGGGCGAACCCGTCGTCGAGGGACGGGCCGAGGTCGTCCGGGCCGCCGTGGACGTACTGGCTGAGTACCTCGTCGGGCAGGACCCGCTGCGCATCGAGGACCACTGGCAGGTGCTCAGCAAGGGCGGCTTCTACCGGGGCGGCCCGATCCTGTCGAGCGCCGTCGCCGGCCTCGACCAGGCCCTGTGGGACATCGCAGGCAAGACCTACGACGCCCCCGTGCACGCCCTCCTCGGCGGCCCCGTCCGCGACAGCGTCCGCGTCTACGCCTGGGTCGGCGGCGACGAACCCGCCCAGCTCACCGAGCAGGTCACCGAGCAGGTCGAGGCGGGTTTCACCGCGGTCAAGATGAACGCCGCGGGTCCGACCTCACCGATCCCCTCCGCCGCCGAGACCGCGGCCGTCGTCGACCGGGTGGCCGCCGTCCGCGAGGTCCTGGGCCCCGACCGCGACGTGGCCGTCGACTTCCACGGCCGCTTCACGGCCGCAGGCGCCCGCCGCATGCTCACCGAACTCGCCCCCCTGCACCCCCTGTTCGTCGAGGAACCGGTCGTGCCCGAACACGGCCACCTCCTGGGCGCACTGGTGGCCGCCAGCTCCGTACCGCTGGCGACCGGCGAACGCCTCTTCTCCCGCGCCGAGTTCCTGCCCGCGCTCACCGCCGGAGTCGCCGTCGCCCAGCCCGACCTGTCCCACGCCGGCGGCATCTCCGAGGTCCACCGCATCGCCTCCCTCGCCGACACCTTCGGCGCCCAGCTCGCCCCGCACTGCCCGCTCGGCCCGATCGCCCTGGCGGCCAGCCTCCAAGTCGCCTTCGCCACACCCAACTTCCTGATCCAGGAGCAGAGCCGGGGCATCCACTACAACAAGGACGCCGACCTGCTCTCCTATGTGGTCGACCCCGAGCCGTTCCGGTTCACCGCCGGACAGGCCCACCGGTGCGCCACGCCCGGTCTCGGCGTCACCGTCGACGAGAACGCCGTACGCGCCGCCGACCGCACCGGCCACACCTGGCGCAACCCCGTGTGGCGGCACCCCGACGGCTCGTTCACGGAGTGGTGACCATGCCCCTGGCGTTGACCACCGACCCCGCGCACGGCGGACGCTGGACCTCGCTGCGGGACGGCGACCGCGAATGGCTGTGGCACCGCCCGGACCCCGCACGGCACGGGGTCGTCCCGGGCGACGCGTTCGTGGACGCGGGTGGCCTGGAGGAGTGCGTGCCCACCGTGCGGGGCACCCCCGACCACGGGGACGCCTGGTCCCGGCCGTGGTCGTGCGACGGTGACACCGAGCGCGTGGACTGCGACGCGTTCACGCTCGCCCGCTCGGCGCGGTCCACCGCCGACGGCGTCGAGGTGGACTACACGCTCCGGGCCGACCCCGGCTACCGCTTCGTGTGGGCCGCCCACGCGCTCCTCGACCTCTCCGAGAAGGCCGAACTCCGGGCCAGGGCAGGCGTGTCCACCCGGATCTTCCCGGAGGCGTCCTCCCTCCTCGGCGTCCCCTGGCCGGACGGCGCCCGCTGGAGGGAAGGCGACTGGCCCGCACCGTGCGGACTGCGCCTCGACCGGTTCGGGCCCGAGGACGGCACAGCCGTCGGCGCGGTCCTCGCGGACCGCCGGGTCTGCGTCCACGACGGATCCGACCGGCTGGCCCTCGCCGTGGAGGCAGAGGGACAGCCGGTGTCGGTCGCCCTGTGGCGCAACCTGGGCGGGTTTCCCGCGGTGGCCCCCTACCGCAGCATCGGTGTCGAGCCCATGCTCGGCCGCACCTTCGACCTCGCGGAAGCGGGCCCGGGGGACGCGGCATGTGTCCCCCGTTCCGGGGAGGTGCGCTGGCGACTCACCCTGACCTCCGACTGCCGCTGCCCCTGATCCCTGGTACGGGCCGCCCTGCGACACCGGGCGCACCGGCCCCGCAGAGAAGTTGATCCGACATGCAAGGAGTTCCGTTCCGTGGACCTACGAGCCGCCCTGGCCGACCGTCGTCTCGTCGCCATCGTCCGCGGCGGTGACCCCGACGCCGCGCTGCGTACCGTCCTGGCCCTGGTCCAGGAGGGCATCGACCTGGTCGAGGTCTCCCTCAGCGGTGCCGACGCCCTCGGGGTCATCACCCGCTGCGCCCAGGAGCTCGGGCCCGAGCGGCCGATCGGCGCGGGCACCGTCCTGACCGCCGACGACGCGCGTGCCGCACGCGACGCCGGCGCCGCCTTCGCCGTCACCCCCGGTCTGGGGGCGGGCGCCGACACCGCCCGGGAGTTGGGCCTGCCGGTCCTCGCGGGCGTGATGACCCCCACCGAGATCAACACGGCCCTGGCCCAGGGCGCCGACGCGCTGAAACTGTTCCCCGCCGCCCAGGCCGGAGGACCGGCCTATCTCAAAGCCCTGCGCGCGCCCTTCCCCGACGCTGTCTTCGTGCCCGTCGGGGGAGTGGATCTGGACGCCGCCCGCGCCTACCTCGCGGCCGGTGCCACCGCTGTCGGCGTCGGCTCCCCGCTCGTCGCCGACGCTGCCGACGGCGGCAGCCTGAGCGCCCTGCGTGAGCGCGCCCGCGCCTTCCGCGCCGCCGTCGAGGAGGCCGCCGGATGACCGGGCAGACCTCTGTGACCACCGGTCCCGACCGCCTCGAACTGGGCGAGGGGATCCGCTGGACGGGCGACGGCGTCGTCCTGGTGGACATCCTCGAAGGACGCCTGCTCACCACCGCCGACGACCCCGGCCTGCCGCTGCGCGAGATCCTCCGGCTCCCGGTCCCGCTGGGCGCGGTGGCACCCGTCGCCGACCGCCCCGGCACATGGATCGCGGCCGCCGGCACCGGCGTATGTCTCCTCCTGCCCGACGGCACCCCCCGATGGCTCGCCACCCCCGAGGACCGTCCCGGGCCGGGCATGCGCATGAACGACGGGGTCGCGGACCCCGCCGGCCGCTTCTGGGCGGGCAGCATGGCCTACGACGGCACCGAGGGCGCCGGCACCCTGTACCGCGTCGACCACGACGGCACGGTGACCCCCGCCGTCGAAGGACTGACCATCCCCAACGGGCCTGCCTTCACCGCGGACGGACGCACCATGTACCTGGCCGACAGCGCTCACGGCATCGTCCGCCGCTACCCGGTCGACCCCGACACCGGCCTGGTCGGCACCCCCGAGGACTTCTTCACGGTGGACGAGGGCAGCCCGGACGGCATGACCGTCGACGCCGAGGGAGCCGTGTGGTGCGCGATCTGGGGCACGGGCACCGTCCGCCGATACCTTCCGCACGGCGCCCTCGACCGGGTCGTCCGCATTCCCGCCGGGCAGCCCGCCGGTGTCTGTCTCGAAGGCACCCTGCTGCACGTCACCACCGCCAGGGTGGGCCTGGACGCACCCGGCCCGTACGACGGGGCGGTGTTCACCCTGCCCGTCGACGTGCCCGGCGTGCCGACGCCCGCGTTCCGGCTCGCCCCCTCGGCACCGATCGCGGGAGCCCTCGCATGACGGACTCGTGGCGCCCCCCGCGCGGACGCGTGGTCTGTGTCGGCGAGACCATGGCCGCCCTGGCCCCCGATCCCTCCGGACCGCTCGCCGACGCCGACCACCTCAGCCTGTCGGTCGCGGGAGCCGAGTCCAACGTCGCGATGTACCTGGCCGATCACGGCATCCCGGCGACCTGGGTCTCGGCACTCGGCGACGACCCGTTGGGAGCCCGGGTACGCGCCGCCGTGGCCGCCGCCGGGGTCGACGTCAGCCACGTGCGCACCGACCCGGACCGCCCGACGGGCCTGATGCTGAAGAACCCGTCGCCCGCGGGCACCCGGGTCCACTACTACCGCAAGGGGTCAGCCGCCTCCGCCCTCGGCCCCGACCTCCTCGCGCACCAGGTAATGCGCACGGCGGCCCTCGTGCACTTCACCGGCATCACACCGGCCCTGTCCACGTCCTGCCGCGAGCTGGTCACCCAGGCCCTCGCCGTACCCGCCGCCGAACGCCCCGGTGCCATCAGCTTCGACGTCAACCACCGCGCCCCGCTGTGGTCCGAGGGCACCGCCCCCGAGGTGTTGCGCGACCTCGCCGGGCGCGCGGACATCGTCTTCGTCGGACTGGACGAGGCCCAGGATCTGTGGGGCGCCCACCTGACCGCGGCCGCTGTACGGGAACTGCTGCCCGCACCGCGCATCCTCGTCGTCAAGGACGGCTCCCGCGAAGCCACGGCGTTCACCGTCTCCGGTGCCACGACGGTCTCCGCGCCACGGGTCGCCGTGGTCGAACCCGTCGGCGCGGGGGACGCCTTCGCGGCGGGTTTCCTCGCCGGCCTGCTGCGCGGTGAGCCCGTGGGGCGGTCTCTGCGCCTCGGCCACCTCACGGCGGCGTCCGCCCTGAGCGTGACGGGAGACCACGGCCCACTCCCACCGCGCCCGTCCGTCGACCGGCTCCTCGCTCTCACGGACGAGGGATGGAAGGGCCTTCAGGTCTCCGGCTGTGGCGACGGGTGAGCGGGCGAGCAGGTCAGGCAGTCGGTCGCAGACCTGAACGCCCCGGGCCTGAACCCTGCCGGCGGCGGGTGCGGGAAACGCACCCGCCGCCTCGACCGCGGAGCACCGCTGACGCACCGCGTCCTCGTGTCGCCGCGCAGTGGCTCAGGACTGCGCGGCGAGCTGGAACTCCTGCGCGGCCGAACCGTCGCAGGCCCGCTGGGTGAGCTGGACGCTGTTCGTCGCCGCCGCGGCGGCCGTCAGACACTTGCCGCTGTGCCGGGCGACGAAGTGATAGTGCCCGCTTGTCGAACGCACCGGCTGCCACTGCTGGTTGGTGCCGCCGGACCAGGCCCAGAGCTGCAAGGGCGCGTTGTCCGCCGTCGAGCGGTCGGTCACGTCGAGCACCTGCGCGGTGTTGTTGCGGGCGGTGATCCGCAGGTAGCCGCTGTCGGTGCTGCGGAACTGGTACTGCTGCGCCGTCGTGCCGTTGCAGGTGTACTGCTGGATCGCCGTCCCGTTCGCGGTGGCCGCGGAACGGGCGTCCAGGCACGTGCCGTTGCCGTCGTTCTGCACGGTGTACCAGGCGGTCTCGGAGATCTGGTCGCCGGTCGGCGGGGTCGTGGTGCCGCCTCCGCCCAGCCACTTGAGCCCGTCCAGCAGGAAGCGGTTCTGCGTCGCGCTCGCGAACGTGGACGAGAGCCGCGTGTTGGTCGTGTAGTTCATCGCGTTGTGGCCGAAGTTCGCGTACAGCATCTTGTACTTCGTGTTGGTCCACAGGATCGGGTAATAGCCGCTGTACCAGGACTGGTTGGGGTCCGTGCCGACCGGGAAGCTGCTGGGGTCGATCGACGCCAGGATCTTGATGTCCGGGTTCTGCCGCAGGTCCCTGGACCAGCTATACCACTCGCTGACCGACGAGGTGAACGTGGCCGGCAGGTTCACGGTGGCCGGGCTCGTGCGGTCCTCCACCTTCAGGGTCACCGCGGTCGGACCCCATGTGTTGGACGCGAAGTTCCCCGAGCCGAGGAAGGTGTTGTGGTACCAGGACCAGCTTGCCGCGTCGGTCGTGAACGCCGAGACGTGGAAGCCCATGAAGCCGCCCCCGCCTCTCATGTACGCCTCGAAACCGGAGCGTTGGGCGGAGGTCTGCGGCAGATCGTCGAGGAACAGGACGACCTGGTAGGCGTTGACCCCGCCGTTGGCGAGCAGGTCCCAGTTGGTGCTGGCCGTGTAGGTGAAGCCGTTGGCGGCCGCCTGCTGCGGGAACCAGGCGTTCGCCTCCTTGTCGAAGTCGATGTGCGCCGCGTCGTACGTGCCGCTGTAGAGGGCGAGGATCTTGAACGGGGTCGCGGCGGTGTCCGCCTGGGCGGCGGGCGGTACGGCCGCGAGGCCCAGCAGTGTGGCCAGCAGGAGCAGGACCCGCAGCAGTGCGCGGGTGGAGCCGGATCGGACGGTGCTCATCTTCTGGTCGATCCTTTCCGTAGGGGCTACGGGTGGTTGCTCAGGGGGCGACGGCTGCCGGGGCGGGGCGGCTCGCCGGTGTCCGGTCGCCGTTCACCTGGTGGCGGCCGCCGCCATGAGCGTTCTCGGCGGGGGATCGAGGCTGTTCGGTGGTCTGCGCCGGAACACGGACGCAGCCGTGGCTTCCGGTGCGAGGGGGTACGTCAGCCGGTGTACTTGGCGAAGATGCTGGTGAACTGCCAGTTGCTCTGGCTCACGCCCGAGCAGGTGTCGTCGTTCGGGTAGGCGCCCGGGCAGGGCCGGTCGCGGTTGGCGGACCAGAACGTCAACCGCGCCAGGTGATGGGCCTGCGCGTAGCTGAGAATGGTCTGGAAGTCGGCGGTGGTGACGGTCTCGTGGTCGTCGGTGATGCCGTTCATCGACGAGATGCCCATGTGGCGGTAGGCCGTGTCGTCGGTGTAGCCGTAGGCGTTCTTCAGCGCGGTCTTGAGCCCCTCGGCAGCCCGCTGGGTGAGGGTGCCCATGTTCTGGCCGGCGCCGCCGAAGTCGAACGGCATGATCGTCCAGGCGTCCGCGGTCAGTCCGGACGAGGCGGCCCGGTTGATCAGGCTGGTGTCGGGACCGCTCTGTCCGGTGCCGATGGTGACGTAGACCTTGATGCCCGGGTTGTTGGCCTTGACGGTCTTGAGCGCGTCCACGGTCCGCTGCTGCACGGTGCCGTTGCTGTACGCGTCGGCCTCCAGGTCGATGTCGATCGCCTTCAGCGAGTAGGCGTTGATGACCTTCTGGTACGCCGCCGCCAGCTCACCGGCGCTGGAGCAGGAGCTCTCCAGCTTGTTGCCGCTGTAGCCGCCGAAGGACGGGACGACGTCGCCGCCGTTGGCCCGCACGGTGTTGATCGTCTGCTGGTCGACGCCGCCTGTCAGCGCCCGGCCGCCGTCCCACTGCGGGTTGCAGTAGCCGTTGCTCAGGACGAACGCCAGCGTGAACCACTTCACGCCCGTCGCGTTCATGACAGTCGTAGGGCTGGGCGGATTGCCCCAGCCGTTGTAGAGGTAGGGCGCCACGGCCATCGGGGCGGAACCCGGCGGAGTCGTGCCGCCGTCGGCGGCGGGCGCGTTCCACTTCTGGTTGGCGGCTCCCGTGCAGGTCCAGATCTGCGTGCGGGTGCCGTTGGCGGAGGAGTTGCCGGTGACGTCCAGACACTTGTCGGCGGCCGTGTTGACGATGTCGCGCGCGGAGGTGACCGTCCACTTCTGGTTGGCACCGCCGCTGCATGTCCAGAGCTGGAGCTGGGCGCCGTTGGCCGTCGAACTGCCGGTGACGTCGAGGCACTTGCCGAGCGCCCGGATGGTGCCGTCGGAGCCGACGATCCACTGCTGGGCAGCGGTGCCGTTGCAGTCGTAGATCTGTACGGCCGTGCCGTCGGCCGAACTCGCGCCGGCCACGTCGAGGCACTTGCCGGCCAGGCCGGTGATCGTGCCGGTGGCCGCCGAGGCGGAGGGGGCTGCGAGGGTGCCCACGGCGGTGAGGCCGAGCGAGAGAGCGAGGGCACAGCGAAGGGCCAGGCGTTGCATGACGGGGGGCCTTTCGTCCAGGGGTGGGGGGAGAACGCCGCCTGAGTGCGGGCGGTGAGAGGTGAACATGGGTGTTCACATATGTGTGGAGGGGATGCATGCGTGAAAGGTCTGTTGGCTGGTGAACCTAAAGGTCTACACCAAAGCCGTCAAGGGGTGTGACCGGAGAAGTCCGCCAGGGCATCGATGGGTTGAGAAGTTGTAGGCGAAGCCGGAGGAAACGCGCCAGCCGGATCGACCCCCAGCGACCAAAGGGCCCACCGATCGCGACTTTGGTCGTCGATGCCGCTACCTCAGGCCGACTGCGCGCCCACCCGTGCCGGATCACGGTGGGACCTCTGCATCGAGGAGGCGGCATGGCGATCTTGGGTACCCGGACCGGACCCGGCACGGCGGCGCAGGCGACGGTGGCGATCGGACTCGTGGTGGCGGCCGTGTCGTCTCCCGCGGCAGCCTCACCACCCACACCGGCGACCCCTGCGCAGATGTACGTGGCGCCCTGGGGCAAGGACTCCTGGCCCGGCACCCTGGAACGGCCCTTCGCCACACCGGCGCGCGCGCAACAGGCCGTACGCGCCCGGGCGCCGCGCATGACGTCGGACCTGGTGGTGAACCTGCGCGGAGGGACCTACCGCCTCAAGGCACCCCTGCGCCTGTCGGAGGCCGCGGGCGACTCCGGGCGGGGCGGGCACCGGGTGATCTACCAGGCGTACGGGTACGGGACACCGCGACAGGAGCAGGTGACCGTCAGCGGCGGCCGCCGGATCTCCCACTGGCGGCCGGACCGACAGCTCAAGGGCTTCTGGCGCGCGGACGTGGGCCGGCTGGAGACCCGCCAGCTCTACGTCCAGGGACGACGTGCCACCCGACTCACCCGCGAGGGCGCCGGCTTCGCGGGCACGCTGAAGGCGACCAGGGCCGGTTACGTCACCACCAGCACCGTCCCCCGGACCTGGTTGCGTCCCGGCGACATCGAGTTCGTCTACCGGTCCGGCTATCTAGAGGGCCGCTGCGGAGTCGCGGGGGTCTCCGCGAGCGGCCGCAGGACCAGCATCACCATGGACCAGCCGTGCTGGCATCTGGCTCAAACCCTCTACGGAGGATCGGAGTTGCTCGAAGCGCCGAACAGTGTGGAGAACTCTCCCAGTCTCGCGCGCACACCCGGCGGCTGGTACCTCGACCGCTCCCGGCCGGGAAACCACGCCTTGCTCTACCGCCCGCGACCCGGGGAGGACATGCGCCGCGCCGAGGTGGTCGCCCCGGTCCTGGAGTCCTTGCTCACCGGCACCGGTAGGCAGGACCGTCCCCTCCACGACATCACCCTGCGCGGCCTGACGTTCGCGTACGCCACCTGGCTGGCGCCCAGCCGGCCCGCCGGGTTCCCCTCGGCATGGAGCATGTACCTGCGGCCCGGCGCGGGTGAGGACGCGGAGCTGCTCACGGTGCCCGGCACCGTCGCCTTCCGCACCGCCGAGCGGATTGCCTTGGAGGGCAACCGGTTCACCCACCTCGGCGCCCAGGCACTGGAGTTGTCCCGGAACAGCTCGTACAACGTCGTCGACGGCAACGTCATCACCGATGTCTCCGACGGCGGCATCCTGATGGGAGTGGTCCCGCCCGACCAGAAGGGGACCAACCGCGGCAACCGGATCACCAACAACTGGATTCACCGCATCGGCGTGGAGTACCGCGCGGCCTCCGGCATCTGGGACACCGCCACCCGGCAGACCACCATCGCGCACAACCAGGTCGACGACGTGCCCTACACGGGCATCCTCTCCGGGCCCAGCGACGACCTGCGCGGCATCATGCGCCGCAACCGCGTCCTGAACAACCGCGTCTTCGCGACGAACCGGCTCCTCGCGGACGGAGGCGGCATCTACCTGCGCGGCGAACAGGGCACCTCCTTCGCCGACGGCGCCCTCATCAGCGGCAACGCGGTCACCGACAGCAAGCACGGCGACTGGAACGTCGGCATCTACACCGACGACAGCACCAACTGGGCCACCGTGGACGGCAACACGGTCCACGACTACATCGCCTCCATCGGCGGCTGTAGTGAGGAGTGGGGCAACAGGCCCGTCCAGAACGTGCGTTACCGCGGCAACTTCTGGGACGACGCCGTGCCCGCCTGGGTGGCACGACGGGACTTCCCCGGTGCCTGGCCCCCGGCCGACCAGCAGCACCCCGAGGAAGGGTGCGGCAACCCCCACCGCCTCTCCTTCTCGGACAACACCCTGCTCCCGCCCAGGAATCCGGGCCCGGCCTGCGCCGCCCGCACGGCCTGCGCCGACATCCTGCGGAACGCCGGCCCCCTCCCGTCCTACCGGCAGCGCCTGGGCATGCCGTGACGGTACGACGCGCCGCGCGCGGGTTCGTCAGGCGGCGGGCCTGTCGACGCGGATCAACGTCTGTTGCCCGCTGGCGACGAGCTTGCGGGCCCCGTCGGCCTGGACGGCGTGCACCTCCAGGTGGCAGACGGTCAGCGTGCGTCCGGGCCGTACGACCGTGCCCACCGCCTCAAGGTGGTCACCCGCGGCGGGCGCGAGGAGGTTGATCTTGTACTCGACGGTGAGGACCTCGGAGTCCTCGTCGAGCAGGGTGAGCGCGGCGTACCCGCCGGCGCTGTCGGCGATGGCGCTGGTGGCGCCGGCGTGGACGTAGCCGTGCTGCTGGGTCACCTCGGGGCGGGCCGGCAGCACGATGTGGACCCGACCGGGCCCGATGTGGGCGAGACGCGCGCCGAGGTGGGACATCAGGCCCTGCAGGTCGAAGCTGTCCTGAATACGCTTCCGCACCGCGGGCGTCGCCTGGTCGTGCTCGATCCGGTCTCCCATGCGGGTGCCCTCCGTCGGGTGCGGGTCGTGGCGCGGTACGGGTTCCTCAGCCGGCCAGGCGTTCCACCAGCAGGAAGGCGCCGATGGCGATCATCATGGCACCGCTGACACGGGTGACGGCCAAGGCGGCCGAGGGCCGGGCGCTCAGGACCGTGCGGGCCAGGACGCCGACGGCGAGGTACACGACGGCGCACGCGGTCAGGTGCACCGTGCTGAGCAGGCCGGTCTGCGCGGCGACCGGCCAGCCCGTGGCGGGGTCGATGAACTGCGGGAACAGCGCGAAGTACAGCAGCAGCGCCTTCGGGTTCAGGCCGCTGATTCCGGCGCCCCTGAGCAGTACCCGCAGGCTGGAGGTGCCGGTGTCCTGTCCCGCGGCCGCCGGGGCGGCGGGCTGCCGCAGGACGCCCCAGCCCAGCCACAGCAGATACCCGGCCCCCGCCACGGTCAGGGCGGTGAGCGCGGCCGGAGAGCTCGCCACGATCACCGCCAGCCCCGCGACGGCCACGAGCGCATAGGCCGCGTGTCCCGCGACCAGCCCCGTGACGGCCGGAACGACCGAACGTCCCCGCACCCCGGCGGAGATCGCGTAGGCCCAGTCCGCGCCCGGGGTGAACACCAGCAGCAGGTCCACGGTCAGGAAGGCCGCCAGCGTCGTCGTGTGCATCGTTCGTTCCCTCTCATCGTGCGATGGAGGGAAGGCTAGGCCGGATATGCCCGAAAGTGTTTGCGTCTTTACCTCATGATCGCGGGATGTGGGGGAGAATCTTCTCCGTGGATGCCTTGGATCGGAAGATTCTCACTGAACTCCAGCTCGACGGCCGTCTGACGGTCACCGAACTGGCCGCCCGCGTGCAGCTCAGCGTCTCGCCCTGCCACCGTCGGCTGCGCGACCTCGAACGCGAGGGCGCCATCCGCGGCTACCGTGCCGTCGTGGACCCAGGCGCCGTCGGCCTGCACTTCGAGGCCCTCGTCTTCGCCACCCTGCGCTGGGAGACCCCCGACACCGTCACCGCCTTCGAGGAGACCGTGGCCGCCATCCCGCACGTACTGCAGGCACAGCGCCTGTTCGGCGAACCCGACTACCTCCTGCGGGTCGCGACCACCGACCTCGCCGCCTTCCAGGAGCTCTACGACCAGCAGCTCGCCCGGCTCCCCGGCGTCCAGCGCCTGACCTCGACCCTGGTCATGAAGAACGTCGTCCAGGACAGGCCGCTGCCTCAATAGCCGTTTTCCGCCTGCCGCCTGCCGCCTGCCGCCTGCCGCCTGCCTCTTGTCGCCTGCCGCTTTTCGCCCGCCGCCTGCTGCGCGACGGCTGGGCGGACCAGGTGGCCCGGGCCTTCCGCCGCGCAGCGCGTGCCGTGTCTACGGTGCGATCCCGACTCCGTCGATTCGGCTCCAGGCTTTCTCCTGCTGAGCCGTCATGGCCGGCCACTTCAGCCCTCCCGGCCGGGGCTCGACGCGGGAGGCGTACGGCCGAGGGTGGAAGTCCGGGTCGTAGAAGCACCCCGTGCCGTAGGTGCGGTCGTAGACGGCGCAGGAGCCGGCGACGGACCGGGGTGTGGGCTTCTTGCCCGTGCGGACCCAGGTGGCCAGTGCGGTGATGGAGTTGGCGTACTCGGCGTTGCTCAGTTCGCTGTGCTCGTGTTCCGTGGTGAAGGTCTGGACGAGGTGCTTGTCGCGGTGGGCGCCTTCCAGGGTGGCCCGGTAGGCGGCCTCGTGCTCGATGAAGGCGGTGGGGTCGTCGATGGCGTGCAGGGTGAGCACGGGGATGGAGACGCGGCCGGTGAGGTCGCTGTCGTAGGACAGGTCACGCCGGGCCTCGGGGTCCGCGGAGAACCGTTCGACACCCGCGTTCAGGGCCTTGTCGTCGTGTGAACCGGAGTACCGCACGCCCGTGTTGCTGAAGGGGTTCCGGTCGCCGAGCCGGTTGTGGACGATGTCGCGGAACGTGAACACGGCGAACCGCAGGTGTGATTCGAGGGTGCGCTCCGGGATACGTGTGACCGCGAGGATGTCGTCGAGGTTGCGTTGTTGCAGGGCTGTGCGGTCCTGCGGTGCCGACGCGTATCCCGTGCACTCCTCCAGGCGGGCTCGCAGTCCTGTGGTGGTCAGGGTCGAGGTGGGCCGCAGTCCCTGCCACAGCGGGTACTGGGGCTCGGTGGGGCGGGGCAGGTTCCGGCAGTAGTACTGGTAGACCACGCGGAGGTCGACTCGGTAGTCGTAGCCGCGTGAGCCGCCGCCCAGGACTCCGTTGGTGAGCAGGGCACCGTCGTAGGAGCCGTGTCTGCCGTACACCTCCGCGACCTTGGCGGCGACGTTCCCGCCCCAGGACTGCCCGTGTACGAAGGTCCGCTCGGGCCGGCCGAACTCGCGCACGAAGAGCCGGCGGACGTTCTCCGTGTCGGCCGCGGCCATGCGGGTCCCGTAACCCCCGCGACGGTAGGACGAGCCGGCCCAGGCGTAGCCCTGGTCCACCATCACCGACCAGCGTTCCAGGTCGCCGAGGCTGCGCTCGGGGTCGGAGCCCTCGCCCAGGTCGGGACCGCCGTGGGCGTGCACGACGAGCGAGCCGTTCCACTGCTTGGGCACTGCGATCGCGTAGAAGGCGCCGTTGGAGTCCTGGCCGGTGTAACAGGTGGCCTTCTGCGCCAGGTTCGCCGGGCAGGAGACCGGCGCGGTGGCCGCCTGAACCGGACCGATGCCGCTGAGGGATCCGGCGACGAGACCTGCGACACCGGTGGCCAGCGTCACGGAGCGTCGTGCGCGGGACCTGAGAAGACGGGGGATGAGACGGGTCCGACCTGAGCGAGTCACAGCAGTGCTCCTGAACATCGGTGGCGCACCATCGCGCCGAGCGGTGCGATGTTAGGAACGCAGGCGTCCGCGCACTACGTGTCGCTCGATTGTGTTCATAGTGTCCGCGTGAAGATCGCACACCCGAGGTGTCCTGCCGCGCCGAATGTGTCTGTCACCTGGGCGCCCCGTGGGCGACTTGCGTCCCGGCGGGACGGTGTCACGGTCGTCCGACCGGCACTGCCCCACCCGACCACCGGCTCACGCGGCCTGACGTGTCTCGTGCCTCCAGAAGCCGGAGAAGAAGATCCGGTCCTTGGGCAGCCCCGCCCGGTGCAGGTGCCTGCGTCCCTGTGTGGCCAGTGCCGACTCGCCGACGACGAATCCGTAGCCGCTCTCCTCTACCCGGTGGTGCCGCAGGAGTTCGCGCAGAGCGCCAGTACCGGGCACCGAGTCGGGATCGTCGCGGACCACCCACGTCACGCTCACCCCGTCGGGTGCGTCGAGCGTGCGGATGTCGTCGGCGGTGGGCACCTCCTGGATCACCCTGCCCACGGTCTCGCGCGGCAGTGAACGCAGGATGCCGGTCGTGGCCGGCAGTCCGGTCTCGTCGGCGACGACCAGGACCTGTGAGGCATCGGACGGGCAGTCGAACAGGACACCCTGGTCGAGCAGGGCGAGCGCGTCGCCGGGACGGGCGGCACAGGCCCAGATGGCGGCCCCGCCCTCCAGTTCGCCGGCGGGGGAGAGGTGCACGACGAAGTCGATGTCCAGTTCGGCCGCCTCCGGTCGGAAGTCCGCCACGGTGTAGTTGGCGCAGTGCGGCCGCTCCTCCTCGGGGATGGCGAGGTAGGGCTGCCACCAGCGCGATCCGGTGAACTCCGGGAGCCGCAGCCGCTGTTGGTGGGGAAGTCGCAGGAAGAGGCGGAACCAGTGGTCGTATCCCTGCCACGGGAACTCGTGCAGGTCCTCTCCTGTGACGGTCACGCGCTGTATGGAGGGAGAGATGCGCCGCGTGCGGAGGACTTCGGCACGGAACATCCGGGGGTGTTCGGGCATCAGCCTGGGGGTCTTCGCCATGGGGGAAGGTTAGCCTAAGCTAAGTCGCACCCCGCTGGGACTCGACTTACTAAGGTTAGGCTAACCTTCATTCGTGAGTTCTGGTGAAGAGAGAACCGAGCTGAGCGCGCGTGGCGTGACGGTGGCGTACGACGGCACCGACGTCGTCCACGACGCTGCGATCACGCTCCGGCCCGGCGACGTGACCGCTCTCGTCGGCCCCAACGGCAGCGGCAAGTCCACCCTGTTGCGCACGCTCGCGCGCCTCCAGCGCGCCCGCACCGGCACGATCACCCTGGACACCGACGACAGCGGCCCCACCGACGGACTCGCCCTCACCGCACGGGAGTTCGCGCGCCGCGTGGCGCTGCTCACCCAGGGCAGGCCCACCCCGAGCGGGCTGACCGTGCGGGACATCGTGGAGTTCGGCCGCTACCCCTACCGCGGCCGCTGGGGCCGGGCGGACCCGGACGGCCCGGCAGCCGTACGGCACGCGCTCGCCCTGACCGACGTCGAGGACCTCGCCGACCGGGGAGCCGAACACCTCTCGGGCGGCCAGCTCCAGCGCGTCTGGCTCGCGAGCTGCCTCGCCCAGGACACCGGCGTCCTCCTCCTCGACGAACCCACCACCTATCTCGACCTGCGCTACCAGGTCGAACTCCTCGACCTGATCCGGGACCTCGCCGACGACCACCGCATCGCCGTCGGCGTCGTCCTGCACGACCTCGACCAGGCGGCCGCCGTCGCCGACCGCGTCGCCCTGCTGCACGCCGGACGGATCGTCGCCGACGGCACGCCCGCCGAGGTCCTCACCGCCGACCGCCTCAGTGACGTCTACGGCATCCGCGTCGACGTGGACACCGACCCCCTGACGGGCCGGCTGCGCACCCGCGCGGTCGGCCGCCACCACGCCCGCATCGAAAGGCTCAGTACCACCTCATGAGACGCCCCCTGATCGCCCTCGCCGCCGCGTGCGCCGCCCTCGCCCTGGCCGGCTGCGGAACGACCGAGCCCGCCGCCACGGACACGGCCCCCAGCACCCGCGCCCTCACCCTCACCGACGCCACGGGTGCCAAGGTGACGCTCGACGGGCCCGCCGAGAAGGTCGTCGCCACCGAGTGGGACGTCGTCGAGCACCTCGTCTCGCTCGGCGTCGCCCCCGTGGGCGTCGCCGACGTCAAGGGCTACACCGCCTGGGACGCCTCCGCCCCGCTGACCGGCACGCCCAAGGACATCGGCACCCGCGGCGAGCCCAGCATGGACACCATCGCCTCCCTCTCCCCGGACCTCATCGTCGCCACCACCGACCTGACGCCCGCCGCCGTCAAGCAGATGCGGAAGATCGCCCCCGTCCTGGAGATCCAGTCCGCCGACGCCACCGACCAGATCGGCCGGACGAAGAAGAACCTCGACCTCATCGCCGAGGCCACCGGCACCACCGACAAGGCCACGCAGGTGAAGAAGGACTTCGACGCCAAGATCAGCGAAGGGAAGAAGGCGCTCGCCGACGCCGGGCTCGCCGGACACGAGATCGCCTTCGCCGACGGTTACGTCGCCTCCAACCAGGTCTCCATACGGCCGTACACCAGCGGCTCCCTGATCGGGGACGTCAACGAGGCCATCGGCCTGAAGAACGCCTGGACCGTCAAGGGCGACGCGAAGTACGGGCTCGCCACCACCGACGTCGAGGGACTGACCGCACTCGGCGACGTCACCTTCGCCTACATCGGCAACGACAGCGAGAGCGACCCCTTCACGACCGACCTCGCCAAGAACGCCGTGTGGAAGGGCCTGCCGTTCGTGAAGAAGGGCGATGTGCACCGACTGCCCGACGGCATCTGGATGTTCGGCGGACCCGCGTCCATGGAGGCGTACGTCGACGCCCTGGTCACCGCCCTCACGAAGTAGCGCCATGACCGTCACCGCCCCCGCCGCACCCACCGGTTCACCGGCCGTCGCCGTCAGGACAGGCGCCGGCGCGGTGACGGCCGCGCTCGTCGTCCTCGTCGCCGTGCTCGCGATCCTCGACATCACCCAGGGCACGGCGGCCGTCGGCGCCTCCGAGGTGTTCAAGGCACTCACCGGCCGTGCCGAGCCCGGCGACGCCTCCGTCGTGATCGCCTCACGCCTGCCGCGCGCCGCCGCCGGCCTCCTGGTCGGCGCCGCGCTCGGCATGGCGGGCGCGGCCCTCCAGGCCGTCAGCCGCAACGCGCTGGCCGCGCCCGACACCCTGGCCGTGAACGCCGGTTCGTACCTGGCGCTGGGACTCCTCTCCGTCACCGGCGTGTCCCTGCCGCTCCTCGCGTCCTCCGGCGTGGCGTTCGCCGGCGGCCTGGCCGCCGCGACCGTCGTCCTGTCCCTGTCCGGGCTGGGCGCGGGCACCGTCCGCCTCGTCCTCGCGGGCAGCGCCCTCACCCTCGGCCTGACCTCGCTCACCGAGGGCCTCCTGCTGCTGTTCCCGCAGGAGACCAACGGCCTCTACCAGTGGAGCCAGGGCAGCATCAGCCAGAACGGCTTCGACGGCGTCGTACAGATGGCCCCTGTCGCCGCGCTCGCCCTGCTCGGCCTGCTCGTGGTGGCACGACGGATCGACGCCCTGGCCCTCGGCGACCAGGCCGCGCACGGACTCGGCGTCCCGGTCCGCGCCACCCGGATCACCGTCGTGGCCCTCGCCGCGCTGCTCTCCGCCGCGGCCGTCACCCTCGCCGGTCCCGTCGGATTCGTCGGCCTGTGCGCACCCGCTCTCCTACGACCGCTCGCGCGGCGCGTCCGCCCGCTGGTCCGCATCCGTCTGGGCCTGCCCGTGGCCGGACTGCTCGGCGCCGCCCTGGTGCTCGGCGCGGACGTACTGCTGCGCGCGACGGTCTCCGCCGACGCCGCGGTCGCCATACCCACCGGCGTCGTCACCAGCCTCCTCGGCGCGCTGTTCCTCGTCGGCATGGCCCAGCGGGTCCGCGACACCGCCACCGCGAGCGCTCCGGAACGGATGCGGATCGTGGGCCGGACCGCCTACCTGACCATGGTCGCGGTCCTGCTCGCCGCTCTTGTCGGCGTGACGGTCGCCGGAGTGCTCGTCGGCGACACCAAGCTGCTGCTGGGGGACGTCGTCAACTGGGCGCGCGGTACCGCCGTCCCGTCCGTCTCCTTCGTGCTGGACACCCGCGTGCCCCGGGTCCTGGCGGCGCTGCTCGCCGGTGCCGCCCTCGCCCTGTCCGGCACCCTGGTCCAGGCCGTCACCCGCAACCCGCTCGCCGAACCGGGCATTCTCGGCGTCTCCGGGGGCGCTGCGCTCGGCGCGGTCCTGCTCGTCACCACGGCGTCGTCGCCGGGCTCCTGGGCCGTGGCCGGCGCGGCGTTCGCGGGAGCCGCGGTCACCGCCTCGGTCGTCTTCGGCCTGGCCGCCCGCGGCGGGTTCGGGCACAACAGGCTGGTCCTCGTCGGGGTGGGGGTGTCCGCCGCGACCAGCGCCCTCATCAGCCTGCTGATCCTGCTGACGGACCCCTTCAACGCCACCAAGGCCCTGACCTGGCTGTCCGGTTCCACCTACGGCCGCACCCTGCCCGACACCCTGCCGGTCGCCGGCGCGCTCCTGCTGGGCGTCGTCGTGGCCGCGGCCCGCCGCACCGAACTCGACCTGATCTCCCTCGACGACGCCACCCCCGCCCTCCTGGGCCTGCGCCCCGGCCGGGCCCGCCTTGGTTTCCTCGCCACCGCCGTCCTGCTCAGCGCGAGCGCGGTGGCCGCGGCGGGCACCATCTCCTTCGTCGGCCTGATCGCCCCCCACGCGGCCCGCGCCCTCATCGGCCGCCGCCACGCACGCGTCCTGCCCACGGCGACCCTCCTCGGTGCCGCCCTCGTGTGCACGGCCGACCTCCTGGGCCGCACCGTCATCGCACCGGCCCAACTCGGCGCCGGCCTGATGACAGCCCTGATCGGCACGCCGTACTTCCTGTACCTGCTGGTACGCACCCGGAGCTGACGACAACGGGACGACAGGGGGGCGACAAGGGTGTGCCTCCGCAACGGGCTTGCAGGGCGCGGGCGTAGCGCGCTGCGAGCTCGGCGGAGGCCGTGCGGAGTCGGTACCGGGTCGCTGCCCTCGCTAGGCGCGCGGGTGGAACTGCGGGCCGTACGTGCTGCGGGTCCCGGGGATCTCGGTCTCCATGAGCCGTACCGCGGGCTGCTCCAGGGAGCGCATGGCGTGGATGGCCGCGCCCAGGGCGCGGGGCCCGCCGTCGGACCAGGCCGCGTCGAGGGAGGTCAGCAGGGTGGTGTACGTGTTGTCGAACCGGTCCAGGAGCTGCCGCACCGGTGTCGACGGCCGGGGCCACCCGCCGACCGGGACCCGAGCCATGGGGCGGGCGTCCGGGAACGGAACGGGTGCCCCGGTGAACGTCCAGCCCTCGGCGGTCTGACGCAGTTGCCGGCCGTGGTAGATCTCGGCGAAGGCGTAGTAGTGGGCCGGGTGGTCGTCCGAGAAGGAGTCGGCCGGGGAGCTGCTCGTGCCCTCGCCCTGTTCCCGGATGATGTCGATCGAGCGCTCCACGTCGAGGAGGGTCTCGACGGGACGCAGCTCGTCGGTGCCGATGCGCGCGCTCAATTGCCCATGGCCCGACAACTCCGGGCTCACGGACCGGAAACCGTCCAGCATCGCGCCGTAGAACGAGCCGACCGTGTGCGTGGCCGTGTCGCTGAGGGCGAGCGGCTCCTCCGGGGCCTCGATGGTCATCATCATGTGCACCAGGGACTTGGTCAGACCCGACAGGTACACGGTCACCTCGGACCGTACGCCGCCGGGCAGCGGGCCGGGGTAGGCGGGCGCGGCCGCCTTGATCCGGGGCCGCCCGCCCACGGCCACGAGCAGGTTGCACACCACGCCCAGGTGGTACATCTCGTCGTCGATGATGCGCCGGATCAGTCGGGCGGCGTGGGAGCCGCGGTCCCCGATCGACCACCAGCCGCACAGGTAGGGCGGGATGGTGGACAGTTCCAGCTCCACGGCGACCTGGAGCGCCGATCGCAGCCACTCGATGCCGCGGCCGGCCTCGGGCACGGCCAGCAGGCGCGCCACGGAACCAGGCGGCACCGGTTCGGACGGGCCGCCGCGGGTGCCCGCGGCGGCCGACGCGGGCGCGGCTGCCGCGATGGCCGGCGCACCGGCCGCCACCGCGGTGGTGGCCAGGAAACTCCTGCGCCTGAACGCACCCTCGGCTTCTGGCCTTTCCACGTCTTCCCTCACACCATCACCTTCGCCTCGCGGTCGCGGTCCCGGCCATGCCGAAGGCATGCGGGGTCCTCGGATCAGCTCGCGAAGCTAGCAGTCATCACCGCAGATGAGAGGCTTGACGGGCGGGTACGGGGCCATCGCCACCCTGTCAGGCCAACCCGGCAGGAGGCCGCGAGGTCCCGCCCCGCTCACTGCGTCGCCCAGCCGGGGAGCGACGCGGGAAGCCCGAACGACGGGAACAGCGCGGCGTCGAGGAAGACCACGATCCGTGCGATCAGACCGTCCCGGACCTCCAGCACGTGGATGCCGTGCGGGACGAACGAGCCGTCCCCCGCCGGGCTGTAGGTCGCCACCGCCGGGCAGCCGTTGGCGGAGGTCGCGAGGGAGCGGTGCGGTCGGGTGAAGGCCCGGCGGTTCAGGTGGTCCACGACGGCCGCGCGGCCGAGGAACCAGGTCGGGATCGGCGGCATCTCGTACTCGACGTCCGAGCGCAGCAGCTCCGCCAGAGCGGCGGTGTCCGAAGTCTCGAAGGCCCGCAGGTACTGCCGCACGACCTTCTCGTCGAGTGCCGCGTCGGCCGTGGAGCGCGACGCGGTCTCCTCCTCGTCCGGCACGTCCTGGGCCAGCGTCTCGCGGGCGCGTTGCAGAAGACTGCGGGCGGCGGTGACGGTGATCCCGAGGAAGTCGGCGGCCTCCGCGGGACGGAAGGCGACCACGTCGACCAGGATCAGGACGGCCCGCTGCCGGGCGGGCAGCCGTTGGAAGGCGGCGATGAGTGCGAGCCGGGTGCTGTCGCGGAGCGCCGCGATGCCCGCGGGGTCGTCCCGCGGGTCGCCGAGCCGGTGGGTGGGGATCGGCCCGAGCCACGGCAGCGCGTCCGCCCGCGACAGGTCGGCGGTCTCGGGGCTGTCCGTCGCGGCGCCCAGGCCGGAGGGCAGGACGCGCCGGTGGTTGCTGCGCAGGGCGGTCAGACAGGCGTTGGTCGCGATCCGGTACAGCCAGGTGCGCAGCGACGACCGTTCGTCGAAGTTGTCGTACCCGCGCCAGGCGCGGAGCAGCGTCTCCTGGACGAGGTCCTCGGCGTCCTGGAACGACCCGAGCATGCGGTAGCAGTGCGCGAGCAGCTCCTGTTGATACGGGTCGGCGAGGCGGGTGAACTCCTCGCCCGTGCGGTGGCTCTCAACGGACACCGAGTTCCTCCTGGGAGGCGGGAGCGGCCGGGTGCTGCGCGGTGCGCCGGGCGCCGGGTGTGCGGCCCGGGGTGAGGATGCCCGCGGCGGCCCCGGCGAACGCGAGCACCGCGGACGTGATGATGGCCGCCGAGAAGCCGTCCGCGAACTGCTCCGGCGACCGGTCGCTGCCGTGGGCCGCGAAGACCGCGGCGAGGACGGCGATGCCCAGGGCGCCGCCGAGTTGGCGGACCGTGCTGAAGGTGCCGCCGGCCTTGCCCATCGCCTGCGGCGGCACCGACGTCATCACCGCGCTCTGCTGGGCGGGGATGGCCATCGACGTCCCGAGGCCGGAGATGATCAGTGCGGCGACCGAGGAGGAGTAGGAGTCGTGCTGGTGGGCGTTGACGCCCAGCCACACCAGTCCCGCGCCCTGGAGGAACAGTCCCGACGAGATCAGCCAGCGCGGGCCGATACGGTCCAGCAGCCGGCCGGCGAGGGGCGCGACGAAGAACAGCGGCACCGTCCACGGCAGGAACCTGACCCCGGCGCCCAGCGGCGAGTGGCCGAGCGAGATCTGCAGGTACTGGGCCAGGAAGAACACCGTGCTGAACAGGGACGCCGTCAGCAGGAGGGTCGAGAGGTTGCCGGCGGCGAAGGCGGGGACGCGGAACAGGCGCATCGGCAGCATCGGCTCGGCGGCCCGCCGTTCCCAGCCGACGAACACCGCGAGCAGGACGAGACCGCCGATCAGCGTGCCGAGTACCTCCCCACCGGCCCAGCCCGCCGGGCCCGAGCGGACCAGCGCCCACACCAGGGCGAACATCGAGGCCGCGACCAGAACAATGCCCACATAGTCGACGGGGACGGGCTTCCCCTTCGCCTCGGTGAGCTTGGCCGCCGCGAACGGGATGACCAACGCGATGACCGGCACGTTGATCCAGAAGATCCACTGCCAGGCCAGGCCCTGGGTGACGGCACCGCCGACGAGCGGACCGCCGACGACGGCGAGACCCATCACGGCAGCGTAGACGCCCATGACCGAGCCGCGCTTGTGCGGCGGCGCGGCCGCGGTCAGCAGCGCCAGCGCCGCCGGCGAGATCATGGCCCCGCCGGCGCCCTGGAGGACGCGGGCGGCGATCAAAAGTCCGATGTTCGGCGCCAGGGCGCAGGCGGCCGAGGCGAGCGCGAAGACGACCAGGCCGAGGATGTAGGTCCGTTTGCGGCCGATCCGGTCGCCGAGTTCGGCGCCGGGGATCATGAGCGCGGCGAAGCTCAGACTGAAGGCGTTGACGGTCCACTCCAGGCTCGTCATCGAGGCGCCCAGGTCGTGGTGGATCGTCTGCAGCGCGGTGGCGACCACGAGTTGGTCGAGTGCCACCACGAGTGCGGCTACCGCGGTCAGCACCAGTACCCACGGCAGTGACGCCGGTGCCTTGGGGGGCGGGGCGACGGTCATGTTCGGTCCTTCCGATCAGGTCTTGGTGATACAGACCTGCCGGAGGTCGCGGTTTCACCGGTACGGGACGGTGTACCGAGAACGCGACGACGTCACCACGGCTGAATGCGTCCGGGACGGCCACGGTTCGCACGGTCGCGGGACCACCACCCCGCCCGTTGCTTCAGACGGTTCAGGCGGTCGCCCGGCGGTCCGTCGTGCCGTACCCGGCGGTTGCGCGCAGATGTTCCACGAGCGCTCCGGCGCCCCGCACCGCGAGGGCTACGGAAGTCAGCGTCGGGTTGCAGGCGGTGGCGGTCGGGATGACGTTGTTGCCCGCGACCCACAAGCCGCTGACGTTCCAGACCCGGCTGTGGCTGTCGCAGACGCTGGTGCCGTCGTCGGTGGGACCCATGCGTGTGGTGCCCTGGTAGTGCAGCGAACTGCCCGCGGGCAGCAGCACCGGCTTCTCGTCCAGTGGGATGCCCACGGCGTTGGCTGCCTCGGCGACCGCCTTCTTGGCCTCCTCGATGGTGGCGAGATCGCGCCCGGTGTAGCGGTAGTGCATGCGGAGGGCGGGCATCCCGTACGCGTCGGCCGTGTCATCGTCGAACGCCACGCGGTCCTCCGCGCTGATGTCCTTCGCGCAGAACCAGCCCAGGCCGACGATCGTGCCCGGTGCCGGGTCGACGTCGTCAGCGAGCGGCACGGGTGACGCGTCGAGCTGCATCACCTGGCCGTGGAAGGGGTGCACATCGGTGTACGGCACCCAACTCACGCCGCTCTGCAGCACGATGGCGCCGTCCTCGTCGCGGGTGCGGCCGGTGACGGCGCGGTGCGCGGTGACGAGGTCGTCGGGCAGCCGGGCGGCGTGGACGATCTGCGGCTGGTCGTTCAGGTAGCGGCCGAGGGCCGGTGGGCGGACGCCGGAGGCGTGCAGCAGTTGCGGGGTACGCAGGGCGTCCGCCGCTACGACGACAGCCCGCGCGGCAATCACCCGTTCCTGCCCGGTGACCAGGTCCCGCACCGCGACACCGTTCGCCGTGCCGTCGTCCACGACGACGCGCAGACACAGGCAGCGGTCGGCGATCTCCACGCGCGGATCGTCCGCCGCCGGGCCGAGCACGACGTCGGTGCCGCTCCAGGTGTGGGCACCGTCGGGGCGTCGGGTGACGGCGAGGGGCATCGGGGCGACCCGCCGGTGCTCCGGCCGTCCGGAGTCGAACAAGGAGGAGAGCCGGGCGCGGACCTCGTCGGCGAAGGGCGCCCCTTCGAAGGCGCGCGTGTCGACCCGCAGCAGTTGTTCGGCCCGGGTGAGGTGGGCGTCCATCTCGGCGGCCGGGACGAAGGTGATGCGCTCGCCGTCACCGGGCCGGGGACAGGCACCCGTCCAATGGGCGCCCATGCCGCCGATGTTGGTGGACAGGGCGGCCGCGGGCAGGTCGGGTGAGCCCAGGAGCCGGGTGCCGGGCCGGCCTGCCGGGCCCGGGCCTTCGGAGGAGTGCTGCGCTCGGGCGCGTTCGTCGGGGTCGGCGATGTTCTTTACGTGACGGCCGGGCCGTTCGGTCAGGCGCGGGCCGGCGTCCAGGAGCAGAACGCGGGCGGTGGGGTGGTGGTCGTACACCTCGCGTACGTAGGCACTGCCGGTGGGACCGCTGCCGACGACGACGAGGTCGTAGGCGTCGGCGGTGGGGAGGGACATGGAGGGCTCCGGGAATGAGGGTCGGGCCACGAGGAGAGGACGGGTTCAGCCACGAAGGGGGGCGGAGTGAGCGACGACGCCGAGGATGGGGTCGAGCCACGGCAGGGAAGACGAGGTCAAGGCACGGCGGCAGGACAGGCTCAGGCCACGACGAGGGGGCGCAGGGTCTGGTGGGCAATGGCCAGGCCCCGGCAGACCTTCTCCGGCGTGCCGCCCCACAGCGGGTCCTCGTGCTCGACGGACAGAGTGCCGGTGAAGCCGGCGTCGTAGAGGCGGTCGACGACACGGGTCCAGTCGACCTGTCCGCGGCCCGGGACGCGGTAGCGCCACCAGCCGGTGGCCCAGGGATCGCCCTTCTTGTCGGTGGTGCCGAAGAATCCGTAGCGGTTGCGGGCCACCGGGTCCAGCTCGATGTCCTTGGCCTGGGCATGCACGATCCGGTCCGCGTACGGCAGGACAGTGGCCAGCGGGTCGATGCCGAGCCACATCAGGTGCGAGGGGTCCCAGTTGAGGTGGAGGCCGAGGGAGAACATCCACTCCCACAACTCGGGGGAGTAGGCGATGTTGCCGGGGTGGCCGTCGGGGTGCCAGCCCTCCATCACGCAGTTCTCGATGATCAGCTTGACCCCGCGTTCACCCGCGTGATCGACGAGTTCGGGCAGGATCCGTTCCGCCTCGCGCTGGTTCTCATGCACGCTCAGGGACGGGTCGCGACCGATGAACGTGCCGACACTGGGCACGCCGAGGGCTTGGGCGGCCTCGACGGCGTGCTTGAGGTGAGTGCGGATCTCGGCGCGACGGGCGGGGTCGGGGTGCAGGTTGTTCTCGTAGTAGGCCAGAGCTGAGATCTCCAGCCCGTTGTCGTCCAGCAGCCGCTGAACGCGCTCGCGTTCCCTCCCGTCGAATCGGGCGACCTCGATGTGCGACGCTTCGAAGTCGCGTCCTCCGGTGCCCGGCCAGACGGCCACCTCCAGGCGTTCGTAACCGGTCCGCGCGGCCCAGTGGGCAACCCGCTCCAGCGGCCAGGTGGGCAGACAGGCGGTGAGCATGCCGAGTTTCATACGGGGATCTCCGTCCAAGCGGCGTCATCGGCGGCGGAGTCGAGCACGGCCTGCGTCAGGCGGGCGGCGCGCAACCCGGCGTCGAAGGTCGGCAGGCCGTCGACGCTCTCGCCGCGCACGGCGGCGTACGTGTCGGCGACGAAGTCGGCGAAGCACTCGTGATAGCCCTGCGGATGGCCGGGCGGCAGCGCGTCCGGGCGTCCTCCGGCGCGGGCGGGATCGCGGCTGAGCACGCGGTCGGTGTCCCGGCCGCCGACCCAGAGATGTTCGGGTTTCTCCTGGTCGAAGGCGTAACTGGCGTCCGGCCCGTCGAAGGAGAACCACAGCCGGTTCTTGCGCCCGGCGCTGGCCTGGCTGATCACCAGGGAACCCAGTGCGCCGGCGTCGGTGCGGAAGGAGACCACTCCGCCGTCCTCGGTGCCGACCGCCCGGCCGGCGCGGACCGGGTGGGCGCGGCCGAGCGTGGCCTGGACGGCCGTGATGCGCTGCCCGGTGACGAACTCCGTGAGGTCGCACCAGTGGATGCCGATGTCACCGAAGGCCCGACTGTCGCCACCGCTGCCGGTGTCCACCCGCCAGTTGTCGGCCGCCGGATCGGCCAGCCAGTCCTGGAGGTAGGAGCCGTGCAGCAGCCACGGCCCCCGCTCCTCGGCCGCGATCAGCGCGCGGGCCAGCCGAACCGAGGCGTAGAAGCGGTAGACGAAGGGGACGGTGGCGACCCGGCCCGTGCGCGCGGCGAGCTCCACGAGGTCGGCCGCCTCCTTGACCGAGACCGCCAGCGGTTTCTCGCAGACCACGTGCTTCCCGGCCTCCAGCGCCCGCCGGGCCATGTCGTGGTGCAGGTGGTTCGGTGTGCAGACGTGGACGATGTCCACGTCCGAGGCCAGCACGTCCTCGTAGGAGGCCGGTTCGGCGCCGGGGACGGTGGCAGCGCGTTCGCGGGCGCGGGCGGGCGAGCTCCCGGAGACGAACTGGACCCGGCCGCCGGCCGCCGTGACGGCGCGGGCGTGGACGGACCCCATGAAGCCCGTACCTACGATCGCGGCCCGTACCTGCTGCGTCATGGCAGCCTCCGCCTCATCTTGGGGTGGGTGTGGGTGTGCACACGGAGCACTATTGCACGTGACGTGCAAAAGTAGTCAAGGGTGTGTTCCGTCACGGCAGAAGTGCGGGATGATGTCGTCATGACGCGCCGAACCCCCACCGCAGTCGATCAGTACGAGGCTCTCGCCACCGTTCTGGGCCTCGTGCGCCGCAACCGGGCACGGACCCGTCCCGAACTCGGGGCCGCCGCCCTGCTGGGACGCACCGTGATCTCCCAGCGGGTCGAGGAGGCCATCGCGCTGGGACTGCTGGAGGACGCCGACACCGGTCCGTCGAGCGGCGGCCGGGCGCCCCGTCGGTTGCGCTTCCGCTCCGAGGAGGGCCTGGTGCTCTCGGCGGTGCTCGGCGCCGCTGCGCTCGACGCGGCCGTCACGGACCTCGACGCCGGGGTGCTGGACCACCGGCATCTGGAGTGGCCCGTCGCGCGCGGCCCCGAGGAGACCCTGGAGTTCCTCGGCGGCCAGTTCGAGGCGCTGCTGAAGGACCGCGATCCGGCGCGACTGTGGGCCGTGGTGATCGGTGTACCCGGTCCCGTGGAGTTCGCAACGGGGCGGCCCTCGCAGCCGCCGATCATGCCCGGCTGGGACGGCTTCGACATCCGGGGACGGCTCCAGGAGCGGCACGGCGTACCGGTCTGGGTCGACAACGACGCCAACCTGCTCGCCCTCGGCGAGGCCCGGGCCACCGGGCTGGCCGACGACCAGCACATGATCTTCGTGAAGGCCGGCACCGGCATCGGCGCAGGCCTGGTCAGCGGGGGTGCGGTCCACCGTGGCAGCAAGGGCGCGGCTGGTGACATCGGGCACGCGCGCGTGCTGGAGGACAACTCCGTGATGTGCCGGTGCGGTCGGACCGGGTGCCTTGAGGCGCTCGCGGGCGGCTGGGCGCTGGCCCGGGACGCGGTCACCGCCGTCCACGAGGGCCGCAGCCGCTTTCTGGCGGACATCCACCGGACGACCGGGGAGATCACGCCCGCCGACATCGGGCAGGGAGTCGTGGCGGGGGACCCGTGGTGCCTGACCGCGGTGGCGCGCGCCGGTGAGCGCATCGGCAGCCTGATGGCCGCCCTGGTCAACTTCTACAATCCCGACGTGCTGGTCTTCGGTGGTGGCGCGGTCACCGGCGCGGACACCTTCCTGCGCGTCGTCGACCACACCGTACGCAGTCGCGCCCTGCCGCTGGCCTCGGCGGACCTGGCCGTGCGGGCCTCCGTCGCCGGTGACACCGCAGGAGTGGCGGGCGGCGCGCACCTCGCCGTCGACGCCCTCCTGTCGGCGGACGCGCTGGCCGCGTGGGCGCCGGGCGGAAGGCCCTCATCGGTTGATCCGGCGCGGCTGGTGGGCGGGATCTGACGGCCTCCGGGTGACAGGCACAGGTCTCGGGGGCGGCTCCGACGCGGATCCCCCGTACGGGGTCGGCGTGCGCCGACGTACGGGGCCGGCCCGGGCCGGAGGTGTCTCGGGACCAGCGGATCAGGGTGTTCATGTGCTCATGTCGGACACAGGTATGACGTGGACCATTGACTTATGTCTACGGCATGCATAAGTTCCGACGGCAGCGAGCGGACTCACGACGAGGCCCGCCGCAGTCACCGGCAGCCGCCCGTCCGTCCCCATGCCTTGTGCCCGAGCACGTGGCGGCCAGCCCCATTCTCCCGAAGGGACTCGACGATGAGTGCCGTTCCCTCACCCGCCACCGGCGTGGCCGCCCGGTCCTCTGCCGAGCCGCGGCCCCTGGGTCGCCCAGCCCAGTTCGGCTACGGACTCGGCGACCTGGCGTCCAACCTGACCTGGACCACCCTCACGGCCTTCCTGCTGTACTTCTACACGGACGTCGCCGCCCTGGCCGCCGCCACCGCCGGCACCGTCCTGCTGGTCGGCCGGATCGCGGACGCCGTGATCGACCCCCTGGTCGGCCTGGCCGTCGACCGCACCCGCAGCCGTTTCGGCCGCGCCCGCCCCTACCTGATCTTTGCCGCACCTCTCCTCGGCCTCGCCTTCGCCCTGGCGTTCACCTCGCCCGGCACCGGCACCAATGGGGTGATCTGGGCCGTGGTCACCTTCGTCGCCGTCGGCGTGTGCCACTCGCTCGTCAACGTCCCCTACGGCGCGATGCTCCCCATGCTCACCGACGACGCCGACACCCGCCTCAAGATGAGCGGCTACCGGTTCGTCGGCGCCTCCCTGGGCCTGATCGTCGTATCCCTCGCCGTCATGCCGCTCGTCGGAGCCATCGGCGGCGCCGACCGCGCCCGAGGCTTCATGGGCATGGCCGTCGTCCTCGGCACAGTCGGCACGCTGCTCTACTGGGTCGTCGCCCTGCTGTGCCGGGAATGCCCCGCCCCGCCGGCCCCCCGCGAGACCACTTCCATGAGCGCCCTCGCCTCCCTGTCTCGCAACCGCCACTGGCTCGGCGTGAGCGCCGCGTCCCTCGCCGCCTTCGTCCGGTTGGGCATCATCACCGCCGGAGCCGTCTACTACGCCCGTGACGTCCTCGACGACACCTGGGCCACGAGCTACATCCTGCTCGCCTTCTCCGTCTCCGCGCTGGCCGGTTCCCTCGTCACCCCCTGGGTCCTGCGCCGCACCGGCAAGCGCCGTGGCATCAACCTCGGCCTCGTCGCCACAGCCGTCCTCTACGTCGTCCTCTTCTTCCTGGACGGACAGCCGGCGGTCTTCATCGCGGTCTTCCTCCTCGCCAACTTGCTCGGCGGATTCGGCTTCGTCGCCGCGCCGGCGCTCGTCTCGGACACCATCGACCACCACGAGACCCTCACCGGCCGCCGCGACGAGGGCCTGCTGTACGCCGGTTACAGCTTCGCCACCAAGGTCGGCACCGCGCTCGGCGGATCCTTCTTCGCCTGGGCGCTCGCCTGGGGCGGATACCGCGCCGGACATGTCTCCGCCGAGGCCGGCCAGGCCATCGAATGGGCCTTCATCGGGCTTCCCGCCCTGCTCTGCCTGGTGCAGGCCGCCTGCATGAGCCTGTACGCCCTGGAAAAGCGCCCCGCATGACGAAGGCACCCGGTCGCCGACCAGCCTTTCCACCCAGCACCAACCAGCCACGAAGGACGACCATGCTCGAACGCCCGATCATCCAGCAGCGAGGCTTCGCCAACAGGACCGACGGCACCGGTGTCACGGGCTTCCAGCTCCAGTTGCGCAACCCCAACTACCGCGGCGTCGCGGGCAGTCTCGTCGACGGAGCCGACATCGTCGTCGACGGCCGGACCTTCCCCCGAGAGGCACAGCACTGGACACTTCAGGGCCGCACCTTCACTCTCGGCGAACTGCGCGCCTCGACGGACGTACGGTGGCAGCTCGACGAGACCGCCACGCTGTACGTCCCCCATCCCGGCGGCCTGAGCGCGGGCGTCCACCACGTCGAGGTCGCCGTCCACCTCCGCCGGCCCTACATCCCCGCGATCGCCGGACCGTCGGTGTTCCGCTCCATCGCCACCACCACGATCGTGCCCGCCGACACCGACGGCCACAGACTGCGTTACGGCATCTCGCTCTACAGCTACTCCGGCGACCTCTACACCTCCATGAGCCTGGAGGACGCCATGGCCGACATCGCCGACCTCGGTGCGAAGGGCATCGAGATCCTCGGCGAGGGCAACGTCCCCGGCTACCCGCACCCCGACCCGGCCTGGATCGACACCTGGCACCGGCTCCTGGACCGGTACGGGCTCACCCCGACGAACTACGGCTCCTGGGTCGACACCGCCATGTGGCGGACGCGGGACCTCACCGTCGAGGAGGCCCGCGCCCAGCTCGAACGCGACCTGCGCATGGCCCAGTTGCTCGGCTTCACCTCGATCCGCCCGAAGTTCGGCGTCGTCACCCCCGAACTCGACCCGCACCCTGTCTGGCAGCCCGCCGTCGAAGGGGTCCTCGACCTCGCGGCCGACCTCGGCATCGTCATCTGCCCGGAGATCCACAGCCCCACCCCGATCAAGCACCCCGTGACCCAGGCGTACCTCGACTTCATCGCCCGGACCGGCAGCGAGCACTTCAAGCTGCTCATCGACACAGGCATCTTCCAGACGGAGCCGGTCGACGACGGTCACGAGGGCTTCGAGGGCAAGAAGCGGCCCGTCTTCCTGGAACCCCTCGCCGTCCCCATGAGCGACCTGGCCGACGTACTGCCGCACGTGCACTTCATCCAGGCGAAGTTCTTCGAGATCGACGACCACCTCACGGACCTGCACATCCCCTGGCCGGAGATCCTCGCCACCCTGCGCGCGGCCGGGTGGCGGGGCTGGCTGTCCAGTGAGTACGAGGGCCGCCGCGAGCCCTACCGCGGCCGCGACCAGGTGCGCCGTCAGCACGCCCTGCTGCGGACCCTGGCAGGGAACAACTCGGCCCTGCGCCCATAGCGCCCGGTGGGTCAGTCGGCGGCACCCAGGCCTCGTGGCTCCCATGGTCCAGCGGCGACGCCCCAAGCGAGCCGAGGACTCGAAGCCCTTGCCGGGATACGCCGCCCGCACCCGCCCGCACGTGGACAACCGGCTCACCCGTCCAGCAGCAACGCCGGATCGACCCGGTCCCACGCGGCAGGCACGTCGAGTTCCCAGCCGCCGCCGTACGCCGTGGTGAAGTCCGGCTCGCCGAGAATCGCCTGCGTGCGGGTGCGGAGTGCTCGGATGTGCGGGTCGGTGGGGTCGTGGGCGCCACGCAGGCGGGCGGCGGCGCCGAGCAGGGCGGCGACGTCGTGGGGGCGCGCGTACAGCTCCGCCAAGCCGGCCACGGTCACCGCCACGGTGGCCACGAGAGGCAGGTCGCGGCTGCGGCGCGCGGCTGCGTACGCCCTGTGCAGTGCGTGTGCGGCTGCCTGTCCGTCGGCGTTCCGCATGCAGAACTCACCCCGCACGGTGGCGATCAGGGCCTGGCCGTGCTCGCCGCCGTGCGGATCAGGCTCGCCCAGTCGGGCCTCGGCCGCGTCGATGAGCCGGCCGGCGCGGTCCAGGTCACCGGTCTGCATGTGCAGGCGGGACTCGCGGGCGTCGAGCAGGACGGCCATCTCGGGTGAGGTCGATCGCAGTGCGCGTCGGCGGGTGGCGGTGAGGAGGTCGGTGGCCTCAGCCGTCCGCTCAAGACGGATCAGGAGGTCGAACTGGCGCAGGGCGAGGAAGATCTCGTCGCCGAGGCTGAGGGCCCCGAACTGCTCCGCCAGCCGTTTCGCCTCCCGCAAGTCGTCGAGGGCTGCGATCAGTTCGCCGTCGTACTGGCGCAGGAGGGAGCGCAGCGGCAGCGCCATGGCTGCGGCCCAGAGATCGCCGGCCCGGGTGAAGCAGTGCAGGGCCGCCGTGACGTCCTCGCGTGCCCGGTCGAGGTCGCCGCTGTTCTCGCAGGCATGGGCGCGTGAGATGTGGGTGTAGCCGGCGAGCCAGGTGTCCGGTCCGTCGATGAGGCTTTGCAGGAGCGCCTCGTTCTCCCCGGTCCTGTTCAGCAGGGCGAGTCCGACGGCGGTCAGGGCGCCGGCGAAATCCGGGGGTGAGCGGCGGCCGAGCAGCCGGTCGGTGAGGGCACGCAGTTCTGCGTCGCCTTCGTGGACGAGGTCCTGGAACAGGGCGCCCTGGCCGGCGTGCGCGTGGAGTCGGAGCATCGCTCGGGCGATGTCGTGCCGGACGTCGGAGCGCTCGGCGGGTAGGGAAACGGCCTGCTCAAGCCAGTAGGTGGCGTCCTCGTGACGGCTCTGCATCTGCCAGTACCAGGTCAGGTCGAGTGCCAGCGCGACGGCCCTGTCGGCCGGCCCGTTGTCGCAGAGGTGGCGCAGGGCGGCGATGACGTTGTCGTGCTCGGAGCGCAGGGTACGGAGGGCTTCGATCTGTCGGGGGCCCCGGGTCAGCGGGTCGTAGTGGGCGACCAGATCGGCCAAGTATCGGGCGGCCAGGTCCTGTACGTCAGTCGGAGCCCGGTGCTCGGCCAGACGTTCCAGCCCGTACTGGCGGATCGTCTCCAGCATGCGGTATCGGCCGCCGGCGGGCGCGAGTTGGAGCAGGGACCGGTCGACCAGGGCGGCGAGAAGGTCGGGGACGGCGCGGACCGGGACCGCGGTTCCGGTGCAGACGGCCGCGGCCGATGCGGGCGTGACACCGCCGGGCAGTACGGCGATGCGCTCCGCGACGGTTCGTGCGTCCTCGTCGAGGAGGTCCCAGCTCCAGGCGATGACGGCGCTCAGGGTGCGGTGGCGGGCCGAGGCGGTGCGGTTGCCGGTGATGAGGAGTCGGAACCGGTCGGTGAGCCCTCTCGCCAGGTCGGTCAGGGAGAGGGTGCGCAGACGGGCCGCCGCCAGTTCCAGTGCGAGCGGCAGACCGTCCAGGTCGCGCACGATGCGCAGCACGTCGGCGAGATTGTCTTCGTCGACCTCGAAGCCGGGGCGCACTGCCGCCGCGCGCTCCGTGAACAGGCATACCGAGGCCGTATTGCGGACCGCTTCCACGTCCGCGTCGGGGCCGGGCACAGGCAGCGGGCCGAGCGGTACCAGCGCCTCCCCGTCGACGGCGAGTGGCTCGCGGCTGGTGGCCAGCACGCGCAGACCGGCACAGCGCCGCAGCAGCGCCGAGGTGAGGTGTGCCGCGGTGTCGATGACGTGCTCGCAGTTGTCCAGCACGAGCAGGATGTCGAGGCCGCGGAGGTGATCGGCCAGTGCGTCGACGTCGTCCGAGAACTGGTCGTGCGGGGGTCCGGCGTCGAGGAAGCGATCGTGCGGCGTTCCGGCGTTGAGGAAGCGATCGCGTGGCGTTCCGGAGTCCAGGAAGCGATCGCGTGGCGCTCCGGTGTCCGAGAACGCGGGGCCGCGCAGGCCGACCGCCGCCAGGACCGCGGCGCCGACCTTGCCGGGTTCGGTGAGCGAGGCGAGATCGACCAGCCAGGCACCGTCGGGATAGGCGTGCTGCCGGTGTCTGACGCTCTCGACGGCCAGGCGGGTCTTGCCGGCTCCGCCGGGACCGAGCACCGTGACCAGGCGGCCGGATGTGAACAGGGCGTCGATCCGGGCGAGTTCGTCAGTCCGTCCGATGAAGTCGGTCAGAGCGGCGGGCAGATTGCTCGACTGTGCAGGGGCCTTGGTGCGCGCGGCGAAGGCGGTCGGTTCCGGCTCCTGTTCGGCGCGCAGCAGACGCAGGTGCCGTGCACGCAGTGCGGCACCGGGATCGGTGCCGAAGGACTCGGCCAGGTGTCGGCGAAAGTGTTCGTAGCGGGTCAGCGCCTCGCCCTGACGTCCCTGGACGGCCAGGGCATCCATGAGCAACGCGAAGCCCCGCTCGTGCAGGGGCTGTTCGGACAGCAGACTGTTCAGCCGGTCGGCGGCCGGAACGGCGTCGCCGAGGGCGAGTTCGACCTCGGCGAGGTCGGCGACCGCCTCAAGTGAGGCCTGGGCCAGACGGGTTGCCGCGGCTGGCTCGACCGCGGTCACCACGGCAGGTGGTGCGCCCAGAGGCCCGACCCACAGGGCCATCGCTTCCCGGAGCAGGGCTGCCGCACCACGCGGATCCCGTGCCCGCAGACGCTCCCGTCCAGCCGCCGTGAGGCGCTCGAAGCACAGCGCGTCCACGTCCGGTGCGTCCACCGCCAGCCGGTAGCCGCCCGCGGCCTGTACGACCGTCGACGCGGAGCCGAACGTCCTGCGCAGCCGCGACACGAGCGCCTGCAAGGCGTGAGCCGGGTCCGCGGGAACGTCCTCGGGCCAGATCGCGTCGATCAGCGTCCGCTGCCCGACCGGCGCACCTCCGGCCAGTGCCAGCCGCACCACCAGATGCTGGAGCCTGGCCCCCGGCACGGCCACCGCGGTCCCGCCCCGCGACACCTGGAACGTGCCGAGCACCGCGATGCGCAGCCGCGCCTCCCCGTCCATCCGCTCATCCTCGCGTGAGCGCACAGGCGCAGCCAAATCCGCCCACGCCCGGCAACACTCCGGTTCGGAGGAGAGGGGACGGCCACTCGATCACCCCCCTCGGGCAACTCACACGACGTGTCTTCCCGAGGAGTCCTCGTGTCAGCGCGGTGTGCGCCTCCTGTGAGCGCACGGCGCCAGCCTCTTCGTAGCGCGGCGGACACGACGCTCCCCGCGACAATCCGAAATGGAGGCGGTTCCCGATGACTGGGATCACCAACAGCACGACCATCGCCGGTGCGGGCACGGCGGACGACGGCTGGGCCCGGACGTGGGGTGCCTCGCCCCACGCACCGATCGAAGCGTTCGGCCCCCCTCCCTCGTTCGCCGACACGACCCTGCGCCAGGTGGTCCGCATCAGCGGAGGCGGGCGGCAGGTACGCCTGCGCGTCACCAACGAGTACGGCACCGCGCCACTGGTCGTCGGGGCTGCCCGGATCGCCTTGGCGGCACCGGACGGCGGGATCAGGCCCGGCAGCGAACGGATCCTCACCTTCGACGGCAGGCCGGCTGTGACCGTCCCGACCGGAGCGCCGATGCTCAGCGACCCCGTCGAACTGTCCACGCCGGCCCTGTCGGAGCTGTCCGTCAGCCTGTACCTGCCGGAGGCGGTCAAGAGCCCCACCTGCCACGCCATGGGCGTACAGACCGCGTGGACCATGCCGGGCAACCAGGTCGACGCGCTGGCTCTGCCCGCCACGGCCGAGTCGCTGCCTCTGCAGGCCCTTGTCTCCGGGATGGACGTCCGGGCGGACGTTCCCCAGACCACGCTCGTGGTCATCGGCGACTCCAACACCGACTGCTCGGGGACCACGCCCGACACCAACCGGCGCTGGACCGACCGCCTCGCCGAGCGCCTCGCGGAGCGCGGCAGGCCCGCGATCTGCGTTTCCAACCAGGGCATCAGCGGCAATCGGCTGCTGAACGAAGGGCTCGGCGAGGCAGCTCTGGCCCGCTTCGACCGCGACGTACTGGCCACGCCCGGTCTGGCCCACGTCGTCGTGGCCATCGGCCTGGGCGACATCGGCGTCTCGTACGCGCCTCGGGACGGCAGCGGCCCCTCGCCGGACTTCCTTGCCATGTTCCCCGGCGCCCCGGTGACCGCCGACGACCTGATCGCGGGCTATCGCCAGGTCATCGCCCGTGCCCGCGTCCGCGGGGTGCGCGTGTACGCGGCCACCCTCACGCCGTACGAGGGCGACGACATCTTCACCCCGGAAGGCGAGCGGGTGCGCCGCGCGGTCAACGAGTGGATCCGTGCGAGCGGCGCCTTCGACGCGGTCCTGGACTTCGACGCCGTCTGGAGCGACCCCGCCCACCCGAGCCGCATCAGGGAGGACTTCCACGCTGGCGACCACCTGCACGGCAACGACGCCGGCTGCCGGGCACTGGGCGACTCCGTCGACCTGACGCTGTTCCGGTGAGCCCCGCCTGTCCACGCCCCGTCACGACCACGAGCGGAACGACTGATGCATGACGTACTGATAGCGGGCGCAGGCCCCGTCGGCCTCCTGCTGGCCTGCGAACTCGGACTCGCCGGCTGCGATGTCCTGGTCCTGGAGCAGGAAGAGGGCAGCACCCCGTGGAAGACGATGCCCCTCGGCATGCGCGGCCTGTCCGCGAGCTCGGTCGAGGTCTTCCACCGGCGCGGGATGCTGCGGGAGCTCCTCATCACCTCCGGCGTCGAGGAGTACGGCACCGTGGACGAAGACCTGGACACGGCACCGGCACCGCGCAGCGTGGCGCACTTCGCCGGCATGATGCTCGACGCGGCCGACATCGACACGGACGCCCTGCCCTACCGACTCCCCGGTCCCGTGCTCGAAGGCGTGATGACCAGCCTCGAAGCGGTCGAAACCGTACTGGCGCGGCAAGCGGCCAAGGTAGGTGTGCGCATCCGCCGCGGCGCCAGGGTGTCGGAGCTGCGCCAGGGCACCGACAGCGTCACCGTGCGGGCCGGCGACCACGAACACGAGGGACGCTGGCTCGTCGGCTGCGACGGCGGACGCAGCACGGTCCGAGGCCTGGCGGGTTTCGAATTCACCGGCACCGAACCGCAGTTCACCGGCTACACCATGCTCGCGACCGTCGCCGACCCCGAGAAACTCCAGCCCGGCTTCAACCTCACCCCTACCGGCATGTACCTGCGGATGCCCACCCCCGGACACATCGGCGTTGTCGATTTCGACGGCGGATCCTACGACCGCGCCCAGCCGCCGACCGTCCAGCACCTCCAGAGCGTGCTGCGCCACGTCTTCGGCACCGACGTCACCCTCGACGAGGTCCTGCTCGCGTCGACCTTCACCGACCGTGCGAAGCAGACCACCTCCTACCAGCGAGGCCGCGTCCTGCTCGCCGGCGACGCCGCCCACATCCACTCACCCCTGGGCGCACAGGGACTCAACACCGGCATCGGCGACGCCATGAACCTGGGCTGGAAGCTCGCCGCGACCGTGCGCGGTCACGCCCCCGACGGCCTCCTCGGCACGTACACGAGAGAACGCCATCCGGTCGGAGCACAGATCCTGGACTGGACCCGTGCCCAGAGCGCGGTTATGAAGCCGGGCCCGCACTCCCAGGCCCTCCAGGCGCTCCTGGCCGACCTGCTGAACACCCCCGACGGAACCACGTACGTCTACAACCGGACGTCGGGCTCCTCCCAGCGCTACGACCTGGGCAGCGCACACCCCCTCGTCGGCCGCAACGTCCCCGACTTCCACTTCACGGACGGAACACACCTCAGCGACCACATGCGCGAGGGCCACGGCATCGTCGTCGACTTCACCCCCGGGCGGACGCTGGCCGGTGCCGTCGCCGACAGCGGCAACCCGATTCGGTACCTCGCCGGATCAGCCAGGAACGAGGTGGGCTGCGGGGCGCTGCTCGTCCGTCCGGACGGAGTCGTCGCCTGGGCTGACGGAGTCGACCCTGACCTGGACGAGTTCGTGCGCGCCGCGGTCCGGTGGTTCGGCGGCGCCTGACCATTTACTGCATTGGCATGGCGGCGGCGGGGGAGGGCGGAGGCGGCCCGTCGTGCGCTCTGGTTCATGCCCAGGTGGTCACTTTCGGCGGTCACCTGTCACGCCCCGGTTCCTCCGGGGCAGACGCCTCTCAGAAGCGTTCCTAGGCGACCGGGACGCGGACATGTGACACGTCCTGAACGAACGAGAGGACCACGAAGCATGATCAGCACGGAACAGGACCACGAAGCATGATCAGCACGGAACAGGCCGCTCCCTCGGCCGTGGAGCAGTCGGTGCTCGACGACCTGCGCCTGCGTCTGCGCGGCTACCGCCGGGTCGACGTCCCGACCGGGTGGGGATGGGAACGCGGTGTCGACGGCGACTACCTCGCGGACCTCATCTCCTACTGGGCCCGCTCCTACGACTGGCGCGAGCACGAAGCCCGGCTCCGCGCCCTGCCCTGGGTCCTGGCCGGCCCGGTCGAGGCACCCGTACGGGCAGTCCACCTGCGAGCGGCGCGCGCAGACGCGATGGCGGTGGTGCTCCTGCACGGGTGGCCCGACTCCGTCCTGCGCTTCGAGAAGGTCTGGCCCCTGCTGTCCGACTTCCATGTGGTCGTCCCGGCCCTGCCCGGTTTCCCGTTCGCCGCGCCGGTCGCCCGCCGCGGCATGTCGTCCCGGGACATGGCCGAGGCGATCGCCACCGCCATGACCGAACTCGGCTACGAGCGCTACGTCGTGTCCGCCGGCGACGTGGGCTGCGACGTCGCCGAGGCACTGGCCGCCGCTCACCCCGACCGCGTCGCCGCCCTGCACCTGACGGACGTCTCGCAGTACCGCTTTCTGGTGGACCCGCCGAAGGACCTGTCCGAAGCGGAGCGGGCGTACGTCCGGCACGGTCACAACTGGCAGGCCACGGAGGGCGGTTACATGCATGAACAGGCCACCAAGCCGCACACCTTGGCGGTGGCGCTCGGTGACTCGCCCGCGGGCCTGGCCGCCTGGCTCCTGGAGAAGCTGCGGACGTGGACCGACTGCGGCGGCGATGTGGAAAGGGTGTTCACCCGGGACGAGTTGCTCACGTGGATCACGGCGTACTGGGTCAGCGGCGCGATCGGCACCTCCTTCACCCCCTACGCCGAGAGCGCGTCGAAGCCGACCGAACGCATCGACATCCCCACGGCGTTCACGATCTTTCCGAAGGACCTCGTCAACGCGCCCCGCGAGTTCGCGGCCCGCTTCTTCGACGTCCGCTCCTGGAGGGAGGAGGCGGCAGGCGGCCACTTCGCGGCGTGGGAGTGCCCGTCGGAGTACGTGGCCGGCGTGCGTGCGGCGGTTGGTCTGGTGGGGCGGGGGGATGTGGCTCCGTGATGTTGGTTTGGGCGGCAGTGCCTTGAGTACGGTCAGCGAATGCGGCCTCGTTACATGGTCGCCCGGGTCACTGGAGGTGGCCGCAGACGCGGCCCGACCTGCCGCGTTCTGATCCGCAGCGGTCCCCGGGGCTCCGACGCCTGCCGACCCCCTACGCTCCGCCCTTGCGTCGGCGAGGTGCTGCCGAGCGGGGCGGCGTCGAGCGCATGTGCTCGCGCACCGGTGCCAGCAGGCCGGCGAGAGCCTTGACGTTGTCGTCCGAAAGCGGCGCGAACAAGAGGGAGTTGACCACCTCTACGTGCCCCGGCAGTACCTTCGCGAGCAGCTCACGTCCGGCCTCGGTGAGGGTGACGGTGACGCTCCGCTCGTCATCCGGCGAGGGTGCGCGGACGACCAGGCCCTCTTTCTCGAGCAGGCCTACCTGGTAGGTCAGGCCGCTGCGGCTGTAGACGACGCCGTCGGCCAGGTCGGTCATGCGATGGCTGCCCGTCGGCGAGTCTCCGAGGCGGGCCAGGAGCTGGAACTGCACATAGCTGAGATCACCCGCCTCGCGCAGTTGCTGCTCGACCGCATGCCGCAGCAGGTTGGACACCTCGACGAGATCGAAGTAGGCGCCGAGCTGCACGGGGTCGAGCGACGGCGGCGAATCAGACATGGCCGGAGTCTACTGCTTCGAATTCGAAGGGCGCGGCTTGCCGTGTCTCCCGCGGAGCCAGGTCGTGACGGCGGATGGGCTGGTGGAGGCCACGCCGACGCTCGCCGCATCCCCTCTCCGGCACGCGGGTGCCGCCTGCTGCCTGCTCTCGGGAGGTTCCCGTCCGGCCGCACTTGCTTCGAATTCGAAGCAGGAGTACTGTCCTCAACAGTTGCTTCGAATTCGAAGCAACTTGGATCGCGGTGAAGGTGAGAACCCCCATGAAGGCAGTGCGTTTCCACGAGTACGGCGACCCGGACGTCCTGCGCTACGAGGACGTGGAACAGCCGGTCCCCGGGACCGGTGAGGTTCGTGTCCGCGTCGCGGCGACGTCTTTCAACTCCGTCGACGGCAACATCCGCGGCGGCTTCATGCGCGGCCCCATACCGGTGGAGCTGCCGCACACGCCAGGCATTGACGTCGCCGGTACGGTCGACGCCCTGGGCGAGGGCGTGGAAGGCGTCGCGGTCGGCGACGACGTCATCGGCTTCCTGCCGATGGACGGCAACGGCGCCGCAGCACAGTACGTCCTCGCACCGGCGGAGGTACTGACCCCGGCGCCCAAGAGCGTCCCGCTCGCCGACGCCGCCGCGCTGCCGACCGTAGGCCTCACCGCATGGCAGGCCCTGTTCGACCACGCCGAGCTGACGGCCGGGCAACGCGTGTTGATCAACGGTGCCGGGGGAGCGGTCGGCGCCTACGCCGTGCAGCTCGCCAAGGGTGCCGAGGCCCATGTGATCGCCACGGCTAGCCCGCGCAGCCGCGAGGCGGTCGTATCGGCCGGCGCGGATGAGGTCATCGACCACACCGCCACCGGGGTGACCGCGGCGGTGACCGAGCCGGTCGATGTCGTGCTCAACCTCGCACCGGTCGACCCGGCCGAACTTGCCTCGCTCGTCGAGCTGGTCCGTCCCGGCGGTGTCGTCGTGAACACGACGGTGTGGATGCCCGCACCCACCGACGAGGAGCGCGGCGTGCGCGGCATCGACCTCTACGTCCGCAGCGACGCCGATCAGTTGTCGCGCTTGGTGGCGCTGATCGACAGCGGCCAGTTGCGCGTCGACGTCGCCGAACGAGTGCCGCTGGCCGAACTGTCGACGCTGCACGCCCGGGCGGCCGAAGGCGGAGTGCACGGCAAGGTCATTGTGGTCCCGCCCGCCGTCGTCTGAGCCGATCCCCCACTGACGGAGACGGCCATGGCGCCCAGCTTGGATCTCGAAATCGCCGAGGCGCTGGCTCCGATTGCGCATGGCGACGGCCACACGACCAGCAGTGGGACATTGTGGCGCGATGTGTCGTCTACGGCTCCGACGTCGCCCGCCGCGCCACCGCTGACCGCACTCAGATCCTCAGGTCGATCCGAACGCAGGGGGCGCCGAGTAGACGTCCATGCGGCGTGCGGAGCTGGCCGAAGTGGACATGCGTGCAGGCGGCCGCCGCAATGGCCAACTCCGGCCCCGGCGGCCATCGTGCGGTCCCTCATCCTCTCGTCTCGTCGGGAAGGACGCAGGAAGCACTTCATCCGGACATTCTGAGTGCACCGGTGATAGCCCGCCGCAGTACCGACCACGGCTCCGAACTCGGCATGCAACGCTGGGGCTTGGCGCGCGTCCTGCACCAATTTCACAGTCTGCTGATCCGGCTGGGAGATCCGGGACGACATCCACGAAGCCCTCCCCACCCTCGGATGCGCCCTGATCTGCGATCTGCGGGCCACGCTTCATCGCGCCCCGTCGTACGGTCATCGAGGCCGCTGTCAGACGGCCTGTTGTCGTGCTGGCGTAGGCATCAACGAGGACGGCGTGGGTACATGCGGAGCTCTGGTAAGTGCTTCGGAACTGCCGAATGCACCTCTGACTGACACGACGGGGAGACTGCAAATGCCTGCGCTCATCAGCCTCGCCAACAACCGGCCCGATGGCCCCTCGTGGTCTCCTTACCTGGCTATCGGTCTGTTCAACGCGGGCGCGATCTTCGTCGGCATCATGTACGTCAAGCGTCGTCGCTGAGTCAGGAGAGCGGACATGCATGTCGTCGTCGGCATCCTTATCGCACTTTTTGGGCTGATCACCGCATTCATGGGCCCACGTATGGCGACCACTCTCGGCGGGCAGTCCCATGCCCGCTTCGGAGCGTCCAACACGCTTGCCTTCCGCCTGATCGGGACGGTCCTGGCTGTTCTCGGGCTGCTTTACGCAACAGGAGTCGTGGGCTGAGGGCGTCGTCCACGACCTAGAGATCCTCAACGGCTCAGATTGGCCGTCGAGGAACGGGCTCGCCGTGAGCGGGTCCGTCCGAAGCCGCTGATCTGATCGAAGCCGGCGCCAGTGACCGGGAGGTGGCCCGACGATTCAGGGAGACCAGGATGTCGGCGAACCGCTGGCGGCGGGCGTTGGATTCGGGCGGTCGACAGGCCCTGGCCTCCAAGGGTCCCGGTGGAGCCCGTTGCAAGCTGGAGGCGAGACAACTCAGCGTTCTGGAGCAGGTGTTGGACGCCTGGCTCTGCTTCGAGGACGAAGCAGGCCTGGGCCTGAGGCCGCCCAAAGGCCGTCAGCCGCACCATGCATGATCCGATCGCCGCCAAATGCTGGCTGAGCGTCTATCAGTTGCCGCCGTAACACAGCCTCGACCAGCTCACCGTGTCGGTGAAGACGCGACTGGAACGAAGGCAGTACCTCCCCCGTCTCAACGAAGGTCATATCGCCAAGGCCAGGCTCGACGTCCAACCGCCCTGATCTCAGCCATTGAAGATCTCCTAGAACAGCAGCAACAGCACTTTGCTCACCCAGAGAACTGCCGGAATGCCGAAGGCAACACCCCAGCAACCGGTGACCATGAACGCGACCAGGGCGATTCCTAGCCAGGCCATACGGGTCGGTGCGAGCACACGTGAAGGGTCCTCGGGGTCGTATCGAATCTCGTCCCGCCGTCCTCGCAGTGCAGGGTGCGCCGTGACCTCCTGGCCGTCGAGCGTGCGGAAGTGGGCGATGTGACTGCTGCCTTCGTTGGCGTGGTCGAATTCAAATCTCGCCCGCACGGTAATGCCTCGCCGCCATAGCACCCACCGCGTGTCCAGCTCGGCCATGCCCACCCACATGCGCAGCAACACGACGCTCAGCGGCAACAACAGCCAGGCGAAGAACCCCAAAGGGCGGTCCACCGGAAGCCCCACGGCCAAGGGAAGCCCCAGGCTCACGTACCAGAGAGCACGCCGCCACCTCGGACTGCCATGCCGCAGACAAGCACGCAGGCCAGCGAGCGCGCGCAAGGGCCACACCCGCACCGACTGCCGCTGCACTGGCAGTCGGACATCCGACGAGCCCATGTCACCGATGAGCGCTTCAATCTCGGCACCGAGCGCGGCGACCACCACTTCGTTGCGATGCCGAACCCGTATCGCCCTGTCGACAGCATCCTCGGAGAGGACCACCTCCAGCGACTTCCCCGCGACCTCGACTCGGCGGATCTGCGCCCCCGGAACGGTGATGGTCCTTCGTTCCTGCCTCCAGTGCAGCACGCCTCGGTGCACCCACATCCGGGTACGGCCGTGTGCAAGGACAACTCCTGCTGCAGAACCACTGATTGCTTCCCCCACGGCAGCAGAGCCTAGACGCCCCAGAAGGCAGATGTGCCTGCCGAGGCAGGGCTGAACTCCGCATCTGCGTAACCCCGGCCATCAAAGATCTGCGGTACTCCAGCCGTAGATCGTGAACTTGCTGGTCGTCTCGGTGTTGGTAGGGACGTGGCCGCCGTTGATCATCGTGAGTTGTGTGGACTGATGAAGAGACGGTGGCCGAGGTGGCGGCATGGCTCTCGCCTGTCGGCTGGATGTGTTCTAGGTCGTGTCCGCAAAGTGCCCGTGTCGTTGGTCTGTTCGTGGTGCGTCGTCATGAGCTGACTGATGAGTCGTGGGCGGTGATCGAGCCGTTG
>NZ_JBVJPC010000012.1:0-253014 GCF_055582845.1 Streptomyces sp. NPDC107471 | reverse complement strand
TACCACGGCGGTCTGAAGAAGTACAACGAGTACAAGCAGCAGGACTCCGAGCACCTGCTGGAGACCACCGGCAAGCAGCTCCGCAAGCTGATGAGCTGGGTCGACGAGGAGGCGTGAGCCTCGCATGACGGGGTCGGGGCGTGTCCGCCCCGGCCCCGTTGTCCAACCCGTCGCATCACGGACGGGTGATCCTTCCGCAGAGGCGTAAGACGACCCCTGCCGCGCCACTACACTGGCGCACAACATACGCGTCAGGCCCACAACGTCGTGCGTCTTCCACGCGGCTAGCCCCTCCACCGCCTGCGGCCGTCGGGACGGCCGTCCGCAATGGACTTGTGAGGACTCACGTGAGCTCGAAACCCGTCGTACTCATCGCTGAAGAGCTGTCGCCCGCGACTGTGGACGCGCTTGGCCCCGACTTCGAGATCCGGCACTGCAACGGAGCGGACCGAGCCGAACTGCTCCCGGCCATCGCCGACGTCGACGCGATCCTGATCCGCTCCGCCACCAAGGTGGACGCCGAGGCCATCGCCGCTGCCAACAAGCTGAAGGTCGTCGCACGAGCCGGCGTCGGCCTGGACAACGTCGACGTGTCCGCCGCCACCAAGGCCGGCGTGATGGTCGTCAACGCCCCCACCTCGAACATCGTGACCGCCGCCGAGCTGGCCTGCGGTCTCCTCGTCGCCACCGCCCGCCACATCCCGCAGGCCAACGCCGCGCTGAAGAACGGCGAGTGGAAGCGCAGCAAGTACACGGGCGTGGAGCTCGCCGAGAAGACCCTCGGTGTCGTCGGTCTCGGCCGCATCGGCGCGCTGGTCGCCCAGCGCATGTCCGGGTTCGGCATGAAGGTCGTCGCCTACGACCCCTACATCCAGCCCGCCCGCGCCGCCCAGATGGGCGTCAAGGTGCTCTCCCTCGACGAGCTGCTCGAGGTCTCCGACTTCATCACCGTGCACCTGCCCAAGACCCCCGAGACCGTCGGCCTGATCGGCGACGAGGCGCTGCGCAAGGTCAAGCCGAGCGTGCGGATCGTCAACGCGGCCCGCGGCGGGATCGTCGACGAGGAGGCGCTGTACTCCGCCCTCAAGGAGGGCCGGGTCGCCGGTGCCGGTCTCGACGTGTACGCGAAGGAGCCCTGCACGGACTCCCCGCTGTTCGAGTTCGACCAGGTCGTTGCCACCCCGCACCTGGGCGCCTCCACCGACGAGGCCCAGGAGAAGGCCGGCATCGCCGTCGCCCGCTCGGTGCGCCTCGCCCTCGCCGGTGAGCTCGTGCCGGACGCGGTCAACGTCCAGGGCGGTGTCATCGCCGAGGACGTCAAGCCGGGCCTGCCGCTCGCCGAGCGCCTCGGCCGGATCTTCACCGCGCTCGCCGGTGAGGTCGCGGTCCGCCTCGACGTCGAGGTGTACGGCGAGATCACCCAGCACGACGTGAAGGTGCTGGAGCTCAGCGCCCTCAAGGGTGTCTTCGAGGACGTCGTCGCCGAGACCGTGTCGTACGTCAACGCCCCGCTGTTCGCGCAGGAGCGCGGTGTCGAGGTGCGGCTGACGACCAGCTCCGAGTCGGCCGACCACCGCAATGTCGTCACCGTGCGCGGGACGCTCGGCAGCGGTGAGGAGGTGTCGGTCTCCGGCACGCTGGCCGGTCCGAAGCACCTCCAGAAGATCGTCGCCGTCGGCGAGTACGACGTGGACCTGGCGCTCGCCGACCACATGGTCGTCCTCAAGTACGAGGACCGTCCCGGTGTCGTCGGCACGGTGGGCCGGATCTTCGGTGAGGCCGGGATCAACATCGCCGGTATGCAGGTGTCGCGGGCGATCGCCGGTGGCGAGGCGCTCGCCGTCCTGACCGTGGACGACACCGTCCCCGCGGGTGTGCTGACCGAGGTCGCCGAGGAGATCGGGGCGACGTCGGCCCGTGCGGTGAACCTGGTCTGACGTTTCACGACAGAGGCTGGGCGGACCGGGACATCCCGGTCCGCCCAGCCTCTTCCCGTGCCTCAGGCGAGCGCCTTCTCGGGTTGCGGCTCCGGCGCCTCCTCGCGCACCGCGACTCCCCGCAGGGTCAGCGCGGCCAGGCCCGCCGCCCCCACCAGCAGCACCGCCCCCGTGATCGCCGCCCCCTGCATCCCGTGGGTGAACGCCTCCCGGGCCGCCGCGGCCAGGCCCGGTACCCGGTCCGCGACCGTCAGCGCCCCGCCCAGCGTCTCGCGGGCCGGCTCCGGGGCCGACGACGGGATGTCGTGGCGGTAGATCGCCGTACCGATGGAGCCGAGGACCGCCATCCCGAGGGCGCCGCCGAACTCCCCGGCGGTCTCCATCAGCGAGGACGCCGAGCCCGCCCGCTCCACGGGCGCGCTGCTCAGGGCGAGATCCGTGATCAGGGAGATGACCACGACGACCCCGCAGGCCAGGACCCCGCACGCGGCCAGGACCAGCCAGAGGGAGTCCGTGCCCGCGAGGGACAGCAGCGCGTAGCCGGCCGCGCCGATCACGAAGCCCGCGGTGACCACATGGGCACGGGGGACGCCCTTCTGGACGAGCGCGGTGGCCGTCGGGGCGGCCGCGCCGATCGGCACGGAGGGCAGCAGCGCCCACAGGGCCGCCTCCAGCGCGCTCTTGCCGAGCACCGACTGGAGGTACTGCGTGGTGAAGAACGCCGAGCCCATCATGGCGAACGAGGAGATCAGGTTGAGCACCACGGACGGGGCGAAGCCGTGGCCGCGGAACAGTGCCGGGTCGATCATCGGTGCGGCCGCGGTGCGCTGACGGTGCACGAAGAGAGCCGCGAAGAGCAGGCCGACGGTGATCGAGACGACGTACCGGACGGTGAGGCCCTCGGACGCGATCTCCTTCAGGCCGTAGACGACGGGCAGCACGGCGGCCATCGACAGGGGCACGCTCAGCCGGTCGAAGCGGCCGGGGCGCGGGTCCCTGGACTCGGGGAGCAGGAACGGGCCGAGGATCAGCAGCAGGGCCATCGCGGGCAGGTTGACCAGGAAGATCGAGCCCCACCAGAAGTACTCGACGAGCACCCCGCTCATCACCGAGCCGAGCGCGATGCCGGCCGTCATCACCCCGGACCACATGCCGATCGCCTTCGCGCGCTGTCCGGGGTCGGTGAACATCGTGCGGATCAGCGCCATCGTCGACGGCATCAGGGTCGCGCCGCCGATGCCGAGGACCGCGCGGGCCGCGATCAGCATCTCGGCGCTGTGCGCGTAGGCCGCCGCGAGGGAGGCCGCGCCGAAGGCGACCGCGCCGATCAGCAGCAGCCTGCGGCGGCCGATGCGGTCGCCCAGGGAGCCCATGGTCATCAGCAGGCCGGCCAGGACGAAGGCGTAGATGTCGAAGATCCAGAGCTGCTGGGTGCCGCTCGGTTCGAGGTCCGCGCTGATCGCCGGGATCGCGAAGTAGAGGACGGAGACGTCCATCGAGACCAGGAGCAGCGGAAGCATGAGGACGCCGAGGGCGGTCCACTCGCGGCGGCCGGCCAGGGAACCGGCGGAAGTCGGGTTCGTCATGCCGGTGACTGTACAAGCGTCTTAAACGGTTGTCTATGACGGTTGTATAAATCGCTTGTCTAGATAGGGTGGGCGCATGGGACATCGCGAGGATCTGCTCGAAGGCGCCAAGCGCTGCCTGCTGGAGAAGGGGTTCCTGCGGACGACCGCACGGGACGTCGTCAAGGAGTCGGGGACCAACCTGGCGTCCATCGGCTACCACTACGGGTCGAAGGACGCGCTCCTGGGACAGGCGTACATCGCGCTGGTGGAGGAGCTCTCCTTCGAGGGCGGCACCGGGTTCACCACCCCGCCCGGCTCGCTGGAGCGCTTCCGGGAGGTGTGGGCGAACATCGTCGACACCATGCGGGCGCCGGGCTCGATGTGGCGGCTCAGCCTGGAGATCATGGGCATGGGCGACCAACTGCCCGAGGTCCGCGACCAGTTGGTCCGCGCCCAGCGCGAGGGCGGGCGCGGACTGGTCTCCATGCTCATGGGCGTGCCGGAGGCGGAGGTGACGGACGAGACCGCCGACACCCTCGGCCGGTTCTATCTGGCGCTGATGACCGGCCTGATCGGCCAGTGGTCCTTCGACCCGAAGAGCGCGCCCGACGCCGACACCCTCACCGAGGGCCTGCGCCAGGTCATCGAGGCCGCCACGCGCGCGTGACCCGCCCCTGCCGCATCTCCGGCACCCGGTCCGCGAAATGCCCGACCCGGTCGAGGAGTTCGGCGAAGCGGGTCGCCGTGGGTGGCTGTTGGGCGGCACTGTGCCTGCCGGGGGCCTCAGGGGTCCTGCAACCGCGCCCCCTTCAACGCCATGTGCAGCAGCAGCCTGTGCTCGCCGTCGTCCAGGTCCAGGCCGGTGAGCTGTTCGACGCGGGAGAGGCGGTAGTAGAGGGTCTGCCGGTGGATGCCCAGCTCGGCGGCGGTCCGGCCGGCCTGGCCCGCGCAGTCGAGGTAGACCTCGGCGGTCCGGGCGAGCTCGCGGTGGGCGGGGGCGAGCAGGGGACGTACGGCGGGGTCGTGTGCCGTCTCCGGGGGGAGTGCGGTCAGGAGGCGGTACGGGCCGATGTGGGACCACTCCGCGACCGGCCCCAACCCCGGTTCCGCGAGCGCCGCCCGGGCCGCCGCCGAGGCCTCCTGCCAGGCGGTGGACAGCTCGGTCAGGCCCACGCGCGCGGCCGCGACACCGGCGGCGACACCGACGGGCGCGGCGCCGTGGGTCACCCCCGTGTCCCGCGCGCCACCTGGTGCCGGTCCGCTGCCGCCCCCCTTGCCCTCGGCCGCCGCGGACCGGCCGGCATCGGCACCGCCCGGCCTGGCCGTACCCGGCTCACCGCCGCGACCGCCCCCGCCCCCCGTCTCCGCCCCCCGAGCCCGTTCCAGCAGCCGGGCCGCCGCCGAGGTCGCCGGTGTCAGGGTGTCCGTCGCCCGCAGGCGCACCAGCACGGCGAGGGACTGGGCCGAGGTGCCCCACGGCACCGTGCACAGGGCCGTCGTGTGCGGGACCGTACGGGCCGAGGGGGCGTCGTCCGGGTCGGCGGACGGCCAGGGGGCGACGCACACCACGGCGTACGGGCCGTCGCCGCGGGAGCCCAGCTCCGTGCGCAGGGCCGCCACCGCCATGTCGGCCTGCCAGCCGCGCTCGGCGGTCAGCACCGCCCGCAGCTCCCGGCTCAGGTCGGCCCCGTGCTGCGCCTCGTCCGCGAGCAGCGCGCCGATCCGGGCGGTCACCCGCATGGCCGCGTCCAGTTGCCGGTCGGTCGGGCCGGGTTCGGATTCCAGGAGCCAGACGTACCCGAGCACGACCCCCCGATGGCGTACGGGCAGGCAGATCCGTCCCCGGTACACCCCCGCCTCCGGGGTCGGCGGGATGCGCACCGGGGCGCTCGCCCGCGTGATGCCGAAGCCCTCGAACCACGTCCGGACCGCGGCCGTGGAGCGCCGGGTCAGGATCGAGCGGGTGCGGACGGGGTCCAGCGCCGACGGATCGAGGTCGCCCTCACTGTCGTACACACCGAAGGCGATCAGCTCGAAGTCGCGGTTCTCCAGGGTCGCCGGGACGCCCAGGAGCTCCGAGATCTCGTCGACCAGCTCCTGGTAGTCACCTTTGTAGTCCCCTGTCACTCGGGCATTCTCGCGCAAAAACACCGCGCTTCATACATCTGTCTGAGATCTGCGGCACGGATGCGTGACAGGTGTCGATGGCCCAGGATCGGAGGGATCCTTAGGTTTCACGGTGGTTCTATCTGCTGGTTTGTGGAGGTGCCCCGTGCTGGGTCCCGTGATTCTTGCCGCGTCGCGCAGCGACCGGATGCGACGTCTGATCTCGGCGGCCCCGGTGACCAAGCGGGTCGTCGACCGCTTCATCCCGGGGGAGACGGTCGACGAGATCGTGCCGATCGTCCAGGAGCTCACCTCCAGGGGCCTGGAGCTGACCATGGACGTGGTCGGCGAGGACATCACCACCCCCGAGCAGGCGGAGGCCGCGCGGGACGCCTACCTCGCGCTCATCGACCGGCTCAGGACCCTCGACCTGGGCACCAGGGCCGAGATGTCCGTGAAGCTGTCGATGTTCGGCCAGGCGCTGCCCGGCGGACACGAGCTGGCCCTCGCCAACGTGCGGCCCGTCGTCGAGGCGGCCGCCGCCATCGGTACGACCGTCACGCTGGACGCCGAGGACCACACCACCCTCGACTCGATGTTCGCCATCCACGAGGAGCTGCGGAAGGACTTCCCGCAGACCGGCTGTGTGATCCAGGCCTACCTCTTCCGCACCGAGGCCGACGCCCGCAGGCTCGCCGCGGCCGGCAGCCGGGTGCGGCTGGTCAAGGGCGCCTACAAGGAGCCCGCGGAGGTCGCCTACCAGCAGAAGCACGAGATCGACAAGGCGTACGTCCGGGTCCTGCGCGTCCTCATGGAGGGCGAGGGGTACCCCATGGTCGGCTCCCACGACCCGCGCCTGATCTCCATCGCGCAGGAACTCGCCCGCCAGGCGGGCCGCAAGCCGGACGAGTACGAGTTCCAGATGCTGTACGGCATCCGCGGCGACGAGCACCTGCGCCTGGCCGCCGAGGGCCACCGCATGCGCGTCTACACCGCCTACGGCACCGACTGGTACGGCTACTTCATGCGGCGCCTGGCGGAGAAGCCGGCGAACCTGCGCTTCTTCGTCCGCAGCATGATCAGCAAGGGCTGAGCCCGAACACCCGCTCAAGTTCAAGGAGTTACGGATCCCATGGACGCTGTGACCCAGGTCCCCACCCCCGTCAACGAGCCGGTGCACGGCTACGCCCCCGGTTCGCCCGAGCGGGCCAGGCTGGAGGCGAAGCTCAAGGAGCTGGCCGACAACCCGGTCGACCTGCCGATGACCATCGGCGGCGAGAAGCGGATGGGCGGTGGCGAGCCCTTCCAGGTCGTGCAGCCGCACAACCACAAGGCCGTCCTCGGCACCCTGCGCAACGCCACCCAGCAGGACGCCCGGGACGCCATCGACGCGGCCCTCGCCGCCGCCCCCGCCTGGCGCGCGATGTCCTTCGACGACCGTGCCGCGATCATCCTGCGCGCCGCCGAACTGCTCGCCGGCCCCTGGCGCGAGACGCTGGCCGCCTCCACCATGCTCGGCCAGTCCAAGACCGCGCAGCAGGCCGAGATCGACACGCCCTGCGAGCTCGTCGACTTCTGGCGCTTCAACGTCAAGTACGCGCGTGACCTGCTCGCCGAGCAGCCCCCGGCGAACGCCCCCGGCGTCTGGAACCGCCTCGACCACCGCCCGCTCGAGGGCTTCGTCTACGCGATCACGCCGTTCAACTTCACGGCGATCGCGGGCAACCTGCCGACCGCGCCCGCGCTCATGGGCAACGTCGTGGTGTGGAAGCCGTCCCCGACGCAGACCCACGCGGCCGTCCTCCTCATGCAGCTCCTGGAGGAGGCGGGCCTGCCCAAGGGCGTCATCAACCTCGTCACCGGCGACGGCATCGCGGTCTCCGAGGTCGCCCTGGAGCACCGGGACCTCGCGGGCATCCACTTCACCGGTTCGACGAAGACCTTCCAGCACCTGTGGAAGACGGTCGGCGCGAACATCGAGAAGTACCGCACCTACCCGCGCCTGGTCGGCGAGACCGGCGGCAAGGACTTCGTCGTCGCCCACCCGAGCGCCGACCGCGCGATCCTCAAGACCGCCCTCACCCGGGGTGCCTTCGAGTACCAGGGCCAGAAGTGCTCGGCGACCTCCCGGGCGTACATCCCGGCGTCGATCTGGAACAGCGGCTTCCGCGAGGAGTTCGCGGCCGAGGTCGACGGCATCGCCATGGGTGACGTCACCGACCTCTCGAACTTCATCGGCGCGGTCATCGACGAGCGGGCCTTCGCCAAGAACAAGGCGGCGATCGACCGCGCCAAGTCGGACCCCACCTGCACGATCGTCGCGGGCGGCTCCTACGACGACTCGGTCGGCTATTTCGTCCGCCCGACCGTCGTCGAGTGCACGGACCCGGAGAACGAGGTCTTCACCACCGAGTACTTCGGCCCCTTCCTCGCGGTGCACGTCTACGAGGACGACACCTACGAGGAGATGCTGACCCAGATGGAGTCGGCCTCCGACTACGCCCTGACGGGCTCGGTGATCGCGTCCGACCGCGCGGCGGCGGCGTACACGATGGAGAAGCTGCGCTACGCGGCCGGCAACTTCTACATCAACGACAAGTCGACCGGTGCCGTCGTCGGCCAGCAGCCCTTCGGCGGCGGCCGCGCCTCCGGCACCAACGACAAGGCCGGCGCCCCGCAGAACCTCCAGCGCTGGACCCTGACCCGCGCGATCAAGGAGACCCTGGTCCCGCCGACCGACTACGGCTACCCGCACATGGGCTGACCAGGTCGGTCGACACAAGGGGCCGGGCTCTCGCCCGGCCCCTTCGTGCGTGTTCTAGTCCTCCGGCTCCCACTCCTTGAGCTGGAGGAGGACGTTCGGGTCGCCTTCGACCTTCGGGGAGTCCAGCGGGATCCGGTTGTACAGGGTGAGGACCAGTTCGCCGGCCGTGGCCAGGGCGGAGGTGGTGGGCGCGGTGGCGGGGGGTTCCGCGAGGCGGGTGGTCCGGGCGCCCTCGGCGGAGAAGGTGACGCGCCAGGAGCGGCCTTCCGTGGCGTGGAAGTCGAGGGTGGCCGGCTCGTGCGGCCAGGGGCTCGTGTTCGCGACGCAGGTGAACAGGAACTCCTCGACACCGTCGAGCGCGTTCCTGACCGGCAGCGGCTGCGGGGTGCCCAGGGCGCGCTGGGCGTCGTAGGTGTGGACCGTGGCCTCCTGGACCTGGTGCCGGGCCACCGCGCCGGAGGTCTGCGGCGCCTGGGACGCACCCCACCACGTCCAGCAGCCGCGGTCCGGGCCGGCCTCCCGCAGCGCGTCGAGCAACTGCCGCGTGGACTCGGCCGACCAGGCCAGCAGGGCCTCGCGTTCCCGGGGCGGCACCGGGCTGTCCTTCGGAGCGGTCCCGCTCGGACCGTCGGCGGGTCCCGCGGCGACGTTGGCCGCCCAGCGCCGGTGCACCCCGCTCAGATGGTGCGCCAGGTCGAACAGCGTCCACTCGGGACAGGTCGGCACCGGCACGTCGAGGTCGGGAGCGGAGGCTATCGCGGCCCGGAAGGCGGCCGACCGTTCCTCGATCAGGTCCAGCAGTACGGGGAAGTCCAGAGTGTTGTCCACGTCGCGCTGTCTATCACCGTGATCAGCCCCTCGGCACGCGGTTTTCTCCCCGGTCTCCCGGCCGGGCCCGACCCGGACCCCCGCTCTCGACGAAACCGCAGGTCAGGACCGTGTGATCCACTTCGCCGTCTCAGATAGTAGGAAGTCCGAGTAATTGTGGAGACAGACCGGCCCTCCTCCCTTAGCTTTGTAGGAGCCGAACGTCTCGCTCGATCAAGCGAATGGCGGTCGTGAGCCGGGCCCCGCGCAGGCAATCCCTGCGGCCCGTCGCTTCCCGCCCCTTCTGGGGGTCCCCCCGCGCCCTCGAGGCAGCGGGGAGTCTCGTAGTCCCCTTCCCCGGTTTTCGAAGGAGTCGATTTCTCATGGCCGAGACGACCGCCCGCCGTCGAGTCCGTCACACCTCCCGTACGAGCGAGTCCGACCGCAAGAACGCCGCCGCAGCCCTGCAGCGCGCCCTCGACCGCCGTGACAACGGCGGCTCGACCGGTCACTGACCGGACCCCCGAGCCGGGAGCCGCACCCGTACGAGGTGGGGCGCGGGCCCGTCAGGCCCCGCGCCGCACCTCGAAGTGGTCGATCCGCTCCCCGTTCTGCGCGAGCGCCGACACCGTCAGCCGCGGCCGGGGCCCGCTCTCCGCCGTCACCGAGAGCAGCGAGAACCCGCGGTAGCGCACCCGCGACCACTCCACGGTCTCCTTGCGTGGCTGCTGCGACCTGGTCCACTGAAACGTCTCGACCGCCTCGTGGTCGTGCACGCGCCCCTCGTAGCTCTCCTTCACGCCCGCGGGGAAGCCGTACAGATCCCGGCCGCCCCCGCCCGCCGTGACGTACACGATCCCGTCCCGCGTCGGGTCCGTCGAGCCGCCGACCGGCACCGGACGGCCGACCTCGCCGTCGCGGATCGCGTCCGTGCGCTCGTACACGTGGTTGTGCCCGTTGATCACCAGATCGACCTGGTGCCTGTCGAACAGCGGCAGCCACTCGGCGCGCACCCCGCCGTCCGAGGCGTGCGAGGACGTCGAGTACGCGCAGTGGTGGAAGCAGACGACGACGAAGTCGACGCCCTCGGTCCTGCGCAGCTCACCCAGCCTCCGCTCCAGCCACCTCGTCTGCCTCCCGCCCGTGTGGCCGAGGTTGGCGGGGATCTCGTACGACACGTCGTTCGCGTCCAGCGCCACGACCCCGACGTTGCCGTAGACGAAGGAGTACGCGCCCGGCGTCGAGCGCGGATCGAAGCCGCTCTCCGGGAGGGACCAGCGGGCGAGCTGGCCGCCGTAGCCCTCGGGGGAGTACCACGCCTCCATGTCGTGGTTGCCGGTCGTCACCATCCACGGCACGCTCCGCGCGACCTCCTCGTTCTGCCGGAGGAACAGGTCCCAGAAGCCCGGGTCGTAGCCGTCCGAGGTCAGACCGTGGCCGTTGCCGTCCGCGTAGCAGATGTCGCCGGCGTGCAGGTGGAAAGCGGGCTTCTGGCGCAGCAGGAGGTTGTCGTTGGCGGCCGCGGCGGTGCCGACCCCCTGGTCGCCGAAGGCGGTGAAGACGAACCGCTCCGGGCTCGCCGGGGCCGTGCGGAAGCTGGTGACGGTGGCGCGGTGTGCCGCGTCCGCCGGGTCGAAGCCCTCGTGGCCGACGCCGTAGTAGTACGTCGTGCCGGGGAGCAGTCCGTCCAGGGCCGCGTGCAGGTAGTACTGGTCGAGGGCGAGGCGGACGCCGGTCTGCCCCGGTGTGTGCAGGTCGCGCAGCTCGGCCTCGATCCTGCGGCCCAGGTCGTCGGGGCGCAGGCCGACGCGGACGTACGGCTTCCGTACCGCCAGCGGGACCTGCCACGAGATGCGCATCTGCGTCCGCGGATCGGCGCCGAAGGCGAGGTGGCGGCCGAAGGGGGCGACGGCGGAACCGTGCACAGTGGTCGTGCTCGTGGGGGAGGGGAGCGTGGTGGACGTCCCCGCCGTGGAACAGCCCGTCAGCAGGCCGCCGGCCACCGCGCCCGCCGTCACCAGCGTGCGGCGCCGGGACAGCCTGGTCCGCAGGCACTCGTGCTGCTCGGCCATGCTCATCCGCCGGGCGAGCCGGGGCGGGATGCCGAAGTCGGGAAGGTCCATGCCGGTGAAGTTCCCAGCGGATCCCAACGGCTGCCACTCCTGCGGGTGAACGCCGGTCGAAGGGCAGGCGCCGGGGCCCGCGCCCATGTCCGCATCGCGGACAGACGGTGTCATCCCATGGGACGAGGAGTAGGGTTCCCGCATGTCTCGCAGCATCAATCTCGCAGTGATTCCCGGTGACGGCATCGGCCAGGAGGTCGTGGCCGAAGGTCTGAAGGTCCTCTCCGCCGTCCTTCCGCAGGATGTGAAGCTGGAGACCAAGGACTTCGACTTCGGCGCCAAGCGCTACCACGCCACCGGTGAGACCCTCACCGACGCCGACCTCGACGCGCTGAAGAAGCACGACGCGATCCTGCTCGGCGCCATCGGCGACCCGTCGGTCCCGTCCGGCGTGCTGGAGCGCGGCTTCCTCCTCAAGCTCCGCTTCGCCTTCGACCACCACGTGAACCTGCGTCCGTCGAAGCTGCTCCCGGGTGTCGACACGCCCCTCAAGGGTGAGCCCGCCATCGACTTCGTGGTCGTCCGCGAGGGCACCGAGGGCCCCTACACCGGCAACGGCGGCACCATCCGCAAGGGCACCGAGCACGAGGTCGCCACCGAGGTCTCCGTGAACACGGCCTTCGGTGTCGAGCGCGTGGTCCGCGACGCCTTCGCCCGCGCCCAGGCCCGCCCCCGCAAGAAGCTCACGCTGGTCCACAAGAACAACGTGCTCACCTTCGCGGGCCACCTGTGGACGAACATCTTCAACAAGGTGGCCGCGGAGTTCCCCGAGGTCACCACCGACTACATCCACGTGGACGCGGCGACCATCTACCTGGTCACCGACCCCGCGCGCTTCGACGTGATCGTCACCGACAACCTCTTCGGCGACATCATCACCGACCTCGCCGCGGCCGTCTCCGGCGGCATCGGCGTCGCCGCCTCCGGGAACATCAACCCGAGCGGCGAGTTCCCGTCCATGTTCGAGCCCGTCCACGGCTCGGCCCCGGACATCGCCGGCCAGGGCAAGGCCGACCCCACCGCCACGGTCCTGTCCGTCGCCCTGCTCCTGCGCCACCTCGGCTACGAGGCCGAGGCCGCCCGCATCGAGGAGGCGGTCTCCGCCGACCTCGCCGAGCGCACCGGCAAGCCCGCCCGTTCCACGTCGGAGATCGGCGACGCGCTGGCCGTACGAGTAGCCGGCTGACCGGGCGGACTACTCGAAAAAGCATTCGAAGCCGCCGGGTCACTCACACCCGGCGGCTTTCGCATGTCCCCCGCCGGGTGTCACCATCATCCCCTGGGTCGCATTTCACGCCGTTTCTTCCCCGGCCCCCCGCTTGCGATAATCGAACGCGGAGCCGCGGAATGAGGGAATGCTCGGACGTCCTAGCACTGGTCACTGACAGTAAAAGGGCGTGAGCGCGGCCCGTCACTACACAACCGGTGAAGGACAACCACTCATGACGACGCCCACGATCGAGCTCAAGCCCTCCGCCAGCCCGCTCTCCGCCGCCGAGCGCGAGGCGATCCTGGTCAACCCCGGGTTCGGCCGCCACTTCACCGACCACATGGTGACGATCAAGTGGACCGAGGGCCGTGGCTGGCACGACGCGCAGCTCGTCCCGTACGGCCCGATCTCCCTCGACCCCTCCACGCACGTGCTCCACTACGGCCAGGAGATCTTCGAGGGCCTGAAGGCCTACCGCCAGTCCGACGGCTCGGTCGCGGTGTTCCGTCCCGAGGCCAACGCCCGGCGCTTCCGCAACTCCGCCCGCCGGATGGCGATGGCCGAGCTGCCCGAGGAGCTGTTCATCGAGGCCCTCGACGCGCTGATCGGCCAGGACGCCGACTGGGTCCCGCCGCACGGCGGTGAGGAGGCCCTCTACCTGCGCCCGTTCATGTTCGCCACGGAGGCCGCGCTCGGCGTCCACCCGGCCAACGAGTACCTCTTCATGCTGATCGCCTCCCCGTCCGGCGCGTACTTCGCCGGGGGCGTCAAGCCGGTCACCATCTGGGTCTCCGAGGACCACGTCCGCGCGGTCCCGGGCGGCACCGGCGACGCCAAGACCGGCGGCAACTACGCGGCCTCCCTCCTCCCGCAGGCCGAGGCCGCCGCCAACGGCTGCGACCAGGTCGTCTACCTCGACGCGGTGACCCGCACCAAGGTCGAGGAGTCCGGCAGCATGAACATCGCCTTCGTCTACGGCGACCGGATCGTCACCCCGGCCCTCACGGGCTCGATCCTGGAGGGCATCACCCGCGACTCCCTCCTCCAGGTCGCCCGCGACCTCGGCTACACCGCCGAGGAGGGTGTGATCACCCTCGACCAGTGGCGCGCCGACGCGGCCTCCGGCGCCCTCACCGAGGTCTTCGCCTGCGGCACCGCGGCGGTCGTCACGCCGATCGGGCACGTCAAGACGAAGAAGGACGCCTGGAGCCACGGCGACGGCACGCCCGGCGAGGTCACCACGAAGCTCCGCGAGGCGCTGCTCGGCATCCAGCGCGGGGTCGTCGAGGACAAGCACGGCTGGATGCACAAGCTGGGCTGACCCGCCCACGCTCGTACCCACGGGCCCGCTCGGACGACGTCCGCGCGGGCCCGTCTGCTGTTCGAGCGCCGCTCGATGTGATCCGGCCGACGTGACCCTTGCCTTTTGCTGGCTTGCCCACCTCGTTTAGAGTGCTGCTCTAAAGGAGGGAACGACATGCGGCTGACCCCCACCGAACGCGACCGGCTGCTGCTCTTCGGGGCCGCCGAGCTGGCGCGGGCACGCCGGGCCCGCGGGCTGCGGCTGAACGTCCCGGAGGCGACGGCGCTCATCGCGGACACCGTGTGCGAGGCCGCCCGGGACGGGGCGCGGCTGGCCGAGGCCGTCGAGCGCGCCCGGTCGGTGCTCGGACCCGACGACGTCCTGCCCGGTGTCGCCGACGTCGTCACCGAGGTGCACGTCGAGGCGGTCTTCGACGACGGTTCGCGGCTGGCGGTCGTCAGCGACCCGATCGGCGGCGGGCTCGGCGAGCGGGCGCCCGGCGCGCTGCTGCCGGGACCCGAGCACGCCGAGCCCGAACCGGTCGTCCGGCTGACGGTCACCAACACCGCCGCCGTGCCCGTCTCCGTCACCTCCCACTTCCATTTCTTCGAGGCCAACCCGCGCCTGGACTTCCCGCGGGCCGAGGCCTACGGCATGCGCCTCGCGGTGCCCGCCGGCTCCTCCGTGCGCTTCGGGCCGGGGGAGTCGGCCGAGGTCGGCCTGCTGCCGATCGGCGGCGCCCGCGTGGCCGTGGGCTTCGCGGGCCTGGTCGACGGACCGCTGGACGCGCCCGGAGCGCGCGAGGAGGCGCTGCGGAGAGCCGCGGCGTGCGGCTATCTGGGCGCGACGCCCGGGGAGGACGTGCGATGAGCCGCTTTTCGGTGGGTGACGCCCGGGTGGCCGTGGAGCTGGTCGCCGGGTCGCCGGACGCGCCGGGTGTCCGGTCCGGTAGGGCTCGGTGGGGAGGGGGTCCGGTGAGGCGTCCTGCCTGCCTGGGTGTGGTGTCGGTGGGGTCGGGATGTGGTGCTCGGGTGGCCGCGGGTTTTGTGGCCGGGGCGCCGGACGCGCCCGGTGTCCGGTCCGGGAGGGCTCGGTGGGGAGGGGGTCCGGTGAGGCGTCCTGCTCGTGTGGGCGTGGTGTCGGTCGGGGTCCGTGGTGGCAGGGGAGCCGTCGAAGGGGAGGTCGTCCGATGAGTCGTCCCGGAGGTCATCCGGCCGAGGCGCGCCGCCTCACCCCGTACGAGTACGCCGCCACCCACGGCCCCCGCGCCGGCGACCGTGTGCGCCTCGGCGACTCGGGGCTGGTGATCCGCGTCGAGGAGGACTCGCAGCGCTACGGCGACGAGTTCCTCGCGGGGTTCGGCAAGACCGCGCGGGACGGCCTGCATCTCAAGGCCGCCGCCGTGCGGGAGACCTGTGACGTCGTCGTCAGCAACGTCGTCGTGATCGACGCCGTGCAGGGCATCCGGAAGGTCTCGATCGGCATCCGCGAGGGGCGGATCTGCTCGATCGGGCGGGCCGGCAACCCCGACACCCTGGACGGGGTGGACGTCGTCGTCGGCACCGGCACCTCCATCGTGTCGGGCGAGGGCCTGATCGCCACCGCGGGGGCCGTCGACACCCATGTCCACCTGCTGTCGCCGCGGATCATGGAGGCCTCGCTGGCGTCCGGGGTGACCACGATCATCGGCCAGGAGTTCGGGCCGGTGTGGGGCGTCGGCGTCAACTCCCCCTGGGCGCTGCGGCACGCGTTCAGCGCCTTCGACGCCTGGCCCGTCAACATCGGCTTCCTGGGCCGGGGTTCGTCCTCCCACGACGCGCCCCTCGTCGAGGCCCTCGCCGAGGGCGGCGCCTCCGGCTTCAAGGTGCACGAGGACATGGGCGCGCACACCCGCGCGCTGGACACCGCGCTGCGGGTCGCCGAGGAGCACGACGTCCAAGTCGCCCTGCACAGCGACGGGTTGAACGAGTGCCTGTCCGTCGAGGACACCCTGAGGGTGCTGGAGGGCCGCACGATCCACGCCTTCCACATCGAGGGCTGCGGCGGCGGACACGTACCGAACGTGCTGAAGATGGCCGGGGTCCCGAACGTCATCGGCTCCTCCACCAACCCCACCCTGCCCTTCGGCCGGGACGCCGTCGCCGAGCACTACGGCATGATCGTCTCCGTCCACGACCTCAAGACCGACCTGCCCGGCGACGCCGCCATGGCCCGCGACCGCATCCGCGCCGGGACCATGGGCGCCGAGGACGTGCTGCACGACCTGGGCGCCATCGGCATCACCTCGTCGGACGCGCAGGGCATGGGCCGGGCCGGGGAGACGGTCCGCCGGACCTTCGCGATGGCCGGGAAGATGAAGGCCGAGTTCGGGGCGCCCGAGGAGCACGACAACGAGCGCGTGCTGCGCTACATCGCCAAGCTGACCGTCAACCCGGCCATCGCGCACGGCCTCTCGCACGAGGTCGGCTCGATCGAGGTCGGAAAACTGGCCGACCTCGTGCTGTGGCGGCCGGAGTACTTCGGTGCCAAGCCGCAACTCGTCCTGAAGTCCGGGTTCCCGGCCTACGGCGTGGTCGGTGACCCCGGCGCGGCCACCGACACCTGCGAACCCCTCGTCCTCGGACCGCAGTTCGGGGCGCACGGCGCCACCCCCGCCGAGATCTCCGTCGCCTTCGTCGCCCGGGCCGCCCTCGACCAGGGCAACGACCGGATGCCCACCCGCAGGAGAAGGGTCGCCGTGCACGGCACCCGCGGCATCGGACCGGCCGACCTGCGCCTCAACTCCCGTACCGGAGCAGTGGACGTGGACGGGCGCACCGGCCTGGTGACGCTGGACGGGGAGCCGCTCTCCTCCGCACCGGCCGACTCGGTCTCCCTCAACCGCCTGTACTTCCTCTAGGACACCCAGGACCCCTGATGACCTACCGCATGCCGCCCGAGTGGGCCCCGCACGAACGCACCTGGATGGCCTGGCCTTCCCCCAACCCGACCTTCGCCGACGACGGCGAGCTGGCCGAGGCGCGCGCCGCCTGGGCGTCCGTCGCCCGCGCGGTGCGCCGCTTCGAACCGGTGACGATGGTGCACGGCCCCGGCCACGCCGAGTCCGCGCGCGCACTGCTCGGCCCGGACGTGGAACTCGTGGAGCGCGAGCTCGACGACGCCTGGATGCGCGACATCGGGCCGACCTTCGTCACGGACGAGGAGGGCCGACTGGCCGCCGTGGACTGGGTGTTCAACGGCTGGGGCGGCCAGGACTGGGCCCGCTGGGAGCACGACGCGAAGATCGCCCGCCAGGTCGCCGACCTCGCCGGGGTCCCGGTGCTCGGCAGCCCGCTCGTCAACGAGGGCGGCGCGATCCACGTCGACGGCGAGGGCACCGTCCTGCTCACCGACACCGTCCAGCTCGGCGCCGGCCGCAACCCCGGCTGGACCCGGGAACAGGTCGAGGCGGAGATCCACGCCCAACTGGGCACCACCACCGCCATCTGGCTCCCGCGCGGCCTGACCGGCGACTACGGCGTGTACGGCACCCAGGGCCATGTCGACATCGTCGCCGCCTTCGCCCGCCCGGGCGTGGTCGTGGCCCACGTCCAGCCGGACCCGGCGCACCCGGACCACGAGGTGACCAAGGAGGTCGTAGGGATCCTCAGGAGCCGTACCGACGCCCGCGGTCGCCCCCTGGAGGTCGTCGAGGTGCCCGCCCCGACCGTCCTGGAGGCCGACGGCCACTGGGTCGACTACTCCTACATCAACCACTACCTCTGCAACGGCGGAGTCGTCCTGTGCGGCTTCGACGACCCCCGCGACGAGCTCGCCGCGGGCATCTTCCGACGGCTGTTCCCGCAGCGCACGGTGACACTGGTCGACGCCCGTACGATCTTCGCGGGCGGCGGCGGCATCCACTGCATCACCCAGCAGCAGCCGAGGATCTAGGACGAGGAGTGGCACATGGCCGGTGGGCGCAGGCAGGCCCCGCCCCGCGAGGAGGTCCTCGCCGCCGCCATGGAGATGATCGCCGAGCGCGGGCTGGAGAAGCTCACCATGGCCGGGCTCGGGCGTGAGGTCGGGATGAGCAGCGGGCACCTGCTCTACTACTTCCGCTCCAAGGACGAACTGCTGCTCCAGACCCTGGAGTGGAGTGAGGGGCGGCTCGGCGCCGAGCGCGCCCGGCTGCTCACCCGCACGGCGAGCGCCCGCGAACGGCTCGACGCGTATGTCGACCTGTACGTCCCCGACGGCCACCGGGACCCGCACTGGACCCTCTGGCTGGAGGTCTGGAACCGCTCGCAGAGCGCCGCCGCCGACGCGGCCGCCCGGGACCGGCAGGCCGCGATCGAGGGCGCCTGGCACCGCGACCTGGTCGCGCTGCTCGCGGAGGGCGTCTCGCGGGGCGAGTTCCGCGTGACCGACCCGGACCGTTTCGCGGCCCGGCTGCGGGCCCTCCTGGACGGCTTCTCCATCCATGTGGCGATCGGGCTGCGCGGGACGGACCGGGGGATGGTTCTCGGACACGTACGGGAGTTCCTCGACGAGAGCCTCCGCACGGACGCGTGACCTTCCACGACACCTGCGATGAACAGCACAGTGCTCGCATCCTGAGACGGAGGGTGAGCAGGGGGGCGGTCTGTGCCAGACTGCCCCCGTGCTCTCGTTCGCCATGATTATTGGCAGCAGGCGCGCCGGTCCGCAGTGACCACCACGTACGACCAGGTACGGGTGGACACCGTCGTCCTCGACCCGCGCGCAGACCTCTCGCACCCGCGAGGGGTTTTTCGCTTTTCTGGCCCACCCGCAGCCGGAGGCGAGAGCGCGAGGGAGTATGTGGGGGCGGTGGAGCCGGTCATTCCGGTACGACCGAGATCCAATCCTCAGGAGCCTTGAGACCATGACCGAAACCAGCGAGCTCGACGATCAGTTCCACGTCTTCGACACCACCCTGCGTGACGGCGCCCAGCGGGAGGGCATCAACCTCACCGTCGCGGACAAGCTGGCCATCGCACGGCACCTGGACGACTTCGGCGTGGGCTTCATCGAGGGCGGCTGGCCCGGCGCCAACCCGCGGGACACCGAGTTCTTCGCCCGCGCCCGTCAGGAGATCGACTTCCGGCACGCCCAGCTCGTGGCCTTCGGCGCCACCCGCCGCGCGGGTGCCAAGGCCTCGGAGGACCCGCAGGTCAAGGCCCTCCTGGACGCCGGCGCCGAGGTGATCACCCTGGTCGCCAAATCGCACGACCGGCACGTCGAGCTGGCCCTGCGGACCACCCTGGACGAGAACCTGGAGATGGTCCGCGACACGGTCTCCTTCCTCAAGGAGCAGGGCCGCCGCGTCTTCGTCGACTGCGAGCACTTCTTCGACGGCTACCGCGCGAACCCGGAGTACGCGAAGGCCGTCGTACGCGCGGCCTCGGAGGCCGGCGCCTCCGTCGTCATCCTCTGCGACACCAACGGCGGCATGCTCCCGGCACAGATCCAGGCCGTGGTCTCGACCGTCCTCGCCGACACCGGCGCCCGGCTCGGCATCCACACCCAGGACGACACCGGCTGCGCGGTCGCCAACACCCTCGCCGCCGTGGACGCGGGCGCCACCCACGTCCAGTGCACGGCGAACGGCTACGGCGAGCGGGTCGGCAACGCCAACCTCTTCCCGGTCGTCGCCGCCCTGGAGCTCAAGTACGGCAAGAAGGTCCTCCCCGACGGCAGGCTGCGCGAGATGACCCGCATCTCGCACGCCATCGCCGAGGTCGTCAACCTCACCCCCTCCACCCACCAGCCCTACGTCGGCGTCTCGGCCTTCGCCCACAAGGCCGGCCTGCACGCCTCCGCGATCAAGGTCGACCCGGACCTCTACCAGCACATCGACCCCGAGCAGGTCGGCAACACCATGCGGATGCTGGTCTCCGACATGGCGGGCCGCGCCTCGATCGAGCTCAAGGGCAAGGAGCTCGGCGTCGACCTCGGCGGCGACCGCGAGCTGGTCGGCCGGGTCGTCGAGCGGGTCAAGGAGCGCGAGCTCAAGGGCTACACGTACGAGGCGGCGGACGCCTCCTTCGAACTGCTCCTGCGCGCCGAGGTCCAGGGCGGCCCGCTGCGGTACTTCTCCGTCGAGTCCTGGCGCGCGATCGTCGAGGACCGCCCCGACGGCTCCCACGCCAACGAGGCCACGGTCAAGCTCTTCGCCAAGGGCGAGCGCATCGTCGCCACCGCCGAGGGCAACGGCCCCGTCAACGCCCTCGACCGCGCCCTGCGCGTGGCCCTGGAGAAGATCTACCCCCAGCTCGCCAAGCTCGACCTCGTCGACTACAAGGTCCGCATCCTCGAAGGCGTCCACGGCACCCAGTCCACCACCCGCGTCCTGATCTCCACGTCCGACGGCTCGGGCGAGTGGTCCACGGTGGGCGTCGCGGAGAACGTGATCGCGGCCTCCTGGCAGGCCCTGGAGGACGCCTACACGTACGGCCTGCTGCGCGCGGGCGTCGAGCCGGCCGAGTAGCCCCCGGCAGGAGTCCTCGGCGAGCCCTTTCAACTCGCCGAGGATTCCTCGGTGTTCACCGGTGAACGACGGCACGGACCGCTGCCGTACGACCGGTTGGGCGGGCCCGCGCGGGACGCGACGGCCGGCAGGGCGTCTTGACGGAACCGCGTGGTCTGAGTTCACTCACGCCGTGAGGTAAGTCCTGAGTGAACCCTGAGAGCCAAGGGAAGGTCCATGCGAAGAACCGCCCTGCTCGTCTCCGCCGCCCTGCTCACCTCCCTGCTGCCCCTGGCCGTCGCCCGGGCCGCCGACGATCCACCCCCGGTCCCCGTCGACCGCTTCGAGGGCGAAGTCCCCTTCGCGGACCCGCCGGCAGGCGGCCTCTTCACCTGGGGCAGTGACACCGACGACCCGCCAACTCTGCGGCTGAGCAGCCGGGACGACGCCCCCGAGGGGGACCAGGTCCTCTCCGGCACCTACGACATCAGCGGCTACGGCGGCTTCACGCACGACTTCGCCTTCGCCGAGCCCGCCCACGACTGGTCCGCCCGCAAGGGCATCCGCTTCTGGTGGGAGGGACAGGACAACGGCAAGAAGATCGCCCTCGAACTCAAGGACGGCGGCGCCAACGGCGAGGCCTCCGAGCTGTGGACGACGTCCTTCACCGACGACTTCACCGGCTGGAAGCAGATCGAGATCCCCTTCACGGACTTCGCGTACCGCACCGACTACCAGCCCGTCGGCGGCATCGACCACGTCCTCGGACTGACCCAGATGTGGGGGTACGCGCTCACTCTGCCCGTCGGCGCTCCCGGCCAGTTCGCCATGGACGGCGTCGAGTTGTACGGAAGGGCCGACCAGTCGCTGCGCGCCTCGGTGCTCACCGACTCCGCCGTGTACCCGGTCCACGAGGGCGGCACGGCCACCGTGAAGGTCACCGTCGCCACCACCGGCTCCGCGCCGATCGACGAGCCCGTCACCGTCGCCTACGAGACGGCCGGCGGCACCGCCTCGACCTCCGACTACACCGCGCTCAAGGGCGAGTTCACCTTCCCGGCGGGCACCGCCTCCGGCACCACCCGGACCCTCCACGTCCACACCCGCAAGGACAAGACGGCCGCCGAGACCGCCGAGACCGTCCCCCTCAGGCTCACCGTCACCGGCGCCAAGGCCCCCGCCGAGACCCCGCAGGTCGTGATCGACGCGCACGGGCTGCCGTATCTGAACACCAGGCTCCCGGTGCGCAAGCGGGTCGCGGACCTCCTGTCCCGGATGTCCCTCGCGGAGAAGGCCGGCCAGATGACCCAGGCCGAGCGCGGGGCCGTCGGGACCGGGGCCGACATCACCGCCGAGGGCCTCGGCTCGCTGCTCTCCGGCGGCGGCTCGACCCCCACGCCCAACACCGCCGAGGCGTGGGCGAGGATGATCGACTCCTTCCAACTCCGGGCACAGGCAACCCGGTTGCAGATCCCGCTCATCTACGGCGTCGACGCCGTCCACGGCCACAACAACCTCGTCGGCGCCACGGTCATGCCGCACAACATCGGCATCGGGGCGACCCGCGATCCCCGGCTCGCCGAGCGGACCGGGGCCGTGACCGCCGCCGAGGTCCGCGCCACCGGCGTCCCCTGGGACTTCGCGCCCTGCCTCTGCGTCACCCGTGACGAACGCTGGGGTCGCTCCTACGAGTCCTTCGGCGAGGACCCGGCCCTCGTCGAGTCCATGGAGACCGTCATCCAGGGCCTCCAGGGCGCCCGCGACGGACGGGACCTGAAGGACGACGACAAGGTCCTCGCCACCGCCAAGCACTTCCTCGGCGACGGCGGCACCGCGTACGGCTCCTCCACCACCGGCACCTACACCATCGACCAGGGCGTCACCACCGTCACCCGCAAGCAGTTGGAGGCGGTCCACCTCGCCCCCTACCGGTCGGCCGTGGACCGGGGAGTCGGCACGGTCATGCCGTCGTACTCCTCGCTCGACATCGTCGGCGACGGTCTGGGCCCGGTGAAGATGCACGCCCGCGCCGACATGATCAACGGAGTCCTGAAGGACAGGCTCGGCTTCGACGGGTTCGTCATCAGCGACTGGAACGGCATCGACCAGATCCCCGGTGACTACACCTCGGACGTCCGGACCTCCGTCAACGCCGGCGTCGACATGGTCATGGCCCCCTACGCCTACAAGGACTTCCGCACCGCGCTCGTCGCGGAGGTGCGGGCCGGGCGGGTCAGCGAGCGGCGGATCGACGACGCCGTGTCCCGCATCCTCACGCAGAAGTTCAGACTGGGGCTCTTCGAGAAGCCGTACGCCGACACGAGCGGCGCCGCGAGGATCGGTTCCGCCGGGCACCGGGCCGTGGCGCGGGAGGCGGCTGCCGAGTCGCAGGTGCTGCTGAAGAACGCCGGGGGCGTGCTGCCCCTGAAGAAGTCCCAGAAGGTGTACGTCGCCGGATCGAACGCCGACGACATCGGCAATCAGAGCGGTGGCTGGACCGTCACCTGGCAGGGCTCCTCCGGTGACATCACCCCCGGCACCACGATCCTGGAGGCGATGCGCCGGAACTCGACCGCGCTCACGTACTCCAAGGACGCCTCCGCCCCGACCGGCGGCTACGACGTCGGTGTGGTCGTCGTCGGCGAGACCCCGTACGCCGAGGGCGTCGGGGACGTCGGCAACGGTCACGACCTGGAGCTGTCCGCCGCCGACCGGGCGGCCGTCGACAAGGTGTGCGCGGCCATGAAGTGCGCGGTGCTGATCGTCTCCGGGCGGCCGCAGCTCGTCGGCGACCGGCTCGGCGACATCGACGCCCTGGTCGCCTCCTGGCTGCCGGGGACCGAGGGCGACGGCGTCGCGGACGTCCTGTACGGCAGGCGCGCCTTCACCGGCAGGCTGCCCGTCACCTGGCCGCGGTCGGAGGCCCAGTTGCCGATCAACGTCGGCGACCCGACGTACGACCCGCAGTTCCCGTACGGCTGGGGCCTGACGACCCGCACCGAGGTCCCGCACGGCGGGGCGGCCACGCTCCAGGCGCTCGGGGTCGCGGCCAGGGCGGCCGAGCGGGCCGGCGCCGACGACCGGGGCCGCGCCCTCGTGGACAAGGCCCGGCTGATCGTCCAGCGGAAGGCCGACGGGCGGATCACGGCCGCCTTCGCCGCGCCCTTCGCCGACGCCGACCACCTCCTCGCGACCGGGCGCTACGCGGAGGCGGTGCGGCAACTGACGGAGGCGTACCGGGCGGCCTGAGGGGCGGCCGGGCAGGTCTCTTCCGGGAGGCTTCGGGTAGCGTCGAGGTATGAAGGCCACCGCGCAGGCCGTAGTACCGACCCGAAGCCTTCCGGGGCTGCTGTTCGCCCTGGTGCTCATGGCGCTGGCCGCCCTGGCGGGGGTCGCCCCGCCCGCGTCGGCCACCACGGCCGCCACCGGCGTCTCGGAGATCGGCCAGGCCCTCCGCAAGAACCCGGTCTACGTCGATCCGGACGCCGCGGCCCAGCTCTCCGCCCGGGACGCGGACGCCCTGGCGGACCGGATCAGGAGCGCGGACAAACCGCTGTTCGTCGCGGTGCTGCCCGCCGACTACCCGAAGCAGGACCTGTTCACCAAGCTGCGCACGGCGACCGGCATCACCGGCGTCTACGCGGTCCGGCTCGGCGACGCCTTCGACGCCCGCGCCGACTCCTCGGTCCTGCCGGCCGCGGCCGTACGGAACCTGGTGACCACCGTCGGGGGCGAGGACACCCGCACCCAGTTGACCGACTTCACGGCCGCCGCGGTCACCAACATGGGCGGCTCGGCCCCGTCGACCTGGGGGTCCGCGGACGACGGCGGCGGGGTGTCGAGCACGGCCCTGATCACGGTCGGCGCGGTGCTGGTGGCCGGTGGCGCGGGCGCGTACACGCTGGTGCGGCGCAACCGGCGCCGGCACGCGGAGGAGCAGCGGGCCGCCCTGGAGAAGCTGCGGGTCGTCGTGGACGAGGACATCACAGCCTTCGGCGAGGAACTGGACCGGCTGGACTTCCATCCCGCCGAGGCGGGCGCCGACGACGCCATGCGCGCGGACTACGAACGGGCGCTGGACGCCTACGAGCAGGCGAAGTCGCTGATGGCCGCGGCCGCCAGACCCGAGGACGTGCGTGCGGTCACCCAGGCCGTCGAGGACGGCCGCTTCTCTCTGGCCCAGCTCGCCGCGCGCCGCGAGGGCCGGCCGCTGCCCGAGCGCCGGGTCCCCTGCTTCTTCGACCCGCGCCACGGCCCCTCCGTCACCGACGCCACCTGGACGCCGCCCGGCGGTGCCCCGCGCGAGGTCCCGGTGTGCGCCGCGGACGCCACCCGGCTGGCCGACGGCCGCGAACCGGTGATGCGCGAGGTCGACACCGACCAGGGCCGCCGCCCCTACTGGGACGCGGGCCCGGCCTACGGCCCCTGGGCCGGCGGTTACTTCGGCGGCGGCCTGCTGCCCGGCCTGCTGGTCGGCACGGTCCTCGGCAGCATGATGGCCACGCCCGCCTACGCGGCCGACTACGGCTCCGGCTACGGCGACTTCGGCGGCGGTTACGAAGGCGGCGACCTGTCCGGCTCGGACTTCGACTCCGGGGACTTCGGCGACTTCGGGGGCGGCGGCGACTTCGGCGGAGGCGGCGATTTCGGCGGCGGCGGGGACTTCGGCGGCGGCGGGGACTTCGGCGGAGGCGGGTTCTGACACCTCCCGGAAGCGGGACGGACGGGAACGGGGGGTCCGGCACCCCAGGGGCACCGGACCCGCTCACTCACCTCACAGCGACGCGGCCGCCGAGGCGATCGCGGAGGCGAACGTGGACACCTCCGTGTACACACCGGGCGCGTTGGGCCGGGCGCAGCCTATGCCCCAGCTCACGATGCCCACCTGCACCCAGGCGTTCGCCGAGTCCCGCCGGAACATCGGGCCGCCGGAGTCGCCCTGGCAGGTGTCGACCCCGCCCGAGGTGAACCCCGCGCAGATCTCCTCGTTGGCGATGAGCCCGCTGTACCCGCTGTATCCCCGGCAGGTCGCGTCGCTCACGAACGGCACGGTGGCCTTGAGCAGGTACCGCTGCTGGGCCCCGCCCTCGCGGGCCGCGCCCCAGCCGGCGACCGTGAAGGTCCCGGTGTTGTACTGCGTCGTCGTGGCGATCTTCAGGGTGGGGAGATTGATCGGCGCGGCGAGCTTGATGAGCGCCCAGTCCTTGCCGTCCCCGTTGTACCCGGGCGCCCGGTAGACGTACGTGGACCGGACCTGCACCCGCCCGGCGCTGGACTGAAGGTCCACGACACCCGCGGTCGCGGTGATGCCGGTGTTCGCCCCGGTCCCGCTCACGCAGTGCGCGGCGGTGAGCACGATCTGCTGGGTGTACAGCGCCCCGCCGCACCCCATGGACAGCCGCACCATGAACGGGAACTCGCCCTGTGCGGCACGGGTGCCGCCGACGACGGGCGCGGGCGCGGCCTGTGCGGCCGACACGGGCTGGAGGCTGGCGATCGCGAGCGCGGCGGCCGCGACCGCCAGACATCTCTTGACGGCCGTGAGGAGATTCTTCAAGGGGATGCCTCTTCCAGGTGGGGGGTGGCCATGACAAGTTCATGCCAAGTCTGGGCATCAAAAGATCCGCCCAAGTTCCTGACATGGGCTGGTCAAATCTGTTGATGGATTATGGGAATCCTGTGAACTCCCGCACAAGGGGCGCGATTCGGCCACACCGGCCGCGGTGCCGCGCAGGTGCGCCTGACGGCTCAGGCGCACCTGACAGCGCTGGGCGTCGGTCGGCTCAGGGGCGCTGACGGCTCAGGGGTGGCGCTGACAGCTCAAGGCGTACCGCTCCCCGGCCGCGTGCCACCACCCCGGCGGCGAGGGTCCGTAGACCACGGAGGACGGCTGATCCGGATGCAGCCCGAGCCGCCACAACGCCTCCCCGGCCACCTCCACCCGGAACCACCCCGCCACCGCCCGTCCTCCCCGGGCCCGCAGGCAAGAGCGAACCGCACCTCGTGCTCGACGGCGAAGGGCATCCAGTCGATCCCGCGCTCCCGCAGTCAAGCCCGCACGGCGGCCAGGGGGTCGGACGGCCGGGGACGTTCTCGTACGACGCGACGGTGTTCCAGTCGCAGGTGCGGGTCATGCGGTCCATGACGCGGGACCACGGCCCCGCAGCGCGCGCCTGTTCAGCGCCGCGGCAGCCAGAGCCACCGCGACCAGCCCCGCGCTCACCCACACCGGTGACCGGTAAAGGCGGCCTCGATCACCGTGCCGCTGAGCCAAGGCCCCGACGGGGCACCGATGTTGAAGGCCGCGATAGCGAATCCGCCGGCCGGGGTGGGGGCGCCGGGTGCCGCCGCGTACAGGGCCTGGGAGAACCCGAGCCGCCCCGGCCCGCCGGCGCCGGGCTCAGGCACATCAGCCCGACCACCGGCAGGTCGACCCCGCTGACCTCCAGCGGCAGCGCGACCGCGGGGAATGCGGCGAGCAGCGCCACCGCGCCCACCGGCCTCGGACCGGCATCCCCGACGGGCTGACCAGGAAGGCGAGTCACAACCAGACGCGGCCGACCCGGTGTCGTCACCTCAGGCTCCGACGGCGTGGGTCTCGCTCTGCGGTCCGACGGGACCGGCCTGGTCATCCGGGAGAGCCTGGTCGCGGACCTGCGGTTCGGGCGGAGGGAGCCGCGCGTGCTCGGCGAGGACCTGATGACCACCGCGGCCTTCGGCCCCGACGGCTCTCGTAGGGCCGTGGGGGACGTCCTGGGCCGGGTCACCCTCTGGGAGGGGGCGGCGCGGGGTGCTCGACGGCACCACGTCCGACCCGACGGCCGACGTCACCGGCGCGGTGACCGCGCTCGCGTTCCCCCCCCGACGGTCGTACGCTCGCGGTCGCGGGATCGGCCGGCAGCCTGCACCTGTGGGAGCCGGCGTCCCAGCGGCTCCTCGGGACCACCCTGCCCACCCCGGGCGACGGGCCACGCGCCCTGGCGTTCGGCGCCGACGGCACGCTCCACGCCTCCGGCACCCATGTCCCCGTGCTGCGGTACGACCGGCGCCCGCGGCATCTGCTCACCGAGGTCTGCGAGCGCGCCGGTTCGGGCCTGTCCGAGGCCGTCCAGAAGACGTACCTCCCGGATCTCCCGTACCGGCGCACCTGCTGAGCCGCGGCGACAAGGTCACGCGTTGCGGATCGCGGAGATGTCGAAGTTGAGCTTGATCTTGTCGGAGATCAGGACACCACCGGTCTCCAGGGCCGCGTTCCAGGTCAGGCCCCAGTCGGAGCGCTTGATCTCGGCCTTGCCCTCGAAGCCCACGCGCTCGTTGCCGAAGGGGTCCTTCGCGGCGCCGTTGAACTCCAGGTCGATGGTGAGCGGCTTGGTGGTGCCGAGGATGGTCAGCTCACCGGTGATGCGGTAGTCCTCGTCGCCGAGCGCCTCCGCCTTGGTGGAGCGGAAGGTCATCGTCGGGAACTCCTCGATCTTGAAGAAGTCCGCGCTCTTGAGGTGCCCGTCACGGTCCTCGGAACCGGTGTCGATGCTGTCCATCTTGACGTCGATGGAGGCCGTCGACGCGGACGGGTCGCCGCCGTCCAGGTGCAGCGAGCCGCTGAAGTCGTTGAACTTGCCCTTGACGTTGGTGACCATGGCGTGCCGCACGGTGAAGCCGATGGTGGAGTGGGCGGTGTCGATCGTGTAGTCGCCGGTCAGTGCGGTCAGGTCGGTGTTCGTCATGGCGGAGCTCCTTGAAGTGAGGATGTTGAACGTTGAACTACTCAACGGGAATGACCGTAGACCTATTCCATACAAGTTTCAACATCATCCGCAGAGTGTTGGCGTGAACCCCCCGCGGTGGTAGACGCCCCTGTATGAACCCGCAGCGCAGAGCCCCCGTCCGACCCACCCGCAGAGCCGTCTTACTCGCGGCGGCACTCCTGGCCACCGCCGCGCCGCCCGCCCGCGCCACGACGGCCGACCCCTACGACACCCTCCGCCGGCGCTGGCTCGACATCGCCCTCGGCACCGGCTACGACCCGACGGCCGAGCCGTACGCCTCCCGCCTCGCCGAGACCGGCGAACTCGCCCGCGGTCACCGCGCCTCCATGGCCCCGGCGCCCGCCTCCCTCTGGCCCGGCGTGCCCTACGACCCCCCGGCCGGCATCACCCGCAGCTACAGTCGCCTGTGGACCATGACCCAGGCGTACGTCCAGCAGGGGACCGGTTCGACCGGCGACGAGAGCCTCCTCGCGGACGTCCTGCGCGGCCTCGACCACCTCTCCGCCACCGTCTACAACCCCACCACCGCCCGCTACGGCAACTGGTGGGAATGGCAGATCGGCAGCCCCCGGCTCCTCATGGACGTCACGGCCGCCCTCCACGACCACCTCACGGACGCCCAGCGGGCCGCGGCCTGCGCCGCCGTCGACCACTTCATCCCCGACACCATGCTCACCGACTACTCCGGCACCTCCACCGGCGCCAACCGCGTCGACCTGTGCCGCTCCGTCGCCCTGCGCGGCATCCTCGGCCGGGCCCCCGACCGGATCGCCCTCGCCCGCGACGCCCTCTCCCCGGTCTTCCCGTACGTCACGAAGGGCGACGGCCTCTACGCCGACGGCTCGTTCGTCCAGCACACCTGGGTCGCCTACTCGGGCACCTACGGCCAAGTCATGCTCGACGGTCTCGGGCGCCTCTTCGCCCTGCTCGCCGGCTCCGCGTGGGAGGTGACCGACCCGAACCGGCAGACCGTCCTCGACAGCGTCGAGCGCGCCTACGCCCCGCTGATCCACGACGGGCTGGTGATGGACAGCGTCAACGGCCGGGCCATCAGCCGCGGTCACCTCAAGGGCGACGAGCGCCAGGTCCTGCGCGGCGACCACTACCACGGCCAGGGGATCATCGCCGCCGTCGCACTGCTCGCGGGCGGGGCGGGCGAGGCGCAGCGCACCCGCTGGCACGGCCTGGTCAAGGGCTGGATCGAACGGGACACCGTGGCGCCGATCCTGACGGCACGCCAGTTCGGGGTGGCCGACCTCGCCCGGCTGCACGCCGTGGCCGCGTCCCCGGTCCCGGCCGCCCCCGAGCCCGTCGGGCACACGCTCTTCGCCGCGATGGACAGGGCCGTCCACCGCCGCCCGGGGTTCGTCGCGAACATCGCCATGGCGAGCGACCGGATCGCCGCCTACGAGTGCGGCAACGGCGAGAACCCGCGCGGCTGGCACACCGGCGCCGGAATGCTCTCCTGGTGGGCCACGGGCCACGGCGGCCGGTCCGATCAGTACACCGACTGGTACTGGCCCACCGTCGACTGGTACCGCCTCCCGGGCACGACCGTCTCCACCCGGCGCCTTCCCGACCGGGCCGGCGGTGAGTGGGGCGAGCCCAAACCGGACGTCCGCTGGGTCGGCGGCACGACCGACGGCGAGTACGCGGCGATCGGCCAGCACCTGAAGGGGCTGGAGTCGACGCTCCAGGCCCGCAAGTCGTGGTTCTGCGTCGCGGACGCGGTGATCTGCCTCGGCGCCGGCATCACCTGTGCCGACGGCGTCCCGGTCGAGACGGTCGTCGACAACCGCAACCTGGGGGAGGGCGGCACCCAGACCTTCGTACGGGGACGGGGCTGGGCGCATCTGGAGGGGCACGGCGGCTGGCTCGTCCCCGATGGCCTGCGGGCCCTGCGCGAGGACCGTACCGGTGCCTGGGCCGACATCAACACCTCCGGCACCACCGAGCGGCGCACCCGGCGCTGGCAGACCCTCTGGCTCGGCCACGGCACCGACCCCGTGGACGCCTCGTATACCTATGTCCTGATGCCCGGGGCCTCCCGCCGTACCGTCGCCGCCCGCGCGGCCGACCGGCACTGGCTGTCGGTCCTCGCCAACGACGGCGACTGCCAGGCGGTCCGCGTCGACGGCCTCGGCCTGACCGCCGCGAACTTCTGGCGGGCCGGCACCGCGGGTCCGCTCACCGCGTCGGCGGGGGCGAGCGTGCTGGTCCGCCGCACCGGCCGTACCGCTACCCTCTGCGTCAGCGAACCCACCCGTTCGGGCGAACCACTGGAGATCGTCTGGAACCGGCCCGTCCGCTCGGTCCTGCGGGCCGACGACACGGTCGAGGTGCTCGCCACCGGCCGCCTGCTGCACCTGCGTGTCACTCCGGGGATGGCATGCGCCTCCCACCGATGTGAGGTGGCTCTCACGCTCTGACTTTGTTCGACCCCTACAAGCGGCAGGCCCCCTGAGCAGTCGGAACGCCTGCATGCTTCCAGGGTTCTGTTCGGTCGCACCAGGAAAACGGGCCGGAGACTGTGAGGAGTCGACGGCTCGCTTTTCTCGCGGGGCTTCGTAAGGTCGCTACATGACCGTTTTGGATGAGGCGCCGAGTGAGTCGACGGGCGAGCCGACGGACGCGCGCGGGCGGGTCGCCGAGCTGCACGAGATCCGTGCCACGGCCCTGGCCGGCCCCAGCGAGAAGGCGACCGAGGCGCAGCACGCCAAGGGCAAGCTGACCGCACGGGAGCGCATCGAGCTGCTCCTCGACGCGGGTTCCTTCCAGGAGGTCGAGCAGCTCCGCCGGCACCGGGCGACCGGCTTCGGCCTGGAGGCCAAGAAGCCGTACACCGACGGTGTCATCACCGGCTGGGGCACGGTGGAGGGCCGGACGGTCTTCGTCTACGCCCACGACTTCCGCATCTTCGGCGGCGCGCTGGGCGAGGCCCACGCCACGAAGATCCACAAGATCATGGACATGGCCATCGCGGCCGGCGCGCCCCTGGTGTCGTTGAACGACGGCGCGGGCGCCCGTATCCAGGAGGGCGTCAGCGCCCTCGCCGGCTACGGCGGCATCTTCCAGCGCAACACCAAGGCGTCGGGTGTCATCCCGCAGATCTCGGTGATGCTCGGCCCGTGCGCCGGCGGCGCGGCCTACAGCCCCGCCCTCACCGACTTCGTCTTCATGGTCCGCGAGACGTCCCAGATGTTCATCACGGGACCGGACGTCGTGAAGGCGGTCACCGGCGAGGAGATCACCCAGAACGGCCTCGGCGGCGCGGACGTGCACGCCGAGACCTCCGGCGTCTGCCACTTCGCCTACGACGACGAGGAGACGTGCCTCGCCGAGGTGCGCTACCTGCTGTCGATGCTCCCGCAGAACAACCGGGAGAACCCGCCGCGGGTGGAGGCCTCCGACGCGGCCGACCGGCGCGGCGAGGTGCTCCTCGACCTGGTCCCCGCGGACGGCAACCGCCCGTACGACATGGCCAAGGTCATCGAGGAGATCGTCGACGACGGCGACTACCTGGAGGTCCACGAGCGCTGGGCCCGCAACATCATCTGCGCGCTGGCCCGCCTCGACGGCCAGGTCGTCGGCATCGTGGCCAACCAGCCGTCGACGCTCGCCGGTGTCCTCGACATCGAGGCATCGGAAAAGGCTGCGCGCTTCGTCCAGATGTGTGACGCCTTCAACATCCCGATCGTCACCTTCCTGGACGTCCCCGGGTTCCTCCCGGGCGTCGACCAGGAGCACGGCGGGATCATCCGGCACGGCGCGAAGCTGCTGTACGCCTACTGCAACGCGACCGTGCCGAGGATCTCCCTGATCCTGCGCAAGGCCTACGGCGGTGCCTACATCGTCATGGACAGCCAGTCCATCGGCGCGGACCTCACCTATGCCTGGCCGACGAACGAGATCGCGGTGATGGGTGCCGAAGGCGCCGCCAACGTCATCTTCCGGCGTCAGATCGCCGAGGCCGAGGACCCCGAGGCCATGCGGGCCCGCATGGTCAAGGAGTACAAGTCCGAGCTCATGCACCCGTACTACGCGGCGGAGCGTGGCCTCGTGGACGACGTGATCGACCCCGCGGAGACCCGCGAGGTGCTGATCCGGTCCCTGGCGATGCTCCAGTCGAAGCACGCCGACCTGCCCTCCCGCAAGCACGGCAACCCCCCGCAGTAACCCCGCGGACCCTCCGCGACACCCTCGCGGAAACCTCTCTCACGGAGACTGTGACCTATGAGCACCCCTGACATCCGCGTCGAGAAGGGCCACGCCGAGCCCGAGGAAGTCGCCGCCATCACGGCGATCCTGCTGGCTCGCGCCGCGGCCCAGCCCTCCGAGACCCCGGCCCACCGAGGCCGCCCCAGGGCCGGCTGGCGCCGCCTGGAGCGCGAGGGCGGCTTCCGCGCCCCGCACAGTTGGCACTGAGCCTGTACGACGCCTGAGGGCCCCTCTCGAAAGAGAGGGGCCCTCAGGCGTTTTTGTGTCTTCAGGGGCGCGGGGAACTGCGCGAACAACCAAAGGGCTGCCGCAGACGGCACACAACCGTCCGTGGCAGCCCAGTAGCCGCAAGAACCACCTACCGCAGTCGAGCCATCAAAGCGTGCTCGACCAGCGTGATAAGAGCAGACTTCGCGTCCGCCCGGTGCCGCGCGTCCGTCGTGATGATCGGCGTGTCCGGTCCGATCTGCAGCGCCTCCCGGACCTCGTCCGGGTTGTACGGCTGCTGACCGTCGAAGCCGTTCAGGGCGATCACAAAGGGAAGGCCCGAGTTCTCGAAGTAGTCGACAGCCGGAAAACAGTCGGCGAGACGCCGGGTGTCGACCAGGACGATCGCGCCGATGGCGCCGCGGACGAGGTCGTCCCACATGAACCAGAAGCGGTCCTGTCCGGGCGTACCGAAGAGGTACAGGATCAGGTCCTGGTCCAGGGTGATGCGGCCGAAGTCCATGGCGACCGTGGTGGTCGTCTTGTCCCCGGTGTGGGTGAGGTCGTCGATGCCGGCCGACGCGGACGTCATCACGGCCTCTGTGCGCAGCGGGTTGATCTCCGAAACGGCCCCGACGAACGTGGTCTTGCCCACGCCGAAGCCACCCGCCACCACGATCTTCGCCGAGGTGGTGGAGCGGGAAGGACCGCCGCTAGAGCTTGCGAAGTCCACTGAGCACCCTTTCGAGCAGTGTCACGTCTGGCTGGCCGCCGGCGTTCTCGTCGCCGCCGGGCTGATGGATGGCGACCAGGCCCGCCTCCGCCAAGTCGGCGACGAGGATCCTGGCCACGCCGAGAGGGATCGTCAGGAGCGCCGAGATCTCGGCCACCGACTTGATCTCACGGCAGAGGTTGCAGATCCGCTGATGCTCGGGCAACTGGCCCTGCATCTGGTGCGGCTGCGCGGTGGTGTGCACCAGCGCCTCGATGGCGAGCTGGTAGCGCGGGCGAGTCCGGCCGCCGGTCATGGCGTACGGACGCACCAGAGGGTTGTTCGACGCCCCTGCGGGCGCCGGCTCAGAGCGTCGCTGCGGCTGCACGGGCTGGATGCGCGGGGCCGGCGGCTGGTCGTACGGCGACGGTCCGGGGCCCTGGGGCGCGTACGGCTGCTGGGGCCGCTGGCTCGGTGCGGAGGGGAAGTTGTAGCGGTTCGGGTTCTGGGAACCGTCGTGCCGGCCCTGGCCAGGACCGTACGACCAATTGCCAGATGAACCACCTGGGGGTGTTGCCACTTTCTCTCCTCCTCCGACTGTGCCAGGCACCCATCACTCTGTGTGGAGCCGCGTCCCGAAACCTTACGGCCCCGGGACGCCAAAACGCACCGTCTGTCTGTCAGTTGAGCAGGCTGCCCTGGAGCTCCGCACGCAGATCGGGCGTCAGAACCGTACCGGCACGGTCCACCAGAAGAGCCATCTCGTACCCGATGAGGCCGATGTCCGCCTCCGGATGTGCGAGAACCGCGAGCGAGGAACCGTCGGAGATGGACATGATGAACAGGAATCCCCGCTCCATCTCCACAACGGTCTGGTTCACGCTGCCGCCCTCGAAGATCCGCGAGGCACCCGCGGTCAGCGAGGTCAGACCGGAGGCGACGGCCGCCAACTGGTCGGCTCGGTCGCGCGGAAAGCCTTCGGACATCGCCAGAAGGAGTCCGTCGGCGGAGACCACCACCGTGTGGGACACCCCCGGGGTGTTGTCCACGAAGTTGGTGATCAACCAGTTCAGGTTCTGCGCCGCCTGGCTCATCGGGCTCACACTAACGCTCCTGGTTGTAGGTGCTGTCAGGACCGAAGCCCTGGCCGTTCGTTTCACTGCCTGCGTTGCGGCCCCGCTGGACACCGCGGCGCAGGTTGCTCAGCCTGCCCCGGACGTCCTCGGGGGCGCGGGAGACCTGTGGGCCTCCCTGTTGGGTGGCTTCGGCGGCTCCCTCGACCAGGTTGGCCTTGGGGACCCGCCGCGGCAGACCGGAGGAGGTGACCCCGCCCGCCTTGGGCTTCCGGAGCTGGGAGGCCTGCTGCCACCGCGCGTCGTTGGCCGAGCGCCAGATGTCGCCGCCGCCGTTGCTCTCCGGCGCTGAGGCCGACGGCTCCGGGTTGGCGTTCCGCGTGCCGTTCGAGCCGTTGGCGCCGCTCCCGGTGGAGCCACGGCGGGGGAGCCCGGCGTCGGTCAGCTCGTGACCCACGGAGGCGGGGGCCGGCCCCGGACGGTCGAAGCCTACGCGGTCCCGCTCACTCACGTCAGCGGCCTGCACGGATTCCGCTTCCGGAGCGTACTGGTCCGGGTAGCCGCCCTGGTAACCGTCCGACTGCGGCCAGTCATCCTGGTAGCGGCGCTCCTCGAAGCCCGAGAAGGTCTCCGGGGCAGTGGCGTGCACCGCCGCGGGCTCCTCCTGGACCGGCTCCGGATAGGAGGGCTCGGGGTAACCGCCGCCCGGGGAGAAGGTGTCGTTCTGCGGCAGGCCGCCGTTCTGCGCGAAGTACGGCTCCTCGTACGCAGGACGGTTCGGCTCCTCGTACGCCGTCTGCCGCTGCTCCTCGTACGGCGCCTGCTGCGCCTCCTCGTACGACGTCTGCTGGTCGTACGTGGCCTGCTGCTGCTCGGCGTAGCCGTTGCGGCCGTTGTCGTAACCGGTCTGCTGGGCGCCGGGGGAGGCGTCGAACGCGTCGGTGTACGACGGGTCCGGGCCCCGCAGGGCGGTCGGCTGGTCCGGGTTCTGGGCCTCCAGGGCCGCGCGGCGCTCCTCGCGCATCAGGGAGCGGCCGACCGGGTCCAGCTCGCGTATGTCGTCCGGGACCTCGGAGTAGCGGCTGTCGTCGAAGCCGAGCTCCGCGGCCGTGCGCATCGGCAGGCCGTTGGCGTTGAAGTTCTCGCCCTGGAACTGCTGCTCCGGGATGATCTGCGAGACCGTGAACTCGTCCGCGGCCGGCTGCTGCTCGCCGCCGCCACCGTGGGTGATCGCGTCGGGCAGCATGACCAGCGAGGTGGTGCCGGCCTGCTCGCCCGAGGGGCGGAGCTGGACGCGGATGCCGTGCCGGTCGGACAGCCGGCCGACCACGAACAGGCCCATGCGCTGCGAGATCGCGGCGTCCACGGTCGGCGGGTTGGCCAGCTTGTGGTTGATGTCCGCGAAGTCCTCGGCGGTCAGGCCGATGCCCTTGTCGTGGATCTCGATCATGATGCGGCCGTCGGGCAGCCGGGTCGCGGTGACGCGGACCTTGGTCTGCGGCGAGGAGAACGTCGTGGCGTTCTCCAGCAGCTCGGCGAGCAGGTGCACGAGGTCGGTGACCGCGCGGCCGTGGATCTCGGCCTCCGGGACGCCGGACAGCTCGATGCGCTCGTACTGCTCCACCTCGGAGGAGGCGGCGCGCAGCACGTCGACCAGCGGGACCGGCTGGTCCCAGCGGCGGCCGGGCTCCTCGCCGGCGAGGACCAGGAGGTTCTCGCCGTTGCGGCGCATACGGGTCGCGAGGTGGTCCAGTCGGAAGAGGTTCTCCAACTGGTCCGGGTCCGCCTCGTTGTTCTCCAGGTCGGTGATCAGGGTGAGCTGGCCCTCGATCAGCGACTGGTTGCGGCGGGACAGGTTGGTGAAGATCGCGTTGATGTTGCCCCGCAGCAGGGCCTGCTCGGAGGCGAGCCGGACGGCCTCGCGGTGGACCTGGTCGAAGGCGCGGGCGACCTCGCCGATCTCGTCCTTGGTGTTGATCGGGATCGGGGCGACCCGGGTGTCGACGCGGCCGGGGTCGGTGCGCGAGAGCTGGTCGACCAGCATCGGCAGACGCTGCTCGGCGATGCCGAAGGCGGCGTTGCGGAGCTGGCGCATCGAGCGGGACATCTGCCGGGCGACCGCTCCGGCCAGGATGAACGCGAGGAGCAGGGCCACCACGACGGCGGCACCCACGATGAACGCGTCCCGCTTGGCGCTGTCGGCGATGCTCGCGGCCTCGTCCACCGCGGTGTCGGCGAGGTCGGTCTCGATCTGGCGGTAGGCGTTGTACTTGAGGGTGTTGACCGCCCACCAGTTCTCGGCGGTGACGCCGTCCTTGCCGAGCGCCTGACGGGCGCTCTCGTCCATCGACGGGAGCTGGGCGATGCTCGCGACCATCTCCGTCGGGTTGGACGGCGGCGGGACGTAGTCGGGGTTCTTGGCGGCGGCCTCCTTGGCCAGCGCCGCGCCCTCCGTCTGGATCTGCTTCTTCGCGGTGTCGAGCTTGGCCGCGTCGGCCTCGGTGCCGCCGCCGACGTACTCCTCGACGGCGATGCCCTCCAGGTACGCGTACGAGGACAGGGCGACCTTCTGGCTGGCGAAGCTGCTCAGCCCGGGGCCCGGCTTGATCAGCAGGTGCATGCCGATGGAGCGCTGCAGCGACAGGGCCGCCTTGGTGAGCTCGATGGCGTAGACGGTACGGCCGTAGCTGGTGATGTTTCCGGTGCCGAGACCGAGCTCGTTGGCGAACTCGGTCAGCGGGTGCGCGACCTGGGTGTAGCCCTCCTCGGTCTTCACACCGGTGAGCTTGGAGGAGGTGTAGGCGCCGGCGCGCAGTGTCTGGAGGCTTCCCTCGCCGTCCCTGAACAGCTTGAGGCGGCGCTCCAGGCCCGCCTTCTGCGGCATGTTCTGGGCGGCCTCGTCGAAGGTGTCCGCGGCCTGGTCGGTCTTCTTGCGGGCGGCGACGACCGTGGCGTTGTCCTGGCCCTGGCCGCTGAGGAGCGGGGCGGCGGAGATGTCACGCTCGTTGTAGAGGGCGTCGGCGTAGCTGAGGGCGGCCCGCACCAGACGCGCGGTGCTCTCCGCGTCCTCGGCCTCCCGCCAGGTGTCGATCGAGCTCTTGACCTGGAAGCCGCCCATGACGAGGCCGACGATCACGGGTATGAGCAGGATCGCGTTCAGCCGGGTGGGCACCCGCCAGTTGCGCGGGGAGAACCGGCCGCCGCTGGACGGCGGCGCGGCCGACGGCTCGGGACCGGGCACAGGGGCGGGCGCCGCTCCGCGCGGCGGCGGGGTGAAGTTGCCCCGGGCCGACGGCTCGGGACCGTTCTTGCTTCGCCTCACTCGACCAACAACCTCTCGGAGGGGTCGGCACCTACGTTGTGCCGCAGTCTCTCAGAGCCCAGTACGTCTTCGACTGGTGAGTACGTCGTTGACCATTGGGCAGTTCAGGCATTCCAGCACGACGGCCAGCGCACCACCAAACAGTGGTACGCGCGGATTCCGCGTGATGTAAGCCCCAGATAAAACGGTCATAAAGAGCGAGCCCCGTCAAATGACGGGGCTGTTGTGAGCGCAGCGAGACCGGTTGGCAACCACGCGTGGCCGTACCACCCGATTCCTCTGCCGAAACGTTATGAACACCGGGGCCGACCGTGTCCAAGGCCACAGCCGGCTCCGGGACATCTACGACAACTGCCGTATGACGCTGTTGATTTGGGAGCTGGTCGACATGTCCTGAGGGCGTTACCGCAGACGTGCCATGAGGGCGTGCTCGACCAGTGTGATCAGGGCACTCTTGGCGTCCGAGCGGTGCCGGGCGTCCGTCGTGATGATCGGTGCGTCCGGTCCGATCTGCAGGGCCTCGCGCACCTCCTCGGGAGCGTACGGCTGGTGCCCGTCGAAGCCGTTGAGGGCCACGACGAAGGGCAGGCCGCTGTTCTCGAAGTAGTCGACCGCGGGGAAGCAGTCGGCCAGCCGCCGGGTGTCGACCAGGACGACGGCGCCGATGGCGCCGCGGACCAGGTCGTCCCACATGAACCAGAAGCGGTCCTGTCCGGGCGTACCGAAGAGGTACAGGATCAGGTCCTGGTCGAGCGTGATGCGGCCGAAGTCCATGGCGACCGTGGTGGTCGTCTTGTCCCCGGTGTGGGTCAGGTCGTCGATGCCCGCGCTCGCGGACGTCATGACGGCCTCCGTGCGCAGCGGGTTGATCTCGGAGACCGCGCCGACGAACGTGGTCTTGCCCACGCCGAAGCCGCCCGCCACCACGATCTTCGCGGAGGTGGTGGCCCGCCCCGCGTCAGAGCTTGCGAAGTCCACTGAGCACCCTTTCGAGCAGCGTCACATCGGGAGCGCCGCCGTTGTTCTCGTCGCCGCCCGGCTGGTGGATGGCCACCAGACCGGCCTCGGCGAGGTCCGCGACGAGGATCCTGGCCACCCCGAGCGGCATGGCGAGCAGGGCCGAGACCTCGGCGACCGACTTCACCTCACGGCACAGGTGGCAGATGCGCTGGTGCTCGGGCAGGAGCCCCATCAGAGCCGCCGGGTCGGCCGTGGTGCTGATCAGGGCCTCGATGGCGAGCTGGTAGCGCGGCCGGGTCCGGCCGCCGGTCATCGCGTACGGACGTACCAGCGGCTGGTCGCCCTCATCCTCGTACGGCTCCGCGTACGGATCATGAGAGGCGGTGGGCGGGGTCATGAATCCTCCGGGCGGGACAGCAAGTCGATCTGGCTAGCCGTCTGGTGGGGCCGGTGGGGGGATTGTGGCGGCCGGACGGTGATTTGGTGAGACGGGTGGATCCGGGTCGGTCAGTGGAGCAGACTGCCTTGCAGCTCGGCTCGCAGGTCCGGCGTGAGAACTGCTCCCGCGCGGTCGACGAGCAGTGCCATCTCGTAGCCGACGAGGCCGATGTCGCATTCCGGGTGCGCGAGGACGGCAAGCGAGGAACCGTCCGAGACGGACATGAGGAAGAGGAATCCCCGCTCCATCTCCACGACGGTCTGGGCCACGCTGCCGCCTTCGAAGATCCGGGAGGCGCCCGCCGTGAGCGAGGTCAGCCCGGACGCGACGGCGGCCAACTGGTCGGCACGGTCGCGCGGGAAGCCCTCGGACATCGCCAGCAGAAGGCCGTCGGCGGACACGACGACGGTGTGGGACACCCCTGGGGTGTTGTCCACGAAGTTGGTGATCAACCAGTTGAGGTTCTGTGCCGCCTGGCTCATCGGGCTCAACTAACGCTCCTGCTGGTGAGTGGGGTTCGGGAAACTGCCCGTCTGGCCGTTGCCGCCGACCTGACGACCTTGCGCGATACCCCGACGGAGATTGGTCAGCCGGCCGCGCACGTCGTCAGGCGCACGCGAGACAGCAGGACCGCTTTGGTGCTGTTGCTGCTGAGCCGTGCCCGGGACGAGGTTCGCCCGGGGCACCCGGCGCGGCAGACCGGAGGTGGTGACACCGCCCGCGGCCGGCTGCCGGACACGCTCCGCCTGCCGGACGAGGTCGTCGTTCGGCGAGCTGCGCCAGGCCGCGGAGGTCGCGGGTCGCTGGGGGGCCGCCGGAGCCTGCTGCTGCCGCGGGGCCTGCGCGGGGGAGGAGCCGTTGCCGTTGGCCGGCTGCCCCTGTCCCTGCTGCTGGCTGCCGTGGAACCAGTTGGTCTCCAACGTGTCGTACAGCGGCGTACGGCCGTCTCCGGGACCCGCGGGCGGCAAGGCCTCCGGCTCCGGGCGGACCTGCCGCTGCTGGGGCCGCGGCGGCATGGGCGGCCGCGGGGCACCGAAGTCGGCGCCGTTGGTCTGGGGGCGCTCGAACTGGCCCGTGGACGACGGGTCCTGACGGCCCGGCAGGGAGTGCTGCCCGGTGGATCCGTCGTAACCCGGCGCCGGGAACTGGCCCGTCGAGCCGTTGTCGTACGCCTGCTGGGCCGGGAACTGCCCGGTCTGCGAGCCGCCGTTCGCGGGCTGCGCGCCGAAGATGTCCGAGCGGACGAACTGGCCCGTGTTCTGCTGGTCGTTGGAGCCCGGCCGCGGGAACTCGCCGGTGTCCTGGGGGCCGTTGGAGCCCGGCCGCGGGAACTCGCCGGTGTCCTGGGGGCCGTTGGAGCCCGGCCGCGGGAACTGGCCGGTGTTCTGCGGGCCGACCGCACCCGGACGGGGGAAGTCACCCTGCGGACCGTTTGCACCCGGGCGCGGGTACTGACCGGTGTTCTGCGGGGCGTCGAAGTCCGGGCGGGGGAACTCGGAGGTGCTCGCCGGGCCCTGGTGGTCCTCGATCCGCGGCATGCGGGACGTGGCGGCCGGGTCCTGCTCGTCGTGGCCGCGCGGGACGTCGAGCGAGGCGCGCGGCACCGGCGGCTGCGCGTTCTCGTCGCTCCAGCTCGGCGTGCGGGGCTGCTGGTTGCCACCGGGCAGCTCGGCCCGCGCACCACCGCGGCCCGGGAGCTGCGGCCGACGGCGCCGGCCCTGCGGCTGCTCGGGGGCCTGACCCTGGTTCGGGGCTTGCGACTGCGGGGGCACGGGTGCCCGGCCGCCGAAGGCGTCCTGACCGCCGCCGAACGCGTCCTGGCCGCCACCGAAGGCGTCCTGAGCGCTGAAGGCGTCCTGGCCCGGACCGCCCGTGCCCGCGGCCTGGAGGCCCTGCGGGGCACCCGGCGCCTGGCCGCCGAAGCCGGCACCGGCCGGAGCGGGCCGGCCCTGCGGGGGCATGCCCGGACCCTGCGGTCCACGCGGCCCGCCCGGCGCACCGGGGCGACCGCCCTGGCCACCGCTGCCGGGCAGCGCGGCCCGCGGTCCCTGACCGGCGTTGAGACGTCCGCCCGAGGGGGCACCGGCGCCGAGAGCGCCGCCCTGGCCGTTGCCGCCGCCCCGGCGGGCCGCGGCCACACCGGCGGCCGCCTGGGCCGCGGCGGGGGCGCCGGGGGCACCCTGACCGGGCTTGGGCTGGGGCTTCTTGCCGCCCTGGGCGACATCGACGGGCAGCATGACCAGCGCGGTCGTACCACCGGAGTCGGACGGGCGGAGCTGGATGCGGATGCCGTGCCGCTGGGACAGCCGGCCGACCACGAACAGACCCATGCGGCGGGAGACGGAGACGTCCACGGTGGGCGGCGAGGCGAGCCGCTCGTTGATCGCGGCGAGGTCCTCGGGGGAGAGGCCGATGCCGGTGTCGTGGATCTCGATCAGGACGCGGCCGTCGGGCAGCGCGTGACCGGTGACCTTGACCTTGGTCTGCGGCGAGGAGAACGAGGTCGCGTTCTCCAGCAGCTCGGCGAGCAGGTGCACGAGGTCGTTGACCACACGGCCGGCCACTTCGGTGGTCGGCACGGCGGCCAGCTCGATGCGCTCGTACTGCTCCACCTCGGAGGCGGCGGCGCGGAGCACGTCGACCAGCGGGACCGGGCGGGTCCAGCGGCGGCCGGGCTCCTCACCCGCGAGGACCAGAAGGTTTTCACCGTTCCGGCGCATACGGGTCGCGAGGTGGTCGAGCTTGAAGAGCGAGGAGAGCTGGTCCGGGTCGGCCTCGCGGGACTCCAGTTCGGAGATGAGCGAGAGCTGACGCTGGATGAGGCCCTGGGAGCGGCGCGAGAGGTTGGTGAACATCGCGTTGACGTTGCCCCGCAGGAGGGCCTGCTCGGCGGCGAGGCGGACGGCCTCGCGGTGCACGTCGTCGAAGGCCGCGGCCACGCGGCCGATCTCGTCCCGGGAGTGCACACCGACCGACTCCACGGACGTGTCGACGTCCTGCGGGTCGGACTCGGAGAGCTGCTTGACCAGCTCGGGCAGGCGGTCCTGGGCGACCTTGGTGGCGGTCTCCTGCAGGCGGCGCAGCGAGCGGATCATGGACCGGGCCACGACGAAGGCGCCGACCAGGGAGACACCCAGCACGATCAGGATCAGCGCACCGGCGATGATCGCGTCGCGCTCGGTGGCGCTGCGCAGCTCGCGGGCCTTCTGCTCCATGTCCTCGAGCAGCGTGTGCTCGATGCGGCCCATCTCCTGGATCTTGGTCGAGCTGTCGTCGACCCAGTCCTTGTAGGAGCGGCGGTCGAGGTCCGCGAGGCCCTCCGGGCGGCCGAAGGCACGGCCCGCGTACTGGTCCGCGGCCTCGATGGTCGAGCTGCCGTTCTCGACGGGCTTGAGGAGCTCCTCGGCGCCGTCGTCGCCGTAGATGCTCCGGAAGCTGTTGAGGTCGGACTCCTCGCTCTCCAGGGCGCCCTGGGCGTACAGCCGGTCGTTCTCGCTGAGGTCGCCGAGGGTCGTCTTGTTGGCCGGCAGGGCCGCGGCGAGGATCGCGCGCTGGACCGACGCGTACTCCTTGGCGGAGGAGAAGGCCGCCAGGGCGCGGGTGCGCTGGATCATGTCCGGGTTGCTGGTGGCCTCGGCCATGTCCTGGGAGAGGTCCAGCAGGTGGGTGATCAGGCGGTGGTAGGACTCCACCGTCTGGGTGGCGTTGCCCTTGGTCTCGTAGGCGTCGCTGCGGATCTTGCTGAGCGTGTCCAGGTCGCGGACCAGGCCGACGAGGCTGTCGCGGACGCCCTGGAGGTTGCCGTCCTTGCTGGAGGTGTCGATGTCCTCCGCGGCGGCGATGAAGTTGGTCGCGGCCCGGTCCGTCTTGTTCCGGTAGCCCTTGACCGTGATGTTGCTCGCCGTGGAGTTGTGCGCCAGCGGTCCGGCCGACTGGTCGCGCTCCTCCTGGAGGGCGGCGGCCAGCTCGGTGGCCTGCTTGGTCATCTCCGTCAGCAGCTTCATGTTGTCGAGCTGCTGGATGTCGTCCATGGAGTCGTTGATGCGCAGCGCACCCAGCGAGGTGGCCGCCACGACGGGGAGCGCGAGCAGCGACACCAGGCGCGTGGAGATGCGCCAGTTGCGCAGGGCTATGCGCGAGCCCGGACCGGTCGGGCCCTTCGGGGGCTTCACCGTCGGCGCGGTCGCCGGGCCCGGGGACGCCGACGTGCCGAGGCGCGCGGTGCCGGAACCACCGTCGCCCGACGGGCCCTGGTTCTGGGCGTGCTGGGCGGAGGAACTGCCGACATTGGGGCCAGTCCCGCCGTGCCGCTCCGGCTCGGCCGAAGCGCTGCCATCCCTCTTGAAACGTCCCTGCACTAGCGTCGCAACCTCTGGACCAGGCGCTCCTCCGCAGGACGGCGGAGCACGGTGTCGGCGTTGTGGGGAGCGCCCTGAATACGCACCCCGGATGGTCGTGAGTGACCGGCGCTGGCTCCCCCTTCTCACCGCCACTCGGCGCTTCTCTGCGCCCCCTGTGCGCCGGCTCGATCCCGCGGCGGTCCGTGGAATTCCAGCACAGTGCAGGATCTCCAACAAGGTCCGTGGGTCAGACCGTGACCTACGTGACACCACGTGAGGGCCAGGTCACCGGGCGTGGAATGCGTTCTCGCCAATATCGGGCATAACCCCGCGAGTCTCCCCACCGGGGTGGGTGTCCCAGTCGCCATGATCAGGAGCGGAATGATGGCTTCAGGGAGTCAATGTCCGTTTCGTTGCGGTGGGTTGTGACCGCGGATTGTCCGTTTTGACCCTACGTGAGTGAGCAAACTCACACGCGGATCATGGGGTCTTCGCGAGTTCGGAGGGGAATGGCATGTTTAGCCTGACGCTTTACAAGAAGGCTCCATCTGCCCAACCCACCACAGCCGAGGTCGAGTACAACCGTGAAGACGACGATGATGTTCCGCAACATTGCCAACCCGCGGCGCACGACGCTGGCGCACCTCGAGGACGCCGACGCCCTGCAGATCCCGGAGCAGCCGGAGCACCCGCTCGACCTCCCCGCCCAGACCGCCAACCCCCGGCGCACGGTCCTGATGGACATCCCGGTCTCCGCGGCCAAGTAACCGTATCGCGCCCGGATCACCGCCCTTCGGGCAGGTGACCCGGGCGTATTGCGCGAGGCACGGACCCCTCCCCGCGTTAGCCTGGAGCGTCAGACTCCAGCCGGTCGAGTAGAGGGGCGCCCAGATCCCGTGCGCATCGCCAGATTCTCCATCGACGGGAACGTCGCCTTCGGCGCGGTCGAGGGCGACAGGCCGGACGAGCTCGTCCTCGACATCATCAAGGGCATCCCGTTCGCGGACTTCGAGCTCTCCGGTACGAAGGTCCCGCTGAGCAAGGTCAGGCTGCTGCCGCCGGTGCTCCCCAACAAGGTCGTGGCGTACGGCCGCAACTACGCCGACCACGCGAAGGAACTGGGCAACGAGGTCCCGGACGCCCCCTTCGCCTTCTTCAAGCCCTCCACCTCGGTGATCGGGCACGGCGACGAGATCCAGTACCCGTCCTTCTCCGCGGACGTCCACCACGAGGCGGAACTGGCCGTCGTCATCGGCCGCATGTGCCGCGAGGTCCCGCGCGACCGCGTCAAGGACGTGATCTTCGGCTTCACCTGCGCGAACGACATCACCGCCCGGGACGTCCAGAAGCGCGAGAAGCAGTGGGCGCGGGCCAAGGGCTTCGACACCTCCTGCCCGCTGGGCCCCTGGGTGGAGACCGGCATGGACCTGGAGACGGCCGCCGACCTGACCGTCCAGCTCACGGTCAACGGCGAACAACGCCAGCTCGGCCGCACCAGCGAGATGATCCACCCGATCGAGGATCTGATCGTCAACATCTCCGAGGCCATGACGCTGCTCCCCGGCGACGTGATCCTCACGGGCACCCCGGCAGGCGTCGGGCCGCTCACCGTCGGCGACGAGGTCGCCGTCACCATCGAAGGCATCGGCACTCTCACCAACAAGGTTGTCAAGCGTGGCTAGCGCACCCTCCCCCAGGCCCTCGACTTCGCCCGCGCCGGGGGTAACCCCACGCGTACGTTTCTGCCCCTCGCCCACCGGTAACCCCCACGTGGGCCTGGTCCGCACCGCCCTGTTCAACTGGGCCTTCGCCCGGCACCACCAGGGCACCCTCGTCTTCCGCATCGAGGACACCGACGCGGCCCGCGACTCCGAGGAGTCGTACCAGCAGCTCCTCGACTCGATGCGCTGGCTGGGCTTCGACTGGGACGAGGGCCCCGAGGTCGGCGGCCCGCACGCGCCGTACCGCCAGTCGCAGCGCATGGACCTCTACAAGGACGTCGCCGCGAAGCTCCTGGACGCCGGGCACGCCTACCACTGCTACTGCTCCCAGGAGGAGCTGGACACCCGCCGCGAGGCCGCCCGCGCCGCCGGCAAGCCGTCCGGCTACGACGGCCACTGCCGCGACCTCACCGACGAGCAGGTGGCGGAGTACAAGGCCCAGGGCCGTACGCCCATCGTCCGCTTCCGCATGCCCGACGAGACGATCACCTTCACGGACCTGGTCCGCGGTGAGCTGACCTTCACCCCGGAGAACGTCCCGGACTACGGGATCGTGCGAGCGAACGGAGCGCCCCTCTACACGCTCGTGAACCCGGTCGACGACGCGCTGATGGAGATCACGCACGTCCTGCGCGGCGAGGACCTGCTGTCCTCCACCCCCCGCCAGATCGCCCTCTACAAGGCGCTGATCGAGCTCGGTGTCGCCCAGACCGTGCCCGCCTTCGGCCACCTGCCGTACGTGATGGGCGAGGGCAACAAGAAGCTCTCCAAGCGCGACCCGCAGGCCTCGCTCAACCTCTACCGCGAGCGCGGCTTCCTGCCTGAGGGCCTGCTCAACTACCTCTCCTTGCTCGGCTGGTCGCTCTCCGCCGACCAGGACATCTTCGGCACCGACGAGCTGGTCGCGGCCTTCGACATCGCGGACGTGAACCCCAACCCGGCCCGCTTCGACCTGAAGAAGTGCGAGGCGATCAACGCCGACCACATCCGGATGCTGGACGTGAAGGACTTCACGGAGCGCTGCGCCCCGTGGCTGAAGGCCCCCTTCGCCCCCTGGGCGCCGGAGGACTTCGACGAGACGAAGTGGCAGGCGATCGCCCCGCACGCCCAGACCCGCCTCAAGGTCCTCTCGGAGATCACCGACAACGTCGACTTCCTGTTCCTCCCCGAGCCCGTCTTCGACGAGCCCTCGTGGACGAAGGCGATGAAAGAGGGCTCCGACGCTCTTCTGCGCACGGCCCGCGAGAAGCTGGAGTCGGCGGACTGGAGCTCGCCGGAGTCGCTCAAGGAGGCCGTCCTGGCCGCCGGTGAGACCCACGGCCTCAAGCTCGGCAAGGCCCAGGCCCCGGTCCGCGTCGCCGTCACCGGCCGCACGGTCGGCCTGCCCCTCTTCGAGTCCCTGGAGATCCTGGGCAAGGAGACGACGCTGGCGAGGATCGACGCGGCCCTGGCGAAGCTGACCGCGTAGGGCACACCCGCGTGAGGGGCGGCACCCGGACTCCGGGTGCCGCCCCTCACGCGTCGCTGTCAGTGCCGCGCACTAGTGTTCCGGCTCGTTCGCACAAGATCCGGAAAGGCGCCTGACATGCCGATGTCCCCCCGCGACTACACCTGGCTGTTCACGCCGGGCAGCACCTTCGCCCACGAGTCCGGGACCACCGGCGTGATCCACGTGGTCCGCGGAGGGGAGCTGGACCTGCCCACCGGACGGGTCGTCGCCTGCGATCCGTTCGTCTACCTCGGCTCCGGGGACGTCGAGCCGTTCACTGTCTCCGTGACCCCCGGCCGCTACCGCGTGGAGGCGGCCGTCGCCACCCTCGCCCGGCCCGACGAGCCCCCGGCCGACAAGCCCCACCTGAGGGTGGCCGCCGCCCGCCTCGTCATCAGCGACGAGCCCACCACGGCCTGGGAGTTGGCGCTGCTCCCCGAGCAGGACCCGGCGGAGCTCAAGGAGGACGAGTTCTTCGGCTACGGCGTGGACGCCGGCACCGGCTGCTTCTACGACGCCGCGGCGGAGGAGGCCTTCCCGGAGGCGCAGGAGGACGAGGGCCCGCTCTGGGACGCCTTCGAGGACAGCGACTGGTCGGGCGGCCCCCACCTGGTCACCTCCCCGTCCACCGGCCACACCCTGGCCGCCTTCACCTCCGGCTGGGGCGACGGCTTCTACCCCACCTGGATCGGGCGGTCCGCGTCCGGAGAGGTCACCTGCTTCCTGACGGACTTCTTCGTGGCGCCCGACCCCTCCTGAGGCACCGCGATCGCCGGACGGGCCCGAGGGCGCCGGGTTACCGTCGGATCATGAGCATTCGGGCCGTGGTCTGGGACGTGGACGACACCCTCTTCGACTACTCGGGGGCCGACCGCATCGGAATGCGCCTGCATCTGACGGCCGAGGGGCTGCTGGCGGCGTACGAGAGCGTCGAGCAGGCCATCACGCGGTGGCGGGCGATCACCGACACCCAGTGGGCCCGCTTCTCGGCGGGCGAGGTCGACTTCCAGGGACAGCGGCGGGACCGGGTACGGGCGTTCCTCGGCGCGGAGCTGACCGACGCGGAGGCCGACGCCTGGTTCCAGCGGTACGTCGCGCACTACGAGACCGCCTGGGCCCTCTTCCCGGACGTGCTGCCCGTCCTGGACGCCCTCGCCGCCAGCCACCGGCACGCGGTGCTGTCCAACTCCAGCATCCGTGTCCAGGACCACAAACTGCGCGTCCTCGGTGTCCACGACCGCTTCGAGGTCATCCTGTGCGCCGCCGAGCTGGGGATCTCCAAACCCGAGGCCGGCGCCTTCCTCGCGGCCTGCGACGCCCTGGAGCTGGCCCCGCACCAGGTGGCGTACGTCGGCGACCACCCGGAGATCGACGGCCGGGGCGCCGCGGAGGCCGGACTGCTGTCGGTGTGGATCGACCGCGACGGCGGTGTGCACGCCCAGGTCCCCACGCCCGCCGGACCGCGTCGCATCGCCTCACTCGCCGAACTCCCCGCGATCCTCGGCGCCGATACCCGTTTTGGAGCCCCGTCCACCTTCGGGTAATGTTCTTCCTGCGCCGCCGGGGAGCGGGCCGAAAGGCCGGAAACCGGGGGAGCGAACTAGAACAAGATCCCCTTCGGGGCTTGCGTTCCAGTGGCCTATGGTGTAATTGGCAGCACGACTGATTCTGGTTCAGTTAGTCTTGGTTCGAGTCCAGGTAGGCCAGCTCGCAGAGCTCATCTGCAGGCGGAGATCAACTCCGCGAAGCCCCCGTTGTGTAGCGGCCTAGCACGCTGCCCTCTCAAGGCAGTAGCGCCGGTTCGAATCCGGTCGGGGGTACAGATCCTTCCCGGAGGGTCAGTCAGGGTCGCACCCGCTGACTCTCATGCAGGATCGCTAGGGCCCCCGTTGTGTAGCGGCCTAGCACGCCGCCCTCTCAAGGCGGTAGCGCCGGTTCGAATCCGGTCGGGGGTACGGAACTGGTCTAAACCACATTGGTCTATGGTGTAATTGGCAGCACGACTGATTCTGGTTCAGTTAGTCTTGGTTCGAGTCCAGGTAGACCAGCTCGGACCTGCGGCGGTACCAACCGCCTGCAGGGTCCACGCCCCCGTTGTGTAGCGGCCTAGCACGCCGCCCTCTCAAGGCGGTAGCGCCGGTTCGAATCCGGTCGGGGGTACATCATGAAGGCCCTTCGCTTCGGCGGAGGGCCTTCGTCGTGTCCGGGGTCATGTCCAGCTCGCCCATCTCCCGCGTCAACCGCGCGGAGGGCACGAGGACTTCGGACGGCGGCCGCCTCGGGCCCGAGAGGTCGTACAAGTCGATCTACGCGGACATGCAAGCAGCGGACGTGCGAGCAGCGGACCTGCCGGCGTTCGGGCCGGCGGCACCCGCCCGTCGGTCCAGAGCCTGCCGCGGCGTTGAGGCCGGCTCTTTTCCGGTGGGCGTACGACGAACCTGTGGGCCTCAGCCCGTGCGGCGCAGTGCCTCGGAGAGGCGGGCGGCGGCGTCGATGACCGCCTGGGCGTGCATGCGGCCCGGGTGACGGGTCAGGCGCTCGATGGGACCGGAGACCGACACGGCGGCCACCACGCGGTTGGAGGGGCCGCGCACGGGCGCGGAGACGGACGCGACGCCCGGCTCGCGCTCGCCGATGGACTGGGCCCAGCCACGGCGTCGTACGCCCGACAGGGCCGTCGCCGTGAAGCGGGCGCCCTGGAGGCCGCGGTGCAGGCGCTCCGGCTCCTCCCAGGCCATCAGGATCTGCGCCGAGGAGCCCGCCTTCATGGTGAGCGTCGAGCCGACCGGGACCGTGTCCCTGAGGCCGGACAGGCGCTCCGCCGCGGCGACGCAGATGCGCATGTCGCCCTGGCGGCGGTAGAGCTGGGCGCTCTCGCCGGTGATGTCCCGCAGGTGCGTGAGCACCGGGCCGGCCGTCGCGAGGAGACGGTCCTCGCCGGCGGCCGCGGCCAGCTCGGCGAGGCGCGGGCCGAGAATGAAACGGCCCTGCATGTCACGTGCCACCATGCGGTGGTGTTCCAGAGCCACGGCCAGCCGGTGGGCCGTGGGTCGTGCCAGTCCGGTTGCCGCGACCAGTCCTGCGAGGGTGGCGGGTCCGGACTCCAGAGCGCTCAGAACAAGGGCTGCCTTGTCCAGAACGCCGACGCCGCTACTGTTGTCCATGAAACGATACTCACGTCTCACTCTGTGAAACGCAAGTTCCTTTTTTCGTGAGACGCGCAACCCTTGTAGGCACAGCGGCCCGCGGACCACCGGGCCTGGCGGCGGGTGCCCGGGAACAGGGGCCCAGGGCGTCGCCTCCACAAGATCTTCTAGTTGGGTCGGCGCGGCTATGGCCGACCGGAGGGAAAGCGATGGGTAGGACACTCGCGGAGAAGGTCTGGGACGACCATGTCGTCCGGCGCGCCGAGGGCGAGCCCGACCTCCTCTTCATCGATCTGCACCTGCTGCACGAGGTGACCAGCCCGCAGGCCTTCGACGGTCTGCGCAAGAGCGGTCGCCAGGTGCGCCGGCTCGACCTGACCATCGCCACCGAGGACCACAACACCCCGACCCTCGACATCGACAAGCCGATCGCCGACCCGGTCTCGCGCATCCAGTTGGAGACGCTGCGCAAGAACGCCGCCGACTTCGGTGTCCGTCTGCACCCGCTGGGCGATGTCGAGCAGGGTGTCGTGCACGTCGTCGGCCCGCAGCTCGGTCTGACCCAGCCCGGCATGACCGTGGTCTGCGGCGACTCCCACACCTCCACGCACGGCGCCTTCGGTGGTCTGGCCTTCGGCATCGGCACCTCCCAGGTCGAGCACGTGCTGGCCACCCAGACGCTGCCGCTGGTCCGCCCGAAGACCATGGCCATCACGGTCAACGGCGAACTGCCCGACGGCGTCACCGCCAAGGACCTGATCCTGGCGATCATCGCCAGGATCGGCACCGGCGGCGGCCAGGGCTACGTCCTGGAGTACCGCGGCTCCGCCATCGAGAAGCTCTCGATGGAGGCCCGCATGACCATCTGCAACATGTCGATCGAGGCCGGTGCCCGCGCGGGCATGATCGCCCCCGACCAGACCACGTTCGACTACCTGGAGGGCCGTCCGCACGCCCCCAAGGGCGAGGACTGGGACGCGGCCGTCGCGTACTGGAAGACCCTGAGGACGGATGAGGACGCCGAGTTCGACGCCGAGGTCGTCATCGAGGCCGCCGAGCTGTCGCCGTTCGTCACCTGGGGCACCAACCCGGGCCAGGGCGCCCCGCTTTCGGCGCACGTCCCCGATCCCGCTTCGTACGAAGACGCTTCGGAGCGCCTGGCCGCCGAAAAGGCCCTGGAATACATGGGGTTGGAGGCCGGCCAGCCGCTGCGCTCCATCAAGGTGGACACCGTCTTCGTAGGTTCGTGCACCAACGGTCGCATCGAGGACCTGCGCGCGGCCGCCGAGCTCGTCAAGGGCCGCAAAGTCGCCGACGGCGTACGGATGCTGGTCGTCCCCGGCTCCGCGCGGGTCGGTCTGCAGGCCGTCTCCGAGGGCCTGGACGTGGTCTTCAAGGAGGCCGGCGCCGAATGGCGGCACGCGGGCTGCTCGATGTGTCTGGGCATGAACCCGGACCAGCTCGCCCCCGGTGAGCGCTCCGCGTCCACCTCCAACCGCAACTTCGAGGGCCGGCAGGGCAAGGGCGGTCGTACGCACCTGGTGTCGCCGCAGGTCGCGGCCGCGACCGCCGTGCTGGGCCACCTGGCCTCGCCCGCCGACCTGTCCGACGCCCCTGTCGCCGCTGGAGTCTGAGAGTCATGGAAGCATTCACCACGCACACCGGCCGGGCCGTCCCGCTGCGCCGCTCGAACGTCGACACCGACCAGATCATCCCTGCTCACTGGCTCAAGAAGGTGACCAGGGACGGGTTCGAGGACGGACTGTTCGAGGCCTGGCGCAAGGACGGGACGTTCATCCTCAACCAGCCCGAGCGCAAGGGCGCGACCGTCCTGGTCGCCGGCCCCGACTTCGGCACCGGCTCCTCCCGTGAGCACGCGGTGTGGGCGCTGCAGAACTACGGCTTCAAGGCCGTGATCTCCTCCCGCTTCGCCGACATCTTCCGCGGCAACTCGCTGAAGAACGGCCTGCTCACGGTGGTTCTGGACCAGAAGATCGTGGACGCGCTCCAGGAGCTCACGGAGCAGGACCCCACGACCGAGATCACCGTCGACCTGGAGGCCCGCGAGGTGCGCGCCGAGGGCATCACGGCGAGCTTCGAGCTGGACGAGAACTCCCGTTGGCGGCTGCTGAACGGCCTGGACGACATCTCCATCACCCTCCAGAACGAGGCGGACATCGCCACGTACGAGGCCAAGCGGCCCTCGTACAAGCCGCGGACGATCGAGGTCTGACCCGGAGCCGTCCAACAGGTCGAATTCCGGCCACCGCAACACCCCCGCCGTACCCCCGATCAGCCCGATCGGGGGTACGGCCGTGTCTGCGCCCGAACGCCCTCGCGCGGCGCGACACGCCCGCTCAACTTCCCACGTTACGACGGGTGTTGTCGGGGTACGCGACCCTTGTAGCCGTGACTCCCGGATGTGCCCGGAAGGCCGTTTGAGGCGGCAGTTGCACCCCTAGCAGGCGACAACTCGCCCCAGATGGCACAATCTGTGCATGGAACACGACGGCCAACTCAAGCTCTATGCGGCAGTCGCGGACCAACTCAAGGAAGCGCACGCAAGAGTGCGCGCACTGCAAGTCCCGGAGGGCGTACGGATGGCGCTGACCCGGAAGCTGCTGGTCATTACGGCCGCGGCCAAGCACGACGTCGTCGAAGCGACAAGGCGTCTGGAGGGGTTCATGGCCGACCTCGACGCGGGTCGAATCCCGGAAGAGGAACGCTGAACAAGTCCAGAGCAGCCGAGTTCGTTGCGGCACAAGGGTGATAAGCCCGTTTCGTGTTTGATTTGCGGTATATATCTGCCTAACGTGCGAAAAAGCTTGAACACTTTCGTTCTGGCGATGTCTCCGAAGGGGAAGACGTGAACAAGGCGCAGCTCGTAGAAGCGATTGCCGACAAGGTGGGCGGCCGCCAGCAGGCCGCCGACGCGGTCGACGCGGTCCTGGACGCCATCGTCCGCGCGACGGTCGCGGGCGACCGGGTCTCGGTCACCGGCTTCGGTTCGTTCGAGAAGGTCGACCGGCCGGCCCGTTACGCCCGCAACCCCCAGACGGGCGAGCGGGTTCGGGTCAAGAAGACGTCCGTTCCGCGCTTCCGCGCGGGCCAGGGCTTCAAGGACCTGGTGAGCGGCACGAAGAAGCTCCCGAAGAACGACGTCGCGGTCAAGAAGGCGCCCAAGGGCAGCCTGACCGGCGGGGCTTCGGCCACGGTCAAGAAGGCGGCCGCCAAGAAGGCCACCGCCAAGACCGCCACGGCCAAGAAGACCACCGCGAAGAAGACGACGGCCAAGAAGACCACGGCCACCGCCAAGAAGACGACGGCGAAGAAGGCCCCCGCCAAGAAGGCGACCGGCACCGCCGCCAAGACCACCGCCGCGAACAAGACCGCCGCGAAGAAGACCACGGCCAAGAAGGCCCCGGCGAAGAAGGCGACCGCCAAGAAGGCGCCCGCCAAGAAGTCGGCCGCGCGCACCACCACCGCCAAGAAGGCCACGGCCCGCAAGAGGTAAGGGCACAGGGGCACTCACGCGCCGGGCCGGACTCCGCATCGGAGTCCGGCCCGCGGCGTGTTGCGAGCGGGGTTCAGAAGGTCTGCAGGGTCACCAGCGTGATCTTGTCCCCGGTCATCTCGACGCGCACGCGCTGCCCGGGACGCAGCAGCCGCAGACCGCCCGCGTCGAACGCCGGCGCGTCGAAGGGCACGGGGGTGCCGTCGTCGAGGAGCACCTGCCCGCTGCGGCTTTCGGGGTCGTACGTGTACGCGGTCGCCTGCATGGCCGCAGCCTACTGCCCGGGTATCAGCAACCGCGCCGCGGCGGCGGCCGTCCGGGGGCCCACCCCGAGCGCGAGCGCGGCCCGCAGGTCCTCGCCGGTGTCCACGTCCTGTCGTACCGAATCCACGTCGGCGAGGGGGAGTTCCGCCGCTCCCGAGGCGCGGTGCCGTGCGCGCGAGTCGGGGCCGAAGACGGGGCGCAATTCCGCGTCCGGCCGCGCCGCCAGCAGGGTGGTGCCGATCGCCGCGGCGTCCGCGAGAAAAGCGCGCGGGAATTCGGCGGCGGCATCGAGGACCCGCCTCAATTCCAAGGGCCGCAATGCCGGGAGATCGGCGTTCAGGGCCGCGAGGGCGCTTTCGGGCCGGGTCGAGCGCACGACGGCCGCCGCGTGCGCCAGGGCCGCGTTGAGGCCCCCGCGCGGTTCGTCGGGGACGATCCGGGCGCCCAGGGCCGCCAGCTCGCGGCCGGCCAGGGTGTCGTCCGTGACGACCGCCACATCCCCGACCGCCGGGCAGGCCAGCGCGGCCGCCACGGTGTCCTGGGCGAACGCGAGGGCCAGAGCGGGCCGCACCCCGTCGTCGGCGGTGTCCGAGAGCCTGCTCTTGGCCCGCGCCAGGGGCTTCAGCGGGATGACCAACGTCCACTGCACGAGGGTTCCGTCCTTCTCTGTCGCGGCCATTGTCACTCAGTCGTCACGCGCCCCATCTGGCGGTGCCGGTGGCGGGGCGTACGGTGTTCTCGACAGACAGACGGCCTGGGGCGACACTTGTGCGGCCCCCCAGGCCCTAGAGGAAGGTGTCCGCGTGCCCCGCCGCAGAATCGGCTTCTGGTACCGCCTGGCAGCGGTGATCGCCAAACCGCCGCTCGTGGTTCTGCTCAAGCGGGACTGGCGTGGAATGGAGAACATTCCGGTGGACGGCGGATTTATCACCGCGGTCAACCACAATTCGCACATCGATCCCTTCGCGTACGCGCACTTCCAGTACAACACCGGGCGCGTTCCGCGATTCCTCGCGAAGAGTGGACTTTTCAACAAGGGATTCGTCGGCGCCATGATGCGCGGCACGGGACAGATTCCCGTCTACCGCGAGACCACGGACGCGCTCAGCGCCTTCCGGGCCGCCATCGACGCCGTGGAGCGCGGCGAATGCGTCGCGTTCTACCCCGAGGGCACCATCACCCGGGACCCCGCCCAGTGGCCCATGACCGGCAAGACCGGCGCCGCGCGGGTGGCCCTGCAGACCAAGTGCCCGGTGGTCCCGGTCGCGCAGTGGGGCGCCAACGAACTGCTGCCGCCGTACGCCAAGAAGCTCCACTTCCTGCCGCGCAAGACCTCGCACGTCCTCGCCGGGCCGCCCGTGGACCTGTCGCCGTTCTACGACAAGGAGATGACCCCGGACCTCCTGAAGGAGGCCACCGAGGTCATCATGGCCGCGGTCACCGCCCAGCTCGAGATCATCCGGGGCGAGAAGGCACCCGCCACGGCGTACGACCCGCGCCGCGAGCGGATCGAGCAGCGGCGCCGGACCCAGGCCCAGAGCGGGCACGAGGGGGAGAAGAGCAAGTGAGCAAACCCGTCAAGGCGGCGGTCCTCAGCGCCGGTTCATGGGGTACGGCGTTCGGTGTCGTACTCGCCGACGCGGGCTGCGAGGTCACCCTCTGGGCACGCCGTCCGGAGGTCGCCGAGGCCGTCAACTCCGGCCGGACGAACCCCGACTACCTCCCCGGCGTGGAACTCCCGCAGGGGGTCAGGGCGACCACGGACCCCGCCGAGGCCGCCGCGGGCGCCGACTTCACCGTCCTGTCGATCCCCTCGCAGACCCTGCGCGCCAACCTCGCCGAGTGGACCCCGCTGCTCGCGCCGGACACCGTCCTCGTCTCCCTCATGAAGGGCGTCGAGCTCGGCTCCGCCATGCGGATGAGCGAGGTGATCGAGGACGTCGCCAAGGTCGGCGCCGACCGCATCGCCGTGGTCACCGGACCCAACCTCGCGCGGGAGATCGCCGCCCGGATGCCGGCCGCCGCCGTGGTCGCCTGCACCGACGAGGCGGTCGCCCGGCGCCTGCAGGCCGTGTGCCACACGCCGTACTTCCGCCCGTACACCAACACGGACGTGGTGGGCTGCGAACTGGGCGGTGCCGTCAAGAACGTCATCGGCCTCGCCGTCGGCATCGCGGACGGCATGGGACTCGGTGACAACGCCAAGGGCTCGCTCATCACGCGCGGTCTGGCGGAGACGACCCGCCTGGGCCTCGCGATGGGCGCGGACCCCCTCACCTTCTCCGGACTCGCCGGTCTCGGCGACCTGGTGGCGACCTGCTCCTCGCCGCTCTCGCGCAATCACACCTTCGGCACCAACCTCGGCAAGGGCATGACCCTCCAGGAGACCATCGCGGTCACCAGGCAGACCGCGGAGGGCGTCAAGTCCTGTGAGTCGGTGCTGGACCTCGCCCGCCGGCACGGCGTCGACATGCCGATCACCGAGACGGTCGTCGGCATCGTGCACGAGGGCAAGTCCCCGGTGGTCGCCGTCAAGGAGCTGATGTCGCGCAGCGCGAAGCCCGAGCGACGCTGAGCCACGACGGCGTTTTTTGCCTCGTTCGCCGCAGGGGTGGGCGCTGTCTCAGGGCACTACCAACGGGTACTCTCAACGCGATATGAGCACCGAGAACCTCCCCCAGAGCCCTGAGCAGCCGCCTCGCAAGCCGCGCGTGGCCGTCGTGTTCGGCGGGCGCAGCTCCGAACACGGGATCTCCGTGGTCACCGCCGGCGCCGTACTGCGGGCCATCGACCGGACGAAGTACGACGTCCTGCCGATCGGCATCACCAAGGACGGCCGCTGGGCGCTCACCGCCGACGAACCGGAACGCATGGCGATCACCGAGCGCCGCACACCGGACGTCGAGGAGCTCGCCGAGTCCAGCGAGGGCGGTGTGGTCCTCCCCGTGGACCCCGCGAACCGCGAAGTGGTCTACAGCGAGCCGGGATCGGTGCCCAAGGCGCTCGGCGAGGTCGACGTCGTCTTCCCCGTCCTGCACGGCCCCTACGGCGAGGACGGCACCCTCCAGGGCCTCCTGGAGCTCTCCGGTGTCCCGTACGTCGGCTCGGGCGTGCTCGCCTCGGCCGTCGGCCAGGACAAGGAGTACATGAAGCGGGTGTTCACCTCGTTCGGGCTCAAGGTCGGCCCGTACGTGGTGATCCGGCCGCGCGAGTGGGAGCGGGACGAGTCCGCCGCCCGCAGGAAGATCGTCGACTTCGCGGGCGAGCACGGCTGGCCGCTCTTCGTGAAGCCCGCGCGCGCGGGTTCGTCGATCGGCATCACCAAGGTCGACGACCTGTCCGGCCTGGACGAGGCGATCGCCGAGGCGCAGGCCCACGACCCGAAGATCCTCGTGGAGGCCGCGCTGCGGGGCCGCGAGATCGAGTGCGGTGTCCTGGAGTTCGAGGACGGCCCGCGCGCGTCGGTCCCCGCGGAGATCCCGCCGCCGCAGGAGCACGCGTACTACGACTTCGAGGCGAAGTACATCGACTCGACCCCGGGGATCGTGCCGGCGCCGCTCACGCCGGAGGAGACGGCCGAGGTCCAGCGGCTCGCGGTCGACGCCTTCGAGGCGGCCTCCTGCGAGGGCCTGGTCCGCGCGGACTTCTTCCTCACCGAGGACGGCGAGTTCGTGATCAACGAGATCAACACGCTCCCCGGCTTCACGCCGATCTCGATGTACCCGCAGATGTGGGAGAAGAGCGGGATCAGCTACCCGGAGCTGGTGGACCGGCTCATCGGGGCGGCTCTGCGCAGGTCGACGGGGCTGCGGTAACCGTCGGGACGGCCCGGGCGAGCGGGTCGGCGACTAGTCGGCGATCCCTTCGGGGATCGCCTTCTTTATGCCGGACGCCAGGTCCACCAGCGGCGCCATGCCGTCCGCCGTGCGGGCCTCGGGGATCGTGACCTCGACGTACGCCTTGCGCAGGGTCGTGGTGAAGCGGAACGACCCGTCGTCCCGCTTCTGCAGCAGCCAGCCCACCCCGTTCGCCTCGACCCCGTCCGCCTCCGGATCGTCCATCTCGGAGGGCCGCTCGACACCGCACCGCAGTATGATCGCCGGGTCACCCCAGCCCGCGGTCAGCGCGGACGCGGGCTCGGGATCCCGACGGTCCTGGTCGTCGACCTTGGACGGCAGGACCCGGTCCAGTTCTCGGCACAGCTTCGTGACGCCCGCCCCCGGCGAGGGAACCGCAGCCGACTCGCTGTCGTCTGCGGAGGAGCAGCCCGCGACCGTGATCAGCAGGGCGAGCGCGGACAGACCGAGTGGCCGGTGACGGAAGAAGTTCACCGGCCAAGGGTAGACGGGGGCTACAGATGCACGACCGGGCAGGTCAGGGTGCGGGTGATGCCGTCCACCTGCTGGACCTTGGCGACCACCATCCGGCCCAGGTCGTCCACGGTGTCGGCCTGTGCGCGGACGATCACGTCATACGGTCCTGTCACGTCCTCGGCCTGGATCACTCCAGGGATCTTGCTGATCGTCTCGGCGACGGTCGACGCCTTGCCGACCTCCGTCTGGATCAGGATGTACGCCTGTACCACGGAACCTCCAGGGCGGCCACGAGGATCATGTGGGGAAAAGGAACGCCACGGTATCGCGTCGCCGCTCGCTGCGGGGAGACCCGCGGGGACGCGGACACCCGTGCCGGGGTGCGGACACGACAGAAGTTCACGGTCCCCTCGACCGTATCGAGGACACTGATGACGCGCGACCGGGCACGGCACGGCACAGAAGGGGCGTAAGGGCCATGAAGGGCACTGTTGGTGAGCTCGGCGAGTTCGGGCTCATCAGGGAGCTCACCTCCCGTCTCACCACCACCCCGGCGGTCCGGGTGGGTCCCGGCGACGACGCCGCGGTGGTCGCCGCGCCCGATCGCAGGGTCGTGGCGAGCACCGACATCCTTCTGGAGGGCCGGCACTTCCGCCGCGACTGGTCCACGGCCTACGACGTCGGACGCAAGGCGGCCGCGCAGAACCTCGCGGACATCGCCGCCATGGGAGCCGTGCCGACCGCCCTGCTGCTCGGCCTGGTCGTGCCCGCCGAACTCCCGGTGACCTGGCCCTCGGAGCTCATGGACGGCCTGCGCGACGAGTGCCAGGTCGCGGGCGCCTCGGTGGTCGGCGGGGACGTCGTACGCGGGGATACGATCATGGTCTCCATCACCGCCCTCGGCGATCTGCGGGGCCAGGAGCCGGTGACCCGGGCCGGCGCCCAGCCCGGCGACCTGGTGGCGGTGACCGGCTGGCTCGGCTGGTCGGCGGCCGGATACGCGGTGCTCTCCCGCGGGTTCCGCTCGCCGCGCGCCTTCGTCGAGGCGCACCGGCGCCCCGAACCGCCCTACCACGCGGGCCCCGCGGCCGCGGCGCTCGGCGCGACCGCGATGTGCGACGTGAGCGACGGGCTGATCGCCGACCTCGGACACATCGCCGAGTCCAGCAAGGTCCGCATCGACATCAGCTCGGGCGCGATCGACATCCCCACCCAGATGGTCGACATCGGTCAGGCCGTCGGTGTGGACCCCGTGCAGTGGGTGCTCTCCGGGGGCGAGGACCACGCGATCGTGGCGACCTTCCCGCCGGACGTGAAGCTCCCGGCCCGCTGGAAGGTGATCGGCGAGGTCCTCAACCCCTCGGCGCTGCCCCAGGTGACGGTCGACGGGGCGCCCTGGACCAGCCAGGGCGGCTGGGACCACTTCGGCGGGGACATCGAGTCGTGAAGCCCCTGGTGCTCACGGTGGCCGGCTCCGACTCCGGCGGCGGCGCCGGAATCCAGGCCGACCTGAAGACGATGCTCGCGCTCGGTGTGCACGGCATGAGCGTCGTGACCGCCGTCACCGCGCAGAACTCCCTTGGTGTGCAGGGGGCTTGGGAGCTTCCGGTGGAGGCGGTGCGGGCCCAGTACCGCAGTGTCGTGGACGACATCGGCGTCCGGGCCGTCAAGACCGGGATGCTCGCCTCGGCCGAACTCGTCGAAGCGGTCGCCGAGTTGATCGGCGCCACGGACGCCCCGGCCGTCGTCGACCCGGTCGGCGTCTCCAAGCACGGTGACTCGCTGCTGGCCACGTCCGCCCTGGATTCCGTCCGGCGGCGGCTGCTCCCGGTCGCCACCGTGGCCACCCCCAACCTCGACGAGGTGGCCCAACTCACCGGTGTGCGGGTCGAGTCGGAGGACCACCTGCGCGAGGCGGCCCGGGCCGTCCTGGCGTACGGCCCGAAGTGGGTGCTGATCAAGGGCGGCCACCTCCCGGGCGACGCCGTGGACCTGCTCACCGACGGATCCGCGGAGCACTGGCTGCGCGCGCCCCGCCACGACAACCGGCACACCCACGGCACCGGCTGCACCCTCGCCTCCGCGATCGCCGCACACCTCGCCAAGGGGCGGTCCGTGCCGGAGGCGGTGACGGCCGCCAAGGAGTACGTCACCGGCGCGATCGCCGCCGGGTTCGCCCTCGGCGGCGGGATCGGGCCCGTGAACCACGGCTGGGCGCTGCGCAGCGACTTCACACCGGGTACTCCGGCAGCCTGATGTCGGTCGCCGACTTCTCGGTGAGCCGCTTGAAGAAGGCCGCGAGCGGACGGGAGGCGAGCAGCCGGTACATCCGGTCCCGGCTGCGGATCCGCCGCTCGGTGGCCGGCGCGAAGAACGGACCGGCGTTGCCCGAGGTCTTCTGGCAGCCCTTGGCGAAGTCGGTGATCCGCGCCTCGTAGGCCGCGAACGCCGTACGGTGGTCGCCGCCCGCCAGGGCGAGTTCACCGGCGAGGACGTATGCGCCGACGACCGCCACCCCGGTTCCCATGCCGCCCATCGTGGCCCCGTACCCGGCGTCCCCGAGCAGCGCCACCCGGCCCCGGGTGAGCCGGTCGACGTGGATCTGCGCGATCGCGTCGAAGTACAGGTCGTCGGCCGCCTCCAGGGCCTTCAGGACGTTCGGCCCCTCCCAGCGCATCCCCGCGAACCGCTCGGCGAGGATCCGCTTCTGCGCGGCGAGGTCCCGGCGGTCGTACGACAGCCGCTCGGACCGGAAGACGAGCAGCGCGCTCGCGCGGTCCGGGTCGCCGTCGTAGTTGCCGAGGGCGATCGCGCGGCCGGGCTCGCTGTAGACGCGGCCGGTGCGGTCCAGGCCCAGGTGGTTGGGGACCTCGAAGCCGGCCACGTAGTGGTCGAGGAACCGCAGGTGGCGGGAGGTGTCGCCGAAGACGAGGGAGCGGGTGCGCGAGTGCAGGCCGTCGGCGCCGATCACCAGGTCGAAGCGGCGGGCCGGCCCCTTCTCGAAGGTGACGTCGACGCCCCGCGGTGTGTCGGTGAGCGTGGCGACCGAGTCGCCGAACACGTACTCGACGCTGTCCCTGGTGCGCTCGTACATGAGGTGCGCGAGCTCGCCGCGGAAGATCTCCACGTCTCCGCTCATCATGTCCGACGGCAGGTCCACCTTGGGGCTGCCGTCCGCGTCGACGACGATCTGGCGGCCCATGCGGGTCCGGCGGGCGTGGATCTCGTCCCAGACGCCCATCTCCTGGAGCACCCTGCGGTGGACGTGCCCCCGGAAGTCGACCGCGAAGCCGCCGCGGCGCAGCTCCGGCGCCTTCTCGACGACGGTGACCCGGGCGCCGTACCGCCGGAGGTTCAGGGCGAGCGCGGGACCGGCGACGCTGGCGCCGGAGATCAGGACGGAGAGGTGGCCGAGGTCGTGCGTCTTGTTCGTCATGCACGGCAGCCTGGAGGGCAGCGCTGACCGTCCTCCTACCGTCCGCTGACCGCCGCCGACCGAAGGGCGCGCCCCTGCTCGAAGGCCGTGCCGTAGGCCTCGGGCGACAGCTTCAGCCGTACGTCCCGCGTGGTCCGTACGACATCGGGGTCGCCGTCGGCCGACGCGCCCCGCAGACCCTCGGCGGCGCCCAGCAGTTCGGCCGCGCGCCCGGGGCGCGGGGCGACACCCGCCAGGGCTTCCGCCACCGCCGCCAGGACGTGGACGTCGGGGGTGTCCCGGGCGTGCGCGCGGGCCTGCTCGAACCACTCACGGGCCTGGTCGGGGTCGCCCTCGGCGGCGGCCGTGCGCCCGAGGCCGATGAGGATCAGGACGGTCTCGCCGACGCTGAACCAGTTCGCCGCGCACGCCTCCAGGGCGTTCTCGTAGTGCACGCGTGCGTGGTGCGGGTCCCCGGTGAGCCTGGCCGTGTCGCCGAGGCCGCGCCAGGCGGCGGCCACCTTGTCGCCGGCGCCCGCCGCCCGGGCCAGGCCGGCCGCGCGCGTGAAGTGCTCCGCCGCCTCCTCGGCGTCGCCGCGGTGCAGCAGCACGGTGGCCCGGGAGCGCAGCAGGTCCGAGGTCTCCTCGGGGGCGTCCAGCTCCCGCACGTGGACCAGCCCCTCGTCGAACAGCTCCAGGGCCCGGTCGTAGGCGCCGCGCCGGCCCGCGAAACCGCCCAGCGGGTCCAGGCAGTTGGCCATGCCCCAGCGGTCGCCGGTGGTACGGAAGCCGGCCAGGGCACGCTCGAAGGTCGCCTCGGAGGTCACGGGGTCGCCGCTGAACTGCGCCTGGTAGGCGCGGCCCAGGTCCAGCAGGGCGCGGCCCCACGGCTCCTCGCCCACCTGCACGGCCAGCAGGTCCTCGCCGACGGCGTGCAGCGGGCCGCTCGCCAGCGCCCACAGGACCATGGTGGACGGCAGCCGCAGCGGCCCGTCCAGGGTGCGCATGAGCGCGGACACGCGCGCGAGGCGCCCGGGTTCGCCGGGGTCGTCGCCGCGGCCGGTGACGGTGTGCATCAGGCACAGCGCGTACTCCTCGGCGAGGCCCGGGGGAGGGGTGTCACCGACCGCCGCCAACAGGGCCCGGGACAGCGGCACGTGCTCGCCGTGCGGGGCGCGCAGCCGCCGGAACCAGGACAGGGCCGCCATGAGCCGCAGGGCGTCCACGGGCGCCGTGTCGACGAGGTGGCGCAGGGCCGCGTCCAGGTTGTCCCGCTCGGCGTCCAGGCGGGCCAGCCAGGGGAGCTGGCCGCCGCCGCGCAGGGCCGGCTCCGCCCGCTCGGCCAGGTCGCGGAAGTACGCCGCGTGGGCGTCCCGCAGGGACCGGGAGCCGTGCTCGGCGGCGAACGCCCTGATCGTCTCCAGCATCCGGTAGCGGCCCTCGGACACCTCCAGGAACGACTTCTCCACCAGTGAGGCCAGCAGGTCCTCCGGGTACGGGGTCGCGCACACCGCCTCGACCGCCTCCAGGACGGCCCCGCCCCGGAAGACCGTCAGCCGGCTCGCCAGCTCCCGCTCCTCCTCGTCCAGCAGCTCCCAGCTCCACTCCACGACGGCCCGCAGGGTGCGGTGCCGGGGCGCCTTGGAGCGGTCCCCGCGGGACAGCAGCCGGAACCGGTCGTCCAGGCGGTCCGCCACCTCGTCCGGGGTCAGGGTGCGCAGCCGGGCCGCCGCGAGCTCGATCGCCAGCGGCAGTCCGTCGAGGGCCGCGCAGATGTCGGCAACGCGTGCGTGGCCCTCGAACCCGGGGCGGACGGCCCGTGCACGGTCCAGGAAGAGCCGCACGGCGGGCTCCGGCGGCAGCGGCGGCACGGGCACCACGACCTCGCCGGTGATGCCGAGGGACTCCCGGCTGGTGGCGAGCACCCGCACCCCGGGGCAGGACGCGAGGAGCCGCGCGGTGAGCCCGGCCGCCGCCTCGACCAGGTGCTCGCAGTTGTCGAGCACGAGGAGCCGCTCACCGTCCTCCAGGGCGGCCAGCAGCCGGTCCGTGCCGTCGCTCGCCGGGGTGCGGAAGCCGTCCCGCACCCCGAGCGCCGTCAGGACGGCGTACGGGATCCGGGCGGGGTCGGTGAGCGGGGCGAGCTCGACGAAGCACGCGCGCGTGTGGGCCCGCACGGCTTCGATGCCCAGCCGGGTCTTGCCCGCGCCGCCGGGACCGGTGAGGGTGACCAGCCGTGCCTCGGACAGGGCCCGGGCGATCCGGTCCAGTTCGCTCTCGCGCCCGACGAACCGGGTGAGCTGGGCGGGGACATTGGTCCGCCGCTCGCCGGACCGCCCACGCAGCAGCTCCAGATGCAGCGCCGACAGCTCGGCCGAGGGATCGGCGCCCAGCTCGTCGGCGAGCGTCCGCCGGGCCTCCTCGAACACCGTCAGCGCCTCCGCGGGCCGGCCGTCCGCGTGCAGGGCGCGCATGAGCTGGCCGTACAGCCGCTCGCTCAGCGGGTGCGCGGACAGCAGCGTCCGCAGCTCCGGTACGAGGCCGGGGCCGCCGCCGAGCGCCAGGTCCGCGTCGATGCGGTCCTGGCGGGCGGCCAGCCGCAACTCCGTCAGGCGGGCCCGCTCGGCGTGCGCGTCCGGGAGGTCGGGGAGGGCCGGGCCGCGCCACAGGGCGAGCGCGTCCCGCAGCGCGGCCGCGGCCTGCCGGTGGTCCCCGGCGGCCAGAGCGGACCGCCCGGCCGTGACGAGGGTCTCGAACCGGTGTGCGTCCGTGGCGTCGGCCGTGACCGCGAGGCGGTAGCCGGCCGGTGTCGCCTCGATCTCCGTGTGCGGGGCCAGCCGCCTGCGCAGCCGGGAGATCTGCGACTGGAGGGCGTTGGCGGCACCGGCGGGCGGCTCGGCGCCGTACAGGCCGTCCGTGAGGCGCTCCACGGAGACCGTGCGGCCCGCGTCGAGGAGCAGCAGGGTGAGCAGGGCGCGGGGGCGGGGGCCGCCGGGGTCGATCGGGGTGCCGTCGTCGGTGCGGAGGTCGAGGGGGCCCAGGATGCCGAAGCGCATTCACGGGATTCTGGCAGGCCGATGACATCCGGGGCACGCAGAAAAAAGGGGGCGCGGCCAGGGGAGAGGGCCGGCTGGAGAGCGGGCCGGCTGGGGAGAGGGCCGGCTGGGGAGAGGGCCGGCTGGAGAGCGGGCCGGCTGGGGAGAGGGCACCGCAAAAAGCCGGCCCACCCTGAGGTGGACCGGCTCTGCAGCGAACCAGCAGTGGCCGCGCGCTTTAGCTGTGCGTCAGCGCGAGACCTTGCCGGCCTTGATGCACGAGGTGCAAGCGTTCACGCGCTTCGGCGTCCCGCCCACCACGGTACGGACGCGCTGGATGTTGGGGTTCCAGCGACGGGACGTACGGCGGTGCGAGTGCGAGATGTTGTTGCCGAAGCCCGGCCCCTTGCCGCAGACGTCGCAGTTGGCAGCCACGGGTCACTCCAAAGACTTCAGATGCACTTACGGTCGGATCCCGGCGGGCCGGGATCGAGATCGTAGGATCAGAGATCTGAGTGGCACTGCCAGGGGGAATGGCCCGATCAGGATCGGGCAACCGGAGCAGCATACAACGACTGCGCCAGTAGAACGAAACTACCATGGCTGATCAGGCACTCGCTCCCGGCCCTCTTCCGGCGGACGCCCGCCCGGGGTCTACGCTGCGTCCAGTCCAGCAGCCCGAGGAGGCGCAGGTGGCGCAGGTGCCGCAGACATTCTTCGATGCTCTCGCGGTGCGCACCTGGTGCGGTCTCGCGCTGCGGGCGCTGGGTCGGGCGCGCGAGGAGATCGACGCGATCAACGTCTACCCCGTCGCCGACGGGGACACCGGCACCAACCTGTATCTGACCGCGGAGTCCGCGGCCGCCGCCGTGGAGGCCGTCTTCGAGGCCCACGACGCCCACGACTCGGGGAAACCGGCCCTCGCCGAGGCCGCCCGCGCGATGGCGCACGGAGCCCTCATAGGCGCCCGCGGCAACTCCGGCACCATCCTCGCCCAACTGCTGCGCGGCATGGCCCAGGTGCTGGCCGCCGACGGTGAGACGACTCACACGGACGGCGAGGGGCTGCGGCTCGCCCTGCGGCACGCCGCCGACTCCGCCCGCCAGGCCGTGGCCCACCCGGTCGAGGGCACGGTCCTCACGGTCGCCTCGGCCGCCGCCGACGCGGCCGGGGGAGCGGAGGGCGACTGCGGGACGGTGGCCCGGGCCGCCTACGAAGGGGCGCGCGCCGCCCTCGCCGAGACCCCCGGCCAGCTCGCCGTCCTGGAGCGGGCAGGCGTGGTGGACGCCGGCGGCCGGGGGCTGGTGGCGGTGCTGGGAGCGCTGGTGGAGACGTTCACGGGGGAGATGCCCCGGGCGGTGCCGGTGGTGAGCGGCCTCGGGCACGCGCGCGTGGCGGGCGCCGACCCGGACACGACCTCCGCCGAGACCGCCGCGGAGGTTCTCGAGGAGTGCGCCGACGCCCCGGACGCCCACGGCCCCGCCTTCGAGGTGATCTACCTTCTGGAGGCCGACGACACCGCCGTCGCGCGGCTGCGGCAACGGCTCGACCGGCTCGGGGACTCCCTCGTGGTGGTCGGCGGCGACGGCCTGTGGAACGTCCATGTGCACGTCGACGACGCCGGCGAAGCCGTGGAGGCGGGCGTCGAGGCCGGCCGGCCGTACCGGATCCGCATCACGCACTTCGGCCTGGGTGACGTGCACACCACCGGTGCCGAGCGGCCGCCCCGCGAGCGCGCCCAGCGGGCCGTCGTCGCCGTCGTCCCCGGTGAGGGCCTGGCCGGGCTGTACGCCGAGGCCGGGGCGACCATCGTGCTCGCCCGCCCGGGGGAGCCGCCCGCGAGCGGGGAGCTCGTGGAGGCCGTACGACGGGCCCACGCGCGCGAGGTCGTGCTGCTGCCCAACGACGCCGACCTGCGCCACACCGCGGCCGCCGCGGCCGAGCAGGCCCGCACCGAGGGCATCCGGGTCGCGCTGATCCCGACCCGCTCCGCGGTCCAGGGCATCGCCGCGCTCGCCGTGCACGAGCCGGAGCGCCGGTTCGACGAGGACGTCGTCCAGATGACCTCGGCGGCCGGCGCCACCCGCTACGCCGAGGTCGCCGTCGCCGAACGCCAGTCCTGGACCATGGCCGGCATCTGCCAGGCCGGTGACGTCCTCGGGCTCATCGACGGGGACGTGGCGGTGATCGGCTCGGACGTCACCGGCACCGCCGAGGCCGTCCTCGACCGCATGCTCTCGGCCGGCGGCGAACTGGTCACCCTGGTCCTCGGCGACGAGGCCCCCGAGGCCGTCGTCGAGCACCTGGAGACGCGGGTCCGGGAGTCGTACCTCGCCGTGGACACGGTGGTGTACCGGGGCGGCCGGCAGGGGGCCGTGCTGCTCATCGGCGTCGAGTAGCACCGTCGAGCAGCACCCGCGCCGCGGCCTCCCCGCGGGACCGATCAGCCGCCCTGCCCCTCCGCCTCCTCCATCAGGCCCAGCATCTGCCCCGCCTCGGCCCGCCGCGCCCGTGCCGTGGCATCGGCCCCGTCCGCGTCGCCGTAGGCGTCGAGCACCGCACGCGCGCGTGCCGCCGCCTCCGCCGGCCGGCTCAGATCGGCCGCCAGCCAGCCCGCCGCGAGTTCCGCACCGGTCCGCGCGTCCAGGCCGTCGTCCCCGAGCGAGGCGAACACGACGACCGCCTCCACCACCTCGGCCAGGGCCTCCTCCAGCACCGCCCGGATCGAGTCGTCCTCGGCGTCCTCGGGCACGGAACGGGCCAGCAGGTCCCCGAACTGCCGGTGCGTGTGCCCCAGTTCACCGACCAGCCGCTGCCGCGCCGCCTCCTCGGCCCGTGCGTCGCCCAGCGCCGCCTCGCACGCGCGGACCGCGTCCGCCATCAACTCCCGTGCCGCGTCCGCCCCGTCCTCCGCGCGCAGCGCGAGCCAGGCGCGGGCCCGCAGGGAGCGGACGAGACCGTGCACATTGCCGAGCTCGTCCCACAGAGCGCCCGCGCGCGCGTACGCCCGGTCGGCCTCGGCGGGCAGCCCCGCGGCCCCCAGGGACTCCGCGGCGAGGTGCGCGAGCGTGGCGTGGTCGTGCTGCTCGGGCCAGTGCCGGGCGATCTCGGCGGCCTGCAGACGCCGTTCGGCCGCCTCCCGGTGCTCGCCCAGCTCGGCCAGGCAGTCGCCGAGCCACCACTGCGTCTGTACGACCGCCCCCTCGCCGTGCCGCTCCGCGCTCAGGTCGGGCAGCGCCGACTCCAGCACCTCCGCGGCCTCCGCCCACCGGCCCAGCCGCAGCAGGAACCCGCCGAGCTGGTGCCGGGCCAGGGCGCCCAGCGTCGGGCCCTCCCCGGCCTCGTCGGCCCAGTGAGCGGCCTCCAAGGCGTGCTCCGCGGCCTCCTCGTCGAGCCCCCGCCCGCCGACGACCTCGGCGAGCTGGAGATGGAGCTGGGCCCGCCCCACCGCCTCCAGGTGCGCCCCGCCGTGCTCCAGGGCCGCCCGCAGCGAGCGTTCCGTGCCGTCCAGGTCGCCCAGGTGGTGCAGGAGCCCCGCGAGCCTGGCCTCGTACTCCACCGCGAACCACGGCAGCCCCGCCGCCACGAACCCGTCCGCGGCCGCGGTGAACAGCTCGGCCGCCGCCGGGAGGTCCCCGGTCCGCGCGGCCAGCTCCGCCAGCATCGCCTGCGACTCCGCGACCCGCGCGGCGAGCCGCACGTCGTCCCCGGTCCGCCCCTCGACGAGCGCGAGCACCTCCCGTACGGCCGACTCGGCGTCGGCCAGGAACGCCTCCTCCTCGCCCTCGTGCACCCGCCGCATCAGGATCCGCGCCCGGGACATCAGCACGGACGCCGTCTGCCGTACGCCGGTGCCGTCCGCGGAGTACAGCGCGAGGACCTCGTCGTACGGCCCGGCGACCGCAGCGAGCGCCGCGTCCACCTCACCCGCCAGCGCGCGGACGTACGCGGCACGCGCGCGTGCGGCCAGCGCCTCGCCCGGGTCGCCCGCCTCCGCGTACAACTCGGCGGCCCGCTCGAACAGTTCGAGGCCCGCCGGGCCCAGATCCATCGCCTCGTGGTCGGCGATCTCCGCCCGGTCGCGCGGGTCCAGCCGCACGCCCTCCGCCGCCCGCGCGACCGCCGCCCACGCCTCCACGGCGTTCGGCCGCAGGCCGTCCGACAACCGGCGGGCCTCGGCGACCAGCGCGGGCAGATCGGGCTCCCGCGCGGTCACGGGCGCCGCCGGAGCCGGCACCGGAGCGGCGACCGTCCGCACCGCCCGCACCCCCAGCGGCAGCCGCTCCACCAACGGGCGCTGCCCCATCCGCGCGCGCGTCCGCTCGCTGACGTGAGCCGTGCCGTTGCGCTCGTCGAAGCGCGCGGCCAGCGCGAGAGCCTGCCCGCGCGCGTGGACGGCGAGTCCGGCCGCGGTCCAGGACCGGCCCGCCGGGCCCGGCACCGGCCGCTCGCCCAGCCCCAGCCCGGTCAGCCGGTCCATCAGCAGGGCCACCACGGCCGTGAACTCCAGCAGGCTGCGCGGATGGCCGTCGTCCGTGAAGTACGCGGGACGCTCCGCGAGCAGCTCCAGCGCCCGCGCCTCGTTGCCGCTGAGCGCGCAGAACTCGACATGGTCCGCGTACGCCCCGCGCATGCTCTCCATGGCCCGCACCAGCCGCAAGCCCCGCAGATGGTTGGCGCGCGCCTCGTCGAGGCGGCCCATGCGCAGCAGCGGCTGCAACGAGGACGCGAGGACCGCGTGCGGCTCGTGGGCGCACGAGAACTCGCCCTCCAGGACCGGCGCCCACAGGGCGAGCGCCTCCTCGTCCCGCCCGCGCTGCGACTGCCACCAGCCCTGCTCGTGCAGCTCGCAGGCATGGCAGTCGGCCATGCTGTCCCGGTCGGCGGCCAGCCACGCGGCGTACGCCCGCTCGGCCCGCCCCAGGTCCCCGACGTGCGCGGCCACGCTGTACTCGGCGCTGCGCACGGCCCGCTCGGAGTGCCCGGCCAGCCGGTAGCGGTGCTCCATCTCGCCGAGCCACTTCTCCATGGCGGCGAGCGGGATGTGCGGCTGGTCCAGCATGCCGGTCGTCATCCACTTGAAGACCCAGTGCAGTGAGTGCGTCTCGTACTCGTCGAAGTCCTCCGGGCGCTCGTCCCACATGCGCAGCAGCCGCGCGAAGGGGACGAACATCTTGGCCTTCTCGGAGCTGTAGTTGTAGACCTTCAACTGGTGCCCGAGCGCCTCGATGACCGCCAGCGGGACGTTCAGCTTCTCGGCCTCGGCGAGCAACTGCTCCGCGCGCGCGTTGCGGGCGGGCCCCTCCGGCTCCTCGGCGTTCTCCGCCATCGCCCGGCGCAGCGCGTCGAAGGCCGCGCTCCCGTCCCCTGTGCTCATCAGCGGCCCTCCTCGCCGTTCGTGGCCCACTCCAGCAGGCCCATGAAGGCCCGGTTCAGCAGCGCCGAGTCCGCGGGCCGCAGCGGACGCTGGGCCATCAGCAGCGCCTGCCCGTACAGGGACTCGGTCGCCGTGCCGATCAGCTCCGGATCGCCCAGCGCACCGATCCGCCGTACCAGCGGGTTGAGATGGTTCAGCACCAGACGCGCGCGGGGGGCGCTGCCGCGCAGCGAGCCGAGGATGCCCGCCCACAGGTCGTCCGCCCGGTCCTCGGCCTCCGCCCGCGCCTGCTCGTGCCGGGCGTCCCGGTCGTCCAGGTGCAGCGCGGGCAGGGACAGCGGCCGGAAGGCACGCAGGACGACGTCACAGCCCAGCGGGTCGAGCCTGGCCCGCGCGGCGGCGAGGAAACCAGCCAGGGCGAGCTCCTCGGCCGGATCGACCAGGTCCATGTGGGCGGTGACGGTGTCAGCGTCCAGCTCCGTGACGACCGTCCCCGGCCGCACCGACGGCAGCGCCTCGACCAGGTCGCTGTCGTAGGTGTAACCGCCGTTGACCACCCCGACGCCCTGCGCGGACGCGATCGGCGCGACCTGCCGGTACTCCTCGACCGTCCGCGTGAAGTGCACCACCGCGTGCCGCTGCGCGAACTCCTCCAGCGACAGCCGCCCGTCGGTCGTCTCGAACGGCAGCCAGGGCAGCATCGTGCGCAGCATGTCCTTGTCGTGCCGCGCGAGCGACTTCACGCCCAGGTGGTGCACGGACAGGAAGGCCGCGAGCCGCTCCGGGTCCCCGGCGGCGAGCCCCGTCAGCCAGGACCGGATCCGCTCCCCGAGCGCCTCCCGCACACCGGCCAGCGTCTCGTCCTCGTACAGCGACTCGCGCGACGCCGTGGGCCGCAGGCTGTCGGTGTCCAGGACACAGCGCACGAAGAACGCCCAGTCCGGCAGGAGCTGTTCGGCCCGCTCGGTCAGCAGCATGCCCTTCAGGTGCACCCGATGGGTCGCCCGCTGGGCCGGACTCACCGCCGAGGGAAGGACGTACGCCATGCCCCGGATCCCGGCCAGCGGCACGTTCAGCTCGATCGAGTCCAGCGGTGTGAAGCCGAACAGCTCGTGGCAGTGCCGGGCCAGCGCCACCCTGCGGGTCGCGGGGGAGGGGTACGGCCGGTCCCAGGGCGCGGGCAGATCGGTGACCGCCTCGTCGCCGACCCGGACGTCGTACGGCAGCAGGGAGCCGAAGTCCCGGGCGAGCTGGAGCACCCGTTCGGGCGTCAGCCACTCACCCGCCCCCGCGCGGGCCACCAGATGCACCGTCGTCCCCGGCTCCGGACGGGCCTCGGGCGCCAACGTCCGCACCCGGTACGAACCGTCGTCGCTCGCCGTCCACTCCACGGGCGGCGCGTCCGGCGTACGGGCACTGCGGCTGACCACGCGGATCCGCTCGGCGACCACGAAGCACGCGAGCAGCCCGATCCCGAACTGCCCGAGGAAGTCCGAGCGGACCTCCTGAAGCCCCTCGGCCCGCTTGGAGCTGCGCCCGATGGTGGCCAGCAGGTCGTGCACGTCCGCCTCGGTGAGCCCGACCCCGGAGTCCTCGACCCGCAGGGTGCCCTCCTCCGCGTACAGCCGCACGCGGGCCGGGGCGTCCGGCTGCTCGGCCCGCCGGGCCGTGATCGCGTCCACCGCGTTCTGCAGCAGCTCGCGGAGATAGACCTTGGGGCTGGAGTAGAGGTGATGGGAGAGGAGGTCCACCAGACCGCGCAGGTCGACCTGGAACGTATGAGGTTGCTGAGGTACCTGGGGTGTCTGTGATGACTGTGAGGTCTGGGAATCCATCGTCGCAGCGCCGGTGGGGGGAACGTTCGCGCGGCGCGGGGTCGGGCGGTCCCGGTTGGGGCGGGAGTCCGCGGGGATGGCCGGAGCGCGCCATCCTAAGTCCCCAACCAGCCGTCTGACCAGGGGTTTCCCGGTATGTATACGGCAATGTCAGTGCGGTGGTGTGCAATGGATCTCGTGCCCGCGCTGGAAGAACCACTGAAGAAGGTGCTCGGCCCCGCCACCGCGAAGGTGATGGCCGAGCACCTCGGCCTGCACTCGGTAGGCGACCTCCTGCACCACTACCCGCGCCGATACGAGGAGCGGGGCCAGCTCACCCACCTCGCCGACCTGCCCATGGACGAGCACGTCACCGTGGTCGCCCAGGTCGCCGACGCCCGCCTGCACACCTTCGCCTCCGCAAGGGCGCCGCGCGGCAAGGGGCAGCGGCTGGAGGTCACCATCACGGACGGCAGCGGCCGCCTCCAACTGGTCTTCTTCGGCAACGGCGTGCACAAGCCCCACAAGGAACTCCTGCCGGGCACCCGCGCGATGTTCGCCGGCAAGGTCTCCCTCTTCAACCGCCGCCTCCAACTGGCACACCCGGCCTACGAGTTGCTGCGCGGCGCCGACGACGAGGCAGTGGAGACCGTCGAGACCTGGGCGGGCGCCCTCATCCCCATCTACCCCGCCACCGCCAAACTCGAGTCCTGGAAGATCGGCAAGGCCGTCCAGACGGTCCTGCCGAGCGCCCAGGAGGCCGTCGACCCCCTCCCGGAGTCGCTGCGCGAGGGCCGCGGCCTGGTCACCCTCCCCGAGGCCCTCCTCAAGATCCACCGCCCGCACACCAAGGCCGACATCGCCGACGCCCACGCCCGCCTCAAGTGGGACGAGGCCTTCGTCCTCCAGGTCGCCCTCGCCCGCCGCCGCCACGCGGACGCCCAACTCCCGGCAGTCCCCAGGAAACCCGCCCCGGACGGCCTCCTCACCGCCTTCGACGACCGCCTCCCCTTCACCCTCACGGAAGGCCAGCAGAAGGTCTCGAAGGAAATCTTCGACGACCTGGCCACGGACCATCCGATGCACCGGTTGCTGCAGGGGGAGGTGGGCTCGGGCAAGGCCCAGCCTCTCGACTCGCTCGTCCTCACGCCCGCCGGTTTCCGCCGTATGGGGGACATGAGGGTGGGTGACGAGATCGTCGTGCCCGACGGGGAGATCGCGCTGCTCGACGGCGTCTTCCCGCAGGGCGAGCGCGATGTCTGGCGCCTGGTCCTCTCGGACGGCAGCTCCGTCGAGTGCGACGACGAACATCTGTGGATCGTCGGGACGAGTTGTGGCTGGCACCGTGGCCAGGCTCCCAAGGTCATGACGACTCGCGAGATTCGGCTCGACACCTTCAAGGCCAACGGATCGTCGAAGTGGTACCTCCCGGCCGCCACCCCGGTCGATCTCGGAGACGACTGCGGTCTGCCTCTCGATCCGTACCTGTTCGGCCTTCTTCTGGGAGACGGCTCCTTCCGGCACAACCTGCGGTTGTCTACGGTCGACCCCGAGATCCGTGACGCGGTCGAGGCCGCCGTGGCACCGGACTGCCGACTGGTTCCGGTGAGCGGTTCCCGCTGCGACTACACGATCCAGTCGACGCAGCGCGCGGGCGGCGTGCGCAATCCGGTGATCCAGGCCGTGCGGGACCTGAACCTCTGGGGGGTGTCGTCACACGGCAAGTTCATTCCCGACGAGTACAAGAACACGTCGATCAAGAATCGTCTCGCCGTGCTGCAAGGGCTCATGGACACAGACGGCACTGTCGACAAGGCCGGCCTCAGCATCTCCTTCTGCTCCGCTTCCCTCAGGCTCGCGGAGGACGTCGCGTGGCTGGTCCGTTCACTGGGCGGCAGGGCGCGAGTCCGGCCGAGGCGAGCGGCGTTCAACGTCTTCCTCTCCCTGCCCGACGAGTACGCCCCGTTCAGGCTCAGGCGCAAGGCCGAACGAGTGGGCCCGCGCCCGAAGTACAACACGTTCCGACGGGGCATCCGGGCGGTCGAGTACGTGGGACGCAAGCCCGTCCAGTGCATCAGCGTCGCGCACCCCAGCCGCGCCTACGTCACCGACAACTTCACAGTGACTCACAACACCATGGTCGCCCTGCGCGCCATGCTCGCCGTCGTCGACGCGGGTGGGCAGGCCGCCATGTTGGCTCCTACCGAGGTGCTCGCGCAGCAGCATCACCGGTCGGTCGTCGAGATGATGGGGGAGCTCGCCGAGGGCGGGATGCTGGGCGGGTCCGAGCACGCCACCAAGGTCGTGCTGCTCACCGGGTCGATGGGGACGGCCGCGCGCAGACAGGCCATGCTGGACCTGGTCACCGGCGAGGCCGGGATCGTGATCGGCACCCACGCGCTGATCGAGGACAAGGTGCAGTTCCACGACCTGGGCCTGGTCGTCGTCGACGAACAGCACCGGTTCGGGGTCGAGCAGCGGGACGCCCTGCGCGGCAAGGGAAAACAGCCGCCCCACCTCCTCGTCATGACGGCCACCCCCATCCCGCGCACGGTCGCGATGACGGTCTTCGGCGACCTGGAGACCTCCGTCCTCGACCAGCTCCCGGCCGGCCGTTCCCCGATCGCCAGCCATGTCGTGCCCGCCGCCGACAAGCCGCACTTCCTCAGCCGCGCCTGGGAGCGCGTCCGCGAGGAGGTGGAGAACGGCCACCAGGCCTACGTCGTCTGCCCCCGCATCGGCGACGAGGAGGAGGATCCCAAGAAGTCCGCCAAGAAGAAGTCCCCGGAGGACGAGGCCGAGAAGCGGCCGCCGCTCGCCGTCCTGGACGTCGCCGACCAGCTCGCCAAGGGCCCGCTCAGCGGCCTCCGGGTCGAGGTGCTGCACGGCCGCATGCACCCCGACGACAAGGACGCGGTCATGCGCCGCTTCGCCGCCGGCGAGACCCACGTCCTGGTCGCCACCACGGTCATCGAGGTCGGCGTCAACGTCCCGAACGCCACGGCGATGGTCATCATGGACGCCGACCGCTTCGGCGTCTCCCAGCTCCACCAGTTGCGCGGCCGCGTGGGCCGGGGCTCGGCACCCGGCCTGTGCCTCCTGGTCTCGGAGATGCCGGAGGCCAGCCCGGCCCGCCAGCGGCTGAACGCGGTGGCGTCGACGCTGGACGGCTTCGAACTCTCCCGCATCGACCTGGAACAGCGAAGGGAGGGCGACGTCCTGGGGCAGGCCCAGTCCGGCGCCCGGACCTCCCTGCGGGTCCTCGCGGTCATCGAGGACGAGGAGATCATCGCGGAGGCCCGGGAGGAGGCGACGGCGGTGGTGGAGGCGGACCCGGAACTGACGGCCCTGCCCGGCCTGCGCACGGCCCTGGACGCCCTCCTGGACGAGGAGCGGGAGCAGTACCTGGAGAAGGGCTGAGAAACTGGATGCGTCACCATCCTCCGAATCCGCTGAATCCCCTGAAGCCTCCGCAACCGAACCCCCGACACCACCCCCCGAGCAAGGACCGAAGATGACTCGCGTGATCGCGGGCAGGGCCGGCGGCCGCCGCCTGGCCGTCCCGCCAGGGAACGGCACCCGTCCCACCTCGGACCGCGCGCGCGAAGGCCTCTTCTCCACCTGGCAGTCCCTGCTCGGCGGCCCCCTCCGGGGCGAACGGGTCCTCGACCTGTACGCCGGCTCGGGCGCGGTCGGCCTCGAAGCCCTCTCCCGGGGCGCGGGCCACACCCTCCTCGTGGAGGCCGACGCCCGGGCGGCCCGCACGATCCGCGAGAACGTCAAAAACCTCGGGCTGCCCGGCGCCGAGGTCCGCGCGGGCAAGGCGGAACAGATCATCCGGGCCGGGGCGCCGACAGCGCCGTACGACCTCGTCTTCCTGGACCCTCCGTACCGAGTCACAGATCACGATCTTCGGGAGATTCTCCTCACACTCCGCTCGGAACACTGGCTAGCGCCGGAGGCCCTGGTCACCGTGGAGCGCAGCACCAGAGGCGGTGAGTTCGCCTGGCCGCCCGGTTTCGAGGCGGTCAAGGCCCGTCGCTACGGCGAGGGAACGTTTTGGTACGGTCGCGCCGCCATGGGCGACAACGCCTCTACGTGCGAAGACGCACGATGACCGGACCGGAGAGCGAGGGATCTCAAGTGCGCCGCGCCGTCTGTCCCGGGTCGTTCGACCCGATCACCAACGGACACCTCGACATCATCTCCCGCGCCTCCCGTCTGTACGACGAGGTCTATGTCGCGGTGATGATCAACAAGTCCAAGAAGGGCCTGTTCGAGATCGACGAACGGATCGACCTGATCCGCGAGGTCACCGCCGAGTACGGCAACGTGATCGTCGAGGCCTTCCACGGCCTGCTCGTCGACTACTGCAAGGAACGCGACATCCCGGCCATCGTCAAGGGCCTGCGCGCGGTCAGCGACTTCGACTACGAGCTGCAGATGGCCCAGATGAACAACGGCCTGAGCGGTGTCGAGACCCTCTTCGTGCCGACCAACCCCACCTACAGCTTCCTGTCCTCCTCGCTCGTCAAGGAGGTCGCCACCTGGGGCGGGGACGTCTCCCACCTGGTGCCCCCGAGGGTCCTCGAAGCCCTGAACGAGCGCCTCCGGAAGGGCTGATGGGGCTACAGTCGTCCCGTCCGTCTCCAACACGGCTGTAGAGAGTGGCGAGCACAGGTGGACGTGCAGAAGAAGCTCGACGAGATCGTCGCCGCGGTCTCCGGCGCCCGGTCGATGCCCATGTCGGCGTCGGTGATGGTCAACCGCGCCGACCTGCTCGCGATGCTCGAAGAGCTGCGCCAGGCCCTGCCCGGTTCCCTCGCGCAGGCGCAGGAGCTGATCGGCGACCGTGAGCAGATGGTCGAGCAGGCCCGCCAGGAGGCCGAGCGGATCATCTCCACGGCCCACGCCGAGCGCGGCTCCCTGATCTCCGACACCGAGATCGCCCGCCGTTCGCAGGCCGAGGCCGACCGGATCCTCAACGAGGCCCGCCAGGAGGCCGAGGAGGTCCGCGCGGAGGCCGACGACTACGTCGACTCCAAGCTCGCCAACTTCGAGGTCGTCCTCACCAAGACCCTCGGCTCGGTGGGCCGCGGCCGCGAGAAGCTCCTCGGCACCGGCCCGGGCCTCGACGAGAACGGCTACGAGGACGAGGACGCCCCCGAGCGCAGCCACGACCCCGAGACCCTGCGCAAGGACGCCGACTCCTACGTCGACGCCAAGCTCGGCGCCTTCGAGGCGGTCCTCGCCAAGACCCTGGAGGCCGTCGGCCGCGGCCGCCAGAAGCTGCACGGCCGTATCGCCAGCGACGACCTCGGCGCCCTCGGCGACCACACCGCCACCGTCCAGCACTCCAGCGACGCCGACTACCTGGCCGACCTCGCCGCCCTCGCCGAGCAGGACAGCCGGGCCGCGGCCCAGGCGCCGGTCCCGGCCGAGCAGCCGGACTACGCCCAGCAGCCGGCGTACGGCTACCAGCAGCAGACCGACGCCTACGCCGGTTACCAGCAGCAGCCCGACCCCTACGCCCAGCAGGACCCGTACGGCTACCAGCAGGCCGACCCCTATTCCCCCACCTCCGGCTACGCTCCGGCGGGAGGTGCCCCCTTCCAGGGCTACGACCAGCAGCAGGCCGCGTACGACCAGCAGCACCAGGTGCAGCAGGCCCACCAGCCGCAGCAGGACTACGCCTTGGACGAGACCAGCCTCTTCGACACCGGCATGATCACGCCGGAGCAGTTGAGGGCGTACGAGCAGGGTCGCGGCCAGTAAGGGACCACCGGATTGGGCCGTGAGCGAAAGGTCCAGTATCCTGGCTCTTCGGTCGCGTGTACGTCCGCGATCACCGCTGCCCGGGAACACCGAAGGGCGGCGTCCCTCTGAGCTCGAAGATCGAAAGCAGGAATGGCTCCCAACGCGCGCCTCGACCACCGCAGCCCTCTCGTGTTCGACACACACGAGCTGGGTCGGCGTCCTGGCGCGCTGCAGCGCCTGACCCGCGAGATCGACGCTCCCAAGGATCTCGGCATCCAGGGAGTGATCGGAGTGCCGGAAGGCGCCCCGGTCGTGCTCGAACTCCGGCTCGAGTCGGTCATGGAAGGGGTGCTTGTCACAGGCACCGCCCGTGCACAGGCCGAGGGGGAGTGCGTAAGGTGTCTGGAGCCGCTTGAGCTGGCGCTCGAAGCGGACTTCCAGGAGATGTTCTCGTACCCCGACGCCGACGACCGTGGCCGCGTGAAAGCGGAACCGGCCGACGACGCCGAGGAATCCGCGGAAAACGAGGACAGGCTCTTCATCGAGGACGGCCTGTTCGACCTCGAACCCGTGCTGCGTGATGCGGTGGTGCTCGCACTGCCGATGCAGCCGGTGTGCCAGGACGACTGCCCCGGCCTGTGCTCCGAGTGCGGAGCCCGGCTGGCGGACGACCCGGACCACCACCATGACGCCGTCGACATCCGTTGGGCGGCACTGCAGGGACTCGCCGGTTCACTCGAAGACGGCGAGAAGGACGAGATGAGTGGCGAAGCGCCTCGATCGGCGCCCGCCAACGAGAAGCAGGAGAAGTAGCCGTGGCTGTTCCGAAGCGGAAGATGTCGCGCAGCAACACGCGCCACCGCCGGTCGCAGTGGAAGGCTGCGGTCCCCACCCTGGTTGCGTGCGAGCGCTGCCACGAGCCCAAGCTGCAGCACATCGCGTGCCCCGCTTGTGGCACCTACAACAAGCGCCAGGTCCTCGAGGTCTGAGCGGCTGGTGAGAGGCACTGTGTCCACGCCGAAGAAGAACGCGGGCGACAACCAGGCCTCGTCCCACACGCTGCTTGAAGGGCGGCTCGGGTACAAGCTCGAGTCCGCCCTTCTGGTGCGTGCGCTGACCCACCGGTCCTACGCATACGAGAACGGCGGTCTGCCGACCAACGAGCGGCTGGAGTTCCTCGGGGACTCCGTGCTCGGCCTCGTGGTCACGGACACGCTGTACACCACCCACCCCGACCTGCCCGAAGGCCAACTGGCCAAGTTGCGGGCCGCGGTGGTCAACTCGCGTGCGTTGGCGGAGGTCGGCCGCGGGCTCGACCTGGGTTCCTTCATCCGGCTCGGCCGTGGTGAAGAGGGCACGGGCGGCCGGGACAAGGCGTCCATCCTTGCCGACACCCTGGAAGCGGTGATCGGCGCGGTCTATCTCGACCAGGGTCTCGAGGCGGCGAGCGAACTCGTTCACCGGCTCTTCGACCCCCTGATCGAGAAGTCCTCCAACCTCGGTGCCGGCCTGGACTGGAAGACCAGTCTCCAGGAGCTCACCGCGACCGAAGGACTCGGTGTCCCCGAGTACCTGGTCACGGAGACCGGCCCCGACCACGAGAAGACCTTCACTGCTGCCGCCCGCGTCGGAGGCGTCTCGTACGGCACCGGCACCGGCCGCAGCAAGAAGGAGGCGGAGCAGCAGGCCGCGGAGTCCGCCTGGAGGTCCATCCGGGCCGCCGCGGACGAGCGTGCCGAGGCGGCGGCCGCGAAGGCTGTGGAAGCAGTCGTCGAAGCCGCCGAGGACGACGACGAAGGTCCGTCGTCCGTCTCCGCCTGACGCCTGGAAGCACCCAGCGCGTCTGGAAGAACAGCGCAGTCGAGCGCCTGCCCCTGAACACCGGGGCGGGCGCTCGGCTCATGCACCGGTCCATGACGGGGGAGCCCCATGCCCGAGTTGCCCGAGGTCGAGGTCGTACGGCGTGGTCTTGAGCGGTGGGTCGCCCACCGTACGGTCGCCGAGGCCGAGGTGCTGCACCCGCGCGCGGTCCGCCGTCACCTCGCCGGCGCCGAGGACTTCGCGCACCGCCTCAAGGGCCACCGCGTCGGCACTCCGAGCCGCCGTGGGAAGTACCTGTGGCTGCCCCTGGAGGACACGGACCAGTCGGTCCTGGCCCACCTCGGGATGAGCGGCCAACTGCTGGTGCAGCCGCACGCGGCGCCCGACGAGAAGCACCTCAGGATCCGGGTGCGGTTCGCGGACGACGTCGACACCGAGCTGCGCTTCGTCGATCAACGCACCTTCGGCGGGCTGTCGTTGCACGACAACACCCCGGACGGACTGCCCGACGTCATCGCGCACATCGCCCGCGATCCCCTCGACCCGCTGTTCGACGACGACGCCTTCCACCAGGCCCTGCGCCGCAAGCGCAGCACCATCAAACGGGCCCTGCTGGACCAGTCGTTGATCAGCGGGGTCGGCAACATCTACGCGGACGAGGCTCTTTGGCGCTCCCGCATCCACTACGAGCGCCCCACCGCCGTTTTCACGCGCCCGCGCACGGCCGAACTCCTGGGCCACGTAAGGGATGTGATGAACGCGGCCCTCGCGGTCGGCGGCACCAGCTTCGACAGCCTGTACGTCAACGTCAACGGTGAGTCGGGGTACTTCGACCGGTCCCTCGACGCCTATGGCCGCGAGGGGCTGCCCTGCAAGCGGTGCGGTACGCCGATGCGCCGGCGGCCCTGGATGAACCGGTCGAGCTACTTCTGCCCGAGGTGTCAGCGGGCGCCGCGCGTCACGTCGTAACGCTCGCGGGCGGCCAGGACGTCGTCCATGCGGCCCTCGACGAAGCGGATGAGGCCCAGCAGGCGCTCGGCGACCTCGTGGCCCAGCGGGGTCAGTTCGTAGTCGACCCGGGGCGGGTTGGTGGGCTGGGCCTCGCGGTGCACCAGGCCGTCGCGCTCCAGCCCCTGGAGGGTCTGGGAGAGCATCTTCTCGCTCACGCCGTCGACCCGGCGGCGCAGTTCGTTGAAGCGCAGCGAGCCCTCGTACAGGGCGCCCAGGGTCAGTGCGCCCCAGCGGCCCGTCACGTGCTCCAGGGTGCCGCGCGAGGGGCAGGCCTTGGCGAACACGTCGTACGGGAGGTCCCGCGCCTCCGGGGGCTGCTGCATGGTGTCCATGCATCGAGCGTACTGGAAAGCAGCGCTATCCGACAGATCGCACTAACTAGAAGTTAGTGCGATCTGTCGGTCGTCGTCGGCGGGTGCCTAGTACCCGAAGTCCTGCGTCCACCAGGGGCCGCCGGCACCGAACTGCACACCGACGCCCAGCGTCTTGAAGTCGCAGTTCAGGATGTTGGCCTTGTGGCCGGGGCTGTTCATCCAGGCCTCCATGACCGAGGCCGCGTCGGCCTGGCCGCGGGCGATGTTCTCGCCGCCGAGGCTGGTGATCCCGGCCTTCGCGGCCCGGTCCCACGGGGAGGCGCCGCTCGGGTCGGTGTGATCGAAGAAGCCCTGGGCGGCCATGGCCTTGCTGAAGTCCTCGGCGAGCTCGCTCAGCGCGCTGTTCGCGGCGACCGGGCTGCACCCGACCTTGGCCCGCTCGACGTTGACGAGCCGGAGCACCTCGGCCCCTGCGGCGGCCTCCGTGGAGACCTCCACCGGCGCTGTGGTCTCCTTCTTGGCCGGCTCCCGCTCCTTCTGCGAGGAGGGCGTCTCCGGCTTCTCGCTCGGCGTGGCCTGCGGCTTCTCGGTCGGCTTCTCGGTCGGTGCGGCCGTCGAGGCCGAGGTCGAGGGGGCCGGGGAGGGCGAGGAGGCGCGCTCGGAGTCCCGGCTCGTCGACGAACCGTCCTCGCGGCTGTCGGCGCTGCCGGAGGTGCCGCCCTGCTCGGCGGGGGAGTTGGTCGGCGAACCGGCCGCCTGCACGTCACCGCCGGTGGTGCTGCCGCCGCCGATCCGGTAGTTGTCCAGGCCCGGCACCACACCCGTGGCGACCGCGACCGTGCCGATCGCGACGGCGGCCGAGACCCCGAGCAGACCGGTCTTCACCGGCGTCACGAGGTTCTTCTTGCGGCGGCGGTGCGAGCCGCTGCGGCGCGAACCGTCGGCGGGCGTGTAGCCCTCGCCCCGGTACAGCGCGTAGTCCTCCTCCGACGCGAACAGGTAGGCGTCACTGCGCGCGTAGGGGTCCGGGGCCTCGGAGCCCGGGAACGTGGTGGTGGCCGCCGAGGTGAAGTCGTACGAGTCCTGCGGGTCGTGGGCGCTCCCGTAGAAACTGTGTGTCTGTGTGAACCCCGTGGCGCGGCCCGTGGCGGCGCGGCCGGCGGCGGAGCGTCGGTGGCGTCCCATGTCCTTGCCTTCCTCGTCTGTTCTTGAGGTCGACGCGTCCCCCCGGTCAACCAAAGTCACAAAACCCACACCATCGAGTGAGTTTCGTATGAGATTCATTGGCAGCGGACAGTACCGCATGCCGCCAGATGAAGGAGTGTCGGGAGAGACATTGGCCGGTTAGGTTGCACCCATGAGCGAGGATGTACGACTGGTCGCCTGGGTGCGTGGACGCGTCCAAGGTGGGGGTTTCCGCTGGTTCACGCGTGCCAAGGCCCTGGAGATCGGCAGCCTGAGTGGTTTTGCTCTCAATCTGGACGACGGACGCGTGCAAGTGGTCGCAGAAGGACCGCGCCAGGGCTGCCAGGGACTCCTCGACTGGCTCCTGGGCGACGACACGCCCGGCCGGGTCGACGGTGTCACCGAGATCTGGGACACACCCCGCGGGGGTTACGACGGCTTCGCCATCCGCTGAGTGCTTTCTGCGAAGCGGCCCGGGTGGGGGCGCGCGGACATGCCACGGGCACCTGCCGGAAGCAGAAAGACGCTGGTGGTTGCCAAGAAGCCCGGGCCGTGGCAGGCTCCCGGGCTAAGAATGATCGTCACGCCCCCGGGGTCCCGAGGGAGTCGCAGCGCCGCCGTTCTGAGGCCGCGCCGGTGCGGGTTGCCACCAATACGGGGCGTGATCGTGTTGACCGTCAAACTTTTTGGTGAGACGCTGAAAGCACCCCGCGCACCTTAGCTGTTTGGCATGGATGAACGGCAGCACGAACTCAAGAGTGTCAAGCACCGCGGGTGCGAATCCCTCACGACCCACACCGCATCGGTCGGTCACTCAGTGTGGAGGACCATCCATCATGGCAAAGGCGCTTCTCGGTTACGTCGGCGGCTCGGACCCTCGACTCCTCGCCGAGATGCGACGGCTCCAGCAGCGCGTCCAGGACCTGGAATCCGAGCTCGTACGGATCCAGGCGGAGAACGACGCGCTCGCGGCTGCCGCTTCTCACGACAGGATCATGGAGAGCATCGACGCACACCAGGCGGAGCCTGCGCTCACCTGATCACTGCATCGCTCCACGACAGCTCACGCAGTGGTCGGGCGGCCTGTATCAACCGCTAAGTTGTCAGAGTTTGCAAGGGACGCTTCGGCGTCCCTTCTTTCTTGCCCCCGCACCCTTTCACTCTCTTAACGTTTGGTGTGCCCTCCACGTTCAAGGGTGAAACCGCGGGCGACAGCGCGTTCATGGAGTGAGACACCCCCGGAAGGTAGAGTCCAGCGCCGTGCACCTCAAGGCCCTGACCCTCCGAGGGTTCAAGTCGTTCGCCTCGGCGACCACGCTCCGGTTCGAGCCGGGGATCACGTGCGTGGTCGGTCCGAACGGCTCGGGCAAGTCCAATGTGGTGGACGCCCTGAGCTGGGTCATGGGCGAGCAGGGCGCCAAGTCGCTGCGCGGCGGCAAGATGGAGGACGTCATCTTCGCCGGCACCACCGGCCGCCCGCCGCTGGGCCGCGCCGAGGTGTCCCTGACCATCGACAACTCCGACGGGGCCCTGCCCATCGAGTACGCCGAGGTCACCATCACGCGGATCATGTTCCGCAACGGCGGCAGCGAGTACCAGATCAACGGCGACACCTGCCGTCTCCTGGACATCCAGGAACTCCTGTCCGACTCCGGCATCGGCCGCGAGATGCACGTCATCGTCGGCCAGGGCCAGCTCGACTCTGTCCTGCACGCCGATCCGACCGGCCGCCGCGCCTTCATCGAGGAGGCCGCCGGCGTCCTCAAGCACCGCAAGCGCAAGGAGAAGGCGCTGCGCAAGCTGGACGCGATGCAGGCCAACCTCGCGCGCGTGCAGGACCTCACCGACGAACTCCGCCGCCAGCTCAAGCCGCTCGGCCGGCAGGCCGCGGTCGCCCGGCGGGCCGCCGTCATCCAGGCCGACCTGCGGGACGCCCGCCTGCGGCTGCTCGCCGACGATCTCGTACGACTGCGGCAGGCGCTGCAGACCGAGGTCGCGGACGAGGCCGCGCTGAAGGAGCGCAAGGAGGCCGCCGAGCTGGAGCTGAAGAAGGCTCTCCAGCGCGAGGCACTGCTGGAGGACGAGGTACGGCAGCTCACGCCCCGGCTCCAGCGCGCCCAGCAGACCTGGTACGAACTCTCCCAGCTCGCCGAGCGGGTCCGCGGCACGATCTCGCTGGCCGACGCGCGCGTGAAGAGCGCCACCTCGGCGCCGGCCGAGGAACGGCGGGGCCGTGACCCCGAGGACATGGAGCGCGAGGCCGCCCGCATCCGCGAGCAGGAGGCCGAGCTGGAGGCAGCCCTGGAGGCCGCCGAGCGGGCTCTGGAGGACACGGTCGCGCACCGCGCCGAACTGGAGCGCGAGCTTGCCCAGGAGGAGCGGCGACTGAAGGACGTGGCCCGGGCCATTGCCGACCGCCGGGAAGGGCTCGCCCGGCTCAGCGGCCAGGTCAACGCGGCCCGTTCCCGTGCCGCCTCCGCGCAGGCCGAGATCGACCGCTTGGCCGCGGCCCGGGACGAGGCCCAGGAGCGGGCCTTCGCTGCACAGGAGGAGTACGAGGCGCTGAAGGCCGAGGTCGACGGCCTCGACGCGGGCGACGCGGAACTCGCCGAGAAGCACGAGGCGGCGAAGCGGCGGCTGGGGGAGGCGGAGGCCGCCCTGACCGAGGCCCGGGAGGCGACCACGGCGGCGGAACGCCGGCGCGCGGCGACCCAGGCCCGCCACGAGGCGTTGGCGATGGGGCTCAGGCGGAAGGACGGCACGGGCACCCTGCTGGGGGCGAAGGAGCGCCTCACCGGTCTGCTGGGCCCGGCGGCGGAACTCCTGACGGTCGCCCCCGGCCACGAGGTGGCGCTGGCGGCGGCCTTCGGAGCGGCGGCGGACGCGCTGGCGGTGACGTCCCCGTCGGCAGCGGCGGAAGCGATCCGCCTGCTGCGCAAGCAGGACGGGGGAAGAGCGTCGCTCCTCCTGGCGGGCGGCCCCGCGGACGCGCCCCCCGCGACCGGCCCCGGCGGGCGCGCGGACACCGGTCACCAGCACGCGGCGGACCTTGTCCGGGCCCCGCAGGACCTCATGCCCGCCGTCCGCCGCCTCCTGCACGGCATCGTCGTCGTCGGCACCCTCGAGGACGCCGAGGACCTCGTCTACGCCCACCCCCACCTCACCGCCGTCACCGCCGAAGGCGACCTCCTCGGCGCCCACTTCGCCCACGGCGGCTCCGCGGGCGCCCCGAGCCTCCTGGAGGTGCAGGCCTCCGTGGACGAGGCCGCCGCCGAGCTCGAGGAGCTGGCGGTCCGCTGCGAGGAGCTCACCGAGGCCCAGCACACCGCCGTCGAGCAGCGCGGGGCGGCGGCCGCGCAGGTCGAGGAGCTGGGGGAGTGCCGCCGCGCCGCCGACCGCGAGAAGTCGGCCGTCGCCCAGCAGCTCGGCCGCCTCGCCGGGCAGGCGAAGGGCGCGGCGGGCGAGGCCGAGCGCTCCACCGCGGCGGCCGCACGCGCGCAGGACGCCCTGGAGAAGGCCCTCGAAGAGGTCGAGGAACTCGCCGAACGCCTCGCCGTCGCCGAGGAGATGCCGGTCGAGGAGGAGCCCGACACCTCGGTGCGGGACCGTCTCGCCGCCGACGGCGCCAACGCCCGCCAGACCGAGATGGAGGCCCGCCTCCAGGTCCGTACCCACGAGGAGCGGGTCAAGGGGCTCGCCGGCCGTGCCGACTCCCTCGACCGGGCCGCCCGCGCGGAACGGGAGGCACGCGCGCGTGCCGAACAGCGGCGGGCCCGACTGCGCCACGAGGCCGCCGTCGCCGAGGCGGTCGCCTCCGGAGCGCGGCAACTGCTCGCCCACGTCGAGGTGTCCCTCGGGCGCGCGGACGCCGAGCGCACCGCCGCCGAGGCCGCCAAGGCGCTGCGGGAACGGGAGCTGACCGCCGCGCGGGGCACCGGCCGCGATCTCAAGGCCGAGCTCGACAAGCTGACCGACTCCGTCCACCGGGGCGAGGTGCTCGGTGCCGAGAAGCGGATGCGGATCGAGCAACTGGAGACCAAGGCGCTGGAGGAGCTCGGCGTCGAGCCGGCCGGACTGGTCGAGGAGTACGGCCCCCACCAGCTCGTGCCCCCCTCCCCGCCGGCCGAGGGCGAGGAGCTGCCCGAGGACCCGGAGCATCCGCGCAACCAGCCGAAGCAGTTCCACCGCGCCGAGCAGGAGAAGCGGCTCAGGTCGGCGGAGCGGGCCTACCAGCAGCTCGGCAAGGTCAATCCGCTCGCGCTGGAGGAGTTCGCGGCGCTGGAGGAGCGGCACAAGTTCCTCAGCGAGCAGCTCGAGGACCTGAAGAAGACCCGCGCCGACCTGCTCCAGGTGGTCAGGGAGGTCGACGAGCGGGTGGAGCAGGTCTTCACCGAGGCCTACCGGGACACCGCCCGGGAGTTCGAGGGCGTCTTCAGCCGGCTCTTCCCGGGCGGCGAGGGGCGGCTGATCCTCACCGACCCCGACAACATGCTCACCACCGGTGTGGACGTCGAGGCGCGGCCGCCGGGCAAGAAGGTCAAGCGGCTCAGCCTGCTCTCCGGTGGCGAGCGGTCGCTCACGGCCGTAGCGTTGCTGGTGTCGATCTTCAAGGCGCGGCCCAGCCCGTTCTACGTGATGGACGAGGTCGAGGCCGCCCTCGACGACACCAACCTCCAGCGGCTGATCCGCATCATGCAGGAGCTGCAAGAGGCCTCGCAGCTCATCGTGATCACGCACCAGAAGCGCACGATGGAGGTCGCCGACGCGCTGTACGGCGTGTCCATGCAGGGCGACGGCGTCTCCAAGGTGATCAGCCAGCGGCTGCGCTAGTCCACCCGGCTACCCCGTTTCACTTTGTTCATTCCTTGAACTCAATGTCCTCAACAGTGCCTGTTTTCTCACACGGCTCTAGCTGTTGCTTTCGGAACTTGAAGGCATAGGGTCTGCATCGTTGTTCTTGCCTTCAGGCAGCGTTGCCGATGGCCTTAGGAGTTGAACGTGACCAGCACAGCGCAGGCGCAGACGTCAGGAGCCGGGCGGGCTCACCCCGATCATCTCGGGCATGTCATCTTCATCGCGGCGGCGGCCGCGATGGGCGGTTTCCTCTTCGGTTACGACAGCTCCGTGATCAACGGCGCGGTCGAGGCCATCCGGGGCCGCTACGACATCGGCTCCGCGGCCCTGGCGCAGGTCATCGCCATCGCCCTGATCGGCTGTGCGATCGGCGCGGCGACCGCCGGACGCATCGCGGACCGTATCGGCCGCATCCGCTGCATGCAGATCTCGGCCGTCCTCTTCACGGTCAGCGCGGTCGGTTCGGCACTGCCCTTCGCGCTGTACGACCTGGCGTTCTGGCGGATCGTCGGCGGCTTCGCCATCGGCATGGCCTCGGTCATCGGCCCCGCCTACATCGCCGAGGTCGCCCCGCCGGCCTACCGGGGCCGGCTCGGCTCCTTTCAGCAGGCCGCGATCGTCATCGGCATCGCCATCTCGCAGCTCGTCAACTGGGGCCTGCTGAACGCCGCCGGCGGCGACCAGCGCGGCAAGCTGATGGGCCTGGAAGCCTGGCAGGTCATGCTCGGCGTCATGGTGATCCCGGCCGTCCTCTACGGTCTGCTCTCCTTCGCCATCCCCGAGTCCCCGCGCTTCCTGATCTCCGTCGGCAAGCACGAGCGGGCCCGGGAGATCCTCGCCGAGGTCGAGGGCGACAAGATCGATCTGGACGCCCGCGTGGCCGAGATCGAGCAGGCCATGAAGAGCGAGCACAAGTCGACCTTCAAGGACCTGCTCGGCGGCTCCTTCTTCTTCAAGCCGATCGTCTGGGTCGGCATCGGCCTCTCGGTCTTCCAGCAGTTCGTCGGCATCAACGTCGCGTTCTACTACTCCTCGACGCTGTGGCAGTCGGTCGGTGTCGACCCGACGGACTCGTTCTTCTACTCCTTCACGACGTCGATCATCAACATCGTCGGCACCGTGATCGCGATGATCTTCGTGGACCGCGTCGGCCGCCGCCCGCTCGCCCTGATCGGCTCGGTTGGCATGGTGGTCGGTCTGGCGCTGGAGGCCTGGGCGTTCTCCTTCGACCTCGTCGACGGCAAGCTGCCGGCCGCGCAGGGCTGGACCGCCCTGATCGCCGCCCACGTGTTCGTCCTCTTCTTCGCCCTGTCCTGGGGTGTGGTCGTCTGGGTCTTCCTCGGCGAGATGTTCCCGAACCGGATCCGCGCCGCCGCGCTCGGTGTAGCCGCGTCCGCGCAGTGGATCGCCAACTGGGCCATCACCGCGAGCTTCCCGTCGCTGGCCGACTGGAACCTCTCCGCGACCTACGTGATCTACACGGTCTTCGCCGCGCTCTCCATCCCGTTCGTCCTCCGGTACGTCAAGGAGACGAAGGGCAAGAAGCTGGAGGACATGGGCTGACGGCCCGCCCACGAGCCCGGGGGGAGGGGCCAACACCCCGCTGCCCTTCTCCCCGAACCTTCCGCCGTCCCCGGCCGGGCAACCGCCCGGCCGGGGACGGCGGAGCCGTGTGCGGGGTCACCGGACGAGGACGCCACCGCCGATCTCCAGGGCCTCGCGGCAGCTCTCCCCGATGATCCGGCGCAGCAGCGCCACCTCGCGCCGGAGCTCGGCCTCGACATACAGGTCCTCCTGAGCGAGCACGGGCAGGGAGCGCGCGCCGAGCGAGCGTACGAACTCCGATTCCTGCGCCGTCGTACGCCACGACTCGAACCCGCCGGACCGGTCCACGTCGTCGGGCACGTCGAGGATTCGCAGACTGCCGTCCGGCTCGCGGACGCAGACCTCCACCGGCAGACTCATGGGCCCGGCTCAGCCGTCCAACGCCGGAAGTACCCGTTCCGCGAACAGTCGCAGGCTCCGCCAGCCCTCCTCCACCGGCATCCCGCCCGCCAGCGGATGCAGGACGAGGTTGTCGAGGCCCAGCTCCACGCACTGCTCGGGCGTGAGGATCCGGTACACGCCCTCCGCGCGCAGTTCGTCCACCGAGGTGGCCGCCGAGCGGACCGCGGAGCGGATGTCGCCGGACTGCCAGGAGGCGTACGTCCGGGCCTCGTGCAGGAAGTGGTCGCCGTACGCCGCCCAGGTGCGGTCCGGGTCCTCGGCGATGTGCAGCAGTGGTGTCTCGGCCGTCGGCATCATGGTCCAGCCCTCGGTGCCGTACTCCACCAGCCGCTCCTTGTAGTAGGCCTCCAGTTCCGGCAGGTGCGCGCTGGGGAAGAAGGGCAGGCCCAGGCGGGCGGCCCGGCGGGCGGCGGCCTTGGAGGAGCCGCCGACCAGGAGGAGGGGGTGCGGGTCGGTCAGCGGGCGCGGGGTGATCCGTACCGTACGACCTCGGTACTCGAACTCCTCGCCGGTCCAGGCCTTGAGGAGGGTCTCCAGGAGCTCGTCCTGGATCCGGCCCCGGCGCCGCCACTCCACGTCGAACAGGGCGTACTCCTCGGGCCGGTAGCCGATCCCCGCGACCGTCACCAGCCTGCCTCCGCTCAGCAGGTCCAGTACGGCGATCTCCTCGGCCAGGCGGAGCGGGTCGTGCAGCGGGCCGATCACGGCGGAGACGGTCACCGCGATCCTGCGCGTCGCGCCGAACACCGCGCCCGCGAAGGCGAACGGCGAGGGCAGCCAGTTGTTGTCGACGCCGTGGTGCTCCTCGGTCTGCACGGTGGTGATCCCGTGCTCGTCGGCGTACGCGGCCATGTCCAGGGCGGCCCGGTAGCGGGCGCCGAGCGAGGCGGGCGTCGCACCGGGCTCGACGAGGTTGAAACGCACGACCGTGACGGGCATGGGGGTCCCCCTTCACCGGGCGGGTGGTGGCGGGGACGGTAGCTGACACCGCGTCAGATTTCCATGGGGCGGCACACCCGGGCGGAGGAGGTGCGTGACGTCGGCCACCCGCATTCCCGGCCAGTGCGGCGCATGCGCCGAAAAGGGCGTGAAGCGGATCGGTTCTCCCGGTGCGGCGGCGCGGTCGCGCCCGGGAGGGCGGGATGGATACTGGACGGGTTATGGAAACCGTCATCCTTGCTGTAGTCATCGCCGTGGTCGTGCTCGGTGTGCTCGGCGGGCTCGTGGTCGGCAGCCGGCGCAAGAAGCCGCTGCCCCCGCCGCCCCCCGCCGCGCCCGACATCACCGCCCCTCCGGCCGAGCCGCACGTCGGCGACGAGGCCGAGACGCCGCGCGACGAAGCGCGCCGGACCATTGAGGAGGTGGATCTCCCGGACGGCTCCGCGCCGCCCGTCACCGAAGAGCTCCCGGCGGCGGCCGGGATCGAGATCCCGGAACCCACCGCCGGCCGCCTGGTCCGGCTGCGCACCCGGCTCTCCCGCTCGCAGAACGCCCTCGGCAAGGGGCTGCTCACGCTCCTGTCGCGCGAGCACCTCGACGACGACACCTGGGAGGAGATCGAGGACATCCTCCTCACCGCCGACGTCGGCGTCGCACCCACCCAGGAACTGGTCGACGGCCTGCGCGAGCGGGTGAAGGTGCTCGGCACCCGGACCCCCGACGAACTGCGCGGGCTGCTGCGCGAGGAACTGCTCAAGCTGGTCGGCACCGAGGTCGACCGCACGGTGCGCACCGAGCCGGACGACCGCAAGCCCGGCATCGTGATGGTCGTCGGGGTCAACGGCACCGGCAAGACCACCACCACCGGCAAGCTCGCGCGCGTGCTCGTGGCCGACGGGCGGACCGTCGTCCTGGGCGCCGCCGACACCTTCCGGGCCGCCGCCGCCGACCAGCTCCAGACCTGGGGCGAGCGGGTGGGCGCCCACACCGTGCGCGGGCCCGAGGCCGGCGACCCCGCCTCCGTCGCCTTCGACGCGGTGAAGGAGGGCAAGGAGATGGGGGTCGACGTGGTCCTCATCGACACCGCCGGCCGTCTGCACACCAAGACCGGCCTCATGGACGAGCTCGGCAAGGTCAAGCGGGTCGTCGAGAAGCACGCCCCGCTCGACGAGGTGCTCCTCGTGCTGGACGCCACGACCGGGCAGAACGGCCTGGTGCAGGCCCGCGTCTTCGCCGAGGTCGTCGACATCACCGGCATCGTCCTGACCAAGCTGGACGGCACGGCCAAGGGCGGCATCGTGGTCGCGGTCCAGCGTGAACTGGGCGTACCGGTCAAGCTGATCGGTCTCGGCGAGGGCGCCGACGACCTGGCGCCGTTCGAGCCGGAGGCGTTCGTGGACGCCCTGATCGGGGACTAGTCCACCGGTCGCCGCCGTCAGCGCACGCGAAGAAGCGCCCGCCCCCGAGGTGCAGTCGGGAGCGGGCGCTTCGCTGTGTACGGCTATGCGCGCGACCGGTGCGCCACGTACGCCAGCGTCCCCAGCAGCAGGCGGGCCGCCGGCGGCTTCGTCGCCGTGTCCAGGGAGGGCGGCCGCAGCCACCGCACCGGGCCCAGGCCGCCCCGGTCCGACGGCGGGGCCGTGATGTGCGCGCCGGCGCCCAGGCCACGCAGGTCCAGGGAGGCGGCGTCGTCCCAGCCCATGCGGTAGAGGAGTTCGGCCAGGTCGACCGCGGCGCCGGGGGCGACGAAGAACTGGGCGCGGCCCTCCGGGGTCGCGGTCACCGGGCCGAGGGGCAGGCCCATGCGCTCAAGGCGGACCAGGGCGCGCCGCCCGGCGGGCTCGGCGACCTCGATGACGTCGAAGGCGCGGCCGACCGGCAGCATCACCGCGGCGCCGGGGAACTCGGACCACGCCTTGGTCACGTCGTCGAGCGTGGCCCCGGCCGGAACCGCGGACGCGAAGTCGAGGGGGTGGGCGCCGGGTCGGGGGCAGTCGGCACGGCCGCAGGAGCAGGCGCCGGCCGAGGCCCGCGCGCCCGGGACGACGTCCCAGCCCCAGAGTCCGGTGAACTCGGCGACGGCGGTGCACTCCGAGGTGCGGCCGCGCCTGCGCGTACCGGAACGGATCTCCCGAATGCCGCCGATCGTGAAGCCCATGCCCCCTCCAACGGGTCCAGCGCGCCGGTGGTTACGCGGCGGACCCGGCCGGTCACTCTCCGTTTCCCCTTCCGGGCGATGGTGGCGCCCGGAAGCGTCCGGGGTCGTGTGCCGGGGCTCGTGCGCCCCTGAGTGCACCGCTCCGCCCACCCCGCTCGGTCTATGTCAAGTGAATCGTGTGGAGGCGGTGGTGAGTTCATTCGAAGGGGTGGCGAATGGTGGCGTTTCCGGGATCGCCATGGCTGGACGCGTGATCGTAGGATTACTTTGAGTGCACGAGTCCTGGGGGCACATGCACTTGTGGGTATGCCGGAGGCAAGTCGGTTCCCCGTTCGAAGGCTGACAACTGCCGGACGAACGGCGGTATTTACCGGCATTCTGATAAGGCTTGGCGCACTCGGCGACAAGTGGTCTCAGGGATGGGGGCGTTCCAGTGGGCGGCAACAGCGGAAGCGGGACGGGCACCGGGAGTGCCGCGCAGAGCTCCTCCCCGGCCGACAAACGCCCCAACGAGCTGCTCACCTCCTGGTTCGTGCGCAGCGGCTGGTCGAAGGGCGAGCTCGCCCGTCAGGTCAACCGCAGGGCCCGGCAGTTGGGGGCCAACCACATCTCCACCGACACCTCGCGGGTGCGCCGCTGGCTGGACGGCGAGAACCCCCGCGAGCCCATCCCCAGGATCCTGTCCGAGCTGTTCTCCGAGCGGTTCGGATGCGTCGTCTCCGTCGAGGACCTCGGACTGCGCACCGCCCGCCAGTCGCCGTCCACGACCGGGGTCGACCTGCCCTGGACGGGCCCGCAGACCGTGGCCCTGCTCAGCGAGTTCTCGCGCAGCGACCTCATGCTGGCGCGGCGCGGCTTCCTCGGGACCTCGCTGGCCCTGTCCGCGGGCCCGTCCCTCATCGAGCCCATGCAGCGCTGGCTGGTCCCCGGGCCCGCCGCCACCCCGCACCGGGAGCCCGACCCGGCCGCCTCGCGCCGCGTCGGCCGGCTCTCCAAGCCCGAGCTCGACCTCCTCGAGTCGACGACCGTGATGTTCCGCCAGTGGGACGCCCAGTGCGGCGGCGGCCTGCGCCGCAAGGCCGTCGTCGGGCAACTGCACGAGGTGACGGACCTCCTCCAGGAACCGCAGCCCGAGACCACCACCCGCAAGCTGTTCAAGGTCGCCGCCGAACTGGCCGAGCTCGCGGGCTGGATGTCGTACGACGTGGGGCTCCAGCCCACCGCCCAGAAGTACTTCGTGCTCGCCCTGCACGCCGCCAAGGAGGCCGGCGACAAGCCGCTCGGCTCCTACGTCCTGTCCAGCATGAGCCGCCAGATGATCCACCTGGGACGGCCCGAGGACGCCCTGGAGCTGATCCACCTCGCGCAGTACGGCAGCCGGGACTGCGCGAGCCCGCGCACCCAGTCGATGCTGTATGCGATGGAGGCCCGCGCGTACGCCAACATGGGCCAGCCCGGCAAGTGCAAGCGGGCCGTCCGGATGGCCGAGGACACCTTCGCCGACGCCGACGAGTGGGACGAGCCGGACCCCGACTGGATCCGCTTCTTCTCCGAGGCCGAGCTGTACGGCGAGAACTCCCACTCCTACCGCGACCTCGCCTACGTCGCCGGCCGCAGCCCCACCTACGCCTCCCTGGCCGAGCCCCTCATGCAGCGGGCGGTGGAGCTGTTCTCCGACGACGGCGAGCACCAGCGGTCGTACGCGCTCAACCTCGTCGGCATGGCCACCGTGCACCTGCTGCGGCGTGAGCCCGAGCAGAGCACCGTCCTGGTGGAACAGGCCATGCACATCGCCAAGAAGGTCCGCTCCGAGCGCGTCAACACTCGTATTCGAAAGACGGTCGACACGGCCGTACGCGATTTCGGTGATCTCGCCGAGGTCGTGGATCTCACCGACAAGCTCGCCGTGGAACTCCCGGAGACCGCGGAAGCCGTCTGAATCCCCTGAACCCCGGCCGCGGCCGGCCCTCCCGAACTGCCCGACTCGGCTCCCCCATGCCAGGTCATCGGAAGGCCGACCGCGGCCGGTTCTCTCCTTCTGAGAAGGTTGCGCCACCATAACGATCGGCGCGGCCCGAATCTGCCAGTTCATCGACGCGTAACACGCACGGCGTCTTCGTCACGGCGGCGAAACAACGAGGGGCTTCCACCGAAACCGCGCTGCGCCAATCTCATGGCGCATAACCGGCCCACCCCTCAATCCGCTCTGGCTTCGCCCGCACGGGGCCGTACCTACGACGAGGAGACGCCGATGGCACCAGCCATCACGCTCGCCGCAGACAAGCTGTCTGTGGCCAACACAGGCTTCATGTTGATCTGTTCCGCCCTGGTGCTGATCATGACCCCCGGCCTCGCCTTCTTCTACGGAGGCATGGTCCGCGTCAAAAGCACCCTCAACATGCTGATGATGAGCTTCATCAGCATGGGTATCGTCACCATCCTGTGGGTGCTGTACGGCTTCTCCATGGCGTTCGGTACGGACCACGGCTCGCTCATCGGCTGGGAATCCGACTTCTTCGGATGGACCGGCATCGACAAGGGCGACATCTGGTCCGGATACACGATCCCGGTCCTCGCCTTCGCCGTCTTCCAGATGATGTTCGCGATCATCACGCCCGCCCTGATAAGCGGTGCGATCGCCGATCGCGTGAAGTTCTCCGCCTGGGCGCTCTTCGTCGCGCTGTGGGCCACGGTCGTCTACTTCCCGGTCGCCCACTGGGTGTGGGGCACCGGCGGCTGGGCCTTCGAGCTCGGTGTGATCGACTTCGCCGGTGGTACCGCGGTCCACATCAACGCGGGTGCCGCGGCGCTCGGCGTGATCCTGGTCATCGGCAAGCGCGTCGGCTTCAAGCGGGACCCCATGCGCCCGCACAGCCTCCCGCTGGTCATGCTCGGCGCCGGTCTCCTGTGGTTCGGCTGGTTCGGCTTCAACGCCGGCTCGTGGCTCGGCAACGACGACGGCGTCGGCTCCCTGATGTTCGTCAACACGCAGATCGCCACCGCCGCCGCGATGCTCGCCTGGCTCGGCTACGAGAAGATCCGCCACGGCGCGTTCACCACGCTGGGCGCCGCCTCCGGCGCGGTCGCCGGTCTGGTCGCCATCACCCCCTCCGGCGGTGCGGTCACCCCGGTCGGCGCGATCTGCGTCGGCGCCATCGCCGGTGTCCTGTGCGCCATGGCGGTCGGCCTCAAGTACAAGTTCGGCTACGACGACTCGCTCGACGTCGTCGGCGTCCACATGGTCGGCGGTATCGCCGGCTCCCTGCTGATCGGCTTCTTCGCCAGCGGCACCGGCCAGTCGGACGTCAAGGGCCTCTTCTACGGCGGCAACGCGGACCAGCTCTGGAAGCAGTGCGCCGGTGTCTTCGCGGTCCTCGCCTACTCCCTGATCGCCTCCGCGATCCTCGCCTTCCTGCTCGACAAGACGATCGGGATGCGGGTCGACGAGGACGAGGAGATCTCGGGCATCGACCAGGCCGAGCACGCCGAGACCGCATACGACTTCAGCGGTGCCGGTGGCGGCGCCGCCCGGACCTCCGTCACGGCCGCTGTCGCCGACGCGGGCAAGAAGGTGGACGCATGAAGCTCATCACCGCCGTCGTCAAGCCGCACCGGCTCGACGAGATCAAGGAAGCCCTCCAGGCGTTCGGGGTGCACGGCCTGACGGTCACCGAGGCGAGCGGTTACGGTCGTCAGCGGGGCCACACCGAGGTCTACCGCGGTGCCGAGTACACCGTGGACCTGGTGCCGAAGATCCGCATCGAGGTCCTCGTCGAGGACGACGACGCCGAGCAACTGATCGACGTCATCGTCAAGGCGGCCCGTACCGGCAAGATCGGTGACGGCAAGGTCTGGTCCCTGCCGGTCGAGACCGCCGTACGGGTCCGGACGGGCGAGCGCGGCCCGGACGCGCTCTGACCGGAGAACAGAACAGGAGCTGCTGGGTGACGAGCACGAACGTGCGCAAGGATGCAGAGGACTCGGGACCCAGCGGCTACGCGGCGGCCCGGCTGCGCCTCCTCTCCGAGGGGGCGCGGTCCGGGCCGCCGCGCCGTTCCGCCCTCGCCGACCTGACCGACGACTGGCTCTCGGGCCTGTTCGCCGCGGGCGCCGAGCAGGTGCGCGGGGTGTCCCTGATCGCCGTCGGCGGCTACGGCCGCGGCGAGCTGTCGCCCCGCAGCGACCTGGACCTGGTGCTGTTGCACGACGGCAGCGACCCGGGCGCGGTCGCCGCCCTGGCCGACCGCATCTGGTACCCCGTGTGGGACCTGGGCCTCGCCCTCGACCACTCCGTGCGCACGCCCGCGGAGGCCCGCAAGACGGCCGGGGAGGACCTGAAGGTCCAGCTCGGCCTCCTGGACGCCCGTCACCTCGCCGGTGACCTGGGGCTGACGGCGGGCCTGCGGACGGCGGTCCTCGCCGACTGGCGCAACCAGGCCCCCAAGCGCCTGCCCGAGCTCCAGGAACTGTGCGCCGAGCGCGCCGAGCGCCAGGGCGAACTCCAGTACCTCCTCGAACCCGACCTCAAAGAGGCCCGCGGCGGACTCCGGGACGCCACCGCCCTGCGTGCCGTCGCCGCCTCCTGGCTGGCCGACGCCCCGCGCGAGGGCCTCGACGACGCCCGGCGCCGGCTGCTCGACGTCCGGGACGCCCTGCACCTGGCGACCGGCCGCGCCACCGACCGGCTCGCGCTCCAGGAACAGGACCAGGTCGCCGCCGAACTCGGCCTCCTGGACGCCGACACCCTGCTGCGCCAGGTCTACGAGGCCGCCCGGGTCGTCTCGTACGCCAGTGACGTCACCTGGCGCGAGGTGGGACGCGTGCTCAAGTCGCGTGCCGTGCGGCCACGGCTGCGCGCCATGCTCGGCGGCGGCAAGCCGGTCGCCGAGAGGTCACCCCTGGCGGAGGGGGTCGTCGAACAGGACGGCGAGGTGGTCCTCGCCCGTGCCGCCCGCCCCGACCGGGACCCCGTGCTCCCGCTGCGGGCCGCGGCCGCCGCCGCCCAGGCCGGACTCCCGCTCTCCCTGCACGCCGTGCGGCGCATGGCGGTGGGCGCGCGCCCGCTGCCCACGCCCTGGCCCGCCGAGGCCCGCGAACAACTGGTCACCCTGCTCGGCTCCGGCCGCCCGACCGTCGACGTCTGGGAGGCGCTGGAGGCCGAGGGCCTGATCACCCGCCTGCTGCCCGACTGGGAGCGGGTCCGCTGCCGCCCGCAGCGCAACGCCGTGCACATCTGGACCGTCGACCGGCACCTGATCGAGACGGCCGTCCGCGCCTCGGAGTTCACCCGGCGCGTCCACCGCCCCGACCTGCTGCTCGTCGCCGCACTGCTGCACGACATCGGCAAGGGGTGGCCCGGCGACCACTCCGTGGCCGGCGAGATCATCGCGAAGGACGTCGCCGCGCGCATCGGCTTCGACCGCGACGACGTCGCCGTCCTCTCGGCACTCGTACGGCACCACCTGCTGCTCGTGGACACCGCGACCCGGCGCGACCTGGAGGATCCCGCCACCGTGCAGTCCGTCGCCGAGGCGGTCGGGTCGCAGGGCACGCTGGAGCTGCTGCACGCGCTGACCGAGGCCGACGCCCTCGCCACCGGACCGGCCGCCTGGTCGTCCTGGCGGGGCTCGCTCGTCGCCGACCTGGTCAAGCGGGTGGCCGCGGTGCTCGCCGGGGACGACCTCGACGAGCCCGAGGCGGCCGCGCCCACCGCCGAGCAGGAACGGCTCGCCATCGAGGCGGTCGCGACCGGCGGCCCGGTACTGTCCCTGCGCGCCCAGACCGAGCCGCCCGTGGACGCCGAGCCCTCGGACGACCCGGAACCGCTCGGCGTCGAGCTCGTGATCGCCGTGCCGGACCAGCCCGGTGTGCTGCCCGCGGTCGCCGGCGTGCTGGCCATGCACCGGCTCACCGTCCGCACCGCCGAGCTGAGCGCCCAGGACCTGCCCGACGGCGTCGAGGGCTCCGTCCTCCTGCTGAACTGGCGGGTCGCCGCCCAGTACGGCTCGCTGCCCCAGGCGGCCCGGCTGCGCGCCGATCTCGTACGGGCCCTGGACGGCTCGCTGGACGTCGCCGGGCGCCTCGCCGAGCGGGACGCCGCCTACCCGAGGCGTCGGGGGGTGGTCGCGCCCCCCGCGCGCGTGACGGTCGCCCCGGCCGCCTCCCGGCACGCCACGGTGATCGAGGTGCGCGCCCAGGACGCCCCCGGACTGCTGTTCCGCATCGGGCGGGCCCTGGAGGACGCCGGGGTGCGGATGCGCAGCGCCCACGTGTCGACGCTGGGCGCCAACGCGGTGGACGCCTTCTACGTCACCGACGGCAAGGGCGCCCCGCTCGGGGCCGGAGAAGCGGCTTCCGTGGCCCGGAAGCTGGAGGAGACCCTGCGGGGCTGACCGGGGGATCCCGGCTACGCGTGCCGCCGGGATACCCTGGAGGGCGATTCCCAGCAGCCACCGACCCCGAGGACCGCGAGCGCCGTGTTCGATACTCTTTCCGATCGCCTCTCAGCGACTTTCAAGAACCTGCGCGGCAAGGGACGGCTCTCCGAGGCGGACATCGACGCCACCGCGCGTGAGATCCGTATCGCGCTTCTCGAGGCGGACGTGGCCCTGCCGGTCGTCCGGTCGTTCATCAAGAACGTCAAGGAGCGCGCCCTCGGTGCCGATGTCTCCCGGGCGCTGAACCCCGCCCAGCAGGTCCTGAAGATCGTGAACGAGGAACTCGTCACGATCCTCGGCGGCGAGACCCGGCGCCTCAGGTTCGCCAAGAACCCGCCCACCGTGATCATGCTGGCGGGTCTCCAGGGTGCCGGTAAGACCACCCTCGCGGGCAAGCTCGGCCGCTGGCTGAAGGAGCAGGGCCACTCGCCGCTGCTCGTCGCCGCCGACCTCCAGCGCCCCAACGCCGTCAACCAGTTGAGCGTCGTCGCCGAGCGCGCCGGAGTCGCCGTCTACGCCCCCGAGCCGGGCAACGGCGTCGGTGACCCGGTCAAGGTCGCCAAGGACTCCATCGAGCACGCCAAGGCGAAGGTCCACGACATCGTGATCGTGGACACCGCCGGCCGTCTCGGTATCGACGCCGAGCTGATGCGGCAGGCCGCGGACATCCGCGACGCCGTCAGCCCCGACGAGATCCTCTTCGTCGTCGACGCGATGATCGGCCAGGACGCCGTCAACACCGCCGAGGCCTTCCGCGACGGCGTCGGCTTCGACGGCGTGGTGCTCTCCAAGCTCGACGGCGACGCCCGCGGTGGTGCCGCCCTGTCGATCCGGCAGATCACCGGCAAGCCGATCATGTTCGCCTCCAACGGCGAGAAGCTGGAGGACTTCGACGCCTTCCACCCCGACCGGATGGCCTCCCGCATCCTCGACATGGGTGACCTGCTCACCCTGATCGAGCAGGCGGAGAAGACGTTCAGTCAGGAAGAGGCCGAGAAGATGGCCTCCAAGCTGGCGTCCAAGAAGGGCCAGGACTTCACCCTGGACGACTTCCTGGCCCAGATGGAGCAGGTCCGCAAGATGGGCAGCATCTCCAAGCTGCTCGGCATGCTCCCGGGCATGGGCCAGATCAAGGACCAGATCAACAACCTGGACGAGCGGGACGTCGACCGCACCGCCGCGATCATCAAGTCGATGACCCCGGCCGAGCGCCAGGAGCCGACGATCATCAACGGCTCGCGCCGCGCCCGTATCGCCAAGGGTTCCGGTGTCGAGGTCAGCGCGGTCAAGAGCCTCGTCGAGCGGTTCTTCGAGGCCCGCAAGATGATGTCCCGCATGGCTCAGGGCGGCGGCATGCCGGGGATGCCCGGGATCCCGGGCATGGGCGGCGGTCCCGGCCGCTCCAAGAAGCAGCCGAAGAAGGCCAAGGGCAAGCAGCGCTCCGGTAACCCGATGAAGCGCAAGCAGCAGGAGGCCGAGGAGGCCGCGCGCAAGGCCGCGGGGCCCCAGGGCGGCGGCGCCTTCGGGGTGCCCGGACAGCAGGCCCCGCAGGACTTCGAACTGCCCGACGAGTTCAAGAAGTTCATGGGCTGAGTCCCTCTCCGCGCGTGCCGGGGACGGGGGTGTGTCGTAACGTCCGGTCATGACCAACCCCGCCCCGCCGCGCAGGTCTCCCTAGCAGCCCGTCGCGCGGTTCGCGCGGCTGACGAAGGAGGCCGACGGCTAGGGCACGCGCGCGACCAGGTACCGGAAGACGTTCGGCATCCACACCGTGCCGTCCCGGCGCTGGTACGGATGCAGGGCCTCCGTCACCTCCTTGTCGACCTGCGCCTGGTCGGTCGCCTCGATGGCCGCGTCGAAGAGCCCGGTCGACAGCAGCCCCTTGAGCGCGCTGTCGAGGCCGGCGTACCCGAAGGGGCAGGACACCCGCCCCGAGCCGTCCGGCCTGAGGCCGGCCCGCTGGGCGACCTCCTCCAGGTCGTCGCGCAGGGCCGGGCGCCAACTGCCCGTGCCGCGCAGTGGATCGGCCAGCCTGGTGGCCACCCGCAGCACGGACGACGTGGCGCACCGCTCCGGCGGACCCCAGCCGGCGAGCACCACGGGGGCTCCCCGCCGGGCGAGCGGTGTCGCCGAGGCGAGCAGATCGCCGAGCCCCTCCGAGTCCCCCGCGAGACACCCGATCGGCTCGAAGGCGGTCACGAGGGTGTACGGGGCGGTCCCGGCGTGGGGGATCTCCGCCGGCACCTGCTCGACCAGGCTGATGCCGGCCCGCGCGCGCGTGCCCGACGCCTCCGGCAGCAGCCGCTCCCGGGCGAGCGCCAGCCGCTCGGGCGAGGAAGGCTCGACCCCGGCCACCGCCGCACCCCGGGAGGCGGCCATCAGCAGGGCCAGCCCGCTGCCGCAGCCGAGGCCCAACAGCCGTGTCGCCGGGCCCACTTCCAGACGCTCGTAGACGGTCTCGTACAGCGGAACCAGCATCCGCTCCTGGATCTCGGACCAGTCACGCGCGCGTGCACCGAGGTCCGCGCGGGACGCCTCTCTCGTCGAAGACAGGTGTTGCCGCACGAGCGTGGGTGTCATGGATAAGCGCCCCAATCCGCCGAGAGTTGACTCTGTGCCCGTTTCCTTAGCCCCCGTGACGTGCGCTCGCAGTTCCCCCGTATGCCAGGTAACTCCGCACTCGACCGCTCGTCCAGAGGCAGAAGGGTCCTGCTTGCGGGTTGGCATGTGCCGGGGAAAAGAATTCACGTCCCGGCAATCCGCGCCCGTAACATCGCGCCATGGCAAAGGCACCTGTTCTCACACCCCGGGCGGACGACTTCCCGCGCTGGTACCAGGATCTGGTCAGCAAGGCCGAACTGGCCGACAACGGTCCGGTGCGCGGCACCATGGTCATCCGACCGTACGGGTACGGGCTGTGGGAGCGGATGCAGGCCGAGATGGACGCCCGGATCAAGGCGACCGGCACGCAGAACGCGTACTTCCCGCTGCTGATCCCGCAGTCCTACCTCACCCGCGAGGCCGACCACGTGGAGGGCTTCGCGCCCGAGCTCGCGGTCGTCACCCACGGCGGCGGCAAGGAGCTGGAGGAGCCCGCGGTCGTCCGCCCCACCTCCGAGATGATCATCAACGACTACTTCTCGAAGTGGGTGCAGAGCTACCGCGACCTGCCCCTGCTGATCAACCAGTGGGCCAACGTGGTGCGTTGGGAACTGCGGCCGCGCCTCTTCCTGCGCACGACGGAGTTCCTGTGGCAGGAGGGCCACACCGCGCACGCGACCGAACAGGACGCGCGCGTGTTCGCCTCGCACATCCACCGGCAGGTCTACGAGGACTTCATGACGAACGTCCTCGCCATGGACGTCGTCCCCGGCCGCAAGACCGTCAGGGAGCGCTTCGCCGGCGCGATCAACACCCTCACGCTCGAAGGGATGATGGGCGACGGCAAGGCCCTCCAGATGGCCACCAGCCACGAGCTGGGCCAGAACTTCGCCAGGGCCTTCAACACCTCCTACCTGTCGAAGGACGGCACCCAGGAACTCGTCTGGCAGACCTCCTGGGGCTCCACCACCCGCATGATCGGCGCCCTGGTGATGATGCACGGCGACGACAGCGGTCTGCGGGTACCGCCGCGGCTCGCGCAGACCCAGGTCGTCGTGCTCGCCATCAAGGGGGACGAACCGGTTCTGGCCAAGGTCCGCGAGATCGGCGACCGGCTGACGGCGGCGGGGCTGCGCGTCCACGTCGACGACCGCACCGACACCCCGTTCGGGCGCCGCGCGGTCGACTGGGAGCTCAAGGGAGTGCCGGTCCGCGTCGAGATCGGGCCCCGTGACCTGGAGGGCGGCACGGCGATGGTGGCCCGCCGCATCCCGGGAGGCAAGGAAGCCGTCGCCCTGGACTCCCTGGCGGCACTGCTCCCCGGGTTCCTGGAGGAGGACCAGGCGCTGCTGCTGGCCCAGTCCCGTGCGCGCCGCGAGTCCCGCACCGCCGAGGTGTCGACCTTCGACGAGGCCGTCGAGGCCGCCGTCTCGGGCGGCTGGGCGCGGATCCCGTGGGCCGTCCTCGGCGCGGAGGGCGAGGCCAGGCTGGCCGAGCACGCGGTGACCGTACGCTGTCTGGTCGCGGAGGACGGGTCGGTGCCGGGAACCGACGACGCCCCCGGTAACGTCGCAGTCGTTGCCCGCGCTTACTGAGACAGCGCCCTTCCGGTGCGAGAGCGACCGAAACGCCTCTTGCGCACCTGCGGATCCCAACCGCACCGGCGCGTGGACACGATCTACGCGCCGGGGCGTACCTCACACTACGTACCGGCTTGTTACGAGCTGTGAGGGTTCTCCGCAGATCAGCGCACCCGCCCTCGTCTCCACGCATCAGCGGCAACTGACGGGTACGTGCAAATTATTTGGGATGCCCCGGAATAGGAACACAGGGGCACCCTGGCTCGTTGTCATTACGTGAGCACGACACAGACACCACCTGTTCTCGCCGCAGAGCTGGCAGAGGCGTGGGCCGACATTCAGCGGTACCACCCCGAACTGCCCGACCTTGCCGCGCCAGAGTCCCTGATCGGGGAGTCGTCGTCCGCTTGCGGTCACGAGCTCTCCTTCGAGCGACTGCTTCACGAGGCAGTCCACGGCATCGCCGCCGCGCGAGGCATCCGCGACACCTCCCGCGCCGGCCGCTACCACAACCGCAGATTCCTCGCGATCGCCGAGGAGATGGGCCTGGACCACCCCGAGGAGCCGCACCCGAGCAGCGGTTTCTCCCTGGTCACGCTCACCCCCGAGGCAAAGCGCCGCTACCGCCCGACCATCGAGCGGTTGCAGCGCGCCCTCAAGGCCCACACGGCGGCGACCTCCGCCGACACCGCCCGCTCCTTCCGGGGTCCGGCGGCGCGGCACGGCTCCTCCGGAGGCGGGGTCCGGGTCAAGGCGGTCTGCGACTGCGGCCGCAATGTGAGGGTCGTCCCCTCCGTCCTGGCCCAGGCGCCGATCGTCTGCGGGGGCTGCGGGAAGCCGTTCCGCATCCCCGAGATCGTGGGCGCAGCGGCGAGCTGAGGACCGCGACTGCTCGTGGCAGCCGCGATCCTGCCCGGGGGCACCCGGAGTGCCGGGTGCCCCTCAGGCATGCTCGTGCGCGGCCTCGGTCCGAGCGGAGCCGCAGGGTATGGCACAATGGCTAGCTGTACTCGACAGCCGCACAGGAACCCTCTCGCCTCCGGCTGACGCGTCCATCGGGCACTCGGGTACCGCAACCCCACGCGGCAGTCTCGCCGTGCCCAACCACGTCAAATCCAGGAGAACCCACTCCCGTGGCAGTCAAGATCAAGCTGAAGCGTCTGGGCAAGATCCGTTCGCCTCACTACCGCATCGTCGTCGCCGACTCCCGCACCCGTCGTGACGGCCGTGCGATCGAGGAGATCGGCCTGTACCACCCGGTGCAGAACCCCTCGCGCATCGAGGTCGACTCGGAGCGCGCGCAGTACTGGCTGGGTGTCGGCGCGCAGCCGACCGAGCCCGTGCTCGCCATCCTGAAGAAGACCGGCGACTGGCAGAAGTTCAAGGGCGAGCCCGCCCCGGCTCCGCTGCTCCAGCCGGCCGAGAAGGCCGCGCGCCCGTCGTTCGAGGCCCTGGGCGGCGACGACACGGGCAAGGGTGAGGCCATCACCCAGAAGAAGAAGGCTGAGAAGAAGGACGAGGCCGCGGCTGAGTCGTCTTCGTCTGAGTCGACCGAGGCCTGAGCATGCTCGAGGAGGCTCTCGAGCACCTCGTGAAGGGCATCGTCGACAACCCTGACGACGTGCAGGTGGCCTCGCGCACCCTGCGCCGCGGGCGCGTGCTGGAGGTCCGGGTCCACCCCGACGACCTCGGCAAGGTGATCGGCCGCAACGGCCGCACCGCGCGTGCCCTGCGCACCGTCGTGGGCGCCATCGGCGGCCGCGGTGTCCGCGTCGACCTCGTCGACGTGGACCACGTCCGCTGACGTCAAACGCAGCACCGGCTCGGGCCGGGGAGGGCCATCGGGCCGTCCCCGGCCCGTAGTCGTCCCGGGCCCTACGACAGGAGATCTTCGGAAGTGCAGCTCGTAGTCGCACGGATCGGCCGCGCCCACGGCATCAAGGGCGAGGTCACCGTCGAGGTCCGTACCGACGAGCCGGAACTCCGGCTCGCACCCGGCGCCGTACTGGCGACCGACCCGGCCGCCACCGGCCCGCTCACCATCGAGACGGGCCGTGTCCACAGCGGCCGTCTCCTGCTGCGCTTCGAGGGCGTCCGTGACCGGACCGCCGCCGAGGCGCTGCGCAACACCCTCCTGATCGCCGAGATCGATCCCGACGAGCTGCCCGAGGAGGAGGACGAGTACTACGACCACCAGCTCATGGACCTCGACGTCGTGACCAAGGACGGCGTGGAGGTGGGCCGGATCACCGAGATCTCGCACCTGCCCTCCCAGGACCTCTTCATCGTGGAGCGGCCCGACGGCACCGAGGTGATGATCCCGTTCGTCGAGGAGATCGTCACCGAGATCGACCTCGAGGAGCAGAAGGCCGTCATCGACCCGCCGCCCGGGCTCATCGACGACAACGCCGAGATCGCCTCCTCGCGGGAAGAGTCGTAGAAGATGCGCCTCGACGTCGTCACGATCTTCCCCGAGTACCTCGACCCCCTGAACGTCTCCCTGGTCGGCAAGGCACGCGCGCGGGGGCAGCTCGACGTGCGCGTCCACGATCTGCGCGGGTGGACGTACGACCGCCACAACACCGTCGACGACACCCCGTACGGCGGCGGTCCGGGCATGGTCATGAAGACCGATCCCTGGGGGGACGCGCTGGACTCCGTGCTGGCGGACGGCTACGAGACGGGCTCGCACGCGCCCGCCCTCGTCGTCCCCACCCCGAGCGGCCGCCCCTTCACCCAGGAACTCGCCGTGGAGCTCTCCGAGAGCCCCTGGCTGATCTTCACGCCGGCGCGCTACGAGGGCATCGACCGCCGGGTGATCGACGAGTACGCCACGCGGATGCCGGTCCACGAGGTGTCCATCGGCGACTACGTCCTCGCCGGCGGCGAGGCGGCCGTCCTGGTGATCACCGAGGCGGTGGCCCGGCTGCTGCCCGGTGTCCTCGGCAACGCCGAGTCGCACCGGGACGACTCCTTCGCGCCCGGTGCCATGGCGAACCTGCTGGAGGGGCCCGTCTACACCAAGCCGCCCGAGTGGCGCGGCCGCGGCATCCCGGACGTCCTGCTCAGCGGGCACCACGGCAAGATCGCCCGCTGGCGCCGCGACGAGGCCCTCAGGCGTACGGCGGCCAACCGGCCCGACCTCATCGAGCGCTGCGAGCCGGCCGCCTTCGACAAGAAGGACCGCGAGATGCTCTCCATCCTGGGCTGGGCGCCGGACCCGGCGGGGGAGCCGTACGGCCGATTTTGGCGCAGGCCGGAAGGCGTGGAAGAATAGGCCGCTGTTGTGCGTCGTCCGGCGTGCGCCCCTGCCACAGGGGGACACGACGCCCGCCCCGACACGGACAGCCTCCTCACGAACCCTATCTACCGCCGATGACCTGTGGCATGGGCGAAGAAAGCAGACGAAATGTCTCACCTGCTCGACTCCGTCGACTCCGCGTCGCTGCGCAGCGACATCCCGGCCTTCCGCCCGGGTGACACCGTCAACGTCCACGTCCGCGTCATCGAGGGCAACCGCTCCCGTGTGCAGCAGTTCAAGGGCGTGGTCATCCGCCGCCAGGGCGCCGGTGTCCGCGAGACCTTCACGGTCCGCAAGGTCTCGTTCTCCGTCGGCGTCGAGCGCACCTTCCCGGTGCACACCCCGATCGTCGAGAAGATCGAGCTGGTCACCCGCGGTGACGTGCGTCGCGCCAAGCTGTACTACCTGCGCGAGCTGCGCGGCAAGGCCGCGAAGATCAAGGAGAAGCGCGAGAACTGAGCGCTTTTCGGACGTCACAGCGCGGCCGGATAGCATCTGGCCCCGATGGACACCGAAGCACAGCCGACGGAGCGCGACCGCTCCTCCCACCCCGAACCAGGGGCCGCGGAGGGACGGTCGCGTTTCGCGTTGGTGTCGAGGATCACCCAGTGGCTGCCGGGCGGCCGGATCTCCCTGCTCCTGCTGCTCTGCCTGGTCCTTCTCCTGCTCGTCAGCACGTTCGTGGTCAGGCCCTTCCAGATCCCCAGCGGATCCATGGAGAACGGATTGAGGATCGGGGACCGCGTTCTCGTAAATAGGTTGGCGTACCGTTTCGGTGCCGAGCCGCGGCGGGGAGATGTAGTCGTGTTCGACGGAACCGGGTACTTCGGGGACGGGGACTACATCAAGCGCGTTGTGGGTGTGGGGGGAGACCACGTGGTCTGCTGCGACAAGAAGGGGAGGGTCGAGGTGAACGGCCGGTCGGTCGACGAGTCGGGCTTCCTGTACCCCGGTGACAGCCCGTCCTCGGTGCCCTTCGACGTCCGGGTGCCCGAGGGCACCCTGTTCGTCCTCGGTGACCACCGCAGCGTCTCCAGCGACTCCCGGGACCACCTCGGCTCACCCGGCGGCGGCATGATCCCCGTCGACGACGTCCTCGGCCGGGCCGACTGGATCATCTGGCCCGCCGGTCACGCCACCCGCCTGCACCGTTCCGCCGCCTACGCGCGCGTGCCCGCCGTGGAGGGCGCGCATGGGTAACCGGGGCAAACCGCGCGGTGTGGCGAGCACCGCCGCCGACAACCTGCTGCCCACCGGCGTCCGGCGCTCCGCGAGCCCCGGGGGCGGCCGCTCGCGCGCGGAGCGGCGCAAGCTCCAGCGCAAGGTGAAGCGGCGCAGGAGGCGCGGCGCGGTCAAGGAGATACCTCTCCTGGTCGGAGTGGCCGTCCTGATAGCGCTGGTCCTGAAGACCTTCCTCGTCCAGGCGTTCGTGATCCCGTCCGGCTCGATGGAGCAGACGATCCGGATCGGCGACCGCGTCCTGGTCGACAAGTTCACCCCGTGGTTCGGCTCCAAGCCCGAACGCGGGGACGTCGTCGTCTTCAAGGACCCCGGCGGCTGGCTCCAGGACGAGCAGACCACGACCAAGAAGAACGACCCCGTGGTCGTCAAGCAGGTCAAGGAAGGGCTCACCTTCATCGGCCTGCTGCCGTCGGACAACGAGAAGGACCTGATCAAGCGGGTCGTCGGGGTCGGCGGCGACCGCGTCAAGTGCTGTGACACGCAAGGCCGGGTCACCGTCAACGGCGTCCCCCTGAGCGAGACGGACTACCTGTATCCCGGGAACGCCCCGTCCACCCAGCAGTTCGACATCACCGTCCCGCAGGGGCGGCTGTGGGTGATGGGGGACCACCGCGCCAACTCCGCGGACTCCCGCTCGCACCAGGACACCGACTACGGCGGCACCGTCTCCGAGGACTCGGTGGTGGGACGGGCCATGGTCATCGCCTGGCCCTTCGGGCACTGGACCACGCTGAAAGAACCGAAAACTTACTCTTCCATTGCCGACTCGGCGTCCGTCGCGACCTCAGCCTCCCGGGCGTCGCTTAGGGTTGCTCCCGACGATCCGAACGAAGCGATCCAACTCCCGAGCCCTGCGGAACTCCCGCTCGTTATGGGAGTGGTGGGCCTGCGCCGTATCTGGGGCAGGCGGCGGCACAGAGTAAGGAGTTGGCGTGGGGGATGTGGCGGTTGGCGCACGATCCGGGCACGACGGCGAGGAGCACCGCGGACGCCCCGTGGAAGCAGCCGACCCGGCCGCGGACAGCGCCGTGACCTCCGGGAGTGACTCCGGGGCGACCGAGGACGGGACGACGACGGAGGTCCGGGGAGGCGGGCCCGGCGATTCGGCCCCCCAGGTGAGGAAGCAGCGCTCCTTCTGGAAGGAGCTGCCCATCCTGATCGGCATCGCGCTGGTGCTGGCGCTGCTGATCAAGACGTTCCTGGTGCAGGCCTTCTCGATCCCGTCCGACTCGATGCAGAACACCCTTCAGCAGGGCGACCGGGTGCTGGTCGACAAGCTGACCCCGTGGTTCGGCTCCGAGCCGGAGCGCGGCGAGGTCGTCGTCTTCCACGACCCCGACAACTGGCTGGCGGGCGAGCCCACGGCGGACCCGAACGCCGTGCAGACCTTCCTGTCCTGGATCGGTCTGATGCCCTCCGCCGAGGAGAAGGACCTCATCAAGCGCGTCGTCGGCGTGGGCGGTGACACCGTCTCCTGCCAGGGCACGGGCCCGCTCAAGGTCAACGGCAAGGCACTGGACGAGGCGTCGTACGTCTACGCCGGCAACACCCCGTGCAGCCAGGACGACCAGGGCGGCCAGTTCACCGTGAAGGTCCCCAAGGGCTACATCTGGGTGATGGGCGACCACCGGCAGAACTCCCGTGACTCGCGCTACAACCAGTCCGACAAGCACCACGGCATGGTCCCGGTCGACGACGTCGTGGGCCGCGCCATCGTGAAGGCCTGGCCGATCAACCGCTGGGGCACGCTGCCCAAGCCGGACACCTTCAGCCAGGCCGGCATCAACGACAAGGCGTCGGCCTCCGCCGCCCTCACGGTCGCCCCGCAGGGGATCGCCCTCCTCGGCGCGGTGCCGGTGGCGCTGTGGCGGCGCAGGAAGGCCACCGTCGAGCGGACCCGCTGAGCGGGCCCGGCCGCCGGTCGTCATCGGCCCCACGGACCTGGTGAAAGCTTTGCGGAGCTTGTCGCTCCGGCCGGGCGGGAGGGGCTGACCCGCTCAGGTACCGCCGGGTAGGGTGCGGGTCCATGGGTGGCGAGAGCACTACGCGTACGGCCCCGCACAGCGGTGGCACCAACACGGGCCCGGTGGGTGGCCGGACCGGACAGCGACTGTCCGGACTGGCCGTCGCACTGGGCCTGGTGCTGTTCCTCGGGGGATTCGCCTGGGGAGCGGTGGTCTACCGGCCGTACACCGTGCCCACCAGTTCGATGACACCCACCATCGACGCCGGCGACCGGGTGATGGCGCAGCGCGTCGACAGCGACGAGATACGCCGGGGTGACGTCGTCGTCTTCACCGACAAGACCTGGGTGACCAACGCGCCCGTGGTCAAGCGGGTCGTCGCGGTCGGCGGCGACACGGTCTCCTGCTGCACCGACGGGAAGCTGACCGTCAACGGCAAGCAGATCGACGAGACGTACCTCAAGGGCAACGTGGTGGAGGACAAGTCCATCCCCACCGTGAAGGTGCCCAAGGGCCGCCTGTTCCTGCTCGGCGACGAGCGCCAGGGCTCGCTGGACTCCTCCGCCCACCTCACGGACGCCGCCCAGGGCACCGTCGCCCGCTCGGCCGTGACCGCGCGCGTGGACGCCGTCGTCTGGCCCATGAAGGGCATGCTGGAACGCCCCGCCTCCTTCCAGACGCTCGGCGCGCTCTCCTCGCCCGGCCCGCTGCGCACGATCGTCGTGCTGATCGTCGCCGGCGCGGTGCTGGTGCTGGGCGGCGGGGCGTACGGGCCCGTGGCCAAGCGGTTCGGCAGGCGCTCCCAGGTCCGGAGGGAGCCCGTCGGTGCCCGCTGACGTGCCGGGCGAGGGCGCCCTGCGCAAGGTGTCCCGGGTGGTGCTGCTCGACCCCCAGGACCGCATCCTGCTGCTGCACGGGCACGAGCCGGACGACCCGGCCGACGACTGGTGGTTCACGCCCGGCGGCGGACTGGAGGGCGACGAGACCCGTGAAGAGGCCGCTCTGCGGGAACTCGCCGAGGAGACCGGCATCACCGAGGTGGACCTCGGGCCGGTGCTCTGGCGGCGGATGTGCTCGTTCCCGTTCGCGGGCCGCCGCTGGGACCAGGACGAGTGGTACTACCTGGCCCGTACGACGGTCACGGCCACCCGGGCCACGGCCCTGACCGAGCTGGAGCGACGCAGCGTCGCCGGAGCGCGCTGGTGGACGTGTCAGGAACTTGCCCGGGCACATGAGACGGTGTATCCGACCAGACTCGCCGAGTTGCTGCGCAGGCTGCTCGACGAAGGTCCCCCGGCCGGGCCCGTGACCCTCGACACCGAAATCGTCTAGGTGCCGACGGGACTGGCGCACAATGGTGGGATCGCACGGCTGAAGGGGAACATGCCATGAGCGCCGAGGACCTCGAGAAGTACGAGACCGAGATGGAGCTGAAGCTCTACCGGGAGTACCGCGATGTCGTCGGTCTGTTCAAATACGTGATCGAGACCGAGCGGCGTTTCTACCTGACCAACGACTACGAGATGCAGGTGCACTCGGTCCAGGGTGAGGTGTTCTTCGAGGTGTCCATGGCGGATGCGTGGGTGTGGGACATGTATCGGCCGGCTCGCTTCGTGAAGCAGGTGCGAGTGTTGACGTTCAAGGACGTGAACATCGAGGAGCTGAACAAGAGCGATCTGGAGCTGCCGGGCGGGTGACGGGTGGGTCGCCCGTGTGAGTGACGGGGTTTTCCACAACCGCTGAGTAATCCACCAAGATCAACTCGGTGGGCGGGATTGCGTGATCGTCGGTGCCGGAGGTGGTGCCGACATGAACGCACGCAGTGCACTCGGCAAGTACGGCGAGAGTCTGGCCGCACGGCGGCTGACCGAGGCCGGGATGACGGTCCTGGAGCGCAACTGGCGCTGCGGCAGGACCGGCGAGATCGACATCGTGGCGCGGGACGGCGAGGTCCTCGTCGTCTGCGAGGTCAAGACACGCCGGTCCGGTGCCTTCGAGCACCCGATGGCCGCGGTCACCCCCGAGAAGGCGGAACGCCTGCGGGGCCTCGCCGCCTGCTGGATCCACGCCCACGGAGGGGCGCCACCGGGAGGCGTCCGCATCGACCTGGTCGGCGTCGTCCTGCCACAGCGCGGCGCACCCGTGGTCGAGCACGCGCGGGGGGTGGCCTGAGATGGGGTTCGCTCGTACGTGCTCGGTGGCGCTGGTGGGCGTCGAGGGGGTCGTGGTCGAGGTCCAGGCCGACCTGGAGCCCGGGGTGGCGGCCTTCACGCTGGTGGGTCTGCCGGACAAGAGCCTCACGGAGAGCCGCGACCGGGTGCGGGCGGCCGTCGTGAACTCGGGCGGTGAATGGCCCCAGAAGAAGCTGACGGTGGGGCTCAGCCCGGCGTCGGTGCCGAAGGCGGGCTCGGGGTTCGACCTCGCCGTCGCGTGCGCGGTGCTGGGCGCCTCCGAGCGGATCGACCCGCGCGTCCTCGCCGACATCGTGATGATCGGGGAACTCGGCCTGGACGGCCGGGTGCGTCCCGTCCGGGGCATCCTGCCCGCGGTGCTGGCCGCCGCGGACGCGGGCTACGTCCAGGTCGTCGTGCCGGAGTGCGCCGCGGCCGAGGCCTCGCTGGTGCCGGGGATCTCCGTGCTGGGCGTCCGCAGCCTCCGGCAACTGATCGCGGTCCTCGCCGACGAACCCGTGCCCGACGAGGAACCGCACGAGCCCGGCCGTCCCGATCCGCTGCTGGCCGGCCTGCGGGTGCCGGGCACAGGGGCCGCCACCGGCATGCACAGCGCCGGAGCCGCCCAGCAGGACCACGGCCACGACCTGGCCGACGTCGTCGGTCAGACCTCGGCGCGCACGGCCGTGGAGGTCGCGGCCGCCGGTGGCCACCACCTGTTCCTGGAGGGACCGCCCGGCGCGGGCAAGACGATGCTCGCCGAACGACTGCCCGCGGTGCTGCCCCGCCTCGCCCGGGAGGAGTCGCTCGAGGTGACCGCGGTGCACTCGGTGGCCGGTCTGCTGCCGCCGGGCAAGCCGCTGATCGACCTCGCCCCCTACTGCGCCCCGCACCACTCGGCCACCATGCAGGCCCTCGTCGGCGGCGGACCCGGCATCGCCCGCCCCGGGGCGGTGTCCCTGTCCCACCGGGGCGTCCTCTTCCTGGACGAGACACCCGAGTTCAGCACGCAGGCCCTCGACGCGCTGCGGCAGCCGCTGGAGGCGGGGCACGTGGTGATCGCACGCAGTGCCGGGGTGGTGCGGTTCCCGGCGAAGTTCCTGATGGTGCTCGCGGCCAACCCGTGCCCCTGCGGCCGCTTCTCGCAGACCGACGACTTCTGCGAGTGCCCGCCCTCGGCGGTCCGGCGCTACCAGGCCCGGCTCTCCGGTCCGCTGCTCGACCGGGTCGACCTGCGGGTGCAGGTGGACCGTGTCACGCGGGACCAGTTGGCCGGACGTGGCTCCCGGGGCGAGTCCACCGCCGTGGTCGCGGACCGGGTGCGAGCCGCGAGGGAACGCGCGGCCGTGCGCTTCGCCGGCACCCCGTGGCGATCCAACAGCGAGGTGCCCGGACGCGAGCTGCGCAGCCGCTGGCACGCCGTGTCCGGGGCGATGGACGAGGCCGAGCGCAATCTGGAACGGGGCGTGCTGACCGCCCGCGGTCTCGACCGGGTCCTGCGCGTCGCCTGGACCGTCGCGGACCTCGTCGGACACGACCGCCCGGACGCGACGGACGTCGCCCTGGCGCTGCAACTGCGCACCGGGGTGCCCCGGGGCGTGCCCATGGCCATCGGGGCGCTGACATGACCGGCGACGAACCCGACGGCGAACTCCTCGACCGCGTCCTCCTCTCCCGGGTCGTCGAGCCCGGCGACGAGGCCGCGGGGCGGTGGATCCGGGAGCGGGGCGTGCGGGAGGTGGCCCGGCGGCTCCGCGGGTGCGGGGATCCGCTGCCCGGGGTGAGCGAGAGGCGGTGGAGCGGACTGAGGGCGAGAGCCGGGGTGGCCGAACCGCGCCGGGACCTCGCCGTCGCGTACGAGGCAGGCGCGCGGTTCGTCGTCCCCGGCGCCGCCGAGTGGCCGGGACAGCTCGACGACCTCGGGGACGCCCGGCCGCTCGGGCTGTGGGTACGGGGGCGGCCCAGCCTGCGGATGTGGGCGCTCAGATCCGTCGCCCTCGTCGGGGCCCGGGCCTGCACCGAGTACGGCGCCCACATGGCGGCCACCCTCGCCACCGGCCTCGCCGAGCTGGGGTGGGTCGTCGTGTCCGGCGGGGCCTACGGGGTCGACGGCGCCGCCCACCGCGGGGCGCTCGGCGCGGGCGGGGCCACCGTCGCCGTCCTGGCCTGCGGGGTCGACCGGCCCTATCCGCGCGGACACACCCAGTTGATCACCAGGATCGCGGAACAGGGCCTGGTGGTCGGGGAGTTGCCGCCCGGCGATCATCCGACGCCCAGCAGATTCGTGCTGCGCAACAGGGTGATCGCCGCCCTCACCCGGGGCACCGTGGTCGTCGAGGCCGCCCACCGCAGCGGTTCCCTGGTCACCGCCCGGGCGGCCCAGCGGCTGGGCCGTCACACGATGGGGGTGCCAGGGCCGGCCACCAGCAGCCTGTCCGGCGGGGTGCACGAGCTGCTGCGCGGGGACGCCACACTGGTCACGGACGCCGCGGAAGTCGTGGAACTGGTCGGCGACATGGGGGAGCTGGCCCCCGACCGGCGCGGCCCCGTGCTGCCGCGCGACCTGCTGGAGCCGGCGGCCCGCAGGGTCCTGTCCGCGCTGCCCGGACGACGGGAGGCCGGAGCGGACGAGATCGCGCGCGGTGCGCAGACGACACGGGACGACGCCGTCGCGAGACTGTACGAACTCCGTGCACTTGGTTACGTCGAACGACACGGCGACGGCTGGAAGTTGACACGCCAGGCGATGATCTCGGTCCGGGGCGGTCGTGGGCTGTGTTGACCGTGCGTGTTCGGCCGTCCGGGCTAACCCCGAAGCCCTTGGGAATTACCGCAGTTGGGGTGTTCCGTTGATCACACAGCGCGACGGTCGTGTCGCGCGGAAGGGGTCCGCGGCACGTGTCCGCGGGTGCGTCCCGGCACGCTGTTTGCGCACTGCGACTCTTCAGTCACGCTACGCTCACGGGGATTCCGACGCACTCCACGTACAACGCGTACTTCACAGCAGAACGGCACAAGGCGACGAATGCCCCAGCACACTTCCGGGTCCGACCGGGCGGCGATCCCCGCGGCCGCCCGTGACGGTGGCAGCGTGCGGCCGCCCGCTCCCTCGACGCTCGAGGAACTGTGGCGGTCGTACAAGGCCACGGGAGACGAGCGGCTGCGCGAGCAGCTCATCCTGCACTACTCACCGCTGGTGAAGTACGTCGCCGGGCGGGTGAGCGTCGGTCTGCCGCCCAATGTCGAGCAGGCGGACTTCGTCTCCTCGGGGGTCTTCGGGCTGATCGACGCGATCGAGAAGTTCGACGTCGACCGGGAGATCAAGTTCGAGACGTACGCGATCACCCGCATCCGGGGCGCGATGATCGACGAACTGCGGGCGCTGGACTGGATCCCGCGGTCCGTGCGGCAGAAGGCGCGCAACGTCGAGCGGGCGTACGCGACCCTGGAGGCGCGGCTGCGGCGGACGCCGACGGAGGGGGAGGTCGCCGGCGAGCTGGGCATCGCGGTCGACGATCTCCACGCGGTCTTCAGCCAGTTGTCGCTCGCCAACGTGGTGGCGCTGGAGGAGCTGCTGCATGTCGGGGGCGAGGGCGGCGACCGGCTCAGCCTCATGGACACGCTGGAGGACACCGCCGCGGACAACCCCGTGGAGGTCGCCGAGGACCGCGAGCTCAGACGGTTCCTGGCGCGGGCCATCAACACACTGCCCGAGCGGGAGAAGACCGTCGTGACCCTCTACTACTACGAGGGCCTCACGCTCGCCGAGATCGGGAACGTCCTGGGAGTGACCGAGAGCAGGGTCAGCCAGATCCACACCAAGTCCGTGCTCCAGTTGCGGGCGAAGCTGGCCAGTTTCGGGCGCTGACCTGGCCGGACAGCTTTCCGGCCGGGGTCGGTCGGAGGGAGTGACTCCCGTCGGCAGTGGTCCGTCCGTACAGTGGTTGACGTGCCAAGGATTCGAGCGGCCTCCGTGGCCGAGCACCGGTCGATGCAGCGAGCCGCCCTGCTGGACGCGGCTCGCTCTCTGCTGTCCGAGGGCGGGACGGAGGCGCTGACCTTCCCGGCTCTCGCCGAGCGGACGGGACTCGCGCGGTCGTCCGTGTACGAGTACTTCCGCTCGCGGGCCGCCGTGGTCGAGGAGCTGTGCGCGGTCGACTTCCCGGTGTGGGCCGCGGAGGTGTCGGCGGCGATGGCCGCGGCGGGGAGTGCGGAGGCGAAGGTCGAGGCGTATGTGCGGCAGCAGCTCGCGCTGGTGGGGGACCGGCGGCACCGGGCCGTCGTCGCCATCTCCGCGAGCGAGCTGGACGCGGGGGCTCGGGAGAAGATCCGGGCGGCGCACGGCGGGCTGGTCGCGATGATCGTCGAGGCGCTCGCCGAGATGGGGCACGAGCAGCCCCGGCTGGCGGCGATGCTGGTGCAGGGGGTTGTGGACGCGGCGGTGCGGCGGATCGAGCTGGGAGCCGCGGAGGAGCCGGGCGTGATCACCGAGGCCGCGGTCTCGATGGCGCTGCGGGGCGTGCGGGGCTGAGGGAGACGGGGCGCTGAGGGAGACGGGCTGAGGGAGACGGGGCGCTGAGGGAGTCTGCCGGGTGCGCGTCCGTCGTGGCTGGTCGCGCAGTTCCCCGCGCCCCTGAGGTGCCTGCCGCCGAGCCGTCTCGCCGAGAGCCCGGAGCTCAGGCCGGCAAGGGCACCCCCAGTACCGGCAGCAGCCTGGAAGGGCCCCTGCGCAGGAGCCACGGCGGCAGCAGCGACAGCGGGTCCAGGTAGGTCTCGCCTCTCAGCAGGCCCCAGTGGACGCACGTCGTCGAGCAGTGGGAACCCGTCGGGTCCACCGTTGCTACCACCTCACCCGCCTCCACCTCGTCGCCCTTCTTCACCGACGCCGTCACCGGCTCGTAGGTTGTTCGAAGGCCTGTGCCCGTCAGTTCCACGGAGACCACTCCCTTGCCCGCCACCCGACCCGCGAAGGACACCCGGCCCGCCGCCACCGCCCTTACCGGGGTGCCGGCGGGTGCCGCCAGGTCCACGCCCCGGTGGCCGCGGGCGTACACCGTCGCCGGGGGCTCCCAGCCGCGCAAAACCGCGGGGCGGGCGCCCACCGGCCAGGTACGCCCCACCACCGGCACCGAGGCGTCCGTGCCCGCCGGCTCCAGCGGGGTCGCCGGGGTCGGCGGACGCGGCGGCAGCACCGCCAGGACCAGCAGCAGCAACCCCAGCACCGGACCCGCACATCGTTTCGCTCGCATCCCCGAACCGTGCCGCAACCGGACACGGAACGGCCGGGCCCTGTGGAGTACTCCCGGGTTGTGGACAGCGGCGTCACCCGGTGCCCCGCCGGTCCCGTACACTTCTTCTGGCGATCCGGGTCACCGGGTCGACTTCGCACGCCCCGACATCAGGCCGTCACGCGGTCGGTGTCAGCGCCTCTCGGTCCTTTGCGGCAAGGCGCGTCGCGGGCGTCAGGCGCGGGAGCCCTCCGGTTCCCGCGGTACAACCGAGAAAACCAAGGAGAACGGCCATGGCCGTCGTCACGATGCGGGAGCTGCTGGAAAGCGGCGTCCACTTCGGTCACCAGACCCGTCGTTGGAACCCGAAGATGAAGCGCTTCATCTTCACGGAGCGCAACGGCATCTACATCATCGACCTGCTCCAGTCGCTGTCGTACATCGACCGCGCCTACGAGTTCGTCAAGGAGACCGTCGCCCACGGCGGCACGGTCATGTTCGTCGGCACGAAGAAGCAGGCGCAGGAGGCCATCGCCGAGCAGGCCACCCGCGTCGGCATGCCCTACGTCAACCAGCGCTGGCTGGGCGGCATGCTCACCAACTTCTCGACCGTCTACAAGCGTCTGCAGCGCCTCAAGGAGCTCGAGCAGATCGACTTCGAGGACGTCGCCGCCTCGGGTCTGACCAAGAAGGAGCTCCTGGTCCTCTCGCGTGAGAAGGCCAAGCTCGAGAAGACCCTCGGTGGTATCCGCGAGATGCAGAAGGTGCCCAGCGCCGTCTGGATCGTGGACACCAAGAAGGAGCACATCGCGGTCGGCGAGGCCCGGAAGCTTAACATCCCGGTCGTCGCCATCCTCGACACCAACTGCGACCCCGACGAGGTCGACTACAAGATCCCGGGCAACGACGACGCGATCCGCTCCGTCACCCTGCTCACCCGTGTGATCGCCGACGCCGTCGCCGAGGGCCTCATCAGCCGCTCGCGCGTCGCCACCGGTGACAAGGGCGAGAAGGCCGCGGGCGAGCCGCTCGCCGAGTGGGAGCGCGACCTGCTCGAGGGCGGCGAGAAGAAGGCCGAGGAGGCTCCCGCCGAGGCTGCTGCCGAGGCGCCCGCCGCTGAGGCCCCGGCTGCTGAGGCTCCGGCTGCTGCTGAGGCTCCGGCCGCCGAGGCTCCGGCCGAGGCCGCTGCCGAGGCTCCCGCCGCCGAGGCCGAGCAGGCCTGATCAGTCAGCGTTGACGGCGGGAGCGGCCGACATCCGGTTCGCTCCCGCCGTTCACCCATAGGTTCGCGATCCACATCTTCCTGTGGATCGTGGATCGGGCAGATCTCCCGACTTCGAGAAAGATTCACAGACTCATGGCGAACTACACCGCCGCCGACGTCAAGAAGCTCCGTGAGCTCACGGGCGCCGGCATGATGGACTGCAAGAAGGCGCTGGACGAGGCCGAGGGCGACGTCGAGAAGGCCGTCGAGGCGCTCCGGATCAAGGGCCAGAAGGGCGTCGCCAAGCGCGAGGGCCGCTCCGCCGAGAACGGCGCCGTGGTCTCGATCATCGCCGACGACAACTCCTCCGGTGTCCTGGTCGAGCTGAAGTGCGAGACGGACTTCGTCGCCAAGGGCGAGAAGTTCCAGGCCGTGGCCAACCAGATCGCGCAGCACGTCGCCGCGACCTCCCCGGCCGACCTGGAGGCCCTGCTCGCCTCCGAGATCGAGGCCGGCAAGACCGTCCAGGCGTTCGTGGACGAGGCCAACGCCAACCTCGGCGAGAAGATCGTCCTGGACCGCTTCGCGCAGTTCGCCGACGGCTTCGTGACCGCGTACATGCACCGCACGATGCCCGACCTGCCCCCGCAGATCGGTGTCCTCGTCGAGCTGGACAAGCCGAACGCCGAGGTCGCCCGCGGTGTTGCCCAGCACATCGCCGCCTTCGCGCCGAAGTACCTCTCCAAGGAGGACGTGCCGGCCGAGGTCGTCGAGTCCGAGCGTCGCGTCGCCGAGGAGACCACCCGCGCCGAGGGCAAGCCCGAGGCCGCCCTGCCGAAGATCGTCGAGGGTCGCCTCAACGGCTTCTTCAAGGACGCCACGCTGCTCGGTCAGCCGTACGCGCTCGACAACAAGAAGTCCGTCCAGAAGGTCCTGGACGAGGCCGGTGTCACCCTGAAGCGCTTCACGCGTATCAAGGTCGGCATCTGAGTCCGTACCGCGAGCGACGCGCGGGCCCGATAGGGTCGTCAGCAGTCGTCCGGTACGCCGCCACGCACGCGCGTGGCGGACGACAGCAGATCTGACGAGGAGGCCATTGCCGCGCATGGGATGCGAACCAGTTCCCATCGGCAGTGGCCTTCTTCGTATGTGCAACAGGTGAAAGAGGCGGGATCCCCATGACCACCAAGGCCCAGAAGAGCGACGACGGCAAAGTACGCGGCCGGTTTCTGCTGAAGCTGTCCGGAGAGGCGTTCGCCGGTGGCGGGGGCCTGGGTGTGGACCCCGATGTGGTGCACAAGATCGCCCGTGAGATCGCCGCCGTCGTCCGGGACGGCGCCGAGATCGCCGTCGTCATCGGCGGCGGCAACTTCTTCCGCGGTGCCGAACTCCAGCAGCGCGGCATGGACCGCGCCCGCTCGGACTACATGGGCATGCTCGGCACCGTGATGAACTGCCTCGCCCTCCAGGACTTCCTGGAGAAGGAGGGCATCGACAGCCGGGTGCAGACCGCCATCACCATGGGCCAGGTCGCCGAGCCGTACATCCCGCTGCGCGCCGTGCGCCACCTGGAGAAGGGCCGCGTGGTCATCTTCGGCGCCGGTATGGGCATGCCGTACTTCTCCACCGACACCACCGCCGCCCAGCGCGCCCTGGAGATCGACGCCGAGGCGCTGCTCATGGGCAAGAACGGCGTGGACGGGGTCTACGACTCCGACCCGAAGACCAACCCCGACGCGGTCAAGTTCGACTCCCTCGGATACGGCGAGGTCATCACCCGGGACCTGAAGGTCGCCGACGCGACGGCCGTCACGCTGTGCCGCGACAACAAGCTCCCGATCCTGGTGTTCGAGCTCCTGGCGGAGGGAAATATCGCGCGAGCCGTCAAGGGTGAGAAGATCGGCACGCTTGTGGGTGAGCAGGGCAGCCGGGACTGACCCGGGGATGTGCCCGGTCCCTGACCGGGGGATGGACAATGTCCTGACGGTCGGGAACCGTGCAGGAAGAAGACGCGACGCAGCCGGCCGCCGCCCCCACGCACATGGAACAGCAGCCGGGCCTACTCAAGACACGCAGGAGCAAGTGGTGATCGAAGAGACCCTCCTCGAGGCCGAGGAGAAGATGGAGAAGGCCGTCGTGGTCGCCAAGGAGGACTTCGCCGCGATCCGCACCGGGCGTGCGCACCCGGCGATGTTCAACAAGATCGTGGCCGACTACTACGGCGCGCCGACGCCGATCAACCAGTTGGCCTCGTTCTCCGTGCCGGAGCCGCGCATGGCCGTGGTGACCCCGTTCGACAAGTCCGCGCTGCGCAACATCGAACAGGCGATCCGCGACTCCGACCTGGGCGTCAACCCCAGCAACGACGGCAACATCATCCGAGTGGTGTTCCCCGAGCTCACCGAGGAGCGCCGCCGCGACTACATCAAGGTGGCCCGGGGCAAGGCAGAGGACTCGCGCGTGTCCATCCGCGCGGTCCGCCGCAAGGCCAAGGACGCGATCGACAAGCTCGTCAAGGACGGCGAGGTCGGCGAGGACGAGGGCCGCCGTGCGGAGAAGGAGCTCGACGACGCGACGCACAAGTACGTCGCTCAGGTGGACGAGCTCCTCAAGCACAAGGAAGCGGAGCTTCTCGAGGTCTGATGAACGACTCTTCCTGGGCGACGCCGCCCCACGCCGGGTACTGGGGGCCGTCCGACCAGGGGCCTGTCCAGGGGGCTGCCCCGGCGGGTCCCGCGTACGACGCGCATGACGCGCAGCACACTCGGCCCATGCCCATCGTGCCCGACGGACCCGCCGAACCCCGGTACGGCGACGACCAGGATGACGACCGGGGGGCCGCTCGGCTGAGCGGTCCCTTGTTCCGCGACGAGGCGTCCCACCACGGGGCGTTCCGTGACCACACCGCATCGGCGCAGCCCTACGCGGCGGCACCGCAGACGCAGAATCCGGAGCCCATGCCCGACTCCTCGCAGCCGGCGCCCGCGCCGCAGAAGAAGAGCGCGGGGCGGGACCTGGGTGCGGCCATAGGGGTCGGCGTCGGACTCGGTGTCGTGATCATCGCGTCGCTGTTCTTCGTCAAGGCCGCGTTCGTCGGCGTGATAGCGGTCGCCGTCGTGGTCGGGCTGTGGGAGCTGACGAAGCGGCTGGAGGAGCGCAAGGGCATCAGGGCGCCGCTCGTGCCGCTGGCGCTCGGCGGGGCCGCGATGGTCGTCTCGGGGTACGTCCGGGGCGCGGAGGGTGCCTGGGTCGCCATGGCGCTCACGGCACTCGCGGTCCTGGTCTGGCGGATGACGGAACCGCCGGAGGGCTACCTCAGGGACGTCACGGCGGGCGTCTTCGCCGCGTTCTACGTCCCGTTCCTGGCCACGTTCGTCGCGATGATGCTGACGGCCGAGGACGGGGCCGCGCGCGTCCTGACCTTCCTGCTGCTGACCGTCGTCAGCGACACCGGCGCGTACGCGGTCGGCTGGCGCTTCGGCACCCACAAGCTCGCGCCGCGCATCAGCCCCGGCAAGACCCGGGAGGGCCTGGTCGGGGCGGTGGCCTTCGCGATGGCCGCGGGTGCGCTGTGCATGGAGTTCCTGATCGACGACGGCGCGTGGTGGCAGGGTCTGCTGCTCGGTCTGGCGGTCGCGGCCAGCGCGACGCTGGGTGACCTCGGCGAGTCGATGATCAAGCGGGACCTCGGCATCAAGGACATGGGCACCCTCCTGCCGGGCCACGGCGGCATCATGGACCGCCTGGACTCCCTCCTGCCGACGGCACCGGTGGTATGGCTGCTCCTGGTCCTGTTCGTGGGCTCGAGCTGACCTCCCTCCGCCTGTACGGCTTCAAGGCCCTCGCCCTGCTCTCGGGGCGGGGGCCGTGTCGTTGGGGTGCGGTGCATGGGGAGAGCGCGCTGGGAGGGAGACCGCAGCTACTGCGGTGATCTGCCGTGTGGTGCGAGGCACTGCTCAGCCCCTGATACGCGTCCGAAGCCGACCAAAGCGACAGTCCGCACCCCCAGGTGACCACCCCCACCCCGCTCCGGCCTGGGCTCCCGGCGATGATCTGCCACACTGGAAGGGTTATGCCTGCACCCGGAGAACTCACTTTCGTCGCCCCCCGCGGAGCCAAGAAGCCGCCGCGGCATCTCGCTGATCTCACTCCTGCCGAGCGCAAGGAGGTCGTGGCCGGGATCGGGGAGAAGCCGTTTCGCGCCAAGCAGCTCTCGCAGCACTACTTCGCGCGGTACGCGCACGACCCGGCGGAGTGGACGGACATCCCGGCCGGCGCGCGCGGCAAGCTTCAGGAGGCGCTGCTTCCCGAGCTCATGACCGTCGTACGGCATCTGTCGACCGACCAGGGGACCACGCGCAAGACGCTGTGGCGGCTGTTCGACGGGACGCTCGTGGAGTCGGTGCTCATGCGGTACCCGGACCGGGTGACCATGTGCATCAGCTCGCAGGCCGGATGCGGGATGAACTGCCCGTTCTGCGCCACCGGGCAGGCCGGGCTCGACCGCAACCTGTCCACCGCCGAGATCGTGCACCAGATCGTCGACGGGATGCGGGCGCTGCGGGACGGAGAGGTTCCGGGCGGGCCGGCCCGGCTGTCCAACATCGTCTTCATGGGCATGGGCGAGCCGCTCGCCAACTACAAGCGGGTCGTCGGAGCCATCCGCGCCCTCACCGACCCCGCCCCCGACGGGCTCGGGCTCTCCCAGCGCGGCATCACCGTGTCGACCGTCGGCCTCGTCCCCGCCATCCAGCGGTTCTCCGACGAGGGCTTCAAGTGCCGGCTGGCGATCTCCCTGCACGCCCCCGACGACGAGCTGCGCGACACCCTTGTCCCCGTGAACACACGGTGGAAGGTGCGCGAGGTCCTCGACGCCGGGTTCGAGTACGTCGAGAAGTCCGGGCGGCGGCTCAGCATCGAGTACGCGCTCATCCGCGACATCAACGATCAGGCGTGGCGCGGTGACCGGCTCGGGCGGCTCCTCAGGGGCAAGCCCGTGCACGTCAACCTCATCCCGCTGAACCCGACCCCCGGGTCCAAGTGGACCGCCTCCCGCCCCGAGGACGAGAAGGCGTTCGTCGAGGCCATCGCCGCCCATGGTGTGCCGGTGACGGTCCGGGACACCCGTGGTCAGGAGATCGACGGGGCCTGTGGTCAGCTCGCGGCCACCGAGCGGTAATCTTTGCCTGTACGTACATCTTCATATCCGACAGGGGAGCGCGACAGCGCTGAGAGTGCGGCGATCGGGCCGCAGACCCTCTGAACCTCGCCCAGGTCATTCTGGGTAGGAAGTTCGGTCATCACCGTGAACAACAAGAAGTTCTTCGCTGCCGTCGTCGGCCTCGGCCTGGTCACGCTGTCCGCGTGCGGATCCTCGTCCGACGACAGCGGCGGCTCCGACTCCAAGACGGTCACCCTGGTCAGCCACGACTCGTGGGCCGTCTCCAAGAACGTCCTCGCCGACTTCGAGAAGAAGTCCGGCTACAAGGTCAAGGTCCTGGAGGACGGCGACGCCGGGCAGGCCGTCAACAAGGCCATCCTCACCAAGGACAACCCGCAGGGCGACGTCTTCTTCGGCGTCGACAACACCCTGCTCTCCCGCGCGCTCGACAACGGGCTCTTCCAGTCGTACGAGGCGAAGGGCGCCGACCGGATCAAGGCCGAGTACCGGGTCGTCCAGGACAAGCACCGGGTCACGCCCGTCGACACCGGCGACATCTGCGTCAACTACGACAAGGCCTGGTTCACCGAGCACAAGCTCCAGCCGCCGACGTCGTACGACGACCTGGTCAAGCCCGCCTACAGGAACCTCCTCGTCACCGAGAACGCCTCCACCTCCTCGCCGGGCCTCGGCTTCCTGCTCGGGAGCGCCGCGAAGTACGGGGACGGGGGCTGGCAGGACTACTGGAAGAAGCTCAAGGCCAACGGCGTGAAGGTCGTCGACGGCTGGGAGCAGGCCTACAACGAGGAGTTCTCCGGGTCGGCCGGAGGCAGGAAGGCCAAGGCCGACCGGCCGCTCGTCGTCTCGTACGCCTCCTCGCCGCCCGCCGAGGTGATCTACGCCGACCCGAAGCCGAAGACCGCGCCCACCGGCGTCGCCGACGGCACCTGCTTCCGGCAGACCGAGTACGCCGGGCTGCTGAGCAACGCCGAGAACGGCGAGGGCGGCAAGGCGTTCCTGGACTTCCTGCTCACCAAGGAGTTCCAGCAGGACATGCCGCTCAACATGTTCGTGTACCCGGTCGTCGAGGGCGCCCAGGTGCCCGCCGAGTTCACGCAGTACGGTCCGCAGGCCAAGGACCCCGAGACCATGGACCCGGCGAGGATCGCCGACAACCGTGACGACTGGGTCAAGTCGTGGACCTCGCTCGTACTGAGGTAAGGCCCCGCCGGGGCTTCACGAACGCGGCGGTCCGGCTCGGGCTCGTGGCCGTGCCCGTCGCGTTCTTCGCCGTCTTCTTCGCCTATCCGGTCGCCGCGATCGTCACCCGGGGGCTCAAGGCCGGCGGGACCTGGCAGGTCGGCCGGATCACCGACGTCCTCGCCCAGCCGGACATCCGGCACGTGCTGTGGTTCACCACCTGGCAGGCGCTCGCCTCCACGGCGCTCACGCTCCTGATCGCGCTCCCCGGCGCGTACGTCTTCGCGCGCTTCGACTTCCCCGGCAAGCAGGTCCTGCGGGCCGTGGTCACCGTCCCCTTCGTGCTGCCGACGGTCGTCGTCGGTACGGCCTTCCTGGCACTCGTCGGACGGGGCGGCCTCACGGACGACCTGTGGGGCGTACGGCTGGACACCACGGTGTGGGCGATCCTGCTCGCGCACGTCTTCTTCAACTACGCGGTCGTCGTACGGACCGTGGGCGGCCTGTGGGCCCAACTGGACCCGCGTCAGGAGGAGGCCGCGCGGATGCTGGGCGCGTCCCGGCTCAGGGCCTGGCGGTCGGTCACCCTGCCCGCGCTCGCGCCCGCCGTGGCCGCCGCCGCGCTGATGGTCTTCCTGTTCACCTTCACCTCCTTCGGTGTCGTGCAGATCCTCGGCGGGCCGACCTTCTCGACCCTGGAAGTGGAGATCTACCGGCAGACCTCCGAGATCTTCGACCTGTCCACGGCCGCCGTGCTGACGTTGGTCCAGTTCGTCGCGGTCGGCGCGGTCCTCGCCCTGCACGCGTGGACCGTACGGCGCCGGGAGACCGCGCTGCGGCTCGTGGACGCGTCCGTCACCGCCCGGCGGCCGCGGGGGGCGGGGGAGTGGGGGCTGCTGGCCGGGGTCGTGGGCTGCGCGGCCGTACTCCTCGTGATGCCGCTCGCGGTACTCGTCCAGCGGTCCCTCGACGCCCCCGGGTTCGGCTACTACCGGGCGCTGACCCACAGCGACGGCGGGGTCTTCCTCGTCGCCCCGATCGAGGCGGTCGGGAACTCGCTGGAGTACGCCCTCGCCGCGACCGGCATCGCGGTGCTGGTCGGGGGGCTCGCGGCGGCCGCGTTGACGCGGCGGGACGCGGGTCGGTTCGTACGGGGCTTCGACGCGCTGCTGATGCTGCCGCTCGGGGTGTCCGCGGTGACCGTCGGGTTCGGGTTCCTGATCTCCCTCGACGAGCCGCCGCTGGACCTCAGGCAGTCCTGGATCCTGGTGCCGCTCGCGCAGGCGCTGGTCGGGGTGCCGTTCGTGGTGCGCACCATGCTGCCCGTGCTGCGGGCCGTGGACCACCGGCTGCGGGAGGCCGCGGCCGTGCTCGGGGCCTCGCCGTGGCGGGTGTGGCGGGAGGTCGACCTGCCGATGGTGCGGCGGGCGCTGCTGGTCGCGGCGGGCTTCGCCTTCGCCGTGTCGCTGGGCGAGTTCGGCGCGACCGTGTTCATCGCGCGGCCGGACAACCCGACGCTGCCGGTCGCCGTGGCCCGCCTGCTCGGGCGGGCCGGGGAGCTCAACTACGGCCAGGCGATGGCCCTTTCGACGATCCTGATGGTGGTGTGCGCGGTGGCGCTGCTGGTCCTCGAACGGCTGCGGACCGACCGGACCGGGGAGTTCTGATGCTGCTGAGCCTTGCGGACGCGACGGTCCGGTTCGGCGGGCGGGCCGTGCTCGACGGGGTCGGTCTCGATGTCGCCGAGCACGAGATCGTGTGCGTGCTCGGACCGAGCGGGAGCGGCAAGTCGACCCTGCTGCGGGTCGTGGCCGGGCTCCAGGCGCTGGACGCCGGGCGGGTGCTGCTCGACGGGCGTGACCAGGGCGGGGTGCCCGCGCACAAGCGCGGGGTCGGGCTGATGTTCCAGGACCACCAACTGTTCCCGCAGCGGGACGTGGGCGCCAACGTGGCCTTCGGACTGCGCATGCACGGGGTCTCACGGACGCAACAGGACGAGCGGGTGCGGGAGTTGCTCGACCTCGTCGGCCTTCCGGGCGCCCCTCGACGGGCCGTCGCCTCGCTCTCCGGTGGTGAGCAGCAGCGGGTCGCGCTGGCCCGGGCGCTCGCCCCGCGGCCCCGGCTGCTGATGCTCGACGAGCCGCTCGGTCAGTTGGACCGGTCGCTGCGGGAGCGGCTGGTCGTCGAACTGCGGGAGCTGTTCGGGCGGTTGGGCACCACCGTGCTCGCGGTCACCCACGACCAGGGGGAGGCCTTCGCGCTGGCCGACCGGGTCGTGGTGATGCGGGACGGGCGGATCGCCCAGTCCGGCACGCCTCTGGAGGTGTGGCAGCGGCCGGCGGACGAGTTCGTGGCCCGCTTCCTCGGCTTCGAGAACGTGGTCGAGGGGACGGTGACGGGCGAGACGGCGGACACGGCGTGGGGCAAGGTGCCGGTGCCCTCCGGAGCCGCCCAGGGGGCCCGGAGCGTACTGGTGCGGCCCGCGGGCGTACGGCTCGTGGCCGCCGACGAGGGGCTGCGCTGCACGGTCACCGCACGCACCTTCAAGGGCACGCACGTCGCCGTCCACCTGCACCCCACGGAAGGCGACGGCCCCCGCCTGGAGGCCGCGTGCCCGCTGCGCACGGCACCGGGGGTGGGCGACGTGGTCGGGGTGGAGTTCGACGCCGACGACATCGTCGTGCTGGGCTGACGGCGGGCCTGCACCGAGCACCCCGTACGGAACGGCCGTGGCCCGCCCCGGAGTCCGGGACGGGCCACGACGGTGTTCGGGTGCGGGGTCAGCGGCTGCCGGCGCCGCGGCGGCGGAGGCCGAAGAACACCGCGCCGCCGCCGAGGGCGACGAGGGCGATGGCGATGCCCGCGATCATGCCGGTGTTGGAGTTCGCACCGGTCTCGGCGAGGTTGGAGTCGCCGGCCGCGGGCGACGGGGCGTTGCTCTCGGCGGGCGCCGGAGCGGTGGTGCTCTCGGAGGCCGACGGGGTCGGGGTCGGGGACTCCTCGGCCGGGGTGCTGGCGGAGTCCGACGGGGTGGGCGTGGGCGTCGGGGTCGGCGTGTCCTCGGTCTTGCAGGCGGTCGCCGGGGTGGTCAGGTTGGGCTTGATGTCCTCGCCCTTGATGTACGGCAGGGCTTCGACGTGGATGCGGTACTCGGCGTTGGGCGCCCAGTCCTCCTCGAAGGTGATGGTGGTGCCGTTCTTCGAGCCCTTCACCGTCTGCTCGCCGACCTTCTTGGCGTCGGCGCCGTTGTTCTGCAGGTACACGGAGACAGTGGCCTCGACACCGGCCCTGTCCACGTCGGTGACGGTGATGACACCCTTGTCGCCGTCGCACTTGGCTTCGGCGGAGAACTCATTGATGTTGCAGGCAAACGCGTTGCCGGAGGCGCCGAGCGCGATCGCGGTCGAGGCGGCGGCGACGCCGAGGAAGCGCGCGGCGCGGGAGGTGCGGCGGGATATGGGCGTGAATGCCACGTTCATCCTTCACGGGGTGCGCAAATGCGGGGGGTTGACGAGGTGGTGATGTGACATCACCATCCCCAGGAGTCTCACAGGTCTATAAGCGCTGCATAAGAAGTGTCAACGTGTAGGCGCCTTACAACCGTTGGCTTTGCCTTCTTATTACTCAGCGAGACGTTTCAGCGCCCCCGGAGCGTCCTCGATCCGGTCAACAAGGGCGATTCGGGCCTCCATTGACCGCTCCCGCGCGAGCGCCTGGAGCAGCGGCCAGGTGGGCAGCCTCTCCGTCCAGTGCGCGCGGTTCACGAGCACCATCGGAGTCGGTTCGCCGCGCGACTCGTAGTAGTTGGGCGTCGCGTTGTCGAAGATCTCCTGCACGGTGCCGGCGGCGCCCGGCAGGAACACCACACCCGCGTTGGAGCGGGCGAGCAGGCCGTCCTCGCGGGTGGCGTTGGCGAAGTACTTGGCGATGTGCGAGGCGAAGGCGTTCGGCGGCTCGTGGCCGTAGAACCAGGTCGGGATGCCGACGGAACACCCGCCCCGGGGCCAGCGGGTGCGGACCTCGAAGGCGGCCCGCGCCCAGTCGCTGATCGACGGCGTGAACGACGGGGCCAGGGCGAGCAGTCGGCACGCCTCGTCGAGCATGTCGTCCTCGAAGGGGGCCGCGTAGGCGCCGAGGTTGGCGGCCTCCATCGCGCCCGGTCCGCCGCCGGTGGCCACGGTGAGCCCGGCGCGGGTCAGTTCGCGGCCGAGGCGCGCGGCACCGGCGTACTCCTTAGTGCCGCGGGCCATCGCGTGGCCGCCCATCACCCCCACGACCCTGGTGCCGCGCAGGAGTTCGTCCAGGGCGTCGGAGACGGCGTCGTCGTGGATCGAGCGGAGCATCGACGCGTATATGTCGCCGTCGGCCTTGGTCCGCTGGAACCAGGCGTAGGCGAGGGCGTCGGGCGTCTGTTCGTAGCCCTTCTCCAGCCCGTCGAACAACTCGTCCGGGGCGTAGAGCAGTCCGCGGTACGGGTCGAAGGGCAGGTGCGGGACGGGCGGGAAGACCAGTGCGCCGTCCGTGCGGAGCTTCTCCGCCGCGCTCTCCCGCATCGGGCAGCCGAGGAAGACGGCGCCGGCGGTGTCGGTGGCCAGCAACTCCCTTGTCCGGTCCGTCAGATCGACGGACTGGACGCGGAAACCGGCCAGGGTGCCGCGGGCCGGCACGACCGCGTCGAACTCCTCGAGCGTCTCGATCTCACGGTCGTCGTGGTGTGCCGCGTGGGCGGGGCTCGTCTGCACCCGCCCATGCTCGCACGCCGGATCCCGGCCCCGGGGATCAGCCCTGGATCGCCGCCGGGTCCATCCAGACGACCTCCCAGCCGTGGCCGTCCAGGTCGTTGAAGGAACGGCCGTACATGAAGCCCTGGTCCTGCACGTCGTCGTTGGCCGTGCCGCCCGCGGCGACGGCCCTCTCGACCAGCTCGTCCACCTTCGCGCGGCTCTCGGCGCTCAGGCAGAGCAGCACCTGGCTGGTCTTGGTCGCGTCCGCGATCTCCTTCTTGGTGAAGGTCGCGTAGAAGGGCTTCGTGAGCAGCATCGCGACGATCGTCTCGCTGATCACGACGGAGGCGGCCTTGTCGTCGCTGAACTGTTCGTTGAGCGGGTAGCCGAGCTCCGTGTAGAACTTCTTCGAGGCGTCGAGGTCGTTCACGGGCAGGTTGATGAAGATCATCTGCTGGTAGGCGGGCGCGGTCATCGGAGTCTCTCCCATCGGGTGCGTGCGGTACGCAGGGGTAGACGGGTGGGGGCGGCACAACTCATCGCCGCCGCGGGACTTTTCTTCAGCCGGTCAGCGGCAGGGCCGCCAGCTCGGCGACGACCAGGGTCAGCGGGCCGAACAGGGCGAGCAGGGCGCCGGCGCGCAGGGCCGCCGCGCTGCGGAGCATCGTCGCCGGGGCGCCGAGCCGGACGAGCGCGGCCGTGGTGTCCGACCTCGCCTGCTTCGCCTCCACGGCGGCGGTGAGCAGGGTGGCGAGCGTGCAGCTCGTCACGAGGAGCAGGCCGAGCGTGGTGAGGGGCCCCACCTCGGGGCCCGTCGGGTCGTACAGCGTCGTCATGGCGTAGGCGCCGGAGGCCACCGCGCAGACGATGCCCAAGGGGCGGCCGATACGGGTGGCTTCGGCCATGAGGACGCGTCCGGCGAGCAGGCGGAGGGCGCCGGGCCGGGTGGACTGGAGGAGACGGCCGCACAGGTGGGTGAGCCCGGGGCCGGCGACGGCCAGGCCCACGGCGGTGAGCAGCCAGCCGACGAGGACCGAGGGGGTGCCCGCGAGACCGCCGGGGAGAGGGGCGTCGGGGGTGCCGCCCTGCCGGTTGGCGTACGCCTCCACGGCCAGGCCCGCGGCGAGGACCGCGATGCCCCAGGGCAGGCCCTTGGGCGCTTCCCGGGGCGGGGGCAGGACCGCCGGGCCGGGATTCTCGGTCCGGTCGTCCTCGGCGGGTGCCGCCACGGCGGTGTTCCCGCCCGCCCCGGTGGCCGTGGGAGCCGCCTCACGGGTGGCGGGCTCACCCGCGGCCCGGCGCGCGCGGAGACGGCCGTACGCCCCGAAGGGCTCCCTCGCCGTCGTCCTGCCGTACGCCCCGAAGCGTCCGTACGACCGTGCCTCCCGCCTCGCCGGGGCCGGCCTGTCGTCCCGTGGCCGCAGGACGAGTCCCACCGTCACCGACGCGATCACCGGGACCAGGCCCAGCAGGGTCAGGGCGGCGGGCAGGGGCAGGGGGGCGTCCGCCGCCAGGAAGTCGGCGGCCGCCCCGTCGAAGGGCATGCCGGTGAGGTCGCCCCGCAGATGCAGGAAGAAGAGCAGCGCCAGCATCGAGCCGAGGGTGCAGGACAGGGCCGTCGTGGTGGCGGTGACGGCCATCAGGCGGCCCGGGCCGAGGCCGATCGCCGAGAGACCGGGGCGGGGCCGGGTGCCCGGGTCGGTCCGGGCGACCGCCAGGGCGAAGTGGACGGTCGCGGCCAGCGGGGTCAGGCACCACGCCAGACGCAGCACGGAGCCCGAGGGGTCCTCGGGGTGGCTCATCGCGTGGCCGAGGGTGCACAGGAGGAGGAAGCCCGTGCCCGCCGAGGCGAGCGCCACCAGAAGGCGGCGCAGGTGCACGGCGGGACGGGCGCCCCGGGTCAGACGGAGAGCGAGCACGCGGTACGGCCTTCCGAGTCGGCCATCGGGGGCAGGTGCACGGTCTTCACCCGGCGTCCGTCCAGGAGGGTGACCGTGCGGTCCGCCAGGGCTGCGGTGTCGGGGTCGTGCGTCGCCAGGACCACGGTGATGCCGTGGGAGCGGGCGGCCGTGGTGAGCGTGCGCAGGACGTGCGCGCGGTCCGCCCGGTGCAGCGGGGCCGTCGGTTCGTCCGCGAACAGCACCGACGGGGCCGGGGCCAGGGCGCGGGCGACGCAGACCCGCTGGCGTTCGGACTGGGTCAGCTCGTGCGGGCGGCAGCGGGTCCGGTCGCCGATGTCGAGGCGCTCCAGCCACTCCAGGGCGGCCGTGCGGGCACGCCGGCGGCCGGTGCCGCGCAGCATGAGGGGGAGGGCGGCGTTCTCCCAGGCGTTGAGCTCGGGGACGAGCGCCGGGGCCGGGTCGATCCAGCCGAAGCGGTCGCGGCGCAGGCGCTCACGGGTCATCGGACCCATGGTGTGCACCGGCACGCTGTTGAACCAGACCTCGCCGCGCTGGGCCGGGGTGAGCCCCGACAGACATCTGAGCAGTGCGGTCTTGCCGCTGCCGCGCGGCCCGCTGACGGCGAGGATCTCGCCCTCGCGCACGCCCAGGGAGACGCCCTGGAGCGCGGGCGAGCCGTCGCGGTGGGTGAAGTGCAGGGAGCGTGCCCAGAGCACATCGTTGTCCGGCGGGGCCTCCATGGGCGTACACCTCGTTCTGGTCCGTTGTGCCTTGCAATCCCCCGAGCGGGGGAACGAAAGCAGGGCCGATCGGTTACCAGGCACGCTAAGGAGGCGGGGGCGGGACGCCGTACAGCACACGGCCCGGGGTGCGTGCCAGTCACTCGGACGGGTGCACTCCGGGCCGTATAAGCCGCTGAATCGCCGGGGGCGTCGAGGACTACAGCTTGGTCCAGGCCTCGGTGAGGGTCGCGCGCAGGATCTGCTCGATCTCGTCGAAGGTCTCCTGGTTGGAGATCAGCGGCGGGGCGAGCTGGACGACCGGGTCGCCGCGGTCGTCGGCACGGCAGTACAGGCCGTTGTCGAAGAGGGCCTTGGAGAGGAAGCCGTACAGGACGCGCTCGGTCTCCTCGTCGTTGAACGACTCCTTCGTCGCCTTGTCCTTGACGAGCTCGATGCCGTAGAAGAAGCCGTTGCCGCGGACGTCGCCGACGATCGGCAGGTCGTGCAGCTTCTCCAGCGTCGAGCGGAAGGCGCCCTCGTTGTCGAGGACGTGCTGGTTGAGGTTCTCGCGCTCGAACAGGTCGAGGTTGGCGAGGCCCACCGCGGCCGACACGGGGTGGCCGCCGAAGGTGTAGCCGTGCAGGAAGGTGTTGTCGCCCTTGTAGAACGGCTCGGCCAGGCGGTCGGAGATGATGCAGGCGCCGATCGGGGAGTAGCCCGAGGTCATGCCCTTGGCGCAGGTGATCATGTCCGGGACGTAGTCGAACTTGTCGCAGGCGAACATGGTGCCGAGGCGGCCGAAGGCGCAGATGACCTCGTCGGAGACGAGCAGCACGTCGTACTGGTCGCAGATCTCGCGCACCCGCTGGAAGTAGCCGGGCGGGGGCGGGAAGCAGCCGCCCGCGTTCTGCACCGGCTCCAGGAAGACGGCGGCGACGGTGTCCGGGCCCTCGAAGAGGATCTGCTGCTCGATCTGGTCGGCGGCCCAGCGGCCGTAGGCCTCGGGGTCGTCGCCGTGGATCGGGGCGCGGTAGATGTTGGTGTTCGGGACCTTGTGGGCGCCCGGGACCAGCGGCTCGAAGGGGGCCTTCAGGGCCGGCAGACCGGTGATGGACAGGGCGCCCTGCGGGGTGCCGTGGTAGGCGACCGCACGGGAGATGACCTTGTACTTGGTCGGCTTGCCGGTGAGCTTGAAGTACTGCTTGGCGAGCTTCCAGGCGGTCTCGACGGCCTCACCGCCACCGGTGGTGAAGAAGACCTTGTTCAGGTCGCCGGGCGCGTGCTGCGCGAGGCGCTCCGCGAGTTCGACGGCCTTCGGGTGGGCGTAGGACCACACCGGGAAGAACGCCAGCTCCTGCGCCTGCTTGAACGCGGTCTCGGCGAGTTCCGTGCGGCCGTGGCCGGCCTGGACCACGAACAGGCCCGCGAGACCGTCGAGGTAGCGCCTGCCCTTGTCGTCGTAGATGTAGGTGCCCTCGCCCCGGACGATGGTCGGGACCGGGGAGTTCTCGTACGAGGACATGCGGGTGAAGTGCATCCACAGGTGGTCGTACGCGGTGCGGCTGAGGTCCTTGGAGCTCACGGTTATCGGGTCCTCACGGTTATCGGGTTCCCCACATGTAGGTCTGCTTCTTGAGCTTCAGATAGACGAAGCTCTCGGTGGAGCGCACTCCGGGGATGGCCCGGATGCGGCGGTTGATGACCTCCAGCAGGTGGTCGTCGTCCTCGCAGACGATCTCCACCATCAGGTCGAAGGAGCCGGCGGTCATCACGACGTACTCGCACTCGGACATGGAGGTCAGCGCGTCGGCCACGGACTCGACATCGCCCTCGACGTGGATGCCCACCATCGCCTGGCGCCGGAAGCCCACGGTGAGCGGGTCCGTGACGGCGACGATCTGCATCACGCCCTGGTCGAGCAGCTTCTGGACGCGCTGGCGCACGGCCGCCTCGGACAGGCCCACGGCCTTGCCGATCGCGGCGTACGGACGGCGGCCGTCCTCCTGGAGCTGCTCGATGATGGCGAGGGAGACGGCGTCCAGGTTCGGGCTGCTGCCGTTCCTGGACTCGCTCCTGGACTCGCGGGAGTCCCTGGGGTCTGCGCTTCGACTGGCCACGAGCTCACTGTGCACGACGTCTCGTCGGTTTCGCAAGGTCGAGGCGATGAAATTCGTTGTTTACGTGACTGAGACCTGCGGATTTCGCAGCCTTGGCGGGATCGGGGGTGTTGAAAACGTGGGGCTGGCGATTAGGGTGGGTGTCTCAGTGAGTGGACAGTTTCAACCCCCCAGGAGGTCGGCAGTGAGCACCGAGCTGCGTCGTCTGCGCAACTACATCGACGGTGAGTTCCGGGACGCCGCCGACGGGCGGACCACCGAGGTGGTCAACCCCGCGACCGGTGAGGCGTACGCGACCGCGCCGCTGTCCGGGCAGGCGGACGTGGACGCGGCGATGGCCGCCGCTGCCGCCGCCTTCCCCGGCTGGCGCGACGCGACCCCCGCCGAGCGGCAGAAGGCCCTGCTGAAGATCGCGGACGCGTTCGAGGAGCGGGCCGAGGAACTCATCGCGGCCGAGGTGGAGAACACCGGCAAGCCGATCGGGCTCACGCGGTCCGAGGAGATCCCGCCGATGGTCGACCAGATCCGCTTCTTCGCCGGTGCGGCGCGGATGCTGGAGGGCCGCTCGGCCGGTGAGTACATGGAGGGCCTGACCTCCATCGTCCGGCGTGAGCCGGTGGGTGTCTGCGCGCAGGTCGCGCCGTGGAACTACCCGATGATGATGGCCGTGTGGAAGTTCGCGCCGGCCATCGCGGCCGGCAACACGGTGGTGCTGAAGCCGTCGGACACGACCCCCGCGTCGACCGTGCTGATCGCGGAGATCATCGGCGGGATCCTGCCGAAGGGCGTCTTCAACGTCGTCACCGGTGACCGCGAGACCGGTCGGCTGATGGTCGAGCACCCGACGCCGGCCATGGCGTCCATCACCGGGTCGGTGCGGGCCGGCATGTCGGTCGCCGAGACCGCGGCCAAGGACCTCAAGCGGGTGCACCTGGAGCTGGGCGGCAAGGCGCCGGTCGTCGTCTTCGAGGACACCGACATCGCCAAGGCCGTCGAGGACATCTCCGTGGCCGGTTTCTTCAACGCCGGGCAGGACTGCACGGCGGCCACGCGCGTGCTGGTGCAGTCGTCGATCCACGACGAGTTCGTCGCGGCGCTGGCCAAGGCCGCCGCCGACACGAAGACCGGGCAGCCGGACGACGAGGACGTGCTCTTCGGTCCCCTCAACAACCCCAACCAGCTCAAGCAGGTCTCCCGGTTCATCGAGCGGCTGCCGGCGCACGCCAAGGTCGAGGCCGGCGGTCACCAGGTCGGTGAGAAGGGGTACTTCTACGCCCCGACCGTCGTGTCCGGGCTCAAGCAGGACGACGAGATCATCCAGAACGAGGTCTTCGGGCCCGTCATCACGGTCCAGTCCTTCACGGACGAGGAGCAGGCCGTCTCGTGGGCCAACGGGGTCGAGTACGCCCTCGCGTCCTCGGTGTGGACCAAGGACCACGGCCGTGCGATGCGGATGTCGAAGAAGCTGGACTTCGGGTGCGTGTGGATCAACACGCACATTCCGCTGGTCGCGGAGATGCCGCACGGCGGGTTCAAGAAGTCGGGCTACGGCAAGGATCTGTCGGGGTACGGGTTCGAGGACTACACGCGGATCAAGCACGTGATGACTTCGTTGGACGCGTAGGTCTTTTGGGGTGCGGGGAGCTGCGGTGGGTTGTGGGCCGCGGGTGAGTGGGGGCTTGTCGCGCAGTTCCCCGCGCCCCTGGGGTGGGTCCCGCTTCTTTCGGCTGCGGGTGCGTGGGGGCTGGTCGCGCAGTTCCTCGCGCCCCTGAGGTGCGTCCCGTCTTGGTTCGGTCGACAGGGTGTCTGGCGTGTTGCGGGTCGCTTGACGCTGCGTCGATTGTGGGGGTGTGGGGCGGGGCGACATGCTGCGGCCATGCCACTCACATCGAGGACATCGGCCCCGCTCTCCCGTAGGAACCTGCTGCGCGCGCTCGGCGGTGGGGCGGTGCTGGGCGGGCTCGCCGGGTGCGGGGTGCCCGCCGCGTACGTGGCCGCGGGGGACCGGGCCGTCGCCGATCGCTCCGCCACCGACAAGCGGCTGAGCTGGGCGAACTGGCCGCTGTACATCGACACGGACGACGAGGACTCGACGCGGCGGCCGACGCTGGACGCCTTCCGGAAGCGGACCGGCATATCCGTCGACTACGTCGAGGAGATCAACGACAACGACGAGTTCTTCGGCAAGATCAGCCCCGCGCTGATGAACCACCAGCAGACCGGCCGCGACCTCATCGTCGTCAGCGACTGGATGTGCGCGCGGTTCGTACGGCTCGGCTGGGTCCAGGAGATGGACCGGGCGAACCAGCCGAACGTCACCGAGTACCTGGACCCGCTGCTGCGTTCGCCCGCCTTCGACCCGGGCCGCAGGTCCACCGTGCCCTGGCAGTCGGGGATCACCGGCATCGCGTACGACCGCAGGAGACTGGGCCGCGAGATCCGGCACGTGAAGGACCTCTGGGCGGACGACCTCAAGGGCCGGGTCACCCTGCTCTCCGGTCTCGACGAGGCGTTCGCGCTGCTGATGCAGGGCAACGGCGTCGACATCAGGAAGTGGACGGCGGACGACTTCGACGAGGTCTGCGACCAGGTCGAGCGGCACGTGCGCAACGGCCAGATCCGCCGCTTCACCGGCAACGACTACACCAAGGACCTCGTCACCGGTGACGTCCTGGCCTGCCAGGCCTACTCCGGGGACGTGATCCAGCTCCAGGCCGACAACCCCGACATCCGCTTCGTCGTACCCGAGGAGGGCGCGGAGCTCTGGTCGGACTCCCTGATGATCCCCGACCGCGCCCTGCACAAGGCCAACGCGGAGCGCCTCGTCGACCACTACTACGCCCCCGAGGTCGCCGCGGAACTCGCCACCTGGGTCAACTACGTCTGTCCCGTCCCCGCCGCCCGGGACGTCCTGGCCGCCTCGAAGGACGCGGAGACCGCGGCCCTCGCCGAGAACCCGCTGATCTTCCCGGACGGCGACATGCGCGAACGGCTCGTGATCGCACGGGACATCACGTCCGCGGAGCGCGGCGAGTACGCCAAGCGGTGGAACGCGATCGTGGGGTTGTGAGCGCCGGGCGGGTCGAGGGCGGCGGCTCCGGTGCGCGGGCCGACCGTCCTTGCGCCGTGTGTGCCGTTCCGACGGGGGTATCCGCTTCGCACCCCCAACCGCCGGGCCGTTTCCCGGCTGATCGGAAGGAGAGGTGCCGCATGTCCGCGTCCCTCGTGGAAACGGTCGACATCGAGGCTCCCGTCGCTGTCGCCTGGGCACTGTGGAGCGATGTGACCCGGTGGCCGGCGTTTCTGAGCCACGTACGCCTGGTGGAGCGCATGGACGAGCGCCGCTTCGCCTGGCAGCTCCAACTCCCCGGCGCCGACAAGAACTTCGTCGCCGAGCTCACCGAGGTCGTCCCGGAGGAGCGCATCGCCTGGCGCACGGTGGAGGGGGTGCACCACGCGGGCGTGGTCACCTTCCACCGGCTCACCGACACCACGAGCCGGGTGACCCTGCAGATCGAGTACGACCCGAAGGGGTTCATCGAGCACCTCGGCGCGCTGACCAACCTCGACTCGGCGCTCGCCAACTACGACCTCGGCGAGTTCCAGAAGCTGGCCGAGACGGCGGCGGCGAGCTGACACCGGACCCCGCGCACCATGTTTTGAACATGTTCAATTCCAGGCGTACGCTGCTGCCATGAGCGACAGAGCCGCCCAACTCAGGGGCATCCGCGCATGGCTGGCCTTCTTCGTCGTCTGCCTGGTGCTCAGCGGTGCCACGGCCTTCCCGCTGGTCCACGAACTGCGCTGGACCGAGGCCGTGCTGCGGCACCTCCCCGCGCCGGACGCGCTCATGGACTGGATCTCGCGCGTCCGGCGGGGGCTCGACACCGCCGACTCCGACTACCCCTTCCTCCTCTACGGCACGGACTGGCTGGCCTTCGCCCACCTGGTCATCGCGGTCGCGTTCTACGGCCCCTACCGCGACCCGGTCCGCAACGTCTGGGTCGTCGAGTTCGGGATGATCGCCTGCGCCGGGATCATCCCGCTCGCCCTGATCTGCGGGCCGATCCGGGGCATCCCGTTCTGGTGGAGCGTGATCGACATGTCGTTCGGGGTGCTCGGCGTGCTCCCGCTGTACGTCGTGCGGCGCAGGATCAAGCGGCTGGAGGCGCTGGCGCCGTACGGTTCGGTGCCTGACGCCCCCGACGCCCCCGCCGTGCCCGCTACTTGAGCGCCGCCGTGATGATCCTGACCACGACCGGGTTCGCGTCCTCGCTCTTCGCGTCGGTGGAGTTGACCGAGTACACGAGCGTGCGGCTCAGGTCGCGGGTGCCGGCGATCGCCGAGTTGTAGCCGTACCGGCCGCCGGACTTGACCCAGTAGACCTGGCCGCCGGACTCGAAGCGCTGGAGGCCGCCCGCGCTGTAGCTCGCTCCGGGGATGTCCGACGGGACGGAGAACACCTCCCGCAGGTGGGGCCGTGGGACGATCCGCCCCCGGAGGAGCCCGGTGAGCAGCCGCTCCAGGTCCGCGGTCGTGGAGATCATGTCCCCGGCCGCGAACCGGTCCGTCTGGTTCCACTCCGTGACGTCCAGGAACTCCGTCGTCCCGTCGGCCCTCGTCACCGCCTGGTAACCCCGGTTGTGCGGGCCGAGGATGCGCGGGTCGGTGCCGGGGAAGTACGTGTCCCGCATCCCGGCCGGAGCGAGCACCAGCCGGTTGACCTCGGAGGCGTACGACCGCCCGGTCACCCTCTCGATCAGCAGGCCCAGGAAGGTGTAGTTGATGTTGAGGTAGTGCTGTTGCCTTCCCGGGCTGAACTCCGGCTCCTTCGCACCCGCGGACGCGGCGACCCGCTGGGGGCTGAGCGTGTCGAAGCGGTGGGCGTACACCTCCTCGAAGGTGGTGCCGAGCCCTTCGCCCGCCGGGATGCCGCTGGTGTGGTTGAGCAGGTGCCGCACGGTCACCGACCGGAACTGCCTGCCGAGGAGACCGGGCAAGAGGTGCCGGACCGGCGCGTGCAGGCCGATCCGCCCTTCGGCCGCCAGTCGCAGTACGGCCGCCGCCGTGACCACCTTCGTCGTCGAACCGGCCCGGAAGCGGGCGTGCGGATCGGCGGGCCGCCCGCTCTCCAGGTCGTGCACGCCCGCGCTGCCGCGCCAGCGGCCGTCGGCGCCGCCGACCCGGACCAGGGCCGCGGTGGCGTTCGCGTCCGGGAGCCCCGCGAGCGCCGCGCCCAGGGCGTCGGCGTCCGGCGCGGAGGGTTGCTGCGTGGCCGTGGTCGCCGTCGCGGACGCGGTCGGAAGGCCGGCGGTCAGGGGCACGGCGAGGGCACCGGCGAGGATGCTTCTGCGACGGATGTCACGCATGGGTCGGCTCCTGGGGATGGGGGATGTGGGATGTGGGATGTGCGTGATCATCCTGCGGGGCCGCCGAGGGGGCGGGATCGTCACCGAGAAGGGCCCGGCCCCTGGTCGAGCCCTGAGCAACTCCGGCTGCAATCAGGGGAGTTGTAAGGGGGCTGCCCCTAGGGGGCGAAAAAGTGTGGGGGCGCTAGCCGCCGTTCGCCTGTGCTCTCAGCGCGCACAGGACGTCCACCCGGTTCGTCGTGATCGAGTCGACGCCCAGGGCGGCCAGGCGGCGCATCGAACGGCGGGTGTCCGGCGTCCACACGGAGATCAGGTAGCCGTCGGCGTGCACGCGGTCCGCGAGGTCCCGGTCGAGCAGGCCGAAGCGGTAGTTGAGCCAGCGGGGCCCGACCGCGTCCAGCAGGACGGGGCGCGGGGGCGCCGAGGACGTCCAGGTGAGTGCGATCTCCGCGGCCGGGTCGGCCGCGCGGACGGCGAGCATCGCGGTGGCGTCGGCGCAGTAGTAGACGCGGTCCCCGGCACCGCACTCGCGCACCACGTCGATCACGCGGCGGGCGACCCGTACCTCCCGCGTGCCGGGCAGGTCGAGCATCAGGCGGTGGCCGTCCGTGGCTTCCAGGGCCTCCGCGAGGGTCGGCACCCGCCCGCCCGTGAGGCCCCGCACCTCGTCCGCGGAGAGGGACCGGAGGGGGCGGTCGTGCTCCCACAGCCGCTTCAGCGTGTCGTCGTGGAGCAGGACCGGTACGCCGTCCCTGGTGAGCCGTACGTCGACCTCCACCGCGTCCGCGCCCCGGTCGAGCGCGGCACGCAGGGAGTCGATCGTGTTCTCACGGACGCGGTAGGGGTCGCCGCGGTGTGCCACGGCCGTCAGCTTCTGCATGCGCCCATTGTGGGGCGGGCGGAAGGCGGGGCGTGACGGGGTGCGGGGCCCCGGCGGGAGCCATGGGAGCGGTGCGGGGTCAGTGGGGTCGGTGGATCGTGCGGGGTCGGTGTGGTCGTGCGGGGTCGGTGGGGTCGTGCGGTCAGGGGGTGAGCCAGGTGGTGGTGTAGGTGTCGATCTCTTCCCTGATCCTCGTCTTGCCGGGCTCGTCGAGGAACGACACGTCGACCGCGTTCTTCGCGAGTGCGGCCAGGCCCGTCTCGTCGAGGTCCAGCAGCCTCGCGGCCACCGCGTACTCGCTGTTCAGGTCCGTGCCGAACATCGGCGGGTCGTCGGAGTTGATCGTGACGACCACACCCGCCTTCACGAACTCCTTGATCGGGTGCTCGTCGAGGGTGCGGACGGCCCGGGTCGCGATGTTGGAGGTGGGGCACACCTCCAGCGGGATCCAGTGCTCGGCGAGGTGCGCGAGGAGCGCCGGGTCCTGGGCGGAGCTCGTGCCGTGCCCGATGCGCTCGGCGTGCAGGTGGGTGAGGGCGTCCCACACCGTCTCCGGGCCGGTCGTCTCGCCGGCGTGCGGGACCGAGCGCAGGCCGGCGGCGATCGCCCGGTCGAAGTACGGCTTGAACTGGGGGCGCGGGACGCCGATCTCGGGTCCGCCGAGACCGAAGCTCACGAGGCCCTCCGGGCGCAGGCGGTCGTCGGTGGCGAGGCGGGTCGTCTCCTCGGCGGCCTCCAGACCGGCCTCGCCGGGGATGTCGAAGCACCAGCGCAGGACCGTGCCGAACTCCGACTCCGCCGCCTTGCGGGCGTCCTCGATCGCCTCCATGAACGCGCGCTCGTCGATGCCGCGGCGGGTGGAGGAGAACGGGGTGATCGTCAGCTCCGCGTAGCGGACCTGCTGGCGGGCCAGGTCCCTCGCCACCTCGTAGGTGAGCAGCCGTACGTCCTCGGGGGTGCGGATCAGGTCCACGACGCTGAGGTACACGTCGATGAAGTGGGCGAAGTCCGTGAAGGTGAAGTAGTCGACGAGCGCCTCGGGGTCCGTGGGGACCTTGGAGTCGGGGTGGCGGGCGGCCAGTTCGGACACGATGCGGGGGGAGGCGGAGCCGACGTGGTGGACGTGGAGTTCGGCCTTGGGCAGGCCGGCGATGAAGGTGTGCAGGTGGTTGTGCTCGCGGTCGGTGGTTGTCATGGGGGCCTCCCCTGGCTGGGCGCCGGGCACGGGGGTCTGTCTGGCTGTGCTGGGTTGTGCTGTGCGGCGCGGTGATCGGCTGATCGATGCGGAACATGTTAGGGGGGTGGGTTGTCGGTCGTGTGCGGCTGGGTGGGGGCGGGCGTTCTGCGCAGTTCCCCGCGCCCCTGAATGCCTGCGGCGGCCCGTTTCGGCCCGGTGAGGGCGTGTGTAGCGCGTGCGGTTGTGTTGGGGGTCGGTGCCGGGGTGGGGGGTATCCGTCCTCGGTCCGGCGCCTCGGTCCCTTGAGTGGTGCTCTGTAACGGACGCCGGCCGCTGCGGGCGGACACCCCCCACCCCGTCCCCTCACCGCCGTACGCGTCTGCACGAGCGTCCACATGCCCCACCCAGGGGCGCGGGGAACTGCGCGACCAGCCACGACGGACCCGCATCCGGCGGCCGGTCGTGGTGTGCGGTCCGTCGTGGCGCCGGTGACCGCAACCCCCCAGGGGCGCGGGGAACTGCGCGACAAGCCCCCACCGGACCCGCACCCGACGGCCGGTCGTGGTGTGCGGTCCGTCGTAGCGCAGGTGACTGCAACCCCTCAGGGGCGCGGGGAACTGCGCGACAAGCCGCGACGGACCCGCACTCGCCCCGACGACCCGCCCCGGCACTTCCGTAGGCGCCCCGCCCAAGCCCAACGCAGCGGCCGCGTAACATGGCCGCAGCAACGATCTAGGGGGACGTGGACATGGCGGACGGAACGCAGTCGGGTGGGGAGAGGGATCCGTGGGCGCCCCCGGAGGGTGGGCCCTCGTTGGAGAAGAACCCCTCGCCGCCGTCGCCCTCCGTGCATGATCAGGCCACTGTGACGTCCGTGCCGGACGGATACGGGTTCCCGCCTCCCGCCGCCCCGACTCCCGGGTACGGCTACCCCGCCGGGCCCGCCCCGGTGCCGCCCCCGCCGATCGGGCCCGAGGGTCCCGGCGCTCCCGTGGGCTACGGCTACCCCACCTATCCGGCGGGCCCGCAGGGGTACGGCGGCTGGGCGCCGCCGGTGCCGCCGCAGAACGGCATGGGCGTCGCCGCGATGGTGCTGGGCATCCTGTCCTGCGCCCTGTTCTGCATGTACGGCGTCCTCTCGCTGGTGCTCGGGGTGCTCGCCATCGTGTTCGGGGTCAAGGGGCGCAAGCGGGCCGAGCGGGGTGAGGCCACCAACCACGGGCAGGCGCAGGCCGGGTTCATCATGGGGATCATCGGGACGATCCTCGGGATCGCGGTGATCGTGCTGCTTGCCATCGCATTCACCGCCGCCATCAACTCGGAGGACGACGACCCCGACTACTACGAGGGCTCCCTCGGCACGGTGGCGGCCGTTCAGGTCGGGTAGTGCCGGAGCGCGGATGAGGGGGCCACCGGATAGGTGGTCCCCTTCATGCGTTTCTGAGGCGGTCCCTGGCCTCCATGAGGGCGAAGCCCAGGAGGTTCGGGCCCCGCCAGCGCTCCGGGTTGCCCGCCGCCTCGTCGTCCGCGGCGAGCCCGATGCCCCACACACGGTCCACCGGGCTGGCCTCCACCAGCACCCGGTCGCCGGTGTTCAGCAGAAACCCCCGCAGGTCCTCGTGGGCCGCGAACTTGTGGACGCTGCCCTCGACGACGATCCCGAACCGCTCGCGCCGCCAGACCTGCTCGTCGAAGCCCTTGACCAGACGCCCCATGTTCTTGGCCTGAGCCGGCGAGCCGGCCGCCAGGATCCGGCGCTCGGCCTCCGGGTCGTCGAAGAGGCGCGCCTTGCCCGCCATCATCCAGTGCTCGGCGGTCGCGTAGCTCACCCCGTCCACCACGAACGGTGACGGCCACCACTGGCTCAGACAGCTCGCGCCGACCCGGCCGTCCGGACGCGGGCGGTGGCCCCAGAAGTACAGATACTTGATGGTGGCTCCGGCCCGGACCTGCCTGACCAGGGCATCCTGTGAATCGATCTTCCCCGTGACTCTCCCCATGCACGCGAGTCTGGCAGGAACCACTGACACTCCGTCCTTCCTTTTCCGGGGCGACTCGACACCTGGTCGACAGATTCCGTCGCGTAACCGAAAGGCAACAACGGAATCACTTGTAGGAGTGTCATTGCTCTGTCAGGATCGGCACTCAAATCGAGCTGGAGCTACGCCACCCGTCCGCGGCAACCGCGGGATGACGGCGGAGGAGAGCGACATGCACAACCCGGGCAGTGCCATCCCGGACCGGTTCGCGGCCCAAGAGCGGTTCGCCGAGGGCGCGCAGTTCATCGGAGGACGTCTCACCAGGGGGACCTCCGGTCGTACGCACGCGGTCGTGGACCCCGCGAGCGGTGAGGAGGTCTTCACCTATGAGCTGGCGGGCGTCGAGGACGTGGACGCCGCCGTCGCAGCGGCCCGGGCGGCCTTCCCCGGGTGGGCGGGCAGCACTCCGGGCGAGCGGTCCGACGCCCTGCACCGGTTCGCCGCCGTGCTCGCCGACCGTGCCGAGGACTTCGCCCGCGCGGAGTCGCTCCAGTGCGGCAAGCCGCTGAAGCTGACCCGGGAGTTCGACGTTCCGGGCACCATCGACAACACCGCGTTCTTCGCCGGAGCCGCCCGTCATCTTCAGGGGCAGTCCGCCGGTGAGTACTCCGCGGACCACACGTCGTACGTGCGGCGTGAACCCATCGGTGTCGTCGGGTCCATCGCGCCCTGGAACTACCCGCTCCAGATGGCCGCCTGGAAGATCCTCCCGGCGATCGGCGCGGGCAACACCATCGTGCTGAAGCCCGCCGAGATCACTCCGCTGACCTCGCTTCTCTTCGCCCAGGCCGCCACCGACGCGGGGATCCCCGACGGTGTCGTCAACATCGTCACCGGGACCGGCAAGGAGGCGGGGGAGCGGCTGGTCGGGCATCCCGACGTGGCCATGACCTCGTTCACCGGATCGACCGCTGTGGGCAAGCGGGTCGCCGAGATCGCCACCGCCACCGTCAAGCGGCTGCACCTGGAGCTCGGCGGCAAGGCCCCCTTCGTCGTCTTCGACGACGCCGATCTGGAGGCCGCCGCCAACGGGGCCGTCGCGGGCGCCCTCATCAACACCGGGCAGGACTGCACGGCCGCCACGCGCGCGTACGTGCAGCGGCCGCTGTACGAGGCGTTCGTCGAGCGGACCGCCGCCCTCATGGAGAGCGTCCGGCTGGGCGATCCCTTCGCCGCCGGCACCGATCTCGGGCCGCTGATCTCGCACGTCCAGCGGGACCGGGTCGCCGGGTTCGTCGACCGTGCGCGCGGCTACGCGCGCGTGGTGACCGGTGGTGAGGTGCCCGAGGGCGAACTCGCCAAGGGCGCCTACTACCGGCCCACGCTCGTCGCCGATGCCGCCCAGGACAGCGAGATCGTCCAGTCCGAGATCTTCGGACCGGTCCTCGTGGTCCTGCCGTTCGACAGCGACGACGAGGGCATCCGGCTCGCCAACGACACCCCCTACGGGCTCGCCGCCTCCGCCTGGAGCCGGGACGTCTACCGGGCGAACCGGGCCACGCGGGAGATCAAGGCCGGGTGCGTGTGGGTCAACGACCACATCCCGATCATCAGCGAGATGCCGCACGGCGGATACAAGGCGTCCGGCTTCGGCAAGGACATGTCAGCGTACTCGTTCGAGGAGTACACCCAGCTCAAGCACGTTATGTTCGACAATACGGCGGTCGTCAGGAAGGACTGGCACCGCACGATCTTCGGGGACCGATAGCCGTACAGGCCGCCCGACCCGCGGCCGCCCACTTTCCCGAAAGGGCACCAGCGCATGGAGCAGTACGAGCCCGACCGCCTGTCGCCGGCCCAAGTGGCCGCCATGCGGCGCAGCTTCCGCAACGGCCGGGCCGCCATGACCCGGCGATCCCTGTTGCGCGCCTCCGCGGGCGGCGCGCTCGCGGTCGGCGGCCTCGGGACGCTGAGCGCCTGCGGCATCCCCGCGGCCGGCAACACCCAGGGCGGCGTCTCCGCGGAAGACCACTCGGCCAAGGAGAAGACCGTCAACTTCTCCAACTGGACCGAGTACATCGACGTGGACGAGAGCGAGAAGCACCACCCCACGCTCGACCAGTTCAAGAAGCAGACCGGCATCTCGGTCAAGTACACCGAGGACATCAACGACAACGTCGAGTTCTTCGGGAAGATCAAGCCGCAGTTGGCGGCCGGGCAGGACACCGGGCGCGACATCATCGTGCTGACGGACTGGCTCGCCGCGCGGCTCATCCGGCTGGGCTGGGTCCAGAAACTGGACGCCTCCAACCTGCCCCACGCCTACGCCAACCTGTCCGCGCAGTTCCGCGATCCCGACTGGGACCCGGGACGGGCGTACTCCTATGTGTGGCAGGGCATCTCGACCGTCATCGCCTACAACAAGAAGGCGCTCGACGGCCAGGAGGTGAAGTCGATCTCCGACCTGCTCGACAACGCCAAGCTCAAGGGCCGGGTCGGCTTCCTGTCGGAGATGCGCGACAGCATCGGGATGACCCTGCTCGACATGGGCAAGGACCCGGCGAACTTCACCACCGACGACTACGACGCGGCCGTCGCGCGCCTGCAGAAGGCCGTCGACAAGGGGCAGATCCGCCGCTTCACCGGCAACGACTACACCTCCGACCTGACCAGCGGCGACTTCGCGGCCTGTGTCGCCTGGGCCGGTGACGTCGTCCAACTCAAGGCGGACAGCCCGGACATCGACTTCGTCATCCCGGACAGCGGCTACATGACGTCGACCGACAACATGCTGATCCCCAACAAGGCGCGTCACAAGACGAACGCCGAGCGGCTCATCGACTTCTACTACCAGCCCCGGCAGGCCGCCGAGCTCGCCGCGTACATCAACTACGTGTCTCCCGTCGACGGTGTGAAGCCCGAGCTGGAGAAGATCGACGCGGATGCGGCGAACAACCCGCTGATCATCCCCGACAAGGCCATGGCCGCGAAGTCCCACGCCTTCCGCTCCCTGAGCGCGAAGGAAGAGACGGCCTTTGAAGAGAAGTTCGCGAAGCTGACTGGGGCGTGATCACCGTGACGAACAAGAACACCGAGGGCAGCGGCGACGTCCGCCTCGCCGGCATCAGCAAGACGTACGACAACGGCTTCACCGCCGTGCAGCCGCTGGACCTGACCGTGCCCCAGGGCTCCTTCTTCGCCCTGCTCGGCGCCTCCGGCTGCGGCAAGACGACCACCCTGCGCATGATCGCCGGCCTGGAGGAGCCCACCACGGGCACCGTGCACCTCGGCGACCAGGAGGTCACCCGGCTGCCCCCCTACAAGCGGCCGGTGAACACCGTCTTCCAGTCGTACGCCCTCTTCCCGCACCTCGACATCTTCGAGAACGTCGCCTTCGGCCTGCGCCGCCGTGGCATCAAGTCGGTGAAGAAGCAGGTCGAGGACATGCTGGAGCTCGTCCAGCTCGGGGAGCAGGCGCGGAAGAAGCCGCACCAGCTCTCCGGCGGCCAGCAGCAGCGCGTCGCCGTGGCCCGGGCGCTGATCAACACCCCGAAGGTGCTCCTCCTCGACGAGCCGCTCGGTGCCCTCGACCTGAAGCTGCGCCGTCAGATGCAGCTCGAGCTCAAGCGCATCCAGACCGAGGTCGGCATCACCTTCGTGCACGTCACGCACGACCAGGAGGAGGCCATGACCATGGCCGACACGGTCGCCGTGATGAACGCGGGCCGCGTCGAGCAGCTCGGCTCGCCCACCGACCTGTACGAGAACCCGCAGACCACCTTCGTCGCCAACTTCCTCGGCACCTCCAACCTCATCGAGGCCGAGGTCGACACCAGGAGCGGCGGCGAGATCGTGCTGAGGGCGGGCGGCGGAAAGCTGGTGCTGCCCGAGGCGCGCTACTCCGGTCCGACCACGACCGGCGGCAAGGTGCTGGTCGGCGTCCGGCCCGAGAAGATCTCCCTCACCCATGCCGACGAGGCCGGCGAGATCCCCGACGGCCGCAACCGGATCACCGGGAAGATCGCCGACTCCTCCTTCATCGGCGTCTCGACCCAGTACGTCATCGACAGCCCCGTCTGCCCCGAGTTCGAGGTCTACGCCCAGAACATCGACCGCGACGACCGGCTCGTGCCCGGCGCCGAGGTCGTCCTGCACTGGAACCCGGCGCACACCTTCGGACTGGACGCCGCCCAGGACATCGACGCCGGCATCCAGGAAGAGGCGACGGTCTGATGGCGACGCTCACCGAGGCGCCCCCGCCGCTCTCCCCGACCGCGCCCGAGAAGAAGCCCCCGCGCAGAAGGGGCCGCTTCACCCCGTACTGGCTGCTGCTCCCCGGCATCCTGTGGCTGCTGGTCTTCTTCGCGCTGCCGATGATCTACCAGGCCTCCACGTCCGTGCAGACGGGCTCCCTGGAGACCGGCTACACGGTCACCTGGCACTTCGCCACCTACTGGGACGCGCTGGCCGACTACTGGCCGCAGTTCCTGCGCTCGATCCTGTACGCCGGTGCCGCGACGATCCTCTGTCTGGTGCTGGGGTACCCGCTGGCGTACCTGATCGCCTTCCGCGCGGGCCGCTGGCGGAACCTGATCATGATCCTGGTGATCGCGCCGTTCTTCACCAGCTTCCTGATCCGCACCCTCGCCTGGAAGACGATCCTCGCGGACGGCGGTCCGGTCGTCGGTGCCCTCAACACGCTGCACGTCCTGGACGTCACCAACTGGCTCGGCTGGACCACCGGCGACCGGGTCCTGGCCACCCCGCTCGCGGTGGTCTGCGGTCTGACGTACAACTTCCTGCCGTTCATGATCCTGCCGCTGTACACCTCGCTGGAGCGCATCGACGGGCGGCTGCACGAGGCGGCGGGCGACCTGTACGCCAAGCCGGTCACCACCTTCCGCAGGGTCACCTTCCCGCTGTCGATGCCGGGTGTGGTCTCCGGGACGCTGCTGACGTTCATCCCCGCGGCCGGCGACTACGTGAACGCCGACCTGCTCGGCTCCACGGACACCCGCATGGTCGGCAACGTCATCCAGACGCAGTTCCTGCGGATCCTGGACTATCCGACGGCCGCGGCCCTTTCCTTCATCCTGATGGCCGCGATTCTCTTCATGGTCACCTTCTACATCCGTAGGTCCGGCACGGAGGATCTGGTTTAAATGGCCTTCGTCAACTGGCTCAAGCGTCATCTCGTCGTCATCGCGGGACTGATCACGCTCGGATATCTCCTGCTGCCGAACGTCGTCGTCACGGTGTTCTCCTTCAACAAGCCGAAGGGGCGTTTCAACTACGAGTGGCAGCAGTTCTCCACGGACGCCTGGAAGGACCCCTGCGGGGTCGCCGACATGTGCGGCTCGCTGTCGATCAGCCTCCAGATCGCGTTCTGGGCGACGATCGGCGCCACCGTCCTCGGCACGATGATCGCCTTCGCCCTGGTGCGCTACCGCTTCCGGGCCCGCGGCGCGGTGAACTCGCTGATCTTCCTGCCGATGGCGATGCCCGAGGTGGTCATGGCGGCCTCGCTGCTCACCCTGTTCCTCAACATGGGCGCGCAGTTGGGCTTCTGGACCATCCTCATCGCCCACATCATGTTCTGCCTGAGCTTCGTCGTGACGGCGGTCAAGGCGCGCGTGATGTCGATGGATCCACGGCTGGAGCAGGCCGCGCAGGACCTGTACGCCGGTCCTTTCCAGACCTTCGTCCGGGTCACCCTGCCGATCGCCGCACCCGGGATCGCCGCGGGCGCGCTGCTCGCCTTCGCGCTCTCCTTCGACGACTTCATCATCACCAACTTCAACGCCGGCTCGACCGTCACCTTCCCCATGTTCGTCTGGGGTTCGGCACAGCGCGGAACGCCCGTGCAGATCAACGTCATCGGCACGACCATGTTCCTCGTCGCCGTCCTTCTGGTGCTGACCTCGATGGTCGTCAGCAACCGCCGCAACAAGCAAAAGGCATAGGCCTTTTCGCAGAATCCCCTGTAGGGAGTTGAAATCATGGCCCCGAGCGCCATGAGCCGTTGGACGAAGGCACTTTCCGAAGCCCGGCCGGTCCCGTACTGGCTGGACGACCCCGGCAGGCCCCACCCCGAGCCCGCCCTCACCGGCGCCGAGACCTGCGACCTGCTGGTCGTCGGCGGTGGTTACAGCGGGCTGTGGACCGCGCTCAACGCCAAGGAGCGCGACCCCGAGCGGGATGTCGTCCTGCTGGAAGGCCGTGAGGTGGGCTGGGCCGCCTCCGGCCGCAACGGCGGCTTCTGCGCCGCGTCCCTCACCCACGGTCTGCCGAACGGGCTGACCCGCTGGCCCGACGAGATCCACAAGCTTCAGGAGCTGGGCGCCCGCAACCTCGACGAGATCGAGAAGGCGGTCGCCCGGCACGACCTCGACTGCGATTTCGAGCGCACCGGTGAGATCGACGTGGCGACCGAGACCTACCAGGCCTGGGAGCTGCGCGACTGGTACGAGGAGCTCCAGGGGAAGGGTCTCGCCGAGGGGGTCGAGTTCCTCGACGCCGACGCGGTGCGCGAACAGGTCGCCTCGCCGACCTTCGAGGCGGGGCTGTGGGACCGCCGGGGCGTGGCCATGCTCAACCCGGCCAAGCTGGTCTGGGGCCTGAAGCGGGCGTGCCTGAGGCTCGGTGTGCGGGTTCACGAGCACACGCCCGCCCTGGATCTGAAGCCGTACGGCGCCGGCATGGCCGTACGCACGCCCTACGGTTCCGTGCGCGCCCGGAAGGTGGCGCTCGGCACCAACATCTTCCCCAACCTGGTCAAGCGGGTCCGGGCGTACACCGTGCCGGTCTACGACTACGCGCTGATGACCGAACCGCTGAGCGAGGAGCAGCTCGCCGCGATCGGCTGGAAGAACCGGCAGGGGCTCGGGGACTCCGCGAACCAGTTCCACTACTTCCGGCTCTCCGCGGACAACCGCATCCTGTGGGGCGGCTACGACGCGGTCTACCCGTACGGCGGCCGGGTGCGGGCCGAGTACGACGACCGCCCGGAGACCTACGCCAAGCTCGCCGGGCACTTCTTCACCTGCTTCCCGCAGTTGGAGGGGATTCGCTTCACGCACGCGTGGGGCGGTGCGATCGACACCTGCTCGCGGTTCTCCGCGTTCTACGGCACCGCCCACCAGGGCAAGGTGGCGTACGCGGCCGGCTACACGGGCCTCGGCGTCGGGGCCACCCGGTTCGGCGCGGACGTGATGCTGGACCTGCTGGCCGGGGAGCGCACCGAGCGGACCTCGCTGGAGATGGTCCGCAGGAAGCCGCTGCCGTTCCCGCCGGAACCCTTCGCCTGGACCGGCATCGCCCTCACCAAGTGGTCGCTGGCGCGCGCCGACGCGCACGGCGGGCGGCGCAACCTGTGGCTGCGCACCATGGACAAGCTCGGTCTGGGATTCGATAGCTGAACGATCGTATGTGATCTGATTCACCCCAACGGGTGGTCAGAACCCGCGTAATGCCCGCCGGGAAACCCTCTCTCCCTCGTGACGCGAACAGCGTCGACGAGAGAGAGGGAGGTCTTCTCATGACAGGGGCGAAGACGGCGGTCGAGTGGCTGGCATCCGTCGCACCGGATCCCGAGGCCTGCCGCTGGGAGTGGGAGCGCAATCCCCTCGGGGTGGCGCTGCTCCCGGCCGGCAAGGCCTGGGACGTACTGATCCTGCCGGGCGAGCTCGGCTATCCGACGCTCGACGTCCTCACCCGCATCCTCGACCAGCTCGGCCCGGTGCTGGTGGACTTCGGCGACGCCCGCATGGGGTTCTTCGTGCCGCCGGGCACCGCGGCCCGCTGGCTCGGCACCGGCATCCGCACGGCCGGCGCCGGTACGTGGATCGTCGTGCCGTACCCGGGCCGGGTGGCCGGCGGAGGGGTGCGCTGGCTGGTCCCACCGGACGGCTCCGGCGTGCTCGTCGACCCGGCACTGCTCGAACTGGCGATGCACGAGGCGGCGGCGGGTCTGGCGACGGAGGGCGACGGCTGAGGGAACGGCCGCGAGCCGTGGTGAAGGGTCTTGACAACCCGTATTGGTCTGGACCAAGTTGGGCGCGCTCCACCCTCCAATTCCCCCATGCCCGGAGGCCCTTGTGGAACGCACCGGACCCAACACGCTCATCAGGCCCGTCCTCGCCGCCCTGACCGCCGCTCTGCTGGCGCTGTCCGGTGTCACCGCGCTCTCGTCGGCCGCCCGTGCGGCCGACGCGGACCTAGTGCGCAACGGCGGCTTCGAAGCGGGCCTCGACGGCTGGAGCTGCTCCGCGGGTACGACCGTCAACACCCCTGTGCACAGTGGGAGTTCGGCGCTGCAGGCGACCCCGGCCGGCAGCGACTACGCCCAGTGCGCCCAGACGGTGACCGTGCGGCCCGACGCGCAGTACACGCTCGCCGGACACGTCCGGGGCTCCTACGTCTACCTCGGCGCGAGCGGCACCGGCACCACGGACGTCTCCACCTGGACCCAGTCGGCCCCTGACTGGCAGCGGCTCACCACGACCTTCCGCACCGGGCCGGCCACCACCAAGGTCACGCTCTACACGCACGGCTGGTACGGGACGGGCGCGTACCAGGCGGACGACGTGTCCCTCATCGGTCCCGGCGTCGACGTGGGGCAGCCGCCCGCCACCCCCACGGGCCTGCGGACGGGAACGGTCACGTCCTCCAGCGTGGCCCTGTCCTGGACGGCGGTCACGGGCGCCACCGGCTACGCCGTCTACCGGGACGGCGTCAGGGTCCAGACGGCGAGCGGGACCTCGGTCACCGTGAGCGGCCTCGCGCCCTCGACGGCGTACGGCTTCCAGGTCGCGGCGGTCAACGACGCGGGGGAGTCGGCGAGATCGACCACCGTCAACGCGACCACGGCAGCGGGCAGTTCCACCGGCCTGCCTACCCACGCCCTCGTCGGCTACCTCCACGCGAGCTTCGCCAACGGCGCCGGCTACACGCGCCTGGCCGACGTCCCGGAGAGCTGGGACGTCATCGACCTGGCCTTCGGCGAACCCACCTCGGTCACCTCCGGCGACATCCGCTTCACCCGCTGCCCGGTCACGGAGTGCCCGAACGTCGAGTCCGACGCCGACTTCAAGGCGGCGATCAGGGCGAAGCAGGCGGCGGGCAAGAAGGTGCTCATCTCGATCGGCGGCCAGAACGGCCAGGTCCAGCTCACGACGACAGCGGCCCGGGACGCCTTCGTCTCCTCGGTCTCCTCGATCATCGACACCTACGGCCTCGACGGCCTGGACGTCGACTTCGAGGGCCACTCCCTCTCGCTGAACGCCGACGACACGGACTTCAGGAACCCGAAGACGCCGGTGATCGTGAACCTGATCTCGGCCCTGAAGACGCTCAAGGCGAAGTACGGGTCCCGCTTCGTGCTGTCGATGGCCCCGGAGACCTTCTTCGTGCAGATGGGCCACCAGTACTACGGCACCGGCAAGTGGGGCGGCCAGGACCCCCGCTGCGGCGCCTACCTCCCGGTGATCCACGCCCTGCGCGACGACCTGACCCTGCTGCACGTCCAGGACTACAACTCGGGCCCGATCATGGGCCTCGACAACCAGTACCACTCGATGGGCGGCGCGGACTTCCACATCGCCATGACCGACATGCTCCTCACCGGCTTCCCGGTCGCCGGCGACCCCGCGAACGTCTTCCCGGCGCTGCGCCCCGACCAGATCGCCATCGGCATGCCCGCCTCGGTGAACGCGGGCAACGGCTACGTCTCCCCGGCGGAGGTCACCAAGACCCTCGACTGCCTGACCCGCGGGACGAACTGCGGCTCGTACACCACGCACGGCACCTGGCCCGCCCTGCGCGGCCTGATGACCTGGTCGATCAACTGGGACCGCTTCTCCGGCGGGGAGTTCCAGAAGACCTTCGACGGCTACTTCGGCTGACGGTCACCCGGTCCTGCTCGTCGGGCACGGTGCTTCCCGCGGGTACCGGCCGCCGGTTACGTCGTCTCGTCCTGCGCCGGCTTCGTGCCGTACCGCCTGACGACCGTGACCAGCAGTCCGAGGAGCAGGGCCGACAGGCACCAGCCGGCCAGGACGTCCAGGGGCCAGTGGTAGCCGCGGCGGACCAGGCCGTACGAGACGGCCAGGACGAGCAGCGCGCAGAGGAGGGCCAGGGCCCGGCGGGCGCGGGCGGCCCGGAGGAGGGGGAGGAGGAAGAGGGTCGCGGTGCCGTAGGCGACGGCCGCGGTGGCGGTGTGGCCGGAGGGGAAGTAGCCGGTGCCCGGGGGGACCACGGGGGTGCCGGAGCGGTCGGTCCAGATCTTGAGGGGGACCACGACCGCCGGGACCAGGGCCATCAGAAGGGCGCCCGCGGTGGCCGGCAGCCACCAGCGGTCCGTCCCCGCGCGCCGGTGCCGCCAGGTCACGTACGCCAGTGCCACGACCAGCAGGGGTACGGCGACCTGGATGTTGCCCAGGTCGGAGAGGCCGCTGCCGAGGCGGTCCGGGTGCCGCAGGGCGGCGCTGACCCGTTCGTCCACACGCAGAAACGGCCCGTCCTCGACGACCTGCCAGGTGATCAGGGCGAAGAGGAGGGCCGGGACTCCGAGAAGGAGGGTGAGGAAGGCCGGCCGCCCCGGAACAGGGGGGGTGGTTCCGGGGCGGCCGATCAGATCGGTTCGTCGGCCGCCCCGGGGGGTTTGGGGCGGGCGACTGTCCGATCGGTGAGGAGATCCGGAGCCAGAGGCTCCATGTGTGTGCGCGAGGGCACGACCAGGTCGAAGCTGGGGAGGCCCCGGCCTGATGTCACCCACAGTCCCCTGTGGGCGGGGTGTATCTCTCATCTGGGTAGAACCTACGGCAGGGCGACGGCGTACGACAGGCGGAATCCCAACCTCACCACCACCTCGCACACCTTCTTCACACCCTCTGCCACCGGCCACCGCAGCCCCGGAATCCCGGTGACGTCAGATGCGGGCGAAGGCCTGCTCGATGATGTCGAGGCCCTCGTCGAGAAGGTCCTCGCCGATGACGAGCGGCGGCAGGAAGCGCAGGACGTTGCCGTAGGTGCCACAGGTCAGGACCAGCAGGCCCTCCTGGTGGCAGGCCTTGGCGAGCGCGGCGGTGGCCTCCGGGTTCGGCTCCTTGGTCGCGCGGTCCTTGACGAGCTCGATGGCGATCATGGCGCCGCGGCCCCGGACGTCGCCGATGATGTCGAACTTGTCCTGCATGGCGGTCAGCCGGGCCTTCATCGTGGCCTCGATCGCCTTCGCCCGCGCGTTGAGGTCGAGCTGCTTCATCGTCTCGATGGCGCCGAGCGCACCGGCGCAGGCGACCGGGTTGCCGCCGTAGGTGCCGCCGAGGCCGCCCGCGTGCGCCGCGTCCATGATCTCCGCGCGGCCGGTGACGGCGGCGAGCGGCAGACCGCCGGCGATGCCCTTGGCGGTGGTGATCAGGTCCGGGACGATGCCCTCGTCCTCGCAGGCGAACCACTGGCCGGTGCGGCAGAAGCCGGACTGGATCTCGTCGGCGACGAAGACGATGCCGTTGTCCTGGGCGAACCGGCTGATCGCCGGCAGGAAGCCCTTCGCCGGCTCGATGAAGCCGCCCTCGCCGAGCACCGGCTCGATGATGATCGCGGCCACGTTCTCCGCGCCGACCTGCTTGGTGATCTGGTCGATGGCCTGGGCGGCGGCCTCGGGGCCGGCGTTCTCGGGGCCGGTGGGCCAGCGGTAGCCGTAGGCGACCGGGACGCGGTAGACCTCGGGCGCGAAGGGGCCGAAGCCGTGCTTGTACGGCATGTTCTTCGCGGTCAGCGCCATGGTGAGGTTGGTGCGGCCGTGGTAGCCGTGGTCGAACACGACGACGGCCTGGCGCTTGGTGTACGCCCGCGCGATCTTGACGGCGTTCTCGACGGCCTCGGCGCCGGAGTTGAACAGGGCGCTCTTCTTCTCGTGGTCACCCGGGGTGAGCTCGGCGAGGGCCTCGGCGACCTCCACGTAGCCCTCGTACGGGGTGACCATGAAACAGGTGTGGGTGAAGTCGGCGAGCTGGGCGGAGGCCCGGCGCACGACGGCCTCGGCGGAGGCGCCGACCGAGGTCACGGCGATGCCCGAACCGAAGTCGATCAGCCGGTTCCCGTCGACGTCCTCGATGATCCCGCCGCCCGCGCGCGCCGTGAAGACGGGCAGCACGGACCCCACACCCTGCGCGACCGCGGCGACCCGGCGGGCCTGCAGCTCCTGCGACTTGGGTCCGGGGATGGCGGTGACGACGCGGCGCTCCTGCGGAAGTGCGGTCATGAGGGGCTCCTGGGGTGTTGCGGGCGGAGATTTTCGCGGACTGTGTCCAGTCTTTTCTCGCAGGCTAGGACGGGGGGCGGGGGGTGGGCATGCTCCATGTGGGCGTTGTCGCGGGAACGGGTTGTCCGTGGTGGACATAGCCGGTTTCGGGGACGGGGTGACGGCTCGGCCCCGCAATCGGTGAACTCCCCTTGCGGGCGCGTTAGATTGGCCGCTGACGGTGGACGGAACGGCTGGTCAGGGAGCAGGGGCGATGGACAGCGACGGGACGCAGGACGCGCGGGGCACGCATGCGAATCCTGTGCCGCGGGCACGGGGGGCGATGCCGCCGATGCCGTCCCGGGCGCCCGGGGTGCCGCCGCAGTCCGCCGACTCGGCGTTTCTGACCTGGCTGCGGGCGCCGCGGCCCGAGACCCTGCCCGGGGTGTGGCGGTTCGGACACCGGCCCCGGCCGGAGGCGGAACCGGAATTCATCCCCGGCCGGCAACTGATCAGTGGTGCCCTGATCGCGTTCCTCGTCGGCTGGCTCGTCTGGTCGCTGCTCCAGAACGGCTATGTCGGCGGCTGGTGGTGGGTCCCGCTCACCCTGTTCACGCCCGACTCCTGGCGCGGTGCCGACGGTGACCTGGGCCGGACGGGCACCGCCGTGCTCTACAAGGGCTACGAGGTGCTCGTCGCGTTGATCATCATGGTCGTCGTGGGCAAGCTCGGCCGCTGGGGCGAGGTCTGGCGCCGGTTCGGACCCCCCGCCTGGCGACGAGCCGCCCCGGCCCACGAGCCGCCCCCCACCCCCGAGCAGGACCCCGCCGAGTACCCCGAGCTCCGTGCCGCCGGTGCCGTGGCCGCCGCGGAGCGGCTGGCCGCCGAGGCCAGGGCCGGGTCGATGCGGGACGTCGACCACGCACGGATCGAGCGGGCCTGGCAGGGCGTGCGCGGCGGCCGGTTCAGCCTGGCCACCTTCACCAGCGCCGTGCTCCAGGAGGGCGCCGCCGCCTGTGTGCACCCGTCCGGGGAGCGGGACCTGCCCGCGCGGCTAGCCCGGCACGATCTCCTCACGGGCCAGGTGCGGCTGGGCACCACCGCCGACGACGCCCGCAACCCGTACGCCTACCGGGGGGCCGGGCTGGGGCTCGGGCCCGAGCTGCTCGGGACCTCGCTGCTGGCCGTCGGCCCGGCCGGGTCCGGGAAGACCGGGACCGTCGTCAGGCCGATCGCCGAGTCGCTGTGCCTGCACGCGCTCGCCGGGCGGGCCGCCGTCGTGGTGGTCGGTGCCGCGGGCGCGGGGCTCGGGCCGGCCGACGCCTACGACGTCGTCGTACAGATCGGGAATCCTGAGTCGGTGTACGACCTCGACCTGTACGGCGGGACGACCGATCCGGACGAAGCCGCGGCCGTGCTCGCCGAGGCGCTCGTCGGGGACCTCGCCGAGCCGCATCAGGGGGGCGACACGCGCCGGTCGACCACCGTGCTCGCCCAGCTTCTCGGGCCGTTCCGGGCGGTTCACGGCCGCTTCCCCTCCGTACCGGAGCTGCGGCAGTTGCTCGACGGCGCGCCCGGGCCGCTGGCCGCGCTGCGCAAGGGCCTGGAGGACTCCGGGCAGGAGTCGCTGCTGCGGGAACTCGACGCGCGGGAGCGGCAGATGGGGCATCCCGGGGACGTGGGGGGCATCCTCGCGGACCGGGTCGCGCTGCTGGACCGGCCCGCCTTCGCGACGTTCTTCCAGAGCGCTGCCCAGGACTCGGCCGGCGGGTCGCGGCCGTTCTCGCTGAAGGCCCTCGACCATCCCGTGCGGGTCCGGATCGACCTGCCCCAGCGCGGCCACGCCGACGCCTCCCGGATCCTGGCCCGGCTGGTGCTCGCGCAGTTCACCGCGAGTGTCGCGGTGCGCGAGGACCGGTCGCTGTTCGCCTGCCTGGTCGTCGACGACGCCACCGGTGTCGTGACCCCGGAGGCCGTGCGGGGCGTGCAGCGGCTGCGGTCCGGCAACGCGGGAGTGGTGCTGACGCTGCGGACCCTGGACGACGTGCCGCGGCCGTTGCGCGGGCCCCTGCTCGGTGCCATCGGGTGCCGGATGGCGCTGTCCGGGCTCACCCCGTGGGACGGTCAGGACTTCGCCGAGGTGTGGGGCAAGGAGTGGATCGAGGCGCGGGACGTCACCGACCGGCAGATCATCGCCGAGACCCCGGCCGGCAAGGCGTTGCACGCGGTGCGCCGGGTCATCACCGGCAAGGCGCCGACCGCGCGGGCGGTGACCGTGCGGCAGGTCGAGCGGGAGCGCTGGTCCGCGTCCGAGCTGGCGCACGGGGTGCCGCCCGGGCACGCGGTGCTGTCGCTGACCACGGTGACGGGGGAGCACGCGCCGCCGCTGCTGGTGGATCTGCGCGGGTGACGTGACCCGAGGACCGTACGGTGAGGCAGAATCGTCACAGGCCGTTCATACACGGCGGCCAAAAGATCGCTGCGATCGCTCCGCCCCGCAGTCCAAAGCTCCGCAGTCCCGAGCTGCGCAGTCCCGAGCCCTGAAGGCCCCATGCCCCCCACCCTCGCCTCGCTCGTCCACCACTCCGCGCTCAAGCTGACCGTGCGCGCGGGCGAGGACCGGCTGGACGTGCCCGTGCGCTGGGCGCACGTCAGCGAGCTCGCCGACCCCGTCCCCTACATGGAGGGCGGCGAGCTGCTGCTGATCACCGCGCTGAAACTGGACGCGGAGGACCCGGACGCCATGCGCCGGTACGTGAAGCGGCTGGCCGGGGCCGGGGTGGTGGGCCTCGGGTTCGCCGTCGGGGTCAACTACGACGAGATCCCCGCGGCCCTCGTCGAGGCCGCCCGCGACGAGGGGCTCCCGCTGCTCGAAGTCCCGCGCCGCACCCCCTTCCTCGCCATCAGCAAGGCCGTGTCCGCGGCGATCGCGGCCGACCAGTACCGGTCCGTCACCGCGGGCTTCGCCGCCCAGCGCGAACTGACCCGGCAGGCCCTGACCGACGGCCCCGAGGGGCTGCTCGCCGCGCTCGCCTCCCAGGTGGACGGCTGGGCGGCGCTCTACGACGCCTCGGGCGCCGTCGTCGCCGCCGCCCCGGAGTGGGCCGGCCGCCGGGCCGCCCGGCTGACCGCCGACGTGGAGCGGCTGCGGGAGCGGCCCGCGCCCGCCTCCTCCGTGGTCGGCGGCACCGTCGACAACGACGACCGCGTCGAGCTGCACTCCCTGGGCACCGGCCGGCGCCCCCGGGCCGCCCTGGCGGTGGGGACGGCCGCCGCGCTCGGCACGGCGGAGCGGTACGCGGTGCACTCGGCGATCGCCCTGCTGACGCTCACCACCGAGCGCTCCCGCTCCCTGCACGCCGCCGAGCAGCGGATCGGGACGGCCGTCCTGCGGATGCTGCTCGCGGGGGAGCCGGAGCACGCGCGCACGGTGGCGGGCGACCTGTACGGCGGGCTCCTGGACGCGCCCTTCCGGCTGGTCGTGGCCGAGACGGTCGCCGTGTCGTCGGTGCGGATCGCCGCCGACAGCCCCGCCCGGGTCCCGTCCGCCGCCGCGCTCGCCGCGGCCGTCGGCACCGACGGCGATCCGCTCGGGACGCTCACCGAGACGGTGGAGTCCGCGGCGGCCCGCGCCGGGGAGAGCGTGCTCGCGGTGCCGGAGGGGGAGCGGCTGGTGGTGCTGGCCGCGGACGGCGGGGCCGCCGTCACCGCGTGCGCGGAGTACGCGCTGGCGCGGGAGGCGGCGCGGACGCGGGCCCAGGCGGGCGCCGCGGACGAGGCCGAACTGGTCGTCGGCGTCTCGGCCCCCGCGGGACCGATCACCGCCGCGGCCGCCTACAAGCAGGCCGAGCAGGCGCTCTCGGTCGCCCGCCGGCGGGGCCGGGTGTACGTCGAGCACGAACAGCTCGCCTCCGGATCGGTGCTGCCGCTGCTCGCCGACGACGCGGTGCGGGCCTTCGCGGACGGCCTGCTGCGACCGCTGTACGAGCACGACGCGACCGGCCGGGGCGACCTGGTCGCCTCGCTGCGGGCCTGGCTCTCCCGGCACGGCCAGTGGGACGCGGCCGCCGCCGACCTGGGCGTCCACCGGCACACCCTGCGCTACCGGATGCGCCGCGTCGAGGAGATCCTGGGCCGCTCCCTGGACGATCCGGACGTGCGCATGGAGCTGTGGCTCGCGCTGAAGGCGACGGCGGCGGAGTAGGCGCCGCCGGGAGCGCCGAACCGGAGTGTCCGAGTGCCCCACTGGTACACCCCGGACAAATTCGATCCCGCCCTCCCGGCCCTACCGTGGGGACATGACTTCCACCCACGCCTTCTGGCTCGCCGGCCGCCAGGTCACCGGCGAGGACACCTTCGACGTCACCTCCCCGTGGGACGGCCGGCTGGTCGGCAAGGTCGCCGTGCCGGACGACGCGCAGATCGAGGAGGCCGTGGCCGCCGCGTACGCCGTACGGGACGAGTTCGCCGCCACGCCCGCCCACGTCCGCGCCGCCGCCCTCGACCACGTCAGCCGCAGGCTCGTCGAGCGCACCGAGGAGATCGCGCAACTGATCTCCGCCGAGAACGGCAAGCCGATCAAGTGGGCCCGGGGCGAGGTCGGCCGAGCCGTGTCCGTGTTCCGGTTCGCCGCGGAGGAGGCCCGGCGCTTCAACGGCGGTGAGGCCCAGCGCCTCGACACCGACGCCGGCGGCCAGGGTCGTCTCGCGCTGACCCGCCGTTTCCCCAAGGGGGTCGTGCTCGGGATCGCGCCCTTCAACTTCCCGCTCAACCTGTGCGCCCACAAGATCGCCCCGGCGATCGCGGCCGGCGCGCCGATCATCCTGAAGCCGGCCCCGGCGACCCCGCTCTCCGGGCTGGTCATCGGCGAGCTGCTCGCGGAGACCGAGCTGCCCGCCGGCGCGTGGAGCATCCTGCCCGTCCCGAACGACCGGATGCCGGCCCTCGTCCAGGACGAGCGGCTGCCCGTCATCTCCTTCACCGGCTCCGAGAAGGTCGGCTACGCGATCATGGACTCGGTGCCGCGCAAGCACTGCACGCTTGAGCTGGGCGGCAACGGCGCCGCGGTCGTGCTCGGCGACTTCGCCTCCGACGCCGACCTCGACTGGGCCGCGACCCGCATCGCGACCTTCTCCAACTACCAGGGCGGCCAGTCCTGCATCTCCGTGCAGCGGGTGATCGCCGAGGCGTCGGTGTACGACCGGCTGCTCCCGCGGATCGTCGCCGCCGTCGAGGCCCAGGTCACCGGTGACCCGGCCGACGACAAGACCGACGTCGGCCCGCTGGTCAGCGAGGACGCGGCGGTGCGCGTCGAGGCCTGGGTGAAACAGGCCGTCGAGGCGGGCGCCACCCTGCTCACCGGCGGAGACCGCGACGGCGCCTCCTACGCGCCGACCGTCCTCGCCGACGTCCCGGCCGACACGACGATCTCCTGCGAGGAGGTCTTCGGCCCCGTCCTGACCGTGCAGAAGGTGGACGGCGAGACCGAGGCGTTCGCCGCGGTCAACGACTCCAAGTACGGCCTCCAGGCGGGCGTGTTCACCCACGACCTCCAGGCCGCCTTCCGCGCCCACCGCGCCCTCGAGGTCGGCGGTGTCGTCATCGGCGACGTGCCCTCCTACCGAGCCGACCAGATGCCGTACGGCGGCGTCAAGCAGTCCGGTGTGGGCCGCGAGGGCGTGAAGTTCGCGATGGACGACTACACGTACGAGCGGGTGCTGGTGCTGACCGGGCTCGCGCTCTAGCTCATGGGAACCATTTTCATATAGGCTCCTCGAAGGGGCCCGGCACCGATGCCTTCCGGTGCCGGGCCCCTTCTTGGGTGTCGGCCGCTCCGGACCCTCAACCGGAGAAGCCGACGTGCGCGAGTCGCAACGGGCCGCGCAGCCTGAGACGCACGTCGTGCACGCCCTCGGCGACGAGCCCGGCGCCGAGGATGCTGTAGTCGTACGGTCCCGACTCGGACTCCGTCACCTCCCACGAGGCGAGCACCGCACCGCCGTCCAGCGACAGTTCGGCCGCGCCCGCGCCGGACACCGTCACCGTCACCTGGGTGACGCCGGTGCCGAAGTCGCAGTCCCGGTAGACGAGTTCACCGGTAAGGCTCTCGGCGGCCGTCACCGCGTCACCCGCCGTCCGCGTCCGGTCGACGATCTCGACCCCGCTGTGCTCGTCGAAGTCGGCGCCCGCCAGGCCCCGTCGGAGCACGGGCCGCGGCGCGCCGGGCTCACCGTCGAGGGTCACCGTGGTCCGCAGCCGGACGTCATCGCTGGAGGCACCGGCCAGCAGCTCGTACGGACCCGGCTCCAGCCGCCACCTGCCCTGCGCCACGTCCCAGAACTCGAAGGCGCGCAGCGGGACTTCGAAGGACAGTTCCACCTCGGCGCCCGGGGCGAGCGTCACCCGCCGGTGGGCCAGCAGCTCGCGGCGCGGGCGGGGCAGCGCCGGGTCGATCGCACGGGTGTAGAGCTGGGCGACCTCGTCGGCCGTGACGTCACCGGTGTTGGTGACCGTGAACGAGACGTGCAGCGCCCTCTCCGTCGTACGGGAGACGAGGTCGCCGTACGAGAAGGTCGTGTACGACAGCCCGTGGCCGAACGGGAACAGGGGCGTGCCCTCGAAGTACAGGTAGGTCTGGCGGCTGCCGATGACGTCGTAGTCGAGGAGCCCGGGCAGGTCGGCGTCGCTCTCGTACCAGGTCTGCGGGAGGCGGCCGGCGGGGGAGACGTCACCGGCCAGGACGCGGGCCAGGGCGGTGCCGGCCGCCTGGCCGCCGTGGGCCGTCCACAGGGCCGCGGCCAGGCCGGCCGTGTCGACCGCGTACGGGTAGGCCGAGACCAGGGCCAGCACGGTCCGCGGGTTCGCGGCGCGCGCCGCCCGCAGCAGGCGCTCCTGGTGGGCGGGGAGCCGCAGGGAGGCGCGGTCCTCGGTCTCGCGGCCGTTGATGTGGGGGTCGTTGCCCGCGACGACCAGGACGACGTCGGCGTCGGAGGTAACACGGGTCACCGCGTCCTCACCACGTTCGACGAGGATCAGCTCGAAGGTCTCCGGGTTCTCGTCGGCAACCTTCACCCCGTCCGCGGCGACTGCGACGTGGCGGCCTGTGCCGATGTGCCTGAGGAGGTGACCGCTGCCGTGCTGCTCCAGGCGGAAGGTCTCCTGGACGACCCAGCCCCCGGGCTGGTCGGCCGAAGCGCGCAGGTACCCGTCCTCGGCGACGGAGAGGTAGCGGCCGTCGGGGGCGCGGAGCGTGAGGACGCCCTCGTCCCAGTCGATCAGCGCGAACTCGGTGCCCGTCGCGTCCGTCGTCAGCGGGGGCAGGTCCGTGCGGCCCGCGAGGAGCGCCGGGTCCAGGGCGCCCTCGGCGCCGCGCACCTCGTCCTCGCCGTTCTCGCCGGTCAGGACGTGCAGAAACGTCCCGGCGGAGGTCCTGAGCCGGACCCGGTCCACGCCCTCGGCGAACTCCACCCGCTGCGCGCCGAACCGCTCGTACAGCCCCTCCAGCGGGGTGGAGCGGTGCATGAGGGTGCCGCTGTACCAGTCGAGCTTGCACTCGTCGGCGAGCAGACCGACCACGGCGAGCCGGGTGTCCGGGGCGAGCGGGAGCACCCCGTCGTTCCTGAGCAGCACGATCGCCTGCTCGGCGGCCTCCTGGGCCAGCGCCCGGTGCGCCGGGGTGTCGAAGTCGCGGACGCCGGCGTGCGGGTCGTGCTCCGGGTCGAACTCGCCGAGCCGGAAGCGGACCGAGAGCTGCCGGCGGACCGCGATGTCGATCTCGGCCTCCGTCAACAGGCCCTGGTCGAGGGCCCCTTGGATGCGCGCGATCATTTGCGAGCTGTCCGTGCCGTGGTCGGTGAAGCTGTCGACGCCGGCCCGCAGGGAGGCGGCGGTGGCCTCCTCGTGGGTGTCGAAGTAGTGCTCGTGGTCGACCAGGTTGGAGGGCGCGCCCGCGTCCGAGCAGACCAGCAGCTCCTGGTCGGTCCAGGCGCGCAGGTGCTCGCGCAGATACGGCGAGACGTGGTTGGGGCGGCCGTTGACCAGGTTGTACGCCGGCATCACACCGGCCACCGCGCCGGCCTCGACCGCCTCGCGGAAGGCGCGCAGGTCGTACTCGTGGAGCACGCGCGGCCGCACCGAGCTCGACGAAGTGGCCCGGTCCGTCTCGTTGTTGTGGGCCAGCCAGTGCTTGAGCACCGGGGCCGTGCGCCAGTACGTGGGGTGGTCGCCGCGCAGCCCGTGGGTGTAGGCGGTGGCGATGGCCGAGGTGAGCTTCGGGTCCTCCGAGTAGCCCTCCTCGTTGCGGCCCCACAGCGGATGGCGGAGCAGATTGACCGTCGGCGCCCAGATGTTGAGGCCGACCCGGTCGTCCCGGGCACGCATGGCCCGGACCTCCTTGGACACCGCCTCGCCGATCCGCCGTACGAGTTCGGTGTTCCAGGTCGCGCCGAGGCCGACGGCCTGCGGGAACACCGTCGCCGGGCCCATCCACGCGACGCCGTGCAGTGCCTCCTGGCCGGTGCGGAACGCGGCGATGCCGAGCCGTTCGACGGGGGGCGCGAACTGGTGCAGGAAACCGATCCGCTCGTCGAGGGTCAGCCGCGACAGCAGGTCGTCGATGCGCTTCGCGAAGGGCAGGTGCGGATCGCGAAACGGCGGAGTGTGCGGCGGGTGTGCGGTCACGTGGGGATCCCCTTGCGATGGATCGGTGCGATGCTTTCGAAGCGCTTCGATGCTCATTCGACACCGGGGTGGGTGTCAAGGGATCAGCACCGCCACTTCAAGCGGTGCATAAGAAAAGGTCACCTCCTGCACCGCGGAGGAATCTTGGGATCGACCCTTGTGCACCCCCGGGTGTTCACTTAACCTCGCAGCAACATCGAAGCGCTTCGACTACGGATTCCGTCGCACAGGTCGAGGCATCGCTTCAGCTCAGCCAGTTCCACTCAAGACACCGCAGCCGACGGCTCCACCGCCGGGTGTCCTGGTGCGCCATGAAGGGTTGACGCAATGACGCCGAACGCCGCTTCCGCCTCCTCCGGGCCGAGCCGGAGAAGCTTCCTCGCCTCGACGGCGGTCGCCACCGCCGCGGTGGCCGGAGGGATGCCGCTGCTTGCCGCCTGCGGCGGTTCGGACAGCGAATCGCGCGAGGGAACCACATCGGGCAAGGCCGCGGACAAGCTGCTCCCGGCGTTCGTGTCCAGCTCGGTCGCCAGCCCCGACCTCCCGTCGAAGAACGGCTCGGCCGCCGGCTACACCGGCAAGGTCGACCTCGCGGCCCTGCGGACCTCGGTCCCGAAGAAGCTCGGCACCGGCGCCTCCATCAGGATCATGTCCCCCTTCTGGGGCTCCCCGCCCAAGGCCGGCTGCGCCTACTACAAGGCCCTCGACACCGCCGCGGGCACCAAGATCACCTGGCAGAACCAGGACGGCAACACCTACGGCGAGAAGCTCGGCGCGGTCCTCGCCTCCAGCTCCATACCGGACATGGTGGTCGTGCCGAGCTGGGAGCTGGTCGGCAAGATCTCCAACGCCGTCACCGCGAAGTTCATGGACCTCAGCCCCTATCTGGCGGGCGACAAGGTCAAGAAGTACCCGAACCTGGCCGCGATCCCCACCGATGCCTGGCGCATGGGCATCTTCGGCGGTGCGCTGCGCGGCATTCCGATGCCGGCCGCCACCGCGAACTGGATCGCGCCCCTGTACCGCAAGGACCTCTTCGACAAGAAGGGGTACGCGGTGCCCAAGTCGCCCGACGAGTTCCTGAGCTGGGCCAAGGAGGCCACCAGCGCCAGGGCCAAGGTGTGGGCCTGCGGTGACATGACCTGGTCCGCGTGGAACAACTTCGGCGTCCGCCCCTCCGGGACGCTCGGCTGGAACACCGGCGACGACGGCAAACTGACGTACCGCATCGAACAGCCCGAGTACCTCGAGGCGTTGGAGTGGGTCCGCAAGCTGTTCGACGCGGGGGTGGTCCACCCCGACGACAAGGCGCGCACCGGCGATGCCGGCCAGCGCTTCACCGCCGGACAGATCCTGGTCTGGAACACCAACGTCGCCGACTGGTACGGGAAGGTCTCCGAGCAGGCCCAGTCCAACCCGGACCTGGAGATCGACGTCATCGACATCTACGGCGCCGACGGCGGCGACCCGACCCTGTGGGCCTCACAGCCCGCCACCATCTGGTCGATGATCCGCAAGGGCGCCTCGAAGACCACCATCGAGAACGCCCTGGCCGCCGCCGACTTCTCGGCCGCGCCCTACGGCACCAAGGAGCGGATGCTCGTCGACTACGGCGTCGAGGGCACCCACTACACGGTCAAGGACGGCGTCCCGGTCAAGAACGACCTCGGCAACTCCGAGGTGCTCAACGCCTGGGTGATGCTGGCCGCGCCGGCCGCCTACTTCGCCCACCCCGACTTCCCCGAGGTCGCCCGCAAGCAGGTCGAGTGGCAGCAGCGGATGGGCGCCTTCATGAAGAAGACGTCCACCTTCGGCATGAACATCGTCGAGCCGACCCGCTACGCCAGCCTCTCCAGCCAGTTCGAGCAGCTCGAGATCGACTACGTGCGCGGCAACCGCAAGCTGTCGGACGTCCAGGCCGCCATCTCCACCTGGAAGTCCTCCGGCGGCGACCGACTGCGCGACTGGTACAAGCAGCTCATCGACAAGAACGGCAGCGCCAACTGATGTCTCTCACGGCCGGGAGCCGGCCCGACGGGACCCGACCCCCCGCGGCCGTCGAGGAACCGACGGCCGCGGTCGGCGCCGCGGTCGCCGCCTCGGCGACGGAGCGGGCGCCGCGCAAGCAGGCCAAGGCGGGCAGGATCCCCTTCCGGGTCCGGCTGCGCCGGGACCGCACGCTCATCCTGATGACGCTGCCGGTCATGGCCCTGCTCCTGCTCTTCAACTACGTCCCGCTGCTCGGCAACGTCGTCGCCTTCCAGGACTACGACCCCTACGTCTCCAGCAACGGCGTCACCGCGATCTTCCACAGCCCCTGGGTCGGCGTCGAGCAGTTCTCGCGGATGGTCGACGACCCGCTGTTCTGGGGCGCCGCGAAGAACACCATCGTGCTGTTCGTGCTCCAACTGGTGCTGTTCTTCCCGGTCCCCGTCGCCCTCGCGCTGCTCATCAACAGCGTGGTCCGGCCCCGGGTCCGGGCGGTGGCCCAGGCGATCATGTACCTCCCGCACTTCTTCTCGTGGGTCCTCGTCGTCACCGTCTTCCAGCAGATCTTCGGCGGCGCGGGCATCATCGCCCAGACCCTGGAGAACCACGGCTGGAGCGGCTTCGACCTGATGACGAACGCGAGCTTCTTCAAGTACCTGGTCACCGCGCAGGCCGTGTGGAAGGACGCCGGCTGGGGGATCATCGTCTTCCTCGCCGCGCTGGCCGCCGTCAGCACCGACCTGTACGAGGCCGCCGCCATGGACGGCGCCGGGCGCTGGCGCCGGATGTGGCACGTGACGCTGCCCGCGCTGCGCCCGGTGATCGCCCTGCTGCTGGTCCTCAGGGTCGGTGACGCGCTCAGCGTCGGCTTCGAGCAGTTCCTGCTCCAGCGGTACGCGGTCGGGGCCGGGGCCAGCGAGGTCCTCGACACCTACGTGTGGAACATGGGTATCCAGAACGGCGACTTCAGCTACGCGGCCGCGGTCGGCCTCGTCAAGGGAGTCATCGGAGTGTGTCTCGTCCTGGCCGCGAACAAGTTCGCGCACCTGCTGGGCGAGCAGGGGGTGTACCAGAAGTGAGCCTCAACACGCAGCTCGTCCGCAGTCTCAGGGCTCCCGCCCGCCCGGTGTGGGAGGAGGAGCCGAGCAGGGCCGGAGTCACCGCCAAGAGCGGTCTGCTGCTCCTGTGCTGCCTGGGCGTGCTCGGTCCGCTGTGGATCGTCATCGTCACCAGCCTCTCTCCCAAGCCGGTGATCGACCGGGTCGGCGGCCTCGTCGTGATCCCGCAGGGCATCACGTTCGTCAACTACCGGGAACTGCTCAGCGGAGGGCAGGTCAGCCGGGCCATCATGGTGTCGGTCGGGGTCACCCTCGTCGGCACGCTGTTCTCGATGGCGGTGTCGGTGCTGGCGGCGTACGGGCTGTCCCGGCCGGGAAGTCTCGGGCACCGCTTCTTCCTGGTGACCATGATGGCGACGATGTTCTTCGGGGCCGGCCTGATCCCGACGTATCTGCTGGTGCAGTCGCTGGGGCTCACGGACACCTATCTGTCGCTGATCCTGCCGAGCGCGGTCAGTGTCTTCAACATCCTGGTGCTGCGGGCCTTCTTCATGGGGATCTCGCCCGAACTCACCGAGTCCGCGCGGCTCGACGGGGCCGGGGACCTGCGGATCCTGCTGACCATCATCATGCCGCTGTCCCGGGCGGTGCTGGCCGTGATCTCGCTGTTCTACGCGGTGGGTTACTGGAGTGCCTGGTTCAACGCGTCGATCTACCTGAGCGACCAGTCGATGATGCCGCTGCAGAACGTGCTCATCCAGCTCGTGCAGAAGAACACGGAAGCACCGACCGGGCTGCAACAGGCGGTGCGTACGGGGCAGTTGTCGTCGCTCGGGCTGCAGATGGCCGTGATGGTGCTGGCGTTGATCCCCGTCGCGGTGGCCTCTCCGTTCGTGCAACGGCATTTCAAGAAGGGCATGTTGACGGGCGCGGTAAAGGGGTGACCTGCGCTTGACCGACCGGGGGCGTCGATCGGTCGGCGGCCGCTGGTTCGTTGTGGCTTGTCGCGCAGTTCCCCGCGCCCCTGGTGGGCTCACTCTCCCCTAGTTCAGAGCGAGGTTTGTCATGCTTGCGTCCAGACTTGGCCGGCGTGCTGTTCTTGCCGGGACCGCGGCCGCCGCCGCGATCACCGCTCTTCCGTCCCTCTCGGGGACCGCCGAGGCCGCCACCCCCTCCTACCGCTGGCGCCAGGTCGTCATCGGCGGCACCGGATTCGTCACCGGCGTCCTCTTCCACCCGTCCGTCCGCGGGCTCGCCTACGCCCGTACCGACATCGGCGGCGCCTACCGGTGGGACGACCGGAGCGCGCGCTGGACCCCGCTCAACGACGACCTCGGGTGGGACGACTGGAACCTGCTCGGGGTCGAGGCCATGGCCGTCGACCCCGCCCACCCCGACCGGGTCTACCTCGCGCTCGGCACCTACGCGCAGTCCTGGGCCGGCAACGGGGCCGTGCTGCGCTCCGAGGACCGGGGCGCCACCTGGGCGCGGACCGACCTCTCCGTGAAGCTCGGCGGGAACGAGGACGGACGCGGGACGGGGGAGCGGCTGCTCGTCGATCCCCGGGACAGCGACACCCTGTGGCTCGGGACCCGCCATGACGGGCTCCTCAGGTCCACCGACCGGGGCGCCACCTGGGCCGCCGCGACCGGCTTCCCCGGGACTCCCACCGGCGGCGGCCAGGGCGTCACCCTGCTCGTCGCCGCCGGACGCACGCTGTACGCCGGCTGGGGCGACTCCGACGGCACCACCGCCACCCTCTACCGCACCCTCGACGGCTCCACCTGGGAGGCCGTCCCCGGACAGCCCTCCGGCAGGAGCGCCAAGGTACCGATCCGGGCCGCGTACGACTGCCACACCCGCGAGCTGTACGTCACCTACGCCGACGCCCCCGGCCCCAACGGTCAGTCCGACGGCAGTGTGCACAAGTTGGCCACCACGAGCGGCAGATGGACGGACGTCACCCCGGTGCAGCCGGGCGGGACCACGAGCGACGGTTCCCCCGACACCTTCGGGTACGGCGGGGCCGCCGTGGACGCCCGCCGCCCCGGCACGGTCGTCGTCTCCACCAACAACCGCTGGGCCGCCGTCGACACCCTGTACCGGACCACGGACGGCGGCCGCACCTGGACCTCCCTCAAGGACACCGCGGTGCTCGACGTGTCCGAGACCCCGTTCCTCACCTTCGGCGCCGACAAGCCCAAGTTCGGCTGGTGGATCCAGGCCCTCGCCGTCGACCCGTACGACTCCCGGCACATCGTCCACGGCACCGGCGCCACCCTCTACGGCACCCGGGACCTGAGGCACTGGGCCCCGCAGATCCGCGGCCTGGAGGAGACCTCGGTACGGCACCTCCTCTCGCCCCCGACCGGCGAGGCGCACCTGCTCAGCGGGCTCGGGGACGTCGGGGTCATGTACCACGAGCGGCTCACCGCCTCGCCCTCGCGCGGGATGGCCTCCAACCCGGTGTTCGGGTCGGCGACCGGACTCGCGCAGGCCGCGGCCGAGCCGTCGTACGTCGTGCGCACCGGCTTCGGCGACCACGGCAACGGCGCCTTCTCGAACGACGGCGGCAGGACCTGGGCCCCCTTCCCGGCCCAGCCCGCCCTCGCCAAGGACGCGCCGGGGCCGATCGCCACCAACGCCGACGGCAGCGTGCTGCTGTGGACCTTCGTGCACTGGGACGGCACCAAGTACCCGGCCCAGCGCTCCACGGACAACGGCGCGACCTGGTCCGAGGTCGCCACCTTCCCCAAGGGCGCCACCCCGCTCGCGGACCCGGCCGACCCGGCGCGCTTCTACGCGTACGACACCGACACCGGGACCCTGTTCGCCAGTACGGACGGCGGGCTCACCTTCGCCGGGCGCGCGGGCGGACTGCCCTCCGGCGACAGCCAGTTCCAGCTCGCCGCGGCCCCGGGGCGCTCCGGCGACCTGTGGCTGAGCACCAAGGGGAACGGCCTGTACCGGTCCACCGACGGCGGGGCGACCTTCACCAAGGTGCCGAGCTGCTGGGCCTCGTACACCCTGGCCTTCGGCAAGGCCGCCGACGGTGCCGACTACCCGGCGGTCTACCAGGTCGGCTCCACGGAGACGATCACCGCCGTGTACCGCTCCGACGACGCCGCGAGGACCTGGGTGCGGGTCAACGACGACCGGCACCAGTGGGGCTGGATCGGCGCGACCATCGCCGCCGACCCGCGGCTGTACGGCCGCGTCTACATCGCCACCAACGGGCGGGGCATCCAGTACGGGGAGCCGGCGTGAGCCCGGGCCTCCAGGACGCCACCCGCGGCCGCATCCTCTTCGGCGGCGACTACAACCCCGAGCAGTGGCCCGAGGAGACCTGGCACGAGGACGTCCGGCTGATGCGGGCCGCCGGCGTCAACTCCGTCACCCTCGGCGTGTTCTCCTGGGCGAAGCTCGAACCGCGGCCGGGAGAGCGGGACTTCGGCTGGCTGGACCGGCTGATGGACCTCCTGCACGAGAACGGCGTCGGAGTCGTCCTCGCCACCCCGACCGCCTCGCCGCCGCCGTGGATGGGCCACCTCCACCCCGACACCCTGCCCGTCACCGAGGACGGCCGCACCGAGCACTGGGGCGGCCGCCAGCACTTCTCCCACTCCAGCGCCACCTACCGGCGGTACGCCGCCGCCGTCACCGAGGACCTCGCCGCCCGCTACGGCGGCCACCCGGCCCTCACCATGTGGCACATCAACAACGAGTACTGCACCTACGACTGGAGCGACCAGGCCGCCGCCCGCTTCCGCACCTGGCTCCAGGGCCGCTACGGCACCCTCGACGCCCTCAACTCCGCCTGGGGCACCGCCTTCTGGAGCCAGGGCTACGGCGACTGGGCCGAGATCCACACGCCCCGCCAGGCCCACTACATGAAGAACCCCACCCAGGTGCTGGACTTCAAGCGGTTCACCTCCGACATGCTCCTGGAGTGCTGCGTCGCCGAGCGGGACATCGTGCGCCGGGCCACTCCGCACATCCCCGTGACCAGCAACTTCATGCCGCTGTGGGTCGGCCAGGACGCCTGGCGCTGGGCCGCGGAGGAGGACGTCGTCTCCGTCGACCTCTACCCCGACCCGCGTGATCCGCTGGGCGCCCAGCAGGGCGCCCTCGTGCAGGACATGACCCGCTCGCAGGCGCGCGGCCCCTGGATGCTGATGGAGCAGGCCGCGGGGCCGGTCAACTGGCGGGGTGTGAACCATCCCAAGCCCCGGGGCCTGAACCGGCTCTGGTCCCTCCAGGCCGTCGCCCGCGGCGCCGACGCCGTCTGCTACTTCCAGTGGCGCCAGTCCCGGCAGGGTGCCGAGAAGTTCCACTCGGGGATGGTCAGTCACGCGGGGGAGGAGGGCCGCACCTACCAGGAGGTCAAGCAGCTCGGCGCCGAACTGGCCGCACTGTCCCCGCATGTGACGGGCAGTCACACCGACAACGACATCGCCGTCCTGCACGACTGGGACGCCTGGTGGGCCGGCGCCCAGGAGGGCCGGCTCTCCCGCGAGGTCGACTACCCGGACGTGCTCCGGGCCTGGCACCGCGCCCTGTGGGAGGCCCACCTCACCACCGACTTCGCCCACCCCGGACACGACCTCACCGCCTACAGGCTGGTCGTCGTCCCCCAGCTCTACGCCCTCACCGACCAGACGATCGACAACCTCCTCGCGTACGTCCGCCAGGGCGGCACCCTCGTCTCCGGCTTCCTCACCGGCGTCGCCGACGAGGACGACCGGGTACGCCCCGGCGGCATGGACGCCAGGCTGCGCGAGCTGTTCGGCATCCGCGTCCTGCACGAGTGGTGGCCGCTGGACGCGGGGGAGCACGCCGAGTGCGACGGCCCCTCCGGCGCGTTCCGCGGCACGCTGTGGTCGGAGGAGATCGAGAAGAGCGCGGACGGGACCACGGAGGCCGCCTACCAGGGCGGTGAGCTCGACGGGCTGCCCGCCGTGCTGCGCAGGGGCCGCGCCTGGTACCTCTCCACGCTCCCCGAACCGGACGCGCTGCGCGGTCTGCTCGCCGGGATCGCCGCCGACGCCGGGGTCCGGCCGGTCCTGGACGCCCTGCCAGACCAGGTCGAAGCCGTCCGCCGCGGCGACCTGCTGTTCCTCCTCCACCACGGACGCGGCACGGTGACCGTCACCGTGCCGGGCACCCACCTCGACCTGCTGACCGGGAGGACCGTCACCGACGAGGTGGTCCTGGGCCGCCACGGAGCGGCGGTGCTCCGGCCATGACCGACGGACCCGTCCACGGCACCTGGGAACCCCGGCCGGCCGCGCGCTGGGAGGACGGCTTCCTCAGCGGCAACGGCCACCACGGCGCCCTCCTCTTCGGCGGCCCGGGCGACGAGCGGGTCGTCGTCACCCACCACACCCTCGTCCGCCCCAACGGTGCCGAGCATGCCCGCCCGCCCCGCCTGGCCGCCGAACTCCCCGCACTCCAGGACCGGTTGCTCGCGGGCGAGCTCGACGCGGCCGAGGACTTCACCGACGGCCGCCCACTCCAGTGGGTGCAGCCCTTCCACCCCGCCTTCCAGATCCGGCTGCGCCGCCCGCGCACGGCCACCGGCGGCTACCGCCGGTCCGTCGACTTCACCACCGGCGTCCTGGACACCGAGTGCGGGGAGGGGCACGGCCGGGTCTTCGTCTCCCGCGCGGACGACGTCATCGTCCAGCACGTCGAGGCGGCCGACCTGGTCGTCTCGCTCGACCACCGGCTCCCGGGCGCCCCCCACACCCTGCTGGTCGGCCAGAGCATCGTCCGCGCCGCCGACGGGGCCCTGCTCACCCTGCGCGTCCGCCACCCCGGCAGCGACCGCCGCTACACCGGCATCACCCTGGTCGTCCCCACGGGCGGCGCCCGTACCGCGCTCGTCACGCCCGGCGTCCACATCACCGGCGCCGAGTCCGTCCTGCTGCTGACCCGCGTCGTACGCCACACCGGCGAGCTGGACACGGCACCCCATGTCGAGGCCCTGCGCGAGCTGGTCCCCGAGCCCGAGGTGCCGTCCGAGGCGGAGTCCGCGTCCGACGCCTACGCCCGGCTCCTCGACCGGCACGTCTGCGTGCACCGGCCCGCCTACGCGCGCGTCACCCTCGACCTCGGCGCCGACCCCGCCGAACGCGCCCTTCCCGGCTCGCAGTTGCTGGTGAAGCCGGAGAGCCCGGCGCTGCTGGAACGCCTCTTCGCCGCCGGCCGCTACCACCTGCTCTCCGCGAGCGGCCTCCTCCCGCCCCGCCTCACCGGCCTGTGGACCGGCGACTGGAACACGGCCTGGTCGGGGGCGTTCACCCACGACGCTAACCTCAACCTCCAGACCGCCTCCGCCGCGAGCGCCGCCCTCCCCGAGGTCACCGAAGCCCTCGCCGCCCTGGTCGACCGGCAGATACCCGACTGGCAGGACAACGCCCGCGAGATCTTCGGCACCCGGGGCATCGTGGCCCCGCCGCACTCCGACGGCGAGTCCGGGCTGACGTACCACTTCAGCCGGGAGTACCCGCTTCACCTGTGGACCGCGGGCGCCGACTGGCTGCTCAAGCCGCTCGTCGACCACGACGAGACCCGTGGCGAGCAGGACCCGCGCACCGCTCGCGCACTCGCCGAGGCCGCCCTGTTCTACGAGGACTTCCTCACCCGCACGGACGCCGGGGGCCATGTCGTCGTCGTGCCCTCCTACTCACCCGAGAACCGCCCGGCGAACGGCAGTTGGGGCGCCGTCAACGCGGCCATGGACCTCTCCGCCGCCCGGCACGCCCTGCGCACGGCCGCCGCCTACCACCCCGGGAAGGCGCAGGCCTGGCGGGCCCTCGCCGACCGGCTCCCCCCGCACCGCGTCAACGCCGACGGAGCCCTCGCCGAATGGGCCTGGCCCGGCCTCGACGACACCTACGACCACCGCCACCTCAGCCACCTGTACGGCGTCTGGCCGCTCGACGAGATCACCCCGTACGACACCCCCGAACTCGCCGAGGCGGCGCACCGCGCCCTCGAACTCCGGGGCTCCGAGAACGACTCGGCCCACGGACACCTGCACCACGCCCTCGTCGCGGCCCGGCTGCGCGACGGCGAACGGGTCGCGCACGCCCTCGGCCAGGTCCTCGGAGGCGACTTCTTCCACGACTCGCTGATGAGCGCGCACTACCCCGGCCGGGACGTCTACAACGCGGACGCCGCCCACACCCTGCCCGCCGTCGTCGTCGAGATGCTGGTGCAGTCGACACCGGACCGGCTGGTACTGCTCCCGGCGGTTCCCGCCGACTGCCCCCGCGGTGAACTGCGGGGCGTCCGCACCAGGTTCGGGGCCGACCTCGACCTCACCTGGAGCCCCACCGAAGCGACCGCGGTGCTGCGCCCCACCCGCACCCACCGCGTCGAACTCCGGACTTCCTCCGGCGCCGAGCCCTTCGAACTCGTCGCCGGGGAGGACCACGTCCTCCGTCTGGAGGCGTGGTAACCACCCCCGCACATCCCCCCACCCATGGAAAGGGACACCATGGCAAAGAGCACCCTGAGCAAGATCACCACGGCGGTGCTGGCCCCGGCGATGGCCGTCGGCGCCCTCGTCGGTCTCGCCTCCGCCCCCGCGTCCGCCGCCGTCTGGAGCACCTGCGACCAGTGGGGCAACACGACCCTGAACGGCTACACGCTCTACAACAACATCTGGGGCTCGGGCGCCGGCAGCCAGTGCATCTGGGCCAACTCCGGCACCAACTGGGGCGTCAACGCCAACCACCCCAACACCGGCGGCATCAAGTCCTACCCCGACTCCAAGAAGGTGATCAACAAGTCGATCACCTCGCTCGGATCGCTCTCCAGCAACTACAACGTCACGGTCCCCTCGTCCGGCGCGTACAACACGTCGTACGACATCTGGGACACCGACTACGACTACGAGATCATGCTCTGGGTCAACAAGACCGGAGCCGTCGGCCCGCTCGGCACCTCGCAGGGCAACGTGACGCTCGGCGGCCACACCTGGACCGTCTACAAGGGCAGCAACGGCGCGAACGAGGTCTTCTCCTTCATCCGCACCTCCAACTCCAGCTCCGGCAGTGTCAACATCCTCCCGATCCTGAAGTGGATCAAGGACACCAAGGGCTGGTTCGGCAACGAGACCATCGGGGACGTGCAGTTCGGCTTCGAGATCACCAGTTCGTCCGGCGGACTGAACTTCACCACCAACAACCTGACCGTCAGCAGCAGTTGACGGCGCGGGGTGGGGTCGCGCGGAATCCCCGCGCGACCCCACCCCCTTCAGGGGCGCCGGGAACTGCGCGACCGGCCCCCACGGCGCCGCACCCGACGAACGACCTAGCGCGGCTCGTCCTGAATCGGCAACCGCGCCCCGTCCCGCAGGAACAGCGGAATCCGGTCCAGCGGCGCGGCAACCGTCACCGTCCTGCCGCCCCCGTACGTCTCCCCGGTCCACGCGTCGGTCCAGACGGCCCCCGCCGGAAGGTACGCGGTACGAGCCGTCGCACCGGCGGTGAGCACCGGCGCGACCAGGAGATCCGGGCCGAACAGGTAGGCGTCGTCGACCGTCCACGTCGCCTGGTCCTCCGGGAACTCCAGGAACAGCGGCCGCATCGGGGTCAGCCCCTCCTCATGGGCCTCCCTCATCACCCGCAGGACGTACGGCTTCAGCCGCTCGCGCAGCCGCAGGTACTTCTCCAGGATCGCGCCGGCCTCCTCGCCGTACGACCACACCTCGTTCGGGCCGCCGGTCATGTCCGGGCCCAGCGGCATGCCCGGGTCACGGAAGCCGTGCAGCCGCATCAGCGGGGACAGCGTGCCGAACTGGAACCAGCGGACCATGACCTCCCGGTACGCCGGGTCGTCCGGGTCGCCGCCGTGGAAGCCGCCGATGTCGGTGTTCCACCAGGGGATGCCGGACATCGCGGTGTTGAGGCCGGCCGCGATCTGGTGCCGCAGGGTCGGGAAGTCGGTGCCGATGTCACCGGACCACAGGGCGGCCCCGTAGCGCTGACTGCCCGCCCAGGCCGAGCGGTTGAGGGTGACGACCTCCTCGCCGGCGGCGCTCAGGCCCTCGTGGAAGGCGCGGGAGTTCTCGGCCGGGTACATGTTGCCGACCTCCAGGCCGGGCCCCGCCCAGTAGCGCAGGTTCTCCTGGAAGCCCGGCTTGAGCTCCGGCTCGCAGGCGTCCAGCCAGAACGCCGTGATGCCGTACGGCTCCAGGTAGTTCTCCTTCACACGCGACCACATGAACTCCCGGGCCTCCGGGTTCGTCGCGTCGTAGAAGGCGACCTGGACGGTCGAGGCGACCCCCTTGTCGGGCCAGTCGGCGTGCGCCATCGGGCCGTACTGGGTGCCGATGAACCACCCGCGCTGCTCCATCAGGGAGTGGTTCTCGCTGAGCGGCGACACCGACGGCCAGACGCTCACCACCAGCTTGATGCCCAGCTCCTCCAGTTCACGGACCATGGCCGCCGGGTCGGGCCACTCCGCCGGGTCGAACTTCCACTCGCCGAGGTGCGTCCAGTGGAAGAAGTCGCAGACGATCGCGGAGATCGGCAGCCCGCGGCGCTTGTACTCCCGTGCCACGGAGAGGAGTTCGTCCTGGGTGCGGTAGCGCAGCTTGCACTGCCAGAAGCCGGCCGCCCACTCCGGCAGCATCGGGGTACGGCCGGTCACCGCGCTGTAGCGGCGCTGACCGTCGGCCGGGGTGCCCGCGGTGATCCAGTAGTCGATCTGGCGGGCCGAGTCGGCCACCCAGCGGGTGCCGTTGCGGGCGAGTTCCACGCGGCCGATCGCCGGGTTGTTCCACAGCAGGGTGTAGCCGCGGCTGGAGGCGAGGACCGGGATGCCGACCTCGGCGTTGCGCTGGATCAGGTCCAGGACCAGGCCCTTTTGGTCCAGCCTGCCGTGCTGGTGCTGGCCGAGCCCGTACAGCTTCTCGTCGTCGTAGGCGGCGAAGCGCTGCTCCAGGCGGTGGTGGCCGTTGCCGACCGCGGTGTACAGGCGCGAGCCGGGCCACCAGAAGTGGGCGCGGGCCTCGGCGAGCAGCTCGGCGGAGTCCTCGGTGCGCAGGAAGCGGAGCTGTCCCTCGGCGTCGACGTGGACGGTCAGCGCGCCCACGGTCAACTGGGCCTCCCCGTCACCGATCTTGACCGTGCTCTCGGTGGCCGGCGGTTCGTCGAGCAGGGCGCCCGGCAGTCCCTCCAGGACGGGTCCGCCGAGCCGGGCCCGCACCCGCACCGCGTCCGGGCCCCACGGCTCGACGCGCACGGTCTCCTGGCGCCCGCTCCACTCCAGCGCGCCGTCCCGCTCCCGGAACGTGCCGACGGTGGGGGAGGACTGCGCGAGGCTGACCTTGGGCTGGATTTCGGCAGGCTGATTCACGAGGAGTGCTCCTGAAGGAATGCAGACAGGGGCGTGCCGCACAGGAACGGGACGCGGGGTGTGAGGTGTGTGGGGTCCGGTGGGTGAGGCGTCAGGACGCCGAAGGGGCCGGGCCGGTGCTCGCCCGGACCGTCAACTCGGGCTCGATCAGGACGACTTCGTCCTCACCGCGACCCTCCAGCTTGGCTACAAGACGCTCCAGGGCGTGCCGGCCCATCTCCTGGGCGGGGATGGCGACCGAGGTCAGCCGCACCGAGGCCTGGACGGCGACCTGTTCGGGGCAGATCGCGACCACGGAGACGTCCTCGGGGATGGCCCGGCCCTGCTGGCGCAGCAGCGCGAGCAGCGGCTCCACGGCCTGTTCGTTCTGCACGACGAAGCCCGTGGTGGACGGGCGCTCGTCGAGGATGCGGGCGAGGGTCACGGCCATCGCGTCGTACCCGCCCTCGCACGGCCGGTGCAGCAGGCGTACGCCCAACTCCTGCGCGCGCGACCGGAGTCCGTCCAGGGTGCGCTCGGCGAAACCGGTGTGCCGTTCGTAGACCGCGGGCGCCTCACCGATGACAGCGATGTCGCGGTGCCCCAGCTTCGCGAGGTGCTCGACGCACAGCGCGCCGGTGGCCCGGAAGTCGAGGTCGACGCAGGTCAGTCCGGAGGTGTCGGCGGGGAGGCCGATGAGCACGGACGGCTGGTCGGTGCCGCGCAGCAACGGCAGCCGCTCGTCGTCGAGTTCGACGTCCATCAGGATCATCGCGTCGGCGAGCCCGCTGCCGGTGACCCGTCGGACCGCGTCGGGGCCCTCCTCGCCGGTGAGCAGCAGGACGTCGTACCCGTGGGTCCGGGCGGTGGTGGCCACCGCGATGGCGATCTCCATCATCACCGGCACGTACATGTCGGTGCGGAGCGGGATCATCAGCGCGATGATGTTCGACCTGCTGCTGGCGAGGGCGCGGGCGCCGGCGTTCGGGTGGTAGCCGAGCTCGCGGATGCTCTCCTCGACCCGCTGCCGGGTGCTCGTCGAGATGGACCGCTTGCCACTGAGGACATAGCTCACCGTGCTCGCCGAGACTCCGGCGTGCTGGGCGACCTCGGCGAGGGTGACCATCCAGCTCTCCAAGCTTTGTGAAGCGCTTCGACAGTGCGCAGTACGAACAAGGGCGGGTGGGGGTGGTTCGACAGTAGCTTCCCCGCGAGTAGGTGTCCATAGGTTGTCGAAGCGCTTCGACAGACACTCCGGAGCGCACCGCAGACGGCCGCCGACGAGATGGGCACCGTACCTCCAGGCCGGGCCCCTGTTCCGCCGACGGCCCTTCGGGGCAACGGCGACTGCAACCCCCCAGGGGCGCGGGGAACTGCGCGACCGGCCACGACGCACCCGCAGCCATCCGACAACCCGGCGGGCGACCCGCTGGACACCTGACCGCATTTCGTCGACATGGGCCGAACGGCCGCGCGAGGGGTGGTGACCTCGCCCCGGATCAGGTACATACGATCGGGTAGCACCCGTCGGTAACCATACGGCCCCCAAGATCCCGATTCACGACGAGGTGAGCCCGATGTCCGCACCGTCCACCCAGCCCGTCGTCACCGAGCGCGAGGCCCGCGAGGTGGCGGAGGCCGCCCGTGAGCAGGACTGGCGCAAGCCCAGCTTCGCCAAGGAACTGTTCCTCGGCCGGTTCCGGCTCGACCTCATCCACCCCCACCCCATGCCCCCCGAGGAGGACGCCCGGCGCGGCGAGGAGTTCCTGGCCGCGCTCCGCGACTTCTGCGAGACCAAGGTGGACGGCGCCCTCATCGAACGCGAGGCCCGCATCCCCGACGACGTCGTGGCCGGCCTCAAGGAGCTCGGCGCGTTCGGCATGAAGATCGACACCAAGTACGGCGGCCTCGGCCTCACCCAGGTGTACTACAACAAGGCGCTGGCCCTCGCGGGCTCCGCGAGCCCCGCGATCGGCGTGCTGCTCTCGGCCCATCAGTCGATCGGCGTACCGCAGCCGCTCAAGCTGTTCGGCACCCAGGAGCAGAAGGAGAAGTTCCTGCCCCGGTGCGCCCGCACCGACATCAGCGCCTTCCTCCTGACCGAACCGGACGTCGGCTCCGACCCGGCACGCCTCGCCACCACGGCCGTGCCCGACGGGGACGACTACGTCCTCGACGGAGTGAAGCTGTGGACCACCAACGGCGTGGTCGCCGACCTCCTCGTCGTCATGGCCCGTGTGCCGAGGTCCGAGGGCCACAAGGGCGGCATCACCGCCTTCGTCGTGGAGACCGACTCACCCGGTGTCACCGTCGAGAACCGCAACGCCTTCATGGGCCTGCGCGGCATCGAGAACGGCGTCACCCGCTTCCACCAGGTCAGGGTCCCGGCCGCGAACCTCATCGGCAAGGAGGGCCAGGGTCTCAAGATCGCCCTGACCACCCTCAACACCGGCCGCCTCTCGCTGCCCGCCTCCTGCGTGGCGGCCGGCAAGTGGTGCCTGAAGATCGCCCGTGAGTGGTCCGCGGCCCGCGAGCAGTGGGGCAAGCCCATCGCCCACCACGAAGCGGTCGGCTCCAAGATCTCCTTCATCGCGGCGACCACCTTCGCCCTGGAGGCCGTCCTCGACCTGTCCTCCCAGATGGCCGACGAGAACCGCAACGACATCCGCATCGAGGGCGCCCTCGCCAAGCTCTACGCCTCCGAGATGGCCTGGCTCGTCGCCGACGAACTCGTCCAGATCCGCGGCGGCCGCGGCTTCGAGACCGCCGAGTCCCTGCGGGCCCGCGGCGAGAAGGCGGTCCCCGCCGAACAGGTCCTGCGCGACCTGCGCATCAACCGCATCTTCGAGGGCTCGACCGAGATCATGCACCTGCTGATCGCCCGCGAGGCCGTCGACGCCCACCTGTCCGTCGCCGGCGACCTCATCGACCCGGAGAAGTCCCTCGGCGACAAGGCCAGGGCCGGCGCGAACGCGGGTGTCTTCTACGCCAAGTGGCTCCCGAAACTGGTCGCGGGCCCGGGCCAACTGCCGAACTCCTACGCCGAGTTCAAACGCGAGGTCGACCTCTCGACGCACCTGCGCTACGTCGAACGCACGGCCCGCAAACTCGCCCGCTCCACCTTCTACGCCATGTCCCGCTGGCAGGGCCGCATGGAGAGCAAGCAGGGCTTCCTGGGCCGGATCGTCGACATCGGCGCCGAGCTCTTCGCGATGAGCGCGGCCTGCGTGCGCGCCGAACTCCTCTACACCACCGAACCCCACGGCCGCGAGGCCTACCAGCTCGCCGACGCCTTCTGCGAGCAGTCCCGCCTGCGCGTCGAGGAACTCTTCGGCCGCCTGTGGCACAACACCGACGACCAGGACCGCAAGGTCGTCAAGGGCGTGCTCTCCGGCACCTACGCCTGGCTGGAGGACGGCATCGTCGACCCCTCGGGCGAGGGCGTCTGGATCGCGGACGCGACCCCCGGCCCCTCCGAGAAGGAGAACGTCCACCGCCCCGTCCGCTGACCCCGCACGACAGCGCGCCCCCCGAGAGGGGGACGCGCTGTCCTCCTACACCGCCCTTACGGCCACAATGGAGGAATGAGCGACAGTCCAGCCCCTCTCGCCGATCCGCACCTGGTCTACGACCCTCTCGCGGGCGACGGCCCCAAGGACGTGGTGATCCTCGGCTCCACCGGCTCGATCGGCACCCAGGCCATCGATCTCGTGCTGCGCAACCCCGACCGGTTCCGGGTCACCGCGCTGTCCGCCAACGGCGGCCGGGTCGCGCTCCTCGCCGAGCAGGCGCACCGGCTGAGGGCGCGGACCGTCGCCGTGGCCCGCGAGGACGTCGTACCGGAGCTGACGGAAGCCCTGAAGGCGCGCTACGGCACCGGCGAACCGCTCCCCGAGATCCTCGCGGGACCGGACGCGGCCACACAGGTCGCCGCCTCCGACGCGCACACCGTGCTCAACGGCATCACCGGCTCCATCGGACTCGCCCCCACCCTCGCCGCCCTGGAGGCGGGCCGCACCCTCGCGCTCGCCAACAAGGAGTCGCTCATCGTGGGCGGCCCGCTGGTCAAGGCCCTCGCCAAGCCCGGGCAGATCATCCCCGTCGACTCCGAGCACGCGGCCCTCTTCCAGGCCCTGGCCTCCGGGACCCGCGCCGACGTGCGCAAACTGGTCGTGACCGCGTCCGGCGGCCCCTTCCGCGGCCGTACGAAGGAAGAACTCGCGAACGTCACCGTCGAGGACGCCCTCGCCCACCCCACCTGGGCCATGGGCCCGGTCATCACGATCAACTCCGCGACCCTCGTCAACAAGGGCCTGGAGGTCATCGAGGCGCACCTCCTCTACGACATTCCCTTCGACCGCATTGAGGTGGTCGTGCATCCCCAGTCGTATGTCCACTCGATGGTTGAGTTCACGGACGGATCCACGATCGCCCAGGCGACGCCCCCCGACATGCGCGGGCCGATCGCCATCGGCCTCGGCTGGCCCGAGCGGGTCCCCGACGCGGCGCCCGCCTTCGACTGGAGCAAGGCGTCGACGTGGGAGTTCTTCCCGCTCGACAACGACGCGTTCCCCTCGGTCAACCTTGCGAGACACGTCGGACAGCTCGCGGGCACGGCCCCGGCGGTGTTCAATGCCGCCAACGAGGAGTGCGTGGAGGCCTTCCGGGCCGGCGCACTGCCGTTCAACGGGATCATGGAGACCGTGACCCGGGTGGTGGACGAGCACGGCACCCCGCGCGGGGGAACCTCGCTCACCGTCGCGGACGTCCTCGAAGCGGAGACCTGGGCGCGGACCCGGGCCCGGGAACTGACGGCACAGACGGCGGAGGCCCGTGCATGACGACCCTGATGTTCATCCTCGGCATAGTGCTCTTCGCCTTCGGCCTCCTGGTGTCGATCGCGTGGCACGAGCTGGGGCACCTGTCCTTCGCCAAGCTCTTCGGCATCCGCGTGCCGCAGTACATGGTCGGCTTCGGCCCGACCGTCTGGTCGCGGAAGAAGGGTGAGACGGAGTACGGCATCAAGGCCGTCCCCTTCGGCGGCTACATCCGCATGATCGGCATGTTCCCGCCCGGCGACGACGGCCGGATAAGCGCCCGCTCCACCTCGCCCTGGCGGGGCATGATCGAGGACGCCCGCTCGGCCGCCTTCGAGGAGCTCCAGCCCGGCGACGAGAAGCGCCTCTTCTACACCCGCAAGCCCTGGAAACGCGTCATCGTGATGTTCGCGGGCCCCTTCGCGAACCTCGTCCTCGCGGTCGCCCTGTTCCTCACCGTCCTCATGGGCTTCGGCATCTCCCAGCAGACCAACACGGTCAGCTCGGTCTCCAAGTGCGTCATCGCCCAGAGCCAGAACCGCGAGAACTGCAAGGCCTCCGACCCGGCCTCCCCGGCCGCGGCCGCCGGCCTCAAGGCGGGCGACAGGATCGTCGCCTTCGACGGCGTGCGCACCGACGACTGGAACAAGCTCTCCGACCTCATCCGGGCCAACCCCGACAAGACCGTCCCGATCGTCGTCGAGCGCGACGGCAAGGACGTCACCCTCACGGCGAAGATCGCCAGCAACCAGGTCGCCAAGAAGGACTCCAGCGGCCAGTACGTCCAGGGCGAGTACGTCACCGCCGGCTTCCTCGGCTTCAGCGCCGCCACCGGCATCGTCAAGCAGGACTTCGGCGACTCCGTGGTCTGGATGGGCGACCGCGTCGGCGACGCCGTCGACTCCCTCGCCGCCCTGCCCGGCAAGATCCCCGCCCTGTGGAACGCGGCCTTCGGCGACGCCCCGCGCGAGCCGGACTCCCCGATGGGCGTGGTCGGCGCGGCGCGGGTCGGCGGCGAGATCTTCACCCTGGACATCCCGCCCACCCAGCAACTCGCCATGGCGCTGATGCTGGTGGCCGGCTTCAACCTCTCCCTGTTCCTGTTCAACATGCTCCCGCTGCTGCCCCTGGACGGCGGCCACATCGCGGGCGCCCTGTGGGAGTCGCTGCGCCGCAACCTGGCGAAGGTGCTCAAGCGCCCGGACCCGGGCCCGTTCGACGTGGCGAAGCTGATGCCGGTCGCCTACGTGGTGGCGGGGATCTTCATCTGCTTCACGATCCTCGTCCTGATCGCCGACGTCGTTAACCCGGTGAGAATCTCCTAGTCATGCGGCGTTGCGGGCGGCCCGGTGTGCTTCACGCCGGGCCGCCTTCGATTGAGTGGGTTTGACCTCGGCGATGTGCTCGTGCCCGCGCCCGTGCCGTAATCTCGAAGCCTGGAGCCCGCCGCTGACGGGACCTGGACCTTGATCCACGACTTGGGGTTGCACAGCAGATGACTGCGATTTCTCTCGGCATGCCGTCCGTTCCGACCAGGGTTGCCGAGCGCCGCAAGAGCCGGCAGATCCAGGTCGGGTCTGTGGCGGTCGGCGGCGACGCCCCCGTCTCCGTGCAGTCGATGACGACGACGCGTACGTCCGACATCGGCGCCACCCTCCAGCAGATCGCCGAGCTCACCGCCTCCGGCTGCCAGATCGTGCGCGTGGCCTGCCCCACGCAGGACGACGCCGACGCCCTCGCGACGATCGCCCGGAAGTCCCAGATCCCGGTCATCGCCGACATCCACTTCCAGCCCAAGTACGTCTTCGCCGCCATCGAGGCCGGCTGCGCCGCGGTCCGCGTCAACCCCGGCAACATCAAGCAGTTCGACGACAAGGTCAAGGAGATCGCCAAGGCCGCGCGCGACCACGGCACCCCGATCCGCATCGGCGTGAACGCGGGCTCCCTGGACCGTCGCCTGCTCCAGAAATACGGCAAGGCGACCCCCGAGGCCCTGGTCGAGAGCGCCCTGTGGGAAGCCTCCCTCTTCGAGGAGCACGACTTCCGGGACATCAAGATCTCCGTCAAGCACAACGACCCGGTCGTCATGATCGAGGCGTACAAGCAGCTCGCCGCGCAGTGCGACTACCCGCTGCACCTCGGCGTCACGGAGGCGGGCCCGGCGTTCCAGGGCACGATCAAGAGCGCGGTGGCCTTCGGAGCCCTGCTGTCCCAGGGCATCGGCGACACCATCCGCGTCTCCCTCTCGGCCCCGCCGGTCGAGGAGGTCAAGGTCGGCAACCAGATCCTGGAGTCCCTGAACCTCAAGCAGCGCGGTCTGGAGATCGTCTCCTGCCCGTCCTGCGGTCGCGCCCAGGTCGACGTCTACAAGCTGGCCGAGGAGGTCACCGCGGGCCTGACCGGCATGGAGGTCCCCCTCCGCGTCGCCGTCATGGGCTGCGTGGTGAACGGCCCGGGCGAGGCCCGCGAGGCCGACCTCGGCGTCGCCTCCGGCAACGGCAAGGGCCAGATCTTCGTCAAGGGCGAGGTCATCAAGACCGTCCCCGAGTCCAAGATCGTGGAGACCCTCATCGAAGAGGCCCTGAAGCTGGCCGAACAGATGCAGGACGCGGGCGTCGAGTCGGGCGAGCCGTCAGTGTCGGTGGCGGGCTGACGGGCGGTCTTCGCACGCCGGTCCAGGCATTTCAGCCCGTCCGGCGTTTGAGGACGAGGCCCTTCGGGCCGATGGGGGTCTGGGGGCGCAGCCCCCAGGCACGGCAACCCCAGTCGACAGTCACCGGAAGAGAAACGGCACCCGAACACAGGTCGGCACGGCTCAGCTTCCGCAGGTACAGTGCGGAGATCAGCAGACCCCAGTGTGAGGCCCCGCCCGTGTTGACCCAGACGACCTCCCGGGTCCTCGAACCGAGCGACCTGGACGCCGCGCTCGCCGTCCTCGACCGCGAGCCGGTCGCGAACGCCTTCGTGACGTCGAGGGTCCAGGTCGCCGGCCTCGACCCGTGGCGGCTCGGCGGCGAGATGTGGGGCTGGTACGAGGACGGCATGCTCACGTCCCTCTGCTACGCCGGCGCCAACCTCGTCCCGATCTGCGCGACCCCGCGAGCCGTCCGGGCCTTCGCCGACAGGGCGCGCAGGGCCGGCCGCCGCTGCTCCTCCATCGTCGGCCCCGCCGAACCCACCGCCCAGCTCTGGCGCCTGCTGGAACCGAGCTGGGGCCCGGCCCGCGACGTCCGCGCCCACCAGCCCCTCATGGTCACCGACCGCATGCCCACCGACGTCGCCCCGGACCCGTACGTCCGCCGCGTCCGCAAGGACGAGATGGAGACGATCATGCCGGCCTGCGTGGCGATGTTCACGGAGGAGGTCGGGGTCTCCCCGCTGGCCGGCGACGGCGGCCTCCTCTACCAGGCCCGTGTCGCCGAACTGGTCGGCTCCGGACGCTCCTTCGCCCGCCTCGACGAACACGGCAAGGTCGTCTTCAAGGCGGAGATCGGCGCCGCGACGGACCGCGCCTGCCAGATCCAGGGCGTCTGGGTGGCCCCCGAGTACCGGGGCAGGGGAGTGGCGGCCCCGGGCATGGCCGCGGTGCTGCGCTACGCCCTCGCGGACGTGGCCCCGGTGGTCAGCCTGTACGTCAACGACTTCAACACGGCGGCGAGAAGGACGTACACCAGGGTCGGCTTCAACGAGGTGGGCGCCTTCATGAGCGTCCTCTTCTGAGCGCACCTGCCTGTACGCTCCCCGCATGGACCTCGTCATCGGCCCCCTGGACCTGTCCGCCCACGTGGACGAGGCCCTCGCGGTCCAGGCCATCGCCTTCGGCCTCGGTGCCGACGAGGTGGCGGTCCGCCGCCAGATCGTGCTGCGCCACATGACCTACCCGGGCGCGCGAGCCCTCGGCGCGACCGTCGGCGGCGCCCTCGTCGGCTTCGTGTACGGCATGCCCAACGACCGCACCCACTGGTGGTCCACCGTCGTCGAGCCCTACCTCCGCGCCCGGCACAACGACATGTGGCTCGACGACTCCTTCGTCATCACCGAGCTGCACGTCCACCCGCACCACCAGAACCGCGGCATCGGCCGGTCCCTGATCACCACCATCACCGACGGCGCCGGCCAGCCCCGTTCGATCCTCTCCGCGATCGACACCGACAGCCCGGCCCGCGGCCTCTACCACTCCCTCGGTTACCAGGACCTGGCCCGCCAGGTCCTCTTCCCGAGCGCCCCGAAGCCGTACGCCGTGATGGGCGCCCCCCTGCCGCTGCGCCGCCGCTGACCGATTTCCACCGGCACAGGCCCCCCGGCTAACCTCCTAGCCATCACCCTTTTCCGGCAGGAGTACGAGAATCATGGCCAACGCACCGGTCCAGCGCATGTCCCAGTTGATGGCGAAGACGCTGCGCGACGACCCGGCGGACGCCGAGGTCCTCAGTCACAAGCTGCTCGTGCGCGCGGGGTACGTCCGCCGTACCGCCGCCGGCATCTGGTCCTGGCTGCCGCTCGGCAAGAAGGTGCTGGCCAACGTCGAGCGGATCGTCCGCGAGGAGATGGACGCGATCGGCGCCCAGGAGGTGCTGCTCCCCGCCCTGCTGCCGCGTGAGCCGTACGAGGCGACCGGCCGCTGGGAGGAGTACGGCGCCGAGCTGTTCCGCCTCCAGGACCGCAAGGGCGGCGACTACCTCCTCGGCCCGACCCACGAGGAGATCTTCACCCTGCTGGTGAAGGACCAGGCGTCCTCCTACAAGGACCTGCCGGTCATCCTCTACCAGATCCAGCACAAGTACCGTGACGAGGCCCGCCCGCGGGCCGGCATCCTGCGCGGCCGCGAGTTCCTGATGAAGGACTCCTACTCCTTCGACACCGAGGACGAGGGCCTCGCCCGGTCCTACGCCCTGCACCGCCAGGCCTACCAGAAGGTCTTCGAGCGCCTGGGCCTCGACTACCGCATCTGCGCCGCCACCGCCGGCGCCATGGGCGGCTCCAAGTCGGAGGAGTTCCTCGCCCCCGCCGAGGCCGGCGAGGACACCTTCGCCGACTGCCCGAACTGCGACTTCGCGGCCAACACCGAGGCGATCACGTACGAGTTGAAGCCGGTGGACGGCTCCTCGGTCCCGGCCCTCGAGGAGATCCCGACCCCGGACACCCCCACCATCGAGACCCTCGCCGCCCAGCTCGGCGTCGAGGCCTCCGCCACCCTCAAGAACCTCCTCGTGAAGGTCGACGGCGAGATCGTGGCCGTCGGCGTCCCCGGCGACCGCGAGGTCGACCTCGGCAAGGTCGAGGCGCACTTCGCGCCCGCCGCCGTGGAGCTGGTGACGGCGGAGGACTTCACCGGTCGCCCCGACCTCGTGCGCGGTTACGTCGGTCCCCAGGGCCGTCAGGAGAAGCTGAAGTACATCGCCGATCCGCGCGTGGCCCCCGGCACCGCCTGGATCACCGGCGCCAACAAGGAGCACACGCACGCGAGGAACGTCGTCGCCGGCCGTGACTTCGAGGTCGACGAGTACGTCGACGTCGTGGTCGTGCAGGAGGGCGACCCGTGCCCGAAGTGCGGCACCGGCCTCAAGCTGGACCGCGCCATCGAGATCGGCCACATCTTCCAGCTCGGCCGCAAGTACGCCGACGCCCTCAAGCTCGACGTCCTCGGCCAGAACGGCAAACCGGTCCGCGTGACCATGGGCTCCTACGGCATCGGCGTCTCCCGCGCGGTCGCCGCCCTCGCCGAGCAGTCCGCCGACGACAAGGGCCTGTGCTGGCCCGCCGAGGTCGCCCCGGCCGACGTGCACGTCGTCGCCGCCGGCAAGGCCCTTCAGATCGAACTCGCCCTCGACGTCTCCGAGAAGCTGCGCGAGGCGGGCCTTCGGGTCCTCGTCGACGACCGGGCCGGCGTCTCCCCGGGCGTGAAGTTCACGGACTCCGAGCTGATCGGCGTACCGAAGATCCTGGTCGCCGGCCGCCGTTCGGCCGAGGGGGTCCTGGAGCTCAAGGACCGCCGCACCGGTGAGCGCGAGGAGCTGACGGTGGACGAGGCGATCGCCCGCCTGACCGCCTAGGGAAGCAGCGTCACAGGGTGGGGCGGCGTACCCGGCGCCGCCTCACAGCCACCCGGCGAACTCCAGCAGCAGCTCGGCGTCCCGGGGCCGCCCCACCCGCAGCGCCCGCACCCCCGACTCCACGGCCCGGAACAGCGTCCAGCCCCGCAGCCGTTCCTGGTCGACCTCCAGCGACTCCGCGAGCCGCTTGATCCGCCGACGGGTCGTCGCCGCTCCCGAGGGCGAGGCGATCAGGTCCTCGACCCGGTCCCGCACCAGCCGGGCGAGGTCGAACGCGCACTCGCCGACCACGGGGTCGGGCCCCACGGCCAGCCAGGGGGACCGGGTGCCCGCCAGCACCTTGCTCTGCCGGAACGTGCCGTGCAGCAACCGCTCCTCCGGCGGCGCGGCCAGCAGCGACTCCCGCGCGTCGAGAGCCGCGCTCACCAGACTCGCCACCTCGGCGGAAGCACTCCTCATCGCCGCGGCCTGCCGCCCGGTCCGCTCGGCCACCGTCTCGAAGACATGGGCGTCGTCGTCGGGCGGCTCCACCCACAGCCGCCGCAAGGTCCCGGCCGCCTCCAGCAGGGCCTTCGCCTCCGGCAGCGACCGCACGGAGACATCGGGATGCAGCCGTTCGAGGAGCAGCACCCCCTCGGCGACGAACGGCTCCACGAGCTGTACGGCCCCCCGCCCGTCCCAGTGCGCGAGAGCCGCCCGCTCGCTCTCCGGCCGGGCCCGGGGCGGGGCCAGCTTGAGCACGGCCGGCGTCCCGTCGGGCCGCCGCACGAGCACGACCAGGCTGCTGCGGCCGCCGGGCACCTGGACCCGCTCCACGGTCAACTCGCGCAGCGCGACGGCCTGTTCGGCGGTCCCGGGCAGCCGGCCCACCCAGTCGTCGGCGTCCGGCACGCTCTCGCCGAGCGCCCGCACCAGCCGCTGAGGCGGTTCCAAAGCCATGCGCGAGTCGTTCCCTTCCCATACCGCGTTACGCCGACGGGGCCGCCGTGGAAACAGCGGCCGGGGACGAGGACGACCCCGTGGTCGCCCGCTCGGCGAGCCCAGGGAAGGCTACGCTCCCGCCGCGCCAGCGCACGGCTCGCACCGCGGCCTCCCGCAGCGCCCCGGCGGCCGTGCTCCGCCGCCCGCCCCCGGTTGCCCGCACCACGTCGGAGTACACCCCGGCCAGCCGGTCCTCCAGTTCGGCGGCGAGCCGTACCGCCGCGGCCGAGTCCGGCACCGGGAAGGGCAGCGCGTACGCCGCGGCGGCCGCCACCGGCCTCCCGCCCAGGTCCCGCACCGCGCGCTCCAGACCGTCCCGGCGGGCCCGGTGGGCGTCGTAGGCGGCCCTGGCCTCCGCGCGCCGCTCCTCCCGGATCCGGCCGCCGACGACGCCGTAGCCGTAGACGGCGGCGTGCTCGGCGGCCAGCGCCTTCTGGAGGGCCTCCAGCTCCTGCTTCTCGCTCATCGGGCACCCTCCGTCAGCAGATAGGCGTGCGCGGCGCCGGCCGCCGCCACCGAGGCCAGCAGCCGGGCCAGTTCACCCGGCACCTCCAGGAGGAGCTTGGCCCGACGGTCGGCGAGCTCGCGCTCGGCGGCGGCCAGCCGGGCGAGGGCGTCCCCCTCGGCCGCGGGCACGACGGTCGAGGGCGAGGGCGCGGGCGAGGCGCTGCTCGAAGCACTCGGTGAGGAGGTCGCGGAGACTCCCTCCCCGAACGCCTCCACATGCCGCAGGGCCTCCGCCCGCAACGGCCCCACCCGCTCCGCGAGCGCCGGATGGGCGGCCAGGACGGCGTCGTACCGTCCGACGAGCCCCCGGCTGTCCCGGGCCGCCTGGACGCGGACCCGCTGGGCGAGGGACGGGCTGCCGGAGGTGCCCTCCTCACCGCTTCCGGTCCCGTCGGAGCACCCCACGAGGAGGGCGCCCCCGGCGACCGAGGCGAGCAGGGATCTTCTCCGCGGCCCCGAGGGGACGCGCGACGGAGGCGGGTACGGCACGGCAGACGTCCTCAGGAAGCTCGTACGAACACACGGGCGGGAGGTCGGGCCCGCCGGCGATCACGGTACCCGCGCATCCGCGGTCACCTGGACGGCAACACCCTCCGCGACCGGATACCCTTTGACCAGACACGCGACCTACCCACAACAGCACACGCGGCCGAGGAGTCACCCGGATGAGCACCACCCAGAGCGAGAGGCTGCGAGAGCTCCTGGAACCGCTCGTCACCTCCCAGGGCCTGGATCTCGAAGAGATCGCAGTGGACTCCGTCGGACGGAAGCGGGTGCTGCGCGTGGTCGTCGACTCCGACACCGGAGCCGATCTGGACCAGATCGCCGATGTGAGCCGCGCGCTCTCGGCGAAGCTCGACGAGACCGACGCGATGGGCGCGGGGGAGTACACCCTCGAGGTCGGCACCCCGGGCGCGGAACGCCTCCTCAAGGAGCACCGCCACTTCGAGCGGGCCGTGGACCGGCTGGTGAAGTTCCAGCTCACCGAGGGCGGGGAACTGGTCGCCAGGATCCTGAAGGTCGACGACGAGGGTCTCGACCTGGAGGTGCCCGGTGTGAAGGGCCGCAAGGCCACCGCCCGCAGACTCGCCTTCTCCGACTTCGACAAGGCGCGCGTGCAGGTCGAGTTCAGCCGCAAGGACAAGAACGAAGAGGAGGCGTAGCCGTGGACATCGACATGAGTGCCCTGCGGGGCTTGGTACGGGAGAAGGAGATCTCCTTCGACCTGTTGGTCGAGGCGATCGAGTCGGCCCTCCTCATCGCCTACCACCGCACCGAGGGAAGCCACCGCCACGCGCGCGTGAAACTCGACCGGGACTCCGGGCACGTGGTCGTGTGGGCGAAGGAAGACCCCGAGGACCTCGAAGAGGGCCAGGAGCCCCGGGAGTTCGACGACACCCCGTCCGACTTCGGCCGTATCGCCGCCACCACCGCCAAGCAGGTCATCCTGCAGCGGCTGCGCGACGCCGAGGACGACGCGACGCTCGGCGAGTACGCCGGGCGCGAGGGCGACATCGTCATGGGCGTGGTGCAGCAGGGCCGCGACCCGAAGAACGTCCTGGTGGACATCGGCAAGCTGGAGGCCATCCTGCCGGTGCAGGAGCAGGTCCCCGGCGAGACCTACCCGCACGGGATGCGGCTCCGGTCGTACGTCGTCCGGGTGGCGAGGGGGGTGCGCGGTCCGTCCGTCACCCTCTCCCGCACGCACCCCAACCTGGTGAAGAAGCTCTTCGCACTGGAGGTGCCGGAGATCGCCGACGGTTCCGTCGAGATCGCCGCGATCGCCCGCGAGGCCGGCCACCGCACCAAGATCGCCGTACGCTCCACTCGTTCCGGCCTGAACGCCAAGGGCGCCTGCATCGGCCCCATGGGCGGCCGCGTGCGCAATGTCATGGGCGAGCTCAACGGTGAGAAGATCGACATCGTCGACTGGTCGGACGACCCGGCCGAGATGGTGGCGAACGCCCTCTCGCCGGCCCGGGTCTCCAAGGTCGAGGTCGTGGACATGGCGGCCCGCTCCGCGCGGGTGACCGTCCCCGACTACCAGCTCTCCCTCGCCATCGGCAAGGAAGGGCAGAACGCCCGGCTCGCGGCCCGGCTGACCGGCTGGCGGATCGACATCCGTCCGGACACCGAGCAGACCGCCGACGGCGCGGGGGAATAGATCCAAGCCGTCCGTGGCTTAGATCACGACAACAACCGTTCGATCACTGCCCCCAAGGGGTGAGGTCGCTGCGGGGAGGTAGACTTAAGAGTGTCTGGCCGGACGCACGCCCGCGCATGCCCTGAACGCACCTGTGTGGGATGCAGGCAGCGAGCGGCCAAGACCGATCTGCTGCGCATCGTGGCGATCAAGGACGCATGCGTCCCTGATCCTCGCGGTACGCTGCCCGGCCGGGGTGCGTACATCCACCCCGCCCTGGTCTGTCTCGACCAGGCGGTACGCCGCCGGGCGTTCACGCGGGCGTTGCGCGCCCCGGGAGCGCTCGACACAAAGGCGTTGCGCCGGCACGTCGAGCAGACAGACAGTTGCTGAGCAGGCAACACCGTAAGAAGCGTCGCGCGGAGCCCCCGCGCGGCCCAGGTACCCCGCGAGTTGGAAGTAGGTCGAGATTGCGATGAGCACTCGATGAGCACGCGATGAGTACGCCCATGAAGTAGCGACGGTCCGGACGCAACCCGGACCTAAAAGGAGCGAAGTGGCTAAGGTCCGGGTATACGAACTCGCCAAGGAGTTCGGGGTTGAGAGCAAGGTCGTCATGGCCAAGCTCCAGGAACTCGGTGAATTCGTCCGTTCGGCGTCTTCGACCATCGAAGCGCCCGTCGTCCGCAAACTGACGGACGCCCTCCAGCAGGGCAACGGAGGCGGCAAGCCCGCCCCCGCACGCAAGGCTGCCCCGGCTCGTCCGGCAGCCCCCTCTCCCGCGCAGGCCGCCCGTCCGGCCGCCCCGCGCCCGCCGGCCCCCAAGCCGGCCGCCGCCGAGACGCCCGCGGCTCCCGCCGCCCCGGCTGCTCCCGGCCCCCGTCCCACTCCGGGCCCGAAGCCCGCGCCGCGGCCCGCCCCGGCGTCCCCGGCTCCGACCACGCCCGAGTTCACGGCACCGCCGTCGGCTCCCGCCGCCCCGGCCTCGCAGGGCCAGGGACAGGGCTCCGGCCCGCGTCCCGGTGCTCCGCGTCCGGCCGGTCAGGCCCCGCGTCCGGGCGCCCCGCGTCCGGCCGGTGCTCCCGGTCAGGGTGGCGGCCAGGGTCGTGGTGACCGCGGCGACCGCCCCGGCGCCCCGCGTCCGCAGGGCCAGGGCGCACGCCCCGGTGCCCGTCCGGCCGGTCCCCGTCCGGGCAACAACCCCTTCACCTCTGGTGGCTCCACCGGCATGGCGCGCCCGCAGGCGCCCCGTCCGGGCGGCGCCCCTCGCCCCGGCGGCCCGGGTGGCCCCGGTGAGCGTCCCGGCGGCGCCCCGCGTCCGCAGGGTCAGGGCCAGGGCGGTCCCCGTCCCCAGGGCGCGGCGGGCGGTCCCCGTCCGCAGGCTCCGGGCGGCGCCCGTCCCACCCCGGGCGGCATGCCCCGTCCGCAGGGCGGTCCCCGTCCCGGCGGCGGCCCCGGCGGCCCGCGTCCCAACCCCGGCATGATGCCGCAGCGTCCGGCTGCCGGCCCGCGTCCCGGCGGCGGTGGCCCCGGTGGCCGTGGTCCCGGTGGCGGCGGTCGTCCCGGTGGCGGCGGCGGTCGCCCGGGTGGCGGCGGCTTCGCCGGTCGTCCGGCCGGTCCCGGTGGCGGCGGCTTCGCCGGCCGTCCGGGTGGTCCCGGTGGCGGTGGCGGCGGCTTCGCCGGCCGTCCGGGTGGTCCCGGCGGTGGCGGCGGCGGTCGTCCCGGCTTCGGCGGTCGTCCCGGTGGTCCCGGTGGCCGTGGTGGCACGCAGGGCGCCTTCGGTCGTCCCGGCGGTCCCGCGCGTCGCGGTCGCAAGTCGAAGCGGCAGAGGCGCCAGGAGTACGAGGCCATGCAGGCCCCGTCGGTCGGCGGCGTGATGCTGCCTCGCGGCAACGGCGAGACCATTCGCCTGTCGCGCGGTGCGTCCCTCACCGACTTCGCGGAGAAGATCAACGCCAACCCGGCGTCGCTCGTCGCGGTCATGATGAACCTCGGCGAGATGGTCACGGCCACGCAGTCCGTCTCCGACGAGACGCTGCAGCTCCTCGCCGGCGAGATGAACTACTCGGTTCAGATCGTCAGCCCCGAGGAGGAGGACCGCGAGCTGCTCGAGTCCTTCGACATCGAGTTCGGCGAGGACGAGGGCGACGACGAGGACCTGGTGGTCCGTCCGCCGGTCGTGACCGTCATGGGTCACGTCGACCACGGAAAGACCCGACTCCTCGACGCCATCCGCAAGACGAACGTCATCGCGGGCGAGGCCGGCGGCATCACCCAGCACATCGGTGCCTACCAGGTCTCGACCCAGGTCAACGACGAGGACCGCGCGATCACCTTCATCGACACCCCGGGTCACGAGGCGTTCACCGCCATGCGTGCCCGTGGCGCCCGGTCGACGGACATCGCGATCCTGGTCGTCGCGGCCAACGACGGCGTCATGCCGCAGACGGTCGAGGCGCTCAACCACGCCAAGGCGGCCGACGTCCCGATCGTCGTCGCGGTCAACAAGATCGACGTCGAGGGCGCCGACCCGACCAAGGTGCGCGGTCAGCTCACCGAGTACGGGCTGGTGGCCGAGGAGTACGGCGGCGACACCATGTTCGTCGACATCTCCGCCAAGCAGGGTCTGCACATCGACTCCCTGCTGGAAGCGGTCGTCCTGACCGCGGACGCCTCGCTCGACCTGCGGGCCAACCCGAACCAGGACGCGCAGGGCATCTCGATCGAGTCCCGTCTCGACCGCGGCCGCGGTGCCGTGGCGACGGTCCTCGTCCAGCGAGGCACCCTGCGGGTCGGCGACACGATGGTCGTGGGCGACGCCTACGGTCGCGTCCGCGCCATGCTCGACGACAACGGCAACAACGTCGCCGAGGCGGGTCCGTCCACGCCGGTCCAGGTGCTGGGTCTGACCAACGTCCCGGGTGCCGGCGACAACTTCCTCGTGGTCGAGGAGGACCGTACGGCCCGCCAGATCGCCGAGAAGCGCGCCGCCCGCGAGCGCAACGCGGCCTTCGCCAAGCGCACGCGCCGCGTCTCGCTCGAGGACCTGGACAAGGTGCTCAAGGCCGGCGAGGTCCAGCAGCTCAACCTCATCATCAAGGGTGACGCTTCTGGTTCCGTCGAGGCCCTCGAGTCCTCCCTGCTCCAGCTCGACGTCGGCGAAGAGGTCGACATCCGCGTCCTGCACCGCGGCGTCGGTGCGGTCACGGAGTCGGACATCGACCTGGCGATGGGCTCGGACGCCATCGTGATCGGCTTCAACGTGCGCGCCGCCGGGCGTGCGCAGCAGATGGCCGAGCGCGAGGGCGTGGACGTCCGGTACTACTCGGTCATCTACCAGGCGATCGAGGAGATCGAGGCGGCCCTCAAGGGCATGCTCAAGCCGGAGTACGAAGAGGTCGAGCTCGGTACGGCGGAGATCCGCGAGGTCTTCAAGTCGTCCAAGCTGGGCAACATCGCGGGTGTTCTCATCCGCTCCGGCGAGGTCAAGCGCAACACCAAGGCGCGCCTCATCCGCGACGGCAAGGTGGTCGCGGAGAACCTCAACATCGAGGGTCTGCGTCGCTTCAAGGACGACGTCACCGAGATCCGCGAAGGCTTCGAGGGCGGTATCAACCTCGGAAACTTCAACGACATCAAGGTCGACGACGTCATCGCGACGTACGAGATGCGCGAGAAGCCGCGCGGCTGACCTGCACAGCACGCGATCGGGGCCGGTCGGCGGACGTAATATCCGTCGATCGGCCCCGGCCGTTGCGTGTACGGTTCCCGTATCGGCGTCGAAGCGTGGCGCCCGTACCCCGAACCGGCGGGACATCCGGACACACATGTATGTGGGGACTCTGTCCTTCGACCTGCTCCTCGGTGACGTGCACTCGCTGAAGGAGAAACGCTCTCTCGTCCGTCCGATCGTGGCCGAGCTCCAGCGCAAGTACGCGGTGAGCGCGGCGGAGACGGGCAACCAGAACCTCCACCGCAGGGCCGAGATCGGGCTGGCGGTGGTGTCCGGGGACACGGGACACCTCACCGACGTACTGGACCGCTGCGAGCGGCTGGTCGCCGCGCGGCCCGAGGTGGAACTGCTCTCGGTTCGACGCAGGCTCCACAGCGACGAAGACTGAAGCAACAAGTAAGTACTTAAGGAGACGGACCAGTGGCCGACAACGCGCGCGCCAAGAGGCTGGCGGACCTCATCCGAGAGGTGGTGGCCCAGAAGCTGCTGCGCGGGATCAAGGACCCGCGGCTCGGATCGCACGTCACCATCACGGACACCCGGGTCACGGGTGACCTGCGGGAGGCGACCGTCTTCTACACGGTGTACGGCGGCGAGGAGGAGCGGGCGGCCGCGGCGGCCGGACTGGAGAGCGCCAAGGGCGTGCTCCGCTCCGCGGTCGGGGCGGCGGCGGGCGTGAAGTTCACCCCGACGCTGACCTTCGTGGCCGACGCGCTGCCCGACACCGCCAAGACCATCGACGACCTCCTCGACAAGGCCCGCCAGTCCGACGAGAAGGTGCGCGAGGTCTCGGCGGGTGCCGCCTACGCCGGTGACGCCGACCCGTACCGGAAGCCGGGCGACGAGGACGAGACGGACGACACCACCGCATGACCCAGAAGAACCGGACGCCCGACGGCCTTGTCATCGTCGACAAGCCGTCGGGCTTCACTTCGCACGACGTGGTCGCCAAGATGCGCGGGATCGCCAGGACCCGCCGGGTCGGCCACGCCGGCACCCTCGACCCCATGGCCACGGGCGTGCTGGTCCTCGGGGTCGAGAGGGCGACGAAGCTACTCGGGCACCTCGCGCTGACCGAGAAGGAGTACCTGGGCACGATCCGGCTCGGCCAGACGACCCTGACCGACGACGCCGAGGGCGAGATCACGGGGTCGGTCGACGCCTCGAAGGTCACCCGCGACGCCGTCGACGCCGGGATCGCCAAGCTGACCGGCGACATCATGCAGGTGCCGTCGAAGGTCAGCGCCATCAAGATCGACGGGGTGCGCTCCTACAAGCGGGCACGGGAGGGCGAGGAGTTCGAGATCCCCGCGCGGCCCGTCACCATCTCGTCCTTCGCGGTGTACGACGTCCGGGACGCGGTCGCCGAGGACGGCACCCCGGTCCTGGACCTGGTCGTCTCCGTGGTCTGCTCGTCCGGCACCTACATCCGGGCGCTCGCCCGGGACCTGGGCGCCGACCTGGGTGTGGGCGGCCATCTGACGGCTCTGCGGCGCACCCGCGTGGGCCCGTACAAGCTGGACGCCGCCAGGACCCTCGACCAGCTCCAGCAGGAGCTGACGGTGATGCCGATCGCCGAGGCCGCGGCGGCCGCCTTCCGCCGCTGGGACGTCGACGACCGCCGGGCCAAGCTGCTGACCAACGGTGTGCGGCTCGACATGCCCGACGAGTACGCGGGCGCCGGCACGGTGGCCGTCTTCGACCCCGAGGGCCGCTTCCTCGCGCTGGTCGAGGAGCACAACGGCAAGGCGAAGAGCCTGGCCGTCTTCGGCTGACGCCGGAGCGCGGGGGCACCGGGCGGTCCGCCCGTGGAGCGGCGATCACGGGGTTGCGCCGCCGCTCCACGGTCCCCCCTCGGTTCCCCCACCCCTAGGGTGTATCCGCCGTCCCCCTTCCATTCACCCGCGCGGGCAGGCGCTCGGAGTGAACCGGGGGAGCGGAAGGGGGCGCGTTCACCACGAGATCTGTCCCGCTGATCACCGCACGCCTAACGTCGAGAACAGGAACGTGCGTACGGCGGGGAGGTTCGGCCATGACGGCAGGGGATGACTCCGTCGGTGGAGCCGTGCCACCCGGCCGGGCGGCACGCGAGAGCGGCCGGCGAACCCGGTGGGGCGAGCGGGCGGCCACCGAGGAGGACGGGCCGCGGCGGCAGAGGTGCGACAGGCTCACGTGGGGGCGGCGCGACGACCGTTCCGAGCCCGCGCCCCGGGAACAGATCTCGACCGCACCCGGCCAGGACACAGGACTCGTACGGATTCACGATCTCGCCGGGCGGCTGCGGGGGACCGGCTTCGTCGGCGACCACCACGGCACCGTCGTCACCGCTCACGAGACCGTCGACGGGCTGCCCCGGCTCGTGCTGCACGCCGGGGACCGCCGGTGCGTGGTGACCGCCGACGCCGTGACCCCCCTGCCCGAGCTGGATCTGGCACTCGTGCGGACCGAGGGGCTCGGCGTGGACCCGCTGCCCGTCTCCGTGCGCGACACCGTCGGGACCGGCGCCTATGTGCGGCTGCTCGCCGGCTGCTGGCGCGAGGCCCGGGTGCTCGGCCCCGCCGCCGTGACCTACACGGCCACCGATCGCAGCCATCTTCTCGAAGACACCCTGGAGTTGGCGATCGGCACCGCGGGACGGGACGCGCTGCGCCTGGGCGGCGGAGCCGCGGGCGGCCCCGTCCTCGACGCCGGCACCGGCGCGGTGGTCGCCGTCCTCGGCACCGCCCTGCACAGCGGCCACCGCGACAGCGCCTACGCGGTCCCGCTGCGCCCCGCGCGCACCGGGCCCCTCGCCGACCTCCTCGCGGAGAACGCCGCGACGGTCCCGGCGTACGGACCCGACCTCAACCTCGCCGGTGTGCTGGAGCTGACGGCCACCTCGGTGGGCCAGGACGGACCGCGGGGCGCGCTCGCCGGTCACATGCGCGAGGACCCGACGGAACCGGTCGAACGGGCCGACATCGCCGGGGAGTTCACCGCCTTCACCGAGGGCCCGGCCCCCGTCCTCGCCCTCGTCGGACCGCCCGGCAGCGGCCGTACGACCCAACTCGCGGCCCTCGCCGCCCGCCGCCACCGCGGCCCCGCCCCGGCCCCCACGCTCTGGCTGCGCGGCGCGGACCTGGCGGACACCGACACCTCGGTGGCCGACGCGGCCCGCCGCGCGCTCACCCGGGCGGCCCGGATCGTGGCCGCCTCCGCGGACACCGACCCGGCCGAGCTGGGCGACACCACCCCCGAGACGCTCGCCGCGTTGTCCCGCACCGCGGGCCGCCCCCTGTTCCTCCTCCTCGACGGCCCCGAGGAGATGCCCCCGGTCCTGGCGCACCGCCTCGCCGAGTGGACCGAGGGCACGGCCCAGTGGCTGCGGGAGACGGGAGCGCGGCTGGTGGTGGCGTGCCGGGCCGAGCACTGGGAGGAGGCGGCCTTCCCGGCCGAGCTGCTGCACGGCGACGCGCAGGGGCACCTCCCGCCCTGCGTACGGCTCGGCGACCTCACCGACGACGAGGCCCGCCGCGCCCGGGCCCGCAACGCCCTCCCCGAGGGCACGCTCGCCGACTCCGACGCCCGCCACCCCCTCACCCTCCGCCTCCTCTCCGAGGTCCGCGCCGCCCTGCCGGACGCGCCCCACGCCACCGTGGACCGCGACCAGGTCTTCGAGGCCTACCTCGACCTCATGTGCCTGCGCGTCGCGGTACGGCTCGCCACCCCGAGCGGGCTGCGCGGCACCGCCGTCCGCCGGCTCGCCGCGAAGGTCTCCGGCCAGGTCCACGAGGCCGCCCGCCGCAGCCTCGGCCCCGGGCAGGGCGAACTGGACCGGACCACGTTCGAGGCGCTGTTCCCCTGGGGACCGGCCCCGAAGCGGCTCGGCGGCACCGGCTGGGCCTCGGCCGTCCTCACCGAGGGCCTCCTCGTGCCAGCCGGCAGCGGCTACCGCTTCGCCCACGAGGAGCTCGCCGACTGGATCCAGGGCATGCACCTGGACCTGGACGAGGCCCTGCGCGCCCTCGTCCACCGCCGCCGCACCGCCCCGGAACACCCGCTGCCCGTCCCGCACCACCGCATCGGCCCCGTCGTGCAGGCCCTGCTCCTCGTCGCCCGCCAGCAGGGCACCCCCCGACTGGCGTACCGGCTGGAGGAGTTGCTGCACGCCCTCGACGCCGACCCGGACTCCTGGTGGGCGGCCCGGCTGTGCGCCGAGACCCTGCTGCGGGTGCCCGACGCGACGCCGTACACCGAGGTCCTGCGGCAGCTCGCCGACCGCCTCGTGGCCCGGCGCGACCGGCGGGAACCGGTTCCGGCCGTGTTCGGTCCCGCCTTCTGGACCGCTCTGCGGCTCCCGCCGGGCACCCGCCTGGACCTGCTCCGCCGTCTCGTCCTCGCCGACGGGCCACCGCAGGAACCGGGACCCCGGTTCCTGGACGCCGTCGCGGAGCTGCTCGCCGCCGACCCCACCGCCGTACAGCCGCATCTCACCCGCTGGTTCGACGACGAGCGGCCGCTGCCCGCGACCCCGCACGCCACCGTGGCGAGGGCCGCGCAGGCACTGCTGCACACGCACCGGACCCGGGCCCTGGACGACCTCGCCGAGGTGCTCGTCGACTGTGCGCACCTGCGCGCCGACGAACTGCTCGCCGCGCTGGCCGAGGAGGAGCCGTCGGCGGTGTGCCGGGCCGTGGACCGGTGGGCGCACGACGAGAGGCCGGCGCGGCGGGTGGCGGCGGTGGCGTACGGACTGCGCGCCGCCCCGCACGTGCGCACCGAGGCCGACCGCGAACTCCTGCGCTACGCCGCCCTCGCCCTGCTGGCCCGCCCCGAGGACTGCACCCTGCACGGCGGCGCGCTCGCCCTGCTGGTCCGCGATCCCCGTACGCGTGCCCGTCATCTCCCGCAGGCGCTCGGGCACTTCGCGGCCGGCGACCCGCGGTTCCCGCCGGACGCGCTGGTGCCCGCGCTCGCCACCGACCCCGACGCGGTCCTGGACGCCTTCCGGGAGCGGCTGCGGCGACCGGGCGCCGGGGACGCGCTGCGCACGCTCGCCGACGTCACCACGCCCGCCCTGGCCCGCCGGGTGGCCGCGCTGGTGCGGGAGGTGGTGGAGCGGCGCCCGGAGACGGCCGGGGACGTGGCCGCGTACGTCGACCGCCGCCTCGACCAGGGCCCCGCCGCCCGGGCCGTGCTGCTCCCGCTGGTCACCGGACTCCTCGACGGCGGTCCGGAAGGGGTACGGGCCGCGCTGGCGGCCGTGCTCGCCGGGCCCGGCGGCCCCGCATCCCGCCCGCTCCGCCAGGAACTCCTCGACCTCCTCATGGACCACGAGCGGGAGCCCGCGGTCCTGGTCGCCCTGCTGCCCGCGGCCGCCGCCCGCGCCGACGCCGGCATGCGGGACCTCGTGCACCGCATCGGCCTCCTCCTCGTCCGCAGCCCGGACGGCGCGGCCCGTTTCGACCGCGGACTCGTCGACCTCGGCCGGCACGTCCCCGGGTTCGCCACGCTGGTGGCGGGCTGGCTCGCGGAGAACCCGCGGGAGTGGGCGGCGGTGGTCGGCCCAGGCACCCGGCGGATGATCGAGAACCTCGCGGGGGTGCGGGTTCCGGCCTGAGCGTGCTCCGGGTCCGCGTGCGTCGGGTCACAGCCCCCATGCCGATGCGGGCGACGGGCACGCGGCATGGCACCCTTAGACCTGCGCAGGTCTTGAGATTCATCCGGACACGGGTTCGACGAGGAGCGGTCACAGTGCAGCGCTGGCGTGGCTTGGAGGACATCCCCGAGGACTGGGGGCGCAGCGTCGTCACCATCGGTTCCTACGACGGGGTCCACCGCGGGCACCAGCTCATCATCCGGCATGCCGTGGACCGGGCGCGCGAGCTGGGCGTCCCCTCCGTGGTCGTCACCTTCGACCCGCACCCCAGCGAGGTCGTCCGCCCCGGCAGCCACCCGCCGCTGCTCGCCCCGCACCACCGGCGCGCCGAGCTCATGGCCGAACTGGGCGTGGACGCACTGCTGATCCTCCCCTTCACCACGGAGTTCTCGAAGCTCTCGCCCGCCGAGTTCGTCGTCAAGGTCCTCGTCGACAAGCTGCACGCCAAAGCGGTCGTCGAGGGCCCCAACTTCCGCTTCGGCCACAAGGCCGCGGGCAACGTCGACTTCCTCACCGAGCAGGGCAAGACGTACGACTTCGAGGTCGAGGTCGTCGACCTGTACGTGACCGGCGCGGCCGGCGGCGGCGAGCCCTTCTCCTCCACGCTGACCCGGCGCCTGGTCGCCGAGGGCGACGTGGAGGGCGCCGGGGAGATCCTGGGCCGCCCGCACCGGGTCGAGGGCGTGGTCGTGCGCGGCGCCCAGCGCGGCCGTGAACTCGGCTTCCCGACCGCCAACGTCGAGACGCTCCCGCACACCGCCATCCCCGCCGACGGCGTCTACGCCGGCTGGCTGCACACACAGGGCGAGGCGATGCCGGCCGCGATCTCCGTCGGCACCAACCCGCAGTTCGACGGCACCGAGCGCACGGTGGAGGCGTACGCCATCGACCGCGTCGGGCTCGACCTGTACGGACTGCACGTGGCGGTGGACTTCCTCGCCTATGTGCGCGGGCAGCAGAAGTTCGCGTCGCTGGACGAGCTGCTCAAGGCCATGGCCGACGACGTGAAGCGGTGCAGTGAGCTGATCGAGGGCGCGCAGGCCTGATCGGGACGCGAAAGGGGGCCGGCACCGGGATGGTGCCGGCCCCCTTTCGCGTGGGGCTACTGCTGCGGCGGCTGACCCGCGTTCGGGTCGTACGGCGGCTGCGGGAACCCGGGCTGCGGCTGACCGGGCTGACCGGGCTGCTGCCACGGCTGGCCGGGCTGGGCGCCGGGGAAGCCCTGGAACGGCGGCTGGGCGGCGGGCGGCTGCTGGGCCTGCGGCTGGCCCGGCATCGGGGGCGCCATGGTCGGCGGCTGGTGGCCGCCCTGTCCCGTCCACAGGCCCTGCTCCTGCTGGGCCCGCACGAAGTCCTCGGCCACCATCGAGGCGAGGTCGAAGTACGCCTCCCGGACCTTCGGCCGCATCATGTCGAGGTCCACCTCGGCACCGGCCGCCAGGTGCTCGTCGAACGGCACGACGATGACACCGCGGCACCGCTGTTCGAAGTGGGTGACGATGTCCTCGACCTTGATCATCTTTCCGGTCTCGCGGACACCCGAGATGACGGTGATGGACCGCGACACCAGGGACGCGTACCCGTGGGCCGACAGCCAGTCGAGGGTCGTGCTGGCGCTGCTCGCGCCGTCCACCGAGGGCGTCGAGATGATGATGAGCTGGTCGGCGAGGTCCAGGACCCCGCGCATGGCGCTGTAGAGCAGACCCGTGCCCGAGTCGGTGAGGATGATCGGGTACTGGCGGCCCAGCACGTCGATCGCGCGCCGGTAGTCCTCGTCGTTGAACGTCGTGGACACGGCCGGGTCGACGTCGTTCGCGATGATCTCGAGACCCGAGGCCGCCTGCGAGGTGAACCGGCGGATGTCCATGTACGAGTTGAGGTACGGGATCGCCTGGACCAGGTCGCGGATGGTCGCACCGGTCTCGCGCCGCACCCGGCGGCCGAGCGTGCCGGCGTCCGGGTTGGCGTCGATGGCGAGGATCTTGTCCTGCCGCTCGGTGGCCAGGGTGGAGCCGAGGGCGGTCGTCGTGGTCGTCTTGCCCACGCCGCCCTTGAGGCTGATCACCGCGATCCGGTAGCAGGACAGCACCGGGGTGCGGATGAGGTCGAGCTTGCGCTGCCGCTCCTGCTCCTCCTTCTTGCCGCCCAGCTTGAACTTGGACCCGCCGGGAGTCGGACGGCTGCTCTTGGCCTTCTGCTTCTTGCTGTTGACGAGCCGGTCCGAGGTCAGCTCCACCGCGGCGTTGTAGCCGAGCGGCGCACCCGCGCCGGCGACCTGCTGCCGCTGGTCGTGCTGGACGGCGGCGGGCCAGGCGGCACCGGTGCGCGGGTCCACGCCCGGCTGGCCGGGGGCGCCCGCGTAGGGGTTGGGCTGGGGCGCCTGCGGCGGCTGCTGTCCCGGCTGGGCCGGGGGCATGGGCCGGCCGGGCTGCCCCGGGGCCTGCTGCTGCGGGTAGCCGTAACCGCCCGGGGTGGGCTGGGGGGCCTGCGGGGCGGGCGGTGCCTGAGGAGTCTGCGGGGCCTGGGGTGCCTGGGGCGACGGGGGTGCCTGCGGGAAGCCGTAGCCGCTCTGCGGGTTCTGGGGGGCGGGAGGCTGCGGGAAGCCGTAACCCGCCTGCGGGTTGGGGGCGGCCGGCGGCTGGGGGTAGCCGTAGCCGCCCTGGCCGGGCTGCGGGGCCGGGGGCTGCGGGAAGCCGTAACCACCCTGCGGGTTCTGGGGCGCGGGAGGCTGCGGGAAGCCGTAACCGCCCTGCGCCGCCGGGCCGTCGGGCTGCGGCGGGTTGGCCGGCCAGCCGCCGGGGGCGGGCTGGGGTGCCTGGGGCGGGGTCGCGGCGGCCGCCGGCTGGGGTGCCTGCGGCGGGGTGCCGGGCTGCACGGCATGCGGCTGCGGCTGACCGCCCGTGGTCCACTCCGGGGCCGACGGCGGTGCCGTGCCGGCCTCCGCCGACGCGAACTGGGGCGGCAGCGGCGGCACGGCACCCTGCGGCGCCGGCGGGGGCCGCCAGCCGTCCGGCTGGGCCTCGGGCTGCTCCGGTACGGGGTGCTGCTGGGCCTCGGGCTGCTCCGGAGCGGTGCTCGGGGCGGCCGGGGGCTGTTCCGGTACGGCGGTCTGCGCGGCCGGGGCGTCCGGTGCGGCGGCCTGCGGCTCCGGGCCAGGCTCGGCGTCACCTGCGGAGGTGGCGGCCGGGGCTTCCGGTTCCGTGGCCTCGGCGGCGGGCGGGGCCTGCGGGGTGTCCGCACCCTCGGCTTCGGAGCCGGCGGCCGCCTCACTCGGGACGGGCGCGGCCGGTGCGGTGTCGCCCGGTTCGGGGGACACCTGCGGAGCCTCGCCGGAGGCCGACGGCTCGGGTGCGGTGGGCGCGTCCGCCGACGGGGCGGCGGGAGGCTGCGGGACGCTCGTGCTGGTGGCGGCGGACGGGGTGTCGTCACCGCCGGGCGCGTCCTCGCCGTTCGAGGGCGCTGTGGTGTCGGTGCTGCCCTGGGCGGCGGGAGGTTCGGGGGCGACCGGGGGAGCGGGTGCCGTCGGCGCCGTGGGAGGCGCGGGGGCCACCGGCGGGACGGGCGCCGCCGAGGCCGGGGCCACGGGCGGGGCCGGGGCCACGGGGGCCGGAGGCGCGGGGGGCTGCGGGTAGCCGTAGCCGGTCTGGGGGTTGGGCGGAGTCGGGGGCTGCGGGTAGCCGTAGCCGGCCGGCGGGGCCGGGGGCGTCGGAGGCTGGGGGTAGCCGTAGCCGGCCTGGGGGTTCGGGGGCGCCGGGGGCTGCGGATAGCCGTAACCGCCCTGCGGGGCAGGGGGTGCCGGGGGCTGCGGGGCCGCGGGGTTGCCGGCCCACGGCGGCGGAGGCGGCGGTGTCGCGCCGGTCGCACCCGCGGACGGGTCGAACTGCGGGCCGGGAGCGGGAGCCGTCGGCGCGGATCCGGACGTATCGGGGTAACCAGGGTGCTGTGCAGGCGCGGTGGGGGCAGGGGCCGGCGCGGGAGGCGCCGCCTCCGCCTCGGGCGCCGCGCTCTGCGTGTACCAGGCAGGGGCGGCGTAGTCGATGGTGAACTCGCCCGTCAACTCGGTGGCGGACTCCGCGTCGGACTGGTCGTCGCTGGGCGTGGTCCAGCCCGCGCGCAGCCCGTCCCGATCGCTCTGCACAATTCCTCCTGGTGTGGTCGAGCACCCTCGTGCCTGTGGGCACTCATGTGCCGGGCTGGGGGCGACCGTTCCTGTTGTCCGATCCGACTGAAGTCCCCTGGACGCGAACAACCCACCCGTGGGTTCCTACGTCGCACCCGCATCAAGCGTAAACGCCACAGGCGTCGGCGGGGCAGGCCCGTCCGCTGTGCGCTCGCACGCGACGGAACGGTGCCTGCCCGGATGTCGCCCTTGTGACGGTTGTCTGTCTCCCGCGGACCGGGGAGGCCGGTTCTGTCCCGGCCGGGGCCGGGGTGTCGGACCTAGCCCGCCGACTCCGCCTGCTGCGCGGCGGGTCCGCCGTCGTGCTGTGCGGGCTCCAGGTCGAACTCGCCGTCACGGGCGCCCAGTACGAAGGCCCGCCACTCCGCCTCCGTGTACCGCAGGACGGTGTCCGGGTCCAGGGAGGACCGCATGGCCACCGCCCCCTCGGGGAGGTACGCGATCTCGACGCGCTCCTCGTGCTCCTCGGTGCCGGGCGCGCTGTGCCATTCGACGCCGGAGATGTCCAGGCCGTACAGCTCGTCCCGTTCCCTCGCCTTTCGCGCCCTGACGTCCTCGTCCGGTGTCTTTGCGGCGATGTCGTCCGCGTCAGTCATGGTCGGCGGGCCCTTTCTCATGAGCGAACCTCGTGCAGCAGCACCCTACTTGGCCAGGCACCCCTCACACGGCGCAACGGTTCGGTCACGAACTCGCGCGAGGGGCCGAGACCTTGGCCGCGCCCTCGGCCCGCCCGTCAGTCCATGCGGCGAGGCGCCCCGAGCAGACCGGTCTCCGCGTCGGTGGGCTGGGTCATCACGTACTGCCGGTGCTTCTGCGTGCACCACAGGGCGACGTTGTCGGAGAGGGACGGCAGGGACTGGGCGTCGCCCTGGGGCAACCGCATGGACTTGCCCACCACTTCGGACTCCTGCGGGGAGATCCGCTGGATCCCGACGACGTCCGCGTTGGCCAGCAGCCGCGGCGCGGTGGGGCCGAGGTAGGGGAGCAGCGTCAGCACCGACTGCCAGGGCGCCGTGGTGAGACGGCTGCGCGGCGGACGGATGCCCAGGTCGCGGATGATCAGGACCGGGCTGGCCGGGGACGGGCCCTGCGGGGCGATCCGCCCGACCTGGTGCACGGTCACGCACTGCTGGCCGCCGCCGGCCGCCTGCGCCATCGGCGCCCAGAGCTGCGGACGGGCCGTCTCGACGACCACCCGGGCGCCGATCGCCGCCGCCCGCAGGGCGATGACCTGGGCCAGCCAGGTACCGCCCACCAGCACCATGTCCAGCCGGGTGGGACGGCACAGGCCCAGCACCGCGGGCTGGTTGTCGGGGTCGATGCCGAGGATCAGACCGTCGTCGCCGACCGGCAGCGTGAGCTGCGCCAGTACGTCGGCGTCGACGAGGTGGCGCTCGCGCCGGGGGCCGAGCAGACCGAAGGCCGCCCGCAGCCGCCGCTCGGGGCCCAGCCGGGCCGGCTCGGGGGAGCGGGGCAGGTGCCCGGGACGCTGTCCGGGAAAGCCCGGGGTCGCCGAACCGAAGCCGGAGCGCCCCGAGGGACGCATGGTGGGAGCGGACATCAGCGGGTACCTCCCAGCGGCAGGGTGGCCAGAACTCCGGGCAACTGCTCACGGTCCAGCCGTACGAGACCGACCTTGAAGGCGGAGGCGGCCCGCTCCAAGTGCTGGGCGGCCTCGCCCAGTTCGTTCTCGCCGCGGCCGGTCAGCCGGACGTGCCCGGACAGCGCCAGGACCTTGCCGCGCCGCCTGCTGATGGTGAGGGAGAAGGTGCTCGCCAGCGTGGGCGCCGACGTCAGCGCGCCGACCAGCCGGGGGAAGGCCGGTCCGCCGCCGCCGAACTGCGGCCACTTGGAGATCCAGTACGTGGTGTGCAGCCGGTCGTCGCAGCGCCAGGTGCGCGAGGTCTCGGCCGTACGGCGGCCCGAGCGGCTGCCGTCGAGGGCGGCACCGCCGGTGGTGGCCATCGGGTTGACACAGCTCGAGGTGGCGATGGCGCCGCAGATGTCCGACTCGCTGAGCACCTTGGCCTGCATGCCGGCCCCCATGAGGCGGCTGGCCAACTGGTCGGCGACGCGCAGCAGCGCCCGCCGGGCACCCTGCATACCGCCGCCGCGGGCCTCCACGGCCTCCGGGCACAGCTCCGGGTCGAGCTTGAGCGCGACCCAGGTGATGCGCAGCCCCGGCGTCATGCTCTGGGCCTGGAGCGGGCCGTAGGAGCGGACCGCCATGGCCTGCGGGGGCAGGTGCGGGGCGGGCGCGGGCTGGGTGTGCTGGACGACCTGCACGGAGGCGAGCCGGATGTCGTCCACCTCCAGCAGGCCCTGGAGCAGGTCGAGGGGGATGTCGCCGGTGCCGTAGGAGGGGCGCAGGGGGGTGTCCGCGGCCTGCACCTGGACCAGCGCGGTCAGGAAGGTGCCGTCGCCGAGCATGCCGATCTCGCGCTGCTCGCGGTCCTGGAAGCTGTACGTGCGCAGCGCCGGGTCGCACTCGACGGCCGGGGCGAAGCCGGGGTCGGTGCCGGGCGGTACGGGCTCGGCGTTGCGCTTGCGGCGGTCGCGCAGCGCGCGGGCGGTGCTGAGCCACTCGGGCAGCGGACGGCCGCGCCGGCGCAGCAGTCCGGCGAGGACCAGCGGTACGGCCAGCACGATGCCGACGGTGAGACCGATGGGGCGCAGCAGCCAGCCGATCAGGAGGACCGCGGCGGCCAGCTCGAAGCCGATGAGCTGCTGGATGCGGATGGGCCCGATGCTGCCGGGACGCCGGGCGAGCGACGGTGAGGCCGGACTCGCGGGCCGCGGGGCCGAGGACGGCTGTGCCGGTTCCGGCACCTGCCCTGGCCCCTGGTTCTCCTCGGTACGACGGCCGCCGTTACGGCGCCGGGACCTGGTCGCAGTGCTCATCCCCCGGTACAACCCCTTTGCATTGTCTGGCCGCGACTCGAGCTGGCGGCGGATCACCGTACCCCGTACCGTACGGTGCGATCGTCACACGGCATAGTAGAGGCCCCTGCAGGAGCAAACGCCACGGACTACCGGGCGGCCCTGGGGAGTTCCGCATTCGGCAACAAAGCGAAATAACGGGGAGTTGACCCATCGATGGCGACACGTCGGGATGAGCTGAACGCTTACTCCTTCGCGCGCAGGCGCACGGTGGCGGCGTTTCTTCAGCCGTCTCCGCACGGTTCGGAGGAGGCCGCGCCGCGCCCCCTGAAGACGGTCCTGCCGAGTCTCGGTGTGGCGGCGCTGGTGCTCATCGGATTCGGCGCCTGGGGCATGCTCAGTCCGACCGCGCCGAAGGGTTGGGACGAACAGGGCAAGAACATCCTCGTCGGCAGCGAGTCGACGACCCGCTACGTGCTGGTGAAGACCAAGGGCGAGAACAAGCTCAGCCTGCACCCGGTCCTCAACCTGGCCTCCGCCAAGCTGCTGCTCAACGGCGAGAACCCCCAGGTCATGAAGATCAAGGAGTCGGTGCTCGACAACAGCAAGTACCCGATGGGCGCCACCGTCGGCATCCCCTTCGCCCCGGACCGGCTGCCCTCCGCGAAGGACGCCGAGACGGTCAAGACCTGGGCGCTGTGCCAGTCCCCGGGACAGGACGGGCAGCCGGTCAGCGCGACGTACGTGCTGGACAAGAGCGACTACAACAAGCTGCTGCACAACAAGAGCGAGTTGAAGCAGGGCCAGGTCCTGTACGTCGAGGGCCCGAAGGACTCCACGTCCATCAGCGGCAACGGCCCCCGGTACATGGTCACCGCGGACGGCAGTGCCTATCTGATCGGCGGCAAGGCCTGGCGTCTCGCCAGCAAGAACTCGCTCCAGGACATCGAGCGCGCGGTGTTCGGTGACGGGAAGCAGCCGCAGAGCGTGAGCCCGGACTTCCTCAAGACGCTGAACGTGGCGGGAACCCTCGAGTTCCCCAACATGGCGGAGGACGCGGGCGCGGACGCGAACGTCGAGGGGCTCGCTCCTGATCTCTCCAAGGTCGGCATGGTCCTGGAGGCCGGTTCCGGAGCCGGCGAGCAGAAGTACGTCGTGCTGAAGGACAAGGTCCAGCCGGTGTCCGACTTCGCGGCGCAGATGTGGCTGCGCAGCCCCTTCATCAGTGCCGTGTACGCGGGCCGCAAGCCGGAGCCGATCGAGGTCGGCTTCAACGACATCCACCCCGAGACCGGTGAGTGGATGGACGAGATGCGGTGGCCCGAGGAGCCGGTGGTCCAGGCCAACACGCACTGGGAGCAGGGCGGCAACAAGATCTCGTGCAGCGTCTGGCACGGCGGCCAGAAGAACGAGCGGACCGGAATGCCGCTGATGTCGGTGTGGTCCGGCCAGGACTACCCGAAGGACCTCTCCCAGAGCGGTTCGAGGACCTACGTCTCGCCCGGCAGCGGCCTGCTGTTCAAGCGCCTCACGGGTGCCAACGCCGGTGGCGGCAGCACCTTCCTCGTCACCGACACCGGTCTGCGCTACTCGGTGCCCGCCCGCAACGACAGCCAGGTCACCGGCGGCGAGAAGGCCGACACCCAGCAGACCAACACCGCCCAGGTCAGGCTCGGTTACGGCAAGATCAAGCCGGTCTCGGTACCGGCGGCGTGGGCCGATCTGCTGGCTGCGGGGCCGGAGTTGAGCAGCGGGAACGCGGAGCAGGCGCAGGGGTCGTAGACGGGCGTCAGTGCTTCATCGCTACGAGGGGCTCTGCTTCAGCCGGTTGGGCTGGGGGAGGGCCTCTTGTGGTGTTGCGGGGCTTGACGGGCGGGGTTGGCGGGAGTTGAGGGGCGGGACTTCGAGGCGTCCGCGGGACGGGACTTCGCTGGAGCCGCGGGACGGTGCTTCGCGGGAGCCTCGGAGCGGTGCTTCGCGGGAGCCTCGGAAGGTCGCCGGGGCGCCCCCGTCGAGGGCTGCGCGTGCACCCCTGTTATGGATCACGTTATGGATCACGCGCGTCGCGCGCGCATAGCAAACAACTTGTGAAAAAGGTGAGTTGAGTTCATCGCGATCTTGCTACAGAACCCTTCGGATGTTCGTTCTGTCGGCGGATGCGACTAGAGTGGTGCCGGACCAGACTGGATACGCCTGCCGCCCCTCGGCGGTGGTGTTCCGAGTGCGGGTCTACCTAGAACTCCTACGTCTCATGGGGGACACAGCATGGCTGGACAGCAGTTCACCATGACCGAGGAGGAGATGGTTGCGTTCAGCGGCCAGATCTCCACGGTCAGCTCCTCGATTCAGTCCGAGATCCGCCGGCTGCAGACCGTGATCGACACGATCACGGGCGGCTGGAAGGGTTCGGCGGCCACCGCGTACAACAACCTGCAGAACCAGGTCAACCAGGATGCCACCAAGATCAACCAGATCCTGGGCGACATCAAGGAAGCGATCGACCAGAGCACCAAGGCCTACGCGGCGTCGGAAGAAGAGCAGCGCGCGTCCATCCAGAACATCGCTGCGCAGTCCCCGTTCGGATGATCGGTCCCGTGCGCCTCGGCGTGCGTGCCGCATGACTGATCATTCCCACAACTGAGGAGACAACAAAGACATGTCCGGGCAGATCCTTGTCAATTTCGCCACGATCTCCCAGGCCGCTCAGGACGTCCGCAGCACGGCGGGGAAGATCCGCCAGCAGCTCGACGACCTCGAGAGCGGCGTGAAGCGGATCTCCACGAGCTGGGAGGGCTCCGCGCAGGAGGCCTACCGCGCCAAGCAGGCCGAGTGGGACCAGCGCGCCGCCTCCATGCAGCAGACGCTGGAGGCCATCGCCAAGGCCCTCGACGGTGCCGCCCAGAACTACCAGGCGACCGAGTCGAAGAACGCCCAGATCTGGGGCGGCTGACGTGATCGCCTGATGGGGCGGGTGCGCTGTCGCGCACTCGCCCCATCGGCGGTTCACGGGGCGTATGGACTTTTCCGCTCATAGCCGGTTCATGCGTCCTGTACAGGATCAAAACGGGAGGACGTAAGACAGTGGGATCCGGGGCATCGCGCGCCGCGCGTCGGAGCGCCGCAGGCACCGCCGCCGTGGCGGTTCTGGCCTGCGGGCTGCCCTTGGCGGGGGCCACACCGAGCATGGCCGCAGACCGCGTGCGGACCACCTTGGCCGACGACGACGTGCGCTTCCAGGTCGACGACACGAGCTGCTCGTTCCCGTCCGACATCATCAAGGGAACGCCCTGGTCGTTGCAGCGCGTGGTCCTGGACCAGCTCTGGCAGGACACCAAGGGCAAGGGCGTCAAGGTCGCCGTCATCGACACCGGCGTCGACACCGTCAACGCGCAGCTCAAGGGCGGCGCTGTCGCCAACGGCAAGGACTTCCTGCACCCCGGCGGCAACGGCAGGACTGACAAGGTGGGCCACGGCACCAAGGTCGCGGGCATCATCGCGGCCAGGAAGCTCGACGGCACCGGCTTCGTCGGCCTCGCCCCGGAAGCGACGATCATCCCGGTCCGGCAGAACGACGACCAGGGCAGCGGCAACGTCGGCACGATGATCCAGGCGATCAAGTACGCGGCCGACGCGGGCGCCAAGGTCATCAACATCTCGCAGGACACCGCCTCGAAGATGGACCCGACGGTCGACGCCGCCTTCCGACAGGTCGTCAAGTACGCCCAGGAGCAGAAGGACGCCCTGATCGTCGCGGCGGCCGGCAACGACGGCGCGGACGGCAAGATCAAGGAGACGTACCCGGCGGCGTACCCGGGCGTGCTGGCGGTCGCGGCTTCCGACCGCAACAACGCCCGTGCCCCCTTCTCCCAGTCGGGCCCCTTCGTGGGCGTGGCGGCGCCGGGCATCGACATGGTCTCGACGGTCCCGGTGGGCGGCAACTGCGTCGACCAGGGCACGAGTTTCGCGGCTCCCTACGTCGCGGGTGTGGCGGCACTGATCCGCGCCAAGCACCCCGAGTGGAGCTACAAGCAGGTCATCACCCAGATCGAGCAGACGGCGGACCGGACCAAGTCGGGCCGCGACGACTTCGTGGGCTGGGGCGTCATCGACCCGGCCGCCGCGGTCAACGACGACACGACGACGCCCTCGGCCGACGGCCCGAAGCCGGACTCGGTCGGCCCCGTGGGCGACTCCGCCGACGTCCAGGCCGCGACACTGGTCCTCGGCGAGTCCGAGCAACAGCGAACGGAACGGTACGCGCTGTACGTCCTGGCGGCGGGGTTCGCGCTGGTGCTGCTGCTGTTCGGCGGCGGACGGGTCCTGAGCGACTGGCGGCGCAAGCAGGGTGCGGGTAACAACGTGGAGTCAACGGGGAGCTGAGCATGGCTGAAGAAGTAAGCGTCGATCTCGACGAACTCGAGAAGACCGTCACCGCGCTCAACCGAGTACTCGGTGATCTCGGCAAGGCGGACACGGACTCGAAGACCAACACCTACCTTCCGGCGGGTGCCCTCGGAACGGGCTTCGACGAGGCGGACAAACTCGCCAACGCCCACAACGAGATCAAGACGTACATCGAAGACGCTGTGAAGTATCTCAACACAGTCATGGACGAGTTCGGACAGAAGACGAAGTACGCGCACGGGGCGTACCAGGACTCCGACTACGACGCCCAGGCGAGTTTCCCCAACGCGGGAAAGCAGTGATCCAGGACATGGTGACGGCTGAGGTGCGAATCGACGAGGGGGCACGGGGGCATGGCTGACAGCGACGGTCAGATCGACTACGACTACACCGAGATGAACATGTGCTTCAACGAGAAGCACACGACGGCCTTCGCCGGCGGCAAGAACATGGACGAGATGAAGGCCATGGTGCAGCATGCCAGGCCGGAACTCGTGTCAGGTGTGGCCGAGGGCTGGAGAGGGCTGTCGACGCAGCTCACCAGCATCCAGACCGAGTTCGAGAAAGAAGTGGCCCGCATCCAGGAACACTGGAAGGGGGCGGCTGCGGAAAGGTTCGCGGCCAAGGCCAAGCAGGTCAGCAAGAGCATTGGCGACACTGCGAAGTACGCCAGCCACACCTCGACCGCGATGGCGAACGCCGGCGCCACGCTGAGCCAGATCAAGCCCGAAGTCATGGCGATGGAAAAGCCGAGCAAGCTTTCCAGCGCGATGAACAGCCTGGGAGACGGCTTCACGCGTAGCGACGACGGCCTGAACAAGGACCTGGCCGCCGGAAAGGGCGCCCAGGACGCCCTCGACGCCAACCACGACGACCTTTCGGCGGGCCGGGAGGCGCAGCTCAAGATGGCTGCGAGGATGGAGACGCTGGGCGCCTCCTACAATTCCCAGGCCAAGGCCATGGGGTCATGGCAGAGGAAGCCGAGCATCGGCGACGAGAGCGACTACCCGGGCGACCCGGGCGGTATTGCGCCTACCCCTGTCGTTATGCCGACCGCCCGTTCGCCCCGAAGCCCGCAGAGTGTGCCGGCGAGTACGGCCCGGACGGCTCAGACGAGCGGCATCAGCTCGTCCAAGGCCGTGACTCCGCCTTCGGGAATCACCGGTGGAGCGCACAAGCCGACTGTACCGACGGGGAATGTCGGTACAGGGAACGTCGGTGCAGGGAACATCGGTACAGGGAACACCGGTACAGCGATTGACGGCGTTGCCGGTGGTCGTACCGGAGGCACCAATGTCGGCGGTCCGGGTGTGGTCGGCGGCGGAACCGCCGGCGGTGGTGGTGTCGGCGGCGGGGCCGGCTTCGTCGGTGGTGCCGTTGGAGGGGCCGCTGGAGCGGGTGCCGCTCGCGCCGGCATGGTGGGGCGTGCAGGCGCTGGCGCCGCCGGCATGGCGGGTCGGGCTGGTGCCGGAGGCGTTGGCGGCGTAGGTGCCGGAGGCGCAGGTGCTGCCAGGGGCGCGGCCGGACGTGTCGGTGGCACGGCCCGCGGCGGCGTCGTGGGTGGCACACCGAAGTCGGGTGCGGGCGCGGGCAGGGGTACTGCCGGCGGCTCGGGTCTGCACAGCAGCCGTGGTGCCGCAGGCAAGGGAGCGAGCGCTGTCCGTAAGGGCGGCATTGCAGGTGCCCCCGGTTCGCGCGCTGGCCGCCGCAAGGAAGACGAGCAGCGCGAGGGCGAGCGTCCTGACTACCTGGTCGAGGACGAGGAGACCTGGACGCCCCAGACCAACGTGGCTCCTCGCGTAATCGAGGAGTAAGCCGCGCGGCATGCCGCTGTTGGTAGGAAGGTGCGGGGATGCTGCCCATAGCGGCTTCCCCGCACCGACCTTAGAGAGGACACACGGATGGGCATGACCCAGGTACTTCGTACAGTGACCTGCGGTGCATTCGCCAGTGCACTGCTGTTCACTTCTGCTCCGCTTGCGACGGCGGACCAGATCAGAGAAGACCAATGGGCGCTGGACGCACTCAATGCCGAGTCCGCGTGGAAGATCTCCAAAGGAAGCGGTGTAACGGTCGCCGTCATCGACGACGGCGTCAACGCCGACCACATCGACCTGCAGGGCAATGTGCTCCCCGGCAAGGACTTCATGGACGGGGGCAGCCCCACCCCGGCGGCTGGTGATGACCACGGTACGGCGATGGCGGCAATCATCGCTGCGCATGGACATGGCGCCGACGACGGAGTCATCGGCCTGGCACCCGAGGCAAAAATTCTGCCCATTCGTGAGTTCGGAACGAGTGGTCCGGGAACCGGTGTAGCAATTCGATATGCTGTCGATCACGGCGCTTCCGTGATCAACGTTTCGCAGTGTTTTGATTCGAGCTCTCAGGACGATCTCGAGAAGGTCTCGAGCGCTGTTGCCTATGCGCTGAGTCGTGATGTGCTGGTTATTGGTGGCGCAGGAAACGATGGCAACTCAAGTAAGTGTTACCCCGCCTCCGCGCCAGGTGCGCTGGGCGTGGGCGCCGTAAAAAACGATGGGCAGATCTGGGAGAAGTCCAACTCGGGTCCCCAGGTATCCCTGACGGCACCGGGTACCAATATTGTCTCGGCAAAAGGGACCGGAAATTCGTACGTCAGCGGGAACGGAACGTCTGACGCCACCGCTTACGCCTCGGCGGCCGCTGCTCTTCTGCGGTCGAAGTTTCCCGACCTGACAGCGGGTCAGATCGCCAATCGCCTCGTGAAGACGGCAGTTCTGCCTGATACTGAAAAGGGATTGTCCCTTCCGGACCAGAGCTACGGATACGGGATCATCCAGCCGGTGGCTGCCCTGAAGAATGACATCCCGTCCGGCTCGAAGTACGGGCCGCTCACCGTTCCGGACTCCCTGAAGCAGTCGGATGCCGCAACCGCCGCAAGCGCCTCCGGCGGTGAACAGACAAAGGCCGATCAGAAGGCCGTGCTCATCTGGGCTGTCATCGGTGTCGTAGGTCTGGCCGTCCTCGGTCTGATCGTGTTCCTGATCGTCAAAGCGTCCAAGCGGAACAAGGGCAACGGTGGCGGTCCTGGTGGCCCCGCCGTCTACCCGCAGTACGGACAGCAGCCGGCTCCGCCGCACCAGAACCCGTACCAGCAGCAGGCGCCCGCGTCGTCGCAGCAGAACCCGTACCAGCAGCCGACTCCGCCTCAGGGACAATGGCCGCCGCAGCAGTAGGTAGAAGCAGTAACGCACCCTGTTCGGCCAAGTGTGTGGGCGCCATGCCGGTCAGTTCGTCATGGCCACCCCGCCCGCCGGGCTGTTCGGAGGCGGACAGGTCCTGAGCGACTGGCGGCGCAAGCAGGGTGTGGGTAACAACGTGGAGTCAACGGGGAGCTGAGCAACATGGCTGAGCAGTACAAGGTCGATCTGAGTGAGATCGAGGGGACCATCACCAAGCTCAACGGCGTCATCAGGGACATGACGACGTCCAAGTCGAGCTGCATGGGCAACACGTACCTGCCGCAGGGCGCGTTGGGCACGGGCTTCGGTGAGGCGAAGGCGCTGTACGACGCCCACGAAGCGATGAAGGAACGTCTCTACGAGATCGTCGCGCACCTGGAAGACGTGCTGGACGACTTCGGCAAGAAGACGAAGAGGACGCATGACGCGTTCAGCGACGCTGAGGCGGAGAACTATGCGGCGTTCAACAAGAAGTAACGGGATGTCCTGCGACGTGGACCACGTGGATCAGAGGGGGCTGTAGACATGGGCGGCAAGGACATCGACGACTTCGAGTACGTCGAGACGAATCAGTGCATCGCGGCCGAGCACACCACGCCGTTCGGGCTCGACTACGACATGGACCAGATGAAGGACATGGTCCGTGACGCCGACCCGGGCACCGTGAAGCGTGTGGCGGCGGCCTGGGAGGCCCTCAGCAAGGACCTCGTCGGGCCGGGCGGGATCAAGGAGAGCCTCGACGCGGCCGTCGAGCACGTTCTCGCCCACTGGGAAGGGCAGAGCGCGGATCTGTTCAAGGCGCGGGCTCAGGTGATCGGCAAGAAGATCACCGACAGCTCCAAGTACGCCACGCACACGTCGACCTCGCTGAAGGGCGCCGCCGCGACGCTCGAGCAGATCAAGCCCGAGGTCATGGCGATGGAGAAGCCGGGCAAGGTCTCCAGCGCTCTCGACTACATCGGCAACATGGGCGACCGCGACGACTCGGGCGCGAACAACGCCCTCAAGAGCGGCGCCGGCTCCCAGCAGGCCCTCGACGGCAACGCGGGCAGCCTCTCGGAGGGCCGCGAGGCGCAACTCCGCATGGCTGTGAAGATGGAGGCGCTGGGGGCGGCTTATAACAGTCGGGCTGCGGAGATGGGGTCGTGGACCCGGAACAGGACCAGAGACGACAGCGAGGATTATCCCGGTGATCCGGGTGGCGTCGCTCCGGCCCCAGTACCGGTGCCGGCAGAGAGCGTCCCTCGAAGCCCGAAGGCCGCGACGGCGGGTACAGCCCGCAGCGGCCAGGTCAGTACAATCGGCTCGTCAAAATCTGTCTCTCCGCCGTCGGGTATCACTGGTGGCGCCCACAAGCCGTCTGCACCACAGCCCCAAGTTGGTACCGCGATTGACGGCCTTCCGGGCGGTCGTACGGGCGCGCCTCCGACTGGTGGCGTCGGCACGGTTGGTGGCGGAACTGCCGGCGGTGGTGGCGTCAGTGGTGGCGGAGGCTTCGTTGGCGGAGCCGTAGGAGGGGCGGCAGGAGCTGGTGCTGCTCGCGCTGGCTTGATCGGTCGTGCCGGTGCCGGAGCCGGAGGTATGGCCGGCCGCGTCGGTGCTGGCGGCGTAGGCGGCGCGGGTGCCGCCAAGGGCGCGGCCGGGCGGGTCGGGGGCACGGCCCGTGGTGGCGTGGTCGGTGGCACACCCAAGTCCGGTGCGGGCGCTGGCAGGGGTACTGCCGGCGGCTCGGGCCTGCACAGCAGCCGTGGTGCCGCAGGAAAGGGAGCCAGTGCTGTCCGTAAGGGCGGCATCGCAGGTGCCCCCGGGTCACGCACTGGTCGCCGCAAGGAAGACGAGCAGCGTGAGGGCGAGCGTCCCGACTACCTGGTCGAAGACGAGGAGACCTGGACGCCCCAGACCAACGCGGCGCCCCGCGTCATCGAGTAGTCGCTCAGTACTCACCGGCACGTGACAGGATGCGTGGGCGTGGCCTCCGGGTCACGCCCACGTTGGGTATGGGAGAGGAAGAGGGAATGGCCTTCACTCGAATGGTGCGCGCCGTAGGCACCACGGCACTGACAGGCGCGCTCATCCTGGCGGCGGCACCTATTGCTTCCGCCGACCAGACCAGACGTGACCAGTGGGCACTCGATACACTGCAGGCCAAGTCCGCTTGGAAGATGTCAACGGGCAAGGGCGTCACGGTCGCCGTCATCGACACTGGGGTCAATGCCGAGCACCAAGATCTCAAGGGCAACGTGCTCAATGGGAAGGACTTTGTGGATGGTGATAATGATCCTTCTCCGGAGTCAGATTCCAATTTGTCCACCAATCACGGCACGGAGATGGCCTCGCTAATTGCGGGACACGGACATGGTGCGGGCGCTGCCGATGGCGTGATGGGGTTGGCCCCAGAAGCCAAAATCCTGCCCATTCGTTGGGGAGGTGGGAGCTTTGCAGATGAGATTCGCTACGCAGTAGATCGTGGCGCTTCGGTTATTAGCATGTCTGTGAGTACCAGCCATGAATTCCCCGAGGATCGAGCGGCAGTGGCATATGCAATTGAGCATGATGTCCTCATCGTGACAGCCTCGGGAAATGAAGGCACGTCCGGTCAGATTGACTTCCCTGGGGAGTTTGGGGGAGTCCTGACGGTCGGAGGTGTAGATAAAAATGGGACTTTGTGGGAAGGTTCGAATTATGGGCCTCAAGTCTTGCTGACGGCACCTGCCACGAACATCGTAAGTGCTGGATGGCCCGGGAATAAACTCCGCATCGGCACGGGAACGTCCGACTCTGCAGCGTTCACGGCTGCAGCCGCCGCCTTGATCAAGTCGAAATTCCCTGACTTGACTGCGGGGCAGATCGCCAACCGCCTAGTGAAGACGGCAGTGCTTCCGGGTTCCGCGAAGGGAATTTCGCTTCCCGATGAGAAGTACGGTTACGGCGTAATTCGCCCGCTCGCGGCGTTGACGGAGAACATTCACGCAGGATCAAAGTACGGACCGCTTGCAGTCCCGGGGTCTGATAGCGCGTCCGCTGCTGCAAGCGCGGGCACATCTGACACGGAGTCTCGAGCTGAGCAGGAAAAGGCAGACCAAAAGCAACTGCTCTTCTTCGTCGTTCTCGGTGTCATCGCACTGGTAGTGATCGGCCTCATCGTCCTGCTGATTGTGAAGCTCTCCCGGCGCAACAAGAACAACAACGGTGGGCCGGGCGGCCCGGGTGCGTATCCGCAGTACGGTCAGCAGCCCTTCCCGCCGCAGCAGAACCCCTATCAGCAGCCCGCCGCACCGCAGCAACAGAATCCGTACCAGCAGCAGCCCACCCCGCCCCAGTCGCAGTGGCCGCCACAGCAGTAGCCGCAGATTCGGTCCGGTGCGGTCGCTGATCCGCCGCGGGATCCGGCACCTGCGTCGAACACTCCGGGACTCCCGATTGCGGGGAGCCGGCGGGGCGTAGGCGCTGTCCGGAGGGGTCGTCGAGACGCTGAAGGGCTGCCCCCTGAGAAGGTGACGGCTCGGTGTGCAATTGGCCCGCCGAGTCGTTCGCGATCACTGACGCGTCCCACACTCCGACCGACCCTGGGCCACCCAAAGGAAGATCCGGTATCTTTCGGCCTGCTGATTGGCATGTCCTTGCCTAGGGTGCCGGGCGTGGCTCGGCCGGAGTGGGCACCTCACGTCGTACGGATACAACGTGGTCCGGGTCGAGTGAGCGAACCGGACATGTTCACCACTTTCACAACGGGGATGGGACAAGGGATGAGTACTCCCTTCGATGCGCCGCAGAACAGCGGATCCACTCACACGCGGCTGAACTCCCTGCCCGCGGAAGGCGGTGGCGGCGGCGGTACCAACGTCGACACCCAACGCCTCGACGAAGCCGCCAACGCTCTCGTCGAGTTGCGCGGTGACACCGAGAACGTCGACAACGGTGCCGACGACGACTGCCTCAGCGCCTCCAGGGGGCTGAACAAGCACAGCGCCGGTGGCATGGTCGAGGCGGGCTCCTGGGCCACCGCCGGCTCCCTGGTGACGATGGACGTCCGCTGGGGCTCCCAGGTCCTCAACCTCAAGCGCCTGCTCCAGGACATCAGCGACAAGCTCCACTCCACCACCGGTCACTACACCCGCACCGAACAGGAGGAACAGGCCCGGCAGCACTCGATCAGCACGCCCTTCGGGTGAGTTGGGCCGCCTGGCCGACGCCGTAGCGTCGCGCCCGGGCGAGCCGTCGAGTCGTACCGGAACCCCCTCACAAGGAGCAGTCGCACATGGTGTCCATCCCCTACCTCGACAAGGCCGACCTCGGCCCGCTGGCCGACGCCGCCGCGTCCTGGAAGGCGCTGCCTGCCAAGTACGAGGCGTTGCAGCGGGAGTTCGAGCAGCGGGTCGTCAACCACCTGAAGGGCCACTGGGAGGGGGACGCGGCCGACGCGGCCTTGACCACCATGGGCAAGGCCCGCACGGAGTACGAGAACGCCGCCACCGAGGCGGAGCGCATCGCCAAGCTGCTGCTGGACGCGCACGGCGAATTCACCGCCTCCCAGAAGCAGTTGCACGCCCTCCTCGACGAGGCACGCAGCGACCACTACAAGGTGTACGACGACGGCCGCGTCGAGGACGTCGATCCGCGGCAGGACAGCCCGACCGCCTCCGCGTCGCCGGGCCTCGCCGAGGAGCGCAAGAAGAAGCTGGACTCGCTCGTCTCCAGGCTGACGCGCGTCCTGGAGGTGGCCACCGCCGCGGACGAGGCGGCCAGTTCGGCACTGGAGCGGGACGCCAACGGCGACAGCCAGTCCTTCAACACCAGCGTCTACACCACTCTCGACTCCGTCGAGGCCGACCAGGCGTCCGCGCTGATGAACAAGAAGGGCCGGCTCTCCGACGCCGAGATCACCAAGCTCAACCTGCTGCTCTCCGCCAACAGGAACGACCCCGAGTTCTCACGGGAGTTCGCGGTGAAGACCGGCGGCGAGAACATGCTGAGCAAGTACAACCAGCTCATGAGCCCGCCGGCCGGCACCACGCTCTCCAAGGCACAGTTGGCGCAACTCAAGGAGCTCAAGTCCAACTTGGGCACCACCATCGGTACGGCCACCACGTCGGACGACCACCGCAAGGGCGGACCCGACCCGGAGATCACCAAGTTCCAGAACGACCTCCTCAAGGCCGGACAGCGCGACTTCAACGCCAACCCCACCGAGTCGCCGTACGGCCTCAGCGGCTACCAGCTCACCAGCAGCCTGATGAGCGAGGGCAAGTGGGACAAGGACTTCCTCCAGGACTACGGCGACGCGCTCATCACCGCGGAGAAGAACGGCGCCAACGCCGGGCAGAACCCGGACACCTACTGGGGCTATCCACGGACGCTGGGCTCGACCAACATCGGGGCGCTCGACCCGATGACCGGCTTCATGGACGCTCTGGGGCACAATCCTGACGCCTCCACCGAGTTCCTCACTTCCGATGCCACCATCGACGGTGAGAAGGTGGATCACCTGGACTACCTGCTGAAGGACAGACACTGGCCGGAGGGCGCGGGCTACACGGGCGACTCCGCGAACCCCAGCGGTTACAACAACCTGGGCCACGCCATGGAATCCGCCACCTCGGGTCGCCCCTTCGACAGCGACGGAGCCCCGGTGAAGCACACCACCGAGCGTGCGGCGCTGATGAACGAACTTGTCAACACCATCGGTGGCGACCCCGGTCTGATCAGCGGGTCCCCCCGGGACGACATGCGGGACAGCCTGGGCAACATGACGGCCGAGTACATGGCCGACGTCCAAGCCGCGTTCGGGAACGAGCAGGGCACGATCAAGTCCTTCGGAGAACCCGTCAATCCCCCCAAGGGATTTGAGACCGGCACTCTCGTACCCTTTCTCGCGAACGTCGGGCGCGACCCGGACGCCTACGTCGCCATCAGCGAGTCCTCGCAGGCCAACACCGCCATCTGGATGCAGGAGGTGGCGAAGCAGCACCCCGGCTACGACGAGATGACGCCCGCGATGGAGAACGTGGCGCATCCGGGCGGCATTGTGGCCGGGATCCTCAGCGACGCCCGCGATCAGGCGATCTTCGAGGAGCACTCGGCGTCCGACAAGGACTTCAACGATGCCGTGGCGACCGGCGACAAGTGGGCCGGGCGGGGCCTCGGCATGGCGGTCGGCGCGGCGACGGGGGCAGCGGCTCCGATCGTCGGGACCATCGCGGGCTGGGCCGTCGAGGACATCCAGGCCATGGTGGTGGACCAGGTCCAGCAGGACACCACCGACGAGGCCCAGAAAGAGGCGTACACCAGGTACGCGGAAGGAAGGGCTGCCGTGCGGGACTCCACTGCGGATTCGCTCCGCGAAGCCATCAGGAACGCCGGGGTGGACATGTCCCCTCAGAAGCTCGACACGCTGGCCGAGTCCGCGGCGCGGGCGGCGGACGACGGGCACACCACGGGAGCGACCTGGAACTCCTCGGGGAGCGGGCGGTGATGTCGACAGTGATGAATCCTCGTGGGCCGGGCGCCGCCCGTGGACTTCGGCAGCGCCTCGGAGCGCTGGCCGCCGTCACTGCGGTGGTGTTTGTATCGGCCGGCTGCAGTGGCCAGGATGGCGACACAGTGGACCACCGCAGCACCTCGGTGTGTGACGGCACCCTCAAGGGGCAGGTCTTCGCAACGCTGGTCGGTGACGACGGCGTCGTCTCGGAGAAGACCAGCAAGTTCTCTCCCACGAAGTGGACGGCTGCCGGGAGGTGCGAGCTCTACGGTAAGGAGGACTCCGTCCGGATCGACTACCTGTGGCACTCGGACGACCTCGACGACCTCGACAGGTACCGATCGCCCAATGCCTCCACCGTCAAGTCGTTCAGGGTCGACTCGGCGGTCGGGTACGTGGAGAAGAACCGTGCGTTCGTCGCCATCCCCTGCGCCTTCGAGGGGCGGTCCGCGAGCAAGCACGAACTGCTCGAAGTCGAGGTGGCGAACATGCCGCCGAGCCGGACCCTCGACAGCGGGCAGCGCGAGACGTTCGCCTCCGCCGCGACCATCGCTGCGCGGTATATCGGCGGCGAAGTGTTCAAGTGCGCAGCGATGCACCCCACGGAGAGCAGCCCTTCGAGCAGTGCGACGACGTGAGTGACGCGGGGAGGTAGGGCCTGCTCGGTGAGCGGAGGCGGCGGCTCGTCGTACCCGCGGGGACACTGGTCGGTGCTCCTCACGGCAGGGACTGATCACCGAACGAGGGCGGCGGAATCCCCGCGCCGCCAGACACGCCGTACGACGTCGAGGTCACCGAACCTGTACGGCTCAAGCTCGTCCGGCCCGCCGCGGAGACTGCGCAGCGGCGGGCCGGACAAGACCGGTTGCGAGGCGGAGCCGGGGGACACGGGCGGGGCGATCGCATCTTCGACGGCGCCCGGACCATGTCGGCCGGTGCCGCCTCCGGTGCCTGCATAGGGATGACTTCGGTGGCGACAGTGCCAAGACCGCCGCCGCGAGACGGTGCAGGAGCGCATCCCTGGAGGAGCCCTCGGGGATCGACAGATCCCACCCTGCCTGCCCGGCGGCCGAGTTGACCGTGTCCCCCCATCGTGTGCCGCTACGTGACTCTTCGGGCCGTGTGCGGTTGCGGAAGTGCACGTCAAAGGTCGTCGAGGGATGGGTGTACGGGAGCGGCGCATGACTGGTGACTTCTACTTGGATCCGCACGAACTGGCGCAACTGGCAGGCTCGTTCGAGACGCGGGCGTACGACCTGGCGAGTGCGGTCAGGACATTTGAGCGGAGCACGGGGGCGGAACAGATCCATGACGGGTTCGGGCTTCTGACGGAGTCCGAAGAGGTCACGTCGGCCTACATCGACCTGGCTTCGGGGATGGTCGAGGCGCTGGGGAATCTGGCGCGGCAGTTCGAGTCGGTGAGCCAGAGCGTCCAGGGCAATGCCAGGAACTCCGCAGCGGCGGACGACGCTCTCGCCGGACTGCTCAGGGGTGGCCGGAGTTGAGCGAGGAGAGCGTCGCCGAGAAGGTCTACGAAGCCGGGATCGAGGTGGTGAATCCCGGTGGCCGTCCCGATGTGCTGCGTGCCGCGGCCAAGGGGTGGCGCACGATGGGGGAGGAACTGCAGGAGGCGTACGGAGCGCTCGACCGGAAGGTCCGGGGCGTACTCGGTGAGCACTGGCGCGGGGAGTCCGCCGAGTCGTTCCGGGAGTACTGGGAGAAGGTCGGGCGCGCGGTCGAGGAGACCGTGCCGCTTTTCGAGCAGGCGGCGAAAGGGCTCGAGGAGGCTGCCGACAACATCGAGGAGATCAACGACGAGATCCATCAGATCTACCTCGAGATCGGCGTCTCGATCGCGGCGTCCGTCGCGCTCTCCTTCGTCACGGTCGGATTCTCAGCGGCTGCTGGAGCGGCGAATGCGGTGCGGCTGGGGACGCAGGCCGCGGAGGCGGCCACGAGGCTTGGACGGTTGCTGGCTGCTGCTGCCCGCCTGTTCCAGACCGTCCGTACGACGGTGAGGGACCGCGCGTGGCTGAAGGTGGGCGTCGAGTTGGCCGTCCAGTGGGCTGCCGGCACCGGATCCGGAATCGTGACGAACCTGGCCACCGGCGATGACGCCGACCTCAAGGGCAACGCGCTCAACGGCGTCGTAGGAGCCGTCGGCGGCAGGTTCGTCGCGGGTCGCCTGGCGGCGCAACTCGGCGGAGGCGTGATGGGCAACGCAGTGGATGGGGTGGCACTGGGCGCCCTCTCCTCAGTCGCCGGTGACACCGCCAACAACCTGCGCAGCGGGGCTCGGTTCGACGGCTCGCAGATGGCGCTCGGAGCGGTTGCCGGAGGGCTCGCCGGGGGAGCGGGCAGCACAGCCGTGCATCGGGCCACGGACGGGCGGACCCTCTCGGCGGCGCGAAACCTGGCGGGCGATGTGGCCACGAACGTTCCCGTCGGCTTCGCTCTCGGTGCGGGCGGCAATCTGTCCAAGCACGGTGATGCGGCGGTCAACGGAGATCCCACCGCGGACGAGAAGGCGGACCGACCCGGCGCGGCCGCCGACGCGCGCAGGGGAGCGCGTGGGGACGCGAAGGCCCTGCGGGATCGGCCCGACCCGCAGCGGTTTGGAGCGTTCGGATGAGCGACGAATGGGCCTTGAACAGAGCCGTCAACCTGGAAAAGACCGTCAACCCGGAAAAGGCTGTGAGCCTGGAAAAGGCTGTGAACTCGGGCGAGGCCGTGAACGGCGGCCGGGCCTACGCACGTTGCGGAAGGTTCGTCACCGTGGCCGTTCCGCTCGCCCTCGTGGCGCTGACCGCCACCTGGCTGTTCCTGGGTGCCTCACCGGTGCACACGGCCGTCCTGTGGTGCTCGCTGGCCCTTCTCGCCGCTTCCCTGGTCATCTGGGTGACCGCGGTGCTGCGTAACGGCGATCGGGCCCGGACCGAGGTCTACGGCTGGGCGGTGCGGACCGCTGCGATGTCACCGGGACGGGGCGAGGGAAACGCCCCGGAGTGTTTGAGCGGCACGCGATGGCCGACGGTCCGCTACGGCGCGGCAATCGTCACCACCTGCACGCTGATCGCCCTCTGGGTGACGCTCGCCGCATCGGATGCTCTGGGCACAGGCACGAGTGCGGTGCTGGCACGCAAGGGTGCGGTGATCGAGCAGCGTCCCATCGTGAAGATCGAGAACCAGGACGCGGGCAGAAGCCACCGTTCCTCCGCAAGGGCCGACTACACCGTCCTCCTTCCCTCGTCGGACGGAGGGAGCAGTGTGCCCACGACCTTCTGGGCGGACACCGACCGACGCCAGGGAATCGGCAGCGAGCTCTACGTGGCGTTCGTACCGGGACAGCCGGAACTCGGAGCCATCGGTGACGATCGCCTCTCCGAGGTGGAACGCCAACTCGACGGGCGGGCGGTCGAGTTCGGGAGTGCTTCGGTGATCGGGGGCTTGTGGCTGCTGGCGACCATCGGCGCGACCATGGGCTGGTTCCTGACCGAGAGCATCCGGCGCCCCGCCCGCCGGGTCACCCCCGAGTGGCGCACCGTACGTGTCACGGTCACCGGCACCGAACGGCACACGGAAGCGCCCTTGCCCGGAAGCCCCGAGGCCGCCGACGAGAAGAAGCGCAGGGAGAACACCCGCCGACTGCAGTGCCTGGTTCTGGAGTGCCGCGGTCGAAGGATCCCCTTCCACTCCCAGATGGGAATCGAGGCAGCCGGGCAGGTGCTGTCCGGCGCGCAGGGCCGGCTGCTCTGGCCTCCCCGCCGGCGCCGAGGTCGTGATGTCCCAGCCGAATTGGTGGGTGACGAGGGTTGGCAGTTGCCGGGCTGGGTTCCGGCCCGGGTGGCCGAGGAGGCCGTGGTGGAAGGGGTCACCGAAGCCGCGCAACCGGATCCCGAACGGCGGGTCGGGCTGCTGGATCTCGGAGGGGGCTGGCTGGTGACCGCGTCACTGCCGGCGGTTGCGGGGTTCGTGGTGGCGTTCGGCTGCCTCGCCACCCTGCTGCTCGTCCCGGACAGCGGTGCCTGGCGTTGGTGGACCGCCGCCGCAGGCGTGCTCGCTCCGGGAATCGGCTTCACCATGCAGGCGATGGCGAGGATGGACCCCGAGACGGCGGCCCGGCAACTTCAAGGGTCCGCGTGAAGGGATTTTCCTGGCTCCGGGCGACAAAGGCTGCCTTCCACGGAGGCGCCGATGAACGCACGCCAGCCGTCGGACGCCTCACTGCTCCCAAAGCCCATCCAACCGAACCCCCACCCCATGCACCCCCACACCATCCCCCACCACAACCCCTCCTCCCGAAGTAACCACAACCGCCTCGCAGACCCGCAGCCACGGCAGCACCCGCATCCTGCCCGTGAACACGTGCCACAGGTGCAGTTCGTTGTCGCTCCAGGCCACGGCGAGTACCGGGCCGGTCGGGGTGTCCGTCGCGGCGAGGGCGGTGACCTGGGCGTCGCGCTGCTGCACCGGCGTCGGCATCGGCTCGGCGGAGGCCGTCTCCCACAGCCGTACCGAACCGTCCGCGCCCGCGCTGAAGGTGAGGGTCAGCCCGTCGGCGGTGTCGACGCAGGTGACGGCCGTGACCGCCTGTTCGTGCACGGGGCAGGAGCGCGGGACGTCCTGGTACTCGCCCAGGGACCACACATGCACCGTGCCGCCTTGGTCGCCGACGACCGCGTACGGGTTCCGGGTGCCGCCGCTGCCGAGCGCGGTGACCCGCGACTCGTCCCCGGCGAGCGCGGCCGAACCGTGGTGCTCGGCGATGCGCTCGAGCGCGAACGCCGCGGTCGGGTCGTCCTCGGTCACGAGCGGCAGCAGCGCGTCGGACCGGTCGAGCAGCAGCGCCGAGCGGCCGTCCCGCGGGGCGAGGGAGCGCGGGCGTACGGAGGTGGGGTGGGCGTAGGGCGCCGCCGCTCCCTCCTCCGAGGCGTCGAGGGACGGCCATGCGGCCCCGGCGGTCGCACCGACGGCCGGTGACGCGCTGCCGCCGTACGCGCCGAGCGGCGTACCGCTCTCCACGTCGTACGTCCGCAGCCGCCCCGTGGGGTCCGCGGCCAGCAGTCCTCGCTCCACGCCCGGCACCAGGGCGAGCGCGTCGACCGGCAGGGCACGCCGGGCCCACACCGTGGACCACCAGTGCTGTCGGGCGAGCGGGCGCAGGTACTCGGAGAGGCCCGGGTCCGTGTCGAGCGCGGCGGCGTGCAGCAGGGCGGCCCGTTCGGCGCTGTCGGTGTGACGTGCCGTCAGTTCCGGTGCGGCAGACCGCCACACCTCGCGCAGTCGCCCGGGCACGGGTACGCGCTCGTCGGCGAGGAGGGCGGTCAGTGCGGCGGCCGAGCCGTGCACCAGGAACCCGGGGTCGGCCAACAGGCCGAGCACGGCGCCGCCTTGGCCGTAGGGGGCATCCGTGCGCAGGGCCGCGTCGAGGACGTGCCGCAGCACCCTGTCAGGGGCGTGGGACCAGTCGGGGCGGCCGTCGGGCGTGCGCGGGACCTCGGCGAGGAGCTCCGTGTACGAGGCCGGTCCGCTGCCGTTACCGGCGCTTCCGCCCAGGTCGACGACCTCGGCGGCGTGACCGGACAGCAGCCCCGAGGTCCCGACCTCGACGGCCGCGCGCACCTGGGGAAGGGCCAGCAACGGCTCCAGCAGCTCGGCGACCAGGGTCTGCGGTGCCGCGGCCGGCAGGTCCGCGGGGCCCGCCCCGGCCCGGTGCAGATCGGGTACGAGGATCAGCAGCGGCCGCCCGTCCGCGCCGACCCGGTCGAGCAGGCGGCCGGGGGAGAGGGGGCCGTAGCCGAGCTGGCGTCCCGCCTCCCAGGCGAAGCTCTCGGTCGTCAGCCCCTCGGACGGCACGGTGGCGTGGACGGTGAGCCCCGCACGGCCGACGGTCCCGGCCAGGAGCCAGGCCAGCAGTCCGCTCTTGCCGCTGCCCTCCGCGCCCCGCACCAGACACAGCCGCGGCCGGTCGCCGCCGGCGGCCCAGTCGAGCAACTGCCGTCCCGGAGCCCGCTTTTCGTCGTCCAGCGGCGGCCAGGAGGCGATGTCCGGCGTGACGGTACCGACGGTCATGATGTGCTGAATCCCCTCTACTGCGGCTGCTGGGCCGCTGCCTCACGCAGTTGCCGGATGCCCTCCGCGCGGGACTCGGCCGTCTCCCCGTAGGGGAAGTTGTGGGTCAGTCGCGCTTCGGGAAAGACCTGCCCGAGCCACAGCGAGCAGTAGTGTCCCGGCATGAAGCAGGCCTCCAACTCGGTGTGGACGCGCAGCACTTGCTCCGGCTGCACACCCGCGGCCCGCAACCGGGCCCACAGCCGCTCCTCCGGGTGGACGCCGATGTCGCCGGCCTGCGTGACGATCTGCTTCTCGCCCCGGTCGTTCACGATCTCGAAGGCGGTGAACCACTCCGCGCTCGCGGTGTCCCGGATGTCGTCGAGGACGAGGGGCCACCAGTGCTCCCGCCCCTCGAACGCCCGTGGGTCCAGGGTCCGCAACCGCTGCTCCAGCTCCGCGTACGCGGCGGCGGCCGCCTGCGGCTCGTCGGTACCGAGGATCGCGCCCAGCGCCTGGTCGAGCGCTGTGAGCGACTGGGCGAAGGCCTCCGGCGTCGCGTTCACGAACCGCGAGTCCTCGGTCCAGTCCAGCAGCACCGCGCGTACGACGCCGTCCTGGTTGGCGCAGAGTTCGAACCCGCGGTCCGACCCGAACCGCGTCCACTCCCGGCACTCCTCCAGCACGACCGTACGCCCGACGGACCGGGCGAACTCCTCCAGCGGAACGGGGTCGGACTCGGCGGTGGCGAAATACGGGCCGACGGTCAGCGGGAGAGCGATGTCCCCGATGCGTCGCATATCGCTGTCATTCATCGCCATTACCTCGCCTCGGGCTCGGCGACATACTCCAGGATGTCGTGCCAGCGGGAATTGCTCACGTCGAGAGCGGCCGGGTCGATTTCCCGCATCCGCTCGGTGAGGCGGGCCGCCGCGCTTTCCGGGTCGATATCGTCGAGTTCCGACTCGAAGTCGTAGTTCGGGCGCTCCTTCTCCAGCAGATAGAGAAAGTGGGCGAAGGAGGGGAGATCCTTGTTGAGCGGGTAGATCTCGGATTCTTCGCCCGGAAGGCAGTACACGACTCCGGAGACCCCGTCGAGGGCGATGTCGTCATAGGGCACCATGCCCAGCAGAAGCCAGCCCTCGGCACCTTCGGGCAGGTCCGTCCACCGCTCGCGGAGGTCTTCGTAGGCGTCGCCGAGTGTCCTGACCTGCTCCGGAGAGCCGTCCACGAGGTCGAACCAGGGATTCGGGCGGGCCGGGATGCCGACATTGCGAAGAAAGTCCGCACTCGGTTCGTGCCGGATGCCTGCCACCGTCGCCGCGGAAAAGGTGGTGAGCTCCTCCGGATCGAACTCGGATTCCAGGGTCTCCCGGTCGATGGGGGACGTCATCTCGTGACCTGCCTGCCTTGCGAATGATCGGAGTGCCCGATGCTAGCATGTGCCTATTTGTGCCGGTTCGCCTTGAGGCGGTCCAGGTAATCCATCATTTCCGCGTTGCCCTGGGCTCTGGATTCCTTCGTGTTCCCGTAATCGATGCTGTGCGTGACGTCGACGTGGGAAAGTCTTTCCTTCATCCATGCGCTGCAGTTCGGCGCGGACGAACAAGGAGCCCTTTCCGTGTACAGCTCGGTCATGCGGCCACCGGCGCCGTCCCGGAGGACCGGGAACCCGATCATGCGCTCGGAGTGACGGAATCCCGAACTGCGGGCGACCATGATGAAGTTGCCGTCGTCCTTCTTGGCGCTGTCGAACCGGGCGGCGGCGTAGTTGTTGCTCTCGAACTTGTCCTGCCCGTTGACCTGCTTGTGGTTGCCGTAGCTCTTGTCCGAGTGCCGGGCGAGCTGCACGGCCTGGGACAGGGGCGTGCTCCCGAGATCCACCTGTTCGGAGTTGCTGAGGGGACGCGGCCGCTGCTTGCCGTGGAGCTTGAGGTTCGGCTCGCCCGGCAGCGGCCGGCCCGCGTTGTCGCCGGTGAGATTGAGGCCGATGCGGTCCCGGTCGTCCTGGGTCAGCTTGTCGGTGCCGCCGTCCGTCCGCAGCCTCTTGAGCGTGCCGTCGTCGCCCATGAGGTACATCGGCGTCTTGCCGTCGTTGCCCTTCTGGAGCTGCTTCAGGGACAGGGCGGTCTCGTCGTCGTTGTCCTTGTGACGCTTGGCCATCTTGCTCAGGCCGCTGGTCATGCTCTCGTCGAGGTGGGACGCGGAGCGCTTGACGCCCTTCCCGATCCCCTCCATGAGCTCGTCGACCATGGGGTCGAGCAGATTGGTGAGCGGATCCTTGCCCCGGGCGCGGCCGTGCGAGGACTTGGCGCGGGTCAGCTTGCTGCCGGCCCCGTCGCGGATCTTGCCGCCCGCGCTCTTGAGCCCGTTGCCGGCGCGGTCGTAGGACTCCAGGTCCATGCTGAACTGTCCGCCACCGCCACCGCTGCCGGACCCGCTGCTGGACCCGCCGTCCCCGCCCGCACCGGCCAGTTGCATGGACCCGCCCGAGCTTCCGCCCGCGCTGGCCAGTTGCATGCCCCCGCCCGACTTGAGGTTGTCGACGCCCTCGTCCAGGCCCTCCCGGCCCGCCCTCGCGGTCTGGCCGAGGTCGACGCCGTTCTGCGTCCCCAGGGCGTTGCCGCCCAGTTGCAGGACCAGGTCGCCCGCCATGGCGCCGAGGGCCTCGAATATCGGACCCGTCGCGACCTCGATGATCCGCGAGGCGATCTCCTCGCACACCTCCTGGAAGATGCGCTTCACCGCGAGGCGGGTGACCTGCGTCCCCGCGATGCCGCCCAGTGTCGACAGACCCAGGGTGAGCGGGGCGGCCGCGATGGCCGCCGCGATCTCCGCCGCCAGGATGCCGAGTTGGGCGATCGCCGCGATCTTCGCGCCCTCGATCAGCACGGCGACCGCGTCCAGCGCGGTGGCCGCCACCCGGCCCGCTTCGGCGAGGTTGGTCAGATGCTTGCCCTTGACCAGGTCCCAGTGCTTCTCCAGCGCCTGGATCGCGAGGCCCTCGTTGCCACCGATGAGATCGGTGATCGCCAGGTGCGCGTCCGCGGCACCGTCGTCGATGTCGTCGGCGAACTCCCGCATGGCCTGGGCCATGTCGCGGTAGTCGTCCTCGTCGACGTTGGGCCAACTGATGCCTATCAGGTCCAGGGCCGCATCCAGCTCGCTCGGCAGGACTACACCCACAAGGACCCCCGTTCGAAAGTTAGTTGGGGCAACGTAACTTTGATCGGATCATGGGGACAAGTTCACACCGCGTCACATGACCTGTTCTGAGGCTCAGTTGGCGCAGAGTTTTCCGAACGGAACCCGCGGGTGCATAAATCCGTCGCGCTCCGTGCGGGCGGCCGGTTAGCCTCCGCCCGGACGGGACCGTGAGGGGAGCCGGGCATGGAGACGGGACGCGTACGGACCGACCGACTGGGCGTACTGCTCGACCAGTTCGACTGTGTGCGCGAGCGGGCGCAGATACGCCTGGAGGGGCTCGGCGACGAGGAGTACCTCTGGGAACCGGTGCCCGGCTGCTGGTCGATCCGGCGCCGCGGCGAGGCGGTGACCCCGCGGGCGTACGGCCCCGGCGAGTGGCTGCTGGACCAGGGTGCCCCCGACATCCCCTCGGGCGAGTACGCCGAGGTCGCCCGGCAGGCCGCCGACGGCATGAGCGTCGCCAAGATCGCCGAGGACTGGAGCGTGAGCGTCGAACGCGTCGAGGAGGTCCTCGCCCACACCGGCCCGGTCGAACCCGACGTCACCCCGGTCACGACCATCGCCTGGCGGCTGGGCCACCTGCACTCCTGCTTCGCGGGCGAGTACGAGTGGACCTTCGGCGCACACCGCACCGACCCCAAGCAGTTGGTCGACTTCACCCCCTCCGCCGCCCTCGCCCTCGACCGCCTCTGGGCCCTACTCGACCGCTGGCGCGCGGAGGTCGGCAAGGTGACGGAGGAACAGCTCGACACGATCGGCTTCTCCCAGTACCCGTACGGCTCCGCCCCCGACGAGCCGTACATCTCCGTGCTGTGGGGGTCCAACCTCGAACTGATCCACCACATGGCGGAGATCGCACTGCTGCGGGATCTCTGGACGGCCCGCTCCACCCGGACCACGCTGTGACGTCGTAGAGCCACCGAACGACGGCGGGCCCGGTACGCGCAGGCCGCTGAGCGACGGCCGGCTCCGTACCGGCCCCCTTCGCGGCCGGAAAGGCAGGGCTCCCGGGGACATCTCGTGAACGTCCTGTGGATGATTCGGCCACCGATCGTCCGGCCCCGACCGCCCCGCGACAGCTCCGGCCGACCTTTGGCAGTCTGTCGACCGTCCTCGTTCCTCGCATCGACACGGGCGGTCATGAACCACGGCAAGCAGACACGGGCCCCGCAGCCCCCGCCGCGATCCTCCGCCCCGGCGGAGACCATGATCGAGGTCCCGAACAAGGGGCTGCACAGGTACGCCGAGGTCGCGGCGGGGGAGTGCGCGGCCACCGTCCGGCAGAGCGGCCCCGGCACGAAGGGCGAACCGCTCGCGTACGTCCACGTGCCTCGCGACGCCCCCAAGGGCGGAAGCCGGGCCCGCCCGCCCTTCACCGTGAGCGGCCCGGACGCCGAGCCGCTCTGCTCGGTCCGGCCCAGCGGCCGAGGCACGTACGAGGTGTACGGCGCCGACGGTGGCCCGATCGGCCGGATCACCCGACGTGGCGGACGCGTCCTGCCCTGGCCGCGCCGCGTGCGGTGGAGCGTGCAGCCCGCCGACGGAGGCGCGTCCGCGGACGGAGTGGTCGGCACCCGCACGGCGTGGACGGTGTTCGTCCTGATCTCCCCCCTGTACTTCATGTGCTGGGCGGTCATGGCTGCGCAGGGAGCGATCTGGCTGCTGCTCGGGGAGAAGGGCGAGGCCAGGAAGGAAGCCGCGTGGGAGATGGAGCCTCCGACGTGGACGCGATGGTGTGCGACCGGCGAACAGGACGTCGTCGTCGAGTACCGGACCGGCCGCGTCTACCGTCTCACCGCGTCACGGCTGGACCCCCGGTTGGCCTGGGCCCAGGCCGTGCTGCACGTCTGGGACCGGGCGTAAACATGGACAAGTCGCAAATTGGCGGCAGCGAACATCCCCCGGTGTCCCGGGACTTGGTGCTCCGATAATCTGAGCGACGCTGACTGGATCACGACTACGGGGAGACACGGGGATGGCGGACTTCCAGATCGATGTCGATCGCATGAAGACCCTGATCAACAGGCTGGACCAGGTCGACGACCGCATGCGGGGCGCCCAGCAGCGGCTGAACAAGGTGGGCCCGAAGGGCCTCGGCACCGACGGTCTCGACAACGCCTGTGACGACTTCCAGGACGCCTGGGGCGACGGCATCAAGCGGATCGCCGACGCCTCCAAGACCCTGCACGAGGGGCTGCAGAAGACGGTCGAGATGTACCAGACGACCGAGCAGGAACTGCAGAAGGGCTTCAGCCAGAAGTAGTCCCGGCCGCCGCCGCACCGACGACTCGCACACAAGCAACCGCAAGCAACGGGGAGAAGACGATGGGGATGTTCGACGATCCCAACTGGCCAGGTCTGACGTTCAACCCGGCCAAGGGCGACCTGCACACGATCGAGTCGCTGGCGTACGACGTCAAGACGGTCGGCGACGAGCTCGACGAGATGCGCGAGATGCTCGTGAGCATCGGCAGGACCGACGGTGTGTGGGACGGCGAGGCCGCCAAGAAGTTCCAGGCGAAGGTCGGCGAGCTGCCCAAGTACCTCCAGCAGGGCCACGAGTCGATGGCGGCCTGCTCCAAGGCGCTGCGCGGCTGGCACGACGAGCTGCAGACCATGCAGCGCCAGGCCAAGAACCTGGAGGAGCGCGCGGTCGAGGCCCGCAAGCGGCTCGACCAGAAGAACGCCGACGTCGACCGGGTCAACGTCAAGATCGAGGGCGCGCAGTTCCAGCAGCTCACCGAGCAGCAGGCCAAGGCCCTGTCGGAGGAGGCCAACTCCGCCTCGCAGGCCGCCCAGGACGCCGCCACCGACCTCAAGATCCTCATCCAGGACGGCGAGGCACTGCGCAAGTACTGGGAGGAACAGTCCTCCAGGGCCGAGCACGCCATCCGTGAGGCCGCGAACAACCGACCGCCGGACATCAGCATCTGGGAGTCGATCGGCGACGGCCTCAAGGCCGCCTGGGACGGCTTCACCGACTTCCTCGCCGACAACGCGGACCTGTTCTCCAAGATCGGTTCCGTGCTGTCCATCCTCTCCCTGGCCACCATGGCCATCCCGCCCGTGGGAGCGATCCTCGGCGGGCTCGCCATCGGGGCCAGCGCCCTCGCGCTCGCCGGTTACGGCGTCAAGACGGCCCGGGGCGAGAAGGTCGGCGTGATGGACTGGGTCGGCGCCGGACTCGGTGTGCTGCCCGGCATCGGAGCGGTCAAGGGCATCACCGCGGGAGCCAAGGCGGCCAGGGCCGCGGCGACCGGAGAGCGGCTGGCCGGTGTCTTCTCCCACGCCGACGAGATGGCGACCTCGGTCAACATGGCCCGCGGCATGGCCGACGGCCTCATGTACAAGGGCCTCGCGCGCGCGGGCAAGGCGATGGGCCTCACCGACGAGGCCGTGGACGTCGGCAGCGGACTGATGCGCGGCACCATGGGCGGCATCAAGGGCGTGGGCCTGGCCTTCGGTCTCATCTCGGGCGGCGGCTCGGAGACCAAGGCGGCCCCCGCGCCGTCCAGCAACGCGTTCATGTCTGCGGCGGGAGCGGCGTAACCGATGAACAGCATGATTCCCGGCGACGTCTCGGCCGGTTCCGCGGCCGTCACCACCGAGCGCCTCACCTTCCGGGTACCGCCCGCCTTCTTCGAACTCCCGGTCTACGAGAGCGAGGAGCAGGTCGGCGAGGCGCTGATGGAGCTGGCCCAGGACATCTATCCGCAGGGCACCCCCGAGCTCTGGTACCAGTACGCGGCGACCCAACTGCCCGTGGTCGCCCAGATGATGGACGCCGGAGTCAGCTACGCCGGTTTCTGTCTGCTCGACCTCGACGGACGGCGCAGCACGGCGACCGTGACGGCCGCCCTGCTGGAGTCCGTGCCGGACGGCCGGAAGATGACCGCGTCGAGCGTGGCCGCGGAGCTCGCGGGCCTCAGCGGGGACCAGGCCCAGGTCGAGACGGTGTGGCTCACGGCGGGCGAGGCGGTGGTCCGGTTCACCGCGGACGTCACCACCCTTCCGGGGGACGTCACCGACTCCGGCCGCCCCGAGGACGTGGAGGTCGGGAAGATCGCCGTCTTCCTGCCGCTGCGCAAGGACGCGGAGATGGTGCTGTTCGAACTCAGCACTCCGTGCATGCAGGACTGGGACCTGTACTCCGACCTCTTCTTCAGCATCGTGAACACCATCGAGCTGAACGACCCCGGCAGGCCCGCCGAGACGCCTGAGCCGCGGCAGCCGCAGGACGACGTGCCGTCCGGTGGCCCGGCGGATCCGTCGGCCGGCGCCCAAGTCCCCCTCCAGGCACAGTCCGTGCGAGACGTGTTCGGATGAACAGCGCCGACGGCACCGTCCCCGCCGAGGCCCTCGACCTGTTGCAGGTCAGGGCCGCGCAGATGGCGACGGTGCCGGGCCTGACCGAGAAGGCGCGGACGATCGGTGCCGGCCTGGGCATCGACTATCTCGCCGACGCGCAGGTCGCGGCGATGCTCCAACGCCACCGCCGGCTGCTGGGCGGGATGAACGCCCGCGGGGCGTGGGGCGGTCTGCTGCTCGTCCCCGGGGCGGTCGGCGCCTGGTTCCTGATCGACACCGCCGACCGGTCCGCCTCCACCCCGGTGGTCGACGTGATCCTCTGGACGCCGGTGGTGCTCCTCCTCGCGCTCAGCGTGTACCTGCTGGCCCGGGCGTTCCGGCTCCGCCGCCTCTGGCTGCGCGGCGGGACCCGCGACCAGGTCAACGGGTACCTTCAGGTCTTGTCGGCGGCGGGACTCCCGCATCACGGACTGCCTGGCTGGTTGAGGCCGGCCACTGGAAAGAGATGGCGATGACGACTGTATTTGGCGTGCACGCGCAGGCCGACCAGGGCACCACGGCCCTCAACCTCCAGAGTGTCATCAAGGTGCGCGGCGGACACCCCGTCCACGTCGCACGAGGCTCCTCGAACGACAGCACACCGCACGGCCTCGCCACCGACTTCACCCTCTACGAGGACCAGGCGGGCCAGAAGCCGCTGTGCACCGTGGCCCGACGGGGCCAGGGCGACGCGCTGACGGTGACGGCACCCGACGGCTCCGTCCTCGCCCTGCTCCACCCGCCCGCCGGCGGACGCCGGTACGAGATCGAACTCCCCGACGGCACCAGGCTGGTCGGACGAGCCGGCACCGTGAGCGCGTGGGCCGTGTACGTCGTCCTCTTCCCGCTGACGCTGCTCTACAACGCGGCGAGCCTCATCGGCGGATACGGCATCGACTGGCACCTCCCGTCGCGCACGGCCTGGCGCTCCGGCGGCCTCGGCCCCGCGCCGCTGAAGTTCTACGGCATCACCGACAAGTACAAGCTCCGCTCCTCCCGGCTCGACCCCCGCGTGGCCTACGCCCAGGCGGTCCTGCACTTCTGGTCCACCTGACCGCACGGCACGCGTACGGCGAGGGCGGCACCCTTTCCGGGTGCCGCCCTCGCCGTATCCCCATGGACGATCCGCTCAGCTCTCCGGCAGGTACCCCGTCTGCACGAGCTGCCCGCTCGACCGGCGGGAGATGAACTGGCCGCGGCCCTGCGGCTGCGGAGTGGCCTTGATGTTGTTGAACACCGGGCCCTCCGACGGGTCGCCGGACAGCACGATGCCCTGCGCGCCGAGCTCCTTGATCCGGGTGAGCACCGGCTCGAAGGACGAGCGCGAGGCGCCCGAGGTGCTGCGGGCCAGGATGATGCGCAGACCCAGGTCACGCGCGAACGGCAGGTACTCCAGGAGCACCGACATCGGGTTGCCCATCGACGTGGCGACGAGGTCGTAGTCGTCGACGAAGATGAACGCGTCGGGCTCGCTGTACCAGGACCGGTTGCGGAGCTGGTCCGGCGTCACGTCCGGGCCCGGCATACGGCGGCTCATCGAACCGGCCAGCGACTCCATGACCTCCTGGAGCTGCGGACCCGAGGCGCAGTACTTGTACATGTGGCTCTCCGGCACCTGGCCGAGCAGCGCGCGCCGGAAGTCCGAGACCACGAACAGCGCCTTGTTGGGGGCGTACCGCTCGGAGATCTGCTTGGCCATGAACCGCAGCAGGGAGGACTTGCCGGACTCGCTCTCGCCGTAGATGACGAACAGCGGGTCGGTCTCGAAGTCCACGAAGACCGGCGAGAGGGTGAGCTCGTCGACGCCGACCGCGATGCCGCGGCTGCCGAAGTCGCCGCCGCCGGGCAGCTCGGACGCGGGCAGCAGGGTCGGCAGCATCCGCACCTTCGGGGCCGTCGGCCCCTGCCAGCCGCTGTTGACGCTCTGCACGAGGTTCGCCATGCCGTCGGCGAGGTCCTCCACCTGCGTCGACCCGTCGATCCGGGGGGTGGCGGCCAGGTAGTCCAGCTTCTCCGGGGACAGACCGCGGCCGGGCTTGCCCATCGGCACGTTCTCGGCCCGCTTGCGGTCGAACTCCGACTCCATGGCGTCACCGAGCCGCAGTTCGAGGCGGCTCAGGATCTGGTCGCGCAGCGCCGGCCGCATCTCGGTGTACCGGGTCGCCGTGATGATCAGGTGGACACCGAAGCCGAGACCACGGGTCGCGATGTCCGCGATGACCGGGTCGAGCATCTCGTAGTCGTTCTTGAACGTCCCCCAGCCGTCGATGATGAGGAAGACGTCACCCCACTGCTGGTCGGGGTAGTGCCCCTGGGCGCGGCGGGAGCGGAAGGTGTTCATGGAGTCGATGCTCTTGGAGCGGAAGAACTCCTCGCGGGCGTTGAGGATGCCGTGCACCTCCGCGACCGTACGACGCACCTTCTCCTGGTCCAGGCGCGAGGCGGCGCCGCCCACATGGGCCAGGTTCTCCAGCGCGAGCATGCCGCCGCCGCCGAAGTCGAGCGCGTAGAACTGCACTTCGGCCGGTGTGTGCGTGAGCGCGAACGACGTGATCATCGTGCGCACGAGCGTCGACTTGCCGGACTGCGGACCACCCACGATCAGCGCGTGACCGGCGGAGCCCGACAGGTCCGCGTACATGACGTCACGGCGCTGCTCGAAGGGCTTGTCGACCAGGCCGACCGGGACGATCAGCTTGCTCTGGGCGTGGTAGCCCTCGGCGTGCAGACCGCGCTCCGGGCTGATGTTGAGGGCCGGCAGCACCTGGTCGAGGCTGAACGGCTCGTCCAGCGGCGGCAGCCACACCTGGTGGGCGGGCGGACCCTGGCCGTCCAGGCGGCTGACGATGACGTCGAGGACGGTGTCGGCGAGCGCGTCGTCGATCTGGTTGGGCCGGGTCTCCGGCTCCGGCTCGGCGAGGATGCGCACCGGCACCGGCGCCGCGGTGAACAGCACGGGGGAGCGGTCGATCCGGCCGCCGCCCTGCGCCATCGGCCCGTTCGCCCGGTAGGTGCCCGACACGTACGCGGCCTTGAACTGCACCATCGTCTCGGTGTCGTACTTGAGGATGCCCGCGCCGGGGACGTTCGGCAGGTGGTACGCGTCGGGCACGCCGATCGCCGTACGGGACTCGGCCGCCGAGAAGGTGCGCAGACCGATGCGGTACGACAGGAAGGTGTCGAGGCCGCGCAGCTTGCCCTCCTCAAGGCGCTGCGAGGCGAGCAGCATGTGCACACCCAGCGAACGGCCGATCCGGCCGATCTGGATGAACATCTCGATGAAGTCCGGCTTGGCGGCGAGGAGTTCGCTGAACTCGTCGATGATCAGGACGAGCGAGGGCAGCGGGTCGAGGGCGGCACCGGCGGCGCGGGCCTTCTCGTAGTCGGTGATGTTGGCGTAGTTGCCGGCCGTCCGCAGGAGCTCCTGGCGGCGGGTCAGCTCACCGGTGATGGAGTCGCGCATGCGGTCGACGAGGGTGAGCTCGTCGGCCAGGTTGGTGATGACCGCGGAGACGTGCGGCATGGAGCCCATGCCGGTGAAGGTCGCACCGCCCTTAAAGTCCGCGAGGACGAAGTTCAGGGTCTCGGAGGAGTGCGTGACCGCGAGGCCCAGCACCAGGGTGCGCAGCAGCTCCGACTTGCCGGAACCGGTGGCGCCGACGCACAGGCCGTGCGGGCCCATGCCCTCCTGCGAGGCCTCCTTGATGTCCAGCATGACCGGCTCGCCGTTCTCGCCGAGACCGATCGGCACCCGCAGCCGCTCGTGCAGGGTGCGCGGCCGCCAGGTGCGCGAGACGTCCACGCTCGCCGCGTCACCGATCTGCATGAGGTCGGTGAAGTCCAGGTTCGCCAGCAGCGGTTCGTCCGCGTCGGCGGCACCGAGCCGCAGCGGGGCGAGCTGCCGGGCCAGCGACTCGGCCTGCGCCTGCGACAGCACGTCGGGGACACCGGTGAAGACACCCGTGCCCGCCTCCAGCTCCATGGCCTCGGGCCACACCCGCACCGACAACGAGCCCCGTGCCTCGTCGAGTTCACCGGGCACCACCTCGAGGATGGTCACGCCCTGGAGGCCCTCCGCCGAGGCGAGCACCGAGTCCGCGGGCACCCCGCCGCCGTCGAGGACGACGACCACGTGCGGCTGGTCCAGGACCGGCGAGCCGTCCCGGCTCCAGCGGGGGCGCCCCTCGAGCTGGTGGGCGATCATCTCCTCCAGCTCGCCGAGGTCGTAGCAGAGCAGACGCCGGCTGCCGGCCCCGTCGGACTCCTTGTGCTGCATGTGCGGCAGCCACTTGGTCCACTCCCAGTCCACCGCCGCGCCCGGCGAGGCCACGACCGCGATCACCACGTCCTCGGGCGAGTGCAGCGAGGCGAGTTGACCGACGACCGACCGGGTCTGGCCGTAGACCGTCTCGGCGTCGCCGGAGATCGTCACGTGGTAGAAGGAGCGCAGCCCGATCGCCAGCGGGAGGTCGCCCAGCGTGCCGTAGCTCGCGATGAACTGCTGCATGGCGTGGGCGGTCAGCGGCTCCAGCTCGTCCACCGGCGCGGTGTCGGGGGCGACCAGCGGGGTCGCGAGCTGCTGCGGGCCGAGGCCGATGCGCACCTGCGCGAAGTCCGGGTCCGTGGAACGGCGTTCCCACAGCCGCGAGCCCTCGGCCACCAGCGCCCAGAGCTGCTCCGGCGCCGGGTGCAGGTAGTACTGGGCGTCCCGCTGCTTGTGCACCGTGCGCCGCACCTCGCGACGCTTCTGCGCCAGGTACTTGAGGTAGTCGCGGCGGGCCTCGGCCATCTGACCCGACGGTCCCTTGCGGGCCCGCACTATCTGGGCGACCAGCATGGCGACCGTGGAGGCCATCATCAGCATGCCCATGATCTTCATGAAGCCCTGGGCACCGGGCATGAAGAAGAACGCCGCCGACGAACCCATGCCCAGCATGGGCAGCAGGTTCATCAGCAGGCTGTCGTCCTCGGTACGAGGGAGTTCGGGAGGGGACTCGAGCTTGACCTCCTCACCCGGCACCTCCGGCGGGTAAACCCGCGGCGGGCGCTTGACGATGACAACGCTCACCGATCCACCAGTCCTTCACGCAATAGCAATGTCGAACCGCCCCCGTCGTGACGGCCCCCGTATGTTCGTCGACTTCATGGGGCTTGGCCAACTCATGAGTCGGGCGTTGATCCTACTGTTCTGCGGGGCCGTTGAGCCGATAGGGGATGAGGAGATGCCGCAAGAGGACGGTAGGGTGACGCTCCAAACGATGCGCGGAACGGGTTTCGCCCTGGCAAACCGCGACGAATCACCGAGTACTGGACTAGGGGGAACCGTCAGGTGAGTACGGTTTCAGCAACCGGATTCTGCCGGGTCACGGTGGCGGCACCGAACAGCCGGATCGATGTGGCACTTCCCGAGGACGTGCCGCTCTCTGACGTCTACCCGGAGATCCTGCGGCTGTCGGGACAGACTCCCGAAGAGGCCGCGCCCACCGGGTACAACCTCGTACGCAGGGACGGTTCCGTCCTCGACGACGGCCGCTCGCTCGCCGAACAGCAGATACGCGATGGCGAATTGCTGCTCCTGCGGCCGTTCGCGGACTCGCTGCCGCCCGCCGTCTTCGACGACGTCGTCGACGCCGTGGCCGCCGTCGTCGAGGCCGACCGGCGGAGCTGGAACGACGGCATGATGCGCGTCGTCGGCCTGACCGCGGGCGCGCTGCTGCTGACCATGATGGCGCTGGCCCTGTGGTTCTCCGAGCCGCTGCGTCACGACATGCACGGCCTGCCCGGCGTCATCGCCGGCGTCACCGGAGCCGTCCTCGTCGCGCTCGCCTCGGTACGCGCGCGCGTGTACGACGACCACCACGCGGCCGTCGCCCTCGGACTCGCCTCGCTGCCGCACCTGATGGTCGGCGGCTCCGGCATCATGGCGCTCGACGCGGGCGAGGGCCCCGGACGGCTGAACCTCCTCGTCGGCTTCGCCGTCGTCCTCGTCGCCGCCGTCCTGCTCGTCCTGATGCTGCCGCACAACGACGCGCCCTTCATCGCCGCCGCGTTCGGCGCCGGCATCGGCGTCCTCGCCACCTTCGCCGCGATCGTCTCCGAGGCCGAGCCGCGCGAGACCGCCGCCGTCACCGCCGTCGTCATGATCGCCGTCATCGGCTTCCTGCCCGGCTGGTCCGCCCGCTTCTCCCGGCTGCCCATCGGCTTCCGCTCGCCCGACCAGATCGCCAAGCGCGGCCGGGCCGAGGACCAGCAGGAGCAGGAGCCGGTCGACTACCAGCTCATCACCGACCAGGCCCGCCGCGGTCACGAACTGCTGCTCGGCCTCGTCGGCGGCTGCGCCGTCACCGGGGTCGCCTCCGCCGGTGTGGTGCTCGGCTTCTCCAGCAGCGGCTGGGCCCAGCTCCTGTCGCTCGCGGCCGGCCTCGCCATGCTGATGCGGGCCCGGCTCTTCCTGTACACGTCCCAGGTCGTGACCCTGATGCTGTCGGGCATCGTCACGGTCAGCCTGCTGGTCCTCGGCCTCGCCCTGAACCCGCCGGCCGACATCATCAAGGAACTCGTCTACGACCACAACAGCGCCCCGCTCGACATCCGCACCGTCTGGCTGGCGGCCGCGGTGGCCCTGGGCGCCACGCTCCTGGTGGCCATCGCCCTGATCGTGCCGCGCAAGGGCGTCACCCCGTTCTGGGGCCGGATGCTCGACCTGAGCGAGGGCGCGGTGCTCCTCTCCCTGGTCCCGCTCTGCCTCGCCGTCCTCGACCTGTACGCGGCGGCCCGCGGCATGACGAGCTGACGGCCGACCGTCCCGGACAGCCCCGGCGGCTGTCACCCACCCGGGTGGCAGCCGCCGTGTCGTGGTCATGCGTACGACGTCGGCGGGGGCCGGGGCACTACCGCAGGGCTGATACCCTGGCTGACGGCCGTTTGTGTACGCACCCCCGGAGCTGATCGCCCTGGAGGCCGCGCCCAGCGGATCCCCGCCTCCCGAGTTACGGAAGCTCCCCTGAGAAGTGGACCAGGGGCACTCGGTGGCTACCCAAGAGACTACGAGGAGTACGCGTGTCGCTCGACGCCGCTACGAAGAAGCAGATCATCACCGAGTTCGGTACCAAGGAGGGCGACACCGGCTCCCCCGAGGTCCAGGTCGCGATGCTCTCGCGCCGTATCTCGGACCTGACCGAGCACCTCAAGACCCACAAGCACGACCACCACTCCCGTCGTGGTCTGCTGATCCTGGTCGGTCAGCGCCGTCGCCTTCTCCAGTACCTGGCGAAGAAGGACATCCAGCGCTTCCGTGCGCTGGTCGACCGCCTCGGCATCCGCCGCGGTGCGGCGGGCGCCAAGTAGGACGCCGTGAGGGGAGCGGTTCCCGAAACGATCGGGGGCCGCTCCCTTTGCCGTACGTGCGCACCGTACGTATGGAAACGTGCGCAGTGTCACACCCGCTTTGTAGTGTGGTAGCACAACGCAGTACCACGAGGAGAAGTGCACCTCGCCGCCGCCGGTCCTCGGTAGTGGCCCCCGGGCCTTGCGAACCCGGGTGCTTCGATCGAAGACCGGCCCGCACCAGATGGAGCGCTTCTCCGCGCAGGTCCCCCCGCCACACGGGCGGATCGGGACAAAAGACGAACGCAGACGAAAAGTAACGGAGAGCACCTAGTGGAGAACGAGACCCACTACGCCGAGGCCGTCATCGACAACGGCTCCTTCGGCACCCGCACCATCCGCTTCGAGACGGGCCGCCTCGCCAAGCAGGCCGCCGGCTCCGCCGTGGCGTACCTGGACGACGACACCATGGTGCTGTCGGCCACCACCGCTTCCAAGAACCCCAAGGACCAGCTCGACTTCTTCCCCCTGACGGTGGACGTCGAGGAGCGGATGTACGCCGCCGGCAAGATCCCCGGCAGCTTCTTCCGCCGTGAGGGCCGTCCCTCCGAGGACGCCATCCTCACCTGCCGCCTGATCGACCGCCCGCTGCGCCCCTCCTTCAAGAAGGGCCTGCGCAACGAGATCCAGGTCGTCGCCACCATCATGGCGCTCAACCCGGACCACCTCTACGACGTCGTGGCGATCAACGCCGCCTCCGCGTCCACCCAGCTCGCCGGTCTGCCCTTCTCCGGCCCGATCGGCGGCGTCCGCGTCGCGCTGATCAACGGTCAGTGGGTCGCCTTCCCGACGCACTCCGAGCTCGAGGACGCCGTCTTCGACATGGTCGTCGCGGGCCGCACCCTGGAGGACGGCGACGTCGCGATCATGATGGTCGAGGCCGAGGCCACCGAGAAGACCATCCAGCTCGTCAAGGGCGGCGCCGAGGCCCCGACCGAGGAGGTCGTCGCCGCCGGTCTCGAGGCCGCGAAGCCCTTCATCAAGGTCCTGTGCAAGGCCCAGGCCGACCTCGCCGCCAAGGCCGCCAAGCCCACCGGCGAGTTCCCGATCTTCCTCGACTACCAGGACGACGTCCTGGAGGCGCTCTCCGCCGCTGTCCGCCCGGAGCTCGCCTCCGCGCTGACCATCGCCGGCAAGCAGGAGCGCGAGGCCGAGCTGGACCGCGTCAAGGGTCTGGCCGCCGAGAAGCTCCTCCCGGAGTTCGAGGGCCGCGAGAAGGAGATCTCCGCCGCGTACCGCTCCCTGACCAAGCAGCTCGTCCGCGAGCGCGTGATCAAGGAGAAGAAGCGCATCGACGGCCGCGGCGTCACGGACATCCGTACGCTCGCCGCCGAGGTCGAGGCCATCCCGCGCGTGCACGGCTCCGCGGTGTTCGAGCGTGGCGAGACCCAGATCCTGGGCGTCACCACCCTCAACATGCTCCGCATGGAGCAGCAGCTCGACACCCTCTCCCCGGTGACGCGCAAGCGCTACATGCACAACTACAACTTCCCGCCGTACTCCACCGGCGAGACCGGCCGCGTCGGCTCCCCGAAGCGCCGCGAGATCGGCCACGGCGCCCTCGCCGAGCGCGCTCTCGTCCCGGTCCTGCCGACCCGCGAGGAGTTCCCCTACGCGATCCGCCAGGTCTCCGAGGCGCTGAGCTCCAACGGCTCGACGTCCATGGGCTCGGTCTGCGCCTCCACCATGTCGCTGCTGAACGCCGGTGTGCCCCTGAAGGCCCCCGTCGCCGGTATCGCCATGGGCCTGATCTCCCAGGACATCGACGGCGAGACGCACTACGTCACCCTCACCGACATCCTCGGTGCGGAGGACGCCTTCGGCGACATGGACTTCAAGGTCGCCGGCACCAAGGAGTTCGTCACCGCCCTCCAGCTCGACACCAAGCTGGACGGCATCCCCGCCTCCGTCCTGGCCGCCGCCCTCAAGCAGGCCCGTGACGCCCGCCTCCACATCCTCGACGTGATGATGGAAGCGATCGACACGCCGGACGAGATGTCCCCGAACGCCCCGCGGATCATCACCGTCAAGATCCCCGTGGACAAGATCGGCGAGGTCATCGGCCCCAAGGGCAAGATGATCAACCAGATCCAGGAGGACACCGGCGCCGAGATCACGATCGAGGACGACGGCACCATCTACATCGGTGCCGCCGACGGCCCGGCCGCCGAGGCCGCCCGCACCACGATCAACTCGATCGCCAACCCGACCATGCCGGAGGTCGGCGAGCGCTACCTGGGCACGGTCGTGAAGACGACCACCTTCGGCGCGTTCGTCTCGCTGCTCCCGGGCAAGGACGGTCTGCTGCACATCTCGCAGATCCGCAAGCTGGCCGGCGGCAAGCGCGTCGAGAACGTCGAGGACGTGCTCGGTGTGGGCGCCAAGGTCCAGGTCGAGATCGCCGAGATCGACTCCCGCGGCAAGCTCTCCCTGATCCCCGTGATCGAGGGCGAGGAAGGCTCCTCCGACGAGAAGAAGGACGACGCCGACCAGTGACGTCCCGTGGCTCCAAGGCGACGGCCCGCACCTCCTCGGAGGCGCGGGCCGTCGCCCGTACCCAAACCCTGATCAAGGGTGAGAACGGCATCGGCACCGTCCGCAGGACCACCCTCCCCGGTGGCCTGCGCATCGTCACCGAGACCCTCCCCTCGGTCCGCTCCGCGACCTTCGGCATCTGGGCGCACGTCGGCTCCCGCGACGAGACCCCGTCGCTGAACGGCGCCACGCACTATCTGGAGCACCTCCTCTTCAAGGGCACCGCCAAGCGCAGCGCCCTGGACATCTCCTCCGCGCTCGACGCGGTCGGCGGCGAGATGAACGCGTTCACGGCGAAGGAGTACACGTGCTACTACGCACGCGTGCTCGACGCCGACCTGCCGCTCGCCATCGACGTCGTCTGCGACATGCTCACGGGCTCCCTCATCCGCGAGGAGGACGTCAACGTCGAGCGGGGCGCGATCCTCGAGGAGATCGCGATGACCGAGGACGACCCGGGCGACTGCGTGCACGACCTGTTCGCGCACACCATGTTCGGCGACAACCCCCTCGGCCGCCCGGTCCTCGGCACCGTCGACACCGTCAACGCCCTCACCGCCGACCGCATCCGCCGCTTCTACCGGAAGCACTACGACCCGACGCACCTCGTGGTCGCGGCCGCGGGCAACGTCGACCACGACAAGGTCGTACGACAGGTCCGCGCCGCCTTCGAGAAGGCCGGCGCCCTCTCCAACCCCGACGCCACGCCGATCGCCCCGCGCGACGGCGTGCGCGCCCTGCGCACCGCGGGCCGCGTCGAGCTGCTCGGCCGCAAGACCGAGCAGGCCCACGTCGTCCTCGGCATGCCCGGCCTCGCCCGCACGGACGACCGCCGCTGGGCCCTCGGTGTGCTGAACACCGCCCTCGGCGGCGGCATGTCGTCCCGGCTCTTCCAGGAGGTCAGGGAGAAGCGCGGACTGGCGTACAGCGTGTACTCCTACACCTCCGGCTTCGCCGACTGCGGCCTGTTCGGGGTGTACGCCGGCTGCCGGCCCTCGCAGGTCCACGACGTGCTGAAGATCTGCCGCGACGAGCTCGACCAGGTCGCCGAGCACGGCCTCTCGGACGACGAGATCGGCCGCGCCATCGGGCAGCTCCGGGGCTCCACCGTCCTCGGCCTGGAGGACACCGGCGCGCTGATGAACCGCATCGGCAAGAGCGAGCTGTGCTGGGGCGAGCAGATGTCCGTCGACGACATGCTGAGCCGCATAGCGTCGGTCACCCCGGACGACGTCCGCGCGGTCGCCCGCGAGATCCTGGGGCGGCACCCGTCGCTGTCGGTCATCGGCCCGCTGAAGGACAAGCAGGCGGCCCGACTGCACGAGGCCGTGGCCTAATCCAGCCGGTCCAAGCCGGTCAACTCGCCTAAGGAAGCAAGAAGATGAGCAAGCTGCGCGTGGCGGTCCTCGGAGCCAGGGGCCGGATCGGCGCCGAGGCGGTCAAGGCCGTGGAGGCCGCCGAGGACATGGAGCTGGTGGCCGCCCTCGGCCGGGGCGACAAGCTGGAGACCCTGGCCGAGACCGGCGCCCAGGTCGCCGTCGAACTGACCACACCGGCCTCGGTGATGGCCAACCTCGAGTACTGCGTCGGCCACGGCATCCACGCCGTCGTCGGTACGACGGGCTGGACCGACGAGCGCCTCGCGGAGCTCAAGGGCTGGCTCGCCCAGTCCCCGGAGACGGGTGTGCTCATCGCCCCCAACTTCTCCATCGGGGCCGTCCTCACCATGAAGTTCGCGCAGATCGCCGCGCCCTACTTCGAGTCGGTCGAGGTCGTCGAGCTGCACCACCCGAAGAAGGTCGACGCCCCGTCCGGCACCGCCACGCGCACGGCCCAGCTCATCGCCGAGGCCCGGCGCGCGGCGGGTACCGCCCCGGCGCCGGACGCCACGGAGACAGCCCTGGAGGGAGCGCGCGGCGCCGATGTCGACGGGGTCCCCGTGCACGCCGTCCGCCTGCGCGGACTCCTCGCCCACCAGGAGGTCCTGCTCGGCGGCGAGGGCGAGACCCTGACGGTGCGCCACGACTCGCTGCACCACAGCAGCTTCATGCCCGGCATCCTGCTCGGCGCCCGCCGCGTGGTCACGACACCGGGCCTGACCTTCGGCCTGGAGAACTTCCTGGACCTGGGCTGATGCGCGCCAAGCTGTCCTACCTCCTCACGGCCGCCGTCCTGGTCTTCTACTTCGTCCTGGTCGGCAGCCGCGGCGTGATGCTGATCCAGTCCGGCACCCTCGTCACCGTCACGTTCGGCGTCGCGGTGCTGGTCCTGCCGGTGATCGGCCTGTGGTTCCTGTGGAAGAACACCCAGTTCGTCCGCAGGGCCAACGCGCTCGCCGCCGAGCTCGACGCCGAGGGCGGCCTGCCCGTCGACGAACTCAAGCGCACGCCCGCCGGCCGCATCGACCGGGACTCCGCCGACGAGGTCTTCGCCCGGCGCAAGGCCGAGACCGAGAAGGCCCCCGACGACTGGCGCAGTTGGTTCCGGCTCGCCGTGGCCTACCACGACGCCCGTGACACCCCGCGGGCCCGCAAGGCCATGCAGCGCGCGATAGCGCTGCACGACGGCAGGCCCGTCCAGCAGCTCTGAGGTCCCGGCACGCCGAAGGGGGCCGGTCCTGACACGGACCGGCCCCCTTCTGCGTCTGTCCCTGTCGATCAGCCCTGCGCGTGCTCCGCGGCCCAGGCCTCCACCGCGTCCGCGGCCCGGTCGAACGCCTGGCCGCGCGCGAGGAAGTCCGCGTTGTGCGTGGTCAGCAGCGGCGGCAGGTCCTCCGGCGCACGACCCTGCCGTACGAGGGTCAGGGCCTGGCCCTGGACCGTGCGCGGCAGTCCGAGCCAGCGCACCGGCTGCTGTGCGGTCCGCACAGCGACGACCTGCTCCCAGGGCACCGTGCGAGTCAGCAGGAAGCCGACCCGACGCACCCCGCGGGCGTTCACCCACACCCCCATGCGCAGCAGCCGCAGCGCACCGACGATGACGAGCACCGCGATGCCGAGCACCACCGCGGCCTCGGACGGCGAGTCGGTGAGCGCGATGATCACCGCGGCGAACAGCACGTACGAGGCGAGCAGCAGGAGAATCGCCGCTACACCCACCCGCCACGGACCGGGCCGGTAGGGGCGCCGCCAGTGGTCACGGTCGTCGAACGGCAGCGCGACGTCGTCGGTCGCCTCGAATGCGCGGTCGGCCGTCAGGAAGGGCAGGGGCACGGCGGTTCCTCACTCGGTCCATGCGTGGTCAGTGCCGGTGAGGCTATCCGCCGGGCCCCCCGCGAGCCACCTTCGGGGGCCAATGGGGGTGCGTCCCACGCCATTCGGGGAGCGGGGGAGGGTCAGCGGCCTTGGGACGCCTGCGACTGCTGGGTCTGCGAGGGCGCCTGATCCTGCGACAGCGCCGGCATCCCGAGGACCAGGGATCCCACGAGTCCGGCGACGATGGTGAGCCCTATCAGCCAGCGCCCGGCCATCTCACCGGCGGACGCCCGCTCACGGGGCGGAGGAGTGACATTGCTGCGGAACCTGTCGGCTTCGGCGACAAAGGCGAACGGAACGGGTTCGCGCCGACGCAACAGCATGGGGGTACTTCTCCCTTCAGGGATCGAGTCAGGGATCGAACGAATCGCTGCTGTCTGTACAGACGAGCGGTTGCCGCAAAAGGTGCCCGGTTTCGCCGACTTAACTCGGGCACGACACTGAAAGTCCCGTTTGGCGGCACGTAGAGTGGCGTCGCCACCGAACGAGCTGGGAAGGACCCCCCGAACCGTGACCTCCACCCCCGACGACGATTTCAAGATCGAGCTGCGCGACGACGTCACCGTCGAACTGGTCAAGCACAGCGCGGCCGACTCCGACGTGCTGTTCGCCGCCCGGGTGTCGACCGTCGGAGAGCAGTCCCTGGACGAGCTGAACAAGGACCCGGAGCGCTCCAAGGGCCTGATCAACTACCTCATGCGGGACCGGCACGGCAGCCCCTTCGAGCACAACTCGATGACCTTCTTCATCAGCGCCCCGATCCTCGTCTTCCGCGAGTTCATGCGGCACCGCGTGGGCTGGTCGTACAACGAGGAGTCCGGCCGCTACCGGGAGCTCCAGCCCGTCTTCTACGTCCCCGGCGCCGACCGCAAGCTCGTCCAGCAGGGCCGCCCGGGCAAGTACGTCTTCGTCGAGGGCACGCCGGAGCAGCACGAGTCCGTCGCGCACGCCATGGAGGAGTCGTACCGCCAGGCGTACCGGTCCTACCAGGAGATGCTCGCGCAGGGCGTCGCCCGCGAGGTCGCCCGTTCGGTCCTGCCCGTCGGCCTGTTCTCCTCGATGTACGCCACCTGCAACGCCCGCTCGCTCATGCACTTCCTCGGCCTGCGCACCCAGCACGAAGAGGCGAAGGTGCCGTCCTTCCCTCAGCGGGAGATCGAGATGGTCGGCGAGAAGATGGAGGCGGAGTGGGCGAAGCTCATGCCGCTCACCTACGCCGCCTTCAACGCGAACGGCCGCGTGGCGCCGTAACAGGGGGCTGAGCCCTCGCCGGGCACAGATGTGCGGGTCCACCGCGCGAAGTGTCCGTATTGCGGCATTTAGAGAAGTTCATCTAGCCTGATCAAACGGACCCGGCACTGCTTGAACCCCCGAGCAGGCAGTGCCGGGCTCCGCATTTGTCCGGACTTTCCGCGCCCCCCTAGAGCAGACCCCGCCCTGCGCAACGAGTAGCGTGTTACCCATGGCTCCGACCTCCACTCCGCAGACCCCCTTCGGGCGGGTCCTCACCGCCATGGTCACGCCCTTCACGGCGGACGGCGCACTCGACCTCGACGGCGCACAGCGGCTCGCCACCCACCTGGTGGACGCAGGCAACGACGGCCTGATCATCAACGGCACCACCGGCGAGTCCCCCACCACCAGCGACGCGGAGAAATCGGACCTGGTACGAGCCGTACTGGAGGCGGTCGGCGACCGTGCCCACGTCGTCGCGGGCGTCGGCACCAACGACACCCACCACAGCACCGAGCTGGCCCGGACCGCCGAGAAGGCCGGCGCACACGGCCTCCTGATCGTGACGCCGTACTACAACAAGCCCCCGCAGGAGGGCCTGTACCGGCACTTCAAGGCCGTCGCCGACGCCGCCGAGCTGCCCGTCATGCTCTACGACATCCCCGGCCGCAGCGGCGTCCCGATCAGCACCGAGACGCTGGTCCGGCTCGCCGAGCACCCGCGGATCGTCGCCAACAAGGACGCCAAGGGCGACCTCGGCCGCGCGAGCTGGGCCATCGCCCGCTCCGGCCTCGCCTGGTACTCCGGCGACGACATGCTGAACCTGCCGCTGCTCTCCGTGGGCGCGGTCGGCTTCGTCTCGGTCGTCGGCCATGTGGTCACCCCGGACCTGCGCGCCCTGGTCGAGGCGTTCATCTCGGGCGACGTGCAGAAGGCCACCGAGATCCACCAGAAGCTGCTCCCCGTCTACACGGGCATGTTCCGCACCCAGGGCGTGATGACGACCAAGGCGGCGCTCACCCTGCAGGGACTCCCCGCCGGGCCCCTGCGCGCCCCCATGGTCGAGCTCTCGCCCGAAGAGACCGCGCAGCTCAAGATCGATCTTGCCGCCGGCGGGGTACAGCTCTAGCACCAGACTTCGCGCGCCCGGCGCGCAACGGACTCAACAACTGAATAGGCGGGCCACCGGTGCCCGCACCACAACGACAACTGCTACACGCACGAACGTCACGCGCGCCACGTGCCCCACCGGTACGTGGCGTGCGTGGTGAGGAGAGTCTTTTGAGTCATCCGCATCCTGAACTGGCCCCGCCCCCGCCGCTGCCCGAAGGCGGCCTGCGGGTCACCCCACTCGGCGGTCTCGGCGAGATCGGCCGAAACATGACGGTCTTCGAGTACGGCGGCCGTCTGCTGATCGTCGACTGCGGAGTGCTGTTTCCCGAGGAGGAGCAGCCCGGCATCGACCTGATCCTGCCGGACTTCTCGTCCGTCCGGGACCGCCTCGACGACATCGAGGGCATCGTCCTCACCCATGGCCACGAGGACCACATCGGCGGCGTCCCCTACCTCCTCCGCGAGAAGCCGGACATCCCGCTCATCGGCTCCAAGCTGACCCTCGCGTTCATCGAGGCCAAGCTCCAGGAGCACCGCATCCGGCCGTACACCCTCGAGGTGGCGGAGGGGCACCGTGAGCGCATCGGTCCCTTCGACTGCGAGTTCGTCGCGGTCAACCACTCCATCCCGGACGCCCTGGCCGTCGCCATCCGCACCCCGGCCGGCATGGTCGTGCACACGGGCGACTTCAAGATGGACCAGCTCCCGCTGGACGGCCGTCTCACGGACCTGCACGCCTTCGCGCGGCTGAGCGAGGAGGGCATCGACCTCCTCCTCTCGGACTCGACGAACGCCGAGGTCCCGGGCTTCGTCCCGCCCGAGAAGGACATCTCGAACGTCCTGCGGCAGGTCTTCGCAAGCGCCCGCAAGCGGATCATCGTGGCGAGCTTCGCGAGCCACATCCACCGCATCCAGCAGATCCTGGACGCGGCGCACGAGTACGGCCGCCGGGTCGCCTTCGTCGGCCGCTCGATGGTCCGCAACATGGGCATCGCGCGCGACCTCGGTTATCTGAAGGTCCCGCCCGGCCTGGTGGTCGACGTCAAGACACTCGACGACCTCCCGGACCACGAGGTGGTCCTGGTCTGCACGGGCTCGCAGGGCGAACCGATGGCCGCCCTGTCCCGCATGGCCAACCGCGACCACCAGATCCGGATCGTCCAGGGCGACACCGTCATCCTCGCGTCCTCCCTGATCCCCGGGAACGAGAACGCGGTCTACCGCGTGATCAACGGCCTGACCCGCTGGGGCGCCAACGTCGTCCACAAGGGCAACGCCAAGGTGCACGTCTCGGGCCACGCCTCCGCGGGCGAGCTCCTGTACTTCTACAACATCTGCCGCCCGAAGAACCTGATGCCGGTCCACGGCGAATGGCGCCACCTGCGCGCCAACGCCGAGCTCGGCGCCCTGACCGGCGTCCCGCACGACCGCATCGTCATCGCCGAGGACGGCGTGGTCGTCGACCTCGTCGAGGGCAAGGCGAAGATCTCGGGCAAGGTCCAGGCGGGATACGTCTACGTCGACGGCCTCTCGGTCGGCGATGTCGGCGAGCCGGCGCTCAAGGACCGCAAGATCCTCGGTGACGAGGGCATCATCTCGGTCTTCCTGGTCGTCGACTCGTCCACCGGCAAGATCACGGGTGGCCCGCACATCCAGGCACGCGGCTCCGGCATCGAGGACTCGGCGTTCGCCGACGTGATCCCAAGGATCACCGAGGTCCTGGAGCGCTCCGCGCAGGACGGTGTGGTCGAACCCCACCAGCTCCAGCAACTGGTGCGACGGACCCTCGGCAAGTGGGTCTCCGACACGTATCGCCGCAGGCCGATGATCCTCCCTGTGGTGGTGGAGGTCTGACGGACCGTCGGACATCCGTCCGAGTGAACCAGGAGCGGGGCGCCTCGATTTGCATCGGGGCGCCCCGCTCCAGTACGTTTACGGCTCCGCCCGAGGGGGAACCCGGCAGCTTCATGCTCCGGACCGAGCCTCCAGGGGGCGGGAATTCCGACTCAGAACATCTGATAAAGTCGGAACCGCCGGAAAGGGAAACGCGGAAGCGGGAACCTGGAAAGCACCGAGGAAATCGGAACCGGAAACGGTCTGATAGAGTCGGAAACGCA
>NZ_JBVJPC010000011.1:0-305883 GCF_055582845.1 Streptomyces sp. NPDC107471 | reverse complement strand
CCGCTACGACAAACGCGCCCGCCACTACCAAGCCCTGGTCACCCTCGCCTGCCTACGCCTCTGGCTGCCCTGACTTTGCGGACACGACCTAGGGCCTGATGTCCCGGATGGTCGGCCGCTTCATCGACACGGACTGATGGTCGTCCCCACCGCCGAGCTCGCGGCCTCGATGCCATCATGGGCAGCACACGCCGATGATCGCCCTTGTGCTTGGAGTCAGACAGTGTCCTCATCCTCGGCCATGCCCGCGGACCTTGTATCGAGCTACCGAGCAGTTGAGAACTTGCTCGCACGTTACGCAGAGCTCGTGGACGACGGCGACTTCGCAGGGCTGGGTCTGCTGCTCGCGGATGCCACCTTCTTCGGTAGCGGCACACCGGTGAGTGGCAGGGAAGCGATCGAGAAGATGTTCAAGGACACTCTGATCGTCTATGCCGACGGCACCCCACGAACCCAGCACGTCACCTCCAATATCGCCATCGAGGTCGAGGAAGAGACCGACACGGCGGTCGCACGCTCCTACGTCACCGTGCTGCAGGCGCTGCCCGACCTGCCGCTGCAGCCGGTGGCAGCCGGTCGGTACCGCGACCGCTTCGAGCGCCGCGGAGGGCAGTGGCGTTTCACCGAGCGGCGCGTCGACATCCGCCTCGTCGGCGATGTGAGTCGCCACCTCCAGCAGGCTGTCGCGCGACAATAGGTTCTTCCCGACTCGCGGAAGACGGATCTTGGACGTGAATGATCAAGGTTCCTGGGGCGGGGAGATCTTACGGACGAGCGCGGGCGGTGCCGGAGCCGCTGTAACCGAACGGAGCCAGGGCGGGGCGCCCGCCCGTTCAGCCTGGCAGCGGAACGGCCGGTACCGGATCCTCGCTGGGCCACAGTCGCTGGCCGATGCGAAGGGGCGATCAGGTGAACTGAGAGTCGACTCCGCGGTCTGCCGCGCCCACCAGCACGCGGCCGGGGCTCGCAGTAGGTCGATCACTGGCTAGGGGCTGCCCCACATGTCAGGCCGAGACTGTTGCCCTGGCTGGTGCGTGAGGGAGGATCAACGGCAACCTGGCCCATCACGCGTTCAAGAGGTAACTGTGGTTGACGGAGCGCAGACGTTCGAGCTCTTCCGGTTCGCAGACGCGGTCCAGAGTGTGGCTGTTGAGGTGACATGCGGTGCGCCTCTGACGATGGGCGAAGAGCGGTACTACCCAGCCGAGATCGTTCTGCAGAGTGACTTCGTCAGCGGTCGGGTCGGCCTGCAGGTATCGCATGGATCTTGACGAGTGGGAGCGTTGCCTCGATGGCCTTCAAACTGAGGAGGGAGCCGAGGGGCCGGCAGGTGGCCGCAGTGCATGGGTGGACGTGGTTCCTGCTGACCCGCTGGAGGTGATTGTGCACGGCTCGCCGTCGACGCAGATTGCGGTGCGTGTACCGATCGACGTCACTTCGGAGTGGCTGGAGGAGAACCGGCTGCGGTTGGATCGTGTCCGGGCGGCTTTGTCGGCGTCCTCGTAGGGCTCGTGGAGGGGGATCGGGTGGCGCTGCATGGGACGTACCACGGTTTCGGGCCGCAGCCGCTGGTCGCCTTCGACCTGTTCCGGGTGGACGCGGACGGCAAGCTGGCGGAGCACTGGGACGCGCTGACCCCGGTCGTGACGGACACCGCCTCCGGACGTACGCAGACCGACGGTGTCGCCGAGCCCGCGGACCTGGACGGGACCGGGGCCAACCGTGCGCTCGTCATGGAGTTCGCGGAGAAGGTCCTCAAGGGTGCCGACTACTCGGTGCTGACGGACTACATCTCGACCGACACGTATCTGCAGCACAACCCGGAGGCCGCCGAGGGTCTGGACGGCTTCGGCGCCGCGGCGGCCGAGTGGGCCGAGCAGGGCAGGAACCTCGTCTACAAGACCATCCACAGGGCCGTGGCCGAGGGTGACCTCGTACTTCTGCAGTCCGAGGGCGAGTTCGGGGTCCCGGTCGCCTACTGGGACCTGTTCCGCGTCGCCGACGGCAAGATCGTCGAGCACTGGGACGTCGTCGCTCCCATTCCGGTGGACCTTCCGCACACCAACGGCCTGTTCTGAACGGTCGGGTGGCGCCCGGCCGTGCCGTACCGAGGGAAGTGCAGACCGGTCGGCGAGAGTGGGTCGCCCTCGCAGCGGTGCGAAGGTGCAGAGCACCTGAGGCAGACTTCTCATTGCCTCAGGGCACTGATCCACTACATCACCATCATGGGCGTTGCGTGCCGGGCCCGGAAATGAGAGCCGTGACGCTTCCGTCCCGTAGAGCCGGTGTGCCGCTCGCCCTGGCGTACCTGGTGGTGGTGTTCGCCCTCGATTACGTGAGCGTCGAACGGGGCAAGGACGCCGCCGCCATCGTCCTCTCCGTGATCACCTTTCCCTCGGGCGTCGTGACGACGGTCGTGTTCCTCTTGGCCGCGGTGGTCTTCGGCTTCGACGGTTACAGCCCCGGGCCGGACACGTACGCGCCATCAGTGCACGCGATCGCGGGCCTCGTCCAGGTTCTTCTGATCTGGCTGGTGCTGAGAGGGCTGAGGAAGCGAGGGGCGAGCGCACGCCTCCAGGAACACTCGCGAGGCGCAGGTCCGAATTGATACGGCCGGACCTGCCCGCGCCCCAGCCGCCGACAGGGGACTTTCCCAGGTCGCCAGGGGATGCCAGATCCGTTCTCGCGTCCCACCCCACTCGCCGTAGCCGGGATGCGTCGTAGCGGCGCCCGCGTGAGGCTGAGCCCATGTCGGAGTGCCGCGTGAGCGTCACGCAGGATGAGGGCGGGCTGGAGGTGTGGCGGCGTTGAGTGCGCGCAAGAGCCGGCGCAACGGCAAGGGCAACGGCAACGGCGGCGGCCAAGACGTGGAAGCCGTCCTCGACGAGCTCTACACCACACCTCCGTCCGCCTTCGTCCCCCGGCGGGAGACGCTGGCCGTCGCGGCCAGGACAGATGGCCGGGCGGAGGACGCACGCCGGATCCATGCCGCCCGCCGCCCCACCCTCGCGGCGTGGGCTGCCAACCTCCTGTTGCGCTCCCAGCCGGAGGAAAGCCGACAGTTCCTGGAACTGGGGCGGGCGTTGCGCGAGGCCTACCGTGATCTGGACGCCGCCGGTCTCAAGGACCTGTCCGCCCAGCGCCGCCGTGTCGTTGCCGCCCTGTCGCAGCAGGCCGCCGCGCTTGCCCGAGAGGCCGGGCAGCGGCTGTCGGAGTCGGTCCAGCAGGACCTCGAAGCGACCCTGCGCGCCGTGCTCGCCGATCCGGACGCAGCCGATCAATGGGCGGGCGGCCGTCTGGTCACCGCCCTCACCCCACCCTCGGACTTCATGCCGGACACCGCACCAGCGGCCGAAAAGGTGAGCGACCGCAACCGCAGCCACCCACCCGCGCCCCGCCCCGCGGCACGCGCGTCCAAGAAAGACGAACTCGCCGAGCGGCGCCGCGCCCGCCAGGAGCAGTTGGACCGGGCCAGGGAAGCCGCCGAGGCGGCCGAGCAGCACCTGCAGGAAGAACGCGCACGGCAGGCCGACGTCGACGCCGAGCTCCAGCAGGCACGCGAACGCACCGAGCAGGCCCAGCAGCGGATCGCTGCCCTCGAGGAGCAGATGCAGCAGGCGCGCGAGGTGTGCCGGCAAGCCGAGTCCGCCCAGCAGGAGGCCGAGAAACGTGGCCGTTCCGCCGCCGACGCGCTCGCCCAGGCCGAGCGAAAGGCGCGCGAGAGCGCACAGCACGTACGCCGTCTGAAGGGCGGCACCGCCTAGACACACGGGGCCGGTGGCAGTACACGGTCGCCCCGGCTCCCTGCTACATCACGTGCAGGACGACCGGCCAGCAGCACAGGCGCGGGAGGGACCGGTCATGCCGCCCTCGCCTCCGAGCCGGTGCGTATCGCTGATCGCCCCCGGTGGCTGTGAGTGCCCCGCCCCGCCGCGGCGCCCTCCGCGACCCCGGCAGCACCCAATCACTATGTGTGATGTGTGTCACACCCTTAAAACCTAGTGCACACTAGGCATTGGGATTCATCATCGAGCCGCGCGGCTGAAACGTTTCGCACCCGTGGCGAACACATGGCCGTCCCGTCAACAGCGTGCTTCTCCCGCCCCCGCCCCCGCACCAGCGCCTTGCTGACCCCCGAAAGGAGCGGTCTCGTGACACCGACGTCGGCGAGCCCCTCGCTCGATGCAGCACCCGCCCCGCACCGTGAGAGGTGGACCCCGCGTCTCGCCGGTGTCCTGATCGCCCTCATCTGGCCCACGCAGTTGCTGGTCACCGTCGGCATCCTCGGCTCCAACGCCACCGCCGACGTGGCGCAGCACTTCCACACGACCCAGGTGGCCTGGTTCTCCCTGATCGTGACGCTGGTCTCCGCCCTGCTGAGCCCCTTCGTCATCAAGCTGGGCGACCTCTACGGCAAGAAGCGGATCATGCTGGTGATGATCGCGCTCGGGGTGACGGGCGACGTCGTCGCCGCGACCGCGGGCAGCTTCGAGCTGTTGCTGGTGGGCCGGGGGCTGGCCGCCTGCTACGGACCGTTCCCGGCCCTGTCCTTCCCCGCCGTGCGGGACATCTTCCCCGGCCGTCTGGTGAAGTCCGCCAGCGGCATCCTGGGCAGCAGCCTCGGCCTGGTCGCCCTGGTCTCGCCCTTCCTGGCGGGATGGCTGATCGACGACTGGGGCTACCGGGGAGCCATGTGGTTCATGGCCGCCGCCACCGCCGTCTCCTTCGTCCTGGTCGCCACACTGGTGCCCGAGACCCCGAAGCACGCCTTCGAGTCGGGCTTCGACTGGCTCGGCGGTCTGGTCCTCGGCGGCGGCCTCGCCGTCCTCGTCTACGCCGTGGGACAGGGACAGACCTGGGGCTGGGGGAGCGGACGGACAGTGGGCTGGCTCGCGGCCGGCCTGGTCGCGATCATCGGCTTCCTGTTGGTGGAACGGGCCAGTGCCCACCCCATCCTCGACCTGGGCGTCCTGCGCCGCCGCGCGGTGGCGACGACCGTCGTGTCCGGCGCCCTGGCCCAGGCGGTCGCCTACACCGCCCCCGTCGTGGCGATCCTGCTGGCGCTCTACCCGAACATCCCCGGCGTCTCGGCCGGCTTCGGCTGGACCGCGCAGCACAGCGCCACGGTCGGCGTCACCTGGAACCTGCTGCTGTTCGTCACGGGCCTGGTCGCGAGCCGTTTCCTGCGCGGGGTCGACACCCGGTGGATCTGGTGGGCCGGGCTCGCCACGATGGGCCTGGGCTTCCTGCTCGCCGGGTTCTTCCACGCCGACGCGACCGAGCTGACGTGGACGATGTGCGTGGCGAGCCTCGGCAGTGGTCTCGTCGTGGCCGCCGCCCCCGTACTCGTCGTGGGCGCCGTCTCCCCGGACGAGCAGGGTCTGGGCAGCGGCATGCTGACCATGCTCACCCACGTGTTCGGCGCGGCCTTCGGCGCCGCGATGTTCGCCGTGCTGGCCGCCGACAGCACCGTCCTCAAGGGCACCGCCTTCTACGGCGACGGCGGCTACGCCTCCGCCTTCTGGGTCGGCGCCCTGTTCAGCCTGCTCGCCCTCCTGATCGGCCTGTTCATCCCGGCCCTGCGCGAACCGGTGCAGGACCCGCCGTCGGCGGCCGCAGCTCTCTGAAAGCCCACCCCTCCTGGTCCGGCCCGGCCGCGCTCCCCGCGCGCCGGGCCTCCGGAAAGGCATCGATGTCGCACCACAGGACCACCGCCCGGACGCCCCCGACCGCCCTGACGCCCCGGACCGTCCGGACGCCCTGGACCGCCCGGACCGGCTGGACCGCACAGGTCATCACCCCGCACCTGCCGGACGGCGAGGCCACCCCGCTCGCCGGGCACGCCACCCCGCCGTACGGCGAGGCCGCCCAGGCCCCCATCCCGCACCTGGCGGACGGCGTGTCCACCCCACCAACCGCCGATACCACCCCGCCCCCCGCGCCGCCCCGCCCCGCCGCGTTGCTGCGCGACGAGTTCACCGTGCGGGCCGGCGTGCGCGCTGCCCATGTCACGGTCACCGCGCTGGGCGTCTACGAACTCGAACTCAACGGCGTCGTCGTCGGCGACCACGTCCTGGCACCCGGCTGGACCAGCTACCGGCACCGGCACCGCCACCACTCCTTCGACGTCACCGCGCTGCTGCGCACGGGACGCAACGCCTGGGGCGCCCATCTCGCGGACGGCTGGTACCGCGGCCGGCTCGGCTTCAACGGCGGCACCCGCGACATCTACGGCCCGGACACCGGCCTCCTCGCCGAACTGCGGATCGAGTACACCGACGGCACCACGCAGACCGTGGGCACCGGCCCCGACTGGCGCGCCTGCCACGGGCCGGTGCTCTCCTCGGGCCTCTACGAGGGCGAGCACCACGACGCCCGCCGCGAACGACGCGGCTGGAGCGAGCCCGGCCACGACGACGCCGACTGGCACCCGGTGCGCGTCCTCGACTTCGACACCTCCGTGCTGTTCCCCGCCGACAGCCCACCCGTACGCCGCATCGAGCACGTCCGGCCCGTCGCACTCACCCCGCTGAGCGGCGACCGCACCCTCGTGGACTTCGGCCAGAACCTCGTCGGACGCCTGCACATCCGGGTGCGCGGCGAGGCCGGCCGGACGGTCACCCTGCGCCACGCCGAAGTCCTCGACGAGAACGGCGAGTTGTGCGTGCGCCCGCTGCGCACCGCCGTCGCCACCGACCGGTACACGCTGCGCGGCGACCCGAACGGCGAACAGTGGGAACCGCGCTTCACCTTCCACGGCTTCCGGTACGCCGAAGTGGACGGCTGGCCCGGCGAGTTGACGCCCGACGACGTCACCGCGGTGGTCCTCCACAGCGACCTGCGCCGCACCGGCTGGTTCTCCTGTTCCGACCCCGACCTCGACCGGCTGCACGAGAACGTGGTCCGGGGCATGCGCGGCAACTTCCTCGACGTACCCACCGACTGCCCGCAGCGCGACGAGCGCCTGGGCTGGACCGGCGACGTCCAGGTGTTCGCCCCGACCGCCGCCTACCTCTACGACGTGCGCGCCTTCCTGCGGTCCTGGCTGCGCGACCTGGCTTCCGACCAGAGCCGCGACGAGCACGGCATCCCGCCGGTGTTCACACCCGAGATCCCCGTCATCGCCGACGTCCCGCTGCCGCCCGGCAACCCGCCGATGGCCGGCTGGTGCGACGCCGCCGTCATCGTGCCCTGGGTGCTATACGAGCGGTACGCCGACACCGACGTGCTGCGCGCCCAGTACCCCTCCATGCGGGCCTGGGTCGACGCCGTCGAACGCATCGCCGGCCCGGGCCGCGTCTGGGGCGAGGGCTTCCAGTTCGGCGACTGGCTGGACCCGACCGCCCCGCCCGAGGATCCCGGCAGGTCCACGACCCCATCCGACCTGGTCGCCACCGCGTACTTCGCCCGCTCGGCCCGCCTGCTCGCCCGCGCGGCCGACATCATCGGCGAACAGGACGACGCGGTCCGCTACGCCGAACTCGCCGACTCGGTACGCGCCGCCTTCCGGGCCCGCTTCCACGCCGGCGGCGGCCGCCTGACCGAGGAGACGCAGACGGCGTACGCCCTGGCCCTGCACTTCAACCTCCTGGACGGGCCGGTGGAGCGGGCCACCGCCGGTGACCGGCTCGCCGCCCTGGTCACCGCACACGGCCACCGCATCGGCACCGGCTTCCTCGGCACCCCCCTGGTGTGCGACGCGCTCACCGACACAGGGCACCTGGACACGGCGTACCTGCTGCTGATGCAGCGCTCCTGCCCGTCCTGGCTCTACCAGGTCCACCTGGGCGCCACCACCGTCTGGGAACGCTGGGACAGCATGCTCCCCGACGGGCGCGTCAACCCCGGCGAGATGACCTCGTTCAACCACTACGCGCTCGGCGCCGTCGCCGACTGGATCCACCGCACGGTCGCCGGCCTCGCCCCGGCCGCGCCGGGCTACCGGCGCCTGCTCGTCCAGCCACGTCCCGGAGGGGCCCTGACCTGGGCGAAAGCCGCGCACGAGACACCGTACGGACGAGCCGAGGTGTCCTGGCGCCACGCCGGGCACGTCCTGTTCGTCGACGTCCTGGTGCCACCCGGCACCACCGCCGACATCCGCCTGCCGGGCGCCGAACCGGTCGAGGCCGGACCGGGCCGGCACACCTTCCACGCCCCCCACCCCGCCCCCACGCACCACGAGGAGCAGCAGTGAACCACCCCTACCAGGACCCCGCCCGCACAGTGGGCGAGCGGGTCGCGGACCTGTTGCCCCGGATGACGGTGCAGGAGAAGGCCGGACTGGTCTTCCACCACGCGATCGGCCCGGCACCGCAGGCCGCGCCCGCCGGCCGCACCGCCGAACAGATGCTCGCCGAGAGCGGGATGACCCACTTCAACGTCCTCGGCGCGGCCGGACCGCGCGAGATGGCCGTCTTCCACAACCGGCTCCAGGAGCAGGCGGCCCACACCCGCCTGGGCATCCCGGTCACCCTCTCCACCGACCCGCGGCACGCCTTCACCGACAACCCGGGCACCGCGATGATGGCCGGCCCCTTCTCCCAGTGGCCCGAGACCCTCGGCCTCGCGGCCGTCGGCGACGCCGATCTCGTGCGCCGGTACGCGGACACCGTGCGCCGCGAGTACCTCGCCGTCGGACTGCGCGTCGCCCTGCACCCGCAGATCGACCTGGCCACCGAACCGCGCTGGGCCCGCATCTCGGGCACCTTCGGCGAGGACGCCGACCTCACCTCGCGCCTGGTCGCCGCCTACATCAAGGGCCTGCGCGGACCCGGCGATGGCCTGGGGCCGGACAGTGTGGCCGCGATGGTCAAGCACTTCCCGGGCGGCGGCCCGCAACTCGACGGGGAGGACCCGCACTTCGCCTACGGCAAGGAACAGGTGTACCCGGGCGGCCGGTTCGAGTACCACCTCAAGCCGTTCGAGGCCGCCATCGCGGCTGGGGCGACCCAGATGATGCCCTACTACGGCAAGCCGGTCGGCACCGAGCACGAGGAGGTCGGTTTCGGCTTCAACAAGGGCATCATCACCGGCCTGCTGCGCGAGAGGCTCGGCTTCGACGGCATCGTCTGCACCGACTGGGGCCTGGTCACCGACCAGCTCGTCCTGGGCGAACCGCACGCGGCCCGCGCCTGGGGCGTCGAACACCTCACCGCGGCCGAACGCGTCCTGCGGATCTTCCACGCCGGCGCCGACCAGATCGGCGGCGAGTCCTGCCCCGAGCTGGTCGTCGACCTCGTCCGGCGAGGCCAGTTGGAGGAGTCGCGCCTGGACGCCTCGGTCGCGCGGCTCCTCGCCGAGAAGTTCCGCCTCGGCCTGTTCGACGCGCGCCGCTACGTCGACCCGGACGCGGCCGAGGCCACCGTCGGCCGCTCCGACTTCCGCGCCGCCGGCGAGGAGGCCCAGCGGGCCGGCCTCACGCTGCTCAAGAACGGCGACGGCGTGCTGCCTCTGACTGGCGCCCCGCGCCTGTACGTGGAGGGCGTCGACCGTGCGATCGCCGCCGAGTACGCCGCCCTCGTCGACGACCCCGCCGAGGCCGACCTCGCGGTGCTGCGCCTGAACACCCCCTACGAGCCGCGCCCCGGCCTGTTCGAGTCCTTCTTCCACGCCGGACGGCTCGACTTCGACGGGGACCGGCTCAAGGAGATCCTCGCGCTGCTGGACACCGTGCCCACCGTGGTCGCCGTCCACCTGGAACGCCCCGCCGTCATCCCGGAGATCGCAGATCGCAGTGCGGCGCTGCTGGCCGCGTTCGGCGCGGGCGACCGGGCCCTGCTCGACGTCCTCTTCGGCCGTGCGGCTCCCCGAGGACGGCTGCCGTTCCAGTTGCCGCGCTCGATGGCCGAGGTCGCGGCGGGCCGCCCCGATGTGCCGCAGGAGAGCCGAGATCCGCTCTACGCGTTCGGCGCGGGCCTGAGGTACGCGTCGCCGAACTGAGCGCGGGGGTGTGCCACGGAGGCGCCGCCTTGTCCTGCCTGGGCGGCCCTCCGCAGGTCTTGCTTACAGACCCTTGCCGTCGGCGGAGATGGAACGCAGCAGGTGGTCCAGGTGTGAGCGCATGACCCCGATGAAGTCGAAGGAGCGGCCACTGGCGAGCCACTGCAGGCGCAGTCCCGAGTCGACGGCCGCGCACTCCCGGGCGATCGCGTCGTGGTCGAGGTCGGGCTTCAGCTCTCCGGTCCGGCTCCCGGTGCGCAGCCGCTCGGCCAGTTCGCGGACGCCCTTCTCCTGCCACTGGGAGAAGAAGTCGTGCGCGGGATGACCGGGCGCCGTGGCCTCGGCCGCCAGCACCACGGACAGCTCCACGATGCCCGGCATGCGCAGCGCGTCCTCCATGTCCTCGACATGGCAGCGGAACGCCTCCCGCACGGAGTCGGGGACGCGCCGCCAGCGCTCGTCGAGCTGGTGGTGCCAGTACTCCACGACCGCCTGGAGCAACTGTCGCTTGCCCCCGAAGTGGTGCAGGAGCCCGGCGTCCGTGATGCCGGCGTCCCGCGCGACGCGGGCCAGCGAGGTGTTGTGGTACCCGTCCTCGCCGAACCGCCGCATGGCCGCTTCCAGGATCTGCGGGCGCCTGGCCTGCCCCGCCGCGTAGGCACCGCGCGGCCCTCTAGGTGTCCCCATGGGGACAACGGTATCGGGCCTGCGGGTCCGGGCCGCGATCGCCTGTCGCCGGGGGGGGGGACCGGCCCAGCCCCAGATCATCGGCGCCCCAGACGCCTCGATGCAGCAGCTCAGGCCTGCCGTCATTGGCTACCGACCGTCGGGAATGATGCGCGGGGCACTCGTGTTGACACCACTGCATGACATGACCGAGTCAATGGACTCGGTGGTGGTGGAAGGAGTCCTCATGGCACGCAGCACCACGCGGCCCGTCGTCACGCTCAGGTCGACGGCCGGCACCGGCTTCACCTACGTGACGCGCAAGAACCGTCTGGCCGACCCCGACCGGCTGGTCGTGCGCAAGTACGACCCGGTGGCCGACAAGCACGTTCTGTTCCGCGAAGCACGATGACCCCCGCCTCGGTCGTCGACCGAGGCTCTGCAAGGAGGCACCACTCATGAGGTCCGGCATTCACCCCGTCTCCCGCCCCGTCGTCTTCCGCGACCGTGCGGCGGGCTTCCAACTGCTCACCCACTCCACGATCGACACCCAGCGCACGGTGGAGTGGGAGGACGGCACCACATACCCGGTCGTCGACGTGGAGATCTCGTCCGCGAGCCACCCGTTCTACACCGGCACGTCGAGGGTCGTGGACACCGCGGGCCGAGTGGAGCGCTTCGAGCGCCGCTACGGCCGTACCGCCGCCGTCCGCGCCTGACGCCCGAGCCGCCGACCCCGGCAAGACCCAGCAAGACCCGGCAAGACCCCGTAAGGAGGCCGCAATGAAGGTACGCAAGTCCCTGCGCTCGCTGAAGGCCAAGCCCGGAGCGCAGGTGGTGCGCAGGCGCGGTGTGACCTTCGTGATCAACAAGAAGGACCCCCGCTTCAAGGCCCGCCAGGGCTGACGCCACTGCACAGCGGCCCGGCATCGCGATCGCGGTGCCGGGCCGCTCTGGGATGTGCGGTCGGCGGGTTGTCAGTGGGGTCCGCTTGGATGGAGCCGTGTCTGTCCTTGAACTCATGCGTCAGTTGCCGGAGATCGCGGTCGTTCGTGACCGCTGCCGGGCCATGGCCGTCCTCGACGCGATCATGAGCCCGGAGTGGGAGTCCCGGTTCTACTCGTTCGACTCACGTTGGTCACCGACCGAGGAGATGGCCTCCATGCGGGACGGGGCCGGCAATGACTACGCGATCGTCTTCTCACAGGCAGGCGCGTATGCCCGCGGCTTCGATCACGAGTCGCCCATGAGCCCGTACCGTGTCACGCCTCCGACCCCATGGCCGGGGCTGTTCGACGGGGTTCCGGAGGTGTTCGTCCCCCACATCTCGGAGCCGGCGTTCAGCGGGCACGACGGGACACCACGGGTGACCGTGTGCTTCTGGCGTGAACAGACGGACTCCCTGTGGAGGACCGGGAGGGCCGAGGCCCTGCCCGCAGGTGTGGAGGACGGCGGCAGCGCAGAGTGGCTGTTCGATGTCCTGGCGGACGGCAGCCCCGAGGCGTATCAGCAGTTCGCGGAGGAGTACTACGAGGTCACGGTGGACATCGAGGCCGTCCGCCACGTCTATGCACTGCGGCCTCTCACGCAGAGCGTCGTGACAGCGCTGAACCCGGACGTCGACCTCGCTGACCTTGCGGAGGATCTGACGCAGATCGGATATCCGGTTCCCGAGGCTGACCCCGGTTCGCCATCGGACGCCTTGCGTCCGGGCGGATGATCGACGCGGGACGAGATACCTCGCGCGACTGGCCAGCCGCCAAGTAGCCCGCCCCTACGGGTCGTTCGCGAGGAGTCTCAGGGCTCCTGCGACACGGCAGCGGTGAAACGTGCGGCCAGTGCCTCCACCGCCGCCCGCAGTTCCGGCCCGCCCTCGACGCGGAACGCCAGCGGCAGTTGGGCCAGCCACTCCTGCGCGTACATCGTCGGATTCCGCGTGCTGCCGATGAGCACGCATCCGTCTCCCGAGGGTTCGAGTCGTCCCATGGGCGGGCGGATCGACGGCAGGACCTCGGCCAAAGGGGCGTCGAACACGACCCGGGTGGGGAACGTCCAGCCCTGGCCCAGGTTCTCCTCCAGTGCCGCCACCGGGTCGAGGCCCTCGGGCATCTCGAAGCCGTGGGCGGTCTCGCGGACCGCACGGACTCGATCGATCCGGTAGGTGCGGATCGCATTCGCGCGGTGGGAGTGGCACAGCAGGTACCAGCGGCCGTAGCGGACGACGACCGCCCAGGGATCCACCTCGGCCTCCCACTCGTTGCCGGACTCACTGCGGTACGTGATCCGCACCCGGCGTTGCACCGCGCTCGCCGCGACGAGCGTGCTCGTGAGGGCGGGATCCGGGCGGGACGCCTGGCGGTCGGGCGCCGCCGACGCGTGCTCGCGGAGGGCCGCCGCCTGTCGGCCGACGCTCTCGGGCAATGCCCGGATGACCTTGCCCAGGGCGGTGCCGACGAGGTCGTCGGCACCGGGGTCGGCGGCGGCCGGCTGACCGTCGAGAACCGCCATGACCAGGCCCAGTGCCTCGGGTTCCGTGAAGACGACCGGCGGCAGCCGCGCGCCGCGCCCCAGCCGGTACCCGCCGTAAGGGCCTCGGGCCGAGTGCACGGGAATGCCTGCCTCGCGGAGGATCCCGACGTAGCGGCGCGCGGCCCGCTCCGTGACGCCCAAGGAGGCGGCCAGCTCGTCGGCGGTCACTCCCGCGGTACGGGACTGGAGGATCTCGAGGGTGCGCAGGGCTCGCGCGGTGGGGCTGAGCTCGGTCGGCACCCGAGCAGATTAGGTGGCCGCGAGATATTCCGGAAGTTGATTGTCCGGAACTGGTCGTAACGTGACGGCGCCGACCTCAAGGGCTTCACGGAAAGAGAACTGATCCATGGACATCCTGCTCATCGCCGGCCTGTGGCTCGACGGATCCGTCTGGGACGACGTCGTACCCGTGCTCGAAGAACTCGGCCACCGTCCCGTGGCGCTGACCCTGCCCGGTCAGGGGGACGGAGCGGGGTCCGCCACGCTGGACGACCAGGTGGCGGCGGTGCTCGCCGCCGTGGACGCGGCGCCCGGCAAGCCCATGGTGGTCGGGCACTCCGCCGCCTGCACCCTGGCCTGGCTCGCCGCAGACGCCCGGCCGGAGCGCGTCGCCAAGGTGGCCCTCATCGGAGGCTTCCCGTCCGGCGACGGGCAGCCGTACGCCGACTTCTTCGAGACGAAGGACGGCGTGATGCCCTTTCCCGGCTGGGGCCCGTTCGAAGGACCGGACTCCGCCGACCTGGACGAGGAGACGCGCAACCGCATCGCCTCGGCGGCGATCCCCGTGCCCGAGCAGGTGGCCAAGGGGACGGTACGGCTGACGGACGAGCGGAGGTTCGACGTCCCGATGCTGCTCGTGTGCCCCGAGTTCACCCCCGCCCAGGCCCGCGACTGGATCGACGCCGGTGACGCACCCGAGATCACCCGCACCAGGCACCTCGACTTCGCCGACATCGACTCGGGCCACTGGCCGATGATCACCAAACCGCTCGAACTCGCCCGCCTGCTGTCCGCGGCGGCCACCGACGCCTGATCCCCGGACCTGGTCCGTCCCCTGGACGCCTGCACCTGCATCGACATCGGATGCGTGCGCGTTCGGCGCTCAGCCATCCATGCCGGCGTCGCATCGGAAGGTGCGGCCCGGCATTTGTGCAGGCGGGCACTGCCGAGCCTGACGGCCCCCGTAGGCTGCCCCGTGGCTCGGCCTAGTCACTGGGGCAGGCCCGCCTGGGGGTGATTCACCTGATAGTCCGTCATGGGTCCGTGGCCGGACCGGCAATGGCCCGGCGTGTGGGCAGGGTTCTGGGGATGGTCGCTGTCGCGGCCGCCGCTCTGGCTGCGCTGTTGTTGTCGCCGTTCGTCCTGCAGGACATCGCCGGTTCCAAGGGGGTGGACTGGAACAGGCTGAGTCAGATCGGCGCCTCGTACGGCTTCACTTCGGCGATCGTCTCGGCGCTCGCGTTGGCCGGTGTCGCCGGTTCGCTCATGGTACAGAACCGGCAGGCCAGGGCGGAGCAGGTGCAGGGCATCCGCAGCTACTACCTTGAGCTGGTCCGCCTCGAACTCGACGACATGGCGCTCTACCAGCCTGTCTGGGGCGGCACGGACATCGCCGACCCTGATGACCGCAAGCGACATGTCTATGCCGACCTCATGATGAACTACGCGTGGATGGGCTACGAGATCGGAACCATCCGCGAGCCCCTGCTGCGGGACATGCTGGCCGGGATGTTCAGCGGGGAAGCAGGCCGGCACTACTGGAGCAGGGCCCGAGCCTCATGGGCCGTCAGTTCGTCCGGCAGTCGAGTTGGTCGTCGCTTCCTGGCCGTCGTGAGCGAGGAGCATGCCCGCGCCGTCGCCGCCGGACCGCCGGCGCGCGCGGCCGTCACCCCGAGCCCGCCCGCAGTGACCGCCGCGGGAACCGCGCCTGCGTGGCGGACAGCAGCCGGTGCCCTGGTCGGTCTGGGTGCGGGCTTGGCGTTCGGATCGTTTTTGCGCAGCCGGCGCTGACGTAGGTGCCAGCGGTGGGGGCATCCGCCCCCACGAAACTGTGCGCCGACCGTCGACGGGCGAGTCGTCGTTATACATTCTTTCAACAACGATGTCCCCAGACACGCCAGAGACAGCCGCACCCGGGGTGGTGATCGGTGTGAACGACGAGTCTCGCGGCGCCTTCGCGGCCCGCGCCGTCGGCCTTGTCGGGATCGACGTACCGGAGGTCGGCGACCTGCCGGCCGCGCTCGCCCGCGCCGCGGTTTCGTGCGTGGGCGATGCCGCGGCGCACCGCGCCCTGGCGCACGGTCAGGAACAGTTGCGCGACGGACCCGTGGCGGACGCCTGCTCGGCGCTGCTGCGTGCCGCCGCCGGGCTGCGTGACACAGATCCCGTCGCGGCCCGCCGCGCACTGGTGGCGGCGGCGTCGGCGGCCTGGTCGGCCGGTGACCATGACAGCTACCGGCGTATCTTCGCGGTGGGTCCTTGTCACGCATGCGGTGCGGACTCCGCGTCGACGCCGTGCGCCAGGGGATGCCCGGAGGCGGCGTGGCGGGACCACCGGATCGGGATGAGCGCGGTGGCGGAGGGTGATTTCGAACGGGCCACCGCGGTCCTGGAGCCCCGGCTGCACCAGGTCACACCCCGTGCGGACACGGACGAACTCTGCGGCGCCGGCAGTACGGCCCTCCTGCTCGGGCGACTTCCGCTCGCGCGCCGGCTCCTGAGCCTCGCCCTGGCATCCGCGCGCTCGGCGGGAGCGGAGACCGCGGTGCCCGGCATCATCGCGCACCTGGCCTGCGCCGAACTCCGGGAAGGCCGGCATCCCCAGGCCCGCGCCCACGCGGAGGAAGGGCTGGTGCTCGCCCGCCGACTCGGGCAGCGCAACGTCGCCGCCGAACTCTCGGCCGTACGCGCCCTCGTGGTGTCCATCGCGGGTGACCTGCCCACGGTCCGCGACCAGGTCGCGGAGGTCCTGGCCGTCGCTCAGCCGCATGGGCTCGCGCAGGCCGCGTTTCTCGCCGAGTGGGCCCAGGCGCGTGCGGAACTGGGAGCGGGCAAGGTCGAAGGAGCGGCCGCCCGGCTCGCTCCGCTGGTCCAACCCGGCGCCCGGCAGGGCCACTTCGGGCTGTGGTTCCTGGCCGTGCCGTGCTTCGTCGAGGCGTGCGTGCTGTCCGACCGGGTCCTCGACGCGCCGGAGATGGTCGACCTGTTCGCGGTATGGGCGGATCTCGGTGCAGACCCGCAGGCCCCGGCGCAGTTGGCGCGGTGCCGTGCTCTCCTCGCACCCGCGGACCGCAGCGAGGAGCTCTACCGCGCCGCGCTCGCCCATCACGAGCAGGCGTCAGGGCCGTACGAACACGCGCGCACCCATCTGGCCTTCGGCATGTGGCTACGGCGTCGACGGCGGCCCACCGAGGCCCGGGACCAGTTGCGGGCCGCGCTGGTCGGGTTCGAGCACTGCGGCGCGGCCCTGTGGGCCAAGCGGGCCGGTGCCGAGCTGCGGGCCGCCGGTGAGGCGACCGGGACCGGAGAGGCGGGGGTGCTGTCCTCGCTCACACCGCAGCAGGTGCGCATAGCGCGGGACGTGGCGCGCGGCGCGACGAACAAGGAGATCGCCGCGGAGCTGTCCATCAGCATCCGCACCGTCGAGTACCACCTGCGCAACGTCTTCGCGCAGGTGGGCGTCCGGTCGCGCACCGCTCTCGCACACCTGCTGGCGAACGCCGACGAGGATCACGACCGAGGGTGGGAGCCGGCGTAGCCGGGCTGAGGACCCGGAGCGTACGCCGGTCCTGACCGAGAGTCCTGAACGTCCCACGGTTGTAAGGCCGTTGAGGGGGCGTACTCCGTTGTGACCGGCGATCTCGCAGGTGCGGCATGGTGCGGGTGGGTGCCCTGGGGATGACTGGTGATTCCACTGATGACTGACTTTTGGTCAGCTCCTACGTTGTTCCCCGCCGGATGACTCGTGTCACGTCCACGGGCTCGACACCGCCTCTCCCTCGGCGGTCCCCGTGTGGCCCGAGGGCGCCGGAACCCTCACCCTCGAAGGAGCCGTGATGAGCCTCGATCCAGAGATCTCCCGCCCCACGCCCATCCCGCACCGCCACCGGCGCCGCCGTTTCGGGCGCCTCGGCACCGGCCTCGCCACGGGCGCCGCCCTCGTCGGCCTGCTGACCTCGCTGACCGGCGGAGCCCAGGCGGCCGACAACCCGTACGAGCGGGGTCCGGCGCCCACCACGTCGAGCATCGAGGCCAGCCGGGGCCCCTACGCGGTGTCGGAGACCAGCGTGTCGCGACTCGCGGTGAGCGGGTTCGGCGGCGGCACCATCTACTACCCGACGAGCACCGCCGACGGGACGTTCGGGGCGATCGCGGTGTCACCGGGATTCACCGCCTACCAGTCCTCGATCGCCTGGCTCGGTCCGCGGCTCGCCTCCCAGGGCTTCGTCGTCTTCACGATCGACACGCTGACCACCTCCGACCAACCGGACAGCCGCGGGACGCAGTTGCTGGCCGCACTGGACTACCTCACGCAGCGCAGCACGGTCCGCGGCCGCATCGACGCCAGCCGCCTCGGAGTGATGGGCCACTCCATGGGCGGCGGCGGCACCCTCGAAGCGGCCAAGTCCCGTCCCTCGCTTCAGGCCGCCATCCCGCTGACCGGCTGGAACCTGGACAAGACCTGGCCGGAGGTCAGGACTCCCACCCTGGTCGTCGGCGCTGACGGCGACACCATCGCTCCGGTGGCCACGCACTCCCAGCCGTTCTACTCGAGTCTGCCGTCCTCGACCGACCGCGCCTACATCGAACTGCGGGGGGCGACCCACTTCACGCCGAACTCGTCCAACACGACGATCGCGAAGTACAGCATTTCCTGGCTGAAGCGGTTCATCGACAACGACACCCGCTATGAGCAGTTCCTCTGCCCGATCCCGGCCGTCAGCCTCACGATCGCCGAGTCCCGAGGCAACTGCCCGCACACCTCCTGACCGCCGGCCCCGGCCTGCCGGGACTGAGCGCACATGTGGCCCTGACCGGAAACCCGGTCAGGGCCACATGTGCGCGCCTCAGCGTGTGTGTCCTGGTGATCAGGCCGCGACGAGTTCCTGCTCGCGTGCCGGCGTCAGAACCTCGGGCTTCTTCCTCTTGTTCGGCAGCGAGAGCCGGAAGACCTTGCGCCAAGCCGAGAACACCTGCTTGGGCAGCGGCCCGGTGACGTACTCCAGCTCGTACTTCTCGAACAGTGCGCGCACCTTCACCGCGACCTCGGCGTACCGGTTGCTCGGCAGGTCCGGGAACAGGTGGTGCTCGATCTGGTGCGAGAGATTGCCGGTCATGAAGTGCATGGCCTTGCTGCCGCTGATGTTCGCCGAACCCATCATCTGGCGCAGGTACCACTGGCCGCGCGTCTCGCCCTTGATCGACCGGCGCTCGAAGACCTGCACGCCCTCGGGGAAGTGCCCGCACATGATCACCGAGTGGGACCAGAGGTTGCGGACCAGGTTCGCGGTGAAGGTGGCGGCGAGGGTGGGGAGGAACGACGGGCCCGACAGCAGCGGGTGGACCACGTAGTCCTTGAGTACCTGCTTGCGGATCTTGCGGCCCACGGCCCTGGCCTGCGCGCGGAACTCCGGGTTCTTGCGTCGGCGCTTGTTCAGATTCCGGCCGAGTTCGAGGTCGTAGGCGGCGATGCCGTACTCGAAGAAGCAGGCGTTGAGGAAGTTCCACAGCGGCTGGCCGAGGTGGAGGGGGTGCCACTTCTGGTCCTCGTCGACGCGCATGATGCCGTAACCGAGGTCGTTGTCCTTGCCGATCACGTTGGTGTACGTGTGGTGCAGCTCGTTGTGCGAGTGCTTCCACTGGTCGGCCGGCGAGACGTGGTCCCACTCCCAGGTGGTGGAGTGGATCTTCGGGTCCCGCATCCAGTCCCACTGCCCGTGCAGGATGTTGTGGCCGATCTCCATGTTGTCCATGATCTTCGCCACGGACAGACCGGCGGTGCCGATCACCCAGGCCGGCGGGAACATCGAGAACAACAGAACGCCCCTGCTGACCAGCTCAAGCTTGCGCTGCGCGGCGATGACCTTGCGGATGTAGGCGGCGTCCTTCTCGCCACGGCTGGCGATCACCTCGTCACGGATCGCGTCCAGCTCGCGGCCGAGCTCCTCGATCTGCTCTGCGGTCAGATGGGCGGTGGGGTCGATGGCGGTCAAACTGTTCCTACCGTTCGATGTCGCAGGGGCCCGCCGCGGCGGACACGCAGGTCTGGATGAGGACGCCCGGCTCGGCCTCGGTGATCTCGCCGGTGCGCAGGTCACGGACGGCGCCCGCCTTGAGCGGCGAGACACAGCCGAAGCAGATGCCCATGCGGCACCCGGAGGGCATGAGCACACCGGCCTCCTCGCCGACGTCCAGCAACGGCGTGGCGCCGTCCGCGTCGACCGTCCTGCCGGTGGTGCTGAACGTGACCTCGCCGCCGTCACCGGCGACGACGATGCTGGGGCGGAAGCGCTCGATGTGCAGACGCTCCGGGACGCCGTGGTCGCTCCAGTGTTTCTCGGCGGCGTCGAGCAGGCCCGTGGGCCCGCAGGCCCAGGTCTCGCGCTCGGCCCAGTCGGGCACGAGTTCGTCGAGGCGGGTGATGTCGAGCGTGCCGTCCGTGTCGGTGTGCACCTCGGTGAGCCGCAGCTTCTTGTCCGCGACCAGGTCGTGCAGTTCGTCGCGGAAGATCACGTCCTGCGGCCGTGGCGCGCAGTGGACCATGACGACGTCGTCGAACTCGGTGTCGCGCAGCATGCCCATCACGGGTGTGATGCCGCTGCCGGCCGTGAGGTAGAGGACCTTGGCGGGCTTGGCGTGCGGTAGAACGAAGTCACCGGTCGCCTGGTCGAGCTGGATCAGCGTGCCCGGTCGCGCCCTGCGGACCAGGTGGGTGCTGACCTTGCCGTCCGGGATCGCCTTCACGGTGATCGTGACGCGGCCGTCCTGGCGGTTGGTCGGCGAGGTGAGGGAGTAGGCACGCCACAGGCGCACCCCGTCCACGTCGATCCCGATCCGTACGTACTGACCTGCCGTGTGGCCGCGCCAGCCCCGCCCCGGTCTGATCACGATGGTCGCGGCGTCGCCCGTCTCGGGGTGCACGGCCTCGATGCGACCACGCAGGTCAGCGCCCGCGCGCAGCGGGCTGACCAGGTCGAGGTAGTCCGACGGCAGCAGCGGCGTCGTGACCATCTCGAGCAGTTTCCACGCCCTGCTGCGGAGGGCTGTACTCGTCATGACTCCAGCTTGCTGCGCCCTGCGCGTAAAGTCCTGACCGCAGGATGTGAATCTGGTCAACCGAATTGTTCGCAGGGAACAGATATGAGCCATGCAATCCAGAGGGCCAGCGAATTGGCCCTGGACGAGAGGACCGTCACCGCACTGCGGGCCGCGCTGAGAACCACCGCCGACGAGGTCGTCCAGGCGATCATCGACGAGGTCCCTCCCTACGCCAACGCCCTTTCGGGAAGCATGGGCGGCACCATCCGGCGAGCCGTCCGCACTGCCCTCGGGCACTACCTGGACCTCGCGAGCGGCAAGGCCACCGGCGGTGACGCCGGGGACGCGGCCTACGAGCTGGGCCGCGGCGAGGTCCGTGACGGCCGGTCCATGGACGCCCTGCTCAGCGCCTATCGTGTCGGCGCCCGCGTGGCCTGGCGATGCCTGGCGGCGGGTGCCGTACCCGCGGGTCTGCCCGCCGCCGAGGTCGCCAAGTTCGCCGAGCTGACCTTCGCCTACATCGACGAGCTCTCGGCCGCGAGCGCCGCGGGCCACGCCGACGAGCTGGCCGCCCAGGGCCGGGCCCAGGAGCGCCATCTGGAACAGCTCGCCCGCGACCTGCTCGCTGGCGCGAGCCCGGACGTCCTGCTCGTCTCCGCTCAGCGGGCCGGGTGGCAGCCTCCGGTCACGCTGACCGCGGTCCTGCTGCCCGCCGCCCAGGCACGGCCCGCCTACCGCCTGCTCGATGCGAGCACCCTCGTCCTCGACGATCTGCCGGACGCCTTCGGGGTGCTGCTCGTTCCCGATGCCGACCGATCGCATCTCCTGCGGCAGTTGACCGACCGCACCGCCGTGGTCGGCCCGGCCCGGCCCTGGACCCGTGTCTCCGCCTCGTACGCGCGAGCCGTACGCGCGCGCTCCCTCTCCTCCGACATCCGCGACACCGAGGACCACCTGCCCGAGCTGGTGCTCAGCGCCGACATGGACGCGTTCGCGGACCTGCGCGCCCGAGTGCTGGCGCCGTTGCGGTCCTTGCCCGCCGCGACCGCGCGGCGGCTGGAGGAGACCTTGCGGGCCTGGCTGTTGCACCAGGGCAGGCGCGACGAGGTGGCGGCGGCACTGTTCGTCCATCCCCAGACCGTCCGGTACCGGATGGCGCAGGTGCGGGAGCTGTTCCCGGATCTCGCGTTGCCGGACCGGGTCCTTGAACTGACGCTGGCGGTCGGTCTTCGGAGCAGTTGAGCGTTCTTCCCGGCCGGGGCGGGCTCGGTTCTCGTCGAGCCCGCCCCGGTTCCTAGTGAGCGTTGCACCTGTCCCGGGCTGTCACCGCTGGAGTGTCAGCAGACCCGGACGGTAGGGCAGGAGACCGTAGTCGCCGCCCGAGCTGGGGCTGCGCCCCTGGTAGAGCAACTGCAGATTGCAGGGGTCGACGGTCATGGTCTGGTCAGGGCTGGTGCGGATCAGTTCGCCGTGGCTGATGTCGTTGGTCCAGGTGGCGCCGCTGTTGGCCTTGCCGGCGAAGGGATTGCTCTCGGTCGCGGCCTGTGGGGTCCACGAACCGTTCAGGCTGGTGGCCGTGAACGAGCGGAAGTACCGGCCCTGCGAGCCGATCGCCTCCACGATCATCAGATAGCGGTTCTGGCCCTGCAGCTTGTAGACCTGCGGTGCCTCGAACAGGTTGTTCGTCGTGTCGCTCATGACCACGGTCGAGCTCGCGCCGAAGCTGCCCGGGAAGTTACCGATCGGCATGCCGGCCCGGTAGATCTTGCCGTTGTCACCGGCGAAGAACAGGTACATGTTCGTCCCGTCACCGATGAGCGTCTGATCGATGGGGCCTGTTCCCGAGCCGGAGATGCTCCCGGAGAACAGCACCTGTGGGGACGACCAGCCGTTGGGGTTGGTGGGGTCGCTCGACGTCCGGTAGGAGAAGGCGGTCCCGCCCCACTGGTAGGCGAGAACCCAGATGTTCTTCGGGGCGAAGTAGAAGAGCGTCGGCGCGACGGTGGACGAGGACATCGCGTTCTGGCCGGCCGAGGCCATCTCCGACCAGTTGGTGAACGGGCTGAAGTTCATCGAACCCCAACTCGTACCCGTGTCATGGGTCGTCGCGTACACGAGCTGCTTGCCGTTGTAGGGGACGACGGTGAAGTCCTTGAGGGAGACCCACCCGGACCTGGGCTGCGCCAGCGCGCCCGTCGACGACCAGCGGTACGTCGACGGAAGGTCGCACGCGCCGGGGGTGTCGGCGCCGACCTTCACGAGCTGCCACTGCTGGTTGGTGCCGCCCCAGTCGTCGTACTGGACGATGTTCGCGTTGTCGGCGGTGGAGGCGCCCTGTACTTCAAGGGCCTTGTTGCTGTGGCGCGCGATGAGCCGCACATAGCCGTCCGAGCTGTCGGCCAGCCGCCACTGCTGGTTGGTGCCGTTCGAGTCCGCCCACTGGACGACGGAACCGCCGTTCGCCGTGGACCGGTTGTACACGTCCAGCACCTTGCCCGAGAGGCGGGACTTGATGCGGTAGTAGCCACCCCCGGAATCGACGAACTGCCACTGCTGCTGACTCTGGTCGTTTCTGGCCCACTGGGTGATCCGGGCGCCGTCGCTGGTCGCCAGGTTGTAGACGTCCAGGGCTTTGCCGCTGTTGCGGTTGACCAGCACGTACGAGGCGTTCGGGTCGACGCTCGCCGCGCTGGCGGGTTGAGCGCCGAGGAAGGTGGCCACCAGCAGCAGCGGCGCGAGGACGGCGAGCACGCGTCTGAGCGGGACCGTGGAGGGGTGGCGTAACCACATGTGAGGGGCCTCCTGGGAGCGGAGCGAGGTGGCGCCGTCGAACCGCGGAGCCGCCGCGCGGGGCAGGTGAACCGCCCGAAACATTCGAGCGGTTCCTGGAACCTTCGACGGCACAAGCTAGAAATCAACAGCCTCTTGGTCAAGGTCTGTCACTGCTCTGGCTGCAATCGATCGCTCGCTCCTGGCGCGTGGTGAGCCGCTCTTGTCCGAAAGGCCCCAGGTCAAGCCGCAGCAGGCCGAGCCTTCGACGGCCCCCGCACGGAGAGCGATGGCTCCAGAGGGTCCCTGCGTAAGCCTGATGGCTTTACGAATGTTTCGAAGGATTGATGGAAACTTTCCTGGCTCCATCTATTGACGATCCACCGTCAACCCTCAATCATCCTCCAGAGGGTCGGCAATTGTTCGATATTTCGGATCGCATCGGCCGTGAGGAACGCCGTGCAGTGCGCCACCCCCTTCGACGTTTGCGCTCCAGTCATTCCGTGTTGTCTAACTTGGAGGCACCGCAATGGGCATGACTGCCCTTCCCAGATCCGTCCGCCAGAAGATCCGCAGTGTGCTGATGGTGCTGCTGACCGGCATCCTCAGCACGGTTGCCGCAGTGGCCACGCAGCCGACCGCACACGCCGCCGAGAGCACGCTCGGTGCCGCGGCAGCGCAGAGCGGCCGCTATTTCGGCACCGCCATCGCCTCGGGCAAGCTGGGCGACTCGGCCTACACGACGATCGCCAGTCGTGAGTTCAACATGGTGACGGCCGAGAACGAGATGAAGATCGACGCCACCGAACCGCAGCGGGGCCAGTTCAGCTTCACCGCCGGTGACCGCGTCTACAACTGGGCCGTGCAGAACGGCAAGAAGGTCCGCGGACACACCCTGGCCTGGCACTCGCAGCAGCCCGGCTGGATGCAGAGCCTCAGCGGCAGCACCCTGCGCCAGGCGATGATCGACCACATCAACGGCGTGATGAGCCACTACAAGGGCAAGATCGCCCAGTGGGACGTCGTGAACGAGGCCTTCGCCGACGGCAGTTCGGGAGCCCGCCGCGACTCCAACCTGCAGCGCACCGGCAACGACTGGATCGAGGTCGCCTTCCGCACCGCGCGCGCCGCGGACCCCGCCGCCAAGCTCTGCTACAACGACTACAACGTCGAGGACTGGACCTGGGCCAAGACCCAGGCCATGTACTCCATGGTCCGGGACTTCAAGCAGCGCGGTGTGCCGATCGACTGCGTCGGCTTCCAGTCGCACTTCAACAGCGGCAGCCCCTACAACAGCAACTTCCGCACCACCCTGCAGAACTTCGCCGCCCTCGGCGTCGACGTGGCCATCACCGAACTCGACATCCAGGGCGCCCCCTCCACGACCTACGCCAACGTGACCAACGACTGCCTGGCCGTCTCGCGCTGCCTCGGCATCACCGTGTGGGGTGTGCGCGACAGCGACTCCTGGCGATCGGAGCAGACGCCGCTGCTCTTCAACGGCGACGGCAGCAAGAAGGCTGCCTACACGGCCGTCCTCAACGCGCTCAACGGCGGTACCACCACGCCTCCCGCTGATTCCGGGCTGATCAAGGGTGTCGGTTCGGGCCGCTGCCTTGACGTCCCCAACGCCAGCACCACCGACGGCACCCAGCTCCAACTGTGGGACTGCCACACCGCCACCAACCAGCAGTGGACCTACACCACCGCCGGCGAGCTCAGGGTCTACGGCAACAAGTGCCTGGACGCAGCCGGCACCGGCAACGGCACCAAGGTCCAGATCTATAGCTGCTGGGGCGGCGACAACCAGAAGTGGCGCCTCAACTCCGACGGCACCATCGTCGGCACCCAGTCCGGTCTCTGCCTCGACGCCGTCTCGGCCGGTACCGCCAACGGCACCCTGATCCAGCTCTACTCCTGCTCGAACGGCACCAACCAACGCTGGACCCGCTCCTGACGAATCGTGCGCACCCCGACGGCCACGGAGATGTGGCCGCCGGGGTGCGCCGCATCACGTCGGCGCGCGAGCCGATCGACTTCACTGCCGTGGTCGGCCGCACCTGGGACCTCTCCGCCGCCCAACCGCCAGGCGTCAGCGGGCGAGTGACGCCGCGTCGCCCAGGACGGCGACGGGATGGTCCGCGGGGTCGAGCGCGCGCAGCAACTGCTTCATGTGGGCCTTGGAGAGGCTGATGCAGGCATGGGTGGGGCCGCCGTGGTCCACGTGGATCCAGATGCCGCCGCCGCGGCTCTCGCCCAGTGGCTTGGTGCCGTCCATGGGTGATGTGCCGGGCTGGCGGTTGTAGTTGAGGGCGACGACATAGTCGAAGGCTCCGGCCAGTGGCTCCCCTTCGAAGCCGGTGCCACTGACCGAGAAGGCACCGGACCGGTGGTAGGGCAGTCTGGTGCCGGGGTCGGCCAGTCGTCCGCCGGCGTCGGTGAGACCGAACACCCCTATGGGGCTGTGCAGATCACCCGCGTAGTGCTCGTCGGTCCAGCCCTTGTAGCCGTTGTGGGCGGCCCACACCGCCCCCTGTCGCCAGCCTCCGTCGACGCGTTGCCAGAGCACGGCTTTTGAGGACGTCGAGTCCTTCGCGGCTCCCGTGACGATCAGCACCTGATGGGCATCGGCCGGGATGCGTGCCAGGGTCTTCGGGCCAAGTCCCGGCAACTGGGTGGGGAGTTGAGGCCGTGACTGGACCGTCACCGATGGGGCGGCGGAGGCGGGCACCGGTTCCCCGGTCGCCGTTGCGGCGGGCTGCTCGGTGTCCGCGGCCCGGGTGTGGGCCGCGTGGGTGTCACGCTCGGCCAGGTGGTGGTACGTAGTGACTCCCAGCGCGGAGACGACGAGTGCCGCGGTAGCTGAGAGACAGGGCCTGTGCAGGCGCATGGGCGGGTATCGGCTTTCTCGGGAGGTTCGAGGAGCCCGCGGTGGGCTGGTAGGCCGGGTGGTGCAGTGAGGTGCACGGCGGGGAGAGGCTCCGGCCACACCACCGGAGCCGCGGCCTCGAAGGCGGCCGCGGCCCGGCGATGACTGCGCGCATCTGCGCGAGTGGGGGTGTGCCCGGCTCAGTCGCGGGCGTTCTTCGGCACGGTGATCTGGTGCTCGCCCCAGCTCATACGGCTGGTCGCCTGGTAGTTCACCACGGTGCCCGCCTTGAGGCCGGCCTCCCGGGCCCTGGCCGAGGGCTCGACGAGCAGGAGTTCGTCGCTGAGCATGTCACCGGTGGAGGCGTCGATGACGAGCCGCTGCTTCGTGGTCCCGAGCGGCGTCCGGTAGGTGTCGGGGAACTCGACTCCCACACCCTCGCGCCCCAGCGGGTCGGTGACATTGCCGACGACCCGGACACCGGGCAGGTCCGCCATCAGCCGGTACGCCGCCGCGCGGACAGCCGGCTTGACCGGCATCGTGACGAGGTTGCCCGCCTGCCGCAGGATCCAGGCACTGCGGTCGGACCCGGCTCCCTCGGTGCCGTTGCCCCGGGCGTAGAGCTCCTCCAGGTGGCGGCGCAGTCCTTCGCTGGTGGCGGGCAGCGCCCGGAGGTCCTTGTAGGAGACGTTGTCCGGTCCGACGGCGTAGATCTTGCCGCCCTGGTCCGTCCGCATGACCGTGGGCCGACCGGCCCCCATCGTGAGGGCGAGGGAGTGCGTCCCGGTCGACTGGCCGACCTGGAGCTGCACCGTGCGGGGCGAACCGACGGCCTGCCAGGTCGACTTGTCCGCCGCGGTCCGGGGCTCGGTCCGGGAGTCCAGGCCGGTGACCATCAGACTCTTCGTCCCGGGCCGCACACCCACCGACCAGTTCTCGGTCGACGAGCTGCGCACGGCGAAGAGCCGCCCGTTCACCTCGGCGACATCCACGTACTGCGCCAGCGTGGTGGTCTGCCAGTACGTCCCCTGCGCGGGCGAGGCCTCCGCCTTCCTGGCCGCGCTGAGCAGTTCTATACGGCCGTCGACCCGCAGGCCCGGGGCCGCGCCCGGCGACCGGGTGCCGACGGAGGCCCGCGGCTGCGCCGTGGCCCCTTCGGCCGGCGCCTGTCCGTCGAACGAGTTCACGGACACCACCACGGACGCCGCCACCGCCGCGAGCGCGACCGCCCCCGCTGGACGGAGACGCAGGGACCGGCGTGCCGCACGGCCGTCCAGGGGCTGGGCGACGATGCGCGCCAGGTCCTGTCGTTGCCGCGCGGGGTCGGTCAACCGGGCCGGGTCCAGCTCATCGGGCCGCGCGTCGGCGAGCACCCGCATGACGTCAGGTCGCTTGGATCGATCCTGGGAGTTTTTCACGCGGGTGCTCCTTCGCAGTGCGGTCGGGTGGTGTCTGCGGCGCGGGCCGGCGCCGCCTCGGACGGATCGGGCTCCTGTGCCGCGTCCAGTGCCTTCTCCAGGCGGCGGCGCGCACGGTAGAGACGAACGGCCAGCGTTGCGCTCGTGCAGTTCAGGACGGTCGAGGCTTCCTTCGCGCTCAGGCCGTGCCAGGCGATCAGGGTCAGCAACTCCCGGTCGCTCTCCGGCAGACTCGCGAGGGCCTGCAGTGCGATGTGCCGGTCGGTGACCATCGCCGCCACGTCACCGGACTGGTCGTGGGCGCCGCCGGCCAGGCGCTGAGCCTCCTCCGCGGCAAGGAGGTACCGCAGGGCGTCACGGCGGCGCATCTCCCGTACCAGGTTGCGGGCCACGCCCAGGAGCCACGGCAGGGTCGGGTGGGGGACGTCGTCGTGGATCCGTCGCCAGGCGATGGTGAACGTCTCGCTGGTGATGTCCTCACCCACCTCGCGTCCCACCAGGCTGGTGGCATAGGCGAGGACACGCGGGTGGCACTCGTCGTAGACATGGTGGAAGCGCTCGGCAGGTGTCACGAGCACCCCCTCATCTCGGCTTTCATACCTGGAAATGTCGGCAGCGGCCCGCTTCTTACCTGCCGGGGAGAAAAACCTTGGGTGATCGGCATCACACCTTGGCAGACGTGGTGCGACAGGACCCCGGCGAACAGGGGCAGACGGGCCGCCAGGCGGGATGCCTGACGACCCGCGCCCACGTCACGGGTGCCGGCCCGTGATCAGGACGCGCCGGCTCGGGACGCGGCGGCCGCGGCGAGAGTCTTCAGCGCGGGCCAGTCCACCCGCGGACGGTCCAGGTCGTGCTTGCGGAGGTAGTGGTTCGTCGCGCGGCGGGCGGTACGCAGGGTGCGGAGGCCGCCGTCCCCCGACGGCTCGACGACCCGGTGCGGCACCAGCAGCCAGCCGCCGTCGCCGGACCGCCGCAACTCGCCCCGCACCATGGCGTTGTACAGATCGGCGAGGCGGTCGTCGTGGCGGTGCACCAGCAACGAGGCGGGCCCGGCCACCACTTCGCAGTCCGGGGTGGGTTCCACCCGATACCCGTCGGGTGTCGCCCGGACCGGCGTCCGCATGAGCAAGGGAGCACCGGAAGCGTCCCTGGCCCCCAGCACGGCGGTCGGGAGGCGCGCGAGGATGTCGGCGCCGGGCAGGGAGAGCCCCGTGTCCGCGGCGAGGCGCCGGTCGTCGGGCTGCCCGGACAGGGGCGGGCGTGTGGTCACGTCCGTGGGTGTGACGGTGATCAGCAGCCGCAGGTAGTACCAGTCCATGAGCCAACGGGCGGGCGGATCCACGTAACGACGGCTGTCGGGCTGGCGGTCGAAGAGCATGGACCAGTACGCCTCGTCGCCGGACGGCGAGGTGACGATCTCCTCGGGGCACACCGCCGTACCGGAGACGAACACCTGCTCGGCGCCGTCCAGTCCGCTGCCGGTGGGGTCGGAGAACAGCAGGGCGACCCTGCTGTCGCGACGGACATTGAGGGCCTTCTGGGCGAAGGCGAGACATGTGGTGACGAGGAACGTGTCGTCGTCACGGCGAAGTGTGGCCGTCGGCCAGACGATCGGTGTGCCGTCCCGGGCGAGGGTGGCGAACTCGCAGGTGCGGTAGGCATCGACGGTCTTGGCAACAACGGAGTCCAGTGGCACTGGGTGGGCGACCTGTCTGAGTCGAAGGGGACGGAGAGGGGAACGCGAACGCTCCCGTCACTGAAACGGCACCGGCGCCGTCCCGGGTTCACGGAGTGGACGCCGACGTGACCGGCGGAGTGGTGCGGGAACAAGTCCCGCACCACTCCGCCGGTTTGGAGTCACGGTGTCGTCAGCGCAGGGTGTACGCCGTGGGGATGGTCTGCCGAACGGTGTTGCCCTGGCTGTCGGTCGCGCTGATCCGCAGGCCGACTCCCTTGCCCGTCCGGTCCCGTCCCGGGCTCCTGATCACCGTGGTGAAGGTGTTCTTTCCGGCCGCCTTGGTGGTCGCGGGGTGCCAGGTGGCGCCCCCGTCGAAGGTGGTCTCCGCCTTCAGTGAGGTCACCTTGGGTGTGTCCGAGAGGCGTTCCTGGTAGTAGCCGACGACGGTGACCTCGTGGGCCTGACCGGCCTTGACGGTGTTGTCCAGGGCCAGGCCGAAGTCGTAGCGCAGGAAGATCAGCGGCTCGGGGCGGCAGGCGGCCTCGTTGCTGCCGACCAGCTTGCCTATGCAGGGGCTCAGCGTGGAGGTGTCGTCCTTGGTCGCCGTGGCCGAGTTGTACTGCCACACCGTTTTGACGCCCTCGGTCTCCGTCTGGAACGTGTACCGGGCCGACCGCGCCGGCAGGTCGTACGAGACGAGGTCACCCCCCTTGCAGCCGGTGAGGGCGAGCAGCGCCGCGGCCGCGAGGATCGTCAGGGCACCTCTGCGGCGCCGCGTCGTGGGCACGCGGGTGTTCATCGTGTCGGTCTCCTGTGCGGTGTCGAGTGCCATCAGAAGGGCACGTCCTGGTCCGGCAGGGGCGTGGTGTGCCGCTCGAGCTCGCTGCCCGACGCGTCCTTGAGCGCGAAGTCGCAGATGTAGTCGAGGCTCGGGATGGTCGGGGACGGAGAGGTGCCGCACGAGGCGGGAGCGGTGAACTCGTGCGAGACCGTCCCGTCGCCGACGATGCCGATCAGGGCCTGGCGTCCGCCGCCCGCGCTCGTCAGATAGAGCGTGGGGTAGAAGGTGTCGCCCTGCCGGCAGCCCGCGCAGGGTCCGGTCTCGAAGCCCAGACCGGAAGCGGTCCGCGTCGCGGATGCGGCCCCCGGCACGGCAGGTCCGGCGTTCCAGTGGATCGTGTCCCTGCCGGTGGGAACCAGTTCCCTGGTCTCCAGGCGGTTGTGCTTGATGAAGAGGTCCGCACCGGCCTCGGCCCAGGCTGTCATGAACTGGCTGACGGAGTCCTTCTGCCGCTGGAGGAAGACGGTGCTGATCTGCTGGGTGACCTGCTGCGGCAACGGCACGGTGGAGTTGCCGGCCATGCCCTGCGTCATCCGGTTCCAGATCAGCTTGTACACGTCGGCGGGCCGGTCGGAGTGGTAGGCGAGGTCGACGCGGTCGAGGTCGTTCCTGCCGAGCCGGTAGCTGGTCTTCTCGACCGCCCCCGACTCCCGGAACGTGGCGGCGTACGTCCTCGGCGCGTCGGTGCCGGCCAGTTTGATCCGGGTCTTCGTCCCGTGGGCCCTGATCCGCCCGATGAGGGCCTGGGCGTCGGCGTACGGGACGCTCACCACGGGCACCGCGGCGTACGGCTGGACCACCGGGCAACTCTGCGGCCCGGCCGGGCACAGGTCGCCGGCCGAGGAGACGCCGAGCGAGGCGAGTCCCGGTGCCGCGACCAGTACACCGACCGCGCCGGCGGAGGCGGCGGAGGCCACCCGCTTGCCCTGGAGCTCTGTGTAGTCACACGTGTTCTGGCAGACATCGGTGGGCGTGATCAGTACGAGCTTGCCCCGCACGTCGACGTCCGCGAGTTCGGCGGCCGACCCGGAACCGGCGTACACCACCGGCAGGTTGTCCTTGAACGGGAGGCGGGGAATCTTGATCGAGGCCTGCCGGGTGCTCGGCTCACCGTCGTCACCGAGCCACGCCTGCGTCTGGGGCAGTGCCGCATCGGGGACCACATATCGGGCGGGAAGATTGGAATCGGCGCCGCCGCCGGTTGCGCGGAGGGTGACGACGGGGGTGGTCGCCGATTGGTAGATCTCGTGGGTGAGGGTCCCCTTGCTCACTTTGCCGGTGGGCAGAATCCACCAGTTCGGTTCGGTGGCCCGATAGGAGAAGGCCATGGAGGTGCCCGTTTCCCATGCTCCCGTCTCCGAGACCCGGGTGACGACGTCAGTGCTGTCGTACGTCTGGGTGGCCTCCGGGTACGTGATCGTCAGAGGCTTGGCCTTGCGCAGGTCCAGCGTGACCGTCGTCGGCCCGGTGACCTTCACCTCCGGCGCCATCGGCGCGGCCTGCTGGAGGTCACCGGCCGCGTTCCGCCAGGTCACCGGCACATCCACCGTGAAGGTGCCGCGGAAGAAGTCCTCGGTCAGGTCGCCCTTGGGGACCCAGCCGACCGGGCCCGGGTGGAGGTAGACCTGGTTGTCGACCGGGGTGAAGGTGGCCACGCCGTACTGGACGTCGGTGGCGCCGGCCGGAAAGACGACCTTGAGGGTGACAGGGAACTTCTGGGCCTCCAGGAAGGTGTGGATCCGTCCGTTGAGCTCGATCGCGCCGGAGTCGCCCCGGGCATGGAGCAGCCCGTTGTACGACCCGTGCGGATCATCGGCGTTCAGGACCCCGCCGTCGAGGGTGACCGGCACGTCGGCGGAGCCGCCCGCGGGCACGACCACCGAGTCGGCCCCCAGCGTGAACAGCCCGGTCTTGGCCGCTTTGCCGTCGGCGAAGGAGCTGGACAGCGACAGGTGCAGCGTGATCGCTTTGTCGGTGTGGTTGGTGTAAGTGACGTTCTTCGTCACCGCCGACTGCGGGAACGCCAGCCGGCCGAAGTTCAGCGTGCCCTTCGTGACCACGTCCGGATTGGTCGCGGTCGAGAGGTCCACCAGACCGGTTCCCTGGGCGTAGATGTTCTGTCCCAGGTCGGTTGCGGTGCTCATCAGCAGCGCCTTGATCTGCTGCCCGGTCAGCTCCGGGTGCTGCTGGGCGACGATGGCCGCGGCGCCGGCCACATGGGGCGTGGCCATCGAGGTGCCGTCGGACGCGGTGTAGTACTGGTCAACGGGCTCGCCCATGGACGTGCCCGCGGCGCGGGCGGCGACGATGCCGACACCGGGTCCGGAGATGTCGGGCTTGGCGGCGCCGTCCCCGATCCGGGGCCCGGTGTTGGAGAAGACGGCCACCTCGTCGTTCGCGTCGACGGCCGCCACGGTCAGGGCCTCGTCGGCGGAGCCGGGGGCGAGCACGTGGGGGTCGCTCAGCGAGTGGTTGCCGGCGGCGACCACGAACAGGGTTCCCGTTTCGCGGCTGAGTGCGTTGAGCGCCTGGCTCTGCGGGTCGGTGCCGTCCGTGGGCTCGCCGCCCAGGCTCATGTTGACGACCTTGGCGCCCGAGTGCGCCGCCCAGTCCATGGCGGCGAGGATCGCGTCCTCAGGACACTGCCCCTTGTTGTCGCAGACCTTGCCCACGAGCAGTTTCGCGCCGGGTGCGACGCCCTTGTGCAGCCCCTTCGACGCGGCGCCGCTGCCCAGGACCGTGGAGGCCACGTGAGTGCCGTGCCCGTGCCCGTCCTTGGGACCCGTGGGGCTGCCGGTGAAGTCGACCGCCTCGGCGATGCTTCCGGCCACGTCCGGGTGGGTGGCGTCGATGCCGGTGTCCAGCACCGCCACCTTCACGCCGGTGCCGTCGTAGCCGCGCGACCAGGCGATGGGTGCGTCGATCTGCGACACCGACTTGTCGAGGTCGATGTGGGACAGGCCGTTGAGCCAGACCTTCCTGACCCCGGCGAGGGAACCGGCGGACCGGGCGGCGGCCGGGGAGGAAGCCCTCTTGCCCCGTACCTCCCGCCACCACTGTCCGTGCTCGTCGATCTTCAGTGAGCGTCCGTTGATGCTGGGCAGGGCCCGGCCGCCGGAGGCCCCGGGGACCTTCCGCGTCCTGTGGGCGGACGCGGAGGCCGAGTCGGTGTAGCTCACGAGGACCGGGACCGTGTCGTTGCGGCCCGCCGCGGCGAGCGTCACCAACTCGCTGACGTCGAAGAGCGACCAGTCGAGCAGTCCCTGGCTGACCAGGGCGAAGGCGTCGTCAGGTATGGCGTATGTCGTGCCCTGGCGGGTGAGTATGTGCAGCACGGCCGGCAGGCCGTCGGCCCGCGGCGCGCTGTCGGTCTGGCGGACCACCGGCTTGCCCGCGGCGTCGACGCTGACCGTCAGCGTGTCACCCGTCACCAGTTTGATGGGGAGGGAGCCGCCGGCCGCTGCGACGGCGCGAGCGAGAGGGCTGTCTGCGGTCTTGCGCGCTGTCTCGGTCGGGGAGACGCCGGTTGACGGTGTCGGGGAGTCCGGGCCGGTGGCGTGGGCCGTTGTCGTCGGGGCGAGCAGGCCGAGGACGGTCAGGCCGACGGTCACCGCGCCCCGGCGTCTGCGGCCGCTTTTTGTTGGGCGTGAACTCATCTACGAGTCTCCCTTGTGAGGAACGAGGCGGACATGAGGGCAGGTGGGTGCGGGCGACGCCGTGCGCCACGGGTGCGTGGCCGGGTCGCCTTCTTCTGGTGGATGTCGGTGGCTCAGCGGGTGGCCCTGGGACGTGTGGGCGAGCGGTTCGGCACAACTCACCGCCCGCTGACGGCAGGAGGCCCGCTGGGTCAGAGTTCCGGGCCGGGACCGTGGTCCGGGTGGCTGAGACGGGCCAGACCGCCGGAGGGCACCGGGAGGACCGACGGCCCGGACGCCACCTCCGCGAGCGAGCGGTGGGTACAGCGGCCCCGCGCGTCCCAGATCTCCAGCCGGACGCTCATCGGGAGCGAGTCGTTGACCAGCAGCGGCGCACTGTCGTCCGCGTTGGCGATCAGGACCTCACGCCACGGTCCCTTCGGCAGGGTCACCGCGTGCGGCGCGTAGCGGGCGACGACATGACGGTCGCCGTCGTGGGCGGCGACCAGCGGGTAGAGCAAATCGGGCCGCTCGGGGAGCAGTTCGCCGTGGAGCAGCGTCTGCCGGTGCACCCGCCAGACGCGCATCCAGAACTCCAGCGCGTCCGACGCCGCGTCACCGAGCCGCAGGAGGTCCACGGAGACCTGCGGGACCCCGAACAGCGTGTTGATCAGATGGTGTGCGACGCGCTCGGCGGTGTCGTCCGCGGCCCACATGACGGGGTCGCTGTGGATGGGTGTGCCGGGCCGCGCCAGACGCAGATCGATGATGCCGACCCGGTTCTGCGTCGCGCTCAGCGGGCAGTCGCCGACCCGCAGCATGGTGGCGAACCGGCCCACGGCGGGGTGGACGTACGGCTCCCGGAACTCGATCAGCGGCCGGGCCCCCGCCTCCCCGAGGGTGTCCGTGATCTCCTCCAGCAGTCGCACGGTCGCCGCCACGGGGGAGTGAGGTGACGGATCGTCGGGCACCGGTGTGCCGAACCGTTCGAGGAAGTCGAGCTTGACGCCGTCGGCGCCCGTCCTCAGCACGAGATCGCGGACGCGCTCCACGAGGTGGCGCCGGGTGGTGTCGTCCCGCGGGTCGAGGACCGCGGCGTCGAGGGCCAACTCCTCGTAGCGCGTGACGAGTCGGGCCGCTCGGGCCTGTGCGCCGTGGCCCAGGAAGGGGGTGCCCACCCACCACATGGTGCGCAGGCCCCGGGCGCGCGGTTCGGCGACCATGCCGGCCGGGTCGGGGAACTTCTCCGCGGCCGGCTCCCAGTCGCCGCACGAGCCGTAGCCGCGGGCCTGGGACATGGTCTGCCAGCCGTCGTCCACGATGACCACGCCGAAGCCGAGCGCGGCGGCCCGGTCGGCCTGGGCCAGCACTGCCGCAGCCGTGACGTCCTGGTGGGCGAAGTACCAGGTGCACAGCACCGCGTCCTCCGCGCCGGGTGCCACCGCCCGGCCGCCCTCCCGTTGCAGCCAGCGTCCGGTGTCCGGCACGGCCTCCGCGAAGGGGCGGCCGGAGACGTCGAGCAGCAGCCGGATCTCCTCGCCCGGCGGCGCGTCCTCGACGGTCACCATGACCGCGAACTCCGCGCTCTCCTCGACGAGTCCGGCCCGTACGGAGGTGCGGTGGCTGCCCGCGTCGAGCGCGTAGACCAGGGCGGTCAGGTCGTGGCGTACGAGCAGGGCCCCGACGGGGAGGCCGGCGAGCGCGGTGGTGTCGGCCGGGTCGCTCCAGGAGGGCGGGATGGTGGCGTGCGGCTCGGTGCTGCCCGGCCGCCACCAGGTGACCGCGTCCGCCGCCGGGATCAGGACAGTCAGCTCCAGCGCGGCACCAGTGGCGCGGAACGAGACCTCCCACCCCCCGTCGAACCTCTCGGTCGCCTGGGCGGTGTCGGTCGTCTGGAGCCGAAGCCCGCGCGCCGCCGCGGTCGCGCCCAGGTGGACGGGGTGCTGCGGGGCGGCGTCGTCCCGGCCGGGCACCCAGAAGGACGCCGGGGCCGGGGATCGAGTGTCAGTCATTTGTTCCCAGAGAAGGAGATGCCGCCGATGATGTGGCGTTGGGCGAGGAAGAAGATCAGGACGCAGGGCAGGGTCACGACGAGGGTCGTGGCCATGAGCAGGGGCGTGTTGGTGCCGTTCACCGACTGGAATCCGGCGAGTGCCAGCGGCAGCGTCTTCCACTTGTCGTCGGTGAGGTAGATCGCGGCCTGGAGGAAGTTGTTCCAGTACGACATGAACTGAAGGACCGCGGTCGCGATCAGCACCGGGCGGGACAGCGGGAGGTAGACCGACCACCAGATGCGGAACCATCCGGCGCCGTCGAGGATGGCGGCGTCCGTCAGTGACTCCGGGAGGCGGAGGTAGAACTGGCGGAACAGGAAGATGAAGAAGGGCGAGCCGAAGAAGGTGGGCAGGATGATCGGCCACAGCGTGTTCATCATGTCGAGGTTCTTGAACAGGATGAACTGGGGGACGATCGTCACCTCCTGCGGCAGCAGCAGGGTCGCCAGCACGACCCCGAACAGCAGGTTCGAGCCGCGGGCCCGGATGCGCGCGAACGCGAAACCCACCAGCGACGACGAGTAGACGATCGCGACCACCGGCACCAGGGTGCTGAGCACCGAGTTGCGGAAGTACCGCCAGAACGGGAACGAGCCGAGGCCGCTGGAGAAGTTGGACCACTGCCACTGCACGGGCCACAGGGAGATGCCCCCGCCGGCGACACCTTCCGGTGTGCGCAGCGCCGTGGCGATCATCCAGAGGAAGGGGTAGACGAACACGACCGAACCCACGACGAGGATGGCGAGCGCGGTGTAGCGCGCGGCCCGCGTCCCGTCGTTCCGCGATCGCCGGGCCTGTGCGGCTGGTCCGGTCCGTTCGTGAGACACCGTTCTACTTGGCGCGGACACGCCGCCTCCCTTCCTGGGGACGCTGGGATTCGTAGTAGACCCAGAAGCTGCTGCCCCGGAAGACGATCGCCGTGAGCACCATGATCATCAGGAAGAGGATCCAGGCGAGCGCCGACGCGTAGCCCATCTGGAAGAACTTGAAGGCGTTCTGGTACAGGTAAACGACGTAGAACAGCAGGGAGTTGGAGGGGCCGCCGCCGTTCTGGGTGATGACGTACCCCTGGGTGAAGGTCTGCAACGCGTAGATGAGTCCTGTCACCACGTTGAAGAAGATGACCGGGCTGATCTGCGGAACGGTGATGTTCCACAGGACGTGCAGCCGGCCGGCGCCGTCGAGGGCCGCCGCCTCGTAGAGCTCGGTGGGAATGTCCTGAAGGCCCGCCAGGTAAATGATCATGTTGCCGCCGACGGTCCACAGGCTCATGATGACGACCGCGGGGAGGGCCCAGTCCGGGTCGAACAGCCACTTCGGGCCGTCGACGCCCAGCCACCCCAACACTCCGTTGATCAGGCCGTGGTCGGGGTTGAACACCCAGATGAACAGCACGGTCTGCGCGACCCCGCTCACGAGCGAGGGCAGGTACCAGATGGTGCGGAACACATGGATGCCGCTGACCTTCACGTTCATCAGCAGCGCCACCGCGAGCGACAGCACCGTCTGCGCCGGGACGCTGAGCACCGCGTACAGCAGGGTGACCTTGATGGCCTGTCCGACGTCCGGATCGTGAAACGCCTGCCGGTAGTTGTCGAGCCCGGCGAACCGTGCCGGGCTCAGCAGATCCCAGTGGGTGAACGACAGGACCAGGGAGTAGACCATCGGGCCGCCCGTGAACAGCAGGAAGCCGACGATCCAGGGGGAGGCGAAGAGCCAGAACGCCGCGGTCGTGCGGCCGATCCACCCCCGTCTCACCGCGAGCCACAACGCGGCGCCGAGAAGCCCGAAGACGACGGCCGTCATGATGACGAAGGCGACGATGGGCTGGAGTCCCACATCGAGGTGGAACCGGGCGAGGAGGCCCTCCAGGCCCTTGACTATCTCTGACATGTCGAGGATCGGTCCTTCTCGGTGCCGTTCACGGCCGTCCGCCTAGGGGTTACTTGGTCGCGTCGAGCATCTGCTGACACTTCTCCTGAAGCTGCGGCAGCACGGTCGCCGGGTTCTCGTGGCCGGTCCCGATCGCGGTGCGGGAGTTCAGGGCGGTCGAGAAGGTGCTCTCGATGCGCACCTTGTCCTTCACGTACGGCGTGGTCACCGCGTGCTCGACGGCGTCGACGAAGGACTGGAGGTTGACCTCGGGCGCGGCGGACTTGAAGGCGGTCAGCGAGTCCTTGACCACGGGAACACCCAGCGCGGACTTCTTGGACGCCAGCAGGTTCTGGGCGGCCGGGTCGGTGCTCATGAACTTCGTGAAGATCTCGGCGGACTTGGCCTGCGCGGCGCTCGCGCTCTTGGCGATGCCGAGGCCGTCGACCTCCATGGGCTCACCACGGCCCGACATGGGGACGAGCGCGAAGCGGGAGGTGTCCAGCGCGGCGAACTTCGCGATGTTCCAGGGGCCGAAGTCGGGCAGCGCCGCGACCTTGCCCTGGGAAAGCCACTGGAGCATGTCCTGGCCCTGCGTGGCGATCGCGTCGGGCGCGAAACCGTCGGGCTTCACCGAGTCGACGACGGTCCGCGCGGCCCGGACGCCCGCCGCGTCGCCCATCGTGCACTTCGTGCCGTCGGCGTTGTAGTAGGAGCCCCCGTCGGCCAGCAGCCATCCGTCGTACCACAGGGGTGCGGAGCCGTAGACCTTGGACGAGCCGGAGCCGCTGGTCATCTTCTTCGCGGCGGCGACGAAGTCCGCGGTGCTGAGCGGTGTCGTGCCGGACGGCACCGGGAGGCCGGCCTTGGTGAAGCTGGTCTTGTCGATGGCCATGACTTTGCTCTTGGCCACGAACGGCACGGCGTAGTCGGTGCCGTCGACGGTGCCCGCCTTGGCGACGGCCGGGGAGTAGTACGCGCCCGTGTCGACGGCGACCGGTTTGAAGGCGGTGAAGAAGCTCGGCAGTGAGGTGTTGGAGATCGCGGCCACCGTGGGGGCGTCCCCGCCGGCGATCGACGTCTGGAGCTTCTGCTCGTAGTCGCTCTGGATCCAGTTGGCCTCGACGCGGATGTCGGGGTGGGCCTTCTCGAAGGCGGCGACCATGCTCTTGAGGGTCGCGTTCTCCTCGTTGCTGCCCCAGTAGGCGAACGAGATGGAGGCGGCGTCGCCGCCGCTGTCTCCGGGGGTGGCCCCGCTCTCGTTGCTGCACGCGGCGAGGGAGGCCATGCAGCCGACGACTACGGCGGCTGTCACTGCGGTTCTCAACACGGAAGTTCCTTGTCGTTGCGGTTTGTTGCCGTTGGGGAGGTGGGGCGGTTCAGCTCTGCGGGGGAGTAGCGGTGATGTCGTGGTCGACGGTGACGCGCACGCGTCCGCCGACGGGGACGTCCACCCGTGTGGTGCGGCCGTCCTGCCAGGTGCTGGTCCAGGTGACGGCGCTGCCGTCGCTCACCCACAGTTCGCTGGCCTCGTGTCCCTCGTGGCGGACACCGATGGTCGAGGTGCCGGCGGGGATCCGGTCGACCTCCAGCCAGGCGTCGGCGGGGAGGTGCGAGCGGGTGCGCACCTCGCCGTCGCGCGGGCCCACGCTCAGGCCGGTCAGGCCGGTCGCGATGTGGGCGACATGGGTGAACGGCACCTCCGGGTAGTCCGCGCGGGAGTCCGCCAGGAACCTGATCCAGCGCAGGGCTTCCTCGTCGCGTCCGTACCGGAGGTATGCCTCGGGCAGGTAGGTGAAGGCCTCGATGTTGTGCGGCGGGCTCTTCTCCAGGCACGCACCGAGGAAGTCCAGGTGGGCGGTGGCCCGTTCGTCCGGGCGCATGATGCCCTTGACCGCCGGGAACCAGGTGCTCTCCAGCCCGAACCCGCTGACCGGCCCTTCCTCGGTGAAGCCCGCCGTGTAGTGCGCGTGCTCCGCCAGCCACCAGCCCTCGGCGAACTCGGTCTCCAGAGCGGCCGCCCGCGCGGTGTTCCAGCGGGTGAAATCCGGGTCCAGTGCCGCGTCGGCCGCTACGTCCGCCAGCGCGCGGTGGGCCGCCCACTGGCTGGCGATGCCGTCGCCCGCGACCAGCAGGTGCGGGGGATGCTCCACCTCGTTGTACGTGGCTGTGCCCTGGAAGATCTCGCCGCTGCCGCGCTCACCGGCGACTCCGGTGCCGAGGGGGTCGTGGGCCTGCGCGAACGAGGTCAGCGTGGTGCGGATGAACGCGGCGATCTCCGGTGTCCGCAGGAATCGCTCGTCGCGGGTCCAGCGGTACTGCTCGACCGCCTTCTCCACCAGCTCGAACGGTGCAGGTATCTCGCGGACGAAGTCGTCGTCGTGGTGGTAGTCGATGGCCGCGGGTGTGCCGTCGAAGAGGAACGCCCACAGCGGGTACCAGCCGCGCCGCTCGGTGGCGGAACCAGCGAAGTGCCGGAGCATCGCCAGGTTCTCGGTGTCGAGGCCGAGCAGGTGGCCGCCGAGCATCTGGTGGGCCAGATCCCGGGAGTAGAACATCGGCCGGTCGGTGAGTCCCGCCCAGTAGCTCGGCAGGAAGTCCGCACGCCGCCCGGTCTGTACCCACTCCCGGGCTCGCTGTGACGCCCAGATGAAAGAGTCGACAAGATCCGTCAAGCTGGATCGAACTTGGAGGAACATGTTGTGCGGCTCAGGGCCGCTGAGACATGTGGAGGGCTGCGGAAATGGTGGTCCCTGCGCCATGTCAGGGAGTGTTGCACGCACGTCAACTTGGCGTCAATGCATCGTTGTTGCAAACCTGTTCGGCGACGTATGTTTGCCTATCTGTCCAGGCAGGATGCGGGTGTGAAGCGCCCTGAGCATCCGATGTGTGTCCGAAACGGTGCTGTTGAGGGCATGTGGTGGTGTCGCCCGGCGCGTGCCGTCGATGGGACGTATGTGTGCCGAAAGTGTGCCGATGCTCTGTTGACGTCTCATGACGCATGGCGTCAATTGGACGTCATTCAGAGGTCAATCGAGGGCAGTGGGTCGTTGACTTCGCGCAGCGCAGGAGGCAGCACGCCAATGGCGCCGGTGCCGCGGAGAGCGGGGCCTGGCGAGATGGCGTCGGGTTCGGTAACTGCTCTCAGGAACGCGGCGGGGCGGTGGAGCCGCGCACGATGAGCTGCGGGTCGAAGAGCAGCTCACCCGAGGGGACCAGTTTGCGGTTCACCAACTGCACCATGGCCGTGGACACCGACTGCGCGAGCCGCTCGACGGGTTGGCGCACCGTGGTCAGCGGCGGATCTACGAAGTCCATGACCTGCGAGTCGTCGTAGCCGACCACCGACAGGCCCTCCGGGATCGAGATCCCCCGGCGCCGGGCCGCCCGGATCGCGCCGAGCGCCATGTAGTCGCTGGCCGCGACGATCCCGGTCACCCCGAGGTCGAGCAGGGTCTCCGCGGCGGACATACCGCCCTCGACGCTGTAGACCTGCCGGACGACCCGCCGCTGCGGATCGGCGGCGCCGCGCGCGGTCATCGACTGGACGAACCCGGCCAGCCGGCGCTCGCTGGGCCGGTTCCCCACCGGACCGACGATCAGGCCGATGTCCCGGTGACCGAGTCCCCACAGGTGGTCGACCGCCAGCTCCGCCGCGACCGTGTCGTTGGTCGAGAAGCTGGGTGCGGGGTGACCGTCGATCGCGCCGTTCACCAGCACGAAGGGGATCTTTCGCTCCGCGAGCAACTGGTAGACCGTCGGGTCGGCCCCGATCAGGGTGTTGCTGGCGGACGCGAAGACCGCACCGGCGATGCCCAGGTCCATCGTCGACGAGACGAAGTCGATCTCCTGGAGCCCGCCCACGGTGGTGGAGGCCACGATGGCCCGGAAACCCTGCGACGCGAGCGCCGACTCGATCAGCTCGCACAGGTGGCCGAAGAACGGCTGGGCCAGGCCGGGGGTGAGGACCACGACCAGTTGGTTCTGGGCGCCGCGGTCGTAGCCCAGCTCGCGGATCGCTTCCTCCACCTGGCGCCGCGTGGCCATCGCGACGACTCCGCGCCGGTTGATGACACGACTGACTGTGGCCTCGCTGACGCCGGCTCGCGCCGCGACGTCGTTGATCCCGACCTTGGCCATGACTCCCTCTGCGGTGAACGGCGCCGCCTGGCGTGGTGCGAGTGTACCGGGGGTGGGGCGGGGGGAGGGGCCGGGTGGCGTGCCGCCAGGTGGAGGGCTGGACGGAGCGCTGTCGGGCGGAGGGGGCGGGTGGTGTGCCGCCGGGCGGAGAGGCTGCCGGGTGGAGTGCTGCGGGGCCGAGGGGGCAGGGGGGGTACCGCCAGGTGGAGGGGTGGCGGGGCGGAGGGCCGCCGGGTGCAGTGCTGCCGGGCTGAGCGCTGCCGGGCCGCGGGGCGAAGTGGTGTGCCGCAGGTGGAGGGCTGCCGGGCGTAGAGGGTCGGGGCGGAGAGCCGCCGGGTGGAGTGCTGTCGGCCGGAGAGCTGCCAGGTGGAGGGATGACGGGCGTAGAGGGTCTGGGCGGAGTGCTGCCGACCGGACAGCCGCCGGCCGAAGAGCCGCTGGCTGGAGAGCTGCCGACCAGACAACCGCCGACCAGACAACCGCCGGCCGGAAGGCCGCCGGCCGGAGAGTTGCCAGGTGGAGTGCCGTGAGAATGGGGCCGCCGGGCGGAGAGCGCCCGGCGGAAAGCCGCTGGATCTAGGGCTGTCGGGCGTAGCGCGTCTGGGCGGTGCCGCCAGGTGCGACGCTGTGCTCAACCCGCCTCGGCGACCAACCACCCGTCGGTACCGGGACGCACGGTCCACGGCCCCTGGGACAGGTCCACCCGCACCGACGCCTCGCCCAGCAACACCCGTACGACACCCACCTGCTCGGAGCGTCGGCGCAACCGTGCCTCGATCAGCCGCCGTTCGCCGTCCCAGGCCAGGTCCACCACGACTCCGGGCCGTGCCACCAGCCCCCGCATCCGTCCGGCGGGCCAGTCGGAGGGCAGGGCGGGCAACAGCTCCACCGCACCGGCGTGGCTCTGCAGCACGCATTCCGCGATCGCCGCCGTGAACCCGAAGTTGCCGTCGATCTGGAACGGCGGATGGGCCGACAGCCGGTTGGGGTAGAGGCCGCCGTGCTCACCCGTCGCCGCCGGATCCACCTCGCGCAACGCCAGATCGATCAGGGCGGGCAACCGTTGAGCGTGGCGCAGCCGGGCGCGCAGTGCCAGCTTCCAGGCGAGCGACCAGCCCGTGGAGTCATCACCGCGTACGTCGAGTGTCCGGGCCACCGCGGTCGCGTGTTCCGGAAGCATGCCGGTGCCGGGAAACGCCTCGTACAGCGATGACAGGTGCCGGTGAGTCGGCTCGGCCATGGCATGCGGGCCGTGCCACTCCCGTATCGTCCCGTCCTCGTCGGTCTGCGGCTTCGGCAGCCGGCCCAGCACGGCCCGTGCCGCCTCGGCGACGCGGTCGTCGGGCTGCCCGGCGAGCCGTGCCAGGGTCACGACCGAGGTGAACACCTCGCGGGCGATGCCGATGTCGACGGTGGAACTGACGTCGACGGCGAGCGGGCCCGCCGGGGTGAGGAACCTGTTCTCGGGCGACGAGGAGGGGGAGAAGCCGAGGGTGCCGTCCGGCATCTCGACCAGCCAGTCCAGGAGGAACCGCGCGGCGCCCCGGACGATCGGCCAGGCGCGTTCCCTTGCGAACGGCAGCCCGGCGCCGAAGGCCACATGGTCGGTGAAATGCCGGGACAACCAGCCCCCTGCCAGCGGCCAGAACGCCCAGGCGGGGTCGGCCCGCCCCTGGCCGACGGGGGAGGTGTAGGCCCATACGTCGGTGTTGTGGTGCGCGCACCAGCCGTCCGCCCCGTACAGCCGCCGCGCGGTCTCGGCGCCCCGCATGCTCACGGCCTCGACCAGGTCGAACAGCGGGGGCAGGCATTCGGCGAGGTTGGTGACGTCCGCGGGCCAGTAGTTCATCTGGGTGTTGATGTTGACGGTGTAGTTCGAACTCCACGGCGGGCGCATCGAGTCGTTCCAGAGCCCTTGGAGCGTGGCCGGCGGCCCACCGGCCCGTGAGGAGCTGATCAGCAGGTACCGGCCGTAGTGGAACAGGAACGCGAGCTGCCGCAGCCGTTCGTCCACGGGGGCGTCCCAGCCCAGTTCCACCCGCCGGTACAGATCCGCGTGATCCGCGCGCTGCCGTTCGCGCAGTGTGGCAGCGCCCCACTGTACGGCCGAGTCGAGGTCCCGGCGTGCTGCTGCGAGGGCGTCGTGCTCGTCACCACGCGGTTCAGCGCCGATCGCGGTAAAGGTGGTGCCCGTGGTCACCACGATCTCGACGTGCCGGACGCCGCGCGCGGCGAGCATGGGACCGCCGTGCGAGTCGGGCGCGAGGACTTCCTCGCCGTCGTGGGACCAGCGGAGCGCCACCGCTCCCCGCAGGCTGACCCGGTCGTCGTACACCGGTGAGGGCGCGTCGGGTTCGTGCGGCGGCGCGACGTCGGACGGCATCCGGGTGGTGAGCCAGGCCAGCCGATTGTCGCTGCCGCGGCCCAGCACGCGCAGCGGGGAGTCGAGGCCGACCGCGAGGTCGATGCCGGGGCCCGAGGCCACGTCGATGGTCATCAGCAGTGCCCGGTCGGGATGCGAGACCACCGTGCGCCTGACCACGCTCACGCCTCCCGCCTCGTACTCCACGACGTGCTCGGCCGTGCGCAGGTCGAGATGGCGGGAGTACCCGGTGATCCGCCCCGGCGGGTTGGTGACCTCCACCGTCAGTTCGGCGAACGGCAGGTATGCCTGGGACCAGCGTTCCTGGAGGCGCCGGACCGCCGCGTCGGCGCGGGCGTGGTCGCCCTCCGCGAGCGCCCTGCGGGCCTCGGCGACGGCCTCGCGCGCCGTCCCGGCTCCGACCCGGCCGTCCTGGAACTCGCTGGAGGGCGAACCGGACCACGCCGTACCGTCGTTGAGCAGCACCCGCTCCCGCTCCACACCGCCGTCCGGCATCGCGCCGATCCGCCCGTTGCCGAGCGGCAGCCTTTCCAGCCAGTGACCGGCCGGCCGGTCGAAGGAGAGCCGGTGCGGGCTCTGCGCGGGGCCGGGGGAGTGGTCCGGCACGATGCCTCCTGGGTGGATGCAGACTGGCTACACTGACGCGCCAAGACTTTGACCGGACATTAGGCCATCGTCAACTCCGTCGTCCTTGCGGGGCCGACGTGTGCCCGGCGCCCCGAGGTCCGTTGGGGGCCGTCGACACCTCTTCGAGTCCTCGCTCCGGCGCATACGGCGGGGCCCGCGACGGCGGCCTGATCCGAACGCCGAACCAGCAGCCAAGGAGTGTGCGTGGCACCTCGCACCATGATCGACGTCACCGCGTTCGGCGCGGACCCCACCGGTACCCGGGACAGCGCCGAGGCGGTCACCGCGGCCCTGCGTGCGGCATGCGCGGTACGGGCCCCGGTGACCGTGCGCTTCCCGCCCGGTCGCTACCAGTTGTATCCGGAGCGGGCCGAGCGCCGCGATCTGTACGTCTCCAACACCGTGGGCGCCGACCGGCGTCACCTGACCAAGACGATCGCGCTCCTCGTGGAGAACGCTCACGACATCGTGATCGACGGCACGGGCGCCGCCCTGGTGCTGCACGGCGCGCAGACCGCGTTCGCGGCGATCGACTCGTCCGACGTGCGCTTCGAGGGGTTCTCCTTCGACTACGTCTCGCCCCGCGTCGTCGACGTCACGGTGGTGGACGCTGGTGCTGGGACGGGCGCGGGCGTCGGCACGGACGGCGACACGGACGGCGACACGGGTACTGGGCCGGGTACGAGTACGGGCGCGGACGGCGGCGGGGCCTGGCGGGAGTTGGCCCTGCCCGCGGACACCCGCTTCCGGATCGACGGCACCACCGTCATCTGGCTCGGCGAGCCCAGTCCCGCCGACGGAGAGCCGTACTGGACCGGTACGAACGCGATGGAGTACACCCAACTCCACGACCCGGTGGCCCGGCGCACCTGGCGGGACCGCAACCCCTTGTTCGACGACGTGACCGCCGTCCACCGACTCCCCGGCAACCGGCTGCGCCTGTCCTACCGCTTCGCCGACGCCCCCGACGACATCGGGATCGTCTACCAGATGCGCACGACGGTGCGTGATCATCCGGGCGCGTTCGTGGGCGGCAGCGAACGCGTGGAGATTCGCGACGTCTCGGCGCACTACCTCCACGGCTTCGGCCTCGTCGGGCAGATGAGCCGGGACTTGACCGTACGCGACGTCCGTTTCCGTGCCGACCCGGCCACCGGTCGTACGTCGGCCGGGTTCGCCGACTTCATCAACCTGTCGTCGATGGCCGGGCAGGTACGGATCGCGGACTGTGTCTTCGACGGGCCGCACGACGACCCGATCAACGTGCACGGCACGTATCTCGTGGTGGCCGAACGTGTGGCCGACGACAGGGTGACGCTGGCCTTCCGGCACCCGGAGACGGCAGGTTTCGCCGCGTTCCGGCCCGGTGACACGATCGAGTTCACCGCTCGGGCAACCCTGGACACCGCAACCGGCTTCACCGCACGCCTCACGGCCGTCGACGGACCGCACGACCGGGACGACGAGGACGACCGGCGCCTGACGACCGTGACCCTGGACCGCCCGTTGCCCCCGACCGTCACCCCGGAGCACTGGGTCGCCGAGAACGTCAACGCCACGGCCTCGGTCCACATCGTCGGCAACCACTTCGTCAACGTGCCCACCCGCGGCGTCCTGGTGACCACCCGGCAGCCGGTCCTCATCGAGAACAACCTCTTCGACGGCGTGACCATGGCCGGCGTCTACGTCTCCGCCGACGCCGAGGAGTGGTACGAGTCAGGGCCGGTCGCCGACCTCACCATCCGCGACAACACCTTCCTGCGCCCGTCCACCCCCGCGATCCTCATCGCACCGACCAACACGGTCCTCGACCCCGCCCACCCCGTGCACCGCAACGTGACCATCACCGGCAACGTCTTCGAGGACGCCCACGCCCCGGTGATCCGCGCCCGCTCGGTCGGCGGACTGACGGTCACCGGCAACCACGTGACGGGTACTGGCGTGGGCGCCGTCGCAGTAGCTCCGGCTGAGACCGATCTCGTAGCCACCGAGGGCTGCTCGGACGTGGTCGTGGAGGGGACGACGGGGGTGGGTCGGTCATGAGCGGAGGTGAGGCGCCAGCCGACGGGGACTTGGTCCTGCGGGTGCGGGTGCGGGTGCGGGTGCGGGTGCGGTTGCGCGGGGGCCGGTGCGTCAGTCGTCCCGGCCAGGGTCGTAGAGGGCGGCGGTCGCGGCGGACGTACGGGCCAGGTGGCGGCGGAGTTCGTCGGGGGTGAGAACCTCGGCGTCGGCGCCGAAGGCGAGCAGGGTTTGGGCGGCCGGCACGGACCGGAACCGCAATTCGACGTGCGTCCAGCCGGGGTCGTCCACCCGGTCCGGTGGAACGGCCTCTGCCGCGACCCCGGGAGCTGCGAGGTCCGCGGCGTGGACACGCAGGAACATCGCCAGGATGTCGTCGCGGACCCGTACGGTCACGGCGAGCGGGGCGGGCAGTTCGTCGATGCCGCGGCGCAGCAGGTCCCAGACGTCCGTGAGTTGGGTGTTGGGGCGGCGGCGCACCGGTTCGTCGAGGACGGCGGCGGATTCGGCCCGGTCGGCGCGGAACAGCCGGGGCTCCCCGTCGCGGTCGGCGACGAGGTACCAGACGCCGGCCTTGTTGACCAGGCCGTACGGGTCGAGTGTGTAGGTGTGCACCCGGTTGTCGCGGCCGTGGCGGTACCGCAGGCGCAGGCGGCGGTCCGTGAAAACGGCCTCCTGGAACGCGGTGAGGTCGGGCGCCGTGTGGTCCGGTCCGGGGGCTCCGCGCCAGCGGACCGGGTCGATGAAGACGCGGCGGCTGGTGAGGTCTGCGTCGGGGCGGTGGGGCGCGGGCAGCGCGGCCATGACCTTGCGCAGCGCGGAGCCGAGGGCCGTGCCTAGACCGAGATCGGCGTGGGCTGAGCCGGACAGCAGGACGAACAGCGCGCGGGACTCGTCGGCGGTCAGTCCGGTGACGTCGGTGCGGAACCCGGGCAGCAGCGCGATGCCGCCCTGCGGACCGCGCACGGTGTAGACCGGCACGCCGGAGGCCGACAGCGCCTCGACGTCCCGCATGATCGTGCGGACCGAGACCTCCAGCCGTTCCGCCAGCTCGGACGACGGTAGCTGCCCGTGTGACTGCAGGAGCAGCAGGATGGAGAGCAGACGTTCGGACCTCATGCTCGGAATCTCCCTCACCTATATGACAGAGGGTGTCATATATGCCGGAGAGGATCCGTCTCACCAGGCCGCGATCCGACGCGGCCGTGCCGCTCCCTCGGGCGGTCTGTCGGCCGCACCGGCAACCCGGTGCCCGGCAGGACCGCGGGGGCGGTGTGACGAGGAAGGGAACCACCTGCCATGACCATCACCGGATCCGCCGTCGAGGTCGCCGAAACGTACGTACGCGCCTGGCTCGGCGGCAATGTAGACGAGGCCATGGACCTCATCGCCGACGACATCGTGTGCCAAGCCCCGTCCGGCCCCGTGCAAGGCGCCGACGCATACCGCCGGTTCCTGGCGCCGTTCGCCGGCATGGTCAGCAGCGGTGAACTGCTCGGCGTCTTCGGCGACGACAACAACGCGGCGATCGTGTACGCAGTCGACGTGCCGTTCGCCAAGAACTTCCACGGTGCCGAGTACCTGACCGTCGAGGACGGGCGGATCACCCGAGCCATCAGCGTCTTCGACCGCGCGCCGAGCATGCGGGCCGGTGGCCAAGGCTGACCCCGCCCTCCGCCGTAGGCCGTGGTGCCGGTCTGCACTGCGGCCTACGGGGGTTCGTTCCAACGGGCGCCTTCGCCGACCAGTGCGGCCACGCTCCAGAGGTGGCTGGAGAAACGCGACCCCGTCAGGGGCTCCGTCCCGCTGCCCCGGCGAGGCAATCTTGCGCAACCGCAGGCGAGTTGGGAGGCAGAGGCAGCCGCAGAGGCAGCGGCAGCGGCAGAGCTTGGCGGCTCGGTGCCGCTACCGGACCGCAAGACCTGACCCCTCTCGCCTGCCGCCTCCAGGGGGGTGACGGCTTCCACCGCGAGATGCCCGGCATCGCCGGTCTGTGCAGCGTCACGCGGCGACGCGGGCGGGCCTGACCGCAGTCGACTGTTCAGGCTGCGGTGGGCAGGAGTTGGACCAGGCCGACCCAGTTCTCCCCGTCCACCTTGGTATGGATGGCGCGTACTCTCCAACTGCCGGCGGGCAACGGGATCGAGGCCTGCGCGGGCATTCCACCGCCGGGATACTCAATGCCCAGTTCGGAGCCCGCCTCGGCGGAGTCCATGAGTACCGCGGGACCGTCCGACACCCAGGTGCCGCACTGCTCCCACTCCGTGGCCAGGTCGGCAAGAACAGCGTCTGCCGCAGCCCTCAGCCCGGCCTCGGAGTCAGCGGCAAGCCACCGCAGGAACGCTCGGTGCTCGGGCAGGTAGGTGCTGGTGGCCGGCTCGTCCGCCAGCACCAGTGCCTGGGCACCGAGCTCGCCGACGGTGATTGCACCGGCCAGATCGTCCACCGCACAGGCCCGGTCGTAGTCGTCCGGAGCGGTGGCGTCACCCACCATGACCCCACTCTCGGTACAGCCGCGCCATGCGGCCAGGGCAGAGACGGGGATGGCGATCAACGGGCCGCCCATCGACTCCACCCAGACAGAGGCGGCTTGGGAGGTATCGGCTGCGACAGACGAAGAGGCGCTCATGCAGGCAGTGTGCCCTCGGCCACTGACAACGCCCGTGGCGCACAAGGCTGTCGGCGGTGCAGGTGGCGGCTCAAGGCCTACGGCAGCCGGCACCCGAGAGACGACACAGGTCCGCTCTCAGACCGTCACGACGATCTTCCTCCCGCCGTGAAATCCGTTCTCGAGATGTCGATGTGCCTCGACGACGTCCTCAAGGGTGAAGACCTTGTCGATGGCGGGCCGCAGTGCGCCGAGACGCACCCCCGCGTTCAGGAACGCCGCCATGCGCTTCACCGCGACGGGGTCGAGGGTGTGCTCGAAGCTTGCGTAGTTGACCACCGTGAGTGGCGCGCTGCTCGGGAACGGTGTGGGCCGCGGATCAAGGAAGCCCGCACCGACCAGTGTTGCGCCGGGGCGCGCCGCTTTCAGGAGATCCTGCTGGCCGGGACCCATGACTACGTCGAGGACGATGTCCGCGCCGATTCCGCCAGTGTGGTGGCGAACGGCCTCGACGACGTCCTCATGGTCGGTGGCGATGACCGCAGCGGCTCCGGCGGCGATCAGCTCGTCCTTCCTCGCGGCGTGCCGGGTGACGGCGATGGGCACGGCACCGATCTGGTTGGCTATCTGCATCGCAGCCCGGCCGACACCGCCGGACGCGGCAGTGATCAGGACGTGGTCACCGGGCTGCATCCTCGCTTTCTCGACGAGTGCGCCGTAGGCGGTGGAGTACGCCACCCAGATCGCTGCCGCTTCCACGACTCCGAGCCCGGCGGGCCGGGAGACGACCTGGTTCGCGGGGACCGTGGTGCACTCGGCGTAGCTGCCCCTGGTGCTCGTGTCCGGAATGGCCGCGAGGATGACCGGATCGCCGACCTTCAGCCCGGTGACCTCTGGGCCCAGCGCGTCGACGAGACCGGTTCCTTCGACACCGAGGCGCGCGTGAGGCAAGGGGACGGTCGCGGGCGAAGTTCCGGAACGCATCATCTGGTCGAGGGGATTGACGGCGAATGCCTCGATCCGGACCCGCACCTCGCCATCCGCGGGTTGGGTGATCGGCTCCTCGACGACGTGCATGACATCCGGCCCGCCGAACTCGTCGAACACGACGACTCGTGGCATGGTGGCTCCTTCGCTTCCGGTGCTGTTGCGTTGCTCGCGGAAGACGTTACGGAGCTGTGGGTTACCTCCTGGTACCTTCGATTCCCATGCAGAACGTGGCTGGAGCAGCCTTCCTCGCCGACTGCCCCACGCGCCTGGCGGTCGAGATCATCTCCGACAAGTGGGCCGTGCTCGTACTCTTCGGGCTCAGCCATCAGCCCCGCAGGCACGGTGAGCTCGTCGACCTCATCGGCGGCATCTCGCGCAAGGTCCTCACCCAGACGCTGCGCCGGCTCCAGCAGTACGGTCTGGTCGAACGCCATGCCGAGGCGCCGAGGCGGGTCGAGTACAGCCTCACCGACCTCGGCCGCACCCTCGTCGAGCCCATCGAGGTCCTGACTAACTGGGCGAGGGACTACGGCGGGGCCATCGTCGAATTCCAGGAGGCGGCGGAAGCCGCTGCTTCTCCTCGGGCTCGCGCGCAGGGTTGATCTTGGCGGCGGGCGGCCTCGGGAGCGGGATGGCTCCGGTGGCGGCGGCCGTGGCCGGTGTTCGAGTCCGGCGTGATCAGTGAAGGGGGCCGCCAGGTTGCAGCTAGCGTCTGAAGAACCGGCTTGCTGCCGTTGATGTTCACCGGATGACGGAGACCTCCGGAAGAGGCTGCTGCCACTCACCCACCTCCGCGACAAGAACGCGGCGGGCGAGTTGCCGGGCCAGGGCCCATCCCTGATCGGTGAACAACGCGTCTCTTGTCCAGCGATCAGCGTTCTCGCCACCGCTCATCTCACCGAGGGTCACATCGATCTCCCGCAGGTCGGCCATGCTTTCGGGGGCAAGTTGTCCCTCGGCCACCAACGTCTCGGCGATGCGGCAGGCGTGTTCAAAGTCCAGGGCGATCTCGTCCGTCAGCACCGCATGCCTGGTCAGCCAGGAAACTTGGATCTGGGCGTCAGCGGCCAATACGGTCAGAGCCTCCAGCAACAGGCGCCGACGGAACGACGTATCAGGGCTCTCCACCGCACGATCGTCGCACGCCTCATGAGAGCCCACGCTGCCAGAACTGGTCCCCGCTCAGTAATCGGACCTATGGGTGAGCCACGCGTGCCCCTCGTCACGCTAAGGTCAGCAGTCGAAATCAGGCCAAGGTCAGGCGCCAGGACGACATGCGGGTTGCTCCGATGTCCGTTGCACGAGCGGTGATGCGTGAAGAACTCACGCGGACGTGCAACTGACTGCGGCCGAAAGTCGTCCTCTGCGACGAGCCGTCGAGGCACACCGAGAACTGGGACAACAGGGGGGACGCGGTATGAACGTGACGTCGAAGAAGAGCCGACGCAGACCGAGCGTGGTCGGGGCCGCCGTACTGGGAGCCTGCGTGGCCGGGGCCCTGGTCCTCACCGGGTGCAACGGCAAGGGTGACACGACGAGTTCAGGCGCCGGCACGAGCCCGACGAAGGCGGCGCCGGGTGCCGGCGGCAAGGGGACTGGCACCAGCGCGGCCAGCGAAACGCCTGGTGGCACGGCGTCTTCAGGATCGAGCAGCGCCGCCAAGTCCCCCGAAGTAATTCCGGCCGCGTCCAAGGCTCCCGTTACCGCCGTGCCCAGTGCGGGTGGCGTCGACGACGATGGCTGCGACCACAAGATGCCGATCTCTCCCGACGAGGTCGCGGTCTACCGCTATACCCCCGAGGGCGGATTCCTCAGCCTGATCGTCAAGCACGGCAACTGGGGCTGCGGATCCCCCGACTCCGACGGCGCGCCGTTCGAGACGGTCGGCAAGGAGACGTTCATCCCGATGGACCAGGCCGCGTACGTCACCGTGACCACTCCCATCGTGGAGAGCACCGAGAACCAGCACATCGGGGTGCAGGAGTTCCTCGACTGGGTGGAGGCGCACCCGAACTCGGGGCTCGTCTTCACCTACCACCTGGGTGCCGGCGGCGCCATCGACCGCCTCGACGAGGTCTTCACCCCCTAGCGGCCCCCCTGGGCGGCGCCCGGGTGACGTGACGCGGCTTCAGAGGGCCGGGTCCCCCGGCTCGGGTGGGGGAGGGGGTCCGGCCAGGCGCCCCCGCCCCTACCGACGAGCCCGCCGAATCCGCACCGGACCGCGCGTCTCCGTCTCCGTGACCGGCCGGCCGCCCTGGGTCACCTCGACCTCGCCGTTGTTCGCCAGGCGCCATGCCGCTTGGCGGGCCGGTTCCATCAGGGCCCGCCAGCCGTCGTCGTCACCTTCGTAGACCTCGCGGGCCGCGTCGGACGGGCAGATCGACGCGGTGTCGGCGCGGCGATCCAGCAGGCTCATGATGGCCTTCTCCAGCCGTCGACCGAGCTGCCGGTCCGTTTCGTCCATACGATCCAGTGTGCCGGAGAGTCCGTGCAACGGCAGGCCGAGGAGGCGCCCCCGCCGTGGCTGACCGAGAGGACTCCAGTGCACCCGGGCCTCCTGGAGGTGCCAGTCACGTCACCTCCGTCCGCCGCCAGGCGATCGCTGGAGCGGGGCGACGCCCAAGCCCTTCGCACCGATGACGTGATCCCTCGCCTCGTCTTCACACCTTCCCTCGCGTCTCGGAAAGGACATCCGCCCCGCCGGTGTGCATGGTCCGCCGACTCACGGCCCGCTGCCCTTCCCCTCGGCCTGCCCGCGTCGGGCAGGGGGCCGCCCCTGAGGGGTGGACTGCGGCCGCCAGGGTGGTGGCCAGCGCTTGCCAGACGTGGGCCGCGAGGTCGACGTTCCTCGACTCCGTGGCCTGTCGTGCGAGCTGTTGGAGTGCGGCGACGCCTTCCTCGACCCGGCCCGCGTGGATCGCCAGCCGGCCGTCCAGGGCGGACAGTCCTATCCGGTCTCGGTAGGAGAGGCGCAGGATTTCCTCGGAAAGCACGGCCCGAGTCAGCCGGGCCGCGTCCTCGAACTTGCCCTGTGCGTAGGCGAGATGGGCCTCGAGGGCGTGCAGTTCCTGGAGCTGCGCGGGCGTGCCGATCAGAGCGAGGACGGTGGCGGCCTCTGTCAGCCACGACTCTGCGTCGGGCACCCCGGGCGGAGACATCTGAAGAGCCGCGGCGGTGGCGGCGGTCCGCAGCCGGGCCCACACGATCAGGTCCACCGGCCCGCCCCTGAGCAGGCCCATCGCTTTGTTCAGTCGGGCGAGGGCGCCCGCGTCGTCGCCCTTGCGGCTGCTGACCACGGCGGCGGTCCACAGGGCCTCGGCGGCCTGAACGGCGGAGACGTGGGGCAGAAGATCGCGGTCCAGTTCGTCGACGTACTGCGAGGCCGCCTCCCACCGGCCGAGTTCCGTCTCGATGCTGATCAGCTCCACCAGGGCGGCCAGCGTGTCGGGCGCGGACAGGTGCGCGGTGCGGGCGACGGAGAGCGCCTCCGTCGCCGCCGACTCCGCTGTACGCATGTCGCCGAGGGCACGGGTGCAGCCTGCGTAGCGGACGAGCGAGCGGGTGTGGAGGTGGGGGGCGTCCAACGAGCGGCTAAGCTCCAGGAGTTGGAGCAGATGTGTGCGCTCGCGTTCGTAGTCGCCGTCTCGGTGGGCGGCGTGGCTGAGCAGCCACAGGGCCTGCCAGCGGGCGGCGGGATCCGCGCCGGGGTCCTCCTCGACCGCCCGGCTGAGGGCTGCGGTGCTGTCCGTCCCGGGCGCCGCCGAGGCTGCGGCGGCCAGCGCTCCGGTCAGGCATCTGCCGTCCGGCGGGCCGGTCAGAGCCGAGACGTCGACGCCGAGTCGTTGGGCGAGGTAGGCCGCGGTGCGCTCGCTGGGTTCGCCGGTCGCCGGACTCCAGACGTGACAGGTGTCCCGTCGACATGTCGTCTCCGACCACGTCGGCCTGACTCAGGCCGCGTGCGGTCCGGAGTCGTTTCAACCGACGGCCGAACTGCGGCTGAGCGAACTGCGTTTGGCCGAACTGCGGCTGATCGGATCGCGGCTGACCGAACTGCGGCTGGTCGAGCATCTCCCTCCTCGGGTTCGGTGGCCCGGTCGGCACGGTATCCGTGGTTCCGCTTGCCCGATCGGGCACGTGAGTTGGCAGCACTGTAGGGAGCGCGGCAAGGGACGACAAGCCGTTCATCGCGGCCGGCCGCGCATTCCCGGGACCCTTTCCCGTGCGGCCGGGATTGTTGGGGACGGGGGTTCTCGGAGCCCGAATTCGGCCCGTTCGCACAAGAGTTGGCGAGTTGCCCAGGTCACCTGACAAACTCTTGTCTCAAGGGTTGTCTCCCTTTAATCTCGAAGGCGGCCCCCTCAAACGATCCCCTCTTCGTCTCGTGGAGGTTTGGTGCTCCCCACTGCCCGCACGGGCTTCGCGTCACGGCAGGGCTTACGGCTCGCCCGCCCGGACCTCAGGCCGCCCGCCCACGGGGCCGCACCTCGGGATCGAACCGTCATGACAACGTTGCCCAGCAGACCCGGATGACGGTCGCCTCGGCACCGTTCCCTCCGCATACCTGACCTGTCCGGTTCCGGTGCTTGCCGCCGGCCCCGAATGGCGCGGAACCCCGGCCGCGGCCACCGACGAGGTGGCGCGTGCCGACACCGGGCGCTCGTCGACACCCAGGCACAGCGCATCGGTCCGCTCCGCGCCCGCTCCACCCTTCGCAGCCCCCCACGCGCAGGAAGAAGGACGGTACGTCCGTGGCGACCACGAGTTTCCCCGACGCCTCGCCCAGCAAGAAGAAGACCGCAGCCACCGCTGTCGCGGCCCGCCGTGACGTGATCGCCGCTCCGGACCACGCCGGCCCGGCGGCCACCTGTACGGCCCACCTTTCCCCGCGGGACCTCACGGTCACCGCCGCGGAGCCCGAATTCGCCCGCCAATTCGGCCTGAGTGCCGACGACATCTGCGGACGCGGACTGCTCGAACTGCTCAGTTCCCCGGTCCCGGGCCACTTGCGGAAACAATTCACCGCGCTTTCCTCGGGGCGTGGACGGAGATTCAAGGAGAAGGTGACGGGCCGGGACGGCGACGGCCGGAATTTCCACGCCGATATCACCGCCATAGCCGTGAGACAGCCCTCGGGTGAGATGGTCGGTGTCGTCGTCCTCCTGCGCCGGTCGGCGGAAGCGGTCACCGGCGGGCCCGTGCTCAGCGCTCTCGACGCGCAGGTTCTGGAGGGCGTGGCGAGTGGCGAGTCCACAGTGCAGTTGGCCTCCCGTCTGTATCTGAGCCGCCAGGGCATCGAGTACCGCGTCGGGCAGATGCTGCGGCGTTTCGACGCGCCCAACCGGCCCGCTCTCGTGGCGCGGGCGCACGCCCTCGGGATGTTCGCCGCGGGGCAGTGGCCCCCGCGTGTCCTTCCGGAACGCGTGCGGTAGTGCGGAACGGGGCTTGTCGGCCCCGTACGGCGTATCCCCGTGCGGCGTATCCCCGTACGGCATGGCCCCGCACGGCGGCCGTGGCGGAAACACCGCCACGGCCGCCGACGTATCGGCCCGGCCCCGCGGGGCCGGGCCGGCCTCACGCCGCCGAGGGCTGCCAGGCTTCCTGGAACCGGCGCCGGGCACGGAAGAGACGGGAACGGACGGTGCCCACGGGCAGGGCGAGCACTTCGGCCATCTCCTCCTCGTTGAGTCCGTAGGCCCGCAGGGTGAGGATCTGCCGGTGCGCCTGGGACAGGCGCTCCAGCACGTCGCTGATGTACACCGCGTCCATGGGGTTGGTCTCCTGCTGCGCCTCCACCTCGGAGCAGCAGCTCTCCGCGCCGTATCGCCTGGCGGTGCGGACGGCTTCCCGGACCGTCACGGAGCGCACCCAGCCGTAGAACGCCGCTGGTTCGCGCAGGGATCCCAGGCCGCGGTAGACGGCGAGCAGGGCCTCCTGGGTGGCGTCGGCGCCGTCGTCGTGGGTGATGGACCGGCAGATGCGCGCGACGTAGGGCGTGATGGCGGTCAGCAGGCGGTTCATCGCGTGTTCGTCGCCCGACTGGGCTCGGGGGAGCAGCGTGAGGGGGGAGGGGAGTTCGCTGACGGTCGTCATGACGGACAGAGGTTCCTTACACGGCCGGGGGCGGGGGTCGGAAAGGGCGGACGGGCGGTCGTGCTCAGCCGGTGGCGGCCAGGGCGTGCCCGGGCTCGGTGGTCTCCGTGAAGGCCAGGAGTCCGGCGCGCACGTCGTCGCGGAACGCCCCCATGAAGTCCGGGCTGTAGCAGGCGGTCGAGTGCGGGAACTCGATGCTGAGCCGGCCCTCGAAGGAGACGACGCAGGCCATGATCGGGCTGCGGCCCGCCTGCGGGAAGTAGTGCTCGCGGCCCGGGACCAGCCGTACGTCGACGGCCCGCAGCCCGTCGGGCAGTCGGGGGCCCGGGACCACACCCATGTTGGTGGCGATCACCGTGGCCAGTTGCAGGGCGGGGTTACGGGGGATCTCCGGCGTGATGCGCATTTCGTGCACGTGGTCGCCGCGGGAGAGGAAGTCGCCGAGGCGGGCGTGCACGGTGCGGGCGACCTCCAGCGGCTGGGAGGCCGCGGACACCTGAAGGGTCTGCAGGTGGGTGGTGACCGCGGGAACGAGTGCGGTGGCGGGCAGCGGCGGGGACAGCCGCGAGCGCAGGTCGACGGGGGAGAGGCAGCCGAGCGTACGTTCTCCTCCGTCACCCGGCAGCCGTCGTCGCGCCGTCATCAGGAGGGTCGCGGAGATCAGGGCGTGCACGGAGACGCCCGCGGCGCGCGCGGTCCGGCGCAGCCGTGAGGTGAGGTCCGCGTCCAGGGTCAGCCTGCGGACCTCGATGTGCCCGCCCGCGTCGGCCCCTTCGCCGGGGACGGCGTCGTAGGGGACCAGTTCGACCGGGTGGCGTCGTACGTCCGCGAGGCGGCCGTCCAGGTACTTCGCCGTGTCGGCGTCGTCGGCGGCGGGCAGCAGCCGGCTCACCGGCTCCGGCCAGCGGGGGTCCTGCGGATCGGGGCTCTCGCCGGTGCTCCCCTCGACCGACTGCCGGTAGCGGTCCCACAGGGCGTTGTGCAGCGCGATGCTGCTGTGGCCGTCGGTGATGGTGTGGTCGATCACCAGCACGAACAGGTGGCTGTTCCCGTCCGGCGCGCTGACCAGGACGGCGCGGCTGAGGGGGCCTCCCAGCGGCAGTGGCGTGTTCAGCTCCGTCGCGTAGGCCTCGTCCTCGTCGCCGGTCCGGGTGATCAGCCGGGGCCGCTCGTCGGCGTCGAGGACGCGCAACACGTGGCCGGAGCCGTCCTGTTCGATGCGGGAGCGCAGTGGCGGGTTCGCCTCGGTCGTGGCGTCGAACGCGGCCGACAGCGCCGCGACGTCCACCGGCCCGCGCAGGGTGCAGGACAGCACCGCCCTGCTTCTCTGGCCCACGTAGAGCGTCTCGACCGGACACAGCGCACGGTGCATGCCGTCAGCCTTCTTTCCGTCGTTCGTTCCGGAAGTCCACGGCCCCGGGACGGGTCTGCCGCCGCGGTGGTCCGCGGGGAGGTCGGGGGCCTTTCGAGGGTGCACGGCGGACCGCGGCCGAATCCAGCCCAGAGGCCGGTGAGCGGGGAAGTCGCGTGATTTCCCTAGAAGTTGAGCAGCGGCACGCACTCCCCGGCACCGTGGATTTCAGGGAAATCCCTGAATCGGTGGCCGGCGGGCCGGTTCGCCTTGACCCGGCCGGTGCGGGTGCAGCAACGTGCTGTGCCGTGAACCGGGGCAGTCGGCGTGACCGCCCTGTCCCCGGTGTGCGGCCCCTTCTCCCCCTGTGTGCCGTGCCTGACGTGCGGCCGCCCGCCGCGCGGGGACGGCACGGGGGTGGCCGCACCCGTCCGATCCGGCCGGGCCTTCGCCGTCCGGGACATCTTCGGCTTGCCACGTGAGGGTTGCGCTATGTCACTCCAGGAGGACGCACGTCGACCGCTGTCCGGAGCCCAGGAGGGCCTCTGGTACGCCGGACGGCTCGCACCGGACAGCGCCGCGTACAACACCGCGGAGGCCGTGGAGATCCACGGGCCGCTCGACACCGCCCTGTTCGAGACCGCGCTGCGGCGCGTCGTCGCCGAGGCCGACACCTTCGCCCTGCGGTTCACCGACACCGACGACGGCCCCCGCTGCCACCCGTCGCCGGACGCGGACGACTGGAGTCTGCACCGGGCCGACGTCAGCGGCGCCGCCGATCCGGAGGCCGCCGCGTGGGAGCACGTCCGCGCCGACCTCGCGACCCCGGCGGACCCGGAGAAGGGCCCCCTGTTCGCGCACACGCTGCTGACTCTCGCCGCCGACCGTCACCTCTGGCTGCTGAGGGCCCATCACCTGCTCCTGGACGGCTACAGCTACAAGCTCCTCGGGCGCCGCCTGGCCGAGACGTACAACGCGCTCGCCGAGGACCGGCAACCGGAGCCCTGTGCCTTCGCTCCGGTGCGTCGGCTCCAGGAGGAGGAGGCGGCCTACCTCGCCTCCGACCGTTTCGCCCGCGACCGTGACCACTGGGCGCGGCGCCTGGCCGACCTGCCCGAGCCCGCCCGGCTCACCTCCCGCACGGCGCCGCCCGTCGCGCCCTTCCTGCGTCGCACCGCCGAGTTGACGCCCGCCGAGACCGCCGCCCTGGACGCCGGAGCTGCCCGCCTCGGGGTTCAGCGCACCGACCTGCTGACCGCGGCGACCGCCGCCTATCTGCACCGGATGACCGGCGCCCGCGACCTGGTGCTGGGCATGGCTACGATGAGCCGTCTGGGCAGCGCCGCCCTGCGCACCCCCGGCACCGCCTCGGACGTTCTGCCGCTGCGCGTGGCCGCCGCCCCCGCCATGAGCGTCGGGGAGCTGGCCCGGGCCGTCGCCGACGAACTGCGGGCCCTGCGCCGCCACCAGCGCTACCGCGGCGAGTTCCTCCGGCGCGACCTGGGCCTGCTGGGCACCGGACGCCGGCTGTACGGGCCGGTGCTGAACATCGTCCCCTTCGACGAGTCCCCGCTCTTCGGCGGGCACCCCACCACCTGGCACCACCTGTCCGGCGGAGCCGTCGACGACCTCCAGATCTCGGTCCGCCCCGGCCCCCGGGGCGGCGGACTGTGGTTGGCCTTCGACGCCAATCCCGCCCTGTACGACGAAGACGAACTCGCGCTGCACCGCGACCGGTTCCTCACCCTGCTGCGCCAACTGGCCGAAGCCGAACCGGCCGCGGCGCTCGGTGACCTGGACCTCCTGCTGCCGGGCGAACACCCCCACGGCACACCCGTGCACACGTATCCGGTGGAGCGGACGCTCACGGAGCTGTTCGAGGAGCGGGTGGCAGCCGGGCCGCAGCGCACGGCCGTCAGCCACGGGGAGGAACGGCTCACCTACGCGGAACTCAACGCCGAGGCCAACCGGATCGCCCGGCTGCTGACCGAGCACGGCGCCGGACCCGGCCGGGTCGTGGCGCTCGCCCTGGAACGCGGCATCCGGCTGCTGCCTGCCCTGCTGGCCGTCCTCAAGACCGGCGCCGCCTACCTGCCGCTGGACCCCAGTCAGCCGACCGGGCGGCTGCGGCTGGTCGTCGAGGACGCGGCCCCTGTCGTCCTCGTCACCGAGCACGCCCACGCCCACCTCGCCCAGGACGCCGTCCCCACCGTGCTGCTGGACGACCCCCAAGTGGCCGCGGACCTCGCCCGCCGCTCCGGCACCGACCTGACCGACGCCGAACGCCGCGGCCCGCTCAGCCCGTCCGACACCGCGTACATCATCCACACCTCCGGCTCCACCGGCCGCCCCAAGGGCGTACCCGTGCCGCACGCCAACGTCGCACGCCTCTTCGCCGCCGCGGCCGAACAGTTCGACTTCCGGGCCGACGACGTGTGGACGCTGTTCCACTCCTACGCCTTCGACTTCTCCGTCTGGGAGATCTGGGGCGCCCTGCTGCACGGCGGCCGTCTCGTCGTCGTGCCCTATGCCGTCAGCCGCTCGCCGCGCGACTTCCTCGACCTGCTGCACCGCGAGGGCGTGACCGTCCTCAACCAGACACCGTCCGCCTTCGAGCAGCTCGTCGACGCCGACCTCGAACACGGCCGCGGCAGCGGGGCGTTGCGCTACATCGTCTTCGGCGGGGAGGCCCTGCGCCCGGCGCGGCTGCGCCCCTGGGCCGAACGGCACGGCCTCGACCGGCCGGCATTGGTGAACATGTACGGCATCACCGAGACCACCGTGCACGTCACCCACCACCGCCTCACCGAGGCCGACCTGGACGACCCGCGCCGGATCAGCGTCATCGGGCGACCGCTCGCCGACCTGCGGGTGCATCTGCTGGACGCGGAGGGGCGCCCGGTGCCGCCCGGCGCGACGGGGGAGATGTACGTCTCCGGCGCCGGCGTCGCCCCCGGTTACCTGAACCGCCCCGAGCAGACCGCGGAACGCTTCCTCGACGACCCCTACGGCCCGCCCGGCACCCGCATGTACCGCTCGGGCGACCTGGCCCGGCGCCGCCCCGACGGCACCCTCGACTACCTCGGCCGCGCCGACGCCCAGATACAGTTGCGCGGCTTCCGCGTCGAGCCCGGCGAGATCGAGGCCGTCCTCACCGCCCACCCGGGCGTCGCCCGAGCCGCCGTCGTACCCCGCCGCGCAGGCAACGGCGCCCTGCACCTCGTCGCCTACACCGTCCCCTCCGGCGACGCCCCCGCGGACCCCGCCGGCCTGCGCACCCACGCGGCCGCGCACCTGCCCGAGCACATGGTCCCGGCCGCCTGCGTCCTCGTGGACTCCCTGCCGCTGACCGCGAACGGCAAACTCGACGTGCAGGCCCTGCCCGACCCCGACTTCACCGCCGCGGCGTCCGGCGCCCGCCCGACGACACCGCAACAGAGCCTCGTGTGCGCCCTGTTCGAGGACGTACTGAACCTGCCGCACGAGTCCGTGGGCATCGACGCCGGGTTCTTCGACCTGGGCGGCGACTCCCTGCTCGCCACCCGGCTGTTGGCCCGACTGAGGCAGCGGACCGGCGCGGAGATCCCCATCACCGCCCTGTTCGAGACACCGACCCCGGCCGCGCTGGCCGAACGCCTCGCCGCAGGCACCCAAGGCTCTCCGCCCCGGCCTGTCCTCGGTGCCGCCGCACGCCCCCAGCGGCTGCCGCTGTCCTTCGCCCAGGAACGCATGTGGTTCCTCAACCGGCTCGACGAGGGCGCCGCCACCTACCACATCCCGCTCGTCGTCCCGGTAGGGGCCGACCTGGACACGGAAGCGCTCCAGGCCGCCCTCGGGGACCTGGCCGACCGGCACGAGATCCTGCGCACGGTGATCGCCGAGCACGACGGGGTGGCCTTCCAGCGCATCCTGGCGCCCGGAGAGCTGCGCCCGGTGCTGCGGCGCGTCGACTGCCCCGCCGCGGAGATCGGCGCCCACGCCCGGGCCGCCTCGCTCCGCCGCTTCGACCTGACCGCCGAAAGCTCCCTGACGGCTTGGCTGTTGGGCACCGGCAGCGACCAGGTCCTGCTGTTCGTGCTGCACCACAGCGCCGCCGACGGCTGGTCGCTCGCCCCCTTCGCCGCCGACCTGTCCGCCGCCTACGCGGCCCGCCGGGCGGGCCGGGCACCCGAGTGGGCCCCGCTGACGGTGCAGTACGCCGACTACGCGCTGTGGCAGCGCGCCCTGCTCGCTCCGGGGCCCGACGGCCCGGGCCGCCTGGAGCGGCTCACCGCCCACTGGCGCACCGCGCTGGACGGCGTGCCCGAGGAGTGCACCCTGCCCGGCGACCGGCCCCGGCCCACCGCACCGCGCGGCAGGGGCGCGCACGTCGAGGTCGCCGTCGACACCGATCTGCACCGCGCGCTGCTGCGCCTGGCCGACCGCGAGGGCGCCAGCCTGTTCATGGTGCTGCACGCCGCCGTCAGCGCCTTGCTCACCCGCTGCGGCGCCGGCGAGGACATCGTCCTGGGCACCCCCGTCGCCGGTCGCACCGAACCTGGTCTCGACCCGCTGATCGGCCTGATCACCAACACCCTGGTGCTGCGCGCCGACACCTCCGGCGACCCCGCCTTCCTGGACCTCCTCGCGCGGCTGCGCACCGCCGACCTGGCCGCTCTGGACCACCAGGACCTGCCCTTCGACCGGCTGGTGGAGGACCTCAACCCGCCCCGCACGCCCGGCCGTCACCCCCTGTTCCAGGTGATGCTGGCCCTGCAGAACAACGCGCCCGCGGTCCTCGAACTCGACGGCACCCGCACCCGGTTGCGGCCCACCGCCACCGGCACCGCCAAGTTCGACCTGTTCGTCGACGTCCTGCAGCGCCACGACGCCACGGGCGCCCCCGACGGGCTGACGCTGCACGTCGAGTACGCCACCGACCTCTACGACGCCCGGACCGCCGAGGCGTTCGCCCACGCCCTGCACGACGTCCTGCGCACGGTGAGCGCCGAACCCGCCGTCCGCCTTGGGCAGTTGCCCGCGCTCGGCGAGCGCACCCCCGCCCCGGCCGCGACCGACACAGCCGGCCCGGCGGACGCCGCCCGGTCCGTGCCCGGCATTCGTGACGCCTATGTGCTGCCCGGCCGCGGCGACGCCCCGACCCGCCTGTTCGTGGTGCCCGGGCGGTCCGACGCCGCCGAACGCGTCGAGGAGTTCCTGGAGCGCGCGGGCCATGGCTCCGTCCGCGTCACGGCGGTCAACGCCCTGCCCCGCACCGAGGACGGCGGCATCGACAGCACGGCGCTGGGTGCCCTGCCCGCCGTCGACGCGACCGCGGCCGGCACATGGCGGGAGCGGCTGGCCGACCTTCCCGGCGTCACCAGCGTCGACGTGACGGTGGAGAACGCCCCCGGGGAACTCGACCGCCGCCACACCGGCCTGCCCGACCGCCCCGCCGCAACCGCCCCCACCACCCGCCCCGACACGGACAGCGCCGTCCCGGCCGTCAGCGAGGGCCCCGCCCTCACCGAACCGTCCGTGCCGAGCTGGGCCGAAGCCCTGCGCCGCGCCGCCGCACGGGACAAGGGCGACATCGTCCACGTCCACGCCGACGGCAGCGAGCACCGGCGCACCTACGCCTCCCTGATCCCCGAAGCGTCCCGCGTCCTGGCAGGGCTGCGCCGGGCCGGCCTGCGCCCGGGCGACCAGGTCATCCTCCAGTGCGATGTCACCGAGGACTTCCTCGCCGTGCTGTGGGGCTGCGTCCTCGGCGGCTTCGTCGCCGTCCCCCTGACCGTCCCCGCCTCCTACGACACCCCCTCCGCGGCACTGACCAAGCTGGAGGGCATCTGGCGGATGCTCGGCCGGCCCTGGATCGTCAGCTCCGCCGGCCGCGAGGCCGGGCTGCGCGCGGTCGCCGCCCGGCAGGACTGGCCCGGGCCGCGCATCACCACGGCCGACGCGCTGCGCGACGCGCCCGAGGACCACGACTGGCACCCCGCCCGGCCCGACGACCTGATGCTGATGCTGATGACGTCCGGCAGCACCGGCCTGCCCAAGGCGGTACGGCTCACCCACCGCAACGTGCTGACCCGCTCGGCCGCCACCGAGCAGCTCAACGGCCTCGGCGCCGACGACGTCTCCCTGAACTGGATCCCGCTCGACCACGTCACCGGTGTGGTCATGTTCCACCTGCGCGACGTGTATCTGGGCTGCCGCCAGATCCACGCCCCCACCTCCTGGATCCTTCAGGACCCGCTGCGCTGGATGGACCTCGCCGACCGGCACCGGGTCACCGTCATCTGGGCGCCCAACTTCGCCTTCGGGCTCCTGGCCGAACAGTCCCACCGCTTCACCGGCCGGAACTGGGACCTCTCGCCGATGCGGCTGGTGATGAACGCCGGCGAGGTCGTCGTCGCCTCGGCGGCCCGCTCCTTCCTGCACACGCTGAAGCCGTTCGGCCTGCCGCAGGACGTCATGCACCCCGGCTGGGGCATGTCCGAGACCTGCTCCGTGGTCACCGACGCCGTCCTGCCCGCCCAACCGGTCCCCGGCGAGGGCGTGTTCGTGAGCTGCGGCCGCCCCTACCCGGGCTTCGCCATGCGGATCGTCGACGAACAGGGCACCGTCCTCACCGAGGGCGAGGCGGGCCGCTTCCAGGTCCGCGGCACCTCGGTGACCGGCGGCTACCACGACAACCCGGCCGCCAACGCCGAGGCGTTCACCGAAGACGGCTGGTTCGACACCGGCGACCTGGCGTTCCTGCGCGACGGCGAGCTCTACATCACCGGTCGCGCCAAGGACGTCATCATCGTCAACGGCGTCAACCACTACAGCCACGAGATCGAAGCCTGCGTCGAGGAACTCCCTTACGCGGAGCGGAGTTTCACCGCCGCGGTAGCGGTGCGCACCGACCCCGCCTCGCCCACCGACGAACTCGCCCTGTTCCTGCACCTCACCCCCGAGGCCGACGCGGACCCGGCCCGCGCCCTGCGCGAGATCGCCGGGAAGGTCACCCGGGAGATCGGTGTCAGCCCGGCGTTCCTCATCCCGGTGCCGCGGGACGCCGTGCCCAAGACGGAGATCGGCAAGATCCAGCGCACCAAGCTGCGCAAGAGCTTCGAAGCGGGCGACTTCGACGAGGAGGTACGCCGCACCCAGGTGCTGCTGGGCACGGCGGCCACCGTCCCCGACTGGTTCCTGCGCCCGGTGTGGCAGCGGGCGGAACGCCCCGACGCCCCCGCCACGGCACCGGGCCGGCACACCCTCGTCCTGGCGGGCGGCGACCCGCAGGTCGGCGCGCTCGCGCAACGGCTCGCCGACGCGCTGCGCCGGGAGGGCGGCCTGTGCACGGTGGCCGAGGACGCGACCGCGTACGCCCGGGTGGACGCCGCGCACTACCGGCTGCGACCCGAGGAGAGCTCCGACCACGCCGCGATGCTGGACCGGTTGGCGGACGACGAGCGGCCCGTCGACGCCGTCCTGTACCTCGACGGGCTCCGCGGCACGGAAGAGTCCCCGGTGGCGCCCGACGACACGGCGGGCGTGGAGCGGCTGCTGGTGTTCGCCCGGGCCCTCGCCGAGCGGCCCGGCCCGCAGCGCCCCGTGGACCTGGTGTACGTGTCGGCGGGTGCCCAGGCCGTGCACCCCGGCGACCGGCCCGCACCGGCGCACGCCATGGCCGTAGCCCTCCTGAAGTCGCTGGCCGAGGAGTCCGGTGCGCTGCGGGTCAGGCACCTCGACCTGCCCGCCGACGACGCCACGGACCCGTCGGCCGTTCTGACGGCCGAGGCGGCGCACACCGAGGACGGCGCGGACGTCGCCTACCGCGCCGGACACCGCTACGTACGCCGCCTCGCCCCCCTGCCCGAGACCCCCTCCCGCGCGGAACCGCCCGCGCGCGACGGTTTCACCCTGCTCACCGGCGGCCTCGGAGGCGTGGGCACCGAGCTCGCCGCCCACCTGCTGCGCACCCCCGGCACCCGGCTGCTGATCCTGGGCCGCACCCCCGAGGACGAGGCCGACGCGCTGCCGGGGCTGCGCGAACGCGGAGAGGTCCGCTACACCCGCGCCGACGTCACCGACGAGAACCAGGTGCGGGCCGCCGTCGAGGCCGCCGCCGCAGCCTGGGGCGTACCCCTGACGTCGGTGCTGCACCTGGCCGGCACGCTCGTCGAACGCCCCGTGCGCGAACTGGACACCACCACCTGGCGCCGGGCGCTGGCGGCGAAGGTGCACGGAGCGTGGACGCTGCACCGGCTCACCGCCGGCCAACCGCACGTCTCCTTCGTCACCTTCTCCTCGGTGAACGGCTTCTTCGGCGGTGCCATGAACGCCGCCTACGCCGCCGCCAACGCCTGCCTCGACGCCCTCGCCGGGTACCGCCGCAGCCTGGGCCTGCCCGCGCAGTCGCTGGCCTGGAGCATGTGGCGCGAGCGTGGCATGAGCCGCGGCTACGGTCTCACCGCCCTCACCGAGGCCCGGGGCTACCGGTTGCTCGACCCGCCCGCCGCGCTGCGCTCGTTCGACTACGCCCGCACCCTGGACGAGCCGCACCTGCTGATCGGCGCCGACCGCACCGCCCCCTGGGTGTGCAGCCACGTGGTGGCACCCGCGCGCCAGACCCGGCGCCTGGCCGCCCGCGTCGGCCTGGAGGACGGCACCGACCTGGGCGCCCTGTACCGGGCCGCGGCAGGCAGCGCCCAGGCGACCGGCCTCTCCGAGGACGCGTGGACGCTGCGCTCGGCGGGCACGAGCGCCGGTTCCGACGGGCCGGCGGCGGAAGAGGACCTGCGGCGCCTGGAGGGCCGGCTGGCCCAGGTGTGGCGCGAGGTCCTCGACCGCGACCAGGTGGGTCTGGACGACAACTTCTTCGACCTGGGCGGCAACTCCCTGCTCCTGGTGACCGCCCAGAGCGCCGTCAACCGCGTCTTCGGCAGCGAGCTGTCGGTCGTCGACCTGTTCGCGCACCCCACCGTCCGGGACCTGGCCCGCCACCTGTCGGCCACCGGTACGGGCCCCGAGGCCGACGCCGAGGGGACCGCCCGGCCGGAGACCGGCGACGGCCTGGACCGCGCCCGGGAACAGGCCCGCCGTCAACGCGCGGCCCGCGCCCGCCGCTCCGCCCGCCAGGGCAAGGACCGCGGCCATGCCTGAGCGGACCGACAGCACCCCGTACACCACCGAACCGGGAGAGGACGAGGCACAGCCCGTGCACGAGACCACCGCACCCCACGACGACGACCTGCCCGCCGTCGCCGTCATCGGCATGGCGGGCCGCTTCCCCGGCGCCGACGACCTCGACGCCTTCTGGGACAACCTCGCGGCCGGCCGGGAGTCCGTACGGCCCGTCAGCGACGAGGAGTTCCTCGCCGCCGGCGGCGACCCGCGCGACCTCGACGACCCGGCACTGGTCCGCATGGCGTCCGTCGTCGACGGCATCGACCGCTTCGACTCCGGGTTCTTCGGCTACAGCCCCGCCGAGGCCGCCGTGGTCGACCCGCAGCAGCGGCTGCTGCTGGAGACGGCCTACCACGCCCTGGAGGACGCCGGCTGCCTCGGCGGCGACCGCTCGGGGGAGGCGTTCGGCGTGTACGCCGGGGCCGGCGACAGCCGCTACTACCCGGCCCACGTCCACCCCCGCTACGCCGGACAGCCCGGCTCGGTGGCGCTCGTCCACGCCGCCACCGCCAACTCGCTGGGCACCCTCGCCACCCGCGTCTCCTACGAACTGGGCCTCACCGGACCCAGCGTGTCGCTCCAGACCGCCTGCTCCACCGCGCTGGTCGCCGTGCACACCGCCTGCCAGGACCTGCTGGACCACCGCTGCGACACCGCGCTCGCCGCCGCCGTCTCCCTCAACCCCTCCGCCGTACTGGGCTACCGCCACGTACCCGACGGGCCGTTCTCGCCCGACGGGCACTGCCGCGCCTTCGCCGCCGATGCCGCCGGCACCTCCTCCGGCGACGGCGTGGGAGCCGTCGTGCTCAAACGCCTCGAGGACGCCCTCGTAGACGGCGACCGCATCCGGGCCGTCATCCGGGGCAGCGCCGTCAACAACGACGGCCGGCGCAAGGTCGGCTTCAGCGCGCCCAGCGCCGCCGGACAGACCGAGGTCATCCTCGCCGCGCAGGCCCAGGCCGAGGTCGACGCCGCCACCATCGGCCTGATCGAGGCGCACGGCACCGCCACCAAGCTCGGCGACCCGATCGAGGTGTCCGCCCTGACGGAGGCCTTCCGGCACAGCACGGACCGCACCGGGTTCTGCGCCCTCGGCTCGGTCAAGACCAACATCGGCCACCTCGGAGCCGCCGCCGGCATCGCCGGACTCATCAAGGCCGTCCTGGCCCTGGAACACCGGCAGATCCCGCCGAGCCTGCACTTCGAGCGTCCCAACCCGCTCATCGACTTCGATACGAGCCCCTTCCGCGTGCCCACCGCCCTGGAGGACTGGCCCGAGGGCGACCACCCCCGCCGGGCGGCCGTCAGCGCCTTCGGCATCGGCGGCACCAACGCGCACGTCGTCCTGGAGGAAGCCCCCCGCACCCCTCCTGCCCCGCCGCGTCCGCCCCACGACGGCCGCCGCCTGGTGCTGCCCCTGTCCGCACGCACCGCCGGCGCCCTGCACGGCCAGGCCGCCGCACTCGCCCGGCACCTCGAACGCCGGCCCGAGCTGCGTCTGGACGACGTGGCCCACTCCCTGCGCACCGACCGACCCGCACAGCGCCACCGGTTCACCGTCACGGCGGCCACCCGCGAAGAGGCCCTGGACGCGCTGCGCTCCGCGGCCCCGGCCACCCCGCCGCTCACCGACGACCCTGCCCGGGTGGCGTTCCTGCTGCCCGGCGGCGGCACCCAGTACCCGGGCATGGGCAAGGAGCTGTACCGCGACCAGGCCGTCTACCGCGACACCGTCGACGAGTGCGCCCGCATCCTGCGGCCCGTCCTCGGCACCGAACTGCGCACCGCCCTGTTCGAGGAGCGACGACCCGACGACCTCACCGCGTTCCTCGGGCTCGTCGTCACCGAGTACGCCCTGGCCCGCACGCTCATGGAGTCGGGCGTGCGCCCCGACGCGCTGATCGGGCACTCGCTCGGCGAGTACACGGCCGCCTGCCTGGCCGGCGTCATCGACCTCGCCGACATGCTGCCCCTGGTCACCGAACGCATCCGGCTCATCAGCTCCGCCGGCGGAGCCACTGTCGGCGTGGCCGCCCCGGCCGAGGACATCCGACCGCTGCTCGACGCAGACCTGTCCCTGGCCGCCGTCAACGGCCCCAGCGCCTGCACGGTCGCCGGGCACCTCGACGCCGTCACCCGCTTCGAGACCGAACTCACCCGCCGCGGCGTCCCGTTCCGCCGGCTGCGCATCCCCGTCGCGGTCCACTCCCACGTCCTCGACCCGGTCCTGCCGGCCTACGAGAGCCATCTGCGCCAGGTCACCCTGCGCCCCCCGCGCATCCCGTACGTCACCAACGTCACCGGCACCTGGGTCACGGACGCCCAGGCCACCTCCGTCAAGCACTGGCTCGCCCACACCCGCGACACCGTGCGGTTCGCCGACGGCATCACCGCCCTGTGGGACCGGCTGCACCCCGTCCTGGTGGAGATCGGACCGGGCGACACGCTGACCAAGCTCGCCACCGGCCGCCTCACCGACCACACACCGGTGACGGTGACGACCATGCGTCATGCCAAGGCCGAGGCGTCCGACGGGTTCGTCCTCGCCGAGGCGCTGGGACGGCTGTGGAGCGCGGGTGTGGACAGCGCCCTGCCCCCGGTGCCGGGCACACCCCGGCGGGTGCCGCTGCCCCCGTACGCCTTCGAGCGCCACCGCCACTGGATCGACGCGCCCGGCGCCCGGACCGAGCCCGCCGCCTCCGACGACACCACGACAGCGGGCGGCTCCGGCCTCGCCCCCCGGCCCCGGCTGACGACCGAGCACGTACCGCCCCGCGACGACCGCGAACGGGAGGTCGCCCAGCTCTGGGAGGAAACCCTCGGCATCGGCGGCATCGGCGTGCACGACAACTTCTTCGACCTCGGCGGCGACTCGATGCGCGCCGTGCTGCTGGCCGGCCGGATGCGCCAGGCCGGTGTCCTCGACGTCCCCGCGGCGACCCTGCTGGCCGCGCCCACCGTGGCCGGAGTCCTCGCCGCGGCCGACCAGCCGGACGACAGGACACCGCAGGGCACCTCCTCCGCGCTCGGCCCGCTGCTGCCGCTGCGCGCCGAGGGCAGCGCCACACCCCTGTTCTGCGTCCACCCCGGCGCCGGGGTCGCCTGGCGTTACACCGGCCTGCTGCCCCACCTCGGCGGCGACCAGCCCGTGTACGGCATCCAGGCCGCGGGCCTCGACGGCACCCGGCCGCCCGCACCGGACGCCGCCGCCATGGTCGCCCACTACCTCGACCTGGTGCGCGAGGTGCAACCCCGCGGCCCGTACCGGCTGTTGGGCTGGTCGTACGGCGGATTCGTCGCCCACGCCATGGCCTGCGCCCTGCAACGCGACGGTGAACGGGTGGAACTGCTCGCCATGCTCGACGCACCCCAGCCGCACGGCACCGCGCACGACGCCGACGCCGTGGAACGCCAGGTCGGGGCCCTGCTGTCCCGGGTGGCCGGCCTCCCTGTCGACGTACAGGCCCCCGTGGAAACGGTCCTGGACCGGATCGACGCCCGCGTCGCGGCCGATCCCGCGAGCGTCCCCGTCACCCGGGCCGAGGCTGCGGCCATCGCCGCCGTCATGCGCAACAACCTGCGCATCGCGCCCGAGTTCGCGCCCGGCACCTACCGCGGAGACGTGCTGTTCTTCAGCGCAGCCGAGGAACGGCACACCGAACACCCGGCCGACCTGGCGGTGCTGCCCGGCAAGGCCGATAGCTGGCGGCCCCACGTCGACGGAACCCTCCACGACCACCGCGTGCCCTGCGGCCACTACGAGATGACCGAACCCGAACCCATCGCCCGCATCGGCGAAGCGGTCGCGAAGGCACTGCGCGGCCTCGACGACCGCGCCTGCACACCCCCTTCCCCGTGAACCCGCGTCGAGGAGAACCAGCGTGCAAGCGACCCAGGACCTCTACGAACTCGGTGACGCGCCCGAGATCGGCACCGCCCCGAAGAAGATGTACGCCTCGCTCATCCGCCGTGAGCGCTACGGACAGCCCGTCGACGCCTTCCGCACCGAGGTGGTCGACGTCCCGCCCGTGCGGCGCGGCCAGGTCCTGGTGAAGGTGATGGCGGCCGGCATCAACTACAACAACGTCTGGGCGGCGCTCGGTTCGCCGCTCGACGTGATCGCCGCCCGGCAGAAGGCGGGCGCCACCGAGGACTTCCACATCGGCGGCTCCGACCTGTCCGGCATCGTGTGGGCGGTCGGCGAGGACGTACGCGGGGTGAAGCTCGGCGACGAGGTCGTCGTCCTCGCCAACCGCTGGGACGAGAAGGCCGAGGACATCCGCCTCGGCGGCGACCCCACCTGGTCCGCAAGCCAGCGGGTGTGGGGCTACGAGGAGAACTACGGCTCCTTCGCCCAGTTCGCCGTCGTCGACGACTACATGTGCCACCCCAAGCCCGCCCGGCTGTCCTGGACGGAGGCCGCCTGCTACATGGCGACCGCCGCCACCGCCTACCGCCAGCTCTTCGGCTGGCCGCCGCACACGGTCCGCCCCGGCGACCCGGTGCTGATCTGGGGTGGCGCCGGCGGACTGGGCTGCATCGCCATCCAGCTCGTCCGGCACGTCGGCGGCATCCCCGTCGCCGTCGTCTCCAGCGAGGAACGCGGCGAGTTCTGCCTCAAGCTGGGCGCCGAGGGCTTCATCGACCGCAGGAGGTTCGACCACTGGGGGCGGCTGCCGGACACCTCCGACGAAGCGGCCATGGCACGCTGGCTGTCGGGGGCCCGGGCCTTCGGACGGGCCTTCTGGGACGTGCTGGGGGAGCGCCGCAGCCCGCGCATCGTGCTGGAACACTCAGGTGCCGACACCGTCCCCACGTCCCTGTACCTGTGCGACAACGGCGGCATGGTCGTGCTGTGCGGCGGCACCACCGGCTACAACGGTGACGTCGACCTGCGTTTCCTGTGGATGCGGCAGAAGCGGCTGCAGGGCTCGCACGTCGCCACGGCACGGGAAGCACGTGAGGTCACCCGGCTGATCGACCAGGGAATCATCGATCCCTGCTTGTCCAGGACCTTCGACTTCGACGAGATCGGCCTCGCTCACCAGCTCATCCACGACAACCGGCACCCCGCGGGGAACATGGCGGCTCGTGTGGGCGACATGGGGTGATTCGCACTCCGTGGGAGGGGTACCTGCGGCGGGGTACGACGTACCCGCACTCCCGGAGGTACCCCCCATGGGCAAGCTGGGCGACATGATGAACAAGGCCAAGGAGATGGCCAAGGGCCACCCCGACCAGGCGGACAAGGGCGTCTCGGGCGCCGAGCGCATGGTCGACGAGCGCACGGGCAACAAGTACGACGGCCAGACCGACAAGGCGGCCGACGCGGTGCGGCGGTCCTACCAGGACGGCGGCACGACGCCGGAGCGCTGACCCGTCGCCCCGCCCGTCCCCGGCGTACCGGGGGCGGGCGGTTTCCGGTCAGCTTCGGGTGGCGTCCGGGCCGGCCACGTGGCTGAAGACTCCCGCTCCCACGGGCGCGACCCGCACCCGTACGGCGCGCGCGGGCTCGGAGCGAAGGCAGACACGCAGTTCGTCCCCGCGGGGAGAAAGCCGTAGATCCCGCAGGCCCCCCTCCGCCACCGCCAGGGCTTTCCAGGCTGCCTCCTTGGCGGAGAACAAGGCGGTCACCGGCCAGGACGCGAGGAGCGGCTCTTCGTCCGTGCGCAGCACCAGACGGGCCGCCGCGCGGGGGAGTGGCCGTAGCTCCAGGTCACAGCCGAGGGGCAGCGTGCGGCCGGGACCGCATGCCACGGCAACGGCGATCCCCGCACTGTGCGTGATCGACGCGGCCCGGCCCGGCGGGAACACCGGCAGGCGCCCCGAGCGAGGGATCTCACCGCAGTCGAGCCCCACTGCGCGAAGGGCCCTGCGGGCGGCCCGCCGACCGGCCAGGAACTCCAGTCGCCGTCGCGCCGGCATCGCCGCCGCGGCAGCCGCCTCGGCCGGCCCGGCGGGTTCCGCGTCCGGTTCGGACACGGCCGCGACGCCGAGGCCCAGCCCGGCGGCGAGAAGGCTGTTGCGCAGCGCGGCCAGCTCAGTGATCACCTTCGGCAGCGGTTGGCCGTGGTGGCAGGCTGACTTGGGGGACCGGTGCTCGGACGGGGAGGTTCGAACGGGCGCTACGACGGTCTGTGCCCGCCCGGCGGGCTCTTCACCGTCCTGGGGCGAACCCGTACGTCTCCCGTTGCCTTGAGCTGCCGATACGAGGTCCCGGCCCGCCCTCATAGTTGTCCCGCCCTTCTACGCCGCCGCCGCGAGGTCCGCACCGGCTCGGGCCGGCCAGCGCGTTCGCAATGTGGCCGGCCCGGAGTGTGTCGGGCGCTCGGTCATCGCCGTCCGCCCTCGCTCGCGCTCATACCCGCAGCAGCTTCTTGATGATCTTTCCGGCGGGATTGCGCGGCACCTGCTCGATGAACTCCACCCGGCGCGGCCGCTTGTACGGCGCGAGCAGCCCCGCGACGTGTGCGAGCAACTCCACGGTGCCCGCCTCCGCGCCGGCGTCCAGGGCGACGTAGGCCAGCGGCACCTCGCCGTAGTCCTCGTCGGGCATGCCGACGACCGCCGCGTCCCGGACCGCCGGGTGGGTCATGAGGGCGCGCTCGATCTCCGAGGGGTAGACGTTCTGCCCCGCCCGGATGATCACGTCCTTGGTGCGGTCCACCAGGCTGATACGACCCTCGTCGTCCATGAAGCCGAGGTCACCCGTCCTGATCCAGCCGTCGCGGGTGATCTCGTTCGTGGCCTCGGGGTCGTTCCAGTAGCCCTGCATGACGCCAGGACCGCGCACCACGATCTCGCCGATCTCGCCGGGCGGCAGTTCCCGGCCGGCCTCGTCGACGGCACGGGCGGACATGCCCGGCACGACCCGTCCGCACGGGATGCGGGCGGTGACGTCCCCCGGCGCGGGGTGCTCGTCGGGACCCAGTGTGACGAACGGGCCGCCCACCTCCGTCATGCCGTACACCTGCCGGAAGCCGCACCCGAGCCGCTCGACCGCGTCCGCGTAGACGTCGAGCGGCATGGGGGCGGCCCCGTACAGCACCTCCCGCAGGGAGGACAGGTCGGTGTGCGCGGACGCCTTCGCCTGGAGCATGAAGCGCAGCATCTGCGGCACCAGCCACATGTGTGTGGCGCGGTGCCGCTCCACCGCCGACAGCGCCCGCTGCGGGGTGAACCCGGGCATCAGCACGACCGTCGCGCCGGCCGCCAGGTAGGTGAGGGACACGACCATGCTGCCGTGGTAGAGCGGGCAGCAGTTGACCATGACGATGTCGTCGGTGGGGCGGGCCATCACCAGCCAGCCGAGGGCGATCGCGCGGAACGACGCGTTGTCGACCGTCACTCCCTTGGCCTGGCCGGTGGTCGCCGAGGTGTGCAGTACGGCGATCGGGTCCGTGTCGGCGACGTCCGGCAGGTCCCGCTCGGCGGCCAGGGCGCCCAGCGTCGCGAAGGCGGGCTTGTCGAAGGCCACCCGGATCCGGACCGAGTCGGGCAGACCGGCGTGGCGGTCCAGCAGTTCGGACTCGCCGAGGACGGCCACCGCGCCGACCCGCTCGACGATCCCGGCGACCTCGGGCTCGGCGAGGCTGTGGTTCAGCGGCACGAACAGGGCGCCGAGCCGGGCCAGCGCGAAGTAGCTCTCCAGGACCTCGATCCGGTCCTTGGAGAGCACGGCCACCCGATCACCTCGCTCGATGCCCAACTCCGCAAGGCCGTACGCCAGTTGCAGCGTGCGGTCGTGCAACTCGGCCCAGGTGACGCTGCGCTCGTCGTCCACCAGCGCGACCCGGCCGGGCCGACACTGGCGGTTGCGCTCCAGCAACTGCGTCAGCCACATCACGCACCGCCGCTCGCGCCGGCGCCCGCGCGCTCGGCCACGAAACGCTCGTAGTCGCCGATCGTGCGCAGCTCCTCCATGTCCTCGGCCGTGATCTCGACCCCGAGTCGCTGCTCGACCAGCAGGACCAGGCGCACCAGGTCCCCGGAGTCGATGCCGCTGGCGGCCAGGTCGGCGTCGTCGCCGATCCGGTCGGCGTACTCGACGGTGCCGGTGAGTTCGACCAGCAACTCCCTGATGGTGCTCATGGTTTCCCCTTTCGCCTCGGCGTGCCGGCCGCCGCGGTCTACGACTGTCACCCCCTCAAGAGGCGGCCGCGCCCGTCCTCACTCCCCGGGCCGCCCCGTGAGCTTTGTCACGCGCCCGAACCTCACCCGGCGGGGATAGCCGGGCCGCCCGCCCGGCCTCTTACCGCAACGAAGCCACCCCCTCCGCCCGGCGCCCCGCGCGGGCGGATGCCGAACCGAAGGAGTGATGAGCGTGCCCAGGCAGCCGGTACGGGTCCGGGCCCCGGGACGGTACCCGCAGCACGGCAGCGTTGAGACGGTCGCCGCATGCTCGGGCGGTGTCCGTGAGCGTGACGCCGCCACGCGGGTCGTCGGGCACCTGGGCAATGTCTGGGAGCGCGACGGCGTCATGCGGGTCGCGGGACGGCCGGGCGGTATCCGGGGGCGTGACGCCGTTACGAGGGTTGCCGGACGCCCAGGTGGTGTGCGGGAGTGCGAGGCCGCCACGCGGGTCGCGGGACGGCCGGGCGCTGTGCGGGGGCACGGCACCGCCACGCGAGTCGTGGGACGCCCAGGTGGTGTGCAGGAGCGCGAGACCGTTAGGCGGGGCGCCGGATGGCCGGGCGGCGTCTGGGAGCGCGACGCGTTCATGTGGGTCGCGGGATGGCCGGGCGGTGTCCGGGAGCGTGACGCCGTTACGCGGGTTGCCGGACGGCCGGGCGGTGTCCGGGAGTGCGAGGCCCTCACGCGGCTCGCCGAATGCCCGGGCGGTGTGCGGAAGCACGAGACCCCAACTTCGGTCGCCGCACGCCCCGGCGGTGCCCGATGACCGCCTCGACCAGCACCCCCAGCACCCCCACCACCCCGGACGAGGACGACCCGCTCGCCCACTTCGACGCGCTCATTGCCGACGGTGAGACGATCGAACCGCGTGACTGGATGCCCGACGGCTACCGTCGCATGCTGGTCCGTCAGATCGCCCAGCACGCCCACTCCGAGATCATCGGCATGCAGCCGGAGGGTGCCTGGCTGACCCGAGCCCCGTCCCTGCACCGCAAGTCGGTCCTGCTCGCCAAGGTCCAGGACGAGGCCGGGCACGGCCTGTACCTGTACTCCGCCGCCGAAACGCTCGGCGTGGACCGCGCCGATCTGCTGGACGCCCTGCACCACGGCCGCCAACGCGCCTCGGCCACCTTCAACCATCCCGCGCTGACCTGGGCGGACACCGGGGCCATCGCCTGGCTGACGGACGGCGCCGCCGTCATCAACCAGGCACCCCTGTGCCGTACGTCCTACGGGCCCTACGCCCGGGCGATGCGCCGCGTCTGCCAGGAGGAGGCCTTCCACGTGCGCCAGGGCTACGACCTGATGCGCGCCCTGTGCGAGGGGACGCCGGAACAGAAGGAGATGGCGCAGGACGCGGTGAACCGCTGGTGGCTGCCGGCGGTGGCGCTGATGTTCGGGCCGCCCGACACCGAGGCGGGCGGCGCCGACGCGCGGACCGCCGCACTGGGGGCCGCGGTCTCCCGCCGAGCGATGGCCTGGGGCATCAAGCGCCACACCAACGACGAGCTGCGCCAGCGTTTCGTCGACACCTGTGTCCCGCAGGCCGAGCGGCTCGGCCTGACGCTGCCCGACCCGGCGATCCGCTGGAACGAGGAGCGCGGCCACTACGACTTCACGCCCGTCGACTGGGACACCTACCGCAAGGCACTGGGCGACGACACGCACTGGGCGCGCCAGCGCATCGCGAACCGTCTGGCCGCGCACGAGGACGGTGCCTGGGTCAGGGAGGCCGCCGTGGCGTACGCCGAGAGGACGGACGAGCCGCGGGGAGCCGCCGCGTGAGCGCGGCACGGGAGGGCGCGCTGGCCTCCTGGGAGGTGTTCCTGCGCGCCCGCAGGGGCCTGGCGCACCAGCACGTCGGTTCGGTGCGCGCCGCCGGCCCGGACGCGGCACTGGCCGCCGCCCGCGACCTGTACACGCGCCGGGGCGAACCCCTGTCGCTGTGGGTGGTCCGTTCCGACGCCGTGCACACCGCCTCCCCGGACGAACGCGACCCGTACTTCGCGGGCGCCCACCACAAGCCGTACCGCTACCCCGAGCACTACGCGCCGCTGACCGAGAAAGGCCCCGAAGGTGAGCACCACGAGTGAGGTCGCGGCGGTGCGTCCCGGCACCCTGCCGAGCGGATCGCCGTACGCCGCGGGTCCCGACCTGGCCCGGCACCTGACGCGACTGGGCGACGACGCCCTCGTCCTCGGGCAGCGGCTGTGCCAGTGGATCACCCGCGCGCCGACCATCGACGAGGACCTGGCCCTGTCCAACATCGCCCTCGACCTGATCGGCCACGCCCGCGCGCTGTTCACCCGCGCCGGCCGCCTCGACGGAACCGGCCGCACCGAGGACGACCTCGCGTACGCGCGCTCGGAACGCGAGTTCACCAACGCCCTGCTGGCCGAGCTGCCCAACGGCGACTTCGCCGTGACCGTGGCCCGGCAGCTCGCCTACACCCACTACGCCGTCCTCTACTACGAGAGCCTCGCGCACTGCGCCGACGCAGAACTCGCCGCGTTCGGGACCCGGGCCGCCAAGGAGGTCGCCTTCCACCGGCTGCACGCCGACCGCTGGACGGTGACGCTGGGACGCGGCACCGCCGAGAGCGCGCGCCGCATGCGCCACGCCCTGGAGAGGGTGTGGCCCTACACCGGCGAACTCTTCGAGGAGGACGACGTCCTGCGCCGCCTGGCCGCGTCCGGCGCCGTCCCCTCCCCGGCACCCCTGCGCGACACATGGCTCGCGCGAGTCAACGACGTCGTCACCGAGGCGGGACTCACCGTGCCCACTCCCACTTGGTCGGCCACCGGCGGCCGCGCGGGCCTGCACACCGAGGAGTTCGGTCCCCTGATCGCCGAACTGCAGTCAGTGCGGCGGCAGTTCCCCGGAGGTACTTGGTGAGCGCGCCCACATCCGCTTCCGCGCCCGCATCTTCGCCCGCGCCCGCATCCGCTTCCGCGTCGGCCGCGGCCCCCCTCTCCGCCGCGGAAGTGCGTGAGCGGGTCGCCGCGCTCCCGGACCCGGAACTGCCCGTGATCGGCCTCGGCGACCTCGGCGTGGTGGGCCGCGTCGCCCCCGGCGCCGACGGCGAACTGGAGGTGGAGATCACGCCCACCTACCTGGGGTGCCCCGCGCTGCCCGAGATCACCGCCGCCGTGCGGGAGGTGCTGACCGCGTGCGGCCACCCCGACGGCCGCGTCCGGCACGTCCTGACACCCCCCTGGACGACAGACCGCATCACCCCCGAGGGGCGCCGCGCCCTTGCCGCGCACGGCATCGCCCCACCCGTGACCCCGGCGCCCGCAAGCCCCGTACCCGTCGCGCTGGGTGCCGTGCCCTGCCCGCACTGCGGCTCACGGGCCACCCGGCTGCACAGCACCTTCGGACCGGCCCGCTGCCAGTCGGTGCTGTGGTGCACGGCGTGCCGCGAGCCCTTCCCCCACCTGACCGCGCTGTGAGGCACACCGTGAACACCGCCCCACCCGCCCTGCTCGACGAGGCACCGGCCGGCGCTCCGCCCCGCCGCTCCGGCTGGCACCCGCTGGACGTCACCGAGGTCCTTCACCTGAGCACCGACACGGTCGCCGTCACCCTGCACGTGCCCAGCGGCCTGCGCGACGTCTTCGCCCACCACCCCGGCCAGCACGTCGTCGTCCGGCACCGACAGGCCGGCGCCGAACTGCGCCGCAGCTACTCGATCTGTCCGCCGCCGTACACTCCGACCGCACTCCGCCTGGTGATCAAGCGCTCCGGCCCCGGCGGCTTCGGCGAGCACGCCACCACCCGGCTCGTACCGGGCGCGCGCCTGGAACTGTCCGCGCCCACCGGCAGCTTCGCCCTGCCTCGGTTGCCGGGTGCCCACCACGTCCTCCTCGCGGGCGGCACCGGCATCACCCCGATGGCCCCGATGGCCGCCCACGCCCTGCGCAGTGACCCGGCCTGCCGGGTCAGCCTCGTCCACTCGGTCCGCACCTCCGCCGACGCCGTACTCGCCGATGAACTGGCGGAGCTCAAGGACGAGTTCGTCGACCGTCTCACCGTCCTGTACGTGCTGACGCGGGAGGACCGGGGGAGCGGGAACGGTCCGCTCGCCCGGCGGCTGGACGCGTCCGGGGTGCGTCGGCTGCTGGCGGCCGTGGACGCCCGCCCGGGACCGGACACCACGTTCGCCCTGTGCGGACCGCCCGGCCTCGTCGCCACCGCACGGCACGTGCTGGCCGAACTGGGGGCAGAACCCTCGCTCGTCCGCTGGGAGTTGTTCACCGCCGACGGCACGCGGCCACCGGAACCGGAGCCGGTCACGCAGTCACCGAGGGCGGGCGAGTACCGGGTCACCGCCCTGCTCGACGGGCGTCGCCGCGCCGCCACCGTCCTGCCGGAGGACCCTGTCCTGCTCGACGCACTGCTGCGCAGCCACCCCGACGTGCCCTACGCCTGCCGTGAGGGCGTGTGCGGGAGTTGCCGCGCGAAGGTCGTCTACGGACAGGTGACGGCGGACGGCCAGCACGCCCTGGACGAACGCGACCGCGCCGCCGGCTACACCCTCGTCTGCCGCGCCCGACCCCGCACCTCCGAGATCGCCCTCGACTTCGACGCCTGACGCGCTTTCGAGACCCCGTTCGACAGTCGCCCTCGACGCCCTAGGTACACCCGAGACCCCATCCGGCGATCGCCCTCAATGTCGACGCGCGAAGCGCACCCGAGATCCCGTTCGACGTCGATCGCCCACCGCAGCCGCCACCGCCACGTCACTCTGCAACGAAGGAGACCCACGATGACCGCCACCGCCCGCCACACGGGGAAGACCGCCCTGGTCACCGGAGGCAGCCGGGGCATCGGCAGAGCCATCAGTCACCGTTTGGCCCGTGAGGGCGCCCTCGTCGCGGTCCACTACGGCCACGACCTGACGGCGGCCGAGCGGACCGTCAAGGAGATCCAGGCCGAGGGCGGCCGCGCCTTCCCGGTCCACGCCGAACTCGGCGTCCCCGGCGACGCCGACACCCTGTGGTCCGCCTTCGACGACGCCCTGGCGGAGCAGGACGCCCCGGCGGGCCTGGACATCCTCGTCAACAACGCGGGCATCACCGTCCCCCGCCCGCTCGCCCAGGTGACCGAGGCCGACTACGACCGCGTCTTCGCCATCAACACCAAGGCGCCGTTCTTCATCATCCAGCGCGGACTGGACCGCCTGCGGGACGGCGGCAGGATCGTCAACATCTCCTCCGTCGCGACCCGCGTCGCCTTCCCGGCGATCGTCTCCTACACCATGACCAAGGCCGCCCTCGACTACCTCACCCTCTCCCTGGCCCAGGAACTCGGCCCCCGCGGCATCACCGTCAACGCCGTCGCACCCGGCTACACCGAGACGGAGATCAACCCCACGCTCGCCGTCCCGGAGATCCGCCGCCGCTACTCCGAGGCCTCCACGTTCGGCCGGCTCGGCGACCCGGTGGACATCGCGGACGTCGTCTCCTTCGTCGCGAGCGACGACGCCCGCTGGATGACCGGTCAGTGGATCGACGCCTCCGGCGGCGCCCACCTCGGTGTGTGACCCCTCCGCACCCCTAGGAGATGTGATGAACGTCCGCACGACCACCCTCGACGCACCGGCGACCGAAGACGCCCTGACCTGCCCCTTCGACGGCGCCAGCCCCTACGACACGTATGTGCACGCCTCCGTCCTCAACACGCTGCAGCAGCCGCTCACCGAGGCCCCGGACGAGATGGGCTTCCTCGTCACCACCCAGGTGATGGAGCTGTGGTTCACGCTGATCGTGCACGAGTGGCGCACCGCCAAGGTCGCCTTCGCCAAGGACGACCTGCCCGCCGCCATGGACGCGCTGGTGCGCAGCCGCCGCGCACTGACCGCTCTGAACGGCGCCTGGGCGCCCATCGCCGCCCTGACTCCTGCCCAGTTCAACGGCTTCAGGGCCGCGTTCGGCCGGGCCTCGGGCTTCCAGTCGGCGATGTACCGGCACATGGAGTTCCTCCTCGGCGACAAGTCCGCCGGGCTGCTGCGCGCCCACCGCGGCGACCCGGCCGTCCACGAGGCGCTGGCCGAGACCTACCGCGAACCGTCCCTGTACGACGATGTGCTGGCCTACCTCCACCGCCAGGGCCTGCCGGTCCCGGCGCACGTCCGTGAACGCGACGTGACCCGCCCCTACGACAGCGACCCCGGCGTGGTGGAGGCATGGAGGCACGTCTACGCCGGACCGCAGCACCACCCCCACCTCGCGCTGGGCGAACTGCTCACCGACATCGCCGAACTCGTCACGCGCTGGCGGTTCGACCACGTCCTGGTGGTCCGCCGCGCCATGGGAGCCAAACCCGGCAGCGCCGGATCCGCGGGACTCGCCTGGCTCGAACAGCGAGCGGCCCGGCCGGTCTTCCCCGAACTGTGGGAGGTGCGCGGTGACGTCTAGGACGATCTCCGCCTTCGCGGCCGAGGAGGAACAGCGCGTCCTGAGCCTGAAGCCGGTCCTGGCACCGGTGCACGGCCGCTACGGCGACCACCCCCACCAGTCCTACGACGCCTGGCCGTCCGAGGACCCCAACGCCCCGCTGGTGATCCTCCTGCACGGCGGCTACTGGCGCTACGACCGGATGCACCTGACCCCGTTCGCGGCCTGGCTGTCCACGCAGGGGTTCGACGTCCTGCTCCCGGGCTTCAGACGTTCCGGAGGCGCGGGCGGCTATCCCGAGACCTTCGACGACATCGCCCGCATCGTGGACACGTTGCCCGACGGGCGCCCCTACGTCCTGGCAGGCCACTGCTCCGGCGGGCACCTGGCCCTGTGGTGCGCCGCCCGGGGCCTGCTGCCGCCCGACTCCCGCTGGCACACCCGCAACCTGCCGACGAGCGTGCTCGCCCTCGCCCCGATCACCGACCTCACCGCCACCCGCCGCGACCGCCTCAGCAACGACGCCGCCCTGCAACTCCTCGGCGGCGAGGAGCACTTCACCGCCCGCCTGCCCGAAGTCGACCCCCTCAGCCTGCTGCGCGACGCGGGGACCACGGGCGTGCCCACCGTGCTCCTGCACGGTGCCGCGGACGAGGAGGTCCCCCTCACGCAGTTCAGCGACTACGCGGCCGTGCACCAGGACCTCAGGACGGTCGTCCTGCCCGGCACCGGCCACTACACCCTGATCGAACCCGGGGCACCCGGCGCCCGGGCGGTCGCCGACACCCTCCGGGACATGGCGGCCGCCTTCCCCCCGGCGGACGCCGGCCGCACGCACGAGGAGGCCGCACACCGATGACCACCGCACTCTCCGCAACCGCCACCCTGCACGAGCAGGCCGCACAGCTCGACGCCGCCGACACCCTGTCCGACCTCCGGACCCGCTTCCTGCTCCCGCCGGACGTCGTGTATCTCGACGGCAACTCCCTGGGCCCGCTGCCCGCCGCCGTGCCGGCGGCCCTGGACGACGTCGTACGACGGCAGTGGGGTACCGGGCTCATCGGCTCCTGGAACGAGGCCGGTTGGTGGGAGGCGCCGCTGCGCGTCGGCGACGCCGTCGGCGCGCTCATCGGGGCGGCGCCGAGACAGACGGTCGCCGGCGACTCCACCAGCGTGCAGCTCTTCACGGCACTCGACGCGGCCGCCGCACTCCGCCCGGACCGGCCGCTGCTGGTCACCGACCCCGGGCACTTCCCGACCGACCGCTACCTCGCCGACGCGGTCGCCCGCCGCCGCGACCTGGAGGTGCGGCACGTACCCCCGGCGGACCTTCCGCACTTCCTCGCGGCCGAGGGCAGGCGGGTCGCAGTCGTCAGCTACTCACCCGTCGACTACCGCACCGGCGAGCTGTACGACATGCGGGCGCTGACCCGAGCCGCCCACGACGCGGGCGCCCTCGCGCTGTGGGATCTGTGCCACGCCGCCGGTGCACTACCCCTGGACGTCGACGGCCTGGGCGTGGACCTGGCGGTCGGCTGCGGCTACAAGTTCCTCTCCGGCGGACCCGGCGCCCCCGCCTTCCTCTACGTCGCCCGACGCCACCACACCACGCTGGAAACCCCGTTGCCGGGCTGGACGGGCCACGCCGACCCGTTCGCTCTCGCCCGCGAGTACACGCCAGCCCCCGGCATCGCCCGCGCCCGCATCGGCACCCCGCCGATCCTGTCCCTCCTCGCCCTCGAAGCGGCTCTCACCGCCTTCGACGGTGTCGACCTGGTCCAGGTCCGCACCAAGAGCCTGTCCCTGACCGGCTTCTTCCTCCACTGCGTGGAGCAACTGCTCACTCCCCTGGGCTTCACCCCCGTCACCCCGGCCGACCCCGCCCGTCGCGGCAGCCAGATCACCCTCCGCCACACCCACGCCCGCGGCCTCACCGCCGCCCTCGCGAACCACGGAATCATCGCGGACATGCGCGCCCCCGACCTGCTCCGCTTCGGCGTCAACGCCCTGTACACCACCCACCAGGACATGCTCACCGCCGCCACCCGCCTGCACGACCTCACAGAACAGTCCGCGTACGACCCGGAGCCGCGTATCGCGGGGCCGGTGACCTGACCGGGCCGGGCCGGCCGGGTTATCGCTGCGATCCCCCTCGGACGGCGGTCTCGCCCGTGATGGGCAGCCAGTAGAAGGCGATGAAGGCTGCGATCACCGCCACTCCGAGCACGGGGAGGACGGCGCCCAGTACGGTTCCCGCGGCGAGCCAGATCACGGCGAGGCGGAAGCGCCGGGTGATGGCGGCCACGCCGGCCGCGTCGATGACAGGTGTGAGCAGCCGGCGGCCGCGACGCACGTATCCCCAGATGAGGTTGAAGAGCACTGCCAGGATCCCGAAGGCGGTGCCGTGCAGGACCACGGCGGCGCGTTGACCGTGTCCGTCTCGGAACGCCTCGGCCAGTACGGAAGCGGAGAACGGCAGAAAGGCGACGTCCATCAGGAGCAGCGTGTTCAGGAAGAGCACCACGCGGTCGGCACTGCGCACGTGGTCGAACATGATGTGGTGGTTGGCCCACACCTGTCCGATCAGCAGGAAGGTGAGGACGTAGGCGAAGTACGACGGCCACAACTCCGCCAGGCTGTGCCAGAGGTGACGTGTGTCGTGGGGCGGGGGGATCTCCAGCACCAGAAGAGTGATGGCGATGGCAATGATGCCGTCGCTGAACATGACCAGGCGACCGGTGTCGCGTACGACGCCGAACGAGGTCGCCTCGCCTTCCGCTTCCTTCGGTGTGTCACTGGCCTTCGTCATGGCTGCCTGGATTCCTAGTCATTCGTAGCCTGGTGCAGTGCTCGCCTGCTGGTGGCCGATTTCCTGGAGGATCCATGTGTTGCCGTCCGGGTCGGTGAAGTCGGCGACGCTGGCGTAGTCCCGGTGCTCAGGATCGAGCCCGGGTTCCCAGTCCCCCTGCCAGTCCGCGACGGACCTCTTGTGCCGGATGTCGCTGACCTGTAGGCCGCGTTCGGTGAGTTGCAGGTGGGCTGCCCGGAGGTCGGTGACGGCGAGGCAGAGGGCACGGGCTGTCCCGGCTGGTGCGTCAGTGAGGTCGAGGCCGATCTGGACCGAGCAAGCCGACCCGGGCGGCGTCAGTTGGACCACCCGGAAGGCGTCGTTGGGTTGATAGTCGACGTCCAGGTTGAAGCCGGCCTTCTCTGTGTAGAAGGCGAGCGAATGGTCCACGTCGTGAACCGGGAGAGTGACGACTTCGAGGTTGTAGTCCATCAGGCACCTGCCGGATCGATGCTCGCGGTCATGGGGGCGGCTTGTTCACATGTCGAGGACGATGTCGGTGGCGGGTCGGGTGCAGCAGATCAGTGCCTGCCCGTTGGCGGGAGCCTCAAGTGGCGTCGGTTCGTAGGTGACTTCGCCGAGCAGGACGGGGGTGGCGCAGGTGTGGCACACCCCGGTGCGGCAGCTCCAGCGGGTGGGTACGGCGCATGCCTCCGCGAGTTCCAGCAGACTGCCCGCGCTGTCGGGGAACGGCGTGGAGATGCCGCTGCGGACAAAGGTGACCAGTGGCCCGGCTCCGGGCGGTCCCGCCGGTTGGTGAGGCGGCACGGCTGCCTGCTCCGTGATTCCGGGATTGATGGAGGGCAGGGCACCGAAGACCTCGGTGTGCACGGCGGCCGGGTCGAGGCCCATGACGGTGAGTGCGTTCACGATGTCGGTCATGAAGGGCGTCGGCCCGCACACGTATGCCGTGGCATCCGAGGGTATGCCCAGTGTCATCAGCCTGTCCTTGGTCAGGCGCCCGGGCTTGGCGTGATGGCGGCGGCATTCCGCCGGGTCGGCGGCACTGTAGAACACCTGCTCATGGGACTGCGTGAGCGATGCGAGCAGGGTGTGCGCCTCGGCGGCCAGCGGGTGCTCCTTCGCGTTGCGCGCGCCATGGATCCACCACACCTCCCGGCTGCTGTGGGAGGCGGCGAGTTCGTGGAGCATCCCCAGGACGGGAGTCAGTCCGATCCCGGCGGAGACGAGGAGAACCGGGCCTTCCCCCTCGTGGAGGACGAACTCCCCCCGCGGGGCCGCGGCATCGAGGACCGTGCCGGGCCCGAGCCTGGTGGTCAGGTACCCGCTGACGGCACCGTGCGGTTCGCGCTTGACGCTGATCCGGTAGCGCTCGTCGCCCGGGGCTGAGGACAGTGAGTAGGTGCGGATCGGGGCTGGGTCTCCGGCTCCCGGGAGGCGCAGGGTGAGGTACTGGCCCGCGCGGGCCCAGGGCAGCGGGGAACCGTCAGCGGCTTCCAGGTAGAGGGAGGACACGGAGGAACTTTCCGGAACCACTTGGGCCACGCGCAGCGAGCGGAACCCTTCCCAGGCGAACTTCGGTTCCGCGGGGACGGGAGCAGGGCCGGGCTGCTTCGCACTCTGGAGAAGGTCACGGAAGGAGCCCTGCCAGCCGGGGCTCAGGGCCGGGATGTCCAGGGCGAGCCGCAGCTTCGCGGGTGTGCGGCCGGGGAGGTAGAGCAGCGCGTCGGTGTCCGCCACGCTCAGGCTTCCTGGTCCGGTCCGGGTCCGGATGACCTTGTCTCCCGCCTGGATGTGTCCCTCGCGGATCACACGCATGTAGAAGCCGGGGCGGTGATGGCTGACCAAGAGAGCGGGCAGCTCGGGTTCGCCCAGCCGCATGCCCACCCGGTAACACGTGACCCGCGGTTGGGTCACCTCGAACTCGGCCTCGCCCAGGCGATAGCGGTCCCCGATGCACACCTCGTCGTCGGCCAAGCCGTCGACCGTGAGGTTCTCCCCGAACTGGCCGTAGGAGAAGTCGGTGCGGCCGAAGTGCTGTTGCCAGTACCGGTACGACTCGATCTGGTAGACCAGCACGGCCCGCTGCTCACCGCCATGGCCCGCGGTGTCCCCTTGGCCGTCGCCTTCGAGACCGAGCCGCCGGGCCATCACCGGGCCCGCCACCGGGTACTTCCACACGCCGGTCCAGACGGTCCGGTCCTTCCACCTCACGTTCTTCGGCATGCCGACATTCACCGACAGCAAGGAAGGCATCGGCTCATCCTCTCCACGGTGGCCCGCCACGGACCTTCCTGGTCAGGCCTGCCCTTCAGAGATCGCTTCGTCGAGGTCAAGGTTCCGGTCGACGCCGTGCGACACGACGTTCTGACCGGCCTCCAGCCTCTGCCGAACGCCATCGAGCCGCACCTCGATCTCGTCGGGTTCGAACGACAGCATCCCGGAGACACGCCGTACTTCGGACCAGGCGTTCTCGTACGACCAGGCCGCGCGCCGTGCGCCGTCGACGTCGTAGTAGCTGGCCAGGCCCTTGTACGGGCAGAAGGTCTGCCCGTCGACGGGGCGCAGAGCGGACTCGTCCACGTCTTCCCGGGGGACGTACCAGCGAGGGGCGAAGCCGGACTCGTACAGCACCAGAGGCCGGACACTGTCGGCGATGACGCGGTCGGCGCCGCGGACGATCAGGTGTCGGCTGGTCCGGCGGATGTCGATGCGGTGGTAGGCGTCCGCCGCGTGCCCGACGATTCGTTCGTCCTCCTCGTAGAAGGCGTCCATCGCCCGCCACGCGAAGGCCACCCGCCCTTTCAGGTCCTGCGCGTGATCGGGAAGATCGCTGTGCTGCCAGGCTGCGCGCTGTCTGCTGTGGTCCCCGGCCCGGACGGTGTACCACGAGGTCCGGCCAAGGTCACGATGCTGGGTCGTGTGCGCGGTCTCCTCCAGGACGCCCCCGGTGACGTCAGCCAGTGGGAAGTAGGCCACGGGGTAGCGGCCGGGCTCGTGCAGGAGCACGACGTCCTCCGTGTCGGTGATCCACGTGTCCGCGAATCTGACCCGCATACGCCGCCGCAGTGGCTCGGCGAACAGCATGCGGTCGGGCAGCGGGCCGGGCACCAGGAATCGGCCGACTGCTCCGGTGGCGAGTGGTCCTTGCTGCCAGGAAAGGCCCATGGTCCGGTTCCTCTCGGATCTGTGGGTGGACAGGACGCCGTCCGGTCGGGTGCGAGGCTGCCCCGCCGTGGACGTGCGAAGCCGCAGGTCGAGGCAGCGAGGAGCATGATCGTCATCGTGACGGTCCCGCTCGGCAGCCACGACGCCGGCTTCCACGGCACGACGGGCGACCGTCACGACACGGGCCATCGCCCCCTCACGTCCGAAGACCCAGGACGACTGCCGCTGTGACCGGCAGCCGGTCACGTCAGCACTCTCCCGAGGAACTGACGGATGATGCCGGCGGTAGCGTCCAGGTGGCTCTCGAGGAGGAAGTGACCTCCGTTGAGCAGACAGATCTCAGCGCCGGGCGAATCCTCGGCGAATGCGAGGGCGCCCGCAGGGCCGAAGATCTCGTCGTTGCGGCCCCACACGGCCAGGACCGGCACCTGGCTCTCGCGCAGGTAGGAGTGCAGCTTCGGGTACAGCGGCAGATTGTTCGCGTAGTCAGCGAAGAGCCGGAGCTGTACCAGGTCGTTCCCGGGCCTGGACAGGAGAGCGAAGTCGTGGTGCCAGGTGTCCGGGCTGACCAGGCTCTCCTCGGGAGCTCCGTTGAGGTACTGCCACCGGGTGACCTCCAGCGTCAGTGCCTGGCGCAGAGCCGCTTCCGTCTCGGCACTCCGCTCCGCCCAGTACGCTCGCACCGGCTTCCAGAACTCCTCCACGAAGCCGACTTCGTAGGCATTGCCGTTCTGGCTGATGATCGCCGTCACCGCTGTCGGATCAGCCAGCGCCAGACGCCACCCCACCGGCGCCCCGTAGTCCTGGACGTACATCGCGAAGCGGCTGACCCCGAGGCCCGTCAGAAGCTCCGCCGTCAGGTCCGACAGCGCGTCGAAGGTGTAGTCGAACTCCTCCACCGAGGGCGCGTCCGACAGACCGAAGCCCAGATGGTCGGGTGCGATCACGTGATAGCGGTCGGCCAGCAGGGGAATCAGGTCCCGGAACATGAAGGAGCTGGTGGGGAAGCCGTGCAGCAGCACCACAGTCGGTGCGTCGGCCGGGCCGGCTTCCCGGTAGAAGAGTCGTTGGCCGTGGACCGTTGCGTAGCGGTGGTGAAGGGTGGGCATGGTCCTCTCCGCTCAGGCCTGAGTGGCAGCTTGATCCACTGCAGGCCGCGTGGTGCGTGAGACTGGGATGGTTGGGGCGTCGCGCGGCCGACGGTCGGACGCGTTCAGGGCGTGTCCTCGTACGGTCCGCCTGTCGCACGGGCGCCCGCATCCGCCACTGGCCGGCAACGATGGCTGGTGTTCGACCCGCGGAGGTGGTGTGCTGGTGTCTGGAAGCACGCTGAACTGCGCAAGTGGAGGCGCGCGGTGGAGCTGACCGGACGCCACGCCGAGCGCGACGTGCTCGAGCGGTTGATCAAGGCCGTGCGTGCCGGTGAGAGCCGCTCCCTCGTCCTCCACGGCGAGGCGGGCGTCGGGAAAACAGCTCTGCTCGAATACCTGGCAACCCGCGCGGACGGCTGCCGCGTCGTACGGGCGGCCGGGATCCAGTCGGAGATGGAACTCGCCTTCGCCGGGCTCCACCAGCTCTGTGTGCCCATGCTCGAACGGCTGGAGCACCTGCCCGCTCCGCAGCGTGCGGCGCTGCGGACAACGTTCGGTGTGGGCGAGGGTCCCGCACCCGACCGCTTCATGGTCGGCTTGGCCACGCTCGCACTGCTTTCCGACATGGCCGAGCAACGGCCCCTGGTGTGTCTGATCGACGACCAGCAGTGGCTCGATCAGGCCTCGGCTCAGATCCTCGCCTTCGTCGCTCGTCGACTCGGCAATGAATCGATCGGCTTGATCCTCGCCACCCGCCGTACCGACGACCTGGCCGGACTGCCGAAGCTGGCGGTCAAGGGACTGCCCGACCAGGACGCCCGCACCCTGCTCGACACCGTATGGAGCGGGCCGATCGACACACAGGTACGGGACCGGATCATCCTGGAGGCCCACGGCAACCCGCTGGCTCTGCTGGAGCTGCCGCAGGCATGGACAGCGGCAGAACTGGCCGGAGGATTCGGGCTTCCGGATGCCGCCCCGCGCATGGGAAGCATCGAGGAACACTTCTCGCGGCGCATCACCGCCCTCCCGGAACCAGTCCGGATGTTGCTTCAGGTCGCCGCTGCCGACCCCTCCGGCGATCCGGCACTCGTATGGCGAGCCGCAGCACGCCTCGGCATCGATCCCTCCACCGCCGCAGTCCCGGAAGTCGCCGACGGCCTCGCGCGCCTCGACACCCGGGTGCAGTTTCGCCACCCACTGGCCCGCTCGGCGGCCTACAAGTCAGCCTCCGCCCGGCGCAGGCGCCGGATTCACCAGGCCCTGGCAGTCGCCACCAACCCGCAGCTCGATCCCGACCGGCGCGCGTGGCATCGGGCGCAGGCGACGGCAGGCCCGGACGAGGACATCGCCGCGGATCTGGAGGCGTCAGCCGAGCGGGCCCGGACACGCGGCGGCCTGGCCGCCGCTGCCGCCTTCCTCCACAGGGCGGCGGCCCTCACCCTCGACCCGGAGCACCGCGCCGCACGAGCCCTGACCGCCGCACGGATCGCGATCCAAGCAGGCGAACTGGAGGCGACACGCGACCTGTTGGCCATGGCTGACGCCGAGTCGCTCGACGACCTGCAGCAAGCCACGGTCGACATGCTGCGAGCCCAGATCGACTTCATCACGGCCCGCGGTGGCCAGGCCCCCGCACTGTTGCTCACTGCGGCCGGTCAGCTCGCTTCCGTGGACCCGGATCTGTCCCGGGCCACCTACCTGGACGCTCTCTCTGCCGCGATCTTCGCCGGCCACCTGGCCCATCCCGGCAGCGACGCCGCTGAGGTGGCCAGAGCCGCCGGCACCGCACCGCCGCCCAGCCACGCCCCACGTGCCCCCGACCTCCTCCTCGACGGCACAGCGGCCAGTCTCCATCACGGCTATTCATCCGGGATGCCCCTCCTGCGTCAGGCTCTCAGCACCTTCGGCACGGCCATGGCCGTCGATGAGCAACTGCGGTGGATGTGGCTGGCAAACATCACAGCCATAAGAACCTGGGACGATCAGCAGTGGGAGCGACTCTCCGCCCGCTATCTGCGCCTGGCACGCGAGATCGGCGCGCTGAGCGAGCTTCCCCTCGCTCTGACAGCACGTGCCGCGCTGCTGTTGTTCACCGGCGATCTCACCGCCACGGACGCGATGACTCACGAGCTGGAGGCAGTGAAGGAGGCGACAGGCAGTGGCCTGGCGCCCTACGCGGCCATGGGCCTCGCCGCATACCGCGGCGACGAGGCCCGAGCGGTCCAACTGATCCAGGCCACACTCGACGACGCCACCCGGCGCGGAGAGGGCATCGGCGTCATCTTCGCCGACTGGGCCGCGAGTGTGCTCAACAACGGGCTCGGCCGGTACGACCAGGCACTGGCCGCAGGTCACCACGCAGTCGCCCAGGGCACGGAGGTCGTCTCACTGTGCTGGGTGCTGCCGGAGGTCGTCGAGGCTGCCACCCGGTGCGGCGAGCCGGAACTCGCGGCAGAGGCCTTCCACCCACTGGCCGTCATGGCCACGGCCAGCGGTACCGACTGGGCTCTGGGCACGCAGGCACGCGCCAACGCCCTGCTGGAGGAAGGAAGCACAGCCGATCTTCTCTACCGGGAGGCGATCACCCACTTCGGCAAGACCAGCTTTCGGGCGGACCTCGCACGTTCGCACCTGCTCTACGGAGAGTGGCTGCGCCGCGAACGGCGCCGCGCCGACGCCCGAGAACACCTGCGCACGGCTCATGCCCTGCTCGACGCCATGGGCCTGGCAGGGTTCGCCGGGCGGAGCGGTCGCGAACTCCGAGCCTCCGGTGGCACCGTCCAAAGACGTACCGCACCTGCCCGGCATGCCCAACTGACCGCGCAGGAAGCGCAGATCGCACACATGGCACGGGACGGACTGTCCAACCCTGAGATCGGTACCCGCTTGTTCATCAGCGCCCGCACCGTGCAGTACCACCTGAGCAAGGTCTTCACCAAGCTGGGCATCACCTCCCGCAGCCAACTCGACCAAGTGCTTCCGAGCCGCCGTGGAACGTGACGGGCATCGGTGATGCGGCGGTCACTCCAGTAACGCCCTGCAGAGGAGCGACCGCCGCCTTGCGCGACCGTCAGCCGGTGTACACCTCGGCCCGGTCCACGCTCACGAAGGACGCCGTGGACTGGGTGTTGTGTTCGCCGGTCACCCGGACCCGCAGGGTGTGCCGGCCGGGGGCCAGCTTCGGGCTGGCGTACTGGACGGTCTCCCCGGTGCGGATCGCGCCGTAGAAGTCGACGCGGGTCTCCGCGCCGCCGTCGACGCTGATCGCGGCGATCCCATTGCCGGTGTCGCGCACCGACAGCAGCGCGATCCGGGTGCCCGTGAAGGTGAAGGTCGCGGTGTTGCCGGCCTGGTCGCTCCAGTGGTCGTCGCCCCAGAAGCACTGCGTGGCGCAGCCGGTGCCGGAGTTCCACGCGCCGGTGTAGGCGAGGGTGGCGTCGCCGCTGGAACGGCCGTCGTCGTTGATCCAGTGGTTGCCCGAGCCGGGGTCACCGGAGGGCAGGTTCTGGGTGGCGCCCATGGCGAGCGGGGTACCGAGGTTCGGGCTGCCGTCGGCGTTCCAACTGATCTGCTGGGCACGGCTGGTGCGGTCGGTGTAGGTGTACTGCGAGGTCGTCTTGGCGTGGTAGACCATCCAGTCCTGGGTGCCGTCGGGGGACTTGAAGAAGGCGTGGTGGCCGGGGCCGTACACGCCGACCGCGTCGTTGCGGGCGAACACCGCGCCGGTGCGCTGCTGCCAGTTGGCGGCCACCAGCGGGTCGGCGCCGTCGGCGAGGGAGAGCATCCACAGTTGGTAGTCGGGCTTGCCGGTGTCGCAGGCCGAATAGGTCATCCAGGTACGGCCGTTGCGGTTGAGGAACTCCGGTCCCTCTCGCACCTCCGCGCAACCGCCGGCGGCGTTGATGGCGACCGCGTTGCCGGAGACGGTGTAGGGGTTCGACAGCGGCGCGATGTTGAGGCCGTTGTGCTGGTAGGCGTTGATGCCGCTGTAGGCCAGGTACAGCTTGCCGTTGTGGGTGAAGACGCTGGGGTCGATCGCGAAGTCGTCGGTGTGGTTGGGCGGGACCAGCGCCGACTTGAAGTGGTAGGGGCCGGTGGGGGAGTCGGCGTCGGACTCGAGGACGTAGACGCGGTGGTGGTCGTCCACGCCGTCGTCGGCCGTGTAGTAGAGGTACCAGCGGTTGCCGAAGCGGTAGAACTCCGCGGCCCAGATGTTCTTGTTGCGGGAGTTGTCCGTGTCGGTCCAGACGGTGACGGGGTCCGAGGCCAGCAGGGTGGCCAGGGACGGCGAGCGCCACATGCGGATGCTGCCGCCCTGGGTGGTGGTCATGTAGTACGAGCCGTTGAAGTACGTCAGGTACGGGTCGGGCCCGGTGTTGAGCGGATTGCGGAACGTGCTGCTGGTGGCGGCCGCGGCCTGGGGCGTCGCGGCCGACGGGGGAGTGGAGACCAGGGAGAACATCACGGTCAGCAGGAGGGCGAGCAGTGTCGCGGTGCGGGCCGTGCGGGGGGATGTACTCATGGGCGACTCCGTGGGGTGGGGTGGTGCCTGAGTGGTGGGTGCCTTTCAGCCGACGGGCGGTCTCACTGGCCGCCGAGTCCGGTCGTGGCGACGGACTTGACGATGTGCCGCTGGAAGAACAGGAAGACGACCACCAGGGGCAGCGCGGCCAGCACGGCCGACGCCATCGACTGGGCGTACTGGACACCGTAGGCGTCCTTGACCGACGTGATGCCCACGGGCAGGGTCATCAGATCGGGGTCCGAGGTGGAGACGAAGGGCCACAGGAAGTTGTTCCAGGCCCCGATGAACACGAAGATCGCGACGGCCGACAGCATCGGGCGGGACAGCGGCAGCAGCACGGACCAGAAGATGCGGATGTGCCCGGCGCCGTCGATGCGCGCAGCCTCCTCCAACTCCCGTGGCAGGGAGTCGAAATGGCGCTTGAGGATGAACACCATCACCGGCGCGACGGTCTGCGGCAGGATCACCGCCGCGTAGGTGTCGACCAGGTTCAGGGTGAGCATCTGCTGGAACCACGGCACGATCAGCATCTGCGGCGGCACCAGGACGGCCGCCACGGTGAGGGTGAACAGGGCCTTGCGGCCGGCGAACCGGGTGCGGGAGAAGGCGTAACCGGCCATCGCCGACACGGCCACCGTGACCACCGTGACGACGGTCGCGATCAGGAAGCTGTTGAACATCCACAGGGGCAGGTCGCCGCGCTCCCACACGCTGCGGAACCCGTCGAAGGTGAAGCCGTGCCGCGGCCACAGCCAGTGGACGGGATCGCTCGCGTCCTGCTCCGACTTGAAGGCGGTCAGCAGTCCCCAGCCGGCCGGCAGCAGCCACAGCAGGGCCAGCAGGGTGAGCACCGCGAAGGTGAGGGCGCGGGCGGTGCGGCTGTCGCCGAGGGAGAGGTGGGTGCGGCGGGCCTCGGCGCGGTGTCTGCGGGCGGCCACCTCGCGGATGACCGGTGAGCGGGGTGCGGCCTTGGGGCTGCGGGCGGGCAGCTCGGTGGTGGAGGTCATGTCACTTCTCCCGGCGGCGGAGGGCGGCGTACTGGGCCGCGGAGGCGAGGATGACGAGGGCGAAGAAGACGTAGCTGATCGCCGAGGCGTAGCCGAGCCGGTAGCCGGTGAAGCCGACGTCGTACATGTACTCGATGACCGGGCGGGTGGAGTTGTCCGGGCCGCCCTTGGTGAGCAGGTAGATCTGGTCGAAGACCTTCAGCGAGGCGAGGACCTGCAGCACGGTGACGACGACGGTGATCCGGCTGAGCTGCGGCAGCGTGATGGAGAACAGGCGCCGCCAGGCTCCCGCGCCGTCCAGGGCGGCCGCCTCGTAGAGGTGGTCGGGCACGGACTGCAGGGCCGCGAGGTAGAGCAGGAAGTTGAAGCCGGCGGTCCACCACAGGGTGGTGAGCACGATCGCCCACATCGCGACCGACTTGTCGCTCAGCCAGGCCACGGAGTCGAGACCGACCGCGTTGAGGAGCTGGTTGTACAGGCCGAGGTCGCCCTGGAAGAGCCAGGCCCACACCAGCGTGACCACCCCGACGGGCAGCAGGTAGGGCGCGAAGAACGCCAGGCGCCACACCCACTGGCCGGGCAGCCCGGTGTGGACCAGGAGGGCCATGCCGAGGGCGACGACGACGAGCGGGACGGTCGACAGGACGGTGAACCACACGGTGTGGCCGAGGGCCCGCCACATCTCGGCGTCCTGGAGCGCCTCGGAGAAGTTGTCGAGGCCGATGAAGCTCGGTGTGTGGGCCGACAGCGAGGTGTCGGTGAGGCTCATCCACAGTCCCTGGACCAGGGGCCAGACCATGAAGAGCGCGAAGAGCACGAGGAAGGGCAGGGCGAAGAGCAGGCCGGGGGAGAGGATCCGGCGCGCCGGGGGCGTCCCGGTGCGGGACGGGGCGAGGGGAGAGGACATCGTTGTGCCTCCTGCGCGGATGGTTCGGGCCGGATCAGGCCGGGCTGGGCTTGGAGAGGAAGGTGTTGAGGCGGCGGACCATGGCGCGTGCCGCGCGGTCCGGGCTCATATCGCCGAGGAGGGCCTGCTGGAGGACCTGGGACATCGCGTTCTGGAAGTCGGAGCCCGCTCCGGCGAACCATGCCGCCGGGTCGAGGACGACGTGGTCCGCGGCCTGGGCGTAGTCGGACTGCGGGGTGAGCGCGGCGTACTCGGCGGTCTCGGTGACCGGTGTGTAGGCGGGGATGTGGCCAGCGGTGGCCCAGATCTGTCCGGCCTTGAGCAGGGCGGCCACCGCGCGGTGGGTGCGGCGCCGGTGCTCCTCGTCGGGGTGGTCGCGGTGGGGCAGGACGAAGGAGTGCGAGTCGGCGTAGACGGCCGGGGTGCCGAACACGGTGGGGAAGGGGGCCGCGCCGATGTTCTTGTCGGTCGTGCGGAAGGTGCCCAGTTCCCATTCGCCGGAGAGGATCATCGCCGTCTGGTTGTTGACGAAGGAGGCGATGGCGGCGGCGTAGTCGAGGCTGCGGGGGTTGACGGTGCCGTCGACGATCCTGGCCATGAAGGAGATGACCTCGGCCATGCGGTCGACGTCCACCTCGGCCGGGCCGCCCTCGGGCAGCTCGAACCGGCCGGCGGTCTGGTGGTAGAGGCCGTAGAAGAGCCGCCAGCACTGGGCGGTGTCGGTGACGTAGCCGAACGCGATGCCCTGCTTGCCGGAGGCCTTGGCGAGCTCCTTGCCCGCGGCGAGGAACTTCTCGGGAGAGGAGAAGGCGTCCGTGTCGAGGGTGCCGTCGGCGGTGAGGAGGCCGGCCTTCTTCGCCGGTCCGGGGTGGTAGAAGACGATGAAGGGGTGGGTGTCCAGGGGGATGGCGTAGGTCTTGCCGTCGAACTGGGTGCGGGACCAGACGGCGTCGGCGAAGTCGTCCCGGGCGATGCCGTACTCCGCCAGGACGTCCAGGTCCCACGCGTCGAGGAGTCCGGTGGGCGCGTACCCGGCGAGACGGGACATGTGGGAGACGGCGACGTCGGGTCCCCGGCCGCCGGCGGAGGCCATGGCGAGCTTGGTGTAGTAGGGCGTGCCCCACTCCAGGACGGTGCGTTCGACGTGGGTGCCGGGCATGTCGGGCCGGGCCTTGGCGACCATGTCGTTGAGCAGGCCGCCGTCGGCGCCGCTGAACAGGTCCCACATCCGGACGGTGGAGCCGTCGTCGGCGGCCAGGGCCGAGCCGCAGCCGGTGAGCGCTCCGGTGCCGAGGGCCGCCGCGCCGGCGGCGAGTGCCGTGGTCAGGACACGGCGTCGGGTCGGCCCGTGGCGACCGACCTGGGCGGGTGTGCCGGTCATGGAGTTCCTTCCCGGTGGGCGGCGGCGCGGGGATCGTGGATCGCCCGGCGCCGTCACCCACCACAGGTTCTTACATCGATGTAAATCTCAGACAGGGTCGGGTACGTCCCTGTGTGGACAGCGGTGCACCGGAGGCTACGGCGTGGACTCGTAGGCCGCCGGGCGCAGTTGGGCCGCGCGCAGCCGTGCCGTGTCCGCCTTGTGCGAGCGGTCGAAGCGGTAGACGCCGTTGCGTTCCTGGAAGACGTCGGTGAGCTGCGTGTAGCAGTAGCCGAACATGGCGGGATCGTCGAGCAGCACGCCGGTCAGGCCGTGGAAGCGCTCCACGAACTCCTCCTCGGTGCGCGGCCGTTCGCCGTACCCCCAGGAGCTCGCCGCGTCGTCTCCGGCCGCGGCGGCGGCTTCCGGGTCCCACCAGATCCCGCCGAACTCGCTGCAGAAGTACGGCTGTCCGCGATAGGGCACGGACCAAGTGCGGCCCTCGGGACCGGTGTTGACGTACGGCCGGTCCTCGGCGAGACCGTCCATGATCTTGGCGAAGGCGGCCGGGTCCTGCTCGTAACAGTGCGAGTCGTAGACGTCCGTCTCCGGCACCCGGTGCGCGTAGCCGGAGGCGTCGATGACCGGACGGGTGGGGTCGGCCTGCTTGGTGGCGAGGAACATGCCGCGGGTGACGTCGTCCAGCACGGTGATGCGGTCGTGCAGGTTCTGGTACGTCTCGTTCAGCGGGCACCAGCCGACGATCGAGGGGTGCGAGTGGTCCCGCTCCAGCGCCTCCAGCCACTGCGTGACGAACGAGGCGTCGGGCCGCTGGTTGTCGTCGCGTACGCCGACCTCGCAGCCCCAGTCCCCGAACTCGCCCCACACCAGGTAGCCGAGCCGGTCGGCGTGGTACAGGAAGCGCTCCTCGAAGACCTTCTGGTGCAGCCTTGCCCCGTTGAACCCGGCCGCCATCCCCAGCTCGATGTCCCGCAGCAGCGCGGCGTCGCTCGGCGCGGTCATCAGGCCGTCGGGGTAGTAGCCCTGGTCCAGCACCAGCCGCTGGAAGACCCGCTCGCCGTTGAGCAGCAGCTCCTTGCCACGCACGGACACCGAACGCAGCCCCGCGTAGGAGCGGACGCTGTCGACCACCGACCCGTCCGGGCCGAGCACTTCCAGGACCAGGTCGTACAGATGGGGGTCATCCGGTGACCAGGTGCGCCGCCGCTCCTCGGGGACGGCGAGCGTCAGCCGGGGGCACAGGTCGAGATCGGCGCGTCCCTCGGCGGTGACGACGGTGCCGTCGGCGTCGCTCAGCGTCGCACGCACACGGTGACCGGCGAGGTTCGCGGACAGCGGCAGCTCGACCAGGAAGGAGCCGGTGGCCAGCTCGGGGGTGATGCGGGGGCGTCGCAGCGCTACGGCGCGGGGGACCGGCTCCAGCCACACGGTCTGCCAGATGCCGGTGGTCCGGGTGTAGTGGCAGTGCGTGTTGGCGTACCAGGTCGCCTGCTTGCCGCGGGCCTGCACGGTGTGGCGGCTGTCCCGGGCGCGTACGACGACGGTGAGTTCCTCGCCGGCCGCGACCACCTCGCCGAGGTCGGCGGTGAACGGGGTGAAGCCTCCGCGGTGCCGGGCGACCTCCTGCCCGTTGGCCCACACGGTGGTGTCGTGGTCGACCGCGCCGAAGTGCAGCAGCACGCGGCTGTCGGTCCACTCGGCGGGCACGGTCACGGTACGCCGGTACCAGACCGCCTCCAGGAAGTCCGTCTCGCCGACGCCGGACAGCTCCGACTCCGGGCAGAACGGGACGAGGATGCGGTCGGCCAGGTCGCGGTCGGTGAGGCCGCGTTCCAGACCGGTGTCGGACCGGTCGATCTCGAACTGCCACTCGCCGTTGAGATTCAGCCAGGCGTCCCGGACGAACTGGGGCCTGGGGTACTCGGGGCGGGGTGGCTCGTCCGGGAGGTACGGGTCGGGCATGGTGCTCCTCGAAGCGAGATTGCAGGTCGGTGCGTTGCACGCCAGGTGCGGAAGCGTGCGGGCACATGGCACCATGCCGATTACATCGATGTAAATACCTCGGGCGCAGATTCTGCTGTGGGACCGGGTGGCCGGAAAGGGCTCTCTGTGATCGGTATGATCGCCGGAGTTCGGAAGGAAGGTCAGCGTGGCGGCCAGACCGAGGATCAAGGACGTGGCGGAGTACGCCGGCGTCTCACCCAAAACCGTCTCCAACGTGATCAACAACTACGAACACGTCTCGGAACGGACCCGCACCGTCGTCCAGGAGGCGATCGACGCCCTGGGCTACCGCGTGAACATCGCCGGCCGACAGTTGCGTCAGGGCCGCACCGGCATGATCACCCTCGCCGTGCCCGAACTCGACGTCGCGTACTTCTCCGAACTGGCCCGGCACGTCATGGAGGTGGCCGGACGCCAGGGCCGGACCGTGCTGATCGACCACACCGGCGGAGAGCGCGAGCGCGAACTGGCCGCGCTGCACGGCTTCGACACCCAGTTCTGCGACGGGGTGATCCTCAGCCCGCTGTCCCTGCTGCCCCGCGACCTGGCCACCCGCGACCGCCGGCTGCCCCTGGTGCTGCTCGGCGAGCACGCCGCCGAAGGACACACCGACCACGTCGGCATCGACAACGTACGGGCCGCGCGCGAGGCCACCGAACACCTGCTGTCCCGGGGGCGCCGGCGCATCGCGGTGATCGGCGGCACCCTGCGCGGCAGACAGGGCACCGACCGGCTGCGCACCGACGGCTACCGTGAGGCCCTGACCGCGGCGGGCCTTCCCTTCGACGCCGACCTGGTGGTGCCGGTGGGCGCCTACCACTGGCACGACGGCGCCGAGGCGGCCGCCCGCCTGGCACGGGGCGTGTCCCCTCCGGACGCGCTGCTGTGCCTGAACGACAATCTGGCACTCGGCGCCCTGCGCGCCCTGCACGAAGCCGGTGTGCGGGTTCCCGGTGACCTCGACGTGGTCGGTTTCGACGACATCCAGGCCTCCCGGTTCAGCGTCCCCAGCCTGAGCACCGTCTCGCCCGACAAACGGGAGATCGCCCGCGTGGCGGTCACCCGGCTGCTGGAGCGCGTGGACGACCCGGACTCGACCGCCCCCTACCGGGACGAGGTCGTGGGCCATCGGATCGTGGTGCGGGAGAGCAGCGGGGGGTGAGGGTCGGCACGCACAGGTCGCTTCGGCGTCGGCGCGCTGTCGCCGGGGACGTACGGGTGCGTGACGCGGTCGCGTGCGTGTCCCGGGCGGCACGACCGTTGACCCTTGTAGACGATGAACGTGCCGCTCAAGACGAGGTGCCTCTTGCGGTCCGCTGCGCGGCCGGTACGGCGCGGCTCCATGCCGGGAGTGCCGACCGGCGCGCGAGCTCAACGCACCCCGGCCGCACGACCGTAGAACGTCGGCCGCCGACCCCGTCGCACGGATCTGGTGTCACAGACCCGCGATGCGGCCCACGAAGAACGCGGCGATGAGAAGGCATCCGAACAGGATCAGTCCGAGCCAGATCCCGGGGTGCTCCCAGATGCCGCCGTCCGCCCGTTCCTGATGCGCTTCGGCGGTCGACCCCTCGACAGCGGGGGTCTCGTTCGGCGGGACGAGAGGGTGAGTCATGGTCCGGCCTCCTCGGTTGCGAGCGTCCAGGATCCGTTTACCGCTTTTGTGCTCTCTTGGGTGTTCTGTGTGGACTCCCTGTTCGGATGCACTCCGCCACCGAAGGCCGGACGCGCGGGAGGCCCATGTCGGGTACCGCGGCGGCTACGGTGAGTAGCCTTTTCGTGGGCTGTGATCGCTTTGTACGTGAACGATGGGGAACGTGACGGGAGTTGTGCACAACTGTCTTTGATTTGGTCACGGGAAGATCACTAGGGTGGCGTGGACCCCTCGTTCGGAAGGTCGCTCGCATGAGGCGAGCGACGGCGGCGGGGCGCCGTCCACCGTGCTTCGTGTGGGTGGTTGGAGGAAGAAGGAGTTCGTCTTCGTGGCGTCCCACCGTCGACCGAAACAGCCCGGCCGAGCCCGCGTGACCGTACTGACCGCGACGGCCGCCGCTGCCGTGGCCCTGGCCTCCCAGTCCGCCAACGCGGCCCCCAAGGCCACCAAGGCCGAGGTCAAGGAGAAGGTCGACAAGCTGTACGAGGAGACCGAGCGCGCCACCAACCAGTACGACGAGGCGCAGGAGAAGCAGGACAAGCTGGAGAAGGAGATCAGCCGGCTCCAGGACAAGGTCGCCCGCGAGCAGGGCGAGCTCAACGAACTGCGTGCGAAGCTCGGTTCGATGGCCAGCGAGCAGTACCGTTCGGGCGGCATCGACCCCTCGCTCCAGCTCTTCCTCTCCGCCGACCCGGACGACTACCTCGACAAGGCGTCCACACTCGAGGCGCTGTCCGCGCAGCAGGTGGAGGCGCTCAAGAAGGTGCAGGCGAAGCAGAGGGAGCTGGCGCAGGAACGCGCGGAGGCCTCGGAGAAGCTCAAGAACCTCGCGGTGGCCCGCACCACGCTCGGTGAGAAGAAGAAGGAGATCCAGACCAAGCTCAGGAAGGCGCAGGCGCTCCTGAACTCCCTGACGGCCGCGGAGCGTCAGGAGATCGCCGACGACGAGCAGCGCGCCAGCCGGTCCTCCGCGAGCCGCGTCGACCTCGGCAGCGAGGTGGCCGCCTCCCCGTTCGGTGCCTCAGCCCTGAATGCGGCCGCCACGCAGGTGGGCAAGCCGTACGCCCGCGGCGGGACGGGCCCCAACTCCTATGACTGCTCCGGCCTCACGCAGTGGGCGTACGCGCAGGCGGGGGTGAAGATATCCCGGGTCACCTACACCCAGGTCAACGACGGAGCCCATGTCGGCATGAGCGCGCTCAAGCCCGGCGACCTCGTCTTCTTCAACAACACCGAGCACGTCGGGATCTACGCGGGCAACGGCCAGGTGCTGCACGCGCCTTACCCGGGCGCCTACGTCCGCTACGAGTCGATGAGCACGATCGGTTCGTTCCAGTTCGGCGTGCGCGTGGTCGGCTGACGGAACCCGGCCCCGACGAGCCGGCCCCCTGCACGCGTGTGTGCAGGGGGCCGCTTCTGCATGGCTCAGCCGTTGGGCAGGATGACGGCCCTGCCCTTGATCTGTCCGGCGTGCAGGCGCTCGTAGGCGAGGGGAGCCTCGTCCAGCGAGTACGTCTCGGTGTGCACCGAGACCGCGCCCGAGCGGGCCAGGCCCAGCACCTCGATCAACTCGCCGCGGCTGCCCCAGTAGGGCGCGGTGACGGACACCTCGAAGGGCAGGGTGCCGAAGCCCACCGGCAGGCTGGCGCCGCCGATGCCGACGATCGTGACGTCGGCCTCCACCGCGGCCACGGCCGCCGCGGTCCGCACGGTGGGTTCGACCCCCACGAAGTCGAGGACGGCTTCCGCGCCCATGCCCCCGGTCAGGGTGCGTACGGCGGCCGCCGCGGCGGCGTCGGAGAGCACCGCTTCATGGGCGCCGACGTCCTTCGCCAGGCGCAGCTTGTCCTCACTGACGTCGAGGGCGATCACCCGGGCCGGCGTGAGCGCGCGCAGCAACTGGATGGCGACGTGCCCCAGCCCACCGGTGCCGATGACCACGGCCGTCGAACCGGGGACCAGCTTCGGCAGCGACCGCTTGATCGCGTGGTACGGAGTCAGGCCCGCGTCGGTCAGCGGAACCGCGGCGACCGGGTCCAGTCCGTCCAGCGGTACGAGGTGCCGCGGGTCGTCGACCAGCAGGTACTCGGCGATGGCACCCGGTGAGCCAAGGCCCGGCGGTCGGATGCCGAGAGCGTCCGCGCGCAGGCAGTAGTTCTCCTTGCCCTCCGCGCACTTGGCGCAGGTGCCGCAGCCCCAGGGGCCGTACACCGCGACCGAGTCGCCTACACGGAGCCCGCTCACACCCGCGCCGAGGGCGGCGACGGTGCCGACGCCCTCGTGGCCGAGGGTGAGGGGAAGCTCGTAGGGGAAGTTCTCGGCGGGCCAGCTCATCACCGCGATGTCGGAGTGGCAGACACCGGCGGCGGTGACCTTCAGCAGGACCTGGCCGGGACCGGGCTCGGGATCGGGGACCGTGACCACTTCGGGGGCGGCGCCGATCGTGCGGTACTGCAGTGCCTTCATGATGTGAATTCCTTTCCGCGCGGCTCGGCTGCGGCTCAGAGGGCGGTGTAGGCGCCGTCGACCAGGTGGTAGCTGCCGGCGATGAACGAGGCGCGCTCGGAGAGCAGGAAGACGATCAGCTCCGCGACCTCCTCGGGGCGGCCGAGGCGGGCGATCGGGTGCAGGCCGACCAGACCGTCGTAGGCCTGCTTGTCCATGCCCTGGAGGAGTGGGGTCTCGATGAAGCCGGGCCCGACCGCGTTGATGCGGATGTTCTTCGCCGCGTACTCGGCGGCGGCGGTCTTGGTCATGCCGACCACGCCGTGCTTGGCGGCGACGTAGGCGACGGAACCGGCGAAGCCGACCGAGCCGAGGATGGAGGCGACGTTGACGATGGCGCCGCCCTGGCCGGCCGCCTCGATGGCGGGCAGCTCATGGCGCAGGGAGTGGAAGACCCCGTCCAGGTTGGTGCGGATGACCCGGTTGTAGGCGTCGAGGTCGTACTCGCCGGTGGGGGCGCTGGGGCCGCCGATGCCGGCGTTGTTCACGGCGAGGTGGAGGGCGCCGAAGGTGTCCACGGCGAAGGTGACGGCCGCGGCCACGGAGGCGGCGTCGGTCACGTCGAGCTGCACGGCCGCGGCCTTGATGCCTTCGGCCCTGAGGGCGTCGGCGGCCTGTTCGGCGCCCTCGACGTTGTAGTCGGCGATGACGACGTTCGCGCCGCCGGCGCCCAGGAGCCGGGCGGTGGCCAGGCCGATACCGGAGGCGGCGCCGGTGACCAGGGCGGTACGGCCCGCGAATTCACTGCTGTCGGTGGTGCTCATGGTGCTGTTCTCACTCTTCGGAAGATGGTTCGGCGACCGCGGTGGCGGCCTCCGTGATCAGGGCGTCGTAGGCCCGCTCCACCAGGGCGGCCAGGTCTGCGGCTCCCGAGTCGTGTGCCTCCGCGCCACGCGCCCAGATGCGCAGTGCGGCGGTGAGGACACCGGCGGCGGCGTCCACGACGACGGCCGGGCGGATGTCCCGCACGTCGTCCGTGCCGAGGCGTTCGGCGATGATGCGGATGGACTCCTCCTGGGCGTCGACCCGGATGCGTTCGTAGGCGGCGAACAGGGCGGGTTCGGTGTCCACCAGGGTCAGCAGCCGGCGCATCCGCGGGCGCAGATGGTGAGCCGGGTTCTCCTGGTCGCCGAGCCAGGCGCGCACCGCCCGCCGGTAGGCGAGGAGGGGTGGCTCCGTCGCCGGCCGGGCGCGCAGCAGCGCGTTGATGCGATCGCCGTCCCCGCGGACGAAGTCCAGGGCGGCGTCCTCCTTGCCGGAGAAGTGCCGGCTGAAGGTACGGCGGGTCACGTCGGCCCGCTCTGCTATCGCCTCGACGGTGGTGTCCGCCAACCCGTGCTCCAGGATCAGCTCCATCGCGGCTGCGGCCAGCGCGCCACGGGTCTGCTGGGCCTTGCGCCTGCGTCGGTCCTGGGCGGGGGAGGCCGGTTCCGTTGCCTTCATGATGTCCAGCCTACTCCTTGATGTCCCAGTGGGACATGAGTCCCACTGAGACATGTGACTCAGTGGGACACGAATCGGGAGCGAGGCCGGGATCCGGTTCGTCCGGGCGTGTGCCGCACGGGGCGGCGGATGGCGGAAGTCCGTGCGGCATATCCCCTTGCGCAATGGTCAAGAGTCGTTGACCATTGCTCGCATGCCTACCGACGACCTTCCCGAGACGTTTCACGTCACGACGGACGAGCAGCTCCGCGCCGTTTCCAACCTCACGCGTCACCGGATCATGGCCGTGCTCCGCTTCGAGCCGGCGACGATCACGCAGATCGCCGAGCGGGTGGGTCTCGCGAAGGGGAGCTCCAGCTATCACGTGCGGCTGCTGGAACGGGCCGGCCTGGTGAAGGTGGTGCGGACACGGAAAGTGCGGGGGGTCACCGAGCGGTACTACGCGATGGCCGCACGGTCGATCGAACTGCCGGACCCCGGCGAGGGCGGCCCGGACGTGCTGATGCGGCACGCGGTGGCGGACCTGGAGGCGTCGCGGGCGGACGGGGAGCGGCACGTGCGGATGGCGCATCTGCGGCTCACCGAGGAGCAGTTCGCACAGTTGGGGGCGCGGCTGGAGGCCCTGGCGGACGAGTACCGGGAGCTGTCCGACCCGTCTTTGCCGGACGCGTCACTCGTCTTCGCGCTCTTCCACCCGGCACCGCGCCGACAGACCGACGAGGGGGCCAAGTGACCGCGGAAACAGGGAGGTTGCCGACCGGGTTCGGCCGGTTGTGGACAGCGCAGACGGTGTCCTCGCTAGGTGACGGAGTGTCACATGCGGCACTGCCGCTGCTCGCGCTGACGTTGACGCGGGATCCGATGGCGCTCGCCGTCGTCACGGCCGCCGGGACACTGCCATGGCTGCTCTTCGGGGTGCTCGGCGGCGCGCTGGTGGACCGCTGGGACCGGCGGCGCACGATGTGGGGCATGGACGCGGCGCGTGCGGCGCTGCTCGCGATACCGGCGGCAGCGGCCGCGCTCGACGTGCTGAGCATTCCACTGCTCGCGGCCGTCGCCTTCCTGCTCGGCCTCGGCGGACTCTTCTTCGACACGGCCGCCACGGCCTATCTGCCGGACCTGCTCGGCCGTGACCCCGCACTCCTGGAGCGGGCCAACTCCCGTTTGCGGGGAGCCCAGACCGCCATGTCCGGCTTCGCGGGACCACCTGCGGGCAGTGCGCTGCTCGCGCTCGGGCGAGCGGTTCCGCTGCTCGCCGACGCGGTGTCGTTCATGGTGTCCGCGCTGCTCGTACGATCACTTCCCGCCGTGGCCCGGCCCGCGCCGCAGATCCGCGAGTCACTGCTCCGGCAGGCGCGGGCCGGTGCGTCGTACGTCTTCCGGGACCGCGTGCTGCTCGGGCTCGCGCTTCGCCCGGCGGTCGGGAACGTCGCCTTCCTCGCCGTGGAGACCGTCCTCGCCCTCTTCGCGCACGACCGCCTCGGCATCGACACCTACGGCTTCGGCCTGCTCCTCACAGCGGAGGCCACCGGTGGCCTGCTCGGTGCGGGCATCGCCTCCTACCTCGGCCGGCGACTCGGCACCGGCACCGCGCTGACCTGCACCGCAGCGGTCGAAGGACTTGCCATGCTGGGCCTGGCCGCTGCCCCGAACCCTTACGTGGCGGGGTTGGCGCTCGCTGTCTGCGGGGCCGGCATGGGCGCCACGATGGTTCTCGCGCCCTCTCTCCGGCAGGCGATCGTCCCGGCCCACCTCATGGGCCGCGTGGCCTCCACCTCCCGCATGTTGGCCATGTGCGCCGCCCCCATTGGAGCCTTCCTCGGCGGCTGGCTGGCCACCACCTACGACATCCGTACCCCGCTCTACGCTGCCGCTGTCCTCCTCCTGACGATGACCGCCGTCACTGCCTCCATGACCAGTAACCGCAGGGTCGAAGCGGCGTTGCGTGCGGCGGCGCCGACCGAGGGTCCGGATCATCAGGCGTCCGAGGAACCCGCCAAGGTGAGTGCACCTGACGGGTCGTGATGCCATCTGCCATCTGCCATCTGCCTTCTGTCTGACGCGAGGGGCGAGTTCGTTGTTCGAGCGTGCTGTGCGGCAGCGTGGAGTTCAGCGTGGTGCTCGACCTTCGCTCGGTGCAGGCCCTCAACGCGACGGCAACCGGGTGTCGATGGCATCTGCGAGGTCGTCCTGGTTCCGGAAGACGTGTCCGTCCATGCCGACCGCCTGGGCCGCGCGGACGTTCTCGTCGCGGTCGTCGACGAAGAGGAAGTCGGCGGGTGCGGCCCGCAGAGCGACGACGCAGTACCGGAAGGCGGCCGGGTCGGGCTTGGCGGCACCGATCCGTGCGGAGAGGGCGAGGAGGTCGAGGTCGTGCAGCCAGGGCTGGGCGGCGAGGAAGGCGTCCGCGTGGTCCGCGGGGATGTTGGACAGCAGGGCGACCCGGGCCCGCTCCCGCAGGTCCCGTACGTAGGTGACCATGCGGTCGTCGACGCGGGACCAGCTCTCGATGTCGGTGAGCCGTAGCTCTTCGATGGTCTCGGCGTCGGCGGGGCGGTTCAGCGCGTGCAGGACATCGGTCCAGTACGCGGACGCGGTGTGCCGGCCGGCGTCGTAGGGCGGGCGATGGGTCCAGTAGGCGGTGGTGAAGGCGTCGGCGGAGGTGTGGCAGCGGGCGGCCATCTTCTCCAGGGCGCCCGGGTGTTGGTGGCGGGCTATGACGCCGAAGAGGTCGAAGAGCACGATGCGGCGGCGGTCGGTGGGCATGGGGGTGCGTTCCCTTCGGGTTGGGGGCGTTCGGGTCAGTGCCGGTGGGGGCGAGCGAATTTTGGCGATGAGATGGGCGTGGCCCCGAGGGGGCAGGAACGACGCTGATTACGCCGGCGCCGTGGCAGGCGTCGCTACGACACCGGCACGGCCGCGGACAGGGAATGCGGGACTTGGGCATCCCGGATGGAAGCTTGTGCGGCACGGTTGTCAGGGACCGTGCCGCACAAGCGGTCAGTGATCAGTGGGCACCGGCACCAGTTCGCTCTCTCGGGTGCTGTCCGATCCGGTGCGCAGGATCCCGCCGGCGACAGCGGTGGTGACACACAGCAGGGTCAGCAGGACGAAGGCGTGGTTGAGGGCGACGAGGTGGGTCAACCAGCCGATGACGGCAGGGCCGGCGAGCATCCCGACGTAGCCGAGCCCGGCGACGCGGGAGACGTTGACGCCGGCGGCCGCGGGGTCGATGCGCCCGGCCGCGCTGAAAAGCTGTGGGACACAGCCGGACAGGCCCAGGCCGAACAGGGCCCAGCCGGCGAACGCCGCCCACAGCCACGGGCCGAGTGCCACCAGGGTGATGCCGACGCCAGCCAGGGCCGCGCCGTAGCGCAGGATCGCCATGGATCCGAACCGGGCGGCGAGGCGGTCGGCGAGCAGTCGGCCGACGGTCATGGCCGCGGCGAAGGTGCCGTAGGCGAACGCGGCCGTGCTGGCGGACGCGCCGAGGACGTCCTTGAGGTGCAGGGCGCTCCAGTCGTTGGCGGCGCCCTCACAGAGCATGACCATCAGCGCGAGGACCGCGATGAGCCAGACGCGCCCGGCAGCGCCGTGACGCTTGGCATCCGATGATGCCTCGGGCTCCTCCTGTGCCTGTTCCGCCGAGCTGGTGGGGGCTGACGTGGGGGCGGTCGGCAGCAGGGCACGTGCCGACGCCAGGGCGATCGCGACGCCCACGGCCCCCGTAACGGCGAGGCCGGCGGCCGGATTCAGGCCGGCGCTCGCGGCACCGGCTCCGACGAGCGCGGCGAGGACGCCGCCGACGGAGAACGTCGCGTGGAAGCCCGACATGACGGGGCGGCCGTACGCCTCCTCCACGTGGACGGCGTGGACGTTCATGCTCACGTCCAGGCAGCCGTTGCAGAAGCCGAAGACGAGCAGGGCGCCTGCCAGGGTCCATGGGTCGTGGGCGAGTCCGGGCAGGGCCAGGGCCGCGCCGCACAGCACCCCGCTGACGGGCACCACGACGCGCACCCCGGGCCGGTCGGTCAACCGCCCGGCGACCTGCATCCCGGTGAAGGCGCCCACGCCCAGGATGACCAGCAGGCCGCCCAGCGTCGCGTGGCTGATGTCCACGCGCTCCTCGATGGCGGGGATGTGCACCACCCACGCGCCCATGAGGGTGCCGCACAGGACGAAGTAGACGTAGGTGGCCACGCGTGCGGCTCGAAGCGAACGTTCCATGCCGCCCACCGTAACGAACAGTCGTCATGTTCGAAAGTGCCTCAAACGAACAACTTGTTTGTTCATTGACTGATGGTGTTCAATCGCGACATGAGCAACGCAGACCGGCACGGGCTGATCACGAAGACCGTCAGGGACTCCGGTGGCGCCACGGTCCAGGAGCTCGCGTTGCTGACGGGGGCCTCGGAGATGACGATCCGCCGCGACCTCGACATCCTGGCCGCGCAGGGCGTGCTCGAGCGCGTCCGCGGCGGGGCCCGCACACTGCTCCTCAGGGGCGAGGAACCTCCCTTCGCGCTGCGCGCCCATGAGGCGGTCGACGCCAAGCTCCGCATCGCGGCCGCGATCTCCGGGCTCATCGCCGACGGAGAGAGCGTCCTGCTGGACAGCGGCACCACGTGCCTGGAGGTCGCCCGCCTCCTGCGCGAGCGGCCGGTCACCGTGATGCCCCTGTCCTTGCAGGCCATCCACCTGCTCGGCGAGACACCGGGCCCGGCCACGCTGATGGTGCCCGGCGGCCGGCCTCGCGCCGCGGAAGGAGCCCTCACCGGGCCCCTCACCCTCGCCTCCCTGGCAGCGCTGCGCTTCGACACCGCCGTCATCGGCTGCTGCGGGCTGGAAGCAGCCGACGGTCTGACCGCCTACGACCTCGACGACGCCGCGGTGAAGAAGGCGGCCATCGCCTCGGCTCGCCGCGTGATCGTCGCGGCCGACGGCAGCAAGTTCGGCCACACTGCGTACGCCTACGTCGGACCCTGCACCCTTGTGCACACCCTCATCACGGACATCACTGCGCCCGCCGCCGAGATCGCTGCACTGGAAGGCCTCGGCGTCGTCGTGCAGAGCGTCTGACAAGGCGGTCCCGGCCCGGGCTCTGGATTCTGGGCCGCTGGGCGATGTGCTGGATCTCCCGTCTCATGCGAGAAATGGCCGTCTGCTGGCGCTCCCGCAGTCAGCAGACGGCGCATGGGCGGCGAGGCGGCTGCGGTGCGGGCTCTGGCCGGCAGCACGCGAGCGCTCGTGCCCGGCGGCCGTCGTCCATCGCTGCCCAAGGGGCGGCGGTCGCGCCTTCGTATTCTCCCAGCACCAGGGCTTTGCCGACCCGGCTCGGGCACGGTCCGTTGCGCCCGTTCTTCCACTGGTTTCGCGGAGACGGCCGGTCCCGGCGGTGGGGAATGCCTGACGGGGTGGGCTGGTTGTGGGAGGCGTGGGAGTGAAGGGGACAGTGTCCCCGGGCCTCACCTATTGCCTGCGGGGACGATCGTTCGGCTGAAGCCCCGCAGAGCCTTTCGCCGCGTAGGCGACCGCCCTTCACTCCCACAAGTACGGCTGTGGCCCTGACCGGGAATTCCGTGGGAATCCGGTCACGGCTGCGCGCGTTTGCGGGCTGTTTCACGGCAGGTGGCCGCTGTCTGGCCGGTCTTGCCGGTCCCGTCGATGTAGTGGCTGCGCACCCATGTGATGCCCGGCGGGCCGAGATCACCCCTGCGGACGGACGAGGAGCAGCGCGATGTCGTCGTTGCGGGGGGCGGATCGTTCGGCGTGGTCGAGGAGGGCGTCGGCCAGCATTTCCAGGTTCTGCGGCTGTGTGGTGCTCAGGCGGTGGGCGAGCGCGGTGGTGGCGTCGTCGATGTCAATGCCGGGGGCCTCGACGAGTCCGTCGGTGTAGAGGGCGAGGACGGCACCGGGGGAGAGCGTGATGTCGGTGGTGGGGTAGTCGGTGTCGGGGTCGATGCCGAGCAGGAGTCCGGGGGACAGGTGCAGGGTGTCGGTGTGGCCGTCGGGGTGACGCAGTAGGGCCGGGGGATGGCCGGCGGTGGCCAGGTGTGCGCGGCGATGCGGCAGGTCGAGGTGGGCGATGAGGCAACTGGCGAACAGCCCGGTGTCGAGGTCGGTCAGCAGGCGGTTGGTGCGGGCGAGTACGTCGCCCGGTGAGGAGCCGGCGGTGGCGTGGGCGCGTACGGCGGTGCGGACCTGACCCATGAGGGCGGCGGCGCTGGTGTCGTGCCCCTGGACGTCGCCGATGGCCACGACGGCGGTGCCGTTCGGGCCGGGGACGAGGTCGTAGAAGTCGCCGCCGATGTCGATGCCGTGGCCGGCGGGCCGGTAGCGTGCGGCCGTTTCCAGGCCGGGGACGTGCGCCAGGGTGCGGGGCAGCAGCCCGGTCTGCAGGCTGTGGGCGAGGGCGTGCTTGGCGTCGTAGAGGCGGGCCCGGTCGAGGGCCTGGGCGATGAGTCCGGCCAGTGAGGTGAGCAGGGCTCGCTCGGTGGGCGGGAAGATGCGGGGCAGGTCGTAGGCGAGGACGAGGGAGCCGACGGGGCGGCCGGAGACGATCAGGGGGAGGAACGCCCAAGAGGCCATCCCGTCCTGGTGCACCGCTGGTGGATAGGCCTTCTTGAGGTCGGCGAAGGTGGGAAAGAAGGCGGCCCTTCCGGTGCTGATGGCGCGTACGGCGGGGGTGTCGGAGGTCATGGGGGCGGCGTCGAAGCGGGCCATCAGCTCGGCGCTGTAGCTGCGGTATCCGGTGACGCAGAGGCGTCCTCCGTCGACGGTGAGCAGCGCGAGGGCTTTCGGGCCGAAGGCGGGCACGATCTGGTCGGCGGCCAACTCGACCACGTCGTGCACGCTGGCGGCCTCGGCGAGGGCGGTGGCCAGGTGGGTGAGGTGGTACAGCGCCGTGGCGCCGATGGGCTCGGCCGTCTGTGGCAGGTGGGGTGCGATGTCGGCCTGAACCGTGTCGGCAGGGGTGATGTGGACGCTGATGCCGCTGTTGTCCGGGTAGAGCTGGAAGAGCAGCCGGGTGTCAGGCGGGCGTCGGGCGGTGAAGGAGGTGGGCTGACGGCTGACCACCGCCGCCCGGTAGCGGTCTTCGAACATCGGATCGCGCAGCCAGGGGAGCACCTCCCAGGGCCGGTGGCCCAGCAGGGACCCAAGCGGGGCACCGACCAGGTCGGCGCCGGCGGAGTTGATGAAGGTGAGCCGGCCCTCCAGGTCCAGGGCGCAGCAGCCCACGGGCAGGCGGGCGGTGAACGCCAGGGCTGCGGCGCCCTGCACGGGATCGGTCTCCTGGTGGTGCGGAGCCGGGAGCAGCCGCGGCTCGTCCGGTGCTTGCAACGGCCGGCCGCTGTAGGCGGCCTGGTGCAGCATCGCTGCGGCACGGCGACAGCAGGCTGTGAGCGTCTCCTGGTCGGACGTGCTGAGATCGGACGGGTGCCAGATGGGCCACAGCAGCACGATGCCGCCCCACACGGTGCCGTCACTGATGATCGGGGCGGTGGCGAGTTTGAAGTCGTAAGGAAGGACGAGGCCGACACGCGGGTAGTGGCGGGCGATGTCCTCCTGGCTGCCCAACAGGAGCGGGCGCCGCTCCCGTACGGCGTCCGCCACGGGCATGGCGGCCTCCAGCGGAATACGAGCCCACGGGGCGGCGATCTGCCCGGAGACCCCTCCCACCAGAGCGAGCCGCAGGACACGCTCGGTCGGCGGCAGCAGGTAGAGCATCCCCATCGAGGCGCCGGTGTCCCGCATCACGTCGGCGAGCACCGCATCCGGCAACGGCATGCCGGAACCGTCCCCACTGCTGGAGGCGGAGGGGGCCTGCATGCCCTACCGCCCGCTCCGGCCGGACTGCCCCGCGCAGCGGTCGCCCCCTCGGGCGCGTGCCGCCGCAGCGCTGATGCCGAGCCCCGTACTGACCTCGCCCCAGCATGCCTGGGCCCACCGGTGCGCGATCAGAGCGGCCCGGATCAGCTCCTGGGCCAGTCCAGGGATACGGGCTGCCGTGGGGCGGTGTCGTCGCGCAGGGGACCTCGGCAAGGGGGGCTCGCTTGGGCGCTGGGGGAGGCTCATCACGTGCGGAAGGGGAACCGTGTCGGTCGGGGCCGCTTCGGTGCGCTGAAGCCGAGCCACTTGCGACTGGCGCCCGGTGCGCCACGTGGCCTGCCGGTGCGCCGGCTGACAGCCACGGCGCCCGTGCGGTGCTGGCCCCGACAGCCCAGTACCGCGCCAGTCTCCCCGCAGATCACCCATAAAAGGACAATACGCCTGCCGGGTGTGGCGGTGGCTTATGAGTGCAGTGGGAGAGGGTGATAGTGCGGTGGGGCAAGGGCGCTGCCTGCCACGCGGCGTGGGGCTGTACCTGCTGGAGCGGATCGGCGGTGACCTGACCATATCGAGGTACTCCAGACCAGCTCAGTGGTTCAGGGGGCCCGTGCACATTCTGGTTTTGCCGCGTCTGGCCGTCGGCTGGTGGATATGAGGCGCGCATGGGTGGGACGTCCAGGGACTGCCGCCGATCGGGTCGCATCCAGGGCCGTGATGCCGCTGGCCCGGAAGGCCCCGCGCAGACAAGGGTCACGACTGCCGCCCGCTGTGACATTGGCTGTTACAGCAGGCGAGATAGCACCGCATCGCCCACAAGAACTTCGGAACCCCCAGCAACTCGCCGACATTGTTGGACTATCGAGCACGCCCGAGGGTTGGGCGCAGCGCTGCCGGAGGGAAGTGTGGGAATCGGAAGCCTCAAGTCTGGCGGTAAAGGGCCCAGTTACGCGTCTACACGGGCCGCAGACGTCCTCCGAGTGCCGTTCGTAAACCCTGCGCCGTGCGCCTTCTGGCGGGCCGTCACGTGCAGAGGTACGCCTTCGGAATATGGGGTCTGACCTGGCGTTTTCCTTCCATCCGCCTAGGCTGGGGGTTCAGATGTGCACCCATGGGAGGGGTACCTCATGAGGGACGACGCGAACCCGTACACGGCTGCTGACATTGAGGTGTTGGAGGGGGCAGAGAGCATCCGTAAGCGCCCAGGAATGTACGTGGGCTCGACCGGTCAGCGTGGGTTGCATCAACAGGTGTTCGAGGTCTCTGACTGGGCGGTGAACGAGGTCCTCGGCGGCCGCGCCGATCACGTCGACGTCGTATTGGAAGTCGACGGCTTCGTACGAGTTGCCATCGATGGGCCGGGGATTCCCGTCGCGACTGCGGGACATGTCGGTGCCCCATGTCTCGAAGAGCTGCTGACTGGGATGCACGCCGGCCTGCGAGGTGGCGGCCGCCGATTAGTGAACGTCGGCCTCTTCGGTATGGGGCCCTTCGTCGCCAACGCCTTGTCGAGCTGTTTGACGGGAGAGGTGCGGCGCGAAGGAGTGCGATGGGTACAGCGTTACGACCGCGGTGTCCCGGTTGGCCCGCCGTCGTCCGAGGGCTCCACCGAGGAGACCGGAACCGCCATCACGTTCCGACCCGACCCAGGCATCTTCGAAACGGTGGAGTGCTCGTTCGAGGCGCTGTCGGAGCGATTCAGAATGCTGGCCTTCCTGAATCGCGGACTGGACATCTCACTGACCGACCAACGCACTCCGAACGCTCCGCGATCACAACGGTTTCTCTTCTCGGAAGGGGCCAAAGACCTTGTCACCTTTATGGTGGCGCAGACCGGGGCATCCGACGGAACGGGCATTTTCGGCTTCGAGTGTGAGGATTCCCGGATCGCAGGGTCTGTCGAGGTCGCCCTGAAGTGGAGCCCTACGGGCGCGGGCGGCATCCGGGGTTTCGCGAACAGCCTGCCCACCCCTTATGGATCGCACATGCTGGGCTTTCGAGAGGGGGTGGCGGCGGCGGTCAACACCTTCTTGCGAGAGGGGCAACCGCTGACGACGGGGGCCGGCGCAGGTCCTGATCGGTTCTGCGACGGCCTGACCGCAGTCGTCTCGGTGAAACTCGATCGCCCCGAGTTCGAAGGCGCCACACGCGGTACGTTGGGCAACGCCGTGGTGCGTGAGTTTGTCGCATCGGCTGTCCATGACCATCTGATCCAGTGGTTGGCGCAGGACCCACGACTGGCCTCCGTCGTGGTCAATTGACTCGCGCCCATTACGCGGGCGGCCCGTCCAGGAACACATGGCCGCTGCCCCCGCCACCCCTATCAGCGGACCGCCGCCCCCGGAGGTCTCCGTGCTTGGTAACTCCCCATGCGGATTTACGTCGTGACCACCCTAACTCTTGATCCGCGAGGCAGGGGAGCGGGGCCCACTTCCATCAGAACCGCCACCGCTCACCGGCTGCTCACCCCGTCCTGGGGACCTCGACGAGATCCCCAGGACACACCGACCCGCAATGGCCGTGTGGTCAGGGTGCGTCGACGAGCATCCGGCCGTCCGTGGGTGCGAGCGCGGCGACCGCGCTTGCGTAAGCGGACTGTACGCGGGAGCGCTCGGTGGCGTTCGGTGTGGCGTTGGTGCAGGCGGTGCCGGCGCTGGATCCCGACATCAGTTGGGAGCAGGGGCCGGGCTTGGTGTCCGGCAGTCCGAGGCTGTGCCCGAGCTCGTGAGCGGCGATACGGGTCTTGTTGTACCCCTGGTCCACGGCCTGGCTGCCGAGCTCGACGCGTACCTGACGGCCCGGACGAACGGGCCCGAGGGTGGCCTGTGGCCAGCCCGTGGTGGCGACGATCACGATCTCGGCCGCGCTGCCCGGCGCCGCCTCCACCAGATGGACGTTGCTCACGTTCGCGTTCCACGAGGCGACTCCGGCCGCGATCGCGGTCTCCCAGCCTGCGGCGCGGCTGTCGTCGTAGCGAAGGGTCACGGCTGCCGCCTGTGCGGCGGACGATGCATCCGCGGGGGCGGCAGTCGCGGCGCCTGCCATGGCGAGGACGAGCGCCGTGGCGGAAGTGCCTGCCTTGAGCCAAGTGCCGAGGGGCATTGCTGCTCCTTCTTCCGTGGGGGGAATCCGGCCCCGGCGGGGCCGGGTACGCGAAGGAGCGGTACGGGTTGTCCGGTGGGGGCCGGACGCACCGTCGACCGCCCCTCCGGGGCGTTGCGATGGTATGCCCTGCGATCCCCTTCCGTCATGTACCTGCCATGGTGATTTCCCGTCAGAATCCAGTTGGCGCTGGAAGTTGGCCGGTCCGTCTCCGAAGACCACCCGCGGTGCCTGCGGGACTGCCGGTCAAGGCTGCCGTCTACGTCGACCCGTCCCGTCCTCGTGTCCGATCCGGCCGGAAGGGCCGCAGTGTCAGCCCCCGAGGTGACGGAACGCGGTGGGGTACGTCAATTCGCCTGCGCACCCCGGCGACAAGGGCCTCGGGGGGGCGTTCAGTCCCATGAGTTGAAGAGCGTTGCGCCAAGCGTCTCCGGCCGCCAGCACTTGATCTGATGCCACTCCGCAGCAGACAGGGCAGAGGTGTCCGACACCGTGAGTGGCGACACGAGCTGTGCTGCGCTCAGGACGACAAAACCGGCGTCGGCAAGGACGGTGGCCCAAGTGGGAGGTTCCTGGAACTCGTCGGTGTACCAGGAGCGCCGGTCCTCGACGAAGGCGATCAGGGGGTGGTGAGCGTGGAAGAGTGCGACGCGCGTGCCGTCCCGATCACTGATCGTGGCGCTGTGGAAGCTCTGCGGGTACACCTGCTCCGTGAAGTCCACGACCCGCCCGCTCGCAGCCCGCGCCGCGGCGTACCAGACGGTGCGGCACATCTTGGGATCAGTACTCGGCAGGGGCGGCTCGCTCCAGTCGTAGAACCCGGTTGCACCCTGTTCCATGCGGAAGGTGACCTGCGGATCCTCCACGTACACCCCTCCGAACAGGCCATTCAACCTCGATTGCGCAACCCTAGTGATCACCCTGCTCCGCTGGCGCAGGAGTCATGCTGATCGCCGCCAGGCTTGCCGCTCCGTGGGAGCAGCGCCTCACTGATCTTGCTGCCCCGCGCTCTCGAACCCTTCGCATCTGGATTCAAAAATTATTGCCAGCATCTGGCTTCATTTTTCAGAGTCCGGGTTACGCTGGGTGTCATGGAAGCGATGTCACTGGCGGCGAACCGGCACTGTTCGATCGCCCGAACCCTCACCGTGCTGGGTCAGAAGTGGAACCTTCTGCTGCTCCGCGAGGCTTTCCTCGGCCGCACCCGTTTCGCCGAGTTCCAGCGCATCGGCATCCCCAACGCGACCCTGGGCCAGCGGCTGAACGACCTCGTGTGCGCCGGGCTCATGGAGCGCGTGACGTACCAGGAAGAAGGGGAGCGCAGCCGCGAGGCGTACGCCCTCACGCAGGCCGGCCGCGATGTGCTGCCGATTCTGGCTGCCCTCAGCGCATGGGGGGACCGACACCTCCCCCAAGAGACGGGGCAGGGAATCCTCTACACGGCTGACGACGAACGCCCGGTGCATCTCGAATTCCGGGACGCGGACGGCGAGTTCGTCGACCAGGACGCTGTTTCGATCATCCGGGGCCCGGCTTACTACGCCGCCCTCGCCGCTGCCGATCGGTCGTCCGACGACGCCAGCGGTATCGACCTTGTCAGTTAGGAACGCACCATGCCCACCAGTAATCCCCTCACCTATGACGTCTTCGTCGCAGAGCCGATCCCGCAGAACGTCACGGATCTGGTTCCCAACGGGGACCGGCGAATGTTCTCGCCCCTCTCCGTCACTCTCATCCACGGCGAACGGGACGCCGTCCTGGTCGACCCGCCGCTGACCTCCGCCCAGGCGCTCGAGGTGGGCGACTGGGTCGAAGCCACCGGAAAGAACCTGACCCACATCTTCGCGACCCATGGACACGGTGACCACTGGTTCACCGCCGGCGTCCTGGCGGAACGCTTCGGCGCCCAGGTCGTCGCCTCCGAGGGCACCATCGCGGAGATGCGGCGCAACGTCTCCATCCGCCCGCAGTTCTGGGACGCGCTCTTCCCCGGACAGATCCCGGACAGCCCGGTCACGGCCGTCACCGTGCCCGGAAACCGGTTCACCCTGGAGGGGCACGAGCTGCGCATCGTGGAGGTCGGCCACAGCGACACGGACGAGACCAGTGTCCTGTACGTCCCCGACCTCGAACTGGTCGTGGCCGGCGACGTCGTCTACAACGGTGTGCACCAGTACCTCGCCGAGTCCGCGAACGGCGGCCGCGACGCCTGGCGCAAGGCCATCACCGTCGTCGAGGACCTGCGACCGCGCCGGATCGTGACCGGCCACAAGAACAAGGATCTCGACGACGACGCCGACCGCGCCATCGCCGAGACCCGGCGCTACCTCGACGCCGTCGACGAACTCCTCGCCCGGCACGAGGAACCGCTCGACTTCTTCAATGCCATGCTGGAACGGTTCCCCGACCGCCTGAACCCGGGCGCCCTCTGGGGAGGCGCTGTCGCCCTGTACAGGTAGCGCTCACCGGGCACGAACCGCGGACGGGCTCCCTCTCCGCCGGCAGACACCGTCGGCCCGTGCTCCTGCACGGGCGTCGATCGGAGGTGGGCCACCGCGATGCCACGTCATGGTGCCGACCCTGGCCCTGCATGCCTGCGCCGCACAGGATGCCCCTGAGCCGCCCCCCGGGCTGGCATGAGCTGTCTCGCCTCCACGAGCCGTAGTGCCTCGCCATTCTGCCCGTGGAGCGTGCACGCCTCAGCCCGATTGAGTTCGCACCGCTGTGCGAATTTTCGTAAGATCGCCGCGCGAGGCGTAACGGAATAGGCCGAGTTCTCGCCCCAGAACTTCGGAGAATCCCATGCGCCGTCCTCTCGTGCTGACCGTTGCCGCCGCGCTGCTGTGCGCCGGCTGTTCCACGGCCGACGCCGGAAGCGGTGACGAGGCCGCGGCCGCGTCACCGTCTTCCACATCGGCGTCCGGCGCTCGCTCCACCGTGCGAGCGGCCGTCGCGGCTCTGCGCGAGGACAGTGCCGGGGTTCGGCAGGAGATCGAGTTGGAGGGTGCGGGCCAGGTGTACGGCCTCACCGTCACCGGCGGCTTCGACTTCGCCGCGGACAGGGGCCACCTCGCGGTCGACCTGCCCGGCGGCGCCATCGACCACAGCGACCAGGTCTTCGCGGACGGCAAGATATACATCAGCGGCGTCGAGGGACTCGGCGAGGACGGCTGGGGGGTGATCCCCCGGGACAAGGCACAGGCTCACTATCTGCTGCGGGCCCCGCTCAACGATCCCGAGCACGTCCTCCAACAGATCGCGGCAATGCGCGAGATCTCCCGGCAGGGGGAGGAGACGGTTCAGGGGGTGCGTTCGGTGCGCTACCGCGGCGTCCTCGACCACCGGACTGTAACTCTGCGTATGAGCCCGGACGTTCGCGCGAAGACGGACCAAGCCCGTGACGCCCTGGGCGGCGACCTCCCGGTCTTCGCGGACGCATGGGTCGACGACCGCGGGCGCCTGGTGCAGACGCGCATGAGCGTCAACCTGTCCGGTGTGCAGGTGACTCTGACCATGGCCTTGTCGGACATCGGTGCGCCGGTCCGCGTGACGGTTCCGCGGGCCGAGGACACGGCCCCCGTCACCACGGTCGGCGGCATCCTGAACGGCTGACCCGGGACAGATCGGTCGGCGCGTGCTGAGCGAGGCGTCGGTCGTCTCAGGAAGTGCCGCTTGGGATCACGCAGTTCTTCGGCTGTTCCTTGCCGGTGGGCCAGCCCAGGCCGACGAACTTCAGGGTTCCGCGCACGCCCTGGCCGGGGTTGAGTTCGACCACCGCGACCGGCTTGTCGTACGGATTGCCGCCGCTGGTCAGGCAGATCAGGCCACTCGTACCCCTCACCCGGTGGACCGACTGGAGTTTGGACCACTCCTGGCGGACGTCCGCGAGGCTCGGCGCCTGTTCGGCGTCGTTGCCCTGTACCTCGTGCAGGGCCGTGCCGATGGTGACGAGGCCGTCGTAGACGAGCATGGTGCGGGAGTCCTCCAGGTCCGGAGTGGAGCCGAGGTCCGTGCCCGCCGATCTCGTGCTTCTGATCAGGTCGTTGAGGGCGTTCAGGGCCGTCTTGGGCTCCGTGAGGTACTGGGGGAGTTCGTTCGCGGTGGGTTCGCGGTGGTGGGTCGCCTTCCACCGCTTGCGCCAGGCGGCCAGTTCGGCGTCCCAGGCGGCCGGGTGCGCGGGGGCGGCGTACTGCACGGTCACCTTGCCCCCGCCGTTCTCGCCGCGCAGTTGCGCCCAGTCCTTCTCGGACATGGCCTGCCGCAGCGAGGCGGCGTCGGAGCCGCTGACCAGGGTGAAGTGCCGGTCCGCACAGGTCTGTTTGGCGAGGGTGAGCGCGAAGATCCGCAGGTGCAGCGTACGCCCCGCGAAGTACACGGTGTCGGCCGCGGAGCCGCAGATGTTGTTGGCGATCTGCTCGAACTGGCTGCCGGTCGATCCCGCCTCGCTGATCCCCGGGGACTCGTAGGGCATATCGGCGGGACCGGCCGGACCCGTCTCCTTGATCCCCCGGAACGCGTTCGCCAGCGACTCGTCGTAGGCGTCCGGGCGGGTGTCGTGGACCAGCACCGTCCTGGCGTTCCTCTTGCCCCGCTCGCCGTTGAAGTTGGCGAGGGCCTGTGCCGCGTTGCCGTTGGTGGGGATGATCCGGGCCAGGCCGGGGAAACGTTGCTTCTGCCCGTCGACGTTCGCGATCCCGTCTCCGCTGATCCGGGAGGCGAGCACCGGGACGCCGTTCGACGTCAGACGTTCCACGGCCTCCTCGGTGGCGTCGAGGGTGAGGTTGAAGCCGGTGACGGCCCGCAGCTTGTCCTTGTCGGAATCAGCCATGTCGAGCAGTGTGCTCACGACGTCGTCCTGATGGCCGTAGTTCAGCCCCGGGTTGGCCAACACCAGGCGGATCTTGGGCACTTGGCCCTCGCCCGAGTTGGCCTGCCGCTGTCCCAGGTACGCGCCTTGGAGGTCGCTGCGCATCTGCCGCCGCAGCGCCGCCGTGTCCGACTGGAGGGGCAGCATCATCGCCACGGTGACGTGGGGCTGGTTCGCGATCCTTTTGTTCTCCACCGAGATGGCCTTGGCCACGGCGCTGATCTCCGGTGTGCCGAACTCGTAGCCCGCGCCGTCGACGCCGATGCACTCGCCGTCGATCTTCTCGATGCCGTCGTGGCAGGTGTCCGGCTTGTGGAGGGCGGGGACGCCGTAGACGCCGGCGGCCACGAGCACTGCCACGCCCGCCACCGCGTAGAGGATCTTGCCCCACCTGGGCAGTCTGTTCCACCTGGGTATCCAGCCGGGCATCCCCGTTACCTCCTTCGGCCGAGCTGATCGGTGCAGTCGCAGCGGAGCAACGGCTGTTCGTTCGCCGCCAGTCGGCTCCACGCGGTGGCTGTCGGACCGAGTTCGCCGGCGCCGTCGAAGTCCATGGTCGACAGTTGCCGCAGCAACTGCTCCAGTGTGTTGGCCATTTCGCCCCCGGTCGGCCTGGTGCGCTCCTCGCACAGCCATACGGCATGCAGGAGTTGATCGACGGTGCGGCGCAGCGGCGGTCCGTCGATCGGTACCTCGCCCTGGGCGCGCTTGCGGCGCTCGTCCGCTCCGCCCGGATAGGGCGCTTGGGCGATCTCCAGCAGTTCCTCACACCACTGATGAGGGCGGCCGGGGAGGGCGGTGGTGAGATGGCGGACCACGTCGTCGACACCGCCGGAGACGAGGTGGTGGTTCATCCGGTGGGTTGTCACGGAGCGGAACGCGCTGCCGCCCGGCTCACTCACAGCGTAGTGGTCGCGCAGCAGATGGTGGTCGGCGTACCAGGCACCGCCGTCGTGCTCCAGCCCGTAGAGCCGGTGCACCAGCAACTGGCGCAGGCCGAAGTCCCCGATGAAGTGCCGCTCGCACTGGGGCCACCCGGTGTCGTTGAGCAACCGCGCCACCTCATGGGCCGTCAGACGCAGCACACGGCGCGCCTGGTGACGGCGCAGCAGGACGTCTGCGCACTCCAGGTCGTGCGCCACCGACAGATGCGTGAGGAGATCGAGCCAGTGGTCATGATGTTCGCCCAGGAGCCGCACCGGTAGCTGGTCGAGGATCAGCTCCTGAAGGAGTACGTCCGTCACCGGCCGCTCGGGGGCGCCGTCCGGGTGGTGCAGCTTCGCGTCCAGGATGGCCCGGTCGTTGGCGTCCGTCTCCATCCGGTGGTCGGCGGCAGCGGTGGCCAGCCGGATCACCGTGTGCGGCCGTCCGCCGCTCAACTGGGCCACGGCGGCGGTGATACGGCGGCGATGCGTACCGCCCTCCCGCTCCGCGCCCAACTGTATGCGCTCGGTCGCCTTGCGGAGCTGGTCACCGGAGAGGAACGGCATCCGCAGCACGAGCACGCCCGCGGACAACGGGCCCAGGTCCCCTTCCGGGTCCCTGCGGCGGGACCAGGTGGCCGGCACCCCGTCGGCTGGCCGGAAAGCCGCCATCTCTCGTGGTGGCAGACCTCCGTGCAGGAAGTCGCCGCCGTCCGCCCGGCGTGCCGTACCCACGATCACCACGCGGTCGCGCTGCCCCGCCCGTCGGTCGGTGAGAACGGCCCGCAGCAGCCGTTCGCCCAGCGGTTCGTCGGCGTGGTCCAGAAGCAGTCCCGGCCGACCGACCCGGCCCAGCCAGCCACCCAGCCCGCCGTACGCCGCCTCCAGGTCCTCGCGCAGTGCCCGGAACAGGAAGCGCTCCGCGTCCTCGCGCCGCTCGCGGTCCTCCCGGCGCTCACGCCCGGCCTTGAAGTCCTCGGCGAGCCTGCGCAGTCCGTGCTTGGGCTGGCCGGCTGCGCCGGGATACTCACCGTAGATCCGGGTCAGCTCCTCCTCGGCCCGGGGCGTCACGCCCTCGAAGAGCGCGTCGAGCAGCGCGGTGAGCGCGGCGGCCCCGTACGGGCCGAGCGTCTGCCCGGCCAGGACCTCCAGCATTTTCCGTACGGCCCCGAGGAGCGTGCCGCGCCAGAAGTCGCGCGTCCCCAGACCACGTAGGCGCGGCTGCCGGATCAGTTCCTCGTACCGCTCGACCTCTGTCCTGATCGCCTCGCCGGTGCCACCCGCGACGCCGGTCGCGATCACCGCCAGGCCCGCGAAGAACCGTGGGAAGGTGAACGCGCCGCCCGTGCCCCGCCAGGTGTGCAGCAGCAGAGCGGCCTCGACCAGGGCCTCGGTCGCCGCCGAGCGGGCACCCGGTTCCGGGCCGGCCCGGTCCGCGTAGACAGGTGAGGCGCAGTCCAGACGGATCACCGGCACGTGCCGGGCGAAACGGTCGTGCACCGCCCTCAGCAGCCGCCCCTTGCCCATCCCCGGGCCACCGGTGAGCAGCACCACGGGCAGGTCGGGGCCGTACAACAACTTGCGGTCGGCACCCGACGGCGACCGTCCTAAGAGACGGGCGAAGAAACCGTCCGCGTCGAGGAGTTTCTCGAATCCCAGGTCCTCATACACGCATCTCCCCCGTGGATGCTGGCCCGCCCGTGAGCGGGTGATCGCTGTGGTGGACGGAGATTAGTGGAACACGAGATGTCCAACCAGGACAACGGCTGTCATGTGACGGGAAGTTGGTGGTGGGATCGCGGGACGCGAGGCAGGCCGAGCGCGGCGATCTGGCTTCGGCGAGCCCGGTCCGGACAAACGGCGGTCGCTGGCATCAGCCCTGTCCGGCCCGGAAAGCAGACTGACGCTCTCGGGGGCGACCGTACCCGTGGTCGCGAACTGCCACGCTGGGCAACTCGACCGGCGCCTGAGCCTGGTCCAACGGCATCGCCGGAGCCGTCGTTTCAGGTCTGATCACGCTGCCGTGGACCGCCTGACCCGCATCGCACCGGCGCGGTAGCTCTGTCCTGTCGACGGCTCGGATCTTGCCTGACCGCAATCCTGGTTAGGGCCACGCACCTGTGTGGACGGCGCTTCAGCGGTCGCTCCTCGAACGCGGCGGAGATCATTTCAGCCCGGGGGGACTGTGAACGTCTGGCGGGATCAGCCTGCCGTCGCGATGGCTCATACGGCTGTTGATCGGCCGGAAGGACAGTGTCTCGGGCACCACCTTCCCGACCCGCGCCTGGGTCGTTTCCCGCGCCGACGGCCGTGGCGACGTTCGACTCGCCGAGGAGCACGCCACGGCCGGTACTACGCCCCGTTCGGACTGACCGCGTCCGACGTGCTGTTCTGCACCGACCGTACGTCGATCGCGGACCCGGAACGGGTGACCGACGGGACCCGACCGGGACGCCGCCCTGTTGGCCGGGTCGGGCGTGCCGCCCCGCGCCGCTGATCCGTAGCGGCGCGGAAATGAGCCAGCTCTACGCCTTGACTGATGACTTCATCATCTAAGAGTATTTCGTCAATCAGTGAGAGCCGGTCTCAACGGCAGAGCGCAGGCAGGTGTTGCCCCGGGGGTCGCTCCCTGCTTCTTGCCGGGCATCCGCGCACGTGCCCACCGCTCGCGGCGGCCTCCGGCGTGAGTCGGAAGCGAGACGTCACCCGTGCCGCCGTGCGGATCGCTTCCCCGTGGTCGCACCGGACGGCGTCGACCCGCATGGGGCGACCTGAGTCCCTGTCAGAAGGAGTGAACATGGCACCTGTCAGAAAGACCGTCACCCGCCGGGGTTTCGGTGGAGTCGTGGGGGCCGGTGCGGCGGCCGCGACCGCCGCCACCATGGGGCTGCCGGCGCAGGCGCAAGCTGCCTCGTCGGCTGCGGGAGTCGAAGAACGCCCCTTCGAAGCCGCCCCGGGCCGGACCTCGAAGCGGCCGAACATCCTGTTCATCCTGGCGGACGATCTGGGATACGCAGACCTGTCGTGCTACGGCGCGCGACACATCCGTACTCCGAACCTGGACCGTCTCGCGGCGCGGGGAGTGCGCTTCACGGATGCGTATTCAGGCTCGTCTGAGTGCTCGCCGACCCGCCTGACTCTGTACACCGGTCGTTACCCGGGCCGCATCGCTGCAGGGCTTGAAGAGCCCATCCAGGACGGCGACCAAGTAGGCCTGGAGCCCACGCAGCCGACCCTCGCGTCGCTGCTGCGCGGTGCCGGCTACAGCACGGCCATGATCGGTAAGTGGCACTGCGGTGCTCTGCCGGACTACGCGCCCACCAAGTCCGGCTGGGACGAGTTCTTCGGGAACTTCGGAGGCGCCTTGGAGTACTACTCCAAGCTGAACACGAGCGGGGCCTACGACCTCTACGAGGGCGAGACCTCCGTCAGGGACCTGCGCTACTACACCAATGTCCTGGCCGAGCGGGCGAGTGACTTCATCACGCGCGGACATCGCAGGCCCTGGCTGCTCAACCTCAACTTCACGGCGGCGCACTGGCCGTTCATCGCAGAGGGAGACACCGACGAGGCGGCCCGTCTGGAGGGCCTCGTACGCGTGCTTCCCCCTGAGAAGGCAAAGCTGGCGCTGGCTCACCTCGACGGCGGCTCCCTGGACACCTACCGGAAGATGGTCGAGGGCATGGACAGAGCCGTCGGCCAGGTGCTGCACGCCCTGGACCGCTCCGGCCAGGCAGGCGACACGATCGTCGTCTTCTCCAGTGACAACGGAGGCGAGCGCTTCTCCTACAGTTGGCCCTTCGCGGGCGTGAAGGAGACGCTCCAGGAAGGCGGCATCCGGGTGCCGAACATCCTTCGCTGGCCGGCCCGTGTGCACGGCGGTCAGGTCAGCCGCGTGCCCGTGTTCACCCCGGACTGGACGGCGACGATGCTCGAGGTAGCAGGTGCGCGCCCCGCACCTGACACCCCGCTCGACGGGGTGAGTCTGGCGGGTTACCTGCTGCGGGGACAGACTGCTCCGCAACGTGATCTGTTCTGGCGCAACAGACGCGAACGAGCGCTGCGCCGCGGCAAGTGGAAGTACCACCGTGCCACCACCGCGAAGATCCCCCCGAACAATGGCAGGGATGCCCTCTTCGACCTGGAGGCCGATCCCAGTGAGTGCGCTGACAAGGCGGCGCAGGAACCCGCGCTGCTGGCCGACCTGAAGGCGGCCTGGGAGAGGATCAACGCCACATTGCTGCCGTACCCGTCATAGGGAGCGGCGCTCTGCCCGCCGTCGACGCATACGCCGGGCTGTCCACTGGGGACCGGCCGTGCAAGGTCGTATGTGGCGTCGCGACAGCGGCCTTCAGGCAATCCTGGGCAGCGGACGCCGCGCGACCTCCTCGGCGTCGTCCGGCGACAGGCCCAGCATCCGCAGGGCCATGGCGGCCAGTTCGGCTGCGGCGGCGTCCCCGTCCAGGTCGGGACGTGCGAAGCGCAGCTCCACCAGTGCCAACAGGGTGCCGCCCAGAGCTGACACCGCGACCACCGGATCCACGGGTGCGAAGCGGCCCGAAGCGATACCGCGCTGTACGTCCCTCGTGGCGCGAGGGGCCAGTCCTACTTCCGAGTGCAGGTGCCCCAGGCCGCGACGGCGCATGACCTGCATGAGGTCGGGATGGGAATCGGCCATGCGTGCGCTGAGCCGGAAGCCGGCCGCGACCAGCTCCGCCGGATCTTCCAATCCGCGCAGATGCTCATCAAACGCCTGCCCGAACTCCTCCAGGGCGTTCTCGACGGCTGCGTCGAACAACTCCGCCTTGGAGGTGAAGTGGTTGTAGAACGAGCCGAAGCCGACATCCGCCCGGTCCGCGATGACCTGGATGCTCACGGCGGTGTCGCCCGTCTCGGCCAGGATCTCCCGGGCGGCGTGCACGAGGGCCTGCCGTGTGGCAGCTCGCCGTCGCTCGCGGCGGCCGACGGGCGGGGCGGGGACAGTGCTCGACATGCGATGAGCCTACCAATCATGGTGATCCTCGAAACAAAATTGATTGTTTCATCAATCTAGATGCATCGATCGCTGAAGCTGTAGAGTCGTAGCTGATGATTTCATCAGTAATGCCTGTCTGGAGGGAGGGCGCCATGTCCGCACCCCTGAGTGCCGCAATGCCGGGGACAGATCTGAGAACGGCCCATCAGGGCCTACACAGCGAGCAAGGTGCACTGCGCGGCGAGCACCCTGGCCGGTCCGGTAACCCCGTGATCAAGGTGGCGGACCTCGCCTGGCTCGAGTTCGAGAAGCCCGACCTCGACCGGGCGGAGGTGTTCGCCCGGGACTTCGGCTTCGGTGTCGCACAACGCACCAAGGACGCGCTGTGGCTACGCGGCACGTTCACCGGCGCTCCCTGCATGGTGATACGAAGGGGCCGGGCGTCCCGCTTCATCGGCCCGGCCTTCCGAGCCGCCGAAAGTGCCGATCTTGAGCGGCTGGCCCGAGTCACCGGCACGAGTGTGCGCCGTACGGACATGCCAGGTACCTGCCGAGCAGTCAGTCTCCTCGACCCGTCCGGGTTCCCGGTACGCGTGGTCGACTGCGCCGACCCCTTGCCCGCCCTGCCCGGACAGCGCCCGCTCACGCTGAACACCGGCTCGGACAACCCTCGTAGGAACGCCGCTCAGCGACCGCCGCGCGAACCCGCGCGCATTCAGAGGCTCGGACACGTGGTGCTGGAGACACCTGTGTTCGCCCGCTCGCTGGACTGGTACCTCGACACCCTGGGGATGATCGTCTCGGACTTCCTCTTCCTGGACGGGCAACGCCAGAGGGGCCCGACCATGGCGTTCATCCGCTGCGACCGAGGCAGCATGCCGGCCGACCACCACACCCTGGCCATGCACCTCGGTCCGGGAACCGGGTACGTGCACTCCGCCTATCAGGTCACCGACCTCGACGCGATCGCGGTGGGCGGTGAATACCTGGCGGAGCGCGGCTACCAACGCAGTTGGGGCATCGGCCGCCACGTCCAGGGCAGCCAGCTCTTCGACTACTGGCGCGACCCCGACCGTCTCATGCTGGAGCACTTCGCCGATGGTGACCTGTTCTCGTGCGACGTCGAGCCGGGCTGGGCCCCCATGTCGGCCAGCGGTCTCGCCCAGTGGGGGCCGCCTGTGACCCGGGACTTCCTCGGCATCAACCCTTCGCCCAGGAAGCTGCGGGAAATCCTCGCCGCTGTCCGCAGCGAGAACGAACTCGACCCCGCCCGACTGCTGGGCTTGGTGAAAGCGATGAGCATATGAGCACCAACATCTTGCGTACGTCCGACGGCTGGTGGACCGTACGCGGTCCGCGAGCCGTCCGGATCGAAACCAAGGCCGCCACTACCGCCGAGCTGCTCGCCGACCGGACCTCGGTCCAGGCAGCCGCCGCCTCCACCGAACCAGGCACGCCCGTCACCGAGCTGACCGCGCTCAGCCCGGTCACCGCCCCATGCCGGGTCGTGGCGCAAATGGTCAACTACCGCAGCCACGCCCGGGACTCGGGTTTCACCGGCGAGATCCCGCCCACCTTCTTCCGGAAGGCGTCCGGCTCCCTCAGCGGACCCACGGACCCCATCGTGCGCCCGGCTCATGTGCGGCTGCTCGACTACGAGATCGAACTCGGCCTGGTGATGGGCGCGCGCCTCCCGCTGGGCACCACGGTCGAGGAACAGGACCTGCCGGACTACATCGCGGGCCTCGTCATCACCAACGACGTCAGCGCCCGCGACGTGCAGCTCACCAAGACACAGTTCTACGAGAGCAAGTCCTACCTGGGCTTCGCGCCGACCGGCCCCTTCCTGGCCCTGCTCGACCGGGACGATTTCGCGCACCTTCTCAACCTCCGTCTCCAGCTCTCGGTGAACCAGGAACTCCGGCAGGACCGCACCCTCGCCGACATGATCGTCCGCCCCGCTCAGGCACTCACACTGCTGGCCCGCTTCCAGACCCTCGACCCCGGTGACCTGCTCCTGACGGGAACACCGGGCGGTACGGCGCTGAAGGCCCCGCCCAGGCCGGTGGAGAAGTTCGGGGCGCTGCTGCCTCCCGGCTTGAAGTGGAAGACGTTCTTCAGGAGCCAGGGGCGCAACCCTCGCTACTTGAGTGCGGGTGACCTGGTCAGCGCCACCATCGCCACCCCGGACGGCCGCATCGACCTGGGCGAACAGCACAATCCCGTCGCCGATGCGACACAGTGAGGCAGGCTGCACATGACTGTGACACACCGAGGACAGCAGCGCTCGGCTCCGTCGAAGACGCACGTGCCTGTTCTGATCATCGGAGCCGGACCTGTGGGTGTGACCGCCGCCCTCCTGCTCGCCCGGCAGGGAGTGCGCAGCCTCCTCCTGGAGCGGCACCCCGGCATCTACCCGTTGCCGCGCGCCGTGGCCGCCGACGACGAGGTGTGCCGCATCCTGCAGGCCGTGGGCGTGTACGAGGAGTTCGCCTCGATCGCCCGGCCGGCGAGGGGGCTGCGCCTGCTCGACGCCCGGCACCGCGTATTCGCCGAGTTCCCCCGCTCAGCGCATGGTCACCACGGGTTCCCGCAGACCAGCATGTTCAACCAGCCGGAGCTGGAGGAAGTGCTGCGCAACGCGCTCACCCGCACCCCGGGACGCGAACTGATCGAGCTGCGCACGGGGGTGGAGGTGACGGCGGTCCACCCGGATGCCGGCGACGGCCCGGTCCGCGTCACCTTCCGCCGTGGTGACGGTCCGCCGGAGGAGTTGTGGGCCGACACCGTCCTCGGCTGCGACGGCGCGGGCAGCCTGGCCCGAGAGGCGATCGGCGCCACGTGGGAAGACCTGCGCTTCGAGGAACGCTGGCACGTCATCGACGTCCGTACCACGGCCACCGTCGCCTGCTGGGAGGGCGTCGACCAGGTCTGTGACCCGCACCAACCCGCCACGTTCATGCGCGTCGGGGAGAACCGCTATCGCTGGGAGTTCCGGGCACACGACGGCGAGGAACTGGACGAGGCGAACATCCGGCGCCTCGTCGCACCGTGGCTGAGGACCTCTCCCGCAGACGACTTCGACGTCATCCGCACGGCGCAGTACACATTCCGAGCCCGCTTGGCCGATCGCTGGCGCAAGGGCCGTGTCTTCCTGCTCGGCGACGCCGCCCACCTGACGCCGCCGTTCATCGGCCAAGGGCTGTGTGCGGGCATGCGCGACGCCCGCAACCTCACCTGGAAGCTCGCCCGGGTGCTGCACGAAGGCGCCGACGAACGGATCCTGGACACCTATGAGAGCGAACGCAAGAGCCACGCACGGCACTTGATCCGCCTCGCGGTGGTGACGGGATGGGCCATGACGGGCGGCCAGGACCGAGCCGCGGCGCTGCGCCGTTCGGCGGTGGCCGCCTTGTGCCGCGTTCCGGGCCTGACCGGCCGTGCCGAACGCGACCTCAGTCCTGCGCTGCGTCCCGGACCGCTGATCAGCAGAAGCAGGTTGGGGGGCACCTACTGTCCTCAGCCCGAAGTGACCGTAGATGGCCGCCGTGCCCCCTTGGACGTGGTGCTCGGTGACTCCTTCGCCGTGCTGAGTCACACACCGCTCGCGCCGTCGGCCGCCGCGCTTGCCGAAGCCCTTGGCGCCCGGGTCCTGCGCACCGATCGTCTCCAGGACGAGGGGACCATCGCCGCCTGGTTGCGGAGGGGCCGCGCCGACGCCGTGCTGCTGCGCCCCGACCGTGTGGTGATGGACACCGTCCCCACGGGCCGCGGCGGCTTCACGAACGCCGCAGAGTGGGCGCCTCTGCTGCGCTCGGGTCGGCGCACCGCCGACAACGACCGATTGCACCCCACCTCAGCGACAAGGAGCCTCGCCCTATGACCGACCAGCAGCCACGTCCCTTCTGGACCCCGGACGCGGACGCCGCCGCCCGGAGTCGTATCGCGGACTTCGCGCGCCGGACAGCTCACCGCCACGGTGCCGATGTGTCGGACTACGCCGCGTTGCACCAGTGGTCCGTGACGGACATCGAGGGCTTCTGGGAAGCCGTATGGGAGTACTTCGCGGTCGAGTCGGACGCCCCTTACGAGCAGGTGCTGGACCACGCAGCGATGCCCGGGGCCAGATGGTTCCCGGGCGCCTTCCTCAACTACACACACCACGCCCTGCGTCATCTGCGCACCGACGAGCCGGCCATCATCGCCCTCGACGAGGCGGGTGTCGGCTACGAGATGTCAGGCGCACTGGTGCAGGCTCAGGTCGCCTCCGTCGCCGCCACCCTCCGCGACCTGGGCGTCGAGCCGGGGGACCGGGTCGTGGGCTACCTGCCGAACACCCCGCACGCCATCGTCTCCTTCCTCGCGGTCGCCGCCCTGGGCGCCGTCTGGTCGGTGTGCGGCCAGGACTACGCGCCCAAGGCAGCGGCCGACCGCTTCGCCCAACTGGAGCCGGCCGTTCTGATCGCTGCCGACGGATACCGCTTCAACGGCACTGTCCATGACCGCCGCGGTGCCACGGCGGACCTTGCCTCGTCATTGCCCACCCTGAAGGCCGTGCTGACGGTCGATCACGTCGGGCTCCCGCCCAGAGCGGAGGTCCTCCCCGGCCTCACCGTCCCGTGGGAGGACGCGGCCGGCCGCACCGAACGACTGACCTGCGTACCGGTGCCGTTCGACCACCCGCTCTGGGTTGTGTTCTCCTCCGGTACCACCGGCCTGCCCAAAGGCATCGTGCACGGCCACGGCGGCGTCCTCCTCGAACATCTCAAGACCCTCGGGCTGCACTCCGACCTCGGCCCTGGCGATCGCCTGCTCTGGTATACGACCACGCACTGGATGATGTGGAACATGGTCGCCTCCACGTTGCTGACCGGCGCCACCACCTGCACCTATGACGGCAGCCCGGCACCCCTGTCGAATCCCGACCTGCTGTGGCGACTCGCCGCCGAGCACCGCGTCACCGTCTTCGGCACCAGCCCCCAGTACCTGCGGGCCATGGCGAAGTTCGGCATCGATCCGTCCGTGCACGACCTGTCGGCTATCCGCGCCATCGGCTGCACCGGCTCCACCCTGCCGGCCTCCAGTTACTCGTGGGTCCGCGATCACGTGGGTTCCGAGGTCCAGTTGGCCTCCATCTCCGGCGGTACCGACGTTGTCTCGGGCTTCGCCGGCAGTGCGCCGACCACTCCCGTCTGGGCCGGTGAACTGTCGGCTCCGGCACTCGGGGTGGCCCTGGCCGCCTACGACGCCCAAGGCCTTCCGGTCGTCGACGAGGTCGGCGAGCTCGTCGTCACCCTGCCCATGCCGTCGATGCCGTTGTACTTCTGGAACGACCCCGACGGCAGCCGCTACCGGGAGGCGTACTTCTCCACCTATCCCGGCGTCTGGCGACACGGCGACTGGATCACCCTGACGTCCCATGGATCGGTGATCGTGCACGGTCGATCCGACTCCACCCTGAACCGCCATGGTGTGCGCCTGGGCAGTTCCGACATCCACGACGTGGTGGAACGCCTGCCCGAGGTCATCGAAGCCCTCGTCATCGGCGCCGAAGAACCAGAAGGCGGTTACTGGATGCCGCTGTTCGTGGTGCTGGCGTCGGACACCGAACTGGACGAAGCATTGCGAGAGAAGATCGACAACGCCATCCGGACCGGTGTCTCGCCCCGCCATGTTCCCGACGAGATCTTCTCGGTGCCGGGCATTCCGCACACCCGCACCGGCAAGAAGCTGGAGGTTCCCGTCAAACGCATTCTGCAAGGAGCCGCGGCGACTCAGGTCGTGGACGGGGCGGCCGTTGACGACCCCAGCCTGATCGACTTCTTCGTCGCACTAGGCGCCACTCGCCGCGACACCGCCGGGCTCGTGGCTCCTTCGACGGATCGGAAGGCGAGGTGAGCCCGGACCGCGGGACGCCGTTGGCGGACGCCGTCGACGTCCATGCGCACTTCCTCACCCGCCCTCTGCGGTCCGCTCTTGAAGCGGCCGGACACAGCACGCCGGACGGCATGCCGGGGATTCCCGAATGGACTCCTGCGGCCGCCCTGGACCTCATGGATGGCACCGGGGTCACAGCCGCCGTACTGTCCGTGTCCTCGCCGGGCATCCACTTCGGTGACGACCGTGCCGCCCGCGCCATGGCACGCGCGGTCAACGAGGAGGGCGCGGACATCGTGCGTGCCCACCCGCACCGTTTCGGGATCCTCGCCTCCCTCCCGCTTCCCGACCTGCACGGTGCCCTGGCAGAACTGGAGTACGCCTACGACGTCCTGGGCGTCGACGGCGTCATGCTCCAGACGCACTACGGCGGCCACTACCTCGGCAACCCCTGCTTCGAGCCGCTGATGGCCGAACTGAACCGGCGGGCCGCTGTCGTCCTGCTCCACCCCGTCTCCCCGCAGCACTGGGAAGCAACCAGCCTGAACCTGCCGCGGCCGATGCTGGAGTTCCCCTTCGAGACCACACGCGCGGTCACCAATCTGATCCTCAACGGCAGCCTCGACAGGTATCCGGCCGTCCGCTTCATCGTCCCGCACGCGGGAGGCGCGCTGGCCGCGCTCGCCGACCGCCTCTCCGCCTTCTCGCTCGCCCTCAACGACCCGCCGGCGGATGTGCTGGGAGCCTTGCGGCGGCTTTACTACGACCTGGCCGGTTTTCCCCTGCCCCGGTTGCTGCCCACTCTTCTGACGCTGACCGACGCAGACCACCTTCTGTACGGCAGTGACTACCCGTACACACCGGACTGGGTGGTCCAGGGGCTCGCGGAAGCCCTGAAGGGCGACCGGACGCTCACGTGTGAGCAGCAGCACGCCATGCAGAGGAACACCGCCCTGACGCTCTTCCCTCGGCTGGCGAAGCCCTACTGACCGGGTGCGTGACTGCACGCATCTGCAAGGACATGCTCCAACGCGTCGTCGAAGCCGGTTCAACCTGACCGCATCACGGAGGCCATGGAGGGAGAGACCCGTCGGATGCGGTGAGAAGGGCGCCTTGTACGGCTGCGGCCGCCGCCCGGGTGACATAGTGAGCGGTGTCCGGGGGCCAGACGTCACGTTCCTGATGGATCAGGAGGCAGACCGCGCCGTGCACGCCGGCGCAGAGCAGTCTGGCGGTTTCGGTGGTGCTCTCCACCGGTACCCCTGCTGCGTGACAGGCTGCGACCTTGTCGCTGAAGTAGCGGAAACACGCATCCCCGTTCTGGCGGCTGGCCTCGGTTGCCTCGCCGTCCATCACCAGACGGTACTGGGAGGGATGGCGCAGCCCGAACGTGATGTAGGCGACGCAGGTTTCGTGGAGCGCCGTCACCGGATCCGGGACACCGCTTCCAACCCGACGAACAGGGCGCTCCACACATTCGGTTCGGCCCGATGCATGCCCACTTCCTCGGACGGTCGACGAACGATGGAGCCGAAGACACCCAGGACTTGGGTACGTACGACGGTCACGGGTAGACCCGCTTGCGGGGCGGGGTGCGTATGCCGTGTGACCAGGAGCCGTGTCGATGCGCCTGGAGTTCAGCCTGGCCGGCGCCGAGAACAGGTTCGGGCAGATCGACCAGAGAATCTCCGGCATTACTACCGTCGACCTCGGCCTAACGACCGTTCGAAATGAGGAACGTTGAGCGACATTGACCACGACCAGCCGATCCGAGACCTCACCACCTGGACGATCGATCGCCTCGAGGCCTTCACGATCTCCCAACAAGGCCAACAGGGCCAACAACTGGAGCAAATCAGAGTCGTCGCCCAATCCCATGCCTACCGAACCGATGAGCCGCGAACTCTCCGGCTGCGTTGGGCCAAGCTGTCCTTGAAGGCCAACGAACGGCTTTCCGGCGGCAACCCCTGGAATGACGCCCGGAAGAGCAGCCAGAACTTCGCACTCCGCACCTGGATCATCGAACACCTCGGCCCCGGCACCGACCGAGACTGGAACCCCGAAACACTCGCCGCCGACACGCTGGCAGCACTCACCCTCGACCCTGGCCAGGCCAGAGCGCTGTCCGCAAACTGGCATGACCTTCCTACCGAGCGGATCGGCGAACTGCGCCGACACAAGAACTTGACGGCCCATATGGACCGACTGCTGGACTTCATCCCGACAGGACCGACGAAGGACCAGCTCAACTCCTGGACCGAAGTGCGCAAGCGCCTGCCATGAGTCACGGCCCGGACGGCGAACGCTGCATGCGACCGCCAAGTTCGGAGAAGGCCCGCTGTGCAGCATCCGACACGCGCGGAGGAGGGGGCTCCGCGACATAACCCCTGCTGGCTGCGTCATCGCCCCCTCACGCCCACCGTCTGTCTCCCGCCCCGCCTCCCACAATGAGCCGCCGTGCCCAGGTCAGGCGCCGATCACCCTCAGGTCGTTCGGAGTTCATGTCTCGCCTCGATCCTCCACAGGCGGCGCAGAGGTGCCGTAGAGGGCAGCGGTATCCGGGAGGCGTTCATGGGGCACGGGCATCACCACCACAGACACGGCCACGAGCACGAGCACGAGCACGGGCACACGCCCACCGCCCCCCTGCCCGCCGCCTTCGACACCACGGTCCCCGACGAGGCCCTCACCCCCGAACAGCAGTCGCGGCGCTCGCTGTTGAGGCGCGCCGGACTACTGGGGGCGGGGCTGACCGCCGCGAGCGTCCTCGGCCCGACGGCGGCCGCGCCGGCCCTGGCCGCGACCAACGGCCGTCGCACGAGCGGCTTCCTGTGGCTGGCCGGTGACCACCACATCCACACGCAGTACAGCAGCGACGGCAAGTACCGCGTCGTCGACCAGGTCAGGCAGGGCGCCCGGCACGGCATGGACTGGCTGGTCATCACCGACCACGGCAGCGTCACGCATGCCAGGATCGGTGTGGACAAGGTCAACCCGGACATCAGGGCGGCCCGGGACGCGTACGAGGACACCCTCGTCTTCCAGGGGCTGGAGTGGAACATCCCGGGCGCCGAGCACGGCACCGTCTTCGTGCACCCCGGCAAGCACGAGGTGTCGGTCCTCAAGCAGTTCGAGACCGACTACGACGGCAGCGTGAAGGGCGCCTCCGACTCGACGCCCGCCAACGAGGCCCTCGCCGTCGCCGGGCTCGCCTTCCTCGGCGAACAGGTTCGCCGCCGCAAGGTCAAGGACGCGCTGATGCTCGCCAACCACCCGGCGCGACGCGGTGTCGACTCCCCGCACGAGATCCGCGCCTGGCGTGATGCGACCGACCCTGGGCACCAGATCGCGGTCGGCTTCGAGGGCGCGCCCGGCCACCAGGCCGCCGGTCTGCCCGCCCCGCTCGGCATGGCCCGCGCCCGCGGCATCTACGACAACAACCCCGGCGCCAACTCCTTCGCGGGCTACCCGCCGGAGAGCTACCGCACCTGGGGCGGCTTCGACTGGATGACCGCCACCGTCGGCGGCCTGTGGGACAGCCTCCTCGCCGAGGGCAAGCCGTGGTGGATCACCGCCAACTCCGACTCCCACCAGGTGTACGCGGACACCGCGACGCGAGGTCCCGGCGACTTCGACACCGACGGCCGCTACCAGGACCCGGTCTACGGCGGCCGGATCGACATCACCCAGGGCGACTACTGGCCCGGCCAGTACAGCCGTACGCACGTCGGCGCGGATGGCTTCTCGTACGCCGCCGTCATGGACGGCATCCGCGCCGGCCGCGTCTGGGTCGACCACGGCCAACTGATCAGCGGCCTCGACGTCCGGGTCTCGGGCGGCGGCCGCTGGGCCACGCTCGGCGGCGCCCTGCACGTCAAGAAGGGGGCGGCCGTCACGCTCGGCGTCGACGTGGCCCTCGCCGGCGGTCCCAACTGGGCTGGCTTCACACCCAAGTTGGCCCGCGTGGACGTCGTCCAGGGCGATGTGACCGGTCCGGTCTCCGACCGGGACACGTTCGCCGCTCCGACGGCCAGGGTCGTGAAGTCGTACGACATCGGCAAGACGGCCGGCACGGTCCGCCTGACGTACGAACTCGGCCGTGTGGACCGGCCGTTGTACGTCCGACTGCGCGGCACCGACGGCAACCGGTCCGGGGTCGGCCCGATGGGCGCGGCGGTCGATCCGGCGGGTCCCGCCATTGACGTCGTCGGTGACGCCGACCCGTGGCGCGACCTGTGGTTCTACTCCAACCCGGTGTGGGTCCTGCCCTCGTGACCCCGTACGTCCTCGCCGTGGACGCGGGGGTCCGCGACCTGCGCGCGGCCGATCACCTGCTCCACGCGCTGGCGGCCGAACTCGCCCTGCCCGAGGGGACGTTCGGCTGTACGCATCTCGTGCGCGGGGACCGGCCGCGGGTGGCCGTGTCCCTCGCCCTGCCGTCACCGCTCCCGCGTACCGCCCGGGAGCGGCTGACGGCCCGCGGGCACGAGGTGTCCGACGGTCTGCCGGACGCGGTCGGCCGTGCCGTGATCTATCCCGGCGTCGCGTCCCTCACCGGCACCCTGACGATCGCGGAGCTGCTCGCCCGCTCCGCGATCGACCGGGTGACGGTCCTCGGCACGTCCGGGCGACCCGACCCGCACATATCGATGGTCACGAGGGACCACGTACGGCCCCAGTGGCAGGACGGCGCACTCGTGCTGGCCGCCATGCCCGCTGTCGGCGGCACCCTGGTCCCCTTCGAGGTCCCGGACCCGACACCGTGCTGCGCCGACCACTGATCCCGCCCCGGGGCTGGTTGCAACCTGCCACGACGTCTTCCTGCTGTGGGGGAGCTCGCAGGCCACGGAAAGCCGGCGTGCAGCGGGGCCACAGGTGCGCCGAGAGCCAGCGGCCGTCGCACCAGTCGCCGCCCCGGGGAAACGCGATGCGGCGGCAAAGCCATGACCCGCTGCCGTGACCCGCCGCCGTGTGACCGCGTTTTCGCGCGGGGTCGGCGGGCACTCGCCGCGCCATGAATGTCAGTCGTCGTCCACCGATCGCCGACAGCTCCCTCGCCCTCTTGGCCAAGGGGTACGCGTGGCTGCCCGACCGGAGGCGCAGCACCACCGCTCCGCTGGTGCGCACCCGGCTCATGGGCCAGGAGGCCGTCGTACTGCACGGGCCTGAGGCGGTGCGGTTCTTCTACGACGAGAAGCACGTCGAACGCCGGACGGCGCTGCCCGGCCCCGTCCTGAGCAAGCTGTTCGGGCACGGAGCCGTGCACACCCTGGACGGTGCGGACCACCGTGTGCGCAAGGAGCTGTTCCTGTCCCTGCTGACCGGGGCGGAGGCGGTCGCCGGCCTGGTGGACCGCGTTGCCGCCGTGTGGGACGAGGCGGCGGAGTCCTGGTCCGGCCGCCGGATCGTGCTGTTCGACGAGGCGAGCCGTGTGCTCACCCGTGGCGTGTGCCAGTGGGCCGGAATCGTCGTCGAGGATGCCGGTCCGCCGGCCCGGGACCTGGTCGCCATGGTCGACGGCTTCGCCACACCGGGACCGCGGCACTGGCGGGCCCGTCGGGCCCGGGTCCGCTGCGAGACATGGCTGGGACGCCTGGTCGAAGACGTGCGGGCGGGGACGGCCGCCGTGCCGGCGGGGTCGGTCCTGGAGGGGATCGTCCACCACCGGGACGCCGATGGCCGGCTCCTCGACCCGCACACGGCGGCCGTCGAGCTGCTGAATGTGATCCGCCCGACGGTCGCGGTGTGCTGGTTCGTCACCTACGCGGGGCACGCGCTGCACCGCAGGCCGGAGATGAGGGAACGGCTGCTGGGCGACGACCCCGCCTTCGCCGTGGCGTTCGCCCACGAGCTGCGGCGCTTCTACCCCTTCGCACCCTTCGTCGGGGGTCGGGCCGTCACCGATCTGGACTGGCGGGGTGAACCGATCCGCCCCGGCACACTCGTCCTGCTCGACATCTACGGGCAGAACCACGACCCGGACCTCTGGGACGATCCGTACGCCTTCGCCCCGCGCCGCTTCCTGAAGCGGCCGCCCGAGCGCGACGAGCTGATCCCGCAGGGCGGCAGCGACCGCGAGGCCGGTCACCGCTGCCCGGGTGAGGACGTCACCATCGCGTTGCTGCGCGCGCTCGTGCCACGGCTGGCCCGACTGGAGTACGACGTGCCGGTCCAGGACCTGCGGATCCCGTTGAACCGCATGCCGGCCCGCGTGCGCAGCGGCTTCGTCATGGACGCCGTAAAGGTGCCGGCGCCGGCACCCGGCCCGGTGCCGACAACATCGTGAGGACGGGCGGGCTCCACCTGCGGCGAGGGCGGTGGATTCCTCCGTCTGCCTGCTGCGAGGCACCGGGACCGAACGGGTGAGCCCCGAAACAGAGCTGGGCCACCGTCACACGGGCTCGGCCGCAGCGAAGGCGGCCGAGGAGGCCGTTCTCCACACACGCCAGGAATTGATGCGGGGGAGTGAACCGGCCGCGTGGCCCGCCCCGGCGGCCTTGAACGACAGGGAAGGTGTTCCGTATGCGCGCACTGGTGATCAACTGCACTCTCAAGCCGTCTCCCCAGCCCTCCAACACCGAGGCGCTGGCCGCCACGGTCATCACGGCACTGCAAGGACACGGGGTGGAGGTGGACGTCGTACGGGCGGTCGACCTGAACCTCAAGCCCGGGGTGCAGACCGACATGGGCGAGGGCGACGACTGGCCTGATGTGCACGAGAAGCTGTTGGCGGCGCAGATTCTGGTGATCGCGTCTCCGACCTGGCTGGGCCGCCCCTCCTCGGTGGCGCAGCGCGTGCTGGAGCGGATGGACGCCATGCTCAGCGAGACCGACGACCAGGAGCGCCCCGTCGCCTACAACCGAGTGGCCGGGGTGGTGGTGACCGGCAACGAGGACGGCGCCCATCACGTCATCAGTGAGATCAACGGCGGCCTCGTGGACATCGGCTACACCATCCCCGGCCAGGCGTGGACGTACTGGCACCTCGGCCCCGGCCCTGGGCCCGACTACCTCGACGACGACCGCGGCCACGACTGGGCGGCATCGACCGGCCGGGCCATGGCCTCCAACCTCGTCCACACCGCCCGTGCGCTGGCGCAGAACCCGCTGCCCGCCCCGCCGTCCTGAACTCCCGACACGAAAGAGACGCGCATGAGTCATGACAAGCCCCTCGCCCTGGTCACCGGTGCCTCCTCCGGTATCGGCCACGAACTGGCCGGGCAACTGGCCGAGCGGGGCTGGGACCTCGTCATCAACGCCGAGGACGACGCCCGCCTGCAGCAGGCGGCCCAGCAGTTCCGGGCCGCGGGCGCGCAGGTGCTGGCGGTCCAGGCCGACCTGCGCGACTACGACCAGACGGAACACCTGATGGCGCAGGTGCGGGCGGTGGGAAGGCCGCTCGACGTCGCGGTGCTGAACGCCGGCGTGGGCCGGGGCGGGGCGTTCGTCGACATCGACCTGGTCGACGAGCTGGAAGTCATCGACCTGAACGTCCGGTCGACGGTGCACCTGGCCAAGCGCGTGCTGCGCGACATGACCGCCCGTGACGAGGGCCGGATCCTGGTCACCTCGTCCATCGCCTCGACCATGCCCGGCTCCTTCCAGGCCGTGTACAACGCGTCGAAGTCGTTTCTGCAGTCCTTCGTCCAAGCCCTGCAGAACGAGCTCAAGGACACCGGCATCACCCTGACCTCGCTGATGCCCGGGCCCACCGAGACCGACTTCTTCCACCGCGCCGACATGGACGACACCAAGATCGGCCAGCAGGACAAGGACGATCCGGCGCAGGTCGCCCGGCAGGGACTCGACGCCCTCTTCGCCGGCAAGAACAAGGTCGTGGCCGGCTCCGCCAAGACGAAAGCGCAGGAACTGGCCAACAAGGCCCTGCCCGACAAGGCCAAAGCCGCGGCCCACCGGAAGATGGCCGAGCCGGGATCAGCCGACAGCAGTGGCGAGACGGGCTGACGGGATACGACGTTCGGACGGCCACGCAGTTCCCGTCGAGCCGCAGTCCGCGCTGAAGCGGACATCCGGGCAACGACTGCCACGAGTCCTCCGGAACTCTGTCAGGCCGCCCGCACCTCACCCTTGAGGGACAACGGCTCCCAGCGCGCCAGCTCCTCCAGACGGGAACGGAGAGAGGCGCGGATGTACTCGACGGCGTCTGCGCCGACGGCCAGGCGCAGGGGTGGCTCGTCGAGGGCGGCGACGGTCATGACGGCGTCGGCGACGGCCTGGGGATCACCGAAGGCCTCGGGCGGCAGCGCCGAGAAGTCGGTGAGGAACTTCCCGACGGTGGGCGTGTAGGCGTCGGTGGGCGGCACGACGTGCAGGTTGGTACCGAACTCGGTGCCGAACGTGCCGGGTTCGATGATGGTGACCTTGACTCCGGTGGGTGCCAGTTCGTGGGCGAGGGCTTCGCTGATCAGCTCGACCGCGCCCTTGGACGCCGCGTAGAGGCCGGAGGACGGCCAGGCGAACTGGCCGATGAGGGAGGAGGTCTGCACGACGCGGCCCTGTGCGGCACGCAGGGCGGGGAGGGCGGCGCGCAGGACCGTGAGGTTGGCCAGGACGTTCGTCTCGAGGACGGCGCGGGCCTCGTCGGCACCGATGTCCTCGATGGCTCCGAACAGGCCGTAGCCGGCGTTGTTGACCAGGACGTCCAAGCGGTCGGCGGCACGGACGGTGTCGGTGAGGACGGTCTCGGCGCCGGGGCTGGTGAGGTCGAGCTCCACGGCAGTCAGAGCTCCCTGCGGAGCGAGCTCGAGAAGCTCCCGCAAGCGGTCCCGGCGTCGGCCCACCGCGATCACGTGGGCGCCCGTGGAGAGCGCCCGTTCGGTGACGAGGCGGCCGAAGCCGGAGGTCGCTCCGGTGACGAGCCAGGTGGCAGAAGACATGGCGCATATCCCTTGATGACGTGGGCGACCGAGGAGCCGATCGCAGGTGACGAAGCCGGTTTGCTCCGTCACCAAGCCAAGCGGCCCGAGGCGGCTCCATCGAGACCGGAGGTGATCTCGTCCGTCCTGGGTCTGAGAGGGCCACCCATCTGCTGGCCCCCGCCAGGCAGTGCGGCGATCCTTGCCCTATGGAGCGGAACGAAAATCTCGCCGACTTCCTGCGCGCCCGACGCGCCGCGCTCGAACCCCGTGCACTGGGCATCGAGGACACGTCCCCGCGCCGGGTGCCGGGGCTGCGCCGGGAGGAGCTGGCGGCCCTGGCGGGGATGAGCGTCGACTACTACACGCGCCTGGAGCAGGGCCGGCCGATCACCCCGTCGCGGTCCGTGCTCGACGCCCTGGCCCGGGCGCTGCGCCTGGACGACGCTGAGCGCACCTACCTGCACGCCGTGGCCCACCGGCCCTCCGCTCCCCGCAGCCCGGCCAGACGCACCCCGCAGAAGGTGCGCCCTGGCGTGCACGCGCTCCTTGCCCGGCTCGGGGACACTCCCGCGTTCGTCTTGGGCCGCCGCACCGACGTACTGGTGACGAACCGGATGGCGCGCCTGCTGCTCGCCGACTTCGACGCCATGCCGGCCCGTGAACGCAACGCTGTGCGGTGGATCATGCTCGACGAGACCGCCCGAGCGGTGTTCGCACAGAGCTGGGAGCAGGTGGCCGCCGTGTTCGTCGGGACGCTGCGGATGGACGCCGCCCGTCACCCCGACGACACCCGCACAGCGGAACTGGTGGGCGAACTGTCCATGCGCAGCGAGCCGTTCCGCCGCTGGTGGGCGGTGCAGAAGGTGGTCCGCATCAGCCACGACACCAAGGTGCTGCACCATCCGGTCGCCGGTGAGCTGACTCTGCGCACCGAGGCGCTGACCTTCCCTGACGACCCTGACCAGACCCTGTTCACCTTCCTCGCCGACCCCGGCTCCCGCACCGACGAGGCCCTGCGCCTGCTCGCCTCCTGGACCGAGGACACAGCGGATCCGCACGAATCCGAGCACGGCCTGCACCACCGCGGATAGCTGACGGTGGGCTCCTGCTCGTCGCCGCCCCTCCTGTCCAGGCGTGATCGGACGCTTTGGGGCATGCCCGTCGCTGCCGTCGAAGCCGTACCAAGGACGAGGAGCGCGGCTACCAGTCCAGCGGCGCGGCGAGGAAGGGAGCGTCGTCGGGGGCCGCCTTGCGGGCGCGCAGGATGCTCGTCGCGCTCTCGCCGACGGGGATGCGGAAAGGCGCTTTGTCGCCTTCGGTGATCGCCGTTGCCACGACGTCGGCGACCTCCTCGACGGAGACGGGCGCCGCGCGGAACGGGCCGAGCCTGTCCAGCAGGGGCCGGTAGGGGTTGCTGTCGTCGAGGTGGACCTGGGCGCGCTCGGCGCCCCCGGAGGACACCGCGGGCGGCTGCACGACGTGGACGGACACGCCGAACGGCCGGGTCTCGACGGCGAGGGTCTCGGCGAGGGCCTCCAGGGCGTGCTTGGACGCGCTGTAAGCGCCGATCAGCGGGATCACGAGGCGTCCCTGGATGCTGGACATGAAGATCAACTGTCCTGACCCGCGCTCCCGCATCTGCGGCAGGACAGCCTGCGCGACGCGCAGGGCTCCGAAGACGTTGAGGTCGAACAGGTTGGACAGCGCGTCGAGCGGGATGGTCTCGATCGGTGCCCGGACGGTTGCCCCGGCGTTGCTGAGCAGGACGTCGACCGGGCCGGCCTCCGCCAGCGCCTGGTCCACCGACGCCTGGTCGGTGACGTCGAGTCGCACCTTCCGGGCCACCGGCAGGCCGTCGAGCATCGACACGTCGCGGGCGGTGGCGATCACCTGGTGGCCCTGCTGTTGCAGCGCTATGGCGGTGCCCTTGCCGATACCGCGGGACGCGCCGGTGATGAGTACGCGAGCCATGGGGGTCTCCTCTTCTGTCCGCGGGCCGCGGGCCCGGGCGGGGTTCCGCTGGCTAAGTGCTATGTAGGTCAACATACATAATTCGTGAGCGGCAGGCGCTCAGAGAAGGGCCCGACCGGCCGATTGGCCGAGCCTCGTCGTCTCGTGCAGGTGGCGACCCCGGCTCAGTCGTGCGAACGCTTGGTGCGCTTCGCCGACACGCCGGCCGCGTGGCTGATGAGCACGGTCCGTACCGACTCCCAGGGCGAGGGGCTGCGCAGTGCCCGAGAGGTGACCATCGCTCCCTCGACGCCCGCGAGTACGGCCTCGGCGAGCACCCTTGCCGCGGCGCGCTCCACGCCGAGGGCGACGAAGTGGAAGGCCAGTCGGTCGGTCATCTGGGAGAATGCCCGGCGCCCGGTTTCGGAGATCTCGGCCGAGTCCTGCGTGGCGCCTTCGGTGATCAGCGGCGCTACGCCACAGCCCCGCCCGTACTCGCTCGCGATCATGCCGTCGCGGCCCAGATCGACGTAGCGTTCGATCAACTGAGCCACGGACGTGGCCTCTGCGGCCACCCGGTCGATGATCTCGACCTGCTCGAAGGCGTGAGCCTCGGCCGCCTCGACGGCCAACTGCGTCTTCCCTCCGGGGAAATGGAAGTAGACCGAGCCCCGGGACGCCCCGCTGCGTGCGAGCACGTCGGCGAAGGCTGTGGCGTTGTAGCCGCGCTGCCTGATCAGTTCCTTTGCGGCCTGCACCATCTTCTCCTTGGTATCCGTCCGCTTTCCCATCCTCGCCTCTCCCTGCCTTGTTTTTGTATGTCTAGCTACATAGTATCTGTCTCTGTGGTCATAGTCATGCGGACGGCCGCACCGCTGACCTACTGACGCATCTCATCCCGCGCACCGGAGAGGCGACGGCCATGGCCGAGGACGTCCTGGACAACCCCGTACATCACTCCCTGAGGGGGGTTCACCATTCGCTCGCCCTCGCCGAGGGGCGCGCCTTGCGCTACCCCGCCGACGTCTCGCCCTTCATGGCCGTGCCCCACGACGTCACCGCTCAGGACTGGGCGGACCTGGCGAGGTTGTCGGGCGGGGGCCCGGTCCTGCTGCACCAGGATCCGGAGGCCGTGCCGGCTGAGTGGAGTCTGGTGCGCCGCCTCACGGTCGTGCAGATGACGGGTGCCTATGTGCGGACCGGGCGGCATCGGCTGCCCTCGCCGTACCGGGTCGAGGTCCTCGGCCCCGCCGACGCCGACGACATGGTCCGGCTCGCCGCCCTGACGAAACCCGGTCCGTTCGAACGGCGGACCCGGGAACTCGGCACCTACCTGGGCGTCCGGGACAACGGTCGCCTCGTTGCCATGGCCGGCGAGCGGATGAAGCCGGGCGGCTGGAGTGAGATCAGCGCCGTGTGCACCGATCCCGCCCACCGCGGACGGGGACTCGCACGCGCTCTCATGGAGGCACTCGTCGACTCCATCCGTGAGCGGGGGGAGCAGCCCTTCCTGCACGTCGTCGAGGGGGCACCGGCGGCCGGCCTGTACGAAGCCATGGGATTCACCGCCAGGCGGACGCTCCTGGTGTCTTCTTACCGGCCCGGGTGACCTGCTTGCGTCGGCGTCGGAGGGCTCGGACCCAGGCACGTGGAGCCAGCGCAGGCCTGGATCCGGCTGGGCTTTCGTCAGCGCTGGCTGCGCGAACGCCTCATGCGGCGGGCCCGCCTTTTGGGCGTGGCTGTCGTTCTTGTCGGTGTGTGCTTGTGAGGATGCCCTGGTGGGATCCAGCGGAGCAGTGACGACGGGTGAGGGCGGGGGCGTTCCGGACGCCATGGTGGTGGACGTGGTGGTCCGGGTGGTCAGGATTCTCCTGGCGTCCTCCGGCGAGGGGGCTCACGTGATCGGGCCGAGCGCTCGCACCGTGGCTGAGGCGTACGGGCATCGGGCCACCTCGGTTGTGGTCCCTGACGGGGCGGTCGTCACGGTCACGAGGGGTTCGGGGGCGGGGACGACGGTGACGGTGCGGGCGGTGCCGGAGGTTTTCCGCTTGGACCAGATGGTCGCCTTGAAACCGTTGATGCGGGAGATCGGTCGCGGCGGCCTGCCCGCTGCTGCGGTCCGGTCGCGCCTACAACGCATCGAGGAGCAGCCCTCCCCGTACGCGTGGTGGTGGAAGTGGACGGGCATCGTGCTGTTCGCGCTGGGGTTCGCGCCGCTGATGCAGCCCACGTGGTACGAGATCGGCGCCACCGCCGTGCTGGCCGCGCTGTCCGCGTCAGTCGCCGTGGCGGCTGACCGGTGGCCGCGGCTGGCGCTGCTCGTGCCGCTGGTGGCATCCACGCTGGTGTCCGTGGTGGCGCTGGAGGTCTTCGCCCGGAATGCCGCGCACGGCGGCCCGGTGCTGTTGATGCTGCCGGCGCTGTTCTTCTTCGTGCCGGGCGACTACCTGAGCGCGGCGGCGGCCGAACTGGGGGCCGGGCTGATGACGACCGGTGCGATCCGGCTGGTGTATGCCGCGTACCTGCTGGTGCAGCTCTATGTGGGAGTGCTGCTCGGGTTGGTGTTGACGGGTTCCTCCACACGCCGCCTGTTCGATGTGGCGGCGGTGGCGGATCTCCCCAGGTGGGCGCTGTTCTGCGGCTGGGTGGTCTTCACCCTCGGTACCGTTCTGGCCTTCGCCGTTCCGTTGCGCCTGCTGCCGGTCCTGCTGGTGCTGGTCTACCTGACGGTGGGCGTGCAGTCGCTGGTGACGAAGGCGGCGGGCGAGACGGCCGGCACGTTCGTCGCGGCGGCCGTGCTGGCAGCGGTGGCCAATCTCGTCGGCCGTCGCCCCGGTATGCCGCCCCGTCTGGTGCTGCTGCTGCCGGGCTTCTTCACCCTCACGGTCGGTTCCCTCGGCATGCGCGGTCTGACCACTCTGGCCGGGGGCTACGTGATCGCGGGCTTCACCGATCTGCTCAAACTGATCACGATCGTCACCGCCATCGCCATGGGCATGGTCGCCGGCGGCGCCCTCAGCGCCCGCTCCGCGGACCTCGCCCGCGCCGCTTGACACGCGGCCGCGGAACCGGCCGTACCCGCGGAAGCGGAAGGCGGCCCTACCCGCGACCACGGCCCGCGAACAACGGCCGGACCCGCTGAAGCGCCGGACACCCGCAGAGGGGCCGCACCCAGGGAAGCGCCGCCCTCCGTTCACCCGTCCGGCGGCTCGGTGATGCCGCCCGGTCCTCGGGTGCCGAAGCTGGCAGCGTGTGGGCGTCGCCGGGTTCCGGCCGCGCCGTTCCGGCTGACGGGAGGGTGTTTGTGAGTTCCATGGACATGCCTGCGGATGCACCGCGGCAGCGGACCCAGGCCAGACCCGTGGCGGTGGCCCGGCCGGCGGCTCCGCTGATCACATGGCTGACGCTCGCGCTGATGACGACATCGTCGGTGGCCAGCCTGCGCGCCGCGCCGACCATGGCCGTCTACGGCCTGGCCTGTGTGTTCCTGTATCTGGTGCCGGCGGTCCTGTTCCTGCTGCCGACCGCGCTGGTCTCCGCGGAACTCGCCTCGGGCTGGTCCGGCGGGGTGTACCGGTGGGTGAGCGAGGGCCTGTCGAAACCGCTGGGCTTCCTCGCGGTCTGGTGCCAGTTCGCGATGACGATCTTCTACTACCCGAGCCTGCTCGCCTTCGTCGCCAGCACCATCTCGTACGTCATCGACCCGGCACTGGCCTCCAACGGCCTCTACACCGCCATCGTGATCATGGTGCTGTACTGGACCGGGGTGTGGGTGTCCTCCCGTGGCACCAAGGCACTGGCGGGCCTGTCGTCGTGGGGCCTGATCATCGGCACTTTGATCCCCGGCGCCGTGCTGGTTGTCCTCGGCATCGTCTTCCTCGGCCAGGGCAACCCCTCCGCCGCTCCCATGAGCGCCTCGCACCTGTTCCCGGCGTGGACGGGCCTGGCCAGCCTGGTGCTGATCGTCAACAACTTCCTGTCGTACTCCGGCATGGAGATGAACGCCGTCCATGTGTCCTCGCTGAAGGACCCCGCCCGCGAGTATCCGAAGTCGATGTTCCTGGCGATGGGGTTGGTCCTGGTCATCTTCATCCTTCCGGCGCTGGCCATCAGTTGGGTCGTGCCCTCCCAGCAACTGAGCCTGACCGCGGGCGTCATGCAGGCGTTCAGCGCCTTCTTCAACCACTTCCACGTCGGCTGGCTCACCCCGATCGCCGCCGTCATGCTGGTCGCCGCCGCCCTCGGTGGCATGCTGACCTGGCTGGCCGGCCCCTCCAAGGGGCTGCTGGAGATCTCCCGCAGCGAGGGCTACCTGCCGCCCTACCTGCAAAAGCTCAACAAGAACGGCATCCAGCAGAACATCCTGGTCACGCAGGGCATCGTGACCACCGTCATCGCGCTGATGTACGCACTGATCCCGAACGTCTCCAACGTGTACTGGATCTTCTCCACCATCACCACGCAGGTGTACCTGATCGTCTACCTGCTGATGTTCCTCGCCGCGATGCGCCTGCGGAAGCTGCAGCCCTCCCATCCGCGCGGCTATCGCGTCCCCGCCCTGCACCTGACGTGCACCGTCGGTCTGCTGGCATCCGTCGCCGCGCTCGCCATCGGCTTCGTGCCGCCCTCACAGTTCGGCGGCGGCAGCGTCCTGGCCTACGTCGCCATCATCGCCGCCGGACTAGTCATCCTCGGCCTGCTGATCCCCTTCGCCTTCCTGAAGCTGCGCAAGGCGTCCTGGCGCACGGCGGACGCCGACACACCCGTGGTCTCCGGGCAGGAAGGGAGCGGCGCATGAGCCCCACCCGCTTCGCCTCCGAACACCGGTGGCTCTACATCGGCGCGATCGTGCTGCTGGTCGTCCTCGCCGTCATCGGCGTCATCCAGTACGAGAACGTCAAGACCGGCAACGAAGCCGCCAAGAAAGCCGAACAACTGGCCGACGCCGCCGTCGCGGCCGGCTACCCCCGACCGGACACAGCCACCATCAAGCGCACCCTGGGCTCCGACGGCGGCAACGTGTGCAAGAACCCGGCGAGCGCGCTGAAGTCCGCCCTGTGGAAGATCAACGTCTCCAACGGGGCCGCGTTCGTCGGCCAGCGCCCCGTCATCGGCGACAGCAGCGCCCTACGGGCGGAAGCCAAGATCCTGGAGATCTACTGCCCGGACAAACTGCACAGGATCCAGGACAAGCTCGACGACCTGAAGACCGACAACACGGTGAGGCGGTAATCGTGGACACGACCGACCTCGCCGCCCGCATCGCCGCTCTCATGCCGCGGGCCAAGACCGACCTGGCCGAACTCGTGGCGATCCCCTCGGTCGCCGACCCCCGCCAGTACCCGCCCGAGGAATGCCGCCGTGCCGCCCAGTGGGTCGCCGACGCCTTCACCGACGCCGGTCTGCAGGACGTGCACCTCGCCCCGACCCCCGACGGCAGCGACGCCGTGCTCGGACATCGGCCAGCGCCGCCCGGCGCTCCCACCGTCCTGCTCTACTGCCACTACGACGTCCAGCCCCCGCTCGACGACGCGGCCTGGAGAACCCCGCCCTTCACCCTCACCGAACAGCAGGGACGCTGGTACGGGCGCGGCACCGCCGACTGCAAGGGCAACATCGTCATGCATCTCACGGCGCTGCGAGCCCTCGGCGACGACCTGCCCGTCGGCATCCGGTTCGTCGCCGAAGGCTCCGAGGAACAGGGCACCGGCGGCCTCGAGAACTACGTGGCCCAGCACCCCGAACAGTTCACCGCGGACGCGCTGCTGGTCTGCGACACCGGCAACGCCGCCGTCGGCGTCGGCACCGCCACCACCACCCTGCGCGGTCTGGTCAACGTCGAGGTCACCGTCAACACTCTCCAAGGCGAGATCCACTCCGGCATGTTCGGCGGGCCCGCACCGGACGCCCTGGCGGCACTGATCCAGGTCCTGTCCAGCCTGCGCGACCCGCAGACCGGCGCCACCCGCGTCAATGGCCTGGACTGCGAGGGCACTTGGGACGGTGTCGCCTACGACGAGGACCAGTTCCGCACGGACGCCGGTGTCCTCGACGGCGTCCGGCTCACCGGCACCGGCACGGTCGCCGACCGGCTCTGGGCCCGTCCCGCCGTCACCGTCCTCGGGATCGACTGCCCGCCCGTCGTCGGCTCCGCCGCCGCCGTGCCACCCACCGCACGCGCCCGCGTCAGCCTGCGCATCCCGCCGGGCACCGACCCCGCAAGCGCACTGAACGCCCTCACCCGCCATCTCACCGACGCCACCCCGTGGGGCGCGCACGTCGGCATCACCACCGAAGGCACCGGCGCACCCTTCCGTGCCGCCACCGACGGACCCGCCTACCAGGCCCTGGACAACGCCATGCGACAGGTCTACGGCAAACCCCTGGCCTACCTCGGCCAAGGCGGCTCCATCCCCCTGTGCAACGTCCTCGCCGACACCTACCCGCAGGCCGAGATCATCCTCATGGGCGTCGAGGAACCACGCTGCCTCATCCACGCGCCCAACGAGAGCGTCGACCCCACCGAGATCCAGAACATGGCCCACGTCGAAGCGGCGTTCCTCCGCGCGTACGCCAGCACGGTGTCGGCGCACTGACGCACCCCCGAGACCGGCCTGCCCGCTTGCCCACACACAGGCAGGCCACCGGGCGGGGACGGCCGACCGCCGTCCCCGCCCACGGCGGACCCTGATGCCGTTCCGGCAGGCTGCCCTCAACCGGCCTTGTCGAGTCGGGTGATCTGTTCAGCCGCGCTCTTCTCGATCTCGGCCGCCAGGTCTCGCGCCTCCTGGGCGCTGCCCGAGGTGCGTTCGCTCATACACAGGGTCCGTACCTGGGTGAGATGCGCGCGCAGGCTCGGGACGAGGAGCCGGTCGTAGCTCTCGCCCCTTGCGGTCTTCGCCCGCCCGATGGTGTCCAAGGTGACCATGCCGGGCATGTTGTGGCCCTCGTGCGGGCGGGTGTCGGGGACTCCCGAGAGTTCGAGCAGCTCGCGCAGTGTGCCGAGTTCGTCCGTGAGTCTCCTTTCCGATTCCGCCGCCCAGTCGGCCAGGGCCGGACGCCCGGTACGTGCGGGCGCCAAGTCGGTGAGCAGGCGGGCTCGTTCGTCCATGGGAATCATCAACTGGATCCAGGCGGTGTCGGTGTCGTTGAAGGCCGCCGGCCTCGCCCGGTCGGCCGCCGGCTGCGTGGTGCAGCCGGCGACCGCCAGGCCGAGGAGCAGACCTGCCACCGTCCGCCGGGTCAGAACGTTCCGGCGGAGTTGCACTTGGCGCTCTGCACGATGCAGTCCTTCACCCGCTGCCCCAGGGCGGCGTTGTCCCAGGCGTTGAAGAAGTCGCCGTGGATGGAGGACGCCATACCGGACGACAGCGTGAAGCCGTCGCTGCTCCCGCTGGTCGGGTAGCTGATGACGAAGGAGACCGAGGGGATGGCGACCGGGTAGGCGCCGCTGCACTTGCCGTCGTAGGTGTAGGCAACGTGCGACTTGTGGTCGGGGCTGTCGAGGTGCTTGCCGTCCCAGCAGTCGGGAAAGACCAGTTGGTGCACGAGCTTGGCGGTCGGAGCGCACAGCGGCCAGTTGCCGTCGGCGCTGCGCCCGATCTCCCCGCCCGGTCCGGCGCAGAAGTACTGGTTGGGCGAGCCCGCCGGGGTGGGCACCTGGGACTTGGCGTTGCCCGCGATCATGCGGAAGCCCTGGGGGAAGGGCACGGTCGCCGTGGGATCGGGCAGCCGGGAGCCGTAGTAGACGATGGCACCCTCGGGCTCCACGGCCTTGCCCCGCTCGGACAGGGTGGGGACCCAGTAGGCCGAGAGGTCCTTGGCCGGCGTGCAGCTCGTCGCCGTGTTGGCCAGCAGGCTCTGGGTCGTGGTGGACGCGTCGGTGCTCGTGTTCCCGAAGAAGCTGTGCATGTGGGAGGCACCGGGCAGGCCGGGCGCGACGATCGGGTCGTCCGGCCTGGAGTGGCTGTAGGTGCAGGTGGCGTTGAACTCGGGGACGCGCACCGCGTTGCCGGGTACCGCCGCCGGGGTCATCGCCCGGAACTGTGTGAGCTGGGCGTTCCATTTCGCCTGGTCGACGTCGACCCAGCCCGGTGCGGGGGCGTCGCCGCCGTTGACGAAGGAGAACCAGTTGATGTTGACGAAGTCGCCGGGCGTGGAGCTGTGCAGCACCGCGAACACGGTCTGCGGGCCAGTCGGGTGGGTGGTGACGTCGGCGCTGCGGGTCACCCAGCTCTGCCAGCCGCCGGTGGGGCCGGTCTGCAGCACGGCGAGCAGGGGGCCGGTCAGGGAACCGGTGCGCAGTTCGATCGAGCCCGACCCCGTGGCGGAGGCGATGCGGGCCGAGACCGTCAGACGGCCGGCGGCCCCGAGGTCGACCTGGTCGAAACGCATCCAGTCGCCGTCGGCGAGGAAGGCGGCGTTCTGGCCGCCGTCGGTGTCCGCCGTCGCTTCCAGGCCGACTCCGGACTGGGCCGCGTAGGACTCGGCCTGGACGGTGACGGCGGCGGCACTGGCCGCGGGTGCGCCGATCGTGACGCCGAGGGCGGCTGCCACCACCATCGCCAGCGCTCCGGCTAACACGGGACTGAGATGAAAGGAGTATCTGTGCATGTCACTTCCTCAGGGGAGTGGGTCGGGCCGGACTCGGTGGGGCTGGGCCTGACTACTGGTAGACGTGCACGTAGTCGACGAGCATGCGGGACGGGAACGGGGTCGATCCGGCGGGCGGACCGGGCCAGTCGCCGCCGACCGCGAGGTTCAGGATCATGTAGTGCGGGTGGTCGAAGATCCAGGGCCCGCGGGTGCGCTCCACCTGGTCCTTGTCGAGGGTGAAGACGGTGCGCCCGTCGACGCTGAAGACGATGCCCCTGCTGTTCCAGTCCGCGGCCCAGGTGTGGAAGTCGTCCGAGAAGTCGGCGGCCTGGGGCAGTTGGTACGGCGAGCCGATCCCGTTGCCGCCGTTGTAGGCGGGGGCGTGCACGGTGGAGTAGGCCGTCTTCACGTCCTTGCCGAGGATCTCCATGATGTCGACCTCGCCGTTGTACGGCCACGGCCGCCCGGTCAGGAAATCGGCACCCATCATCCAGAACGCGGGCCACAGTCCGTTGCCCTTGGGCACCTTGATGCGGGCCTCGACCCGCCCGTAGGTGAACTGGAAGGTGGCGCCCGTGTTCATGCGGGCCGAGGTGTACTGGCAGGTGGTGCTGCCGGTCAGCGGGTCGGGCGGGCAGGACCTGCCGGGGCTGGCCTCCTTGCGTGCCTCCATGACGAGATGGCCGCTGCCGTCCAGCGCGGCGTTCTGCTGGTCGGTGTAGTACTGCAGCTCGCCGTTCTGTCCGGTGCCGGGGTCGGCCCTCCACTTCGACTGGTCGGGCTTCGCGCCGGCGGCCCCGTCGAAGTCGTCGCTCCAGACCAGCCGCGGCGGCTGTGCGGGGTCCGGGGGCAGCGGCGGTGCGGGCAGGGGAGCGCCTCCGGTGCCGTACACCTGGAACTCCCACAGGGAGTAGCCGTAGGCGGTGGCACGTTCGGTGCCGTACATCCGCACGTACCGGCCCGTGCCGGAGACGGCCAGGGTCTGCTTGAAACCGGTGCCGGCCGTGGTCGAGTAGATCGGCGTCCAGTCGGATCCGTTCGGGGAGACCTGGATCTGGAAGGACTTGGCGTAGGCGGGGTCCCATTGCAGGACGACCTTGTTGATCTGCGCGGTCGCGCCGAGGTCGACGGAGATCCAGCCCGGGTCGGTCCAGCCGGTGGTGGAGCTGGTCGCCCACCGGGAGGCGGGGTCGCGGTCGAAGGCCCGGGCGGGGGTGCACTCCCAGCAGTTCTGGTCGCTCTGCGAGGAGGAGGCGGCGCCCGTCCTGCCGTAGGAGAGCAGCGTGTCACCGCCGTTGTCGGAGCCGCCGGTGCCGAAGACCTGGAACTCATACAGGGAGTAGCCGTATCCGGTGGCCCGCTGGGTGCCGTACATGCGGACGTAGCGGCCGGTGGCCGTGACGGGCAGGCTCTGGGTGCCGCCGGTGCCCGCGGCCGTCTCGTAGACGGTGGACCAGGACTCCGCGTCGTTGGAGACCTGGATCCGGAAGGCCTTGCCGTAGGCGGCCTCCCATTGGAGCGTCACCTTGGTGATCGGCACCTGGGCGCCGAGGTCGACCCTGATCCACTGCGGGTCGGTGAAGCCGCTGGACCAGCGTGTCGTGGTGTTGCCGTCGACCGCGCCCTGGGCGGCGAAGGGTTCCTCGGTACTGGAGGCGACGACGGGCTTGCCCTGGGACAACAGGGTCTCGGCGGCGCGTGCTTCAGGAGCGGGCAGGGTCGTGAACGTCAGAAGGGTGGCCACCACGGCGATTAAGAGGCCGAGGCGACGGAGCGGAGGACGCACGGGCGACTCCTCAGTGGGGGTAAGGGTGAGGGAGCGTTCCCTGAGCGCTGAGAATGGGCCGGTGCGCAAGGGCTGTCAAGGCTTTGGTACAAGGGAAAGCGGGGCTACGGACGCGATGTTGGGCGCTCAGGGAACGATCTCGCGAGTGCCGCGCTGAGCACTTCGGGCTCCGGGCAGCGGAACGGAATGCCTCGTGTGTTCTGGTGATACCTGCCGAAGGGAGCCGTCCTGGGCGGGCGTTGACACGTCATCCCGAAGCGGCCATCCTGATGGGAAAACGCTCCCTGGCGCACAGGGCGGGCCGGGCTCGGGCGATCGGAAGGCCATGAAACGACCTACGCTGGCGGTGGTCGCCGCCCGGGCAGGCGTGTCCAAGTCGAGCGTCTCCCGGGTGGTCAACGGTGAGACCACCGTCGCGCCGGAGATCCGGGACGTCGTCCTGCAGGCCGTGCGGGAACTCGGCTATGTGCCGAACGCCGCCGCCCGCAATCTGGTCACGCGTCGCACGGACGCCGTCGCCGTGGTGGTGTCCGACCCGCCCAAGGGCGTGGTGTCCGACGACCCGTTGTTCTCCACCGTGGTGCGCACCGTCAGCAGGGAACTCGAAGCCGTCGGCAAACGGGTGACTCTCCTGCTGGCGGAGTCCGACGAGAGCCGGGCCAGGGTCGAGCGCTATGTCGCCGGCGGCCACGTGGAGGGCGTCATGCTCGTGGCGCTGCACGGCGCCGACCCCCTGCCGGCCGCGCTCGCCCGCATGGGCCTGCCCGTGGCGTCCTTCAACCGCACCTCCGCGGCGGGCGTCCCGTACGTGGCCCTCGACAACGCCGGTGGCGCGAAGCTCGCCGTCCAGCACCTGTTGGACCAGGGCAGGCGCCGTATCGCCACCATCACGGGCCCCCTCGACCTGTTCGAGGCCCGCGAGCGGCTGGAGGGGTACCGGGCGACGCTCCGCGACACCGGGCGCCGTTCGATCGTCGCGCTGGGCGACTTCACCAGGTCCTCGGGTGCGGAGGCCATGCGACAGCTCCTGGAGGACGACCCGGCGCTGGACGCGGTGTTCGCGGCCAACGACCTCATGGCCATCGGGGCCTTGCGGGCACTGCATCAGGCGGGCCGCCGGGTCCCCGAGGACGTGGCCCTGGTCGGCTTCGACGACATAGAGGCCGCCTCCTACACGACTCCCGCGCTGACCTCCGTACGCAGCTCGATGGCCGACCAGGCCACGGCCACGGTCCGTCTGCTGCTGAAGCTCATCGAGGGCGGCCCCCTGCACCCGGTGATCATGCCGAACGAGCTGATCGTCCGGGAGTCGACGTAGTCCCAGGCGGCTGGGCCCGACGGGAACGGCCCCGCGCCCGCCGCTGGGTGCGGCGGGCGCGGGGTGTGAGCGGTGCGGCTCAGCAGGGGTTGACGGTGAGTTTCAGCGGGGTCGTGTTGCGGATGTCCTGGGCGTTGTTGCTGGTGCGCAGGCAGTTGATGGTGGCCTCGCCCAGTGCTGGGCCCTGGCCCGGTTCGGGCAGTTCGTTGGCCCAGATGCCGAAGCCGGACTTGGCGTCCCAGGCGTCGCCGCTCTTGCGGGCTCCGCTGATGGAGATGTCGGTGAAGACGGTGTCCTTCACCGGGTACTCGGCTTGGCCGTTCTTGTAGTTGGTCTGGAACATGATGCCGCTGTAGGTGGGATCGACGATGTCCACGTGGTTGACGCGGATGCCCTGGAAGACCTTCGAGGCGGAGAAGACCCAGATGCCGGGGAAGGTCTGGTTGCCCCAGAAGTGTCCGCCCGCTCTGACGATCGAGATGTTCTCGAAGGTCGTGGGATCGGTGCCGAAGCCGTTCATCGGATAGCCGAAGTCGAGCGAGGAGATCGTGATGCCGGCGTAGACGAGCGTGTCCGCGATGTGGATGTTGCGGAAGGTGTTGTTGTACCCGCCGTAGACGGCGACGCCCGCGGCCCGCCAGGTCAGCGTGGAGGTGAGGTTCTCGTAGACGTTGTTCTTCATGTCGGCGCCGCCGGCGTCGATGGCGGAGAACAGGGCGAAGCTGTCGTCACCGGTGGAGCGGGCGTCGTTGTTGGTGACGAGGTTGTCGGTGGACCCGTTGGTCATGTTGATGCCGTCGGCGAACATGTCGCGGATCCGGGAGTTCTTGATGGTGATGCTGTCGGTGTTGGCGCCCCAGTAGAGGCACACCATGTGTTCGTTCCAGACGTCGTCGATGGTGATGGCGGAGACGTTCGCGAAGTCGAAGACCTTGCCGGGGCCGTTGATGCGCCAGGTGTAGTTGCCGAAGTAGGCGAAGCCCTTGAAGAGCGAGCCCTTGGCGGTGGCGTCGGCTCGGAAGCCGATGTCGGTGTTGTCCTGCGTGGTGGGAGCCTGGAACTGCGTGTACCAGGGGCCGGCTCCGACGACCTTGACGGCCTTGCCGTAGACCTGGAACTTGCTGGAGGTCTGGTAGTCGCCGGGCGGCAGGTAGACGCCGACGAGGGTGCCGGTGGTGTCCATCCGGACCTTGTCGAGCGCGTTCTGCACGTCCTGGTGGGTGAACCCGGCGGGGACGGTGTACGACGCGGGGTCGGGGTTGGCGACCGGTGCGACCTGCTCCAGGTTGACGAAGTCGATGGAGTAGGTGCTCGTGTTCGCGCTGTCCTTTTGGAGGCGGATCTTGCTTCCGGCGGGCACGGTCTCACCGAGCAGGACGTGAGCCTCGTCGTAGATGTGCCGCGGTGCGCCCGCTCCCGGCGAGTTGCCGGGTTCCGCCTCGGCGCCGTACAGCCAGGCGTACTTGGAGGTGAGCGGGACGGCCTTCTTGAAGGTGCCGTCGACGTAGAGGTCGAGGGTGGAGTCGATGCCGCCGCCGCCCGCCGCGTCCGGGATGGAGAAGCGGGTCACCAGGGTGTTGGTGGCGGCGCGGGTGGTGAACTCGACGTACTCACCGGTGGCGTCCAGGCGGACGGCCTTGCGGCCGGAGGCTTCTCCCGCGGGGTCGCCCACGGTGCGGTTGGGGCCGAGGACGGTGGCGCCGCCGCCGGTCGTGCCGTCCTCCGCTTCGTACATGTCGTAGGGCATGTTGGCGCCGCGGCCGACGAACAGGGACTGGGTGGCGGTGTTGTTGTCCCGCTTGACGGGCAGTTCGTTGTCGTCGGCGGCGAGGACGGTCCGGACCGTGTAGGTGCCGTTGGCCGCGGTCCAGGTGCCGAGGGTGACGACCTTGGAGTCCCCGGCGGCGAGGACACCGTCGTGGGAGCCGGTCAGGGTCTTGACGGTGCTGCCCTGCTTGTCGAGCAGGGTGAGGGTCACGCCGTGGCTGCCTGCCGCGGTGGGCTCGGTGCCCTGGTTCTTGACGGTGACCTTGAAGGAGACGGTGTTGCCGGCGGACGGGCTGCTGGGTGTGGTCGTCACCGAGGTGGTGACGAGGTCGGAGCTGGCGACGGGCTTCACCACGAGGGCGGTGGGCCGGGTGTAGGTGTTGTTGGTCTCGTTCTGTTCGATCACCACGCCCGTGTCGTCCGCGACGGCGCTGAGCTCGTAGGAGCCGGCCTCGCGCCGGCCGATGGACGCGCTGACGGTGGTCTGCGCTCCCGCCGCGAGGGCGCCGACGTCGGCGGTGGCGACCTTGGTGTCACCCAGGCGCAGGGCCAGTTTGCTCGCCGCCGCGCTGGTGGGGCCGTCGTTGCGGACGGTTGCCGAGACGGTGATGGAGTCGGACTCGACCGGCGCGGCCGGTGAGGTGGTCAGGCCGGTGACGACGAGGTCCGGGTTGGGTGCGGGAACGCCGATCACCTGGAACTCGGCGACCTGGCCCGCCGGGGCACCGGAGTTGGCGGTGAAACGGAGGCGGACGTCGGCCGGGCGGGCACCGATCGGGATCGTGACGGTGTTGGCGCTCGCCGGGTCGAAGGAGTAGCTCTTGGCGGCCACAAGGCTGGTGAAGCCGGAGGCGCTCTGCTCCCGGCCGAGGACCTCGATGGTCTGGGTGCGGGCCGACCACGCGCTGTCGGGGTTCAGCTTGACGACGAGGCGGTCGACGTCGGCGTTGGCGCCGAGCTTGACGGTGAGGGTGTTCGGGTAGCTGCCGCCCGCGCCCTCCCAGTAGGTGGAGGTGTTGTTGTCGTTGGCGTTCGCGGCGACGAAGGTGTTGACCGTGGAGGACGCCTCGATCGGCTTGCCGACGGCGAGGTTGGAGCCGGTGCCGCCGCTGCCGTTGCGGGTGACGCTGTTGCTGTTGCCGGACTGGTTGCCGGCGGCGTCCTTGGCCCGGACGTAGTAGGTGACGGTGCTGGTCGCGGGCTGGGTGTCGGTGAAGGTGGTGACGTTGCCGGCGACGCTGTCCCGGAGGGTGTTGTTGGCGTAGATGTCGTAGCCGGTGACACCGGTGTTGTCGGTGGAGGCCGTCCAGGTCAGGCGGATCTGGCCGCCGGCCGGCTCGGTGTACGCCAGGTTGGCGGGGGCGGTGGGCGCCTGGGTGTCGCCGGCGTCGCCGATGCGCGTGACGGTGTTGCTGTCGGCGGACTGGTTGCCGGCGGCGTCCTTGGCCCGGACGCGGTAGGAGACGGTCTGGTTGGAGGGGCGGGTGTCGGTGAACGTGGTGACGTTGCCCGCGACGCTGGTGAGCAGCGTGTTGTTGGCGTAGATGTCGTAGCCGGTGACACCGGTGTTGTCGGTGGAGGCCGTCCAGGTCAGGCGGATCTGGCCGCCGGCCGGCTCGGTGTACGCCAGGTTGCCGGGCGCGGTGGGCGCCTGGGTGTCGCCGCCTGCCGGACCGTAGATCTCCAACTCGGATATCTGCGCGGCGGGTTGCTCGGTGTTGGCGGTCACCAGGACGCGGACGTAGCGGGTGGTGGTGGAGTCGAAGGTGATCGTCGCGGTGTTGTCGCTCGCCGCGTTGAAGGCGTAGGACTGGGAGGTTGTCAGGTCGGTGTAGGCGGTGCCGTTGGTGCTGGTCTGGATCTTGAGGGTCTGGCTGCGGGCGCCCCAGCCGGCGGGCAGCTTCAGGACGACCCGGTTGACCGCGACCGAGGCCGCGAGGTCGGCCTCCAGCCATTGCGGGAAGGCGTTGTTGGCGCTCTCCCAGTAGCTGGCCCGGTTGCCGTCGTTGGCGTTGGGTGCGGCGTAGACGTCGGTCTGGCTGCTGGACTTGAGGGTCTTGCCGGCCGCGAGGTTGCTGGAGGAGCCGCCGGCGGCGTGGACCTCGAGCTCGGAGAGCTGGGCTGCCTGCCATCCGGTGTTGGCGCTGATCGCGATGCGGACGTAGCGGGTCTGGGTCGCCGGGAAGGCGATGGTGACGGTGTTGGCGGAGGCGGGGCTGAAGGAGTAGGCGGCGGAGGACTTCAGGGTGGTGAAGCTGGTGCCGTCGGCACTGCCCTGGACGGACAGCGTCTGGGAGCGGCTCTCCCAGGCGGCGGGCAGCTTCAGGACGACCTCGTCGACACGCTCACTGCCGCCGAGGTCGGTCTGGACCCACTGGGGCAGGCTGGAGCCCGCGCTCTCCCAGTATGTGCTCTGGTTGCCGTCGGTGATGGTGGCGGCGGCGTAACCGCTGTTGGCGCTGCTGGCCGAAGCGGTGTCGCCGAGCGCGATGTTGGGTCCGCCCGCGGCGTGGGCGGACAGCAGGGGACCGCCCAGGCCCAGCAGGCAGGTCACTAGCACGGCGCTCAGCCACCGTGGTCTCCAGGAGGGGGTTCTCATCGTTCCTCGCATTTCGGCGGGCGCGCCTCGGGTCCGGGGCGCGGATCGGGAGAGGCATCGGCTGTCGACGCCCGGGAGTTCGCTCTGTGCGGTGATCGGTTCGCGCCGGAGCGGCGGCCCGCGGGGAGCGGGCCGCCGTCCGTCAGGGGGCGTCAGTTCCGGGTGATCTGGAACGTCGAGCCCGGTTCGACGCAGACGTCGCCCTCCGCCGAGCCGGTGATGTTCACATCGGTGAGGGTCGCGCTGCCCCGGGCTCCGCTCATGGCGAGGACTCCGCAGCCGTTGACCGAGTTGTCGATGCGGACGTTGCTCACCTTCACGCTCGGCATCGCGCCGCCCCCTGTCTTGAACTGGAGGCCGTCGTACGTCGAGTCGTGGATCTCGGTGTCCCGGATGGTCACGCCCGGGATGTCGGGACCCTGCGCGAACAGGGTGATGGCGCCGAACTCCTGGGCCTCGCCCCAGAACGCCCCGCCCGTGCGGTGCAGCGCGTTGTTGGCGATGAGGGTCTGTCCCGAGAACGGGATCGGGTCGTGGTCGGTGGCCAGCATGATGCCGGGGTAGTTCATCGTGTCGGAGACGACGTTGTTCTCGATGGTGTTGCCGTAACCGCCGTACACCGCGATGCCGTTGGCGCGCCAGGGCAGTTGGACGGTGTTGTTGCGGAAGTGGTTGTCGTGGCCGACGTCGACCGAGGTGTCCTTGACGTACTTGCTGGCCCACACCGCCAGCGCGTCGTCGCCGGTGTTGCGGAAGGAGGAGTTGTAGACGGTCGAGTTGCGGGTGCCGTTGGTGAAGTTGGTGCCGTCGGCGTAGGTGTCGCGCACCCGCATGCCGGTGAACTCCAGTCCGTCGCCGGGGTTCCAGAGCTCGGGGATGTTGGAGTAGTCGCGGCCGACCCAGACGCCGACGTTGGCGTGCTCGATCCACACGTTGCTGATCTTCGTGTTCTTGCCGAAGCGGCCGTTGAGGCCGACGCCGCCCTCGGCGTTGCCGTCGCCGCCGCGGATCGTGCCGGAGCCGAAGATCGCGATGTCGGAGATCTTGGTGTTGTCGTCGATGTCGAAGCCGAAGTTGCCCTCGTGCGGGTGGTTGATGCCGCCGGCGTTCTGCGGGGCGGTCAGCGTGTACAACTGCGAGTGCCACATGCCGGCGCCGCGGATGGTCACGTCGCGGATGCCGACCTGGTTGTACTGGCCCCGGTTGAGTGGGTCGTCGGTGAGGATCTTCTGTTCCTGGCGCCACTGTCCGGCGGGGATCCACACGCAGTCGATCGTGCCGTTCTGGTCGGCGGTGACGGCCCGCTGGATGGCGTCGGTGTCGTCGATGCCGTCGTTGGGCACGGCGCCGTAGGCGGTGATGGACGTGCACTCGGCCGGTTTCGACGCCTCGGGGGCGACCTGCTCCAGGTCGACGAGGTCCACGACGTAGTAGGCGGCGTCGTCTCCGGAGTCGCGCTGGAGGCGGAAGGTCGTGCCCGCGGGGTAGCTCTTGCTCAGCAGTGCGTTCGCCTCGTCGAACAGGCGCCGGGCGTCGCCGCCGGGCCGGTTGGTGAGCCCTTCGGGGTCGTCGGTGCTGCCGTACAGCCAACTGTGCTTCGAGGACAGGTTCAGCTTGCGCACGAACGTGCCGTCGGCGTAGAGGCTGAGGGTCGCGTCCCGGCCGCCGCCGGCCGCGGCGTCGGGGATGGAGTTGCGCACGACGACGGAGTTGGCGGCGTTGGTGGAGGTGAACTCCACGTAGTCGCCGGTGGTGTCGAGGCGCACCGACTCGCGTCCCGAGGACTCAGTGGCGAAGTTGGTGTGGCCGAAGGTGCGCTTGCGGTCGGCGACGAGCAGGCTGCCGCGGTAGCGTCCGGCTTCCGCCTCGTACTCGGTGTAGGGCACGGCGGCTCCGCGTCCTACGACGATGGAGCGGGCGAAGATGTTGTTGCCCTCGTTGGTCTCGGTGACCGTGTTGGTGGCGTCCGCGGTGGCCGTCAGGGTCGCGCCGCCGCTGGTGGCCTTCCAGGTGCCGCCGATCGTGACGTCGGCCGTGGCGCCGGCGGCGATCGCGGGTGCGGTGCCCCGGAGGGTGCTGCTGCCGACGGTCAGTTGGGTGACGGTGCCGGCGCTGACGGCGGTGGTGCCGCGGTTGCGGACCGCGACGGTGAAGGAGACGTCGGCGCCGACCGCGGGGGAGGACGGGTTGGTGGTGATCCCGGTGACCGTGAGGTCGGGTCCGGGGCTCTGCGAGACGGTCAGCTTCGTGGCCGCGGTCCGGCTGTTGTTGCCGTTGTCGGACTCGGTGACGGTGTCGTTGGGGTCGACCACCGCGGAGACGGTGTAGGAGCCCATCGGCCGTTTGTCCACCGGTACTTCGACCGTGGCGGACAGTCCCACGGCGAGTGCGCCGACGGACGCCGTTCCGGCGACGGTTCCCTCGACGCTGACGTTGAGCGTGCTCGCGGGCGCGGCGGCGTTGCCCGCGTTGCGGACGGTCGCCTTGACGCTCACCGCGTCCGCCTCGGAGGGGGAGGCGGGGGACCAGGTCAGGTCGGTGACGACGAGGTCCGGCTGCGGGGTGGCCGTGCCGAGTACCTCGATCTCGGCGACCTGGGCGCCGGGCGCACCGGTGTTGGAGGCGAAGGCGAGCCGTACGTCGGCGACGCGGCCGGTGACCGGGACGAGGACGCTGTTGCCGCCGGACGAGGGGTTGAAGGCGTAGTCGGCGCGTGACTTGAGGCTCTTGAACGAGGTCTGGTCAGAGGCCCTGCCGAGGATCTCGAAGGACTGGGTGCGCGGTCCCCAGGCCGTGTCGGGGTTCAGCTTGACCCGTACGGCCTCGACGTCGGCGTCGGAGCCGAGCTTGACCGTGAGGTTCGCCGGGAAGCCGGCCGACTCCCAGTAGGTGCCGAGGTTGCCGTCGTTGGCGTTGGCCGCGACGTAGTTCTGGGTCGTCGAGGAGGCCTCGACCGGCTTGCCCCGAGCCAGGTCGCCGGCCTCGACCGGCGGCTGCTCCGGGTCCTGGCCGCCGTCGCCGAAGACTTCCAGTTCGGACAACTGGGCCGCGTTCCAGCCGGTGTTGGAGGCGACCTGGATGCGCACGTAGCGGGCCGTGGCGGTCGGCAGGTCGATGCTGACCGTGTTGGCGGCGGACGAGTTGAAGGTGCGGCCCTGTCCCGCGACGAGCGTGTTGAACGAGGTGCCGTCGGTGCCGGTGAGGACGGACAGGGACTGGGTGCGCGTCTCCCAGCCGGTGGGCAGCTTCAGCGCGACACGGTCCAGGGAGACCGCCGCGCCGAGGTCGACCTGCACCCACTGCGGGAAGGAGCCCGTGGGCCCCTCCCAGTAGGACTGCTGACTGCCGTCCGTCACGTTGGCGGCCGGGTAGCCGCCGAGGGAGCCGCCTGCCGTGGCCGTGCGGCCCAGGGCGAGGTTGACCTCGGCGGGGGCGGCGTGGGCGGGGACGGGGAGCAGTCCGAGAACGGTCAGGCCCGCCGCCAGCAGGCCTGTCCCCAGCCGTCTTCTCAGGTGTGTACGTCTCATGTTGGCCTCTCCGCACCCCGGGCGCGGCACGGGCGTTCCCGCCCCCGCTCGGGCCGGGCCGGCGGGCGGAGGGCGCGCGCGGGGGAGGCCGTGGTGGGGGTGAGAAGGCCGCATGCCGAGGTCCCAGCATGACTTCGTTGAGGGATGGCGCCATCGAGTCGATTTATTAAGTAGTTCTGTGACTCACTTGCAACGCTGAGGTGTCAGGTTTCTCCAGCGTGATGACTTTGTCAACGGTTCCGTCAAGTTCACGACAAAACAGGGTCGTGGAAACGACGACGGCACCGGTGTCGAGACCGCCGGGAAGGCGGTGACACCGGTGCCGTGGGGCTGCGCTGGATCAGATGGCGGGGCTCACTCGACGGGGGGCTGGGCCGTCGAACCGCGTACCACCAGCTCAGGCTCGAAGAGCAGCTCACCGGGGTGTGCCGCGGTTCCCTGGATCTGGGTGCACAGCAGGTCGACCGCCGCCCGGCCCATGGCCTCGATCGGCTGCCGCACCGTGGTCAACGGCGGTTCCGTGCACGTCATGAACGCCGAGTCGTCGAAGCCGACCACCGACACCTCGGAGGGCACGGACAGCCCCCGCCGGCGTGCGGCCCTGATGGCGCCCAGGGCCAGCGGGTCGCTGGCGCAGACGATGCCCGTGACACCCGCGTCCAGCAGCCGCGCGGTGGCCGCTTGGCCGCCTTCCAGGGAGAAGATCGACCGCTGCACCAGGGCGTCGTCCCAGACCGTGCCGACCGCGGCGGCGGCCACCCGCGCGGCCGCCAGCTTGCGGCGCGAGGGCATGTGGTCAGGGGGGCCGAGGACGAGGCCGATCCTCTCGTGCCCCAGCGAGGCGAGGTGGCGCCAGGCCTGCTCGACCGCGACCGCGTCGTCGCACGCCACGCAAGGGAAGTCCAGCCCGTCGATGGAGGCGTTGACGAGCACGACGGGGATCTTCCGCTCCGCCAACTGGTGGTAGTGCTCGTGCGGGGCGTCGGCCTGCGCGAACAGGCCGCCCGCGAAGATGACGCCGGAGACCTGCTGCTGGAGCAGCAGCTCCACGTAGTCGGCCTCCGACACGCCGCCGCGGGTCTGCGTGCACAGCACCGGAGTCAGTCCCTGCTGGGCCAGTGCGCCCCCGATGACCTCGGCGAACGCGGGGAAGATCGGGTTCTGGAGCTCGGGCAGGACCAGGCCGACCAGCCGCGCGCGCTCCCCGCGCAGTTGGGTCGGCCGCTCGTATCCGAGGACGTCCAGGGCCGTCAGGACCGACTGGCGGGTCCCCTCGGAGACACCGGGCTTTCCGTTGAGGACACGGCTGACCGTTGCCTCGCTGACCCCTACCTTCTTCGCCACCTGAGCAAGTCGTCGTGTCATGAACGCAAGCCTAGCGCAAAAAGCGCAAGCGAATTGCGGCGGGAGCCGATTTTTCGCCGTGCCGAAGACGTTCGCCTTGCAGGTCTCGTCGCACCGTCCGCAGCCGCGTTTGCGGACGGTCCTCCGCTCACCAGCGCGAGGGCGCCGGCGGCGGCACCACCGGCGGCCGGTCGTCGCAGGTGATGGTGTTCGGCAGCAGCCAGTCGGCCAGCCAGCCCCCGTCGTTGCCGCCGAGGTCGGTGAGCGTGAACTCCGACCCGCTCGCCGGGAAGTTGAAGGAGCCGCAGTTGTTCACGCCCACCGCGCCGACATTGCGCGCGTCCACGTTCTCGAAGGTCGCGGACCCCTTCGTACGGGCGCTGACGACCGAGTTGCCGGTGCCGTCGACGCGGATGTCCTTGAAGTGCACCGCGGGGATGTCGTAGAGGTCCTTCACCCCGTACTCGCTGACGAGCATGATCGCGTTGTGGGTGCTGTCGAGGTAGTGGTCCCCCGTGACCCGGATGTCGGCGTCGATGGAGCGGTCCAGGGCGTAGAACCAGATGGCGCCCAGGCCGATCCGCCAGTTGAGGTCCAGGGTGCCCGCCCGGACGGTGGTGTTGTCCTGGAAGCGCAGGTATCCGCCGAACGGCTCGGAGCCGAAGCGTGAGCCGGCGTGCAGGGCGCTGCCCTCGCGCACCGGGTCGGCGACGAGGTTGCCGCTGACGGTGTTGTCCCGGCCCCCGTAGACCGCTATGCCGTTGGCGAGTGTCGGGGACTGCACCGTGTTGCGGGAGAAGGTGTTGCCGGTGTCGGCCGTCGTCTGCGACCACATCGCCAGACCGTCGTCGCCCGTGTTGCGGACGAAGTTGTTGTGCACGCGCGAACCCGTCACGCCGGTGTGGAAGTTCAGGGCGTCGGCGATCTGGTCGACGATCACGTTGTCGCTGACGCGGAGGTCACGCATGGGGCCGTCGAACCACATTCCGACCTTGGTGTGGTGCAGGTACAGGCCGCTGACGGTGGAGTCGCTGAGGGCTCCGCCGATCGCGTTGACCTGATCGGTGTCGATGCGTTCCCGGACGTCGCCCTCGATCGCGAAGCCGGACAGATGCACGTTGCGGCTGCCGCCGTCCGCCGCGCTCCTGCCGTACAGCCCGACACCGGTGTGCCGGGACCCGTCGGGTGCGGGCTTGTCCAGGGTGACCTGGCGCCCCTTGAGGACCGTGTACCAACTGCCCGCGCCGACGATGGTGACGTCGTCGACCTCGATGTGCCGGTTGACCTGGAAGGTGCCCGGCGGCAGGTAGACGGGCCGGTCGGTGCGGCGGGCGAAGGCGATGGCCCGCTCGATGGCGGGTGCCGCGTCCCGGCGTCCGCTGGGGTCCGCCCCGAAGGTCCGCACGTCCACGCCTGAGCGCACGGTCCTCGGCGCGCCCACGAGCTGGGTGTCGAGCAGGTCCACGACGGTCCAGGCCGCGCGGCTGCCGGCGGGCACCGTCAGCCGGACGACGTCACCCGCACGGTAGGTGCGGCCGAGGCGCAGGCGCTGCTCGTCGAAGAAGTGGGTGGGGCGGAACGGCTTGTCGATCCGCGGGGCCGGCGTGGTGGCCGACGGCACGCAGGAGCACTCGGCGATCCACCAGTCGGGGTGCAGGAGGTCGGCGTCGGGATCGTTGGTGAAGGGGTACTGGTTGTAGAGCCAGGAGTACTGGGAGGTGAGCGTCATCCTCGCGCGGTTCCGGCCGTCGAGGCTCACGTCGAGGGGCGCGGTGATCCCGCCGCCCCCGGGTGCGTCGGGGATGCTGTAGCGCAGGTTGAGGGCGTTCGCGGCGCGCGGCAGGACGAATTCGACGTACTGTCCGGGGGCCAGTTTGACGGCCTTGCGCCCGGACGCCTCCGACGCGAGCGTGTACGGGGTGCGGTCGGGGCCGATGACGGTCCCGTTCGTGGTGACGTTCTCGGCTTCCTGCTCGTCGAAGTCCACGTCCGCGCCGCGCCCGGCGACCAGCGCCGGATCCAGCCCCGCCCGGGTGACCACTGGACGGGCGGCGGGGCCGTCGTGCGACCCGCCGGGTGCGGCGGTGGCCGTGGTGCCTGCCGCCGATCCGAGGGTGAGAAGCGCGCAGAACACGGCGGTGGTTCTTGCGCCGGTGCGTGCGCGGACGCGTCTGGAGGACATCGGAACTCGCTTCTGTCGAAGGGAAGGGCGTGGAACGACGCCTGCGGATGCGGTCGGGAGAGTCGTGCGCGTCTCAGCCGGGTCGGGCCGGGGTGTGGTGCCCGCGCGCCCGGCCGACGTCGACCGGCCGACGGGGCGCGCGGGGGCGTTTGGGTCAGGCCGCCCGCAGCCAGACGGCCGTGTCCGACGGCAGTTGGCCGTCGCTCAAGGGGCCGCTGGCCAACAGCACTTCGCCGGCCGCCGGCAGATCGACGGGTGCCTCGGACAGGTTGACCACGCAGATCGGCCCCCCGGGACGGGTGAAGGCCAGGACTCCCTCCTCGGCGGGCAGCCACTGCATCGGCCCGTGGCCGAAGCCCGGCTCGGAGCGCCGGATGCGCAGCGCCTCGCGGTAGAGCGTCAGCATCGACCGCGGGTCACCGCTCTGCCGGTCCACCGCGTACGGCGCCCAGTCCTCGGGCTGCGGCAGCCAGGGCGCGGCCCCCGTGCCGAAACCGTAAGCGGGGGCCTGCGCCTCCCACGGCAGCGGTACCCGGCAGCCGTCGCGGCCGGGGTCGACGCCGCCGGAACGGAAGTGCATGGGGTCCTGGATGCGGTCGAGGGGGATGTCGGCCTCGGGCAGCCCCAGCTCCTCGCCCTGGTAGAGGTAGACGGAGCCGGGCAGGGCCAGGGTCAGCAGGGCGGCGGCCCGGGCGCGCCGCGTCCCCAGAGCGAGGTCAGTGGGCGTGCCGAAACGCTTGGCGGCGAAGTCGAACCCGGTGTCGTCACGGCCGTAGCGGGTGACGGTGCGGGTGACGTCGTGGTTGCACAGCACCCAGGTCGCGGGCGCGCCGACCGGGGCATGCTCGGCGAGGGTGTCGTCGATGGCGCGCCGCAGCCGGCCCGGCTCCCAGGGGCAGGCGAGGAAATTGAAGTTGAACGCGGTGTGCAGCTCGTCGGGGCGCAGATAGCGTGCGAAACGCTCGGCGTCGGGCAGCCACACCTCGCCGACGAAGACGCCGCCGTACTCGTCGGCGACGGCACGCCAGGACCGGTAGATGTCGTGGAGCTCGTCCTGGTCGATGTACGGGTGGGGGTCCACGCCCTCCACGAAGTCGGCGAGCGCGGGATCCTTGGCGAGCAGCGCGGCGGAGTCGATGCGCACGCCGGCGACACCGCGCTCGAACCAGAAGCGCAGCACGTCCTCGTGCTCCTGGCGGACCTCGGGGTGGGCCCAGTTGAGGTCGGGCTGCTCGGGGGTGAACAGGTGCAAGTACCACTCGCCGTCCGGGACGCGCGTCCAGGTGCGGCCCGAGAACTGGGAGGGCCAGTTGTTCGGGGGCAGTTCCCCGTTCTCGCCGCGTCCGGGGCGGAAGTGGAAGCGCTCCCGCTCCGGGCTGCCGGGCCCGGCGGCCAGGGCGGCCTGGAACCAGGCGTGCTGGTCCGACACATGGTTGGGGACGATGTCGACGATGACGCGGATACCGGCCGCGGCGGCCTCGGCGATCAGCTTCTCGGCCTCGGCGAGGGTGCCGAAGGCCGGGTCGATGGTGCGGTAGTCGGCGACGTCGTAACCGCCGTCGACGAGGGGTGAGGCATACCACGGGGTGAACCAGACGGCGTCGACGCCGAGTTCGGCGAGGTAGGGCAGTCTCGCCCGTACGCCCGCGAGGTCACCGGTGCCGTCGCCGTCGCCGTCGGCGAAGCTGCGGGGGTACACCTGGTAGATGACGGCGTCGCGCCACCAGAGGTCGGTGCCGGGCGCGTGAGGGGCTGCCACAGAGTGGTCCTTTCGGGCAGGAAGAGGTGCCTCGCCGCCGCCCCGGTCGCTGCGGGGCGGATGGTGTGGGGCGGCGGCGAGGTTCTTGGGGGAGGGGCGGAGCCGGGTGCGCGGTGGTGGCCGTCAGCCCTTGAGACCGCCGGCGGTCAGGCCGCTCATGATGTTGCGCTGGAAGACCAGGAAGATCAGCAGGGTCGGTATCGAGGCGATGGTCAGCGCCGCGATCAGCACGTTGACGGGGACACTGTTGGACAGGGAGTAGATACCGACGTTGAGGGTCTGCTTGGCGGGGTCCGGCAGGGTGAGCATCGGCCACAGGAAGTCCTTCCAGACTCCGACCACCGCGAAGATCGACACCACGCCCAGGATGGGACGGGAGATCGGCAGCACGATGGACCACAGGGTGCGCAGCGGGCCGGCGCCGTCCATGGAGGCGGCGTCGAGCAGTTCCTGCGGTACGGAGTCGAAGAAGCGCTTCAGCAGGAAGATGTTGAAGGCGTTGGTGACGGACGGCAGCCAGATCACCCAGGGCGAGTTCAGCAGGTTGCGCTCCACGAGCGGCACGTCGAGCACCGTCAGGTACTGGGGGACGACGAGCACGGTGGCGGGGATCATCAGCGTGGCGAGCATCATGCCCAGGATCGCCTTGCCCAGGACGGGGCGCAGCTTGGACAGTGAGTAGGCGGCCGCCACGTCCAGGACGAGCTGGAAGGCGAGCGCGCCGAACGCGTAGTACAGGGTGTTGAACAGCAGGGACGACAGGTCCATGACGTCCCAGGCCCGGCTGTAGCTGTCCGGTGTGAAGCTCTTCGGCACCAGGGTGGGCGGGGTCTGGATGACCTCCTGGGTGTCCTTGAACCCGCTGGAGACGAGCCAGTAGAGCGGTCCGAGGAAGGCCAGGGTGAAGGCGGCGACGACCACGGCGAAGACCGTCCAGTACAGGGCCTTGCCCTTCGGCCTGGCGAGGGTGGCCGGCGAGATGAGTGTGCGTGTCGACATGTGGACTCCCTGGCCTACTTGTCCTCGGCGCGGCTGAGCTTCACGTACAGCGCCGAGAACCCGGCGAGCAGGACGAGGAGCAGCAGGCCGAGCGCCGCCGCGGCACCGTAATTGTTGAAGTTGAAGGCGTACTGGTAGATCAGGTAGACGACGGTGGTGGTGGAGCCCTCGGGGCCGGCGCCGCCGGTCAGCAGGAAGGGTTCGACGAAGACCTGCATCGTCGCGATGATCTGCATGAGCAGCATCAGCGAGAGGATGAGCCGGGTCTGCGGGATGGTGATGTGCCAGATCTTGCGGAGCAGGCCGGCGCCGTCCAGTTCCGCCGCCTCGTACAGTTCGCCCGGCACGCCCTGGAGCGCGGCGAGGTAGATCAGGGTGGCGCCGCCCATGTTCATCCAGGTCGCTGCGATGACGACGGAGAGCATGGACAGGTCGGGATCCTGGAGCCACTGCTGCGCGGGCACGCCGAAGAATCCGAACACCTCGTTGAGCAGGCCGTATCCGGGGTCGTAGAGGTATTTGAAGAGCAGGACCGAGGCGACGGGCGGCAGCATGACGGGCAGGTAGACGAGCAGCCTGAGGTAGCCCTGGCCGTGCCGGAACTCGTTGATGACCACCGCGGCGACGAACGGCACCGCGAAGCCGAAGACCAGCGCGAGGACGGTGAACAGCAGCGTGTTGCGCCAGGCCTGCCAGAACGCCGGGTCGTTGAAGACGGTTTCGAGGTTGTCGAGGCCGACCCAGGTCGTCTGTCCGCTCTCGGTCTTCTGGAAGGCGAGGAGGAACTCCCGGATCATCGGGTACCAGGAGAACACCAGGAAACACAGCACGGCTCCGATGAGGAAGCCGTGGGCCGTCAGGTTGCGCCTGAGGCTGTTGGCGAAGGAGCCGCCGCGGGTCGATGGGCCCGCCGCGCGCGGCTCGGGAGGGCGGGAGGGTCCCGCCTTGCTCGGGGTCAGGCTCGGGGCCGACATCGTCGCTCCTCGGTGCTGGGCTGCTGGGTCTGCTGCCGGGCGGGGCCGCCTTCCGGCCGCCCCGCCCGTGCCGGTCACTGGGTGGCCAGGACCTGGTTGACCTGTGACTCAGCGGTGGCGAGCAACTTGTCGACGTCGGCGTTCTTGTTGGTGAGGATGCCGGACATGACGTTGTCGAGGACCTTGTAGATCTCCTGCGCCTTCGGCGGCTCGGCCTTGCCCGGCACCGGGTTGTCCATGAACGCCTTGAAGTTGGTGACCGGCATGGTGGCGTTCGCCTGGCGGGCGGCGTCGTCCTTGGTCTTGGACTCGTTCAGCCAGAAGTTGGGCTGCGGCACACCGACCGGGAGCTCGTCGGCCTTGGTCCGCTCCCAGTTGAACTGGCCCTTGCCGACGGTGAGGTTCTTGAAGTTGAGCCAGGCGATCGCGGCCTTGATCTTGTCGCCGGAGATGCCCTGCTTGATCATGTAGTTGTTGCCGCCGGCGAGGGTGCTCTGTCCACCGGGGATCGGGCCCATGCCGAAGTTCTCGTACTTGGCGCCGAGTTGCTGGACCATGTACGCGATGTCGTCCGGGGCGGCGAGGTACATGCCGAGCTTGTCGGTGGCGATCTGCTTCTGGAGGTCGCCCCACTTCAGCAACTGGGTCTTGCCCATGCTGTCGTCCTCCCAGCGCATGGCGTGGAGGTTCTCGGCGACCTGCTTGCCGAGGGTGTCGTTGAAGGCGGCCTTCTTGCCGCTCGCGTCGACGATGTTCCCGCCCCGGCTGTAGAGCTGGGCGGTGAAGTGCCAGCCGCCGGTGTTGCCCGCGCTGTACTCACCGAATCCGGCGACGCCGTTGCCCAGGCCGGCGATCTTCTTGGCGGCGGAACGGACCTCGTCCCAGGTGCGCGGCGGGCTGTCGGGGTCGAGGCCTGCCTGCTTGAACAGCTTGCGGTTGATGAGCAGGCCCATCGTGTAGTTGCTGGTGGGCAGACCGTAGAGCTTGCCGTCCTTCTTGAGCTGGCCGAGCACGTTGGGGTCGATGTCTTTCAGCGCCGGCACCGACTTGTCGCTGACGTAGGCGCTGATGTCGGCGGCGCCGTTCTCGGAGAGCACCTGGTCCAGGTCGGTGAAGTACGTGTAGAAGACGTCCGGTTGCGACTTGGCCTTCAGCATGGCCGTGAACCGGGCGGGCTCCAGACACTGACCGGGAGTGGAACGCCCCTCGATGGTGACGTTGGGGTACGTCTTGTTGAACTCGGCGACGTCCTCCTTCCACTCCTTCAGCTCGGCCGCCTTCGCCGTGGGAGGCATGCAGTCGATGGTGATGGTCACCTTCGTCTTGGGGTCCAGCGGGGCGGACGGGTCGCTCGCTCCGCTCCCCTTGGAGCCGTCGCCGTCGTCACTGCTGCTGCTGGTGCCGCAGGCGGCCAGGGCGGTCAGGGTGAGCGCGGAGACAAGGGCGACCGCGCTGGCGCGACGCGTACGACGGAACCGGGCAACTCTCATGGGTGGGTCCCCTTCGGGCATGACGTGGAGGAGGCCCCACCGACTGTGCTCGGGTGCGTTGTGGGGCGGGCCACACTCAACCACCACTGACAAGGTAGCGCAAGATTGCGCGTCAATTTTGTAATTGCTCGACATTGGAGCGTCGACTAGCCGTCAGAGATGCAAGGCGGGGGTGCGGCGGGGGTGCCTGGAACCTGTACCGCGAGGGGGCGGGCCGGGGAGTTCGAGGGCGTCGGTGCACCGCTGGTAGCGGTGGCAAAGCGGAAGCGGGGCGGCCGGGTGACGCCTCGTCTCCCGCATTGCGTTGCCTGCGACGGCTGTCCCCTGCGGTCTGTCGCCGATGCGTCAGGAGCAGGACCGGTCGCTTTGCCCGGCTGCCGCAGGAGGGCCGGTCCACGTCCGCAAATTCCGTGACAGTCGCCGCAAGTGCTTGATGGAGATGCGGATGCCCTTGAAGGCCGGGTCGGTCTCACCCACTCCGCTCGGGTCGGGGGCGCCGACGTTCCCCTGAAGCGGTACGGCAACCCCTGGGTCATCCGTCGAGGCGATGACTTCGCCGCCATGCCGTGCGTGGCAGGCCGGTTGGCGATACGGCGGCGCACAGAGGGCGGCCTCGGCGGTGGGGAATGCCTGACGGGGTGGGCTGGTTGTGGGAGGCCTGGGAGTGAAGGGGACAGTGTCCCCGGGCCTCACCTATTGCCTGCGGGGACGATCGTTCGGCTGAAGCCCCGCAGAGCCTTTCGCCGCGTAGGCGACCGCCCTTCACTCCCACAAGTACGGCTGCGGCCCTGACCGGGGTTCTTCGGGACCCGGCCAGGGCCACATCTGTCTGTCCAGGGCGTCGGCATCTGGTGCGGCCGGCGTTCACTCCGAGCCGGCGCCGCTGGACCTGGTGCCGCTGGTCCTAGTGCCGGATCGGAGCCGCCTTGTCGCGCCTCAGCCGTTGGCCTGCGCCGCAGCCAGGCGTTGCCCCAGCCACTCCACGGCGACTCCCCAGGCGTGACCGTCGGGGTCGATCACCTCGAAGTGACCGGCACCGGGTGAGGGGACGAAGGTGACCTCCGCGCCCTTGGCGGTCGCCGCCTCGGCGTAGTTACGGCTGTGGGAGGCGGGAATGACTTCGTCCTCGGTTCCGTGGACCACGAGCACCGGCACGTCCCCGTTCTCCATCAGGGCCGGAGAAGTCGCGGCGTATCGGTCGGGGACTTCGGAGACATGCCCGCCCAGCAGCAGGGGTGTGATGCCTTCGCCCACTCGGGCTGCGACGCCGGGCCACACGTCAGGGCGGGCGGGTGCCGGGGCACCGGCCGGTGGTTCGGCGTCCGGGTCCGCGAGCACGGTGCCGAGCTGCTCGTCGTCCGCTGCCACCAAGTCCAGTACGCCGGCGAGGCTGACGACACCGAGCGGCCTGACCTTGGGGTGGGCGCCGGGGGCGTCGTCCGGCAGGCTGGAGCGATGAGCCGTCCACGTGGCCAGGTGGCCTCCGGCGGAGTGGCCGACCACCAGGACCCGACGGGAGTCGACGGCTGGATCGAGCCCGACCACCGCGTCGACGGCGGCGGCGACGTCCTCGAAGGTTCCGGGCCAGCCACCGCCGGGCTCGCCGATGCTCCGGTGGTCGACGTTCCACACCGCGAAACCCCGTGCAACCAGGTCCTGTGCGAGGGGGACCGCCTGCCTACGGTCGAACATGGCCGTCCACCAGCCGCCGTGGATGAGGACGACGACCGGGAACGGGCCGTCTCCCGCCGGTAGGTAGAGCTCACCCGTCTGCGAAGGCTCGGAGCCGTAGGCAATGGTCCGCACTGTGCGGCGGCCGTCCTCGGCGTCGTCGTAGCGGACGCCGCTGCGGGCGCTCACCAACTTCTCGATGGTGCCGAAGAAGGCGGCGATTTCCGGAAGGTTGCCGCCTTTGGCGCTGGAGTCGTCGTACGCCCGCGCGTCCGTCCACTCGACGATGTCCAGCCACGTGTTGTCGTCGACGCGCACGAGCCGCGCCCCGAGGAAACCGCGGCGGTCCGTGCGGAAGGCCGCGAGCATGTCACTACGCGCCGCGAGCATCTCGGACGTCTTGTCCGGCGCGACGACGAACGTGGTCAACTCAATGACGGACACGGAGAGCTCCTGGTCGGTAGGTCGCTGATCACCTCGGAGGAAGGTGGCCGCGAATGTTGGTTGCGTGTGCGGTTCTTCTGGAGGGGCAGGGGCCGCCCGCCGAGCGGGCGGGCCGCTATTTGGTGTAAGCGGACGAGATCTGGCCGACCAAGGTGGCGAAGGGCATGTCCAGCGCACCGTAGAGTTCCCCGGCCTCCGGGGCAGCGTTGTTCGCGAGGATCTCCACCATCAGCGTGGCGTAGTCGCTGACGATGACACCGGACTGCTGGAGCCGGACGAGGCCGGCCTCCCGCTTGGCGTCGGAGAAGGTGCCGGAGGCGTCGAGCGCGACGTAGGCGTCGTAGCCCTCGGCGGTGGCGGCGATCGCGGGCAGGGATGCGCAGACCTCCAGCGAGATGCCCGTGAAGATCAGCTTCTTGCGCCCGGTGGCCTTGATCCGGTCCCGCACACGACTGTCGTGCCACGCGTTGACCGAGCTGCGGTCGATGACCTCCAGGTCGCGCGGGAGCGCCTCGGCCAGTTCGGGAACGAGCGGGCCCCACATGCTGTCCGCCGCCGTGGTGGTGACCACGGTCGGCAGACCCAGAACGCGCGCGGCCCTGGCGAGAGCCGCCACGTTGTGCTTCAGCTCCAGCAAGCTCGTGTCCCGCACTCCGCTGTAGAGCGCGACCTGGTGGTCGACGAAGACCAGCGCCGCGTTCTCGGAGGTCAGGAACTCGTGGAACTTGTTCTCGGTGGTCATGCCGCCGGTACTTCCTCTCGGAACCTGAACACGTTGATTAGACATGTTCAGTGACAGTCAAGATTGGTGACTACTTGACGCTAGCGCGGTCGTGCGCCGCCCGCAACCACCCCTCACGCTGGACCAGTTCGGTTGCCGCAGCGGCCTTCTTGCGCATCGGGCGTGATGGCCATAGAGTCAGTAGTAAAGAATCGTGACTATCAGTCCTAGTGACTGATGGCTGGGTCGAACGGCCCACTGCGCGCCCTCGCCCGGCCGTGACACGAGCGCGCGCGTGGACCGAGACATCGCGGTCCGGCCGAACGCTGGGCGGAAAGGAAGAGAGCGGATGCCTCAGCCCACGGCAGCCGTGGTGGACCGCAGGGGTGCACAGTTCGTGCTCCGCCCGATCGAAGTCCAGGAACCACGACGCGATGAGATCCTGGTGCGGGTGCAGGCCGCCGGTATGTGCCACGCCGATCTGGCCGCTCGGAACGGCGACTTCCCGTTCCCGCTCGCCGGGGTCCTCGGTCATGAGGGGGCCGGCGTGGTCGAGCGCACAGCGGCGGCCGTGGGCGCCGGAGGCGCCGTTACCGGCGCACATGACTGGGGTCCTACGCACCTGGAGGCATATCGCCGCCGGAGCCCGACTACAGGCCGGTTGATGTTGCACGTGTAATTTGTCGGACGCACCCCCGACGGTCGATGCGGATGCCAGGTGACTAACACGAGCACCCGCGGCACGCTGCGAACGACGACAAACCCAGCCAAAACATCGAAAGGAGCATCCGTAAATGCGACCGGGTATGGCTCGCGTTTCCCCTCGATGTCATGCCGCTAGAATCTCAAGACTTGGCAACCGGGTCGATGGCCAGTCACGGCGAAGGAGAAAACAGAGTGAGTCGGACGGAGCGGAACATCGCCGAGCCAGACCTCGGAGTGCTGGCCGGACGGTTGCTGTTCGCTGTCCAGGCCGAGCTCTTTTCCCGCCTTCAAAGCTTTGGCTTCGACGACCTCAAGCCGCGGCACGGAGCCGTTCTGGCTTACATCCAGGAATCCGGCATCCGGGCGACGGAGTTGGCCCGCAGGTCAGGGCAGCACAAGCAGGTCATCGGCACCCTGATTGACGAGCTCACCGACCTTGGTTACGTCGAAAGGCGGAGCGACCCCGCCGACCGGCGCGCCAAGCTCGTGTACCCGACGCAGCGAGGCCGGGCTCAAATGGCGGCAGCGGACACGATCATGGCGCAGATGCAGGATCGTCACGCAGCTCGTCTCGGGGCGGACGTGTACGCGGAATTCAAACGCGTCTTCCTTGACGTGGTCGAAAACCAACGCCACCCCGACATTTCCTAGAACTTCCAGGGGCCCCGCATGAGACCCGCTCTCGGTACAACATGCGTCCGCCGGCCACAATCGCGCAGAATTCGAAGCTGGTCGTGCGCGGCAACAGCGCACGACGAACCTCCGGACTGGCTGGGCAGTCAGGGGATATGCGATTTTTGGTCGGCTTCAGGCTGCGTCGAATGTCATGACGAAAAAGAATCAGCAGAGGCCGGACGGCCGGATCGAAGTGAGACACAATGAGAAACAGATCTCCCTACCGACTTACCCCTAACCTCTTCGGTATCGGCTTCGGTACAGCGGGCCTCGCCCAGGTCTGGAGCACCGCGACGGACACCATCGCGGCACCGGCCTGGCCGTCATACGCTCTGTGGATCCTGGCAGCAGCGATCTGGCTTGTGACGCTGTTCGCCTATCTGCGCAACACGATCGCGCAGGGGCGACTCCGCACGGAGATGGCCGATCCTACGACCGGTCCGTTCACCGCGCTCATCGCCATTGTTCCCATGCTCTTGGGAGTAGGCCTTGCACCTCACGCACGAACAGCCGGAGAGGCCGTCTTCGCGGTCAGCCTCGTGCTGACCATCGTGCTGGGATCGTGGCTGACCAGCCTTTGGATCCGTGCGGACCTCGAACTGAGGCAGTGGCATCCCGGATACTTCCTGCCCACCGTCGCAGGAGGCCTCATCGCCGCTGCCTGTAGCTCTGCACTGGGATGGACAACCCTGTCGCACCTGATGCTCGGATACGGGATGGTCTGCTGGTTCGTTCTTGGCTCCATTCTCCTGCTCCGCCTCTTCACGCAGCCCATGCTGCCTCCTCCACTGCTACCGACAATCGCGATCGAGGTCGCTCCGCCGGTCGTGGCCGGCAACGCATGGTTCGCCATCAACGGAGGAAAGGCCGATCTCGGGGCGGAGATCCTTGGTGGATACGCGCTCCTGATGGTCCTCGTGCAGGTCTGCCTGGTGAGTACGTACCGCCGTGCGCCTTTCGGGCCCGGATACTGGGCATTCGCCTTCTCTTATGCGGCGGTCTTCACCAACGGTGTGCACTGGCTGGACGCAAAGCGAGTCGCCGGCCAAGAGGCCTTGACCTATCTTGCTCTGGCGATCGCCACGCTGGCGTTCACGGCGCTCGCAACCCGGACCGTACTGGGCCTGGTCAGGCGTACGTTCCTTCCCCGAACCCCAGCCGCGGTCACGATCGCCTCACCGTCCGACGAGGCGGCCTGAGGTACTCCTCCGCCAGAAACGGAGCGAGTGAGCCACCACTGAGGCGGAAACCGCGATGCCGACCAGTGGCCGCTTGCGGCGCGGAATTCTGTCGGCGGCGAGGGCCAGGCGGTACATGACGAACGTTGGCCTTGAACAGCTATCAGGAGCGGCAGCGGCGCTACCGCCATCACCGTAGTCTCGCCAGAGGCGGGCAGTAGCCGAAACCCAGGCTGGCACGGGATGCTGCACACGTGATTGAGCGCGATGCCGCCGTACAGGCTGTCGAGGAGCAACTGGAGCTCGACTATCAGCGCTGGCGGGCTGTTGTCGGCACAGAAGCGGTGCGGATGGCTGTGCTCAGCGTTGAGGAGCACGAGCTGGTGTGGATCGTCGACTGGCAGTCCGAGAAGTTCGTGCGGACCCGGAAGTTCGAGGACATGCTGGTCGGCAATGGGCCGTACCTGGTCGACCGCGTCGACGGGGGACTGCACAGCATCGGCGTCGTCTCCGCGAGCACAGGTAAGTGGGAGACCGACTACCGGGCCCGGATACGCGGGCTGCCGCTTCGCACCGCGGTAGATGACCTGCACGATGCGCTCCGCACAGCCGCTACAGCGCGCGGACGGATGCCTGCTGTGCGGAAACTGCGCAGCAGGCTGCCGCGCTTCTCGCCCGCAGAAGCCATCGAGTATGTGAGCGCCCTGCTGAAGGGTGATGCACCCGCCCGCCTCGTCGCTGTTGCCACCAAGGAACTCGTGGAGCCCTTCGACCCCGTACTCGGGGTGACGACCGTTGTGAGAGGCGGCTCGGCAATCCGAGCCGATCAAAGCCCTACGGGATGACCGGAGAGTCGGCAGGCGTCACTCGCTGCGCCAGGACTCCAGGCGCTGGGCGATCGTGCGCAGGTCGGCTTCCTGGGTGCGGACCGCCTGGGCGAGGTCGTACAGCTCGTCGTCCTTGGCCTGGAGCGGCTGGCCGGAGACGTGCATGTACTGGCTGGCGCAAGCCCAGCCGATGACCAGGTTGTAGTCGGTGAAGGGCCGAAGCAGCAGTGCGGTGTGCAGAAAGGTCGCGGCTCGGGAGGCAGGCTCTTCGTAGTACAGGGCGCCCCGCTCCCGTTCGAACTTGTGCCGGTCGGCCATGAACCCGAGGGCGCCCCAGTCCGCGATGGGCACGTTCAGCGGGGAGATCGCCGACTGGATCTGCAGCACCCAGCCGACGTCGACGCGGATGATCGGGCTCACCGCTGTCCTTCAGGGAAGCGTGCCGCCACGCCGGGCAGGATGCGCGAGGCTTCGGCCACGGCCCCTTCCACGAAGGCGAGCCTGTCGGCCTCCTCCACCGTCACGTCGTGCACGTGCTGCTTCAGACTCCGTCCCGTCAAAGCCGCTCGCTCACGAAGGCGAGCCATCTCTTCTTCGCTGAATTCCACGTTGAGTGCAGGCATGCACTCAAGGTACCTCGCTTGGTACCGGGAGGGGTACCACGCTGCGGAAGAGTGGGTCACCGGGCCTTATGACGTTTGACGGCACACTCCCGAATCGAGGGGGGCGCCGATCTCGGGTGCGGGAAGTGCAGGAAGGGCCAGTACGACCTCTCCAGGTGTTCGGCCCTTCCCTGGCAGGCATCGCATTACCCGGGTGATCCGTTTTCACGTGTGGCCTGCTGCCAGTCCTTGACGGCCGTCGCCAGGTGTTCTTGCAGGAGTTTGGGCATGCGCGTCCCGGTGGCGGCTTGGGTGATGGCCTCGGCGACGGCGTGGAGTTTCGTGTTGGTGTGCTGGGAGACGGTCAGCAGGATGTCCCACGCCTGGTCCGGATGGCAGCCGTAGCCTGCCATCAGCACGCCGCGGGCCATGTCGATCACGGGACGGCTCTTCATCGCGCGTTTGAGGTGATCACGCTCTTTCAGCAGTTCCGCGGCGGGGTCGAACAACTGGCGGTACTCGTCGCCTCGGTCTGCTGCCTGCCCGCGGGGGAGGCGATGTCGTGGGGGAGGTCGCATGGCCTACGCCTGTCCTTCACTCCAGTCGGCACACGGTGTACCCAGCATGTATCCGTTGGCCGTGGCACGCAGCACGGGTGCCGCATCGTGACGCCCTTGGTGACAAGGAAGCGGATGCAGGGAGACGAAGCGAGGGCACAGGGGTCGTGAGCTCGGGTAGCCCACTTCATCCAGGCGAAGCGCGGCTTACTGCCGGGCTCTCTTGGGCGCAATGCTTCCTGGACGGTCGGTTGGGACAGCCGGAGCACGCCGGGCGGGAGCTCGCTTTCTCCCACATCGACGCAGTGAAGACGCCACAGCGCACCCACTGACGGAGGGGCAGGGCGCCGGGGAATGCCACCGCCGTTACAGGTACGCGAGGGCGGGTACCGATGATGCGGTCGGCGCGGCAGGTGCTGGCTGTGGTGGAGGAGGTCCGGCATGGATGCCTCGGTGGATCGCATCGCGCAGCCGTGGGGCGGTCGTACTCCATATGGGCGGGACGAGGTGTGGCCCGCGCGAGTGGACACGCACCTCGAGGAGGGTGTCGCGCCGGGTGACGTCCAGCGGTGGGTGCAGACGGCGTCGATTCTGCATTCCGACGGTGACGCGATGGACATCGCGGTCGTGGACGGCCGGATGGTCGGCGTCCGGGGACGCGCGCAGGACCGGGTGAACCATGGGCGCCTCGGTCCGAAGGACCTGTTCGGCTGGCAGGCCAACGCCTCTCCCGACCGGCTGACCCGGCCGCTCGTCCGAGTGGAGGGACGCCTGGTCGAGACCGACTGGGCGACGGCGATGGACCGGATCGTGTCCCGTTCCCGGACTCTTCTGCAGGAGAAGGGCCCCGGTTCGATCGGCTTCTACACCAGCGGCCAGTTGTTCCTCGAGGAGTACTACACGCTGGCCGTGCTGGCCCGTGCCGGCATCGGCACGAATCACCTGGACGGCAACACCAGGCTGTGTACCTCCACCGCCGCCGAGGCCCTCAAGGAGTCCTTCGGTTGCGACGGCCAGCCCGGAAGCTACGACGACGTCGATCACGCGGATGTCATCGCGTTGTACGGCCATAACCTGGCCGAGACGCAACCGGTGCAGTGGATGCGCATCCTGGACCGGCTCGACGGCGCTGATCCACCCCGCCTTGTCTGTGTGGATCCTCGGCCGACTCAGGTGGCGCGCAGGGCCGCGGTGCACCTCGCTCCCCGTGGCGGCACGAACGTGGCGCTGCTCAACGCGCTGTTGCACGAGATCATCCGCACCGGCCGAGTCGATCACGCCTACATCGACGCGCACACCGTGGGCTTCGCGGAGCTGGAGGCCCGGATCGCGGAGTGCACGCCCGAGTGGGCCGCCGGCATCTGTGATGTTCCGGCCGCGCGCATCGGCGAAGCGGCGGAGATCATCGGTTCGGCGGAACGGCTGCTGTCGACGGTTCTGCAGGGTGTCTACCAGTCCCACCAGGCCACTGCGGCCGCGGTGCAGATCAACAACATCCACCTCATCCGCGGCATGCTCGGCCGACCAGGGGCGGGCGTGCTCCAGATGAACGGCCAGCCCACGGCCCAGAACACCCGGGAGTGCGGTGCCAACGGCGACCTGCCGGGCTTCAGGAACTGGGAGAACGACGAACATGTGGCGGACCTTGCGAAGGTCTGGAACGTCGAACCCGAGCAGATCCCGCATTACGGGCCCCCTACCCACGCGATGCAGATGTTCCGCTACGCCGAACAAGGCTCGATCCGCATGCTGTGGATCAGCGGCACCAACCCTGCCGTCTCCTTGCCCGAGCTGTCCCGGATCCGCTCGATCCTCTCCCAGGAACGGCTGTTCGTCGTCGTGCAGGACTTGTTCCTGACCGAGACCGCCCAGACGGCCGACGTCGTACTGCCCGCCGCGACCTGGGGGGAGAAGACCGGCACATTCACGAACGCCGACCGCACCGTGCACTTGTCCGACAAGGCCGTCGACCCCCCGGGCGAGGCCAAGCCGGACCTGGACATCTTCCTCGACTACGCCCGGCGGATGGACTTCCGTGACAAGGACGGCGGCCCCCTGGTCCACTGGCGTGACGCGGAGTCGGCGTTCGAGGCGTGGAAACGGTGCAGCGCCGGCCGGCCGTGCGACTACACGGGCCTCTCCTACGACAAACTGCGCGGTCCCACCGGTATCCAGTGGCCGTGCACCGAGGACGCACCCGACGGTACCGACCGTCTCTACACCGACGGCATCGTCTGGGCGCATCCGGACAAGTGTGAGACGTACGGCAAGGACCTGGTCACTGGTGCCTCGGACAGTGTCGTGGAGTACCGCTCCCTGAATCCGGACGGCAAGGCGATGATCAAGGCTGCCGCCTATGTGCCGCCCCATGAGGCGCCCAGTGCGGAATACCCGTACCAGCTCACCACCGGGCGGACGATCTACCACTTCCACACGCGGACCAAGACCGGCCGTGCCCCGCAACTCAACGCGGCCGCGCCCGACGTATGGGTGGAGGTTTCCGCGGCCGACGCGGAGGAGCGGGGGCTGACCGAGGGCGATCTGGTGGAGGTCTCGACGCCGCGCGGCGCGTTGCGGGGGCGGGTCCGGGTCACCGACATCCGGCGGGGACTGCTGTTCGTGCCGTTCCACTACGGCTACTGGGACACCCGGGCCGGTCACGGCCCCGACGAGGAGACGCCCGGGCGTGCCGCGAACGAGACGACCATCAGCGACTGGGATCCGGTGTCGAAGCAGCCGTTGTTCAAGGTTGCCGCGGCCGCTCTCACCCTCGTCGAACGCGGTGACGGCCGGACTGCCCCCGCTCCGACCACCACCGCCTCCGCGCCGTCCCGAAGCGGCGGCGTTCCCGCAACGGCGGGCGGGGCTGCGGCGAGTGTGACGCAGTCCGACGCCACCCCATGGCATGGACGCGAGGAGGGAAGCCGGTGAGCGGCATCACCTTGACCCTGCGGGTGCTGCACCACGGCGAGAAACATCTCGCCCGGCATCTGGTGACGGTCGCCGAACGTCATGCCACCGAGCACGAGATCCACCACGTAGCCACCGACCTGGCCCTGTGGTCCCGCGAACACGTCCAGATGCTGGCCGACACCGGCCAGCACTACGGAGTGAAGCTCGGTGAGCGGTCCGGCCCGTCCGACTGCGGTGTCCTGGGGGCACTGAGAGAGAAGGCGGCGGAAGCCATGAGCCACCGGCCCGAGCCCGGGCTGCTTCTGCTGCGCGACCTGCGGGAGCTGCATCTGGCGGCGACCGAGAACTCGCTGCACTGGGAGATGCTCGCCCAGGCGGCACAGGCCGGCAAAGACGACCGCCTCCTGGCACTCGCTACGTCATGCCACCCGCAGACGCTGCGGCAGATGCGCTGGACCAACACGATGATCAAGACCCTGTCTCCGCAGATCCTGACCAGTCTCTGAGGACCCCGGTCTCCGCTTCGCCGCTCAGCGCCCGTCGCTGACCTGGGGTGAGGCGGGACGTACGTCGTCGCCGGCAGTACCCGGTGTTGTCGTGATGGGCATGGCGCCCGGGTTCGGCGCCACCTGGGGCCCCTGCTGGTGGCAACATCGAAGTGCGCTGCACGCTGGCGAGGCATCGAGGATGGCGAAGAGCGGGAGGAACGCCATGCTGGCTCTTCGGGCGGCACAGGTTTTTGACGGCCGCAGCCTGGTGCGGGATGCGGGGCTTGTGCTCGTGGAGGGTGGCCGGATCATCGGCGTCGAGTCGGCTGGGTTCGACATCCCGGCAGACTGCGAGGTAGTTGAGCGACCCGACGGGACCCTGTTGCCGGGCCTGATTGACGCCCACGTCCACCTGGTTGGCGATTCAGGGCCTGGGGCGCTGGAACGGTTGGGCGGTTTCTCTCCGGAAGAGCTGTCGCGCACGATCGAGCAATCGCTGCGGGTCCAGTTGTCGACCGGTGTGACCACCGTCGTGACCTGGGTGACAAGGCGTGGTCTGTCGTCGACTGGCGTGCTCAAGCCCGTGAAGGGCTGCCTACGGTCCTGGCCTCCGGACCGCCGATCACGAGCAGGGGAGGGCACTGTTCGAACATGGGCGGCGCGGCATCCGGGCTGGGCGAGCTCCGGGCCTCGGTCCGTGAGCGGGCGGAGCGGGGTGTCGACGTCGTGAAGGTAATGGCGAGTGGGGGCATGATGACCCCCGGATCAGATGTGGACCGGGGGCAGTTCACCGCTGAGGAACTCGCGGCCGTAGTCGCCGAGGCACACGCGGTGGGGCTCCCGGTCACGGCCCACGCGCACGCCCTGGTCTCGATCCGTGACGCGATCGCGGCCGGCGTCGACGGGATCGAACACTGCACTTTTCTGACCGCCGACAGTGTGCACGTGCCAGAGGACGCGATCTCGGCGTTGGCCGCGCAGCACATCGTCGTGTGCCCCACCCTCGGCCGAGCCCCGGGGGCGGTACCACCGCCGCATCTGCTCGACCGTCTGCGCAAGGCAGGCATGGACCTTCAGACCCGCGCCGAACAGGTCGTCCGCGCACACCGTGCGGGGGTCACGGTCATCTCCGGGACGGACGGAGGCATCAACCCCGGCAAGCCCCACGGCATCCTGCCGCTGGCCGTCGCCGATCTGGTGGCCGGTGGCATGTCAACGGCGGACGCGCTCGCGACCGCGACGTCGGTCACGGCCGAGGCTTGCGGGCTGGGTGACCGCAAGGGCCGCATCCGCACCGGCTACGACGCCGACCTCATCATCGTCGACCGGGACCCACTGTCCGACATCAGCGCCCTGCTGCGCCCCAACACCATCGTCCTCGCCGGAAAGGTACTCCCGCCTCCGGCCCGGCAGTGATGCCAAAGCCCTGCGGCAGACGCGCTCTGCCGTCCTTCGCTGTCCAACGATGAGCGTCGCGCGGATCGTTGATCGTCCAGCGCCGGTGCACGTTGGCAACGGGCTTCAGGGGCCCACAGGGCGTCCGCCCCCGGCTCAAGGTCGCGGACTGAATTCCGCTTCGACATCTCACGTCTTTATTCAAGCCTTGACTTAACACTGCGGACATTGCTTGGATCGCTTCGCAACGGTGCAGCTTGAGTGGGGAGTTGTGGACTGTGAGACGTACTTTCACCACCATGGCGGCCATCACGGCCACGACACTGTCCGTGTTGATCGGCACAGGTCCTGCCGCCCACGCGGACCGGGACGCCTCTGCCCCGGCCGGCCGCGGCAACGCCGTGACCGGGACCTTCTCGGCGGGGGCGACGCACGCCTGGCAGACGCTGCCGGCCGTTCGAACGGGGGCGCCCTCCGCACCCGTCGACGCCACCGTCGTAGCCGACACACACGCCCTGCGACAGCAGTACGAGGGCATCGGCTTTTCCCTCGACGAGACCAGCGTGTCCAATCTGTGGAAGCTCACGCCCGCCAAGCGCCGTGAGGCCATACGGCTGCTCGTCGACCCGGTGCACGGCGCGGGCCTCGACCGGTTCCGACTGACGATCGGCAGCCCCGACCTCATCGAGCACCTGCCGTTCTGGTCGGAGGACGACCTGCCGGCAGGTGTGCGGGACGACTTCGGCCTGAAGCACTTCTCGATCCAGCGCGACGTCGACCTGCACATCATCGACACGATCAAGCTCATCCAGCACTACAACCCGCGCGCCACGTTCTTCGCCTCGGCGTGGAGCGCGCCCGCGTGGATGAAGACGAACAACCGATTCGTCGGCGAAGTCGCGCTCAAGCCGGGCAGCACCACCGACTACTACCAGGTCGGCAAGTTGCGCGACGACTGCATCGACGTCTTCGCCCGCTACTACGTCAAGTACGTCCAGGCGTACGCCCGCCACGGGATCCGTGTCGACGCGCTGACGCTGCTCAACGAGCCCGGCATGGACGTCGTATACCCGGCCATGGACATCAGCATCGCCCAGCAGCAGAAGCTCGCCCTGGCGATCAAGCGGGAGGTCGCCTCCGCCCGGCTCAAGACCAAGTTGTACGTGCACGACTTCAACTTCTGGGACTGGCGCGACCCCAACAGCACGACGACCAAGAACTACCACCGCATCTTCGACGACGCGCCGGACGGCTCGGTGAAGGGCGAGCAGGTGCGCAAGGCGGCCGACGCCATCGCCTTCCATCCTTACTGGGGCGACCCCACCGTCATGCGCGATGCCTACGAGCAGACCGGCAAGCCGGTCGAGATGACGGAGACGAGCGACCTGTCACCGTCGACCATCCTCGACTACTTCCGCCTCGACGCCGGTTCCTACATCCTGTGGGCCCAGACCACCGACCAGGACGGCGGCACACTTCACTGGACACCCGCCCGCGACAACAACGTCGACTGGGACGAGGTGGCGGCTACCACCAAGTGGCCCAACCGGCTGGTGAAGGTGAACACCAACACCAAGGACTTCACCGTCCGCGACGAGCTGTACGCCATGGGGCAGTTCGCGAAGTACCTCTCGCCCGGTGACGTACGCCTGGAGTCCAGCGCCGCACAGAACGGCGTGAGCAACGTCGTCTACCGCTCCGGCAAGAGCGGCTACGTCGCCGTCCTCGGCAACAGCTCCACGGCCGACCGCACGGTCCGAGTGAAGGTGGGCGGACGGCAGTTCGTGACGACTGTCCCCGCGGGCTCCTTCGCCACCTACCGCTGGAAGACCCCCTCCGGATCCACTCACTGACGCTGATCCGGTACCTGCCGGGCGCTGACGATGCGTCATGCGGTGGGCTGGTCTCCCACGTGCCGATGGGACGTGGGGGACCAGGATGGCCTTGACGGCGTGAATGCGGCGGGTGTCGCAGCGGAGTTGCCTCAAGGGCTAAGTGCTCAGTGCTCGGTGCTCGGGGCTCGTGCAACGCCGGTGAGGGTGGGCCGACACCATCGGCACTGGCTGGAAACCCTCATTGACGAACTCCACGGAGCTTGTGCCAGACGTTGACCTTTCCGTGGGCAGGCTTATGCCAGCTCACTACCCTCGTCGGGTACTCGCCGGCGTATGGGATCTTTGAGCTCGCCGGTTCTGCTGTTGTTGTTCGTCGTGAGCGCGGCCGTCATCTGGTACGCGGGCATCAAACTGTCCGACACGACCGATGTACTCGCCGAGCGTCTTCACCTGGGCAGTGCGCTGGGCGGCCTGATCCTCCTCGCCGTGGCGACCAACCTGCCCGAGATCGCCATCACCGTCTCGGCAGCCCTGGCAGGCCAGTTGGACGTCGCAGTCGGCAACATTCTCGGCGGCATCGCCATTCAGACCATCGTCCTGGCCGTCCTGGACGCCGCTGGAGTCCGTCCGCGCGTCCCACTGACCCGCGTCGCCGCCAGCCTCCAACTGGTCCTGGAAGGCGCCCTCGTGGTGGTGATCCTGGCCGTGGTCGTCATGGGCACCCAGCTCTCGCCCGACCTGCACGCCGGCCGGCTGGCTCCGGCGTCCGTGGCGATCGCCGTCCTGTGGGTGGTCGGACTCGTGCTGCTGAATCGGGCCAGTCGCGGGCTGCCGTGGCGGGAGGGCGGCGACGCCCCGGACAGCCAGCCCGAACCGCGCGGCCACTCCCGGGGAAAGAAGGAGAAGGCCGCCACCGACAAGAGTGTGCATACCGGCCGCGCCGGGCTGATCTTCGCCGCGGCGGCCCTCGCTACGCTCGTCGCCGGTGTGGTCATCGAACGAAGCGGCGAGGAGTTCTTCGCCCGCCAAGGGCTGAGCGGTGTGCTGTTCGGCGCGACCGTCCTGGCCGCGGCCACCTCCCTGCCCGAGGTCTCCACGGGCCTGACCTCCACGAAGCTCGGCGACCACCAACTCGCCATCAGCGACATCTTCGGCGGCAACGCCTTCCTTCCCGTGCTCTTCCTGCTGGCCACGGTCATCTCCGGCAAGCCCGTGCTGCCCGCCGCGCACGACACCGACATCTACCTCACGGCGCTGGGCATCATCCTCACCGTGATCTACATGGCAGGCCTCGTCTTCCGGCCGCAACGACAGTACGCGCGAATGGGCATCGACAGCGTCACGGCTGTCGTCGTCTACCTGGTGGGAATCGCCGGCCTGGCCTCCATCGCCACCTGATCCAGCACACCGTCCTCGCCCGGCGTCGTACTGCCCCCTGCCGTTGCCCGGTGGCCTGGTCGCGATGTGGGGGAGACTTCAGGCAACGGACATGGCCAAGAAGAAGATGGGGAGGGCGTACAGAACACATCAGTGAGTCCTTGACGAGCTGTCGTCCATGGGTACTGGACGCGCTTCGTGCTGCCGGATGGGCAGGTGGACGCAAGATCGCCGTTGGAGATTGGGTACGGCAACTGACAGCCGCCGGGTTCGAGCTCAATGACGCGGCGGTCGGGGTCTGGGCCGAGTTCGGCGAGCTGACGATCAAGAGCCGTCCCGCTCGCATTCCTGCCTCGTCACTGCACATAGACCCCGTGGACGCCTGCGTCGACACCGCCGCGGAAGCATCCAAGCTGAGGCACCACTACACGGAGAATTACAGTCCTCTGGGTACCTGGTCGGCCCAGTTCCGGTCATACGTCGCCGCCAGCGGGCGTGTCGTCGCTGTCAGCCCGAACATCCTCTGGCCCCTGGGATCGACCTTCGCTGAGGCGTTGGCCTACGTGGTGGACGGCGATGCCGGCAGCAGCCGTGCGGAACAAGCAGACTGGCTGGCCAACTGCCTCCCCGGCGCTTGAGGCGATCCTGCGGTGGCTGGTGTGGCTGCTCCGTGTGCATTGCAGCGCCGCTGGTGGCTCTCGTCTCCGACGCCGCTGCCGTGGTCGCCGTAACCGTCGTGGCCGCAAGCGGTCGGTTGCAGCCACCACCCCAGAGATCCTGCTGCTGTGCTGGTGGACCGCGCCGACGACATCGGCTTTGACCAGACGGCGGCGGCGTGCCAACGCGCCGTATGCGTGCAGGTGGTACTCCGTTAGTGCGACAGTGGTGGTATGTGTGGTCGATACGTATCCGCTCGCAGTCCCCAGGAGTTGGCCCCGCTCTTCCAAGTGCCAGACGTCCCGCCGAAAGAGACGCTCGCGCCGAACTGGAACGTCGCCCCGACCGACGAGGTGTGGGCCGTTCTCGAGCGCACACCCCGCGACGGGGACGAGGACACGTCTGTGGAGCGGGAGCTGCGGCCGTTGCGCTGGGGTCTGGTGCCGTCGTGGGCGAAGGATGTGAAGATCGGCGCCCGGATGATCAACGCGCGCGTGGAGACGGTGCACGAGAAACCCGCCTACCGCCGCGCCTTCACACGACGCCGCTGCCTGCTGCCCGCCGACGGCTTCTACGAGTGGGAGCAGATCAAGAACCCTGACACCGGCAAGAGCCGCAAACAGCCGTACTTCATCCACCCCGAGGACGACCAGGTGATGGCCCTGGCGGGACTGTACGAATACTGGCGCGACCCTGCCGTCAAGGAGGACGACGATCCCGCCGCCTGGCTCATGACCTGCACCATCATCACCACCGAAGCCACGGACGCCGCCGGCCGCGTCCACCCGCGCATGCCGCTCGCTCTCACCCCGGACCACTACGACGCCTGGCTCGACCCCGCCCACCAGGACCCCGACGAACTGCGGTCCCTGCTCGGCCAGCCGGCCGAGGGCCACCTGCACGCCCGCCTGGTCTCCACCGCCGTCAACAACGTCCGCAACAACGGCCCGCACCTCCTCGAGGAACAAGCCGCCTAGAACGCGCGGGCCGCGGGTCGCCGGCAGCCGACTTCGCCAGGAACGCGCACGTCGAGTTCGTATAGGTCTCAGTGGATGCAGGCTGGCTCCGCCGTTTCCCCCGTAGCGAGGGAGCCAACCTCGCTACATCCCCGAGAGCTCCTTACGCATGCGTCGAACGTCCTGCTGCAGAACACGCTCAAGCGCCGCCCGGCCTGCAGGTCCCCAGTGCGGCCTGCCGCCGGGCAGACCCCGGTCTCCGTTCTGTCCCATGAGCATCAGGAAGAGGCTCTTCACAGCGGCCAGCCCGCGGGCGCGCCGGATAGCCGCCTCGTCTGCATGCGCGTACGTGTCGAAGAACCGCCCGGCCGCGCCCGCGGGCAGCAGCACCCATGCGGCGGCGAGGTCCCACGCTGGATCGCCGGCGAACATGTCGCCGAAGTCGACGACGCCGGAGAGTGTTCCCTCCGAGACGACGACGTTCGCGGGATGGAGGTCGCCGTGCACCCACACACGCGGGCCTTCCCACGCGCCGGCCGCAACGGCGTCGTCCCAGACAGCCCGGACGTCAGCAGCGATGTCGTCCAGGGCGACGGCCTGAAGAAAGTGCTCGAAGCCGTTCGTGCAGTCCCTGGGATGGCCACCGCGGTCCGTCGCGATCGGTGCGTCGATGGGCGCCTCCACATGGAGCGCCTGGAGGAAGCCCGCAAGCGTGTCGGCGGCGTGGACGCCGCGACTGATGGTGGCGCGGTCCAGCGACTCGCCGGGGACCCACGTCATCACGGTCCAGTGCTTGGGGAAGCGCGGGGACGGTTCGCCGAACCGCACCGGAGTCGGCACCGGGAGCGGCAGACGCGGGGCCAGTACCGGGAGCCACCGCCGCTCCTTGAGCTGGAGCTCCGGCGTGGGATCCATCCGCTGCATGCGTACGGCCAACTCGTCCCCGAGACGCCACATTTGGTTGCCCCAACCGCCCACGACCTCCCGGATGGGCAGCTCTGCAAGGTCTGGATGTTGCTCCAGTAGCAGGTCGCGGACCAGGTCTGCGGTGATCTCGATCGCGGTGTCGGTCATACGAAGTCACAGTAGTGAGGCGGCAGCCGGAAGCACCTGACTCTCGGGAACCCCTGTACGGCGCGACCGCACAGCAGACACAGACATGACAGCCGTATTGGTCCGCCACCCGATCGGTGCGCGTAGCCGAGATGTGCCTGGGCGTCGACCGACGATGCCGCAGGTCGTTGCCGCTTCTGCCGAGCTTCGACTTGGATTGGGCAGGCGATACTAGGCAGTACCAGGCGACGACAGGCCGACATTTGACTGAGGCTGATCTCGCCTGCGCGGTCACCGTTTGCGGGGTTGTGTCCCGGCTCCACCGGCACGGCGACACGAATTCGAGCCCAACCCCAACACCCGGCGTACGAGACGCACGTCGCCCAGACCACGGCTGGGCTGTTTGTCAGCGCTGGATGGCTGGCGGCGGGGTGGTGCTGTCGAGGCAGTGGTCGAGGAGTGCGTGCATACGTGGCGCGGGCAGGGACGGGTTGGATGCGGCACCCACAGCGGTTCGGGGGTCGTTGAGGAGGGTTTCCAGGGTTTGTGGTGGCAGGCTGGGGTTGGTGGCCGCTGCCTGGCGTACCGCCGTGTCGGGGTCTTCCACCGGGGGGTGGAGCGTAGCGGGATCGGCAGCGGCCAGGGCCCGTACTTCGGGGTCCGGGTGGTCGATGAGCTGGGCCCGGCCGGTACCGGGGAACGCGGGCAGCTCAAGCAGGTACGGACGGTGGGCCGGGCGGGTGACGAAGACGTCCAAAAGGAGGTGCGGCGGAGCCAGCGGGTGTTGGCGGGCGAGCCGGATCCTCACCTCTTCGTCGTCGTCCTGCGCGAGAGTCTCGGCGAGTTGGGCCGGCAGTCCCGGCCAGTTGGCCGCAACCCGGCGAAGCACCACTTCCTCTGACAGCGCACAGGATGCGAACCAGTCAGGGGACGGCCCGATGGCCGGGTCGGTCTTCGAGTCGGTGAACGGCTCGCCGATCGGACAGGTGCAGTCGGGACCATGCCCGACGACCTGGTCGATCGCCCAGAACTGCGCCCAGGTGCGGGTGACGAGGTGCAGGCGCGCGCACGTCCGTACGTACGCGACCGGGTCCGACCTCAACTCCGCGGCCAGGTCCGGCCCCACGTCGGGCCGGGCGGCGACCGTCGCGCGGACCGCGGCGTCGGGGTGGCGGGCGAGCCGGGCGAGGGCGTGGGCCGGGGTGTGGGGGTTCTGTGCCAAGGGGAGCACCGTGCCGTCCGCGAAACACCGCTCGACGAGCGCGGGGGACAGGGCACATGTGGCGAGCACGAAGGTGTTGCGCGAGCCGAAGGACGGCAGTCTGGCCTCCACCCGTTCCGGGTCCAGCGCCCAGTTACGGCACTGAGCCGCTTCACGGACACCGGGATCCGGATCGTCGAGCAGTGCCGCCCGCTGCGCCGGCGTGAGAGACCCCCACCTCCACGTGGAAACTGTTCGCAGTCGGGGTTGTTCGTGGCCGGCGATGGAGCGGAAGAAGGGCAGCGGGATCTGCCGGGACGATTCGAGCGCCCCGATGATCTCCTTCGCGGTGACTCTGTTGTCCTCGCCTCCGTCCTGGGCCATGAGGAGGGTGATGAGGATGTCGTCCGGCAGCGGTCGGACCCGTGGCGGGAAGTCACGGGGACCAGAAGCAAGATTCGCGCGTACGAGTCCCGACGGATCCGACGCCAGGGGGGCGAGACGCGCCGCGTCGACGTACTGGTTGCGTGCGAGCGCGCGGCGGACGAGTGTGGACGGATGGCGCAGGGCAGCGTCGATGACGGCGTCGGGCAGGTGCCGGCCCTCGCACATCAGCAGGCCGGCGTCACCGGCCGCTGGATCCAGCAGGCGTACCAGCACGTCGGTGGGTGCTGCCGGGTTGAAGGCGATGCCGCGCAGCCAACGTTCGTGCAGAGAGTCGGACATTGCGTCATCCTGTCACCTCGCCTCCAGTATCCGGCCGTTCGACTGCGACCGCGGCGGCGCTTGCCGACGGCTCCGTCCGCAGGGCACGGGACCACGTGGCGAGAGGATCTCGGAAGTACGGCGCCCAGAGGGTCCATCCTCACTTGGACCAGGCGGTGTCTCCTGGTTGCCGACCGCTCTCGCCCGACTGGCTTGAGCCGCGCTTCCCCCGGCGCGGCCGGGCAAGGGGGAGCACACTGCACGGCCGGGCGCAAGAACTCACGCCACAAGTGAACCCGTTGAGCCGGTGGCGGCCCGTACGGCGGCCGGGCCCTTGGCACCCGCGCCTGGGACCGGTCAGGCAGGCCTGAGTGCTGATACGGCGGTGACGGTGAGGGTGTCGTCGCACTCGGCGAACTGCCCGTCGTCCAGTGCCACTTGGTATGCGCCGGACCCCGGAAGTCGGACGACCATCGTGGGATAGATCACGGGCGCTGAACCGGAGACGCAGTATCCGTCGCCCTCTCCCTGCACCTGCACGAAGGTCAGCTTCACCCATGCCTTGCCGCCGGGAGCCACCTTCACTGAGGCTGCGGCTCCGGTCGGCTTGACGGTGAGGGGCACGTTCATCTCGGGGGAGCCGTTACCGGCGCCGGCAACCGTGGGGTGCCCCTTGAGGACGCACGTCCGTTCGGACACGTTGGTGAACTCGACTACGACTGCCCCGGTACCCGTACCGGCCGGCCGCACGGCCGCCTGACGGGCGGTCGCCTGCAGACTGCCCGCGGAACAAGTCGCCGCCGAACCGCCTGAAGCCGGTGCGGACGATGCAGGTGCTGAGGTGGCGGGCGTCGAAGGGCCGGAGGACGTGGAGGAACCGGGGGCGGAGTTGCCAGGCTTCTCGGCGCCCGGTATGGAGGCGGCGGCGGAATTGACGGCCCCGGACGGGGTTACACCGCCGTCTCCGCTACCGGCGCTCGCACCGCCCCCGCCCGGCTGACATCCCGCCACCGCCAGTGCCGCCGAGGCCACGACGACCGCCACCGCCGAACCGCGCATCCCGTTCACGTATCGCATGCTGTCCCCCGACTCCCAGGTGTCCGGAGCACGGCTTCTCGCCGCCCCCGTCGAACCAGACAGAGCCGTGGAGCCGGCAGTTCTCCCGCACTCCACCCTGTGACCCACCGGTGACGAAATCAGGCCACAACCACCGCCGCACGTCTCCCTCTCCCTCCGGAAACCCGACTGGCTGGCGGTGGCCGGCCTTCCCCGTCTTTACCGGCGGCGCCCTGTGCACGCGCAGTCCTCACGTTGGTCAGGCGGTAGCCGGTAGGCCGACATCCAACCTGCGCCCCCCAAGTTGCGCCGCATGGAGGGAGAAGGGGTGGGAGGGCAGATCCCGGGCGGCGGGCGAGGGGGGGGAACAACGGACCCTGGACTACGAGGCCAGACGGACCGTCGAGGGCACGTCCACCAAGGACACCATGTGGTGCCTTGAGAGAGAGGTTCGCCGGCCGAAAGGTCTAAAGGCACCCCAGGCGCGAGAAGGCGCAGGTCACGGGGCAGATCAGGAGAGCGGTCCTATTCGCTGTACTCAGGGACCGCCTTGTCGAGGACCGCTGCCAGATCGCTGGCCGACTCGGGCGTCAGACGATAGAACCCCTGGAGGCTGACCGCACGCTCCAGGCGGCCGTCCACCACGTACTTCAGGCCACGGGTCTGGCCTCGACGGTTGCGCCAGGTGAGTCTGCCCAAGAGGTCGCCGGGTATCGGCACGTCGAAGCGCACGGGGGTGGCTTCCACGTGCACTGCCTCGGCCCCGCAGCCGTTGGCACCGAGCGCCGACCAGTCGTCGTGCCCAGGAAATCCAGGGTCCTGCCACGTCGTGGGAGCGGCGCCGCAGCAATCGCTTCTTCCCATGCCGGCCACTCGCATGCAGCTCACTATCAGGACCTCACCCCGGTTCACGTGCAGCGCGTAGACCTCGTCCCCGGCGCGCGCTCCCGACCAAGCGGGTAGAGAGGAGTGGGCGCCGCTGAAGGCGACTGGTGGCCGCTCGCCCACGCGACCTGCCTTGCGCAGGGCACGGCACGTGTCGTGGGTCCACAGGACGGTGAAGGCATCAGACATGCCAGGATCCTACGAACGGGCACTGACAGCCCTGTTGGGGACGGCTTCTCGGTCGGTTGACGCCACCGGGCGCATCGGCCGGCCGCACGCGAAACGCAAGCCAGCGGCACGAAGTTCAGACTCCAGCGCTAACACCTGGAACGTCGTCTCGGTGGGTACGCGAGTCACATTCCGCGGTCTCCCTACGATCCGCGGACGGCGAAGACGTCTCCGGAACAAGCTGCGGCGCGTATACGTCAATAGAGGCTACGGCGCCGACAAGTGCCGCCGCCTGCTCTGGAAACGCGGAAGACGGCAGCAACGCGGCGACCATGCAGCGCGTGAACGCACAGGTGCCGCACCTGCGTTGAGCGACTCTCCGCGTGCTTGCGCTCCCACGCGGAGGGCAGACGGTGAGCGGTGTCGCGGCCGCTGAGGGGCGCCTGCGGAGTAAGGCAGCCGCTAAGGAGTGTCAGCCCCTTCTGTCAGCATGCTCGAGTGACAGACAGACGTGATCAGCGTCCATCCGAAGCCACTCTTGACCTCCTGCGTGCCGTGTTTCCGCCGGAATGGCGCGAGCCTGCGCTCGGGCACGAAGGCGTAGCGGACTGGGAGCGGGAGAACGGCGTGGCGCTGCCGGAGCCGTACAGGACGTTCATCGCGGAGATCAGCAACGGGTCCAGCCTCGGCCCCGCCGGTGACGGTGGTCTCCAGCCGCTCGGTTGGCTGCCCGGCGCGTGGCCGGACCTGGGCCCGAGGCAGCCAGGAGAGCCGTTCCCTCTGGAGGCGGCCTGGTCCTGGGAGGACGAGGAGAGTGGCGAGCTCCAGGACCAGCGTATCGACGCCGCGTTCAACAAGGGGTCCATCGTTCTCGGGTCCGAGGACGGGCAGTCGTTCTGGCTCCTGCTGACCACTGGCCCCCGCCGTGGCGAGGTGTGGATGATCGCCGATGTCGGTGCCGTCCCGACGCCCGGCGATCAAGCTTGGAGCTTCACAGAGTGGGTGCAGCACTGGCGCACCGGCAACGACTGGTGGCAGTGAACGCTCATTACTGACCGGTTCGTTTTGCCGAGGCGACGGTGGGAGGGCTGGCACCCGCTCGGAGCGGAGCATAGGAGTCAGGGCCCGGTGCTTGAGCCGGCCAGTGCAGCGTCGTCTGCCTCCGCGACGTCCCTCACCGTGACCGCAGCGGCAGCAGGCTCGGAAACCGGATCCAGGTCCGGTCCGGCTTGCGAACGGAGCGGACGGACAGGCCGGGGCAACCCTCGAACACCTCACCGTCAGCCATCCCGGTCAGGACTCCGGGCACGCCCCGACGGCCGCCCAGCCCAGGGTCACCGGCCCCCGCCGCCCCCCTCCGGCAGCGCGCCCGTCCGGGCCACATCGGCATACCAGCGCGCACTCGCCTTGGGGATGCGCTTGCCGGTCGGGTAGTCGACGTAGACGGCGCCGAAGCGCTTGCTGTAGCCGTAGCCCCACTCGAAGTTGTCGAGGAGGGACCACAGGAAGTAGCCGCGGACGTCCACGCCGGCTCTGATGGCCTGGTGCACGGCCGACAGGTGGCCGTGGAGGTAGTCGATGCGTTCGGGGTCGGACACCTCGCCCTCGGGGTTCACGTAGTCGTCGAACGCGGCTCCGTTCTCGGTGATGACCAGGGGCGTGGTGGGGAAGTCCGCCTTGAGGCGTGTCAGGAGGTCGTACAGGCCGCTGGGGTCGACCGCCCAGCCCATCGCGGTGGTGTTGCCCGGCGGCCGGTGGAAGGCGACGTCGTCGGCGCCCGGCCAGGGGCTGTGCTCGCTCGCGCCGTGGCCGTCGGAGCCGTGGCTGGCCTCGCCGGTGGCGGCGGAGACGAGCGTAGGCGTGTAGTAGTTGACGCCGAGGAAGTCCAGCGGCTGGTGGATGGTGGCGGTGTCGCCGTCCTGCACGAAGGCCCAGTCGGTCAGGCTGGCCGTGTCCTGCAGGAGGTCCTGGGGGTATTCGCCTTCCAGCAGCGGGCCGGTGAAGACGCGGTTGGCCAGTGCGTCGATCTGTCGGGCCGCGTTCAGGTCCTCGGCTGTCTCGGTCAAGGCGCGGACGTGGTGGATGTTGAGGGTGATGGACGTCTGGGCGCGGGCGGGCAGTTCGGCGCGCAAGGCCTGAACGGCCTTGCCGTGGGCGAGGTTGAGATGGTGCGCGGCCCGCAGGGCGGCGACCGGGTCGGTGCGACCGGGTGCGTGGACACCCGAGCCGTAGCCGAGGAAGGCGCTGCACCAGGGCTCGTTGAGGGTGATCCAGGTCTTCACCCGGTCTCCCAGAGCATGTGCCGCAAGGGCCGCGTAGTCGGCGAACCGGTCGGAGGTGGCGCGCTCGGGCCAGCCGCCGGCGTCCTCCAACTCCTGCGGGAGGTCCCAGTGGTACAGCGTGACGACCGGTTCGATGCCCTTTTCCAGCAGTGCGTCGGTCAGGGCGCGGTAGAAGTCGAGTCCCTTCTCGACGGCCGGGCCGCGGCCGGTCGGCTGCACGCGCGACCACGACAGGGAGAACCGGTAGGCGCTCACGCCGAGGTCGGCCATGATCTCGACGTCCTCGCGCCAGCGGTGGTAGTGGTCGGTGGCGACGTCACCGGTGTCACCGTTGCGCACCCGGCCGGGTGTGTGCGAGTAGGTGTCCCAGATGGAAGGGGTGCGTCCGTCGGCGGAGGCGGCCCCCTCGATCTGGTAGGCGGCGGTCGCGGTGCCCCAGGTGAATCCCTGCGGAAAGGTGCGGACGGTCGTGTTCTTGAGGACGGGGGCGGGGGCGGGGGCGACGCGTCGGGCTACGGTGCTCACGTGGGTCCTTCCAGGTGGCGTGCGGGGCGGGAGTGGTGCAGCGGTGGGGCGCCGTCGAGGGGGTGCGGCGGCGGGGGAGGGGGTACGGCGTTCACCCCTTGACCGCTCCTTGCATGATTCCGCCGACGATCTGACGGCCGAAGACGATGAAGAGGGCGAGCAGGGGCAGCGTGCCGAGCAGGGCGCCCGCCATGATCAGCGATTGGTCGCGCACGTATCCCGCGCTGAGCTGGGTGAGGGCGACGGGGACCGTCGGGTTGGTCATGTCGAGCACGATGAAGGGCCAGAAGAAGTCGTTCCAGGCGTGCACGAACGTGATCATGAACAGTACGGCCATGGGCGGCCGGGCGATCGGCAGCACGATGCTCCAGAAGATGCGCAGGGAGTGCGCACCGTCCACCCGGCCGGCCTCGACGAGTTCGTCGGGCAGGGCTTCGGCGAGGTACTGCCGCATGAAGAACACGCCGACGGCACTGACGAGCGTGGGGAAGATGACGGCGGGCAGCTTCTGGCCCCAGCCCAGTTCCGTCATCATCATGAACAGCGGTACGACGCCCAGTTGCGGCGGCACCATCATCGTGCCGATCACGAGCATCAGCAGGATGTTGCGGCCCTTGAAGCGGAGTTTGGCGAACGCGAACCCGGCGAGGGTGGCGAACAGCACCGTGGACAGGGCGATCACGCCGGCCACGATCAGGCTGTTGAGCATGGCCTTGCCCAGCGCGGCGTCCTGCCAGGCCTTGCCGAGGTTGTCCAGGAGATGGGGTCCCGGCAGGAAGGGCGGGGGCGTCTGGGTGACGCGTGTGTTGTCGGTCGACGCCGCCACCATCGTCCAGTACAGCGGGAACAGCGAGACCAGCGCCGCGAAGCCCAGCAGGATGTAGGCGACGGGGCCCGCGTGGTGCTGGCGTCCGGCACCCGGGTGTCGGAACAGACGGTGACGCCGTATACCGGGCGGGGTGGTCTGGCGGGTCTTCCGCACGGGCTTGGGGCCTGCGTCCGCCGCCTGGACCGGGATGCTGTCTGTGGTCATGGAGATCTCCCGGTCAGGTCCTGCGCGTGATGACGCGCTTGACGATTCGTTGGACGACGAACACGAGAATGAGCAGCAGGAACATCGCCCAGGCGACGGTGGCGGCCCGGCCCATCTGGTAGTTCTTCCAGCCCTCCTCGTACAGCAGCAGACCCAGCGTCTGGTACTGGTTGTCGGCTCCGCCCGTGATGCCGTTCGGGCCCTGGCCGAAGATCAGGGGCTCACCGAAGAGCTGCGTGGCGCCGATCGTGGACAGGACGATGGTGAACACGATGGTGGAACGGATGCCGGGAACGGTGACCTTCAGGAACTGTTGCCACCGCGAGGCCCCGTCGATGGCCGCGGCCTCGTAGCGGTCGCGTGGGATCGCCTGCATCGCCGCGAGGTAGAGCAGCGCGTTGTAGCCGGTCCAGCGCCAGATCACGATGGAGGAAATCGCGGTCTGCGCGGCCCACTTGTTGTTCTCCCAGTCGATGTTGTCGACACCGACGAGGCTCAGCATCCAGTTGATCATGCCGAAGTCGCGTTCGAAGAGCATCGTGAACACGAGGGCCGCGGCACCGACAGACGTGGCGTACGGCGTCAGGGCGGCGACGCGGAAGAACGTCGAGCCGCGCAACTGGTAGTTCAGCAGGTGCGCCAGCCCGAGCGCCATCAGGAGCTGGGGCACGGTCGACAGCACGCCGATGGTGAAGGTGTTGAACAGCGCGTTCCAGAACCGGTCGTCGTTCCACAGCGCCGTGTAGTTGTCGAAGCCGACCCACTCCATGAGGTTCAGGGTCGACAGTTCGACGCGGTGCAGCGAGATCCACGAGGTGTAGATGAGCGGGTAGAAGCTGAACGCGGCGAACACGACGAAGAACGGGGCGACGAAGGCGTACGGCGCTCCCCGGACGTCGAGGCGGTGCAGCAGCGTACGGCGCCGCTGACGCTCGGCGCCTATGTCGGGCGCAGCGTCTGGGGGTGTCGAGGTGGAGATGGCCACCGGAAGGGGTCCTTCCTGGAGGGAGGGAGAGGCGGGCAGGGGCCCGGCGACCCAGGGGAGGGCGGTGCGCGGGTCGCCGGGCGGAGGCGGGCAAGGGCCCCAGGTCAGCCGGCGGCCTTCTCGATGCGCTCGTCAGTGGTCTTCCACGCCTCGTTCGGGCTCTTGTTCTGCGCCTCGATCAGGGTCAGGCCCTGCGAGAAGATGTCCTTGATGGTGCCGTCCTTGCGGCCGAGCACCTGCTCGTCGGGGATCTCCTGGGCCGCGGCGCCGAAGATCTTCCCGATGGGGGCGCCACTGAAGTAGTCCGACTTGGCGTCGACGACTGCGGGCATCTCCAACGCGGTCTTGGACGAGGGGAAGTTGCCGATCTTCTCGAAGAGGTAGGCCTGCTGCTCCGGCGCGGTGAGCCAGGCGACGAGGTCCTGCGCCTCCTTCTTGACCGGGCTCTTCTCCATCACCCCGAGGAACGATCCGCCCCAGTTGGCGCCCTTGGGTGCCTTGGCGACGTCCCACTTGCCCTTGTTCTTGGGGCCCGCCTTCTCGCTGATGTGCGCGAGCATCCACGCCGGGCAGACGGTGCTGGCGAAGGTGCTGTTGGCCAGACCGGGGTCCCAACCGGGCTGGAACTGGCGGAGCTTGGCGGTCAGATCGGAGGTGGCCGCCTCGGAGGCCAGCTTCCACGCGTCCTTCACGACGGGGTTGGTGGCGTAGATCAGCTTGCCCTGCTTGTCGTAGAACTGCTGGGAGTTGCCGTAGATCATGGCGTTGAACAGGCCGCTGGAGCTGTCCATGAAGGCGACCTTGTCGTCCTTCGAGTTCTGCTTGAACCGCTTACCGGCGTCGACGTACTTCGACCAGTCGCCCTCCCACAGCTTGGCGACCTCGTCGCGGTCGGTGGGCAGGCCGGCCTGCTGGAAGAGGTCCTTGCGGTAGCAGACCGCCATGGGGCCGATGTCGGTGCCGAGACCGATGACCTTCTTGTCGGCGGTGGTGACCTGGCTCTGCTTCCACGGAAGGAAGTGGTCCGTCCCGGCCACGCCCGCCAGATCGACGAACTTGTCCTTCTGGGTGTCGGACAGTTCCTTGGCCCTACCAATTTCTATGCCCTGGATGTCCTTGAGTCCGCTGCCCGCGGCCAGGTGGGTCTGCAAGGCGGTGTAGTAGGTCTGTTCGTCGCCCGCGACGTCCGCCTTGATGACGACGTTCGGGTGTTCCTTCATGTACTTGTCGAGCAGACCGGTCTCCTTGAAGCCCATGACGCCGAAGAGCCCCATGGTGATGGTGACCTTGCCGTCCTTCTTGCCGCCACCGGTCCCGCCGTCACTGCCTCCACAGCCCACGACCAGGCCCAGTGCCGACGCGACCGACACGGCGGCCACGAGCCTCGTACGGAACTTCCTTCGGAACTTGTCCATTTCGTCCTCCTAGCGGCGGCGCTGACGCACCGGAGTTCGAGCCCACAGCTCGCCCCGAAGGGATGATTTGTCCAGTGGGCACGTTCCCAATCGATGGTGGGAACGTGCCCACCCAGGAGTCCGCAGCCTGTCCGCCACGTAAGGTCTCTGTCAAGAAGTTGAATCCACTTCGTTGCCGAAAGATGTCGCGGGCCCGCCCCGGGACCCTGAGGGCACCCTCCTCAGGTCTGGCACAATGCGCAGGTGAAAGCCGTCGGGGCATCGCCGAGCGAGGGAGGCGTCATGGGGGAGAGGCAACGGCCGACCATCATCACCGTGGCCGCGCGCGCCGGCGTCGGACGCACCACGGTTTCACGAGTCATCAACGGCTCCGAGCTCGTCAGCGAGAAGGCGAGGGCCGCCGTGCTCGCCGCCATCGCCGAGCTGAACTACGTCCCGAACTCGGTTGCCCGGGGTCTGGTGACGAGCCGGACGAACTCCGTGGCGCTGGTGATCCCCGAGTCGGAGAGCAGACTGGGCTCGGAACCCTACTTCTCGGCGGTCATCCGCGGTGTCAGCACCACCCTCGCGGAGACCCGCACGCAACTCCAACTGGTGCTCGTACGCGACCAGGCCGAACGGGACCAGCTCACCCAGTCGGTCGCGGAACGGCGTGTCGACGGCGTGCTCCTGGTCTCGGTGCACGAACACGACCCCTTGCCGGGGCTGCTGGAGGACATGGGGCTGCCCACGGTGCTCGCCGGACGCCGTTCCGCCGACGAGTCGCTCAGCCATGTGCACTCCGACAACGCGGGCGGGGCCGCGGCGGCCGTCAACCACCTCCTCGCGCGCGGGCGTCGCACCGTCGCCACCATCAGCGGACCGCTCGACATGGACGTGGCGCGCAGCCGGCTCCAGGGCTGGCGCGAGGCCCTCGAAAAGGCGGGCCACGATGCCACGGACCGGCTCGTGACCTCGGCCGACTTCACCGAGGAGGGCGGCGCGGCGGCGATGCGTTCACTCCTTGAACGGGTCCCCGAGGTCGACGCCCTGTTCGTCGCCTCGGACGTCATGGCGGCGGGGGCTCTGGCAGAGCTGCGCAGGCAGGGGAGGGGGGTCCCCGACGACGTGGCCGTGGTCGGATTCGACGACTCCATCATCGCCCGGCACACCAACCCGCCCCTCACCACCGTGCGCCAGCCCGTCGAGGAGATCGGCGCCATGATCGCCCAGATCCTCCTGGAGGAGATCAGCGATCCCGAGAAGCCGCGTCGGCGCGTCACGCTGCCCACGGAGTTGGTCGTACGCGACTCGTCATGAGTCGGTGAGGGCGTGCTGGTGAACGGGCCGCTTCGAGCTGGCTGTCACTCCTCGCGGTGGTGTCCGCGCTGACCGGACTGTCAGCGCGGACACCACCCCGTATCTGGCTTGGAAGGCAGGCGGGGAGTCGGACACCGGCTCCCAGCCGTCCGTGGCCCTTCCGGAGGCCTCCGGCCTGGTGGCCCCAGCGCGGCCTGCACCACTGCCGGGGCCCAAATGCCCTCTGCCGCCCAGCAGTTCGCACGCCGGCCGAACAGCTCGCAGCTCGCCTTGTCCGCGGCGGCGGACGCGGAGCCGGCGTCGGCGCTGTGCATGCTGTACGCGGGTGGTGCCGGGCCTTGCGCTAGAAGGTCAGGTTCCAGGCGTCGATCTTGCCCGTGTCGGAGGAAGCGTTGTCGTTGACGCGCAGCTTCCAGGTGCCGTTCGCAACCTCCGAGGAGGCGTTCACGGTGTAGGTCTGGGCGATGTTGTCGGCGCTGCCGCCGGCGCGGTTGTGCAGCGTGTAGACGGTGCCGTCCGGTGCCACCAGGTCGACCTTCAGGTCACCGATGTAGGTGTGCTTGATGTCCACACCGGCCTTGAGGGTGGCCGGGGCGTTGCCGGTCACACCGGTGACGGCGATCGGGCTCTCCACGGTCGCGTTGTCGTTGACGGCGAAGTCCGCGAGGTTCTCGAAGTACTTGCCGGGCGGCGGGGTGGTCCCGACGGCCTTGAGGGCGTCGACCTGCCCTTCGCCGAAGAACGCGTTGTTGGCCGTCGTACCCGTGCAGCGGCTGTCCGAGGGGCAGGCGATGTCGTTGGCCTGCTCGGCCAGCTTGGCGCGGATCTGGGCCGGGGTGATGCCCGGGTTGGCGCTGGCGATCAGTGCCGCCACGCCGACCACGTGCGGGGTGGCCATCGAGGTGCCGCTCTTGCTGCCGTAGCCGCCGCCGGGGACGGTGGAGTACACGTTGCTGCCCGGCGCCGCGACGTCGATGACGCCCTGACCGTAGTTGGAGAACGAGGCCTTCGTGACGCCCGTGCCGTTGGCCGCGACGGTGACCACGCCGGGCAGCTCGGTGGGGATGTCGAGGCAGGCGTTGGTGATGGTGCGGGTGACCGGCGTCGAGTCGTTCGGGCTCGCGGAGTCGGTCGTCTTGTGGGCGAGATCGTAGTTCTCGTTGCCCGCGGCGGCGATCTGGAGGGAGCCCTTGCTCTCGGCGTACTCCTGGGCGCGCTTGACGCCCTCGATGATGGCGGCCTGGTCGATGTTGTCCGGGCAGTTGAACTGCCACGGGTCCGTGTAATAGCTGTTGTTGGTGACCTTGAAGCCGTGGTCACCGGCCCACACGAAGCCGCAGATGGTGTTCTCGGCGAAGAAGAAGGAGTTGCCCGGCTCGGCGACCCGCACCGCGGCGATCTTCACCCCGGGTGCCACGCCGACGACGCCCTTGCCGTTCTTGGCCGCGGCGACGGTGCCCGCTACGTGGGTGCCGTGCGTGTCGACGTCCCGCCAGGCGCCGGCGCGGGTGTCGGGCTTGCCGTAGGCGCAGGAGACCGAGTCGGCCGCGTCGAAGTTGGGCGCCAGGTCCTGGTGCTGGTCGTCCACGCCGGTGTCCAGGATGCCGACCTTGACGGCCGCGGAGCCCGGGTTCACGGCCCAGGCCTGGTCGGCCTTGATCTGGCTCATGTCGGCCCGGACCGGCTCTCCGGCCGGGGTCGAGGCCTGGGACGGACTGGGCGGGAGGGCCGGGTTGTAGGCGGCGGCGGGGACGTCCGAGGTACGTGTGGCGCCGACCTGCTGCACGCCGGCGACACCGCGCATGGTGGCGGCGAACGAGCTGGACGCCGAGTGGGCGACGATGACGCCGATGGCGTCGAAGTTGGAGAAGACGGTGCCGCCGTTGGCCGTGATCGCCGAGCGGACCGCCGAACTGTCACCGGGGGCGGTGATCACGAGGTAGGCACGCGTGCCGGCCACCCAGCTCGCACTCTCGGAAGCCGGCGCGGCGGCCGGAGCGTGGGCCTTGGCGGCCGGCGCGCCGGAGGGGACGACGGGCAGCGTGCCGGCGAGGGCGCCCGGGGCGCCGAACGCGAGGGCGGCGCCGAGCGTGGCCGCCATCACCAGCGTGCGTCTGGGGCGGCTGAATATGTGGGGTGTCAATGCGTCCTCCGGAGACGGTCCGGCCGCGCCGAGGGCATCGGCCGGATCGTACGAAACGAATGGTGAATGCAAGATGTCAGGTGCATGCCGATGCGCGAAAGTATCTTTCCGTGCAGGGATGTCACGGAGGCATGGCTGAAAAGTGACTCATTCCGGAGCGCTGGGGGTCGGATTCCACCGGGAGCTCGGTGACATCTACCGCGCGTTGGCGTACGCCGCCGACCTGGTGCCGGCCGTGCTGCCCGCACTGAGCGCCGAACAGGGCGGCCGCATTGACCCCGCCCCCACACCCCGGTGGCCGTCGGCGACATGCTGTCCTCGGGTGGGGCTGTGGTGCGATCTCAGCTCCGGACTTCGGGCCGGACTCCGGGCCGGCTTCTGGTCATGATGCGAGGGCGAGGCTGTGCATGTGGGGCGGCTCGCTCGCGCACGGTGGGCGGGGACTGACGGACTTTCCGCCGCTCGTCGATCGACTTGTAGATTGATCCTGTGGACAGGTCTGTAGTTCCCTTCGGAAAGCCGCCCGCCGAGCGCGCCGACGCGGCACGCAACCGAGAGCGTCTGCTGGAGACGGCTCGGTCCATGCTGGTGGAGCAAGGTGCGACCGGGGTGACCATGGATGCGCTGGCCGAACGGGCCGGGCTCGGCAAGGGAACCGTGTTCCGTCGTTTCGGCAGCCGTGCAGGAATCTTCCAAGCGCTGCTCGACGAGGACGAACGCCGTTTCCAGGAGCAGGTGCTCAGCGGTCCACCACCTCTGGGGCCGGGTGCTGACCCGGTGGAACGCCTGATCGCTTTCGGCCGTGCCCGTATTGCCTGGGCCCTTGAGCACCACGTCATCGCTCGGGCCGCCTTCGACCGCAAACGCCCGATTCCCATGGGCGAGACCATGACGCGAACGCATATCCGCATGCTGTTGGCGGCTGCCCAGGTCGGTGTTGCTGATCTGGACAGCCTTGCCATACAGCTCACGGGTGCTCTCGAGGGGCCACCGCTGTTGTTTCTGATGCTGGCCGGCGATGCCGAGAGCGTGGTGCCTTGCGGAGATCACCCATTGATCGACGCATGGCAGACGCTCATTGAGCGTCTCTTCCAGGGGCCAGGACACGTCGGTTCATGACCAACCGCACCGCGCCGACTGACGACGCAGCGCGGCGAAGGCCTGGGTGGTGCAACGCGACGCTGTCAGATGTCCCCGCACGCGCAGAACATCCGGGCGATGTGGCTGTGCCGCCGTGAACGACGGACCACCATAACCCCTCCGGTGTGCTCCCGGTCACCGGCCGCGCCATCCGTGGTGCCGATGGCGCGCAGGGCCCCAACGATGTGAAGAGCGCTGTGAACGCGGCCGAAGACCGTGAAGCGCATGGGCATGAGCCCGGCCTCATCCGGCCTGCCGGCTCGCGAACTTGGAACGGTCCGCTGTCACTATGAGTTGAGCGCCTGGGCCGCTTCTCGGGCGGCCTCCTTGGCTTCGGCGTGCTGCTCTGCCGCGAGACTCTTGAGCGCCTCCATACCGGGGGCGACGGCAGCCATGGTGAGCTCTCGCCTGATGACGGTGAGCTCGCCCTGCCAGAGATCACCGAGGATGCGCTCCAGGTAGCCGGTGGAGTGATCCCAGCCCTCACGCGGTGTGCCCGGACCGTAACCTCCGCCGATGGTGGTGATCAGGACGGTGCGCTTGTCCTTCAGGAGAGGGTCGGCCGGTCCGGCTCCGGCGATGATCAGGTCCACCCAGGCCTTGAAGTGCTGGGACACGCCGTAGTTGTAGAACGGAACCGCGAGTACCAGGGCGTCGGCATCGCGCACCTCGCTGACCAGCTCCTTGGCCAGGGTCATCGCGTTGCGCTGGGCTTCGGTCCACTCGGACTCGGGGGTGAAGCCCGCAGTCGTGGCCAGCGCCCAGGCGTCTGCGGGCAGAGGGTTGGTTCCCAGGTGGCGGTTGACCACCTGCGCTTCCGGACGCGCGGACTTCCAGCCGTCCGTCACAAGATCAGCCAGCTCTGCGCTGCTGGAAGCGGCAGGAAGGATGCTGGCATCCAAACGGAAGATATTCATGGCAGACAACTCCTCTGAAGGGCGCCCGCAGACACGAGCGCAGGCGAACTGCACAGCCCGGGCATGGTGGAGCGGGCCGTGAATCTGTAAACGGACTTTACCCCGGTTCTGTTCCCGCGGGGCATCCATGTGCTGTGATCTGGTACCTCGCCTCATCACGCAGCGAAGTCGGGGATGCCATGTAGGACGGAAGTACTACGAGAGGGCGCCCACGGGCCCGGGCGGTCGCCGCACGCGTCGGGCTCTCAGCCAGCCGCGCTGCCCCTTGCCCGTGGGAATTCGCATCTGCAACACGGAGAGGCCGACGCCGCCCTGTCAACTCACCTGATACCCGCTCGGCATCACAGAGCGCCGTACAGGTCTTGGACGCCATCCGCCCGCGAGGCCGATGCTGTTGATGCCTCCCTCAGAGGCGCGGCGGTCCGCGAGAGTGCGTGACGACTCCTGGACCCGCACGCACAGCAGTACGGACCCGAGCAGGACGCTTGCGAGTCGACGCGGCGCCCCTCTCACAGGGTTCTCGCCTTCAGCGCCGCCGCCCGCATGATCACGTAGGAGTTCCGATGTCGCATGCTGCCACCTCACCGCAGGACAGTGCGGTGCGGGATGCGGAAGGCGGCGGCCTGTCCCGTTCGCTGGTCCTGCTCCTCGCCGCGGCCACTGGCGCCATCGCCGGCAACCTCTACTACGCGCAGCCACTCCTGGACATGATCGCGCGTTCACTGCACATGTCCTCCGGTGCGGCAGGCAGCATCGTCACCGTCACACAGCTCGGCTTCGCAGCGGGACTGGTCCTTGTGCTCCCGCTGGCCAACGTGGTGAAGCAACGCGTCCTGCTGGGCTGCCTGTTGCTGGTGGACAGTGCGGCGCTCGTCGCGGCCGCCGCGGCCTCCGCTCCAGGCCCTGCCCTGGCTGCCTTCGCCCTCCTGGGGATCGCCAACACCGCCGCTCAGGTGCTCGTGCCGGCGGCAGCACAACTCGCCCGTGCCGATCAGCGCGGCCGGGCCGTGGCGACGGTCATCAGCGGCCTGCTCACGGGAGTGCTGCTGGCCCGGACGGTCGCGGGCCTGGTCGCATCGCTCGTCGGCTGGCGGCCACTCTTCTACGGTGCTGCCGCACTGATGCTCGTCCTGAACGCTGTTCTGCGGGCCGCGCTCCGAGACCTGGACGCGACAGCAACCCGGTCCCTGCGCTACCGCGAAGTCCTGCGCTCCATGGTCTCGCTGTACCGGGCCAGCGCCACCCTGCGTGTACGAGCCCTGCTCGGGGCTTCGGGATTCGCGGCCTTCAGCGTGTTCTGGTTGACGGCCGCGCTCCACCTCAGCCGCGCGCCTTTCGGCTACGGACCCGCTACGACAGGCCTGTTCGGTCTGCTCGGAGCCGCCGGAGCCTTGGCGGCCAACCTCGCAGGGCGGGTCGCACGTCACACCCACCCCGTGCCGACCGCCCTCGCACTGGCTGGGATCGCCGGCAGTTACGGGGCGCTGTGGGCAGGAGGTGATTCACTCGTCGGAGTCGTCGCCGGGGTACTTCTCCTTGACATCGGGGTGCAGGCGCTGCACGTGCTGAACCAGCGCGTCATCTACGACGTGCATCCCGCGGCGCGCAACCGCGTCAACAGCATCTACATGACCTTCTACTTCATCGGAGGCTCCGTCGGTTCCACAGCGGCCTCGATGGCCTGGGCTCAGGCGGGCTGGCCGGGCGTGTGTGCAACCGGCCTGTCCATCGCGGTGCTGGCCGGCTCCCTCTCGTTGTTCACCCTGTCGAAGAAGGGCGCATGACATGTCACGTGTTCTCATCACCGGATCCGCGGACGGTCTTGGACGTATGGCCGCGGAGCTGCTGGTCGGCGCAGGCCACTCGGTGGTCCTCCACGCCCGGAACGAACAGCGGGCGGAAGCTGCGCTGCGCGCGGTCCCGGAGGCTGAGGCCGCACTCGCGGGCGACCTGTCCACCTTGGCCGGGATGCGCGCCGTCGCCCAGCAAGCCAATGCCTACGGCCGTTTCGACGCCGTCATCCACAACGCAGGGGTCGGATATATGAAGCCGCAGCGCGTGGAGACCGAAGATGGCTTGGAACAGCACTTCGCTGTGAATGTGCTGGCCCCCTACGTCCTCTCCGCACTGATCATGCGTCCCGCCCGGCTCGTGTTCGTCAGCTCGGGATTGCACAGGTCGGGTCAACCAGGCCTCACTGATCTGCAGTGGGAACACCGTTCGTGGAACGGCATGCAGGCATACAGCGACAGCAAGCTACAAGTGACAGCCATGGCAATGCAGTTGGCGCACCTCTGGCCGGACACGCTGTGCACGTCGATGGAGCCCGGCTGGGTCGCCACCCGCATGGGCGGAGCGGGAGCACCCGACAGTCTCGAGATGGCTCCGGTCACTCAGGTGTGGCTGGCCACCAGCGATGATCCAGACGCTTTGACCAGCGGCGAACACTTCTATCACCGACGGCCGTGTGCAATGCACCCGGTGGCACGCGACCCTGAGTACGGGCAATCGATCATCGACGCCTGTGCCGCGATCAGTGGGACGGTGCTGACAGCGGCGCCGCGGCCGGACGCGCTCTGACACCGGCGGAGCCACCTTTACTGTGCGGGCCTCAGATCCTGGGCCGCCGGATCGCCGACCGTCTGGTGGCCGCCCGTTGGAAGGGCCTGCATGCGCTGCCCTTCACCGGGCAAGGTGCGAGCGGGGTTTCTGACGGCACAGGGGAGGGGCGGGAAGCGGGGCGTGTCGGGGTAGCTGGGGCCCAGTGGTCTGGAGGCGCAGGTTCCACTGCTCACCGGGCCCCAGCTATGAAGCCCGGTTCCCGAGAAGGCGTGTGTCACACCGTTTCACGGCAGAGTTGTCCTGATACGGGACATGGCTGTGGCTCCGGATTCATCCGGAGCCACAGCCATGTTGGTGCGTGTCGGCTTACCAGCGATACCAACGTCCCTTGCGGCCGCCTGAGTCGGCGGAGCGCATGACGAAGCCCAGCAGCCAGACGACCAGCACGATGACGGCGAGCCACCACAGTGCCTTCAGTGCGAATCCCGCGCCGAAGAGGATCAGGGCCAGCAGAAGAACGATGAGCAGGGGAACCATAGTTATCAACCTCCGCGGCTCCTCGTGCCCGGCGAAAGCAAGAACACACAGTCGATTTCCCTGGTTTCTCCACTGATCCTGCGGGCATTGGACTCAGTTTCTCAACGGCGTGCACCTCACCGTCGGAGCGGGTCTTCCCTGATGGCTGGACGGGCTCACCGGCGCGGGACGCTACGCCACGGACATGTTTCACAACGTGTCGCGAGAGGAGCAGCACCGTCTCCGCCCGGAGGGGGTACGGCGCTGAAGGGGCGGCTGCCGAGAACCGTGCGCAGTTGGGCGGCCGGCCCTCTGCTCCACCCCCGGAACACACGCGGGCTAGCGCCGACGGAGGTGGACCGCCCGGCCGACGGTGTCCTCGAGATCAACGCGATCACCCCTGGGAGGCCGCCGGCTGGCTCGGGGTGCTGCCTGTCGACGCGCTGCAGGGGGTTGGCCCGCGGCAGGCGGCGGAGCTACGGGACGACGGCGTGCACCATGTCACCGACCAACCGCCTCGGACGCCACCCGGGCATCCCTCCGTGCGACTTCGCCAACCGGGACACGATCGCGTGCTCGACATGCGAGCCCTCCGCGCGGGGCCCCGAGACCGTCAGGTCGGGGCCGCCGCGCCGTCTCAGGAGGTGAACATGGTCAGAACCGTGGCGATCCTTCCATCCCGGACGGTGATGACGTCGATTCCGCGGACGGCGGGTTCGCCGGGCGGACCGAAGGACCACGGGAGTGCCCCGGTGTCGGGACCCGCGTAGCGCCGGCCGTCCTCGGCGAAGGCGAAGTTGTCGGGGGCGTTGGCGAGAAGGGAGCCTGCCTTGTCCTCGATGGCGTCGCGACCCGTGGTGACGCCTTCCGGGTCGGTGAAGACGACGTCCTCGGTGTAGATGCGGTCGATGGCCGCGCGGCGGGATACGGGGTCGCGGTTGCCGAAGACCTCGTTGAGGTTGGCTGCGAGCAGGTCGGTCACGGAGTGCATGGTGGTTCCTTCCTGAGCGGACGGAGAGGCCGGGGCGACCGGCCGGTTCGGTGGGCTCGGCCGGACGCCCCGAGGGGTGAACTGGTCAGATCTGGCTGGCGCCGCCGTCGACGTATATCTCGGCGCCGGTCATGTAGCTGCTGGCCTCGCCGGCGAGGAAGAGGACGGTCTCGGCGATCTCCGCCGGGCTGCCGAGGCGCTGCATGGGAACTCCGGCGGCCAGGCCCTGGAGCAGTTGCTCGGCGGCCTCGGGACCGCCGGCCAAGCCGCTGAGGCCGGGCGTCTCGATCGGTCCGGGCGCGATGCTGTTGACGCGGATGCCACGGGTGACGAGTTCCGCCGCCCAACTGCGGGTCAGGGAGCGCAGCGCGGCTTTGGTCGCGGCGTAGACGCTGAAGGAAGCGGCGCCCTTGGTGTCGATGTTGGAGCTGGTCACGATGATCGAGGCGCCGGGGGAGAGCAGCGGAAGCGCCTTCTGCACGGTGAACAGGGTGCCGCCGACGTTGGTGTTGAAGGTGTCGGCGTAGTGGTCCCAGGTGATGTCGGGCAGGGCCGCGAACTCACCGCCGCCGGCGTTGGCGAAGACGATGTCGAGGCTGCCGCGCTCCTGCTCGATCTGGGCGAAGAGACGGTCGAGGTCGTCGAGGCTCGCGACATCGGCGCGGACTCCCGTGGCGCGGTCGCCGATGGAGGCCACCGCCTTGTCGATCGTCTCCTGGCGGCGGCCGGTGAGGAAGACGTGGGCGCCTTCCGCGGCGAGCCGTCGGGCGGCGGCCAGACCGATGCCGGAGGTGGCGCCGGTGACGAGGGCGGTCTTGCCGTCCAGGTGTCCCATGATGGGTTCTCCATTTCTGTACCGTTCGGTACTCAAGTCGTTCAGCAGTGGAGAACCACGGCATCGGCGGACCTATTCCGTACCGCTCGGTTAAAATTTCGACGGCTGACACAGGAGGACGTCATGGCGGTACGCGGCAGACCCCGGGGCTTCGACACGGAGGCCGCGCTGGACCGTGCGGTGGAGGTCTTCTGGCGCCAGGGGTACGAGGGCGCGTCGCTCACCGACCTCACCGAGGCCATGGGGATCAACCGCACGAGCATGTACGCCGCGTTCGGCAACAAGGAGGAGCTGTTCCACCGGGCCGTCGCCCGCTACGCCGAGGCCGACATGGCCTACGCCCGCGAGGCCCTGGCGGAGGCGACCGCGTACGAGGTCATCGAGTCCTTCCTCCGGGCCAACGCCGACGCGCTCACCCGCGCCGACCGACCCTCCGGATGCCTGTCCGTGCAGGGCGGCCTCGCCGAGGGTGGCGACAGCGGCCGCGTCGCCAGGTTCCTGGCCGACAGCCGCCTGGCCGGCGAGCACGCCCTGGCGCGGCGACTGGCCCGTGCCGTCGAGGAGGGCGACCTCCCCGCGGGGACAGACCCGTACGTCCTGGCCCGGTACGTCATGGTCGTCAGCGAGGGCAACGCCGTACACGCGGCAGCCGGAGCATCCCGGACGGCCCTCCACGCCACCGTCGACATCGCACTCCAGGCGGTACCTCGCATGCACGCGCACGGGGGTCGTCCGCGCCGAGAGGGTGCAGGATGACCGTGGCTCACTGAGGGCCCCTCATCGCCGTCCGGTGCGCACAGAGCAGGTTCCCTCCGTCAGCCGGCCTGCTGCCGTTCGGCGCGTCGGCGGACGAGCTCCTCGACCGCGCTCGGCAGGGTCGTCTCGAAGTCGATCAGCTTGGCCCAGGTGGGCGTCACCACGATGCGGACCATGCCGTCGTAGAGGGAGCGCACCTCGGCCTCCCAGGCGGTGCGCTGCTCGGGGGTCATCTTGTACGAGCCGTTCATCTGGAGGTACTCCTCCGGGATCCCGTCGACGGTGTCGAGCTCCACCCGGCCGCGGATGAGCAGGATCTTGGGCGGGTGCACCTCGGTGTCGATGGTCAGGGCGACCGTCGGGTTGTTGCGCAGCGCGGGGAGTTTGGGGGCGTTCTTCGTGGTGCACAGGACGATCTCGGAGCCGTTCCAGGTGAACGCGATCGGGACGTTGCGGGGCGTGCCGTCCTTGGCCACGTACGCCAGCCGCAGTACGTCTCGCGCCAGCAGCTCCTGGCTGGTCGGCCGGTTCAGGACCTCGGTGATCTCATTCGCTCGCATGGCCATGTCCTCAAGGGTCGTCGTCGTGATGGCACCCCGGGGACGGAGCCGATCGGGGGCTCTCGACATCCGGTCGCTCGGGTTTCCGGAACTTCTTTTCGAAGCCGGACTGCGATTCCCTTCAACAGCGACCGCGTGGCAGCACCACGTCCCTCCCCCCCCCGGCACGGCGCGAGCCTCCTCGGCGGGCCGGCGAGGGTGGTGGTTGCCGGTTGCCGGTACGGGGGTGCTGGGCGCCGGAGTCGTCGCGGGGCTGTTCCTCGCCGGGCGGCCGCCGTTCGCCCGCGCTCCCGAGACGACGACCGAGACCCAAGTCGTCCAGTCAAGCTCGCCGAGCTCGTTCGCGGACGTCGTCCCCACCAGCTCGGCACCGGTTGGCGGCCGGTGTGAGCGGCGTGACCCTCCGGGCGGAGGGCCAGGTGACAGTGCTCTACGCCGCGAGGCAGCGGAGAGCCGACCACCGGAACATGTCCATCCCGTGGCGGCCGGATTCGACGCGGAGACCGGCCGAATGTTCGCGGGTCGGTTCGCTGCGGCTGGGCATGAACAACACGGCCGTTCGCGGTGCTCCGAGGTCACCCCGGGGCTCTAACCGCGCGGGTGAGCGTGAACCGAGAGAGCTGATAGCGCCGCAGGACCACGCACCGACGCCCGCAGCCACCGGCAACCACGCCCATCTACCGCACTCACGACCACCGGCACACTCGTCCCTCCCCGATGTCACAAAAGCGATGGGCCCCTCCGTCTGGTAGCTGGGCACCCCCAACGGGCTGCCCAGCAGCACCGTTTGCCCGGACACGGAAGTGGAGACAACTTGTTCGCCGCCTACCTCACAGTGACCCTTCTCGGCGTGGTCTTCAACGGCGCCGCGGCCGTCACCTATCTGATCGGCCACGAATACCCCAAGACCCAGGCGGACATGAAGGGCGTGCCACGCAAATGGGTCCCCGTGCTTGGCCTGTTGCTCGCGGCGGGCACCGTGGGCCTGCTGGCGGGGCTCGTCGTGCCGGTCCTCGGAACCCTCGCGGCTTGCGGTCTCGTGCTGTACTTCGTGGGTGCGATCTTCGCCCACCTGAGGGTCGGCTCCCGCAACATCGTGGGCGGAATCGTGTTCCTCGCCACCGCCGTAGCAGCGCTGCTCCTGGGTCTGGCCTACCACGGCCCCTGGTGACCCGGGGGATTCCCGCGACCTCCGACCTCTCTCACCAGAGCCGGAGAGAGGCACAGTCTGCGGGTGTGGCGACCTTGCAACCGCATCGGTGTGACCTAGCCCGACACCCGGCGACCGGACCCCCGCATCGCTCTCCGGATCCGTCAGACACTCGGCGGAGCCACCACCGTGATCAACGTAGGCGCCGACGAAGCCCTCGCCATCCTCTGGCGTCGCCCTGACGCATATCTCGACCCGCGCGTCCGGGCCGGCATCTCGGTGTCGGCCCGGATCGGCGACAACGTCATCCGGCCGGGCCTGGCCAGACTGTTCTGACTCCCAGTCCATCCGTCACGTTCAGCGGAGGCTAGGGCCAGGCACTGATAAGGCCAGCAGGTCTCGATGTGGCGGAACAAGTTGAGCCCGTCCCCCATGGGCAACGCCGCAGCCGTCCGCGAGCAGATGTCGGGCCGATGCGCGCCGAGGACGGGCGCCTCCGGGCCAGGAAGTCGACCCGCCCATGCGTCTCGCGGCCACTGGGCTACGGCTCAGTGGCTGAGCGCCGCCTGGAGGGTGGGATAGCAGTCGATGATGCTGTCGATGCCGACGATCTGGATGGTTCGCATCACGGGGCTGGTGGGTGTGGCCAGGCGTAGCCAGCCGCCGGCGTCGGTGGCGCTCTGGTGGGCGGCGACGAGGATGTTGATGCCGGTGGAGTCCATGAAGGTGACCTGCCGCATGTCGACCACGACGCGCGGGCGCGGGACGGCGGAGAGGTCCAGGGCCTGACGCAGCGGGCCGCCGGTGTCGTTGTCGATCTCACCGGCGAGAGCGAGGATGCGCACTCCCTCGCTGGAGGTCTCCACGATCGACAGTTGGCCTGGCTGCGGAGCCTGTTCGGTGTCCGGCATGTCGTCCCCAGTCATGCCGGTGATCCTGGCACACCAGCGCCCTTACTCACAGTGCTGCCTTGGACAGGCCGCGTAATGCCTTGGCGTCGAAGGCGTAAAGCGGGTGCTGGGGGTATACGCGTGAGGGTGAACGGGGGAGAGGCGGAGCGCGATGCAGTCAGTTCCCGTGAGTGAGAACATCCCGGTGCCGGGGGATCAGGGCATAGCGAGCACGGTGGCGTTGGAAGGGGACAGCGCGTCCATCGCCGATGCCCGCCGTCATGCCGTGGACTTCCTGGCCCGCGTGCAGGCCGTGTACGGTCTGCCGGTTTCGCAGCGTGCCATGGACGTAACTCGGCTGGTGGTCAGTGAGCTGGTCACCAACTCCCTCAAGTACGCGCCGGGCCCGGTCCTGCTCGACCTGCGGATCGCCGGCGACGTAGTGGAAGTGGTGGTGTGGGACTGTGATCCGGTGCTGCCGGTTGCCCGGGCCGCCGACGTAGGGCGGGTGGGCCAGCACGGCCTAGAGATCGTGATGGCCGTCGCCCAGGGGTTTGCGGTGCAGCGGGAGCCGGTCGGCAAACGCATCACTGCCCGCATCGCACTGTTCGAGGACTTCAGCGGGCGGTGACCGGGCCCCAGCTTCGCTGGCAGCGCACCGTGTCCGGGGCGCGGAAGCGGTAGTGATGCGTGGGAGGGACCGTGCCGACCTCCCCAGGTGTCACGGCCTCTCCCACGATCACAACTCGGTGCGTCTACCCACATGATCCGTTCTCATGTCCCTCGGTGTGCCGTGTGTGCACGGCTGCGGCGAGGTACTGCTGGAGGGGCGCCGGTTGGGGCTTTCCGGCCGGGGCGTCGGTGACGGCCTGGGCGATCGCCCGCAGTGCGGTGTTGGCGTGCTGGGAGACGGTCAGCAGGATCTTGCAAGCCCGTTGCGGCTGGCAGCCGTAGCCAGCCCATCAGCCCGCCGCGGGCCAGATCGATCACGGGGCGGCTCTGCATCGCCCTGCTTGAGCTGATCGCGCCCTTTGTAGCCGTCACTCATGCCGCATGCCGCAGGGCTACGTGCGGTCGACGAGCCTGGGAGTCCAACGCACCGGTCAACGCGGGCACTCCCAGGCGGTGCGGGCCGGGAGGCAGAGGGCGTAGACAGGGAAGCGAAGCGGTGTGCGCGACGCCCGCTACGGTGCTCCCGCGTGGTGAGCGCCGTTCGCGCCAGTCCCCGCAGCCAGATGTGCGCCTGGTCGGTGTCGTAGCGCTGGTGCCACGACAAGTGGATTGCTGCGAGGGGTAGTTCGAGCGGTAGGGGGAGTACGGCCAGTCCCAGGTCCGCGATCCCGGAGGGCGTGGTTGCTTCGGGGACGCTGATCAGGAGGTCGGAGCCGCGCACGAACTCCAGCGCGGTCGCTTGCGTGGGTGCGGTTGCCACCACGCGGCGGGTGAGACCGAGTTGGGCGAGGGCGTCATCGAGTCGATTGCCGAGGTTTCCCCGTCGTGAGACGGTGATGTGTTCAGCGGCGGCGTATTGCTCCGCGGTGACGGTCCCGCCGCGGGTGAGGGGATGCCCCTGCCGCACGACGATGACGAGAGAGGACTCGCCTACCTTCTCGGCACGGATGTCCGGTGCGCCCGGGTGGTTGGCGTTCGCCTCCAGGTCCACCTCGCCGCGTTGCAGCCCCGGGGTGTCGACGCTCGACTCCGCGACGAAGCGCAGTCGTACGCCCGGCGCCTCATCGCGTACGGCGGCGAGCAACGCGGGGCCGCTCAAGGCGACCAGGGAATCGTGCCAGCGGAGGGTGAACGTGCGCTCCAGCGTCGCCAGGTCGAGTTCGCGGCTCGGTGCCAGCACTCCCTGGACCTGGTGCAGCAGCTCGTGCACCTGTTCCCTGATGGCGATCGCGTACGGCGTCGGGGTCATCGTGCGGCCGGTGCGCACCAGGATCTGGTCCCCGGTGGTGCGCCGGATCCGGCCCAGACTGCGACTCATGGCGGGGGAGGTGACGTGCAGGCGCGCGGCCGCCCCGGCGACGCTGCCCTCTTCCAGCAGGGCGTCGAGCGCGGTGAGCAGGTTCAGATCCAGTTGCACGAGAGTAATCCTAGCCGTGCTTTACATGCATTTGTAGTTAATGACTGGGCTCTCTACCGTCGTATGCAGGGCGCTGGACGGAGCACGCGGACCAGCCGCCGAGGACGCAACCATCCCTATACGAGCGGGAGTTCACCATGCCCGAAACACTGCGGACGACGGACGTCACCGCGGCTGACGCCGACCTGCTCGACCAGACGGCGATAGCCGTGCGCGCGGCCGGCTCGGCGCTGCGCGAGCGCTTCGGCGAAGTGGTCCGCTACCAGAGCCGCGACGAGTTGATGCGTGCTCTCGCCACCAACGACGACACGGCCCTCGACATCCTGCGCCCCCGCCTCACGCACCTGCGTCCCCAAGCCGGCTGGGTGGAGGACGAACTGGACGGCGGGGCGCTGCCGCCCGGCGAATGGTGGGTCGTGGATCCGGCCGAAGGCAACGTCAACCATCTGCACGGCCTGCCGGAGTGGGGGGTGACCGCCACCCTCGTGCGGGAGAACCAGCCGGTCCTCACCGTGGTCCACACGCCGTTGACCGGCGAGACCTACACCGCGCTCACCGGCGGCGGCGCCCACCTGGACGGCCGACCGCTGCACGTCTCCGCGACCACGGACCTCGGCCTGGGCATCGTGGCCACGAGCCAGGCCAGGCCGGACGAGGACGACCACGTCATGCGGCGCGTCGGCTCCTCGATCACCGCGATGCTCTTCGACGCGCTCGTCGTGCGCACCGCCGTGCCCGCGACCCTGCACCTCGTGAACGTCGCCGCCGGCCGGATCGACGCCTTCTGGCAGTTCGCCGGCGCCCGCGCCGACCTGCTGCCCGGGGCGCTGCTCGTCACCGAGGCCGGCGGACGTATCTCGGACGCCGAAGGCCGCCCCTGGACCCCGCAGAGCGGAAGCTTCCTGGCCGCCGCGCCCGGCGTCCACGCCCAGGCCGTCGCCACCCTCTCCCGTTGACCGCGCACCACCCGCCCGCACCGCCTGCCCGCACCACGGAGGACCAGAACACCATGACCACGATCGCAGTACTCGGAAACGGCCGCGTCGGCGGCAACCTGGCCGCCGCCCTCACCCGGGCAGGTCATGAGGTGACGGTGGCCGACCGCGCGCCGGGCGCCGCCGCGGACGCCGCCCGCACGGCGCGGGTCGTCATCAACGCGACGCCTGGCGCCGGTTCACTGGACCGGCTCGTCGCCCTGCGGGAGGAACTGCGCGGCAAGATCCTCGTCGATGTCTCCAACGCCACCACCGATGGACCTGACGGACTGCCCGCCGACCTGATCTACCCCGGCTCGAGCCTTGCCGAGCAGCTTCAGGACGCGCTCCCCGAAACGCACGTCGTGAAGACCCTCAACACCATGCTCTTCCCGGTGATGACCGCACCGGACACCCTCACGCACGCCCCCGACGCCTTCCTCTCGGGCGAGGACACCCAGGCGAAACAGACCGTACGTGAACTGCTCGTCAGCCTGGGCTGGCGGACGGAGTGGATCACCGATCTCGGCGGGATCCGAACCGCGCGCGCCACCGAGGCCGCCATCTTGTTCGTCCCGCACGTGATACGGACCACCGGATTCACGCCGTTCGCCATCTCGATCGCCCGCTGAGCCACGCCGGGTGCTGCGGCACGGTCACCTGGCTGTGCCGAGACCATCAGCCCGCGCCGGGCCGTTCGTCGCGGCGCCCGCACTGTTCATCGGCGAGAGCGTCGACGTTCTCGCTGACGAGAGGACCGGGCGAAGTTGGATGAGCTCAAGCAACTGTGGCTTACTGACGACGACTTCACCACCGTCGAGTTCCATGCCATGCGTGCCGTCGTCCTCAAGCGGATGAAGGAGCGTCAGCGGAAGACCGCCAAGCGTCCGGTCGTCGTCCTGGAGGGAATCGCCGGGCCGCATGCGGAAGTCAACTGGGAAGGGCTGGAGAATCGACGACAGCCCGGCCGGGATGCTGGCTGCCGCCCCAGACAGCGAGGCGACCCTGTCCATAGTGGGCAACACCGGTGTGGCAACCCTGCTGATCACCGCGTGCCTGGTCGCCATGGACGCTTTCCCCCTGCTGCGCCGCCTGGCCAGGCCCGTGCCGTCCGTTCCCGCGAGGGCCGCTCGAAGGGCTGATGGGCAGGGCGACCGGGATCGCCCGGCGCATTCAATGAGACGCATCCGCATCCGAGTCCCACGACCCCGTCCGCTCGCTCCGGCTGAGAGACACCGTAGACAGCGAGGTTGAGACACCGAGCACCTGAGGTACCTGCGCAGCTCACATGACGGCGTCGAACGCGGTGGCGCCGGGAAGCTGCCCGGCGCCGACGACGATCTCCGCGAACGCGACAGCAGAGCCGTACCTAAGCGCGAAAGCCGCTGTCCGCGATCTCCGATATGGCTGCTTCGATGTTCTCGCGTGTCACGCTTGGGATCACCAGCAGACTCCGAGCCGTGAAGCGCCCGATCTGCTCGATTTCCAGCTCTACGGTCTGCGCAAGGCGAACTGGGTCATAGACCTCGAAGACCCGGGAGCCACCGTCCCATACGACGGTGACCTCCCCGATCCAGCCCTTCATTTCCTGCATCTGCCAATCATGCTCGTCCATGGGAGCAGGCCACTCGATGCGAAAATCCATGCCCACATTATGTGGGACCGTCGCCGCGCTCTCGGAGGGTGCCGTCCCGGGACCGGATGGCTATGCCGCACTGCCGTGCCCGCGTGGACGGTTGCGGAGCCGGCGTGTTGAGACGCTCGGTGAGCAGGTGGGTGACCTCGCGGCGGGCGTTGTCCGCTTCGAGGTACTGTCCGCCGGTAGCGACCACCAGAGCGACGCCAGCCTCGACGACCGCGCCGAATACCAGCTTCACCGGGTCGAGCAACGTGGTGGAGTCGACGCGGGAATCAGTCTTTGGCCATTGGACCCGGAGTAGGGCGCACCCGGTGAATTGGGATGCAGCGGCGACCAGGCTGGGGTGGCAAACGTCAGCGCCAGGACAGGGCCGACGTGGTTGCAGCGGCCGCCTGTGGGCCGCACAGCATTCGCATTGAGTGGCGAGAGCTCCGTATCACCGGCCCTGGACCGGCCTGCGTGGCAACTGCGGCCTTGCCCGCTCCCCAGGAACACCGCCTGTGCCGGGTTGATGGCCGCGCGGCAGAGGCAGCAGGTGCCCGACAGGCCGTGCGCTACTTCTTTGAAGGGGGTGCATGGCCCGCAGACTCCGGGGTAAGCGCAGGGTCGTCGGCCCGAGGCAGGTCGGCGGCGTGCAGAATTAGGGGAGGGAAGCATCATGACGACAGTGACTGCGGCGAGGACGGGCACGAACGTGGCCAAGCTGCCGGAGGTCGCCGACCCCTCTCAGGTGGCGCCCAAGGACGCCCGGCAGATGACGCGTCTGTTCTTCGACCAGATCGCGGTGCTGGAGGAGGGCACGCCCGAATACAGCTACGCGCGCAACACGCTGATCGAGATGAACATGTCCCTGGTCCGCTTCGCGGCGGGCCGCTTCCGCAGCCGCGGGCCGGAGGAGATGGAGGACATCGTCCAGGTCGGCATGATCGGACTGATCAAGGCCATCGACCGGTTCGAGCTCACTCGGGAGGTGGAGTTCACCTCCTTCGCCATCCCCTACATCGTCGGTGAGATCAAGCGGTTCTTCCGCGACACCACCTGGGCCGTGCACGTGCCGCGCCGGCTTCAGGAGGCGCGCGTCCAGCTCGCCCGCGCCACCGAAGAGCTCCGCAGCCGCCTTGGGCGCACGCCGACGGTGAAGGAGCTGTCGGAGCTGATGAGCCTGCCCGAGGAAGAGGTGCGGGAGGCCCGCCTTGCCTCCAACGGGTACAACTCCTCTTCCCTGGACGCGACGATCAGCGGCAGCGAGGACGGCGAGAGCGTCCTGGCCGATTTCATCGGTACCGACGACCGGGCGCTTGAGCTCGTCGAGGACTTCCACGCCCTCGCTCCGATGATCGCCGCACTCGACGAACGCGACCGGCAGATCATCCACATGCGCTTCGTGGAAGAACTCACCCAGGCACAGATCGGCGAACGTCTCGGCGTCTCCCAGATGCACGTCTCCCGACTCCTGTCCCGCACCCTCGCCCGACTGCGTGAAGGCATGCTCGCCACCGGCTGACGGCAACATGAGCTCGGTCCCAGCCGCCTGATCGCATAGCGCGCAGCGTTCAACCGCGCTGACAGCAGCTTTCTCGCGCCCTGTCACGCCGAGACGAAGCGCCACCTAGGGGGGACACAGAAGGGGAAGTCTAGGTCCGACGGGAGGCGGCCTTGATCATGCTGGGGGTCGCCTTCTTCGACGCTGGGTCGCGGACGTAACCTCGACCACCGAAGACCTCCTCCGGGTTCGTCCCGCCGCCTGCAAGCTGCCCTTCCCTCATGACGCTGAGGGGCATGCGGTGTCAGGATCGGGCCGATGGCACCGGCCGAGCGAAGCGAACGCCCGAGGTCACCGATGAGGATGCGCGGGTTTTTCGGTGGAACTGGGGGTCGCGTGCTGGGCCGTCGTCGTCGACGGTCGCGGCCCTGTACCGGTTGCGCCAGAACCCCCTGGATAGCCCCGTTCACCGGGTTGAGCCCACGACAGTTCACGAAGCCCATGGCCGCGTTGCGGCGGGGGAGGGCGCCCACCCGGGTGAGCGGAGACTGGGCCCTGGGGTCCGCCACTGGAGGTGGATCATCGTCCACGCCGTGCTCGGCATCGCCCGCCGCCACACCTCACCTCACCGGCTGAACCGAGAGCAGGCAGGTCAGAAGGACGACCGTGGTCAATTATGGGACATCGCTTACGAGCGGCTGCTACTCAAACCAGTGAGTCTTGGGCCATTCTGGCATCCAATCCATGTCGCGACGTCCGCTAAATACATCCAGTAGCCAGTTGGTAAGAGTCTCATTCGTCTCGTACCAGTCGTGCCAATTCCTTCGAAAGGCCGACACTGTCCACCTTCCATTCCCGCGGTCTTCGAGGAAGAGTTTGTCGCCTTCGATTGTATGCGCCCAATGGAGCATTCCCCCGGCATCGGGGAGTACTGGCCTGGGAATGGCTGGGTGACCTTCCCGAACGAACTCGCTCATCCATTCAGACTTTTCTGCCATAAAATTCGGACCGAAGATGAAGAAATAGTCGGAAATCAACAGATCTCCGTAAATTGAACAGAAGTCCTTCACTTCTTGTGGCAATGTGATGCCGAGAGTGCGCTCTGCCGTATCGAAACTTCTCCCGCTGCTCACGGCGGGGACGCCCAGCAAACTCCTCAATCGATGCAGCGACGACACCTACTCCTCCAATGCAACGAATGTCCTGCGACGTCTCGTCTCGTCCACAGGGCTGGCGATGGGGGGAGCAAGGTCCGACCTGCCTCGCGGCAGAAAACGACCGTCGGCACCCCCGACGACGGCTGTCCTGCGAACACATCCTGAGCCGTCTGTGTACGCAAGGGTATCGAGTCATCGCAACGCGCAACGCCCGGGGTGTCAGTACCGCAAGGTGGTGGAACGCGGCGACTGCTGGCTAGGCGACGCCGCCGACTCCAACGCCGCTACGAATGGCCATCAGGCGGCGGCGAGGAGACCGTGCGCGGAAACCTCGAATGACGGACACCGTCGTATGGAAGTCAGTGGTGTTCGTTCTTCGCGGTCGGGCCTTTCGGTTTCACTGACTTCCCGGGCGGGTTCTTGTCGTTGGTTTGGGCGGTGTCCGGGCGGGGGCGGTTGTTCTGCGCTTGTTTGCGGTCCGCCGGCGTTCCCGGGGCGGGGTTGCTCGTCGGGTCGACTGACGACGTGCGGGCCAGCGGGCCGGAGGCAGTCGACGTCGTGGGGCGGTGAGTCTTCGGTGAGGGCGGGGTCGCTCCGGCCGGCTGCCCGGACCCTGTCTGCGGGCTTGATGGAGAGGCGGTGGGGGAGGGCTGTTGTGCGGGCGTGGATCCGAGCGGGCCTGCGGCGGATCGGCCGTCGCTGTTTGCGTCTCCGTCGGCTGAGATGGCTAGCGTGGCGCCGAGGAGCGCGGTGAGGACGGCCGCCCCGGTGGCCAGCAGCGGGCGACGGGTGCGGAGCGGCTTCGCTGCCTGTGGCCGGATGCGCGGCCCGGCGGCAGTGAGAGCGAGATCTGTCGCACCTCGCGCCCCTGTCCTGGCGTGCATTGCCTTGTCGCTGTCGGCAGCGTTCGCCGCAGGGGGCATGAAGGGCTCAGCAGACAGGGCGGAGAGCGTCTCAGCGCACTGCTCGGCGTCCGGTCGTGCCGTGTCCTCGAGGGCTGTCATAGCGCGCAGCAGCTCGGCCAGCCGCGGGGGCACCGAGGGCGGGAGCGCGGGCGGGCGGTGCAGACGAGCCACAGCGGCTTCCAGGGGTGTGCCGTTGTATTCGAGTTCGCCCTTCAGGCATTCCAGCAGGACCAGGCCGAGCGCGTAGATGTCGGCGGACGGGCCCACTTTCTTGCCCAGCACTTGTTCCGGTGCCAGGTAGGCGGCGGTACCCAGGAGCGCTCCCGAGGCCGTGTGCCGGGTGGCGTCCATCATCCGTGAGATGCCGAAGTCGGTGAGGTGCGGGACGCCTGTGGTGTCCAGCAGGACATTCGACGGTTTGACGTCTCGGTGCACGATGCCGGCCGCGTGCACATGCGCGAGAGCTCCTGCGAGCGCGCTGCCGAGCATGACCGCACGGGCCGGCTCCATGGTCCCCGTCGAGATGCGCTGAGACAGGGTGAGGCCCTTCACCAGCTCCATCACGAGGAAGGGGCGGTCCTGGTGCCGGCCCGCGTCGTAGACAGTGACCAGCCCCGGGTGTTGCAGCTTCGCCAGCAGCACGGCCTCGTCTCCGAAGCGCTGCTCCAGCGCCGGCTCGCCGTCGGGCCGGAAGATCTTGACGGCCACCGGACGCTTGAGGCGCAGGTCGGTCCCCTCGTACACGTCGGCGGCGCCGCCGGAGCCGAGCCTGGCTCCCAACTGGTATCGGCCGACCACGACTTCGGGGGACGTGCCCGCCGCCGTGGAGGAGGCTGATCGGCGCACCTTCATGTGTGATCTCCCGGTGCTGCGCCGCGAGCTGGACGCGGACATGGACAAAGTCTGGTGGCGTGTACCCGCCACGGCTCTGCTCACCCTCGCTGATTCGGCGCCGAGCAGGGCGGATGCGTCAACCGGCTCAAGCCGGCCCCCGGTCTTCCGGCAGGAGGGTGCAACGCGGCCCGGCGGCCATGCCCGACCGGCCTGTGCGCAGCCCTCAGTCCATCCCGCAGCCTTCACTTGCAGTCCTTAATCAGACAGACTAGTCTGTCTGATTAAGGAGGTACGGCGATGGTGACGCAGACCAGGAAGACGAAATCCGAGGAGAGGATCCTCAACGCGGCGGCGGAGCTGTTCCACGCCAACGGGCTGCGCGGCGTAGGCGTCGATCAGGTCATCGCGACGGCGGGCATCGCCAAGGCAACGCTCTATGCGCACTTCCGGACCAAGGAGGAGCTCGTCGCGGCATACCTGCGCAGGACGGACGACTCCTGGATGGCACAGATGCAGGACGCCGCCGCCCGGAGCGGGGACGACCCCCGAGAGCAGCTCGTCGCCCTGTTCGACGCCCTCACGGACGCCTTCGACCGGCACGGCTTCTTCGGCTGCCCGTTCGTCAGCGCCGCAGTCGAGGCCGACCTCGACTCGCCGGCGCGGGCCATCACCGTGCAGCACACACAGCGCCGTCAGGCATGGCTGACCGAGCTGTGCGAACAGGCAGGCGCGGACGTCCCCGGCGCGCTCGCCCGGCACATCGGCCTGCTCATCGACGGCGCCCTGGCCTCCGGACGCCTACTCCAGGACCCCGTTGTCGTCGAGGAGGCGAAGTCCGCGGCGCGCCTGCTCGTGTCCGCCCGCACCTGACTCCGTTCCGGTGCAGCCCCCACGCCGTCCCCACATCGATTCAGTACGTCAGGAAAGAGGCGCAGTCATGCGCGCAGTGGTGCTCCATGAATTCGACACCCCGCTGGTGTTGGGCGAGATCGACAAGCCCACCGCCGGTCCAGGCCAGGTGCTGGTGAAGATCAAGGCCAGTGGCGTCAACCCGCTGGACACCAAGATTCGGGCCGGCAAGGCCGCCCACGCCCAGCGCACCCTGCCGGCCGTCCTCGGCCTGGACCTCGCCGGCGTGGTCGAGCAGGTGGGCCCCGGCGTTCAGGACTTCGCGCCCGGCGACGAGGTCTTCGGCATGACCGGTGGCGTCGGCGATGTGCAGGGCTCACTCGCCGAGTACGCGGCCGTCGACGCCCGACTGATCGCCCGAAAGCCGGCCGCACTCACCATGCGGGAGGCCGCGGCCCTGCCCCTGGTCACCATCACGGCCTGGGAGGGCCTGGTCGACCGGGCCGGAATCCACGCGGGGCAGAAGGTCCTCATCCACGGCGGGGCCGGCGGTATCGGCCACGTGGCCGTACAGATCGCCCGGGCCCGCGGCGCCGACGTCTTCGCCACCGCCTCACCCGCACGCCTGAAGGCCGTCGAAGATCTGGGAGCCCACCCGATCGACTACACGAATACGACCGTGGAGGAGTACGTCGCCAATCACACCGGCGGCGAGGGCTTCGACATCGTCTTCGATACCGTCGGCGGACCCGTCCTCGACGACTCCTTCACAGCGGTACGCACCTACACCGGGCACGTCGTGAGCGCGCTGGGCTGGGGAACCCACAGCCTCGCACCCCTGTCCTTCCGAGGGGCGACCTACTCCGGCGTCTTCACCCTCCTGCCTCTGCTGACCGGGCGCGGGCGGGAGCACCACGGCGAGATCATGCGCGAGGCGGCCGCGCTCGCCGACGCTGGGGCGCTCAAGCCCCAGCTCGACCCTAGGCACTTCACCCTCGACGAGGTCGCCGCAGCCCACGCTGCCGTCGAGAACGGCACCGCGCAGGGCAAGGTGGTGATCGAGGTCGGCTGAACCGAACGGGCTGCTGGCACAAGGCTTTTGGACCAACGCTCGACCCTCCGCAACAGCGGTTCGATCACTGCCCACTTCGTGTCGTGAACCTCTCACGGCTTCGCCCGAGCCACCCCCGGTTCGCCAGATCCGGAGTGAGGCGACGACCTCAAAAGCGTTTCGGTGGGGGTCTTTTGGACCAACACCGCCTCGCTCGCTCTCGCGCAATTTCGTGCCGGAGAGCAACCGTGGACGGCACGCCAGGGGCGCCGCGGGAGAAGGAGGGCGAGGGGGCCAGGAAGGCACGGACGCTGTTGCTCGAGGCCCTTACAGGCCATGCGTCGGCCGGATCGAGGTCCCTGACATCGGCTAGGCCGGCTGACCGGCCGGCCAGTCCTGCCTACGATCGGCCCATGAACGTGTGGAATCAGAGTTTGGACGCCGCAGGGATTCGGGAGCCGGACCTTCGGCGGGACTACGGCGCCCAGCGCGATTCCGTCGCGCGCTTCAAGCGTGCCTCATACCTCGCGGCTCGCCTGCTGTTGCCGAGGGCCGTGCTGCCCCATGTGGTGGCGGCGACGGCAGTGATGCATCACGGGGACAACCTGTTGGACACCGGCCCGAAGCCCCAGCGAGTCGCGGCATGGGGGTCGTGGGAGCAGGAGGTGCGTAAGGCGTTGGACAGCGGGGTGAGTAACGATCCGCTGATCCGTACGCTGCTGAACACCACGGCGGTCTATCCGCGCCTGCGCGAGGTCGTGGACGAGTACTTGTCCACGGCCACCGCCGAGTTGGAGTTCGCCGGCTTCGCCACCGAGGCCGACTACCAGGCCTACGTGGACGCTTACTCACTGCCCGCCTTCATGCTGGTCGCCTCACTGCTGGGGCCCGAGCACGACGCCGGGGACTACCGGGCCGGATGCCGGGTGTTCATCGACGGCAGCCAGCGGCTGGACTTCGTCAACGACCTCGCCGAGGACCTGGCGGAGGGGCGTATGGGCATCCCGACACAGACACTGGAACGCTTCTGCGTGACCGAGAAGGACCTCGCGGACAGACACCAGTCGCCGGGCGTACGGGAGCTTGTGAAGCATGAGATCGAAACGGCCCGCGCCTCGCTCCTGACCGCCAAGTCACTGCCCGCCTTGACCGCGAACCCCAACGGGGTGTTGATGGCGGCAGTCGTCGACATTGAACTGCTCACCGCGGATGCGGCGTTGGCGCGTGGCCCTCAACTGCTCCACGGGTCCGCATCCCCGTCGGTCATGGGCTCACTACAAGTGCTGCTGAGCGCTCGCCGACGTGCTCGTAAGCAACACTGAACTGCCCGACTCCACCACCCTGGTTGGCTCAGCGGGGATTGACCACAACGTCCGACACACGCCCGGGACTTCGGCAGCCCAGGCACTGCCCCGCACACCACCCCTGCGATTGACAACGCCACGTGCCAGGCGCGGGCGCCGCGGCCATCCCCGAGTCGGCCGCGGCATACCGCACGCCTCCCGCACCCTGCCGTCCTGCGGAGAGGCCGACGGCTCACATCGAGCAGCGGCGCGCCCATCGGCACTAGCTCGCGATCCAGTGCGCACAGCACCGGGCGGTCCGGGCCCTGGCCATCGCACTCCTGGTCCTCGGCGTCGGCCACCAACTTCCGAAGGCCTAGTGCCGCTGCAGCTCAGTACGTTCCGGTCCGGGGCGCCGTCCAGTCCGGGTGCGACCCCACTGCGCCGCATCGGCCAATCAATCGGCTTCCTGTTCCACCGGCAGCCACAGCTCGGCATCCGCCTCGCTGCCGTCCGCCGACATCCGTATACGAAGGATTTCCGGCCCGGGGCGGCTTTGGTACGGGTTCGATGGGAACCACTCGGTGAACACATCCCGCCACAGCGCCTGGATCGCTTCCGGCGCCGGCCCCGAGGCGGTGAAGACCGCCCAAATCCCGGCCGGCACGGTCAGCGTGGCCATGCCCTCCGGCGGGGGCGCCGAGGTGACGACCCCGTGGTAGTAGTCGAGGTCGGTGCCCTCCGCCCGGCTGGGATCGAGATCGTCACAGACCGCGAGGATGCCGCGCGGCTCCTGATCGGACAGCTTCTCCAACCGCTCCTTTGCCTGGTTGTCGATCCCGCGGACGAAATCGATGATCGCCTGGTTCGGCCCCGAGTGCACGAGCGGCACCCGAGCCTTCGCCCCGACAATGCTGAACTCCGGCTTGTGCACGACGCGGTAGCGCATGCTGCTGCCCCCGTCGACGATGAGGCGGAAGGCCATCCGAGGCTGGGAGCTGAGCGCCGCGCCGGTGCGCCTCGCCTCGCCGGGCCCTACGCCGTGCACCGCGCGGAACGCCCGCGCGAATGCCTCGCCCGAGCCGTATCCGTAACGCACCGCGATCTCCAGCAGCGTCCGCTCACCGGCCAGTACCTCCGCGCCCGCCACAGTCAGCCGTCGGCGCCTGATGTACTCCGACAGCGGCATCCCGGCGAGCGCCGAGAACATCCGCCGCAGGTGGTACTCCGAGGTGGCCGCAACCCGCGCCAGTTCGCCTACGTCGACGGAGCTGTCGAGCTGCCGCTCGATGTGCTCCATGGCCTGATTGAGCCGCTCCAGCACGCTTGCCTCCAAGATCCCGAGCATCGATTCAATCAGGCGTGGTCCTGCACGCCGCACCCGAGAAAAGCGGTGCGGCAAGTGTCGGGTGACCGGGACGGGCGGCGCCGCACGATGGAGGCATGGACGACACGACCTTGGTGACCCGCTTCCTCCGCGACGGCTTCGTCAAGCTGGAGGGCGCCGTCGCGCCCCGCGTGGCCGAGAGCTGCGCGCGGCTGCTGTGGCGGGAGACGGGCTGCGACCCGGACGCCCCGGAGACGTGGACGCAGCCCGTGCACTGGGTCGGCGGGATGGCACAGGGACCCTTCGCCGCCGCACCCAATTCCCCGGCCCTGCACCGCGCGTACGACCTGTTGGTCGGCGCCGGGCGCTGGGAGCCGCGCTACTCGCTCGGCACGTTCCCGCTGCGCTTCCCGCACGAGGAGGAGCCCGACGACGCGGGCTGGCACATCGAGGGCAGCTATGCGGTGGAGGGAGAGACCTGGCCTTTCACCAATCTCCGCTCACGCGGCCGGGCCCTGCTGATGCTTTTCCTGTTCAGCGAGGTCGGGGAAGACGACGCCCCGACGCGGATCCGGATCGGGTCCCACCTCGACGTGCCGAAGGTGCTGGAACCGTACGGGGAAGAGGGCGCGAGCGGCCTGGCCATCGCGCCAGATCTCGTAGCGGCATCCGCTCACCGACCGCTCGCCCTCGCCACCGGTTCCCCGGGTGACGTCTTCCTGTGCCATCCGTTCCTGGTACACGCGGCACAGCCGCACCACGGGGTGAGGCCGCGCTTCATGGCCCAGCCGCCGCTGATGCCGGCCACGCCGTACGAACTGGAGCGGGCCGACGGCGCGTACTCACCCGTGGAGATCGCGATCCGCCGGGGCCTGGGACGGACCACCTCCGGTCCCGACGGGCAGAACGCCGGCCCCGCCAACCATCATGCTCAGTCCGCCAAATAGAGCGCTCATCCGCCAACTGGCGCGCTCAGTCACACATATTCGGCGGGCCGCCGCCCAGCGCTGCGGCGGCGGCCCGCTCGGAATCCCCACACGCATGCGAGGCCGATGATGACCACGCCTTGGCCGCCCACTGCGCGCAGTCCGCTCGCCGTACGTGTCGCCGTACCCCGGTAGCCGGTCGATTCCGTCCGCATTGGCCGCCGCGTCGTCCGGCGTCGGGGGAGAGGGATGGACACCGGCGCGGTCGCAGCGGGCCTAGAGGACGCACAGTTCGACGCGCGGCAGGTTTCCAGGCACAAAGACCTGGCCCACGACGTCCGCGGTCCTGCGGAACTCGCTGGGTGGGGTGCATCGCCCGGATGTTGGCCAACGCGAGGTCGGCCAGTGTCTACGACCCGGACGCGTACGAAGTCGTCCAGGCCGAGTTCGCCGCCGACGCCGCCGCGGTCGCTGCTGCCCGAGAAGCCGAACATCGCGGAGCCGCGCGGATCGCGGCCCGTGCCGATGAGCTCCAGGCGCTGCGCGAGCTGGGCATGGGGGAGCAGACCGAGTCCCGCGACGGCGACGAAACCGTCCGCGACGAACTCACCTGCCGTGCGGGCGGATACGTGTAGGCCGATGTCGACGCCTGGCTCGCCTACGCCCTCGCCGCGCACCGCGAAGGCCCGGTCGTGGTCGTCTCGAGTGGTGGCCGCTCCTGTCATGCCATTCCGCCGGACTCTGGGGTAATCCGCTTGAAGTGCAATGGGTTGGACGGGCAGGCTTGCGCGGTGATTGTCGAGCTGGCCCCCCGCTTCCTGACCTGGGACGATGTGAGTCCCGCCCAGCACTTCTTCGATGGTGCGTCAGCGCCGCAGGTGGTGCGCTCGCTTGGACCGGCTCGGGGGTTGCTCAGCCGCGCGGAAGTCCCCTTCGGTGACCCGGATGTGAGTGACTGGCCGAGGAGCCATGGACGGCCCTGGGCCGACGCCATGTCGCAGGCTCTCGCCGAGCACTACGGCCGCTGGACGGTGGGCTGGCGCTGGGCGCACGACGAAGGCGACTTCGACGGAGGACCCGTCGGGAACTGGTGCTGCCCCCGGCACTCGATCACCACCCCTGAGGAGACGCTCACCCGTGTGGTCGCGGCGCTGTGCGAATGGCGCGAGTGGCTGGAGAGTCTCGCCGGATGGTTCGACGCATACCCGCTGGACCTGGCCGGTATCGAGGACCAGCGAATTCTGTGGGAGCGCGCCGCCCGGAACCTGATCCTGCAGGTGAGTGACCGCACCGGCTGCGGCAGCGGTTGGCACGGGCACTGCCGTCAAGTGCTCACCTGGTTCCTCAGCCGCTGGAGCGTCGCGCCCGAGCGCGCGCAAGAGCTGGTCGACGAGGCGATCGGCGGGCGGTTCGCGAGCTGGACCGGCCCCGACATTGTGCTGGTCGATGATGTCGCGGAGCGGCTCGCGTTGTCGCTGGGGCCGGACGACGGCGACATGTCCGTCCCACCCGCGCTGGACCACCTTGAACGCTGGCTCACGGTGCGCAAGAGCGTGCCGTGGCAGGACGCTCCGGACAGCGGCGGGGACGAACCGGTAGTCCCGTCGCGCGACGGGGCGGCGGACGACATACGCGCCTTCGATGGTGCCTTGGATCCCGCCCGCGCGCGGGGCATGCTTGCCGCACTGGAGTTGCTGCGGGCCGATGCGGCGCACGGAGCCGTGCTCGACGTCGGGCTGCTCCAGCGCTGGCAGCAGCACGTCCTGGGCACACCGCAGCCGCCGCCATTCCGTAGCCTGCCGGCCTTCGCCAAGGGGGGCAGGGAGCGCTACGGCATCGGCTCGGATACACAAGCCCGCCTTGATGCCTGTCTGGCCGAGAGCGCGCGCTCTGCTGAGCAGACTCTTCCCCTTACCGTCCGGGCCGCACGCGCCTATCTCGACGTCTGCTTCTTCCACCCGTTCGACGACGGCAACGCCCGGTGTGCCTTCCTCGCTCTCGTCTTCGTCCTCGCCCGCGAGGGCGTCGCGCTCGACGGAGTCAGCCTGCTGCGCCGCGTCACCTTCCAGGCGGACGAGCCGCAGGACGCACTGATCCTCACTCGGTACATCGACATCCACCTCGCGGAGACCCGACGCAACACCGCTTCCCCCGACTCCTAGCGGTGGGCATGGCCCTGGCCCGTATCGGGGAAAGCAGGGCCCGAAATCTGCGGACGGTGCGGATGGAGGCGTGAGGGAGGGTGGCGGCGGGTCGCCCACCGTCACGGGGACGAAGGGCGTGCTGGGCACTTCCAGGCTCCGCCGTTTCGTGCGCAGTCCATGGTTCAGCCCCTTGATCAGTTTGATCTCCCAAGCTGACGTTCCGCAGGGATGGGGGGCTGGTGCGGGTCGGGGCGGGGGTTGGGGGGTGTGACATGGGGGAGCAAGGGGGCGAGAGCATGCTCCTCGGCCTCTTCCGTGACACCTCAGCCAGACGGTCGTGCGCACCGTCGGCTCCGAGCCCCGGACAAGGTTCCGTCGGCGCCCCGCGCGGCACAACGGCTCAACGGGCAGCCCTACACCCTGCCCGAAGACGCCGTGGAATGGATCGAGGCGCTCGCCGCTCTGCGCAGGGCCGCGACCGACACGAAGATCTACCGGTTCCGTGAACACGTCGCACTCGCTTCTCGAGAGGACTGCACAGACGTTGGGTGGGCGAGTCTCCGAGCCGGTGATGCGCCCGAACCGGGCGAACGACGAGGCGCCGCAACCCTGCAATCGTTCGTTTGTAATCTGCCGGGCCGTCCGCAGGCCGAAGTTGGCTCGGCTGCACGAGAGTCGGCGCCGGTCAGAGCTAGGCCGATGGCGAGGGTCGTCGGCTTCGTCGACGTCCAGCGTGCGTCGAAGACCTTCGTTCCGCCCAGCGCCCGATGCTGACTCGCGCGCTGCGTACCGCATCGGGCGCGCAGCGGTAGCGGCACCGGCCGGTGAGCCTCATCTAGGCGTTGCCCTGCTCGTTAGTCACCCAGGTTTTCCGGAGGTACGGCCGCTGTTACCGCTGCGGGCAGCCGGCCATTGAGGATTTGCTCGCGTGGCAGGGACAACCCGAAGTGCTGCTGCACGGCGGTCAGGGTCGCATGCAGCGAGTCGAACTCCTCGCTCACGTCATCATTGAGGAGTCCGGCTTCTTCGAATGCGGGGAGCATGAACTCCATGTCCCCGTCTGGGATGTCACCGATGTCGAAGCGACCGATCGTCTGGCCGTCGCGGTAGTACCAGCACTCTCTGGGAGGGTCGTCCGGCTTCGGGGTCAGGTGCAGGATCTCGACCTCGCCTGCGGACACGTCGGGGTGAGCCCACCACGCCTTGGAGTGCCAGCCTTGCTCCACGGCGTAGGACCAGCCCGCACATTCACCGAAGCGGGCTACGCGGGCTGATTCGCGGTCGTTGAATGTCAGCCGCTCGGCCTCGGCGAAGGTAATCGGGTCGAGCACTTCTCCGGGCCGGGCGCCGAGCCGGACCACGAGGTCACTTGGGCTGATGCCACGTGCGCAGGTGACGAACAAGATGGGGGCGTCTCCGCGCCATGCGTCGGCCAGCCAGGTGATCCCGTCGTTCAATGTCTACTCCTGGCTTTAGGGGGTGCGACCAAGGCGGGAGGGCCTCAGCCTCCCGCCTTAGTCTGCGCCGTGGCCTAGCGGCAGGTCACGGCTTCGGATCGGTGCACGACACGGTCACCGCGGACGCGTCGCAGTGCGCGAACTCGGGGAAGGTCACCCGGTATTCGTCCTTGTCCAGCAGACGGTACTTCGATGCTGAGGAGAACGTCTCGGAGAACGGCTGCATGGTCTGGGTGATGCCGTACGCGCGGTCGCGGCTCAAGCCTGGGCTGGTACCGACCAGTTCGCGGCCGTCCTCGAGGACATCGCCGCCAACGGACTGCCTGACCCCGAACAGCACACTCTGGGAAGACCTGTGCGAGCAGCATCTGGCACGCCTTGTCCAGCAGAGGTCGGCCGTCGCCTGAAGCCTCCTCACCCGTGCGGCCGCCGTGCCCGAGTACCGTTCTCCGACGCTGCCGCCAAGCAGCCCGATGCCATCACGGACGAGGCGGAGCTCCACGCCCTCGACCGCGTCAAGGCCTCGTACGTCAGTCGTGCCAGGTGGTGTCCCTGACCCAGGGCAGTGCGAACCGTTCCAACAACACCAAGGCAAAGTAGAGAAGGATGCTCATCAACCCGATCAGGATGATCGCGGCCCAGGCGGTGGCGGTGTCGCCCACCCCGCCGGCTTGCACGATCAGATAGCCCAGCCCAGCCTCACCGGCCTGGAACTCGCCGATGACCGCGCCGATCGCGGCGAGCGGCATGGCCACCTTCAGCCCGACGAAGATCTGCGGCAGCGCGGCGGGAAACCGTACCTTCCGGAATGCCTGCCAGCGAGAGGCATCCAGCGAGCGCGCCAACTCGGCCAGGTCCGCCGGGGTCGAGGTCAGGCCGGTCGCCGTGGACAGCACGATCGGGAAGAAGCAGAGCAGGAAGACCATGGTCAGGACCGGTTTCTGCCCCCATCCGAGCGCCCCCACCAACAGGGGGCCGAGCGCGATCTTCGGAACCGCGTTGACGGCTACCAGCAGCGGCGTGAACATGCGTTCCAGCCCCCGTGAGGCGGCCAGCGACAGTCCGATCAGAACTCCGCAGGCGCTGGACAGAACGAACCCGACCACCGTCTCCACCGTGGTGTCGCCGGTGTGTTCCAGGAACCGGGCCGGGGTTGCGGTGAACGCCGAGAGCACAGCACCCGGCGGAGGCAGTACCGCCGGGTGGATCACCTCCAGTGCCGACGTGAGAAGCCACCACACGCCGAGCGCGACCAGCAGCCCGGCCACCGGCAGCAGCCCGACGCCGACACCCGTCCCACGACGTGGACCGACTCCTGGCACGGACTCAGGCCTTCGGCACCAGGCCGAAGTCGATGATCTGCTCAGGGGTCATCCCCTTCGGCAGCGCGCCCGCGTCCTCCAGCATCTTGATGCCCCTCGCCACCCGCCCGGAGTCCAGCGTTCCGATCGTCGTGCCGGAACCGTCTTTCGGAGTGACGTACGCGGCCATCAATTCCAACTCGGCTGCCGCAGCGGCCGGTTTCGTGGTGTCCACGTTCCGCCTCAGGATTTCGGAGGCTTCCTTCGAGTGGGCGAGGCTGAACTCCAGGCCCTTGAGCAGCGCGGCGGTGAACCGCCGCACCATCTGCGGATCCTGCTCGGCGATCTTCTTGGACGTGATCAGTACGTTCCCGTACAGGTCGGGAATCACGTCGCTGTACGGCAGCAGCACGGCCTTCTTCTTCGTCACCGCCTCGATGGTCGGCTTGCCCACCACGAACTGGCCGATACCGTCCACCGAGCCGCCGGCGAGGGTACCCATCAGGGTCTGGGCCTCGCCATTGACCCAGGTCACCTTGCCGGCGTCCACGCCGGCCAGCCGGGCGTACGTCGGGAAGAGGTTGCGTACGACGGAGCCGGGCGTGTCGGCTAGCCGTTTGCCCTCGAGGTCCTTCGGTGTGGCGATGCCGTTGCCCTCGGTGGTGGCGATCGCGGCCATGGTGTGCTGCTGGATGGCGGCCACCGCGACGAAGCCCTTCGACTGGCCGTTGCCCATGTGCAGCAGACCTCCCGTCAGGTCGATCGGGCCGAACTGCGCCTGGTCGCTGACGACGGCCGGGATCACGCCGCCGGTGCCCTGCCCCGGCCTGATCCTCACGTCGAAGCCGGCCTCTTCGAAGAACCCCTTGTCCTTCGCGACCCAGGCGTACGCGTCCCGGCCGAAGTTGCCGAAGGAGGTCAGGTAGGTCACCTTCTTCAGCGCCCTGCCGTCGTCACCGGTGTCCGCGTCGGAATCCGAGCCGCCGCAGCCCGCCGTCAGCGCCAGCGCGGTGGTCAGGGCTGCCGCGGTGACCGTACGGGCGAACCGGATCATGCGCACAGTGTTGTCCTTTCCGGCTGCCGAACGCGATGGCGGAGGGGCGTCGAGACAGACGAGACGGAACGGCGGCACGGAGCTGCCGAGGGCATGACACGTGGTGCAGGCAACAGCGTACGGGGGATGGGTAGTTGTGGGCCAGATGTATGTCATCGGTGCCTGCATCGGCCGGACGACAGGTACCGCCGATCAGCCTGCTGCGGGTAGCCTGATCGGGCGACATGACCCGGCCGGCACGACGATTGCCCGTGGATGGGGAGACCGCCGGATGATCAGACTCACCGGTGTGTCCCGGAGCTTCACCAGCCGGTCCGGCTCGACCGCGGCGCTCCAGGACATCGGCCTTCACATCGCCGAGAGCGAGTTCGTGGCGGTGGTGGGCCGGTCCGGGTGCGGCAAGTCCACGTTGCTCCGGCTGATCGCCGGTCTCCTGCCGGTCACCGAGGGCGAAATCACCGTCGGCGGCGAGCGGGTCACGGGAGCCCGGCGCGATGTCGCCATGCTGTTCCAGCGGCCGGCCCTGCTGCCCTGGCGGTCCGTTCTCGACAATGTCCTGCTGCCCGTGGAGATCTTCGGCTGGAACAAGGCGAAGCACCGCGAGCGGGCATACCGGCTGCTGGAGACGGCCGGACTGAACGGCTTCGAGAAACACCGGCCGCACGAACTGTCCGGCGGTATGCAGCAGCGTGTGGCGCTGTGCCGGTCACTCATGGGCGAGCCACGGGTGCTGCTCATGGACGAGCCCTTCTCCGCACTCGACGCACTGACCCGTGCGGACCTCGCCGTGGAGCTGCAACGCATCCACCTCGAGAACTCCTCCACCGTCGTCTTCGTCACCCATTCGATAGACGAGGCCGTCCTGCTCGCCGACCGGGTGGTGGTGCTCACCCCGCGCCCGGGCCGGATCCGCAAGATCGTCGAGATCGCCATACCTCGGCCGAGGACGCTGGGCCGAACCGCGCACCTGAGCGAAGTGGCCCGGTGCAGCGCCGATCTGCACGAACTGCTGATGGAACGCGACCTGTCCGGGACGGACGAAACGGAGCAGCGATGAGCCTGCGGATCTGCGTCTTCACCGAGCCGCACCGCGGCGCCGACTACGAGGATCAGCGGCGCTTCGCACAACTCGTCGAGGCCGGCGGTTTCGAAGGCTTCTTCAGGGCCGATCACTATCAGACGATGGGTGCAGATCCCGGCCTGCCCGGCCCCACCGACGCCTGGCTCACGCTCGGCGCGCTCGCCCGGGAGACCTCCAGGATCCGGCTGGGCACCCTGGTCACCTCGGCCACCTTCCGGCTGCCGGGGCCGCTTGCCGTGATGGTGGCGCAGGTGGACCGCATGAGCGCAGGGCGGGTCGAACTGGGCCTCGGTGCGGGATGGTACGAACGGGAACACACCTCGTACGGCATCCCGTTCCCGCCCGCGCCGGAGCGCTTCGATCGGCTGGAGGAGCAACTGGCGGTGATCACCGGCCTGTGGCGCACACCGGTCGGCGAGAGCTTCAGCTATCGCGGCGACCACTACCAGCTCGTCGACGCGCCCGCCCTCCCGAGGCCCGTGCAGGTGCCGGGGCCGCCCATCATCGTGGGGGGCCGCGGCCCCAAGCGCACCCCGGAGTTGGCGGCCCGGTACGCCGATGAGTTCAACATGCCTTTCAAGTCGGTGGCCGAGACCGCCCGCGCGTACCGACGGGTGGCCGAGGCGTGCGATCGGACCGGGCGGGCCTACGCCGGCCGGCCACCACTGGTGCTGTCGGCCGGTGTCGTGGCGGCCATCGGTCGTACGGACGCGGATGTGCGACGGCGGGCCGCCCCGCTCCACGCCAAGAGCGCGTTGCCGCCGGAGGATGCGGTGGTCGGGTCCCCGGCCCAACTCGTCGAACGGCTCGGTGAGTTCGCCGCGATCGGCACGACCCGTATCCATCTGCGGTTGATCGACTTCCATGACCTCGACCATCTGGAACTCATCGCCGGTGAGGTGCTCCCGCAGTTGTAGAGCGTGAAAGCCACGGGGCGCTGCCGTGCCTAGGTGGCGAGGGTTTCCTCGGGCGAGCCCGGGTGGCGCGCGGTCAGGAACGGGTGCGTTCGACCCTCGTCGTGCGGGAGCCGACGGGTGCGATCCGCAGCACGATGCCGGTGAGGTCGGTGAGTGGCGTGTCCTCCACACGCCCCTGCCCGCCGGGTGCCTTCGCGGTGACAGGTACCGAACTACGTCCTGGATATGCTGCGCGCCGAATGGAGTTCACGCCGCCGCGAACCCCCGGAATGCACGGGCTCATTGGACACGTCGGCCGCCTGTCGTCAAACGGTCGTCTGCCGGCAGGGAGGCGACTTGCGCCGCGGTGCGGTGCACCAGGCCGTCCAGGATGAGGGTCAGGCCGGCCTCGAATGCCGATTCGTGGTCGATCGCAGGCATGTCCGCCGGTGGATCCGAGCCGTCGCCGGGACCGCCGTCCGCCTGTTCTTCCAGGACACTGCCGACCGTGTAACGGCCTGCGGCGAGCATTGCCATCTGCGCATCCCGCTCTGGCACTCCGGAGGCGATCAGGAAGTCCATCTTGCGGCGGATCCGGTCGAGGTCGCCGGCGGGGGTGCTGCCTGCGTGGAGACGTGCGCCGTCCCGGCGCATCAGCAGGGTGCGCCGGAAGCTTCGCGTGTTGTCCAGGAACCAGTCGCGCCAGTCGTCGTCGGGCGTCGGCAGGGGCATGGCCGCATGCGGTGCCATGGCTGCCTCAGCCATGGCGGCGAGGAGGTCCTTCTTGGTGCGGAAGTACCAGTAGAGCGAGGGCTGTTCGACGCCCAGTCGCTTCGCCAGCCGCCGGGTACTGACCGTGTCCAGCCCGACCTCGTCGAGCAGGTCGAGCGCTTCGGAGACGACGATCTCGCGGTTCACCTTGGTCACGTTGACAAATCTATCACTGATAGATGACTCTGAAGAGCAATCATTCACTGATAGATTTTTTGGAGTGATGGGCATGGCCAACGGATCGGGAGCGCGCTCCCTGCGGGTCCTTGTTGCCGGCGGCGGGATAGCAGGCCAGGCGCTGGCTTTCTGGCTCACGCGCGGCGGACACAGGGTGACGGTCGTCGAACGCTTTCCGGCGCTGCGGGCCGCCGGGGCGCAGGTCGACCTCCGGGGGCAGGGCATCGAGGCCGTCGAGCGGATGGGGCTTCTTGACGCCGTGCGCGGCAAGCTGGTGGACGAAGCGGGTGTCGCCTTCGTCGACGCGCGCGGCAGGGCCAGGGCGACGATCATGGCCAACACCTCCGGCCGGGGCCGGCAGACCCTCACGTCCGAGTACGAAATCATGCGCGGTGACCTGGTACGCATCCTGCACGACGCGTCGAAGGACGACACCGAGTACGTCTTCGGCGTGAGCGTGGACGGCTTCGAGCAGGACGAACAGAAGGTCGTCGCGCACTTCTCCGACGGGTCCTCCGGCGAGTACGACCTCCTGGTCGGCGCGGACGGGCAGGGATCACGCATCCGGCAGGCGATCCTCCCGGAGGGTTTCGATCCGTACTGGCGGGTCGGCATTCACATGGCCTACTGGTTCATCCCGCGCATCGCGTCCGACACCAACGTCCGCGACACCTACATGGTCCCGGGCGGCCGCCAGATCATGCGCCGCAGCCACAACCCGACCGAGACCCAGGTGTACTTCGTGATGCGGGAGGAGTCCGAGGAGGCCTCGGCGATCCACCGGGAACCCGTCGAGCGCCAGCGGGAGGTCTGGGCGAGCAGGTTCCGCGACGCGGGCTGGCAGACCGCGCGCTTCATCGACGGCATGCGGACGAGCCCTTTCTTCTACTCCCAGGAGATCGTCCAGGTCCGAACCGACACCTGGTCCAAGGGCCGCGTGGTCCTTGTCGGCGACGCCGCCCACTGCGCTTCCCCGTACAGCGGCATGGGCATCTCCGGCGGCCTGGTGGGCGCCCACGTCCTGGCCGGCGAGATCAACCGGCACCCGGGCGACGTGCCGACCGCACTGGCGAACTACGACAGCGTGCTGCGACCCTTCGTCGACGAGATCCAGGGCGAGGTGAACCCGCGTCTCCTGCGCCTGGGCATGCCGATGACCCAGCGTGCGATCGACGCCTTCCAGGCCGCCACCGCACTGGCCTGCTTCCTGCACGTTCCCGATCTCGCCGCGCGCTTTTCGAAGGAGGACCGCGGCGGCATCTGGCAGCTCCCCGAGAACCCGGCGCCGATCAGCGCCGTCTGAAAGCGGCCGGACATCGGGGGCCGATGGCCGTTGAGACACGCCGCTCTGTCGACCAAGCCGTGCGGCGGGTCGGGGCCGGCGAAGACCAGTCGCCGCCGACCCTGCAGTTCGCAAGCTCGCCTACCAGGTCATGGACGCCGCAGGCCTGCAACGCGGCCGCCTGCCCGCCCTGGTCCTGAATGGCGAGGACCTCATCGACGCCGACCAGGTCGCCTGGCAGCTCTCCCTCGACGACGCCCGCGAGAAGCGCCTCGACGCAGAGACCGCCGTCGACCGGACCTGCGACAGGTTCGGACCGCAGGTCATCGACTCCGCAGCCGTCATCCGCCGCGCCTCCTGCCCCCCCAACCCCCGACCCGCTCCCGTCGGAGGTTGCCGCGCCCGGCCACGCTAGCGCCGACGCCAGATGACCTGGGACTCATCCGGCGGACGCCATGTACGTGCCGACGGTCAGGTCGGTCGGCCGGACGCGGTGGCCGTTTCCGCGGGTGGGGCTGCCGGTCAATCAGCCGTACGTGTGGTGAGCAGGTCGGTGAAGCCGATCCGTTCGTAGAACTGGGCGCGGATCCGGTCGGCGATGTCGCTTACCGTCTCGGAGCCGTCGTCGGCCGGGTCGATGGTGGTCCGGAAGGGCCTGCTGCCCTTGGGGGTGTCGACGATGGTGACGATGGCCCGGGCCACCTCCCGCACGTCGGCGTCCGGGGGCGCCAGGGCCGCGAGGCGCTTGCCGACGTCGTCCATCAGGTGGGCGTAGTAGGTCTCGTACGCCTCCGCGGTGGCGGTGTCCTCGGGGTGCATGGCGTGGGCGAAGTGGTTGGTGCCCGAGGTGAACGAGCCGGGGACGACGATCGCGCTGTCGATGCCGAACCGGGACAGCTCCACGGCGTAGCTCTTCGCGAGGTGGTCCATGGCGCCCTTGGCGGCGAAGTAGGGCCCGAGGTACGGGGGTGTGCCGCCGTAGGTGCTGGAGGAGCCGACCCACACCAGCAGTCCGTCGCGGCGCTTGCGCATCTGCGGCAGTACGGCGCGGTTGACCCGCTGGGTCGAGACGACGTTGGTGTCGTAGATCTGGGCGATCTGTTCCGGGGTGAAGGACTCGGCGGGGCCGAGGACCATGTGGCCGACGTTGTGGATCACGACGTCGATGTCGCCCGCCTCGGAGCCGATGGCGGCGACGGCGGCGTCGACGGAGTCCTGAGTGGAGACGTCGAGCTCTACCGAGCGCAGCCGGACCCCGTGCTCGTCGGCGTATGCCCGGACGTCGGCTACGGCCGGCGCGTTGCGTCCGGTGGTCTGGCGTATGCCGGCGTAGACCGTGTGTCCGGCGTCGGCGAGGGCGCGGGCGGTCAGCGCGCCGAAGCCGCTGGAGGCACCGGTGACCAGGATGACGTACGGCATCTCGTGCTCCTTGAGGCGGTGGGGCGGGGGCGGTCAGGCGAAGGCGACGACGCTGCGGCCGTGGGCGGTGCCGGCGCCCATCGCGTCGAGGGTGGCCGGGGCCTGGTCGAGGGTGATCGGCGTGACGTCGGGCAGGATGCCGTGCGCGGCGGAGAAGCTGAGGGTGTCGCGCAGGTCGTGCGGCGAGCCGGACGGGTTGGCCGCCACGTGCAGCCGGTTGAGGACCATGGGCTGGGTGGGCAGGACCAGGGGTTGCGGGCCGTAGCCGCACAGCATCAGGGTGCCGTCGGGGGCCAGGCCGCCGAGGGTGGCCGCGGCCGCGTCGGTCGACGGTGCGGCGTTCAGGATCAGGTCCGCGCCGCCGTCCCAGGCCTTCAGGGCCTCGGCCGGGTCGGTCTCGGACGTGGCGACGTACCGCTCGGCACCGAGTGTCTTCGCCTGCTCCTCGCCGCGTGCCGAGCGGCCGATTACGGCGACGCGGGCGCCCATGGCGACGGCGTAGCGGATGGCGAGCGCACCGATGCCACCGGCGCCGATGACGGCGATCCGGGAGCCGGGCCGGGCGCCGCCCTGCCGCAGCCCGTTGAACGCGGTGATCCCCGCGCACATCAGCGGGGCGGCGGCGACGGGGTCGAGGCCCGCCGGCAGCGGCGTGACGTAGCCCGCCTTCAGCAGCGCGTACTCGGCGTAGCCGCCGTCGGCCACGACACCGGTGATCCGCTTGCGCGGACACAGGATCTGGTCGCCGCGCACGCAGTAGTCACAGTGGCCGCAGGAGTCGTAGAGGAACTGGGCTCCCACGGCGTGGCCGACCTCGGGGAACGTCACGCCCTCGCCGACGGCCGTCACCACCCCGGTGATCTCGTGGCCGGGCACGACGGGGAAGCGGGCGAAGGGGTAGTGGCCGCGGAGCAGGTTCAGGTCCGAGTAGCAGACGCCGCACGCGGTCACCTTGACGAGGACCTCGCCGGTGCCGGGCTGGGGGACGTCGAGGTCGGTGAGCGTGAGCGGGGCGTCGACCCCGGTGGCTACGGCAGCACGCATAGGGACTCCAAGGGTGCGGGGCCGGGCAGCGAGCGGCACCTTTCGCCGTACCGGGAGACCTGGAGGGTGGCGGCTCCTAGACTGCTGGGAAGGGCGTGTCGCTGCGGGGCCTGGGCGTTCTGCGGTACGTGCTCCGAGTCTCCGCCGTGGCTGCGCACGGGTCCAATGCCTCTCCTGAGGCTTTCGATGAGCACACGGCATCGACGCAGAGAGACGGGCGGATGAGATGCGAGGCGGACCGGCAGATCTGGACTTGCGCAGGCTCCGCTCGTTCGTGGCGGTCGCCGAACGGCTGCACTTCGGGCAGGCGGCGCTCGCACTGCATGTCACCCAGCCCGCGCTCTCGCGCCAGATCCAGCAGTTGGAGCACGACCTCGGCACCGCCCTGCTCATCCGCAGCAGCCGGGACGTGGTGCTGACGCCCGCGGGCCGGCAGTTGCTGCACGACGCCAAGGACCTGCTGGCGGCCGCGGAAGCGGCCCAGGACCGGGTCCGCCGGATCGGGTCCGGCGTGCGCTCGCTGACGGTCGGCTTCATGCTCGGCACCGACGCCGCCACCCCGCTGCACGGGTTCTCGGCACGCCACCCGGACGTGATCGTCGAGCTGGTCCGCATGCGCTGGTGGACCCAGACGCGGGCGATCCTCGACGGCGACGTCGACATCGGTTTCGTGCGGCTGCCCCTCGGCTCGCAGCGGCTGAGCGTGCTGCCGCTCTACCGGGAACAGCTCAGCGTGGTCCTGCCGGCCGGTCATCCGCTGGCGGTCCAGGACGCGATGGACCTCGCGGCGGTCCTGGACGAACCCCTGCTGCAGTACGCCGACGCGGAGCCGGGCTGGTCGGCCGTCTGGAACGGCGACCCTCGCCCGGACGGCACCAAGGCCCCGCCCGGCCCGTTCTTCCACGACATGGAGGAACTCATGATGTACGTCAGCGCGGGGCGCGGTGTGGCACTGGTACCGAGGCCGGTCGCGGCCGTCTTCCCCCGGGCGGACATCGCCCACGTCCCCGTCACCGACGTCCCCGGCGGCCAGGTGGCCCTGGCCTGGGACGACGACCGGCGCACCCCCCTCGTCGCGGACTTCATCGAGGTCGCGAAGTCGAGGAGCTGGGGGAGGGCCTGATTCTGAACCGGCCGCACCGCTTTTGGACCCCGCCTTGGCTCTGCATACGGGAGTCGCTGCCGGTCAGGGGGCGGTGACGGCGGTGAGCGCGGCCCACGTCTGGTTCGGGGGGAGGGCCGTTCTCGGCATCAAAGGGTGGCGCAGGCCTTCGTGGGGCCGGCGGTGGCAAGTGCACCAGCCATTCGTCGAAGAGATCCTGGAGCTCTGAGACCCTGCAGGTGTCGGCGCCGCGGCGGGTGACGTCGGATCCGGAGTAGCCGGGCAGGTGCTGGCAGAACGGGTGGCTGATGGTGCCGAGGTGCCCGCAGGCGGCGGTGAACGCGGCCGAGACGGTGTCATTCAGCCCCGTCACAGTTGGGAAGTTTGTGGCGCGGACCGCTACCCCTGGATGGGAAGATCCGGATGGGTGGCCAGAAAAATGATGTAGGTGATCGCCGCTGTTGCCCCCAGGAGGGACAACACGGCACCCACTACGGCTCGCGGCCTGCTCGCTCGCCCCCACTTCGATGCGCGGTACTCGACACCGGCCCGCACGAGTCCGACAAGGGCCAGGGGCAGCGCGATGAAGCAGACCAGTATCCAGAACGGGCAACAGAGCCAGCACGCAATGGACGCCCCGCCGAACCAGACCGCAAGCTCGGACCCCGCTCGTGTCTCGTCCGATGCCCCGACAGAAGTCATGGACCAACCCAAGCAGAACACTTGTTGGAGTGACGCAGCAGGAGGGGCGTCAGGGGGCCGCCCACCCGCAGCGCCACGGGTGATCCGGGTGGAGCGCACGTGCAGTCGGCGCGGAATCTCGGTGGTGACCTGCCGGTTCGAGGGGCGAAGGCAGTCGTTTCGAAGGGGATCGAATACATGGCGCCCCTGGCTGGTGCGTGCGACTGTCGCTGTGACCGTTGGATGAACAGGGGGAACGTATGAGGCATGCCGTCAAGGCGGCCCTGGTCGCTGCGTTGGTCGCCGGCTGCTCCGCAATAGCTACCGGCCCGGCGTCAGCGGCTCAAGGCGCGATGATCACGACGTACGAGCGGGTGAACGTACGGGACTACCCGACCTCGAAGAGCGCCTGGGAGGACGTGTACCCGGCCAACTACACGGTCTATGGACTGTGCTGGAAGTGGGGCGAGACCATCACCGACAACGGCTACTCGAACGACGTCTGGGTGGCCACGGGCAAGAAGGGCAGCCGCTACTCGTACTGGGTGAGCGCTGTGTACTTGAAGGGTGACAAGTACGCCGGCCTGTCCGTCGAGAACGGTTACTGCTGGGACGACGCCTGACCCGCGGCCGTAGAGCATGACCACAAGGCACAGACAAATGTCCGCCTCGCTTGGGGGAAACATGCGCAAGGTGATGAGCACCGCCGTCGCGTTCGCGACTGCGGCCACGGCAGTGGTGGCGATGAGCGGCGCGGCCCAGGCCGCGTCCGCCGGGGACTCCACGGTGTACGGATGCAGGTCCGGCAACGTGTGCATCTGGCCCCAGGGTGTCGAACCGTTCAACGACCCGCACCCGACGGTCCAGTACTCCAGCTACGGCTACCACAACCTGAGCAACCAGTACGGGGACCATTGGGTCCTCAACAACCAGTACGGCGGCGCCACCGCCAACCTGTGCAAGAACTACGGCGGCACCAACTGCGTCGAGATCCTGTTCCAGGACGACTGGGCGTACGAGAACCTCACGCCGATCAACTCCATCACCCTCAACCGGCCGTAGCGCCCCCTTCGCCACGGAGCAGCGACCGCCGGGCCGGCCCGCACCGGTCCCGGCGGTCTCCCGTTCTCGCCCCACCGGAGCTTGTGCCGGTGTGGATGATCAGCACACGGCCCGTCGGGCCTATGTCGCCGCCGCCGACGATCACGTAGGCGTGACGAGGTGGCGGCGGAGTTGTTCGTCCGTCCGCAGACGGTCCGGTACCGGAGGGCGCAACTCCGGGAGCTGTTTGCGGACCTCGCCTCGCCGCAGCGGGTCCTTGAGCTGACGTTGGCGGTCGGTCTCAGGGCCGGACGACGCAGGAGCCCGGGCCCGCCCTCTACGAGCGTGTCCGCGAGCGGTTTAGGGGGCGAGCTTCGGTCGGCCGCGCTCCTACGACGCGCAGGGGCCGGCCGGGACCGCTGTCCGATGTGAGGTCGGTGGTCTAGTGCGGGCTGGTCCCCGTGGGCTGGGGCGGCAGGTCCTCCGGGAGCAGCATGCGCAGGTCGTCCAGACCCGGAGCGGGCAGCGCCCCGATGCGTCCCGCCTGGCGGGTCATCATGGTCTCCAACAGGCGGCGGGCCGTCCGCGCGTTGCCGAAGGAGCGGTCGCGGGGCAGGGCGTCGATGTAGGTGCCGAGCGCGGTGAGGGCCTCCGGGGAGCAGTCGTAGCCGTAGCCCGAGGCGGCCCGGGTGAGGATGTCGAGGAGTTCGCCGGTGGTGTAGTTCTCGAACTCCACGGTCCGGGAGAACCGCGAGGCCAGGCCCGGGTTGGAGGCCAGGAAGCGGTCCATTTCCCGGGTGTAGCCGGCCGCGATCACGACGACCTCGTCGCGGTGGTCCTCCATGAGCTTGAGCAGGGTGTCGACCGCCTCACGGCCGAAGTCGGAGGTGACGCCCTCGGGGGTGAGCGTGTACGCCTCGTCGACGAACAGCACGCCTCCCAGGGCCCGTTCGAAGGCCTCCTTGGTGAGCTGCGCGGTGTGGCCGACGTAGCGGCCGACCAGGTCGGCGCGTGCGACCTCCACGAGCTGGCCCTTGGGCAGGACGCCGAGGGAGCGCAGCAGATCCGCGTAGAGGCGGGCCACCGTGGTCTTGCCGGTGCCGGGCGGGCCCGAGAAGACCAGATGGTGGCTGATCTTGGGGACGGGCAGTCCGGCGGCCCGGCGTTGCTCGGTGGCGGTCAGGAGGTTGACCAGCGAGGTCACCTCGTTCTTGACGGCGGCCAGACCGACCATCGCGTGCAGTTCCGCGAGGAGTTCCGGGGCGCCCGGTCCGGTGTCGGCGGCGCCGGCGTCCGAGGCCACGTCCTCGGGCAGCAGCAGGCTCAGGTCGCTCTCGGCCGGGTTGGCCATGGCGCCGAGCCGGTGGGCCTGCCGGTCCACCATCTCCTCGAACACCTTGCGGGCCGCACGGCCGTTGCCGAACGCGGCGTCGCGCGGCATCCGTTCGTAGTGCCGTCCGAGGGCCTCCAGCGTCGCCGGGGTCAGCTCGTAGCGGTGCGCCGCGCACATGTTCTCGGTGATGGTCACCAGCTCGTCCACCGAGTAGTTCTCGAACGCGATGGTCCGCGTGAACCGCGAGGCCAGGCCCGCGTTGGAGGAGAGGAAGGCGTCCATGTCGGAGGTATATCCGGCCGCGATCACGACCACGTCGTCGCGGTGGTCCTCCATCAGCTTCAGCAGGGTGTCCACGGCCTCCCGGCCGAAGTCGGCGCCGGATCCCTTGCTGTCGGACAACAGGGTGTACGCCTCGTCGATGAACAGCACCCCGCCGAGGGCGTCGTTGAACGCCTCCGTGGTCTTGATGGCCGTACCGCCGATGACCTGGGCGACGAGATCGGCGCGTGAGACCTCCACCAGGTGTCCGGACCGCAGCACGCCCAGATCGGCGAGGATGCCGCCGTAGAGGCGGGCGACCGTGGTCTTGCCGGTGCCGGGTGGTCCGGAGAAGACCAGGTGGCGGCTCATCGACGGGACGGGCATGCCGAGTTGGACGCGACGCTGGGCGAGCTGGTTGAGGTTCACCAGGGTGTGCACCTGGTGCTTGACGTCGGCCAGTCCGACGAGCGACTCCAGTTGCTCCAGGGGCCCTTGGGGCGCCTTGGCCTGTTCGGTGCCGCCGGGTGCGGCCGCCGCGACGTTCGCGGGCAGGGTGTCGCCCCAGGCGTCCTGAGCGCCGTTGCCCGTGCTGTTCAAGTCGTGCACGCCGAGCTGGTCGTTCACCCGGGACTGCCGCAGGCCCGCGCCGCGGTTGTCCCGTACGGTGCAGTCGGTGGCGGTCACCGGCTCGGAGCTGTCGACGCGGATGCCGTCGCCGACGTTGCCGCTGATCTGGCAGCCGGTCAGGGCGGCCCGGCCGCCGTTGGACACCAGGACGCCGTGGGCACCGCAGTCGGTGACATGGGTGCGCAGCGCGGAGAGTTCGCCGCCGTTGTCCACCACGAGACCGGAGGCCGTGCCGGACTCGACCCGGCAGTCCCGCAGCGCCCCGAAGCCCGCCGCGGCGACGGACACCCCGGCGGCGACCGCGTCGCGTACGACCGTGTCGCGAATCTCGGGCCGCCCGCCCGAGGCGATCCGCAGGCCCGCGCCGCCCGCCCGGTCGATCTCGCACTGCTCCAGCCGCCCGCGCCCGTCCTCGACGACCTCCACGCCGTGGCCGCCCGGCGAGGTGATCCGGGCGCCGCGCAGCAGGGGATTGGCCGCCGTGCGGATCCGGATGCCGGCGCCGGCCGGATCCGCTATCAGCAGGGTGTCGAACTCCGCCGCCGACTCGTCCTCCAGCAGCACCGCGCAGTCCTTGTCGGCGCAGTCACGCACCGAGGTGCCGGTCAGGAACGGCGAGCTGGAGCCGACGACCCGAATGGCGGGCGCGGTGGCCGCGTCGAACACGCAGTCCCGGAACGAGCCCCGCGACCGCTCGGTGACGGCCAGTCCACTGCCCTTGGTGCGTGCGGTACGGCAACCCACCAGCTCCGGGTCCGCGGCGGAGCCGAGCAGGATGCCGGGGCCCGATGTGTCGGTGACCGAGACCTCCTCCAGGACCGGCCGGGAGCCGCTGGTGACGTAGACGCCGATGGAGGTGTCATGGACGTCGCTGCGCACCACGCGGGTGGCGCAGCGGCCTTCGAGGGCGATCGCAGGCTTGTCGGTCGCGGAGATGTCGCAGCGCTCCACCAGCCCCTGGGCCGTGCCGTTGGCGAGGATGCCGTTGGCCCGGGCGTCCCGGATACGACAGTCGCGTACCGTCGTGTCGGCCTCCTCGCTGATGACGACGCCGGAGGTGCCGAGATTCTCGATGAGGGAGTCGGCGACGATGCTGCCGGTGGAGGCCGTGTCGACGACGCCGGCGCCGTCCGGGTTGCTGATCCGGCAGCCGCGCAGGGCCAGCGAACCGGACTCCCGGGCCAGCACCGCCGTCCAGCCCGAGCCGATGACGGTGCACCCGTCCATGGCGACCTGGCCGCGGGGCGCGTCGACCACGGGCAGGTCCTCGCTGCCGCCGCGCAGCGTCAGGTCGGTGAGCAGGACGGCGTCGGCGACGAGCAGGAGGGCCGTGCCCCGGCGGGGGCAGATCTCGACGCTGCCCGGCTCGCCGTCGGCCACGAGGGTCACGCGCGTCCTGATGGTGAGGTTCTCGTCGTAGCGCCCGGGAGCGATACGGATCACCGCGCCCGTGCGTGCCTTGGCCAGGGCGTCGCCGATCTTCTGGAAGCTGTCCGATCGGCCTGGACAGACCCTGAGCACCTGCCGTGACACGCTGTGATCCTCCTTGGTGTGGTACGCCCGCCGTGATCGCGCGGCCTCGTCGGGGCGCGGTCGTACGGTGGTGCGCACGCGGTGAACGCTACGGGACGCCGATGGCCAACTTCCAGCACAGGCAGGGCAGATGAGCAAGGGCACCGGCGCGATGTGCCCTCCGGTCCATGCCTAGGATGTGCGCCATGCGCGCTGCTCGAACCCACCGCCCGCAGGCCTCCTCGGCCGCGTCTGCGGTCGTCGCCGCCCTGCTGGTGGCCGTCGGGGCCGCTCCCGCGGCGGCCGACTCCGTGGAACTGCCCGCCGTACGCACCGCGTTGGCTGCGGACGAGCCGTGTGCGACGGCCTCCACCCGGCAAGTCGACACAGAGCCCTGGGCGTTGAGCTCTCTCGGCGCGTCCCGGGCGCTCACCCTGTCCGAGGGAGCCGGGACGACCGTGGCCGTCGTGGACACCGGTGTGAGCGACAGCGCGCCCGGTCTGTCCGGCAGGGTGACCGCGCTCGCCGGCGCGGACAGGGACTGCGTCGGACACGGCACCTTCGCGGCGGGACTGATCGCGGCGGCACCGGGCGCGGGGGGTTCGGCGGGACCGTCCGGGTTGGCGCCCCGCGCGCGCATCCTCGCCGTACGGGGCACGGACGAGCGCGGTGGCGTCACGGCTCAGAGGCTCGCGGACGCGATACGTGAGGCCGCAGACGCAGGCGCCTCGGTGATCTACGTCGGTCGTGCGCTTGCCGAGGGCAAGGCCGTCCTGTCGGCGGCGGTCGCGTACGCGGCCAAGAAGGACGCCCTGGTGGTGGCGCCGCTCGCGCCCGACGCGCTGCCCAAGGACCAGACCGGCGAGCCGGCGAAGGCGGAGCCCTGGTACTGGCCCGCCGCTGCGACCGGTGTGCTGGCGGTGACCGACTTCGGACCCGACGGCACCCGGCCGGCCAATGCGCCGGTGGTGGCCGGGGCGGACCTCGCGGCGCCCGGTGACGCGGTGGTCGGCATCGGCCCGGCGGGCAAGGGGCACTACATCGGCTCCGGCGCGTCCCTGGCCGCGGCCCTGGTCGCGGGAGCGGCGGCCCAGGTCCGGGCACGCTACCCAGAGCTGTCCGCGGGGGAGGTCTCCCAGCGGTTGACGCGGGCCGCCTACCCGGCCAGTCCGCCCCGCCTCGACCCCTACGCGGCGCTGACCACGGTGCTGCCGGAGACCCCCGGCGGCGTGCCCCGCCCCGAGGCGGCCGTGGTCCCGGCGGACGCCGCGCCCGAGCCCCGCAACCGCGCCCTGATCGTGGCCGCCGGAAGCGCCGGAGTGGTGCTCCTGGTGGCCGCGGCGGCGGTGGTGATCCCGCGCGGACGGGCGCGGGGGTGGCGGGCGGTGGACAGTTGAGCGTGGGTGGGGCGGCTGTGTGGGGGACGCGGGTGCGGTGAGGTGGCGCGTCGCGTATGGGCGTACGGCGCACTGGGCGGAGTTGGCTGAGGCTGGCGGTGGCGTGTCGGGTGCGACCTGGGCTGCCGTGTCGCGCGAGACCCGCGGCGCCGACGGTTCGGCGCCTCCGTATCGCACCCTCCCTGCCTGAGACGCCAGACGTCGCGGCCCCGTGTGAGCCGCCCCGGCCCGCCGCGCCCCCGGGGTACGGCGACCGCATCCCGGACGCACGGCAAGCCAAGTGACGCCCCCCGAAGGGCCCTCGGGCTCACGCATGCGTGATGGCCTCGTCCAGCAGCGCCGTCTGGAGCTGTGTCGACTTGCGGCGTGTCACGCGGGTCGCGCGGCCCGGCGGGAGGTTGCGGCCCTTGAGGCTGCCGATGACGAACCCTTCCGAGGGCGGGCAGGACAGCAGCAGGGTGGGGGAGTTGACCTCCTGGAGGCGGCGCAGCAGGGCCTCGTTCAGGCCGCGCCCCGCGCCCGCCGCCGACCGGGAGACGACGAGGTGCAGGCCGACCTCCCAGCCGAGGGCGAGGTGGTTGAGCAGGGGGTCGAAGGGTGCGTTCATGGGGCCGGCGCCCAGCAGGTCGTAGTCGTCCACCAGGATGAACAGCCGCGGACCCTTCCACCAGTCGCACTTGCGCATCCGGGACGGGGTGATCTCGGGGCCGGGCAGCCGCGTGGTGACCGCCCGGGCGGCGCCGGAGATCATGTCCTTGAGCGCGTCCATGGAAACCGCGTGACCGAGGCGGTACTCGTCGGGGATCGCCTCGACCAGCTCACGGCGGTAGTCGACGACCAGGATGCGGGCCTCGGCAGGCGTGTACCGGTCCATGACGGCCTTGGCCGCCATCCGCAGCATGTTGGTCTTGCCGCTCTCGGTGTCGCCGACGACGATCATGTGCGGGGTCTCGGTGAAGTCGTGCCAGACGGGGGCGAGTTCCTCCTCCTCCAGGCCGATCGGCATCCGGAAACCGCCCTCGGGGCCCGACGCCTGTGCGGGGGCCGGGAGTTCGGCGTAGGGGAGCTTGGTCGGCAGCATCCGCACCGGCGGCGCGGGCGGGCCCGACCAGCTCTCGCTGACCGCCGCGACGAGGTCGGCGACGCCGTCGGTGAGGTCGTCCGCCGCCTCCGTGCCGTCGATGCGGGGGAGCGCGGTGAGGTAGTGCAGCTTGGTGTCGCGGGTCAGGCCGCGGCCCGGCAACCGGGGCACGGTCGCCGCCCGCCGCATGTCGATCTCCGAGTCCATGGGGTCGCCCATCCGCAGCTCCAGGTGGGTGGCGGCCTGGTCGCGGATCGAGGAGGTCAGCTCCACCCAGCGGGCGGTGGTGACGATCAGGTGGATGCCGTAGTTGAGACCGCGGGCGGCGATCGCGCCGAAGGTCTGGATGTGCCGGTCGAAGTCCTGGCGGACCGTCGACCAGCCGTCGATGACCAGGAACACGTCGCCGTGCCGCTCGTCCGGGAACTCCCCGGCCTTGCGGCGACGGCGGAAGGTCGCCATGGAGTCGATGCCGTGGTCGAGGAAGAACCGTTCGCGCGCGGCGAGCAGGGAGGTGACCTCGGCGATCGTACGGCCGACGCGTTCGGTCTCCAGACGCGCCGCGACGCCGCTCATGTGGGGCAGCCCGGCCAGCCCCGACAGGGTGCCGCCGCCGAAGTCCAGGCAGTAGAACTGCACTTCGCGCGGGGTGTGGGTGAGGGCGAGTGCGGTCAGGACGGTGCGGACCATCGTGCTCTTGCCGCTCTGCGGGCCGCCCGCGACGGCGATGTGCCCGCCCGCGCCGGACAGGTCGAGGGTCAGCAGGTCGCGGAGCTGGTCGAAGGGGCGGTCGACGATGCCGATGGGGATGGTGAGCCGGCCGCGGCCGGGCCAGTCGACCGCGGTGAGTCCCAGTTCGGGATCAGGGGTGAGCGGGGGCAGCACCTGGTCGAGCGTGGTGGGCCGGTCCAGGGGCGGCAGCCACACCTGGTGGGCCGCGGGACCGGCGTCGCGCAGCCGGGCCACGGCGGCGGACAGCAGCGTCTCGCCGTTCTCGTCGAGCTCGGGCTCCGGGTCGGGGTCCGGCGTGACGGGCAGATGCCGGGGCATGACGTACGCCGTCGTCCACGGCACGGTCTGACTGGTCACGCGGGCCTGGTGGGCCACACCCCGCCGCTCCTGGTAGGGGCCGGAGACGTAGGCGGCGCGGAAGCGGGTCAGCGCCTCCACACCGGACTTGAGGAAGCCGCTGCCCGGTGCGGGCGGCAACTGGTAGGCGTCCGGCACACCGAGGACACCGCGGCTCTCCATGGCGGAGAAGGTGCGCAGGCCGATCCGGTAGGAGAGGTGGCTCTCCAGTTGGTGCATACGGCCCTCGTCGAGGCGCTGCGAGGCCAGCAGCAGATGCACACCGAGCGAGCGGCCGAGCCGGCCGATCATCACGAAGAGCTCCATGAACTCGCGGTGCGCGGCGAGCAGTTCGCTGAACTCGTCGACGACGACGAAGAGGCTGGGCAGCGGTTCCAGCGGGACCCCGGAGGCGCGGGCCTTCTCGTAGTCCAGTGCCGAGGTGTAGTTGCCGGCGGCGCGCAGCAGTTCCTGACGCCTCATCAACTCGCCGTGCAGTGCGTCCTGCATGCGGGAGACGAGAGCCGCCTCGCCGGCCAGGTTGGTGATCACGGCGGAGGTGTGGGGGAGTTCGTCCAGACCGAGGAAGGTGGCGCCGCCCTTGAAGTCGACGAGGACGAAGTTGAGGGTCTCGGAGGAGTTGGTGAGGGCGAGCGCGAGGACGAGGGTGCGCAGCAGTTCGCTCTTGCCGGAGCCGGTGGCGCCGATGAGCATGCCGTGCGGTCCGGTGCCGCCCTGCGCGGACTCCTTGATGTCGAGTTCGACGGGTTGGCCGTCCGCGCCGACGGCGATCGGCACCCGCAGCCGAGCGGTCCCGGTGTGCTGCTGCCACAGGGCGGCCGGATCGTGGCGGTGCAGGTCGGGGATGCCGAGCAGGGTGGTCAGTTCGACGTTGGTGGACAGCGGTTCGGCCGCGTCGGGGCCGGTGCCCAGGCCCATGCGGTACGGCGCGAGGCGCCGGGCCAGGGCCGCGGCGCCGGTGGTGCCGAAGGTGTCGGGGCGGCCGAGCACGGTGGTCTGTTCCTTGCGGTCCCGGTCGGTGCGCACCAGGGCGAAGGAGTCCGCGGACACCTCGAAGCGGAGCGTGACGCGTCCGGGCCGCCAGGTCAGTGCGCCGGAGAGGTCGAGGACGACGGCGTTGCGGTAGCCGGGGCCGTCGAGCCGGTGGCCGCTGGGGACGGTGCCGCCGTCGACCACGATGACGGTGAAGGGTTCCTCGCGGCCGGGCACGGCGTCAGGGTCGAAGGCGGGCCGCTCCTGGAACTCGGCGCCGAGGAGGTCCTCCAGCTCGCCCAGCGCGGAGACGGTCATGCGGATGGGGCCGGCGCCGTCGGTGTCGTGCGGGTGCAGCGCGTGCGGCAGCCACTTGCTCCATTCCCAGTCCGCGCGCCTCTCGTCGGCGACGCAGAAGGCGATCCACACGTCGTCCGGCGAGTGGAAGATGGCCAGTTGGGCCAGGAGGGCGCGGGTGACGGCCCGGATGTGCTGCTCGTCGCCGCGGAACAGCACCCGGGCCCAGGCCCGCAGATAGATGGCGATCGGCTGGTCCGGCACGGTCCCGTAGGCGCGGATGAAACTGCGCAGCGCGTGCGCGCTGAGCGGTTCCAGGTCCTCGACGGGACTCGTGGACACCGGAGTCAGTCTCAGGCCAAGTTTCTGGTCGCCGACCGCGACCCGGAGCTCGCCGAAGTCCTCGTCCCGCGGCCTGCGTTCCCACAGCCGGCTGGTGCCCACCATCGACGACAGGGCCGCGGGTTCCGGGTGGCGCCAGGACAGGGCGCGCTGCTGGTCGGCGACAGCGCCGCGTACCTTGCGCCGCATCTGGCCGAGATAGCGCAGGTAGTCCCGCCGTTCGCCCTTCAGGCGCTGCTTGCGTTCGCTGCTGCGGCGCATCGCCTGACCGACGATCATCGCGGCGGCGGCCACGACCATCACGCCCAGGGCGAGATAGATGAACCCGCCGCTGCCGCGGGTCACGCCCGGCCGCATGAACATGAACATCATCGAGACGGACATCAGGGCCATCGGGAGGTAGGTCCAGATGGCGGAGGAGTCCGGCACCACTTCGGGCAGGGGCGGCGGTTCCTGAAGGCTGAGCTCCCCGTCGGGCATTTCCGGGCCTCGGCGCCGGGCCGGGCGGCGGAACAGGACCACACTCAAGAGCCGTCTCCTTGTGGGGCAGGGGAGGAGGGCGGGGCGGGGGCGCCACCATTGGTCGGTTGATATTACGATCGTCGAGCCGGTGGTGAACTACCGTCCCCGTCAAGCGAATTGGGTACACCGCGGGCGTCGACCCGATGTTCAACGACGTGCATCCGGCGTTCACCTTCCCGTTCCGCACCATCTCCGGAGAGGCATGAGTCAGCCCCATGACTGACACTCAGGTCGCCGAACTGTGCCGTCTGACGGTCCGTGCCCCCGCCAGGACCGTGGACCTCGCCGTGCCCGCCGACGTCCCCGTCGCCGACCTGCTGCCCGCGGTCCTCGGCTACGGCGGGGACGACCTCGAGGAAGCCGGCCTCGAACACGGGGGCTGGGTGCTCCAGCGTCTCGGCGGCGAGCCGATGGACGAGGAACGCACCCTGGACTCCTACGGGTTGCGCGACGGCGAGACCCTCTTCCTCAGACCCCGGACCGATGCCCTGCCCGAGGTGCACCTCGACGACCTGGTCGACGGCATCGCCACGACCATGCGCCGTCACCCGTACGGCTGGAGCCCCCAGGTCAGCCGTCGGCTGCTGCTGGGGATCGCGGTGGCGGTGCTCGGCTGCGGGCTGCTGCTGGTCGCGCTGCCCGGCGGCTCCGCCCTTCCCCGGGCAGTGTTCGCCTCCGTGGCCGGGCTGTTGCTGCTCGCCGGCGCGGGCGCGGCGAGCCGGGCGGTCGGGGACGCCGGGGCGGGCGCCGCGCTGGGCTTCATGGTCGCGCCGTATCTGGCCCTCGCGGGCTGGCTGCTGCCGGGCGGTGAACTCGGCGGAGAGCACGCCCACGAGGCGCTGGGCGCGCGGCTGCTGTCGGCCAGTGCGGCCGCGACGGGCGGCGCCGTCCTGGCTCTCGCGGTCGTGGCCGCCTTCGCCGCGCTGTTCCTCGGGCTCGCCGTGGTCGCCGTGTTCGGGGCGGTCGCCGCGGCCTTGATGCTGGCGGCCGACCTCCCGCCCGCACATGTCGCGGGGATCCTCGCCGTCGTGGCGGTCGCGCTCGGCGCCTTCGTGCCCTCGCTGGCCTTCCGCATGTCCGGCATGCGGATGCCGCCGCTGCCCACCAACGCCCAGCAGCTCCAGGAGGGCATCGACCCGCATCCGGCATCGGTGGTCGCCGACCGCGCCGTCCTCGCCGACGGCTGGATGACCTCCCTGTACGCGGCGGTCGGCGTCGTCGCCGCGGGCTGTGTCGCGGTACTCGCCCGGGAGGGCGGACTCGCCGCGGTGATCACGACGGCGGTGCTGTCCCTGCTGCTCCTGCTGCACGCGCGCGGACTGGGCAACGTATGGCAGCGGCTGTCGCTGGTCCTGCCGGGCGCGGCCGGTCTGCTCCTGCTGGTCCTCGCCGACGCCCCGCACCTGGCGCCGGGCTCCCGGCTGGGGGTGGCCGCCGGTCTGCTGGCGATGACCGCGGCCCTGGCCATCGCGTCCTGGACCGTCCCGGGACGCCGGCTCGTGCCGTACTGGGGGCGGGCGGCGGAGCTGCTGCACTCCGCCCTGGCCATCAGCCTGCTGCCGCTCGCCCTGTGGGTGCTCGGCGTCTACGGCGCGCTGCGGTCCCTCAACGGCTGAGCGCGCCACCGAAGGCCGTACCGCCCCAGGTCGGGGGCGAACCCGGGGCCGAACCGAGCCGAACCCACGCCGAACCGAAAGGCACCGAACACCGCGATGCAGTCCCGACGTGATCAGGTCCAGGCGCACATGTTCGTCATGGGGCGGCTCACCTCCAGCATGTTGCGCGCGGACCCGGACGCCCCCGAGAGCCCACAGGGCCGGACCAACCGCGGAGTGGTCATCGGTGTGGTGATCGCCGTGCTGATCTCCGCCGGAGCGTTCGTGCTCGGCCTGCTCAAGCCGGGCGCCAAGGACTCCTGGCAGGAGGCCGGCACCCTCGTGATCAGCAAGACGACCGGCTCCCGCTACCTCTATCTGAACGGCCGGCTGCGCCCGGTGCGCAACTACGCCTCGGCACGGCTGCTGGCCGGGGCCGACATGAAGGTCTCCACCGTCGGAGCGGCCTCGCTGGGCGGCACCCCGCACGGCACCCCCGTCGGCATCGCCGGTGCCCCCGACGCACTGCCCGCCGGCGGTGAACTGGACGACGGCCCCTGGCAGGTGTGCTCGGGCACCACCACCGGGACCACCGGCACCACCCTGGCCGTCGGCGCCGACGCCGACGCCGCGGGCCTGCCCACCGCGCAGGCGCTGCTGGTGACCGGGCCCGACAAGGCCGACTACCTGGTGTGGCGGGGCAGCAAGCTGCGGCTCGACAAGGACACCAACGCCCGCGGGGCGCTGGGCTACGGCACCACCCCACGCCTGCCGGTCTCGGCGGCCTTCTTGAACTCCGTGCCCTCCGGACCCGACCTGACCCCGGCGGACGTACCGGAGCTGGGTGCCACGGGGCCCGAGCTCGGTGGCCGGAGCACCCGGATCGGCGAGGTGTTCCGGGTGACCGTGCCCGGCTCCGCGGAACGCTACTACCTGCTGCGCCGCGAGGGCCTGGTCCCGCTGACGGCGACCGGCGCGGCACTGCTGCTCGGCGCCCCCGACATCCGCAAGAAGGTCTACGAGGGGCACGCGGCGCAGGTCGCGACGCTCGGCGCGGACGCCCTGAGCGGCCATCTGGCCCCCGGCGCCGACACGTCGGCCCAGGAGACCGACCGCCCCGCCTCGCCCCCGGAGGTAATCGGCGTCGAGGAGGGCACGACCGCCTGTGTACGGGTGCAACCGGGGCAGAAGGGCCCGCGCATCAGTGTCGCCCTGGTCACGTCCGGTGAGCTCGGTCCGGCGGCCCAGGCCCCGCCTGAAGGGCTGACCCCGGCCTGCGTGCCGGTCGGCAGGATCACGGTGCCGCCGGGCGGCGGAGACCTGGTGCGGGCGCTCGGCGCGAGCGGCAGCGAGGTCGGCGGCACCGTCTACCTGGTCACCGACACCGGGATGAAGTACCGGGTGGGGTCGGCGCAGGCGCTGACGGCGCTCGGTTACGCGGAAAGTCAGGCGCGCGGGCTTCCCGCACCACTGCTCGCGATGCTGCCGACCGGGCCCGACCTCACCCCCGAGGCGGCGGCGCTGGGGACGAGCACCACGACGGCACCGCGTTGCGGAACAGACGCATCCGGGACCGTGGCGGGCGCGGCGAGCGGCACGGGCGGCCGAGCGGCGGCCGGAACCGGTGTGCCGGTGCCGGCCACCGCACCGACCGGGGAGAAAGCGGACCGGGGATGAACTCTTGGCGTCATCCCGTCGCTTCGGTTGGCACAGCGGCACCCGGGTGAGGTAGACCAAAAATCAATCAACTCACCATCATCTAAGCTCACTTACTCAACGTGAACCTCAGGAGGCGCGGCCCCATGACAACGCCCACCGGTAGGCAGCAGTCAGAGGAACAAGCGACACGGAACGGCGTCACCGCGCTGGAGCAGGCCTTCTCCGGCGTGCAGCGCTGCCGTCAGGACGTTGACAGCATGAAGAACACCCTCTCCTCGGGGTACGCCGGCAGCGACGGCGGCGCGTTCCAGCAGCTTCTGGAACGCTGGGACCAGCAGGCAGAGATCATTTCGGTCAACCTGAACAGCATGATCGACACCCTCAACGAGACGCTGCGCGCCAAGGGCATGCAGCAGGGCTCGGCGGTCCAGTCGATCCAGGAGGCCTACGACCGCTCGGAAGCGATCTTCAACGAGCTGGCGGGCTGACCCCCTCCGGTCGCCCCGGAGAGCCCCTCCGGGCCGCCCCTGGACCCGCCCTTTTGCCCGACAAGCCCGCCAAGAGACGAGGACAGCCATGCCCGACTTCACCGACGGACTCATCTACGTCGACTACTCCCACATGGAGAACGCCGCCGACGACATGGTCCAGCAGACCAAGGCGATCGACAGCATCCTCACCAACCTGGAGGCCGAACTCCAGGAGCTGCGCAACACCTGGGAAGGTGAGGACCGCGCGGTCTACACCGAGAAGCAGGCCGCCTGGGACAACGCTGTCGAAACGATGAAGCGGATCCTCGCCGAGAACTCGGCCCTGCTCACCGATGTCTCCGGGACCTACAAGTACAGCGAGAACTCCCTGACCCAGCTCTGGCAGAGCGTCCGCATCGGCGGCTGACCGCCTCACCTCCCCCCACCTCCCACCCTCCTCGGCCCCAGCGGCCAAGGGGCGGTGACCGACAGGCGAGCAGCAGAAGGAGTACGGCATGGCGGAGAGCGCCCCCACGGTCAATCTCAACAAGGCCTGGCTGCAGAACTTCCTCGACAACGACGTGATCCCGTTCGCCGACGAACTGCGGAAGATGGGCCTGGAAGGCACCGCGCCGGGGGACACCACCCTGACGGTGCCGGCTCTCGTCGATCTGGAGGAGGGGGGAGGCAGCCGCGCGGGCTTCCTCACCGGCCAGGACAAGAACCCGATCGCGATCGGGCTGATGGCCGGCGACAACAGTTGGACCAACGGGCAGTACGTCGTGAAGGCGCTGAACGCCTTCATCGGCGAGGTGACCGCGATCCTCAAGCAGCAGGGCGAGCTCTTCGAGGAAATCCAGGACGGCCTGGAGGACACCATCGAGAAGCTCTTCAAGGCCCGTGACGTGAACCTCGACAAGATCAAGGGCGAGGACTTCATCGACTTCTTCGAGGACGTGGACAGCATCCTGTCCGAAGGGTCGGGTTCGGGAGACGACGAGGACGACTGACCGCCCAGCCGCCTGCGTTCACCCTCTTCGCCCTCGGTCCGACCGGCGGCCCACCTGATCGAAAAGGCCCTTCGTCATGGCTCTCGACCCCACCAAGATCACCGGTGATCTCACCGCGACGAACGACCACTGGCACGAAGCCATCAAGTTGTTCACCGGATACGTCGCACCGGCGCGGGACACCCTCTTCGACACCCTGGTCGGCAACGAGGGCATCCCCCTGATGAAGGTCGAGATCTCCGACGTCTCCCAGGTGGACTACGTCGACACCGAGGATCTCAACTGGCTGTACGAGAACGCCGGTTACCGCATCCAGAACACCGACTTCGTCATCCCCTTCTACCGGACCAGCGGCGGAGCGGGCTCCGACGTGACGATGCACAAGGCGCGCATCACCCTGCTCGGGCAGAAGAGCGGGGACGACCCGCCGTCCGGCGGCTACGTCGAGGGCGGCACCTTCAGCAGCCAGTACGACAACCACCTGGGCATGGGCAAACCCACCTGGGACACCCGGCCGCTGGCCCAGTACAGCTACGGCACCGGGCTCGCCCTGGAAGCGCTGCTGAACAAACCCGAAGGCACCCACGGGTTCTCCTGGAACGAGGTGTCCGTCGACGAGGCGGCGTCCGTCACGCTCAACAACTTCGACGTGGTGGCCGGGGCGTTCGACCGGGCCGCGAAGTTCTTCGTCGACCAGCAGAAGAAGATCGAGGAGTGGCAGACCCGGGTCGGCCTGGAGAAGAACGACGCCTGGCGCGGCACGGCCGCCGGTGTCTTCTGGGACCTCGTCAAGAAGCTCAACAAGCAGTACAGCGACTACGCCGACGACATGAGTCCGAACGGCAGTTACTTCTCCAGGCAGGGCAACGAGATCCGCGACGCCAAGAAGGCGCTGCGCGCAGCCGCCTGGGACCTCCACACCACCTGGGCGACCTGGGAGTACAAGGACGGCAACCCCCTCAGTTGGCTGCACGCCCTGTTGTCCCGCATCACGAAGTACGTGTGGGACCACAACATCACCAAGATCACCTACGAGATCGTCCCCAGCTACTCCGAGGCTCCCGCGTCGGTCAACTACGTGGCCGAGGCCGGGTTCGACAACAACGCCAAGGATCCCGGCGACGCGAACACGCCGGCCCGTGAGTTCGGTGACCTCAAGGATCTCGGCACCTGGGCGAAGATCGGCAACCAGGCGATCCTCGACTGGCAGAAGTCGGTCGTCGACCAGCTCGACAAGGCCGCCGTCGCCGCCCTGAAGGACGTCAAGGACGCCTGGAGCAAGTCCACCTTCGACCTCGGCGACATCAAATCCCGCGGCGGCAGCTCCCTGGAGGAGGGCCTCACCAAGGACGAGGCCGAGGTCAAGGAAGAGGAAGCGGAGAAGAAGGCGGCGGAGGCCGCCGCGCAGCAGGCCGCCTACATGCAGTGGATGAAGGACCAGGCGGCTAAGGCCGAGGCGGAGGCAGCGAAGGCCAAGGCCGAGCAGGAGGCCAAGGAGAAGGCGGCGGAGGAGAAGGCCGCCAAGGAGAAGGCCGAACAGGAGGCCAAGGAAGCCGCCGCCAAGGCTGAACAGGAGGCCAAGGAGAAGGAGGCCGAGGCGAAGGCGGAGCAGAAGGAGAAGGAGCAGGAGGCCAAGCAGGCCGAGGCGGAGAAGAAGGCCGAACAGAAGGAGGCCGAGGCCAAGGCCGAGCAGGACGCCAAGGAGAAGGAAGCCGAGGCCAAGGCCGAGCAGAAGGAGAAGGAGCAGGAAGCCAAACAGGCCGAGGCCGAAGCGAAGCAGGAGCAGAAGGAGAAGGAGGCCGAAGCCAAGGCCGCCGAGGCGCAGGCACGCCAGGAACAGCTCCAGATCGCCCAGATGGCCCAGGCCAAGGCCGAACAGGAGCGCCAGCGCAAGGAGCAGGAGCAGAAGGAGGCCGAAGCCGAGGCGAAGGCCGAACAGAAGGAGAAGGAGGCCGAAGCCAAACAGGCCGAGCAGGAGGCGGAGCAGGAGGCCAAGGAGAAGGAGGCCGAGGCGAAGGCGGAGCAGAAGGAGAAGGAGCAGGAGGCCAAGCAGGCCGAGGCGGAGAAGAAGGCCGAACAGAAGGAAGCCGAGGCCAAGGCCGAGCAGGACGCCAAGGAGAAGGAAGCCGAGGCGAAGGCGGAGCAGAAGGAGAAGGAACAGGAAGCCAAGCAGGCCCAGGCGGAGGCGAAGGCCGAGCAGAAGCAGGCCGAGCAGGAGGCCAAGCAGGAGCAGGTCCAGGCCGAACAGGAGAAGAAGCAGGCCCAGGCCGAGGCCGAGCAGCGGAAGCTGGAGCAGGAGGCGGCCGAGCGGGAGCAGGAGGCGTTCGCCCGGTACGGCGACGCCCGCCAGGAGATCCTCAACAACGGCGACCTGTCACAGTTGTCGCCGACCACCATCAGCGGCCCCGTCAACGACGCCACCCTGGACCTTCCCGGCGGCGGCGAGACCCACCTCGACTCCTCCGGGCGCGTGGTCACCGACTACCCCGACGGCAGCTCCACGACCATCGACCCGCTCACCCACAGCTCCACCGTCACCCGCCCCGACGGCACCACCATCTCCGGCCCGCTCAACACCGGTGACCTGCTGACAAATCCGGACGGCAGCGTCACCCACCTCGACTCCGGCGGGCACGTGGTCACGGAGTACCCGGACGGCACCGTCCAGACCGTCGACCCGGACACCGGCTCCACCACCATCACGCTCCCGGACGGCTCGACGTCCTCCGGCTACCTCAACGGCGGCGACCTGCCGACGTACGGCTCGTCCTCCACCCACCAGCCGTCGTACGACTACCCCTCCTACGAGGAGGAGCTGTACGACGACACCCCCTACCAGTCGCCCCTGGACTACAGCTCCGGCGCGAACCCCCAGGTGGCGACGCCGAGCAACCGACAACTGCTGAACGCCGGCGCGTTCCCCGGGCTCGCCACCACCGGCGGCCTCGACAGCTCGGCGGGCACCTCCGCCGCGTCCTCCGGCGGCAGCGGCAGCCCCATGGGCGGCATGCCGATGGGCGGCATGGGCGGTATGGGTGGCGGGGGAGGCTCCGCGGGCAACAACGACGGCGAGCGGGTCCGCAACGTCATCGACAGCGACATCATCAGCAACCGCCGCGGCCGTACAGGCACAGGCGACACCCGCGGCAACGGCGGCTACGCCGAGGACGAGGTGCGGGTGGCCGCCGGCGGTCCCACCACCGGCGCGACCCCGTACGTGCCCGGGACGCCCGGAGCGCCGAACCGCCCGGAGACACAGAGCGGGGACCGGGCCCGCGACACCTGGGAGCCCGAGGACGACGACGTCTGGGGCGCGGACGAAGGGGGCGCACCCGCGGTGATCGGCCGATGAGCGAGTCCATGAAGCAGAAACTGGCCCAGGCCATGGCCGAGTTGGAGGCCGTGCAGGATGCCGTGGCGCGCGCCGAGAGCGAGTTGCACCAGGCCACGGCGACCGCTCGCTCCCGTGACCGCACGGTGGAGGTCACGGTCGGCCCGCAGGGCGAGCTGACCGGCCTCAAGTTCCCCGACGGCAGGTTCCGTTCCCTGCCAGGCCCGCAGTTGGCCGCGTCCGTGCTGGAGGCCGTGCAGGAGGCCCGCGCGAAGATGGCCCACCGGGTGAGGGAGACGTTCGCCCCCCTCGCCGAGCAGCAGGGCGGCGGCGCGACGGGGATCCGCGGCATCGACATCGACTGGGACCGTCTCTTCGGCGCGGCACCCGACGACGGTACGGCGGGCGGGCGCGGCCGAGCGGCCAGGGACCGGTTGCGCGACGAGATCCACGAGGACACGGACGACAACCAGCCCCCAGGACGAGGACGGCAGCCATGAGCTCGGACAGGTACGAGGCGAACCCCGCCGGTCTGCGGCAGGGCGTCGAACTGATCGGGGTCCTGCCGGACCTGGCGAAGAAGGCCGGTGACGACTTCATCGCCCAACAGGCTGAGTACCAGGGCGCGTACGGCTACGACGACGAGTTCTACCAGCAGAACTTCCCCGGCTACATGGAGGCCAACGAGACCCTGCTGTCGGTGTTCCGGGAGTACGGCACCGCCTTCGCGTACCTGGGGTCCGCCGTGCTCGGCAACCTGCGCAACATCGAGGGCACCCAGCAGGACGCGCTGGAGGGGATCAACCTCCAGAACAGCAAGCTGGACTCCCTCGGGGACGGCTCCGGGTCCGGAAAGCACTGAGCGGGCGGACACGGATGAGCGCGATGGCCCTGGCAGCGGGCGGGAGTTGCTGAATGGAGGAGATCAACTTCCCGCCGGACGTCCGGAAGATGCTGTTCGTCCTCATCGGCGAGATGCCGTTGCAGGCCAGGGAGAACCTTCTCTACGCCAGCCGCGAGCTCTACAGCTACTACGGCAGGAACCTGACCAAGCTCAGGGACACCGCGCGCGACACCATCCAGAAGTCCCGCGACTCCCTGCCGCCGGCCGTCGCGGAGCAGTACGTCCAGGGCCTCACCATGCTCATCGGCGAGGGCCGGGGCAACGACCCCGTCCAGCGGGTCCTCGACCAGATCACCGACCTCGAGAACCGGCAGATCGACCTGTCGCAGAACGTCCAGGGCGCCAAGTGGGAGATCATCGCCGAGATCATCATGCTGATCGCCGAACTGGCGATCCTCACCGCGCTGATGGCCTTCACGGGCGGTGCGTCCGTGTCGCAGATCTTCCTGGCACGGGCCCGGAGCCGTTTCGCGGTCCTGATGATCATCGACCGGCTGCTGACGATGACCCACATCATGCCGACCCTCACCGAGGCGGTCACCGAGGCCCTTCAGACCCTCGCGGTCCGGCTGGCCCAGATCGCCCTCAACAGCGGCCGGCGCAAGCCCGACGGCATCGACTGGGGCGACGTCGGCAAGGCCGCCGCGTTCGGCGCGGTCGTCGGCCTCTTCGGCAGCGTCTTCGAATGGGTCGCCAAACCCTTCAAGTCGATCTTCAAGGACTTCAACGCCGACGTCCTCGACAAGTTCAAGTTCAACCCGAACAACCTGAACTACAAGCTCTTCAAGAACGGCCCGCCCGAGATCGTCGGCGCCTTCGTCGTCGCCGGCGCGGCCGAGGGACTCGGCGAGTACGTCATCAACGGGGCCTTCGAGGGCAACTGGGACTTCAAGTGGGAGACGTTCGTCGGCAGCGGCTCCAGCGCCGTCTTCGAACTCGGCGCCTCCGTCGCGCTCGGCGGTGCGGGGCTGTGGGCGTTCAACAAGTACTTCGACAACAAGCACATCTTCACCGAGGTCAACGACCTCTCCGGATCGTCCGGCGGGGGAGCGGGCGGCTCGTCCGCGTCCGGTCCGGTGAACTCCAGCGGCGGATACGGTGGTTCGGGTTCCACGGGTACGGTGACACCCCCATCGGCGGTGCTTCCGGGGCCGCTTCCGTCGTCGACCAGGTCCCTCACGTCGAACCTCCCGACGTCGAACTCGACGACCACTCCCACGCCGACACCCACGACCGCGACGCCGGTGCCCACCTCCTCGCCCACGACGTCCACCATGACGTCCACCACGTCGTCCATCCCGTCGTCCTCGCGCACCTACGACCCGCCGTCGAGCGCGACGACTTCGACGTCCCGGGCGGACCTGACCGACACGTTCACGGACCACCCGGTCACGTCGTCAACGGCTCCGTCGGACATCGAGTCCGTGCTCAACCCCGTCTCCCCGCTGCCCACCACCTCCTCGACCAGCGGTGACGCCCCCGGTCTCGCCTTGCCGAAGCCGGTCCCCAACCTCGCGGGTTCGACGGGGGAGGACAGCACGCGGACGCCCACCGGCTTCGGTGACTCGGAGTCCTCGTGGTCGGACACCTCGTCGTCCGACCCGGACGTCATCCCGCCCGCGAGCCCCGCGAGCCCCGTGACGACGGCCACGGCCCCCTCCCACACGCCCGGCATCGGCACGAGCAGCCCTGCGCGCCAGCCGGCCCCGGAGGTCGTCACCCAGGCCCGCGACGAGCACGCCGACGCGATGCGCGCCGCCGCCGAGGCCAACGCCAAGGCGGACACCATCCGGCAGCGCGTCGAGACGGGCGTGGGTTCCAGCCGCGACGCCGACGCACTCACGCGGGCCACCTCCGACGTACAGCAGGCCGAGGCCCACCTCACGGAAACCGAGGTACGGCTGCGGGAGTTGGGGATCGACCCCTACGCGCCGGACCCGCAGAACCAGCACGTGCCGGTCGTCCGGCGCGACGAGACGCAGCGCCAGTGGATCGCCGACCGGATCACGGTGGACGACCTGCCCACCGAACTCGGTGACTCCGTCGACCTGTCCGACCCCGCCGTCCTCGACCAGGTCAAGTCGCTGATGGTGGAGCCGGGCCCGTGGTCTCCCGTGCTCGACTCGACAGCGGCCAACGCCACCCGGCGCATCTGGCAGGACGCCTACGCCGACTTCGCCGACGCCCTGCCGGACGAGGTCAGGGACAACGCCGGACAGGCCTGGAGCACGGCCGTCTCGCTCGTGCTGCCGCTGGAGCTGCATCCGGTGCTCGCCGACTCACGGCATGCCCTGGAGTCGTACCAGAGCGCCGTACGGCAGGTGGCCGACGTGCTGGTGACCGGGGGTGGCCGTGACGCGGCGACCACCCTGGCCGACCGTCTGCGGCACGGACTCGACCTGCCCGCCCGGCTGGGCGGAGGCGCGAGCGACGGCCTGCCCGCGGCGCCGACGGCCGTGCCCACGGCGGGGGACTCGGCCTCCCGGCCGGGCCCGCGGCCGCCCGATCCCGGTGGCGACCGCTCGGACTCCGACGACGTGTCGTCCGACTCCTCCGACTCCGATGGGGATTCGGACGTGGAGGACGACTCCGAGAACGACTCCGACGGCGAGCCGACCGCGGTCCCGCCGCCACGGCGACCACCCACGTCCTCCGCGCCCGTGCAGCAGGCTGACGCATCGGAATCGGACTCGGAGTCGGAGGAGGAGTCCGGGGCGGAGGAAGCGGATTCCGACGACGAGTCCGACCAGTCCGACGACTCTGACGACTCTGACGACTCTGACGACTCTGACGACTCTGACGACGTGGCCGCCATACCCGCCGAGACACTCGGCATCCCGCCCGACGACCGTGCGTTCTCCTTGCCGCCGTCGGACTTCCGGCCCGCCCCGGTCAGCCCCGAGGACCTGGAGCGGCTGCGCTACCAGAGCGAGGCGGAGCAGTACGAGAGCAGGCTCGCCGACTTCCTCTCGGAGCATCCCCACGTCACAGCCGAGGTGAAGCGGTTCGTCGCCCTGCTCTGGGAGAAGACACCGCCGCTGATGCGGCCCATGCTCGGCTCCCTCGACAGCTCGGTTCCCGGTTCGGTTGGGCGGTCGCTCACCGCGCTCGAAGAGGTCGTGCAGAACGGCAACTTCCGTGAGCAGACCGTGCTGCTGTGGAACGCGCTGCGCTACCACGTCTTCGACTCCCTCCACGGCACGCGGAAGAACTACCCGCCCGTGATCGCCGCCGACCGCCGTTGGCGGGGCACCCCCTCGGACGGCCTGCCCGAGCGCGATCCGGAGACCGCCCGGCCGCCGCTGAGCCAGGCCGAACGCGACTTCTCCGCGAACGGCACGGACTGGATCACCGGCGCGGAGCGCTCCGGCGTCTCCCATCGTCCGCCCGCCGCGCTGCCCACGGACGAGCGCCCGCTGACCGTGGAGGACTCCCCGCACTACTCGGCCCAGGGCACCGGCGCCCTGCTCATGACCGGCCTGTCCGGCACCGCCTACTTCTGGCTCAACGCCGTCGAGGCGGCCAACAAGCAGTGGGACGCGGGCCTCGACCTCGGACTGATGCGGCTGGCGCTCCTCGGCACCCTGCTCGCCAACCGTCACCACTCGCTGCACGAAGTCCTCACGGCCACCGAGCTGTGGGCCTCGGAGGAGGCCCATCCGGAGCGCCACGACCTGGACTTCTTCGCGTACGACGACTCCTGGGAGCGCTACAACAGCCTGGAACCCCTCAGCGAGCAGGAGTTGCGCGACAACGTCGCCGTCGGCGGCCGGTTCCCCAGCGAGCGTGTCCGTGAGTTCTACGAGGGCGGTACGTCCGGACGGCCGCCGCGCTCGGTGGTACCGCGCCTGTCGGACCTGCTGCTCCAGGGCTCCTGGTGGCGGCTGTTCATCGACCCGAACGTCCACGACGAGATCTTCGCGCCCAAGCCCGAGGACATCGGCGGCCACCTGGACCGCACCAAGTACCCGGGCTACCGCAAGGGCATGACGGAGCTGTACGCCGAGGTCCTCGACGGCGGCAGCGGTGACCGCGACTGGTCGCGCATCGACGTGCACGCGTACGAAGAGATGCACGACCTCGCGACCCGCCACCTCACGGACGGCGGCCAGAACAGGTCGACCACCTGGTCGCGCTCCGCGATGGTCACCCATCGAGGGACGGGCGTCGAACGCCTCGCCGACGACGTCGGTGAGGAAACCGTCCTGGGCCGGCCCCTGCTCGTCGACTTCAACGCACAACGGCCGGGCGGGCCCCGGCCGTTGATGGTCTTCTGGCTGGGTGGCAGGGTGTCCAGCAACTACACCGTCGAGGACGCCCGCGCCGCGGTGCAGGAACTGCTGGACCGGTACTACGACGAGGTGGCCGTAGCGGTCGGCCCCGACGACAAGCTGCGCGCCATCGCGCGGGTGACACGTGCCCTCCAGATCCTCCAGCCCTTCACGGACGCCAACAGCCGCGTCAACGTCCACACGCTGATGCAGAAGTTCCTGCTGGAGCAGGGCTTCCGGCCCGCCGTGCTGATGAACTCGCACTCGCTGTTCCTCGGCGGGTTCTCGGTCCCGGAGATCGTCGCCCATCTCAAGGACGGCATGGCCCTGTTCGACCAGCACCTGCGCGCGGCGCGCTGGGACGGCTTCAACCAGTTCGGCGGTCCGCGCGACGTCCGGCTGCTCGACGGCCTGGCCCAGGACATGGGCCTCACGGGCGACTCGCCGGGTGACCTGCGCCGCCGGGTGGTCGACACGGTACGGACCGCCCGGGCGATGTTCGGCGACGGGATACCGGGCGACGACCCGGCCGGACAGGCCCGATGGCTGGGGGCGTTCCAGCGTCTGCGCGACACGGCCGGCATCCAATTCCCCGAGCTGCCCGGGCCCGACGCGATCTCCGAGTACGTCTCCCGGGTCTACGAACTCGGCCCCGAGGACGACCTGTTCGACGCGCACGTCCTTGCGACTGTCGAGTCCGTGGCGACCATCCCGGCCGACGGGAACCCGCTCGACATGGACGTCGTCCGCCAGAACCTTCCCGAACTCGACGACGACCAGGCGCAGCCGGAGACGGCTGAGGCCACGGCGGACCCCGGTCACACCTCGGACTCCGACGACGAGTCCGAAGACGAGTCCGAGGAGGAACCAGAGGAGGAGTCAGAGAACGAGTCCGACTCCGGCGATGAATCGGACTCCGACGACGACTCCGATTCCCCCTCCGCCGCCCCGCCCCTCCTGCCACAGACGGTGTTCAACCCGAGCGCCCCCGCCCCCGCCACCAGGACCGCGCCCGCGCCCCGCGCCCCCGCCGCCGAGGCGCCACTCCTCCTGCCCTCGATGGCCTTCGACCCGAACGCCGGATCGGGCGGCCGGCAGCGCGGCGGACTGCGAGGTGGATCCCGGGACAACGGAGTCGACCCGCTCGCGTCACGCTGGCCGGTGGGACGGTCCGTGACCCTGATGTCCCCCCGGCGCGCCGCGGAAGGCGAGCCCGGCCCGACTCGCGTACCCGTCGAGAACGTGCCCCTGCCCGAGGGCAAGGGCAAGAACACCCCGCAGGAGACGTGGTTCCCGGTCACCCTGCGCGAACCCTCCGACCCCTCCGCCCCCACCGACTCCGCATCGGTCCGCTCCGGCTCGTCCGCAGCCGCGCCCCCTGGGTACGAGGTCAGCGACACGGGCCGCGTGCGGCTGCCCGACGGAGAGGAACTGGACGCCGAGGGCTGGGTCGGCTTCGGCGACGACTTCGTCCACCTGCCGTCGGGCGCCTATCTGCGCGGTGACAGCGGCTGGATCGGCCGCGTCGAGAACATCGACGTCCTACACGCCGTACTGGGCGAACTCGACCCCGACACCGCGCCGTACACCCTGGTGGCGAACCGGACCTCCGGGGTGTACCTCACCCCGGAGGGCGGCACGGCAACGCAGGCCGTCCAACTGCCCCTGGACCAGCCCACCGAGGAGACGCCCGACCCGCCGGCGCCGAAGACGGACGGCATCGGCAACGACCCCGTCCTGGACCCCTCGATGACGGCCCCGCCCGCCGGTCGGCGTACTCCGGCCCGGTTCGACGACGGCCGCACCATGCCCGCGTACGTCGACGATCTCCAAGCGCTGCTCCCCGAGGACCTGACCGACGCCGAGCGCCGCCAACTCCTGGACAACCCGACCACGTTCGGCCAGAGCACGGTCGTCCTGCGCGGGATCGACCAGGTGGTGGACCGGATCCGAGCCGAACTCGAGAGCCGACCCGACGCGCGACCCAGTGACCAGGACCAACTGTCGTCCGAGATAACGCAGTTGCTGACGGAGAAGCCGAAGAGCCTCACGGACCGCGGGCGTCCTGTTCCCTACCGGAACCAGGACGGCAAGGTGCGGATCCTGCACATCAGGGCCCGCCATCACGGCAACTGGTCGCCGTACGACGACGGCATCGGTCACGCCTCGAAGATCGACAGTATGCATCGGGCGGCCGCGGTCTTCGGGTTCACCAAGAACATGCAGGCCAACTCCCAGTACGGGGTGGGTGGACCGCTCGGCCCGCTCGGTGCCGCGGCCTTCGGTGGCTACGGCCGTCTGGCCTTCCGGTTCGGCTTCATCAACAAGGTCGGCTACACGCTGACGGATCAGCGCCAGAACCAGATGGAGACGCGCACCCTCGACGACTCCCGGACCTATCTGGACGATCTCCATTACGAGATATGGGTCACCGATGCCACCGGCCGGGTCATCACCGACATCGACACCCGGAGCGGCAGCGATCACGACACGGACCCCGCCTCCCGTGATGAGGCCGAGGCCGCCGCCACGGTTGCCGAGGTGGCCGAACTCGTCCCGGCCCGCTTCGAGTTCGCTGTCCGCAACGGTCTTCAGGTGCGGCTCCCAGACAGCGTCACCAAGGTGTCCAGGCCCGGCCGCATCCCGCGGTCGATCCAGCTCGACCGCAACTCCCAGTACCGCTTCGTCCGGGTCGAGGGCTACGGGCCGGTCGCGGTGATCCGGGACTGGGCTGCCGGGCTGATCGGCGCCCTGCCCGGCAGCACCGCCTACGACGAACTGGACACCTTCTTCTCGGTGGACAGCTTCCAGCGGCACAGCTCCACGATGGCGCGCGGCCGGGTCACCACTCCGCCGCTTTTCGCCGACGACAAGAAGAAGTCCCCCCTGGGCGTCTTCGTAGTCGAGGAGGTCATCCCCCGCACCGCCGTGCTCTTCGGGGAGACCGACAAGGCCGAGATGCGGGACATCAACACCTCCACGGTCCGCAGCGAACGCAGCCGGGCCCAGGGCAGGAGCGTGCTCCTCCAGGCCGCTGCCGGGCCCGCCTTCAATTTCTTCGAGCCGGGTCTGGCGCCGTTCGACCTGCGGCTGCAGTTCGGGCCGAGCGCCCAGTACTCCTTCGCACGCAGCCGTCAGGGCGGCCTCGGCGGCTCCGGTGCGCTGAAGTCGGCGGGCCAGGTCAAGGGCCCCAGGACGGCGCTGTACGTGGTCGTGAAGTCGGTCCGGGTGCGCCGGGCGGGCGACAGCGGGCCGCCCACCGAGTTCCTGACCTGGAGCCTGGACCGGATGACCAGCGCCGAGGCGCGACGACTGGCCGGTTGGGACGACGGCACCGCGCTCGTCCTTCGCCACGGGGCCGTGCCGTTCGCCCCGGCCTATCTGACCGTGGACCGCCCCCGGACCCTGGGCATGCACCGGGTGAAGGAGTTCACCTTCGACGACGGCCTGCGCACCCGCGTCCTGCCCGACACGGCCGACGGTGTGGGCCGCACCCTGCTGGACACCTTCGCCGACAACGTGGTGAACGCCGTCGCCGCCCGCCGTCGGGGCCTGGTCGTCCCCCTCGACCAGCTCAACCTGCCCAAGGGCTGGCGCGCCCGGTTCCACGACATGCTGCGGCGCGACCCCGACCGGCTGCTCGACGCGGCCCACAGCCTGCCCGTGCCGCCGCAGTGGTCGGACCCCGCGAAGTACCACGCGGCCCTCCAGAACACGCTCCAGATCCTCGGTGCCCTGTCCCAGCAGAGCGTCACCGCCGGCCTGGAGGCACTGACCACGGTGGGCCTGAGCATCCGGCTCACCGACCCCGGGACCGTCGGGCAGACGTACTACACCGTCTGGGTGCACGGCACACTGACCGGGCGCCGCTACGAGGGCAAGGACCTCAACGAGGGCATGCGCTTCAGCGCCCAGGGCGTGGAGCGGATGGACGGCCAGACCAGCGCCAAGCGCGGTGCCGACCTCGGATTCGAGGGCACCCTGTCGGGGCGCGACAACGACGTCGACGATGCCGGGCTGCCGCGCAACACCCTCGGACTGACCGCCGGCGCACGCCAGGGATGGCAGCGGGAGGTGGAGACCGGGTTCGGATCGACCGTCACCAACGAACCGATGTCGGTGAGCAACCAGCCCACGCACCTCTACCGCTACGACCTCGAACTCACCGCGACCCTGGGCGGCTACTGGCGGCCCCGCGGTTTGATCCGCGGCCTCGGCTTCGGACTGCCCGGCCTGCTGGTCCTCGACGAACCGACCGACATCCTCTTCGGCCGGACGGCCGGTGGGCTGCTGCGCGGCGGCGGCCCGATGACCGGACAGGTGCTCATCAGCGTCCCCGTCCAGCACACACCCGAGGCCGACCCGCACGCGGACGGGGCACTCAACCCCTATCTGACCGACGAACCCGACCCGGTGACCATGACCACCCGGCGCGCCCTCGCCCTGGCCAAGGGCGACCTCATGCTGTCCGACGGCCACGGCGGCGATCCGGGGACGGCACGGCTGTCGGCGCGTGGCACGGATCAGTTCCGCCAACTGCGCGAGCAACCGTTCGTGACGGTGAACGTGGTGGTGTCACCCCAGCTCGTCGCGGAGGCGAACAGGGTCCTGCGCGGCGCCTCGGGCAGTGCGTGGCAACTCGTCAAGGAGGGCGCCCCCACCCGGGAGGCGATCACCCGGACGTTCACACCGCAGTACCTGACGGCCCACTTCGACCAGAGTTCCGGCCCGCTCGGTCTGACGGGCAGCGGCCTGCTCGGCAAGGGCCCCGCCGCCGAACTGTGGGGGACCTTCCGGTACGCGACCACGGTGAGCGGCTTGATCCTGCTCACCGGATCGATGCCGATGGACACCGAGATGATCCTCGGCGGCACCCGCCAGGCATCCGGCAAGGTCAGCAACACCACCACCTTCGTCTTCGGCGGTCAGTTGGGCTACAACTCCGTGTCCGACCCCGGCCGCGGGCTCATGAGCGTCTACGGCCTCGTCGCCAACCCCGTCTCACGCTCCCGCACCCGCGGCCTCAACGTGGTGCGCACCGTCGTCGCCGACATGAACCGCAAGGGGTTCACCCGCCAGATGCTGGTCGCCGGCGACGTGGAGCACTGGTTCGCGCTGACCACCAGCCGGCTCGGCACGGGCCGGCTCGGGCGGGCCGCCGCGGGCAGCGCGCTCGTCCCGTCGGGCCTGGCGGGAACGGCGGGTACGGAAGTGACCACCCCCGCCGGTCTGTTGGCCCATCTGCCGGAGAAGAGCGCCTACCGGATGGGCCTCATCGACGACGGACTCGGTGAGATTCCCCGGTACACCAAGCATCTCTGGTCGCCTCAACCGTGGCTGCTCGGCGCGCCGTTCGGGACGTACGTGGTGAATGCGCTCGACCCCACCGACGCGCTGCTCGCCTTCGAGCAGCGGATCGACGGACTCGGGCTGGACGAGCCGAGCCGGGAGAAGATCCGCCAGCTCGTGACGGCTCGCGCCACCCGCGCCCTGCGAGGGGAGATGACGACCACCGGCCCGTCGGCCATGGTCTCGGTCAAGGGCTCCGGCTGGGGCAGCGTACGCATCGGCACCCGATGGGTCCGGGTACGGGTCGAACTGATCGCCGGGACACCGGAGTTCCACGGACTGGACCACAGCGTGGAGATGGAGGAGAACAGGCGGGCCATCGAGGCGGTCCAGAAGAGCTCGGAGGCCTCCTCAGGTGCCGACCTCACCCTCCAGACAAGCCAGTTGGCGCACACCGGAAACGCGTCGGTCGCCGCCGCGGGACCCTCGTACACCGAAGGCGGCTCCCACAAGCAGACGGTGGCGTCGAGTCATACGACCACCACCGTCACGATCTACCGGGCGGCCTCCACCGAACCGCACGCGGAGATCGTCACGCCGTACACGATGCGCATCACCCTGGAGGCGGACGACACCCCCAACTCGGGTGCCCCCTCGGGCCGGACGGCGGACGAGGGCACGAGCAGCGCCATGGACCGCTTCCGCGGCAGGCACCGCATCGTCGCGGAACACAGCGTCGGCGGCCTGCGCGAGCATGTCCCGCTGAGCCTGATGGAGCCGACACCCCCGGAGCGGCCCGCGGCCGGCACAGACCAGCCCGACGCCGCCGAGCCCGCCCCGCGCCGGACGCTGCCCGCGCCCGATCCCAGGAACGACCCCGCCCTGGCCAGGGCTCCCAGGCCGACCCCGATCCCGCCGGTCGGACGGGAACTGACCGTCGTGCACGGCGACGGCGTCCGACGGCCGTTCACCTTCCCGGAGAACGGCTTCCACCCCCGGGCCGTCATCGGGGTCGACAACGTCCGTACGGCGAACGACCTGCTGCTCACCCGCTCCTATGATCCCGGCTTCTCCCTCCAGGCCCTCAAGTCCCCGGACGGCCCCGACGCCGCCACCCTGACGGAACTGCTGCGCAGGACCCGGACCACGGGCCTGACCCGGCTCGGCACCGGTTCCGCGCAGGCACTGGAGGACGGCACCAGCCACATGGCGGTCACGTCGTTCTACCCGCGCACCCTCGAACCCGGGGGCTACCAGATCGCGGGCCTGACCGAGAAGTCCTTCCTGGGCACCGACACCGGCGAACTCGCACTGCACTCCGCACCGGACTTCAGCCGCGCACTGCTGCTGACCGTCGCCGACGGCAAGAAACTGGAGGTCCTCAGGCGCTACGGCGAGAACGCGGGCACCTCCTCCGCCGGAGAGCATTCCCAGGGCGGCAGCTTCGGCGGCGGATTCCTGTACGACTCGCCGAGCGGCGTCGGTCTCAACCAGATCGGTCTCCTCGGCCCCGGCCCCAACGCCCTCGACGGCGACGGAATGCCCGTCGGAGACGACCACCTGACCTCGAGAAACCTCAAGCCGAAGACCGGACGGACGTTCCTGTTCGCGATCCCCACCACCTTCACCGGTGTCGGTGACGTTCACCGCACCTTCAAGGACGCCAAGGCCATGAACTTCCTGCGAGGGACGTTCGGCCACGCCCGGCCGGGTCCGCAGGCGATGGAGTCCGAGGCGTATGTCATCGCCTGGGTGAGGGAGGACATCGCCCGCCAACTGAGGCTGATCACGGACACGAACTTCCCCGAAGTCGTCGGCACGTCCTGGGACATGGTCGGCAAGGCGAGCAAGGGCTGGGTCGACGCCGACCAGGCGTACTGGAAGAAGCGCCGGACCGCGGTCCACCTGCGGGACGCGGTGCGGACGGCCGAGACCGCCGCCCTGGAGGCCCGCAACCGCCTCAACCCACTGCTGGACGCCGCCGAAGCGGCCGACACCGCGCGGGAGGAGGCCGAGGAGACCGCGGCCACGGCCCGTGCCACCGCACGGAGCCTGACCGGGGCGGCAGAGGCGCTCGACAAGGCCGACGCCCGCCTGAAGACGGTGCGGGAGACCGCCTCGGCCGACCGCGCCACGGGGACGGCCCTCGTCGCGGCCGCGCAGGAGAGGCTGGACACGCTGCCCGGCTGGGTCGAGCTGCTCGGCGACGAACTGGACCCCGACCAGCTCCGGCAGGCGGCCGTCGACCTCGCCGAGGCACGGCACCGCGCGGACGAACTGCGTGCGGCGGCCGACCGCGCGGTCGAGACCGCCCGGCGCGAACGCGCGGAGGCCGCCGGTCTGCTCGCGGCGCTGGAACAGGCGCAGCAGGACCCGACCACGACGCTCACTCCGACCGCCGACCCCGCCCGGGCCCGCAGGACCGCCGACTCCCTGCGCGAAGCGGCAGAGCGACGGCTCGACGCCGCCCGGACCCGGCAGACGGCGGCGGCCCGCCGGCTCGACGGACCCGCTCGCGCCGAAGCCGCGGCAGCCGAACGCCTGCGGGCGGCCCGCGAGGCGTTCGACACCCGACGCCGGGAACTGGACGACCTACGAGCCCTCGCGGACACCGCGGCGGCCGAGTACCACCGGGTACGTGCGGAGGCCGACCAGCTCACCCGCTGGCACCGGCTGGCGGCCACGGAGGACGGCAGACGGCAGCTCGGCGACCACCCGGAACCGGCCGCCGTGACCTACCAGGCGCCGCCGAAGCCGGCCCCGGCCCCGCGCCCGGACCGCCCCCGCTACACCAGGACCGTCGACGGCACCGCCACCGTGCTCACCTCACCCACCCGGCAGACCTACGTCCTCAACGACGTGCCGGGCGAGGGCGAGGGCTTCTTCCACGCCCTCCTCCAGGGCCTGGACGGCGCGGACCCCACGCTGCTCACGGCGGCGGGCATCGACTCCGCGAGCTCCGACGCGATTCCCCAGTTGCGTCGGCGCCTGGCCGCCCGGCTGACCGACCCGGCCGACATCGACCTGCTGGCGTTCGTGACCCCGGACGACGCCGACACGTTCACCGCGGCCGAAGTAGGCGACGCGGGCCTGGAGCTCGGCAGCGACACCCCGGCCCGCCGCGAGTTCGACGCCCTGGGCGTGATCCCGCACGCCGCCGACCTGAGCCCCGAGGCCCGCGCGGGGCTCGCGGTCGCCCAGCTCATGCGGCGCGGCGACGCGGAGTCGGAGAAGGGCTGGAACCACTCAGCCGCGGACCTCCTGCCGATGCTCGCCGCGCGCACCTTCGGCGTCCGGATCACCGTCGTCAGGGACGACGGCAGCTTCGACGACTTCGACCCGGACAGCACTCCACGATCCGGAGCCGACACGGCCGGTACGGCACGTCGCGGCCTCCGCGGTTTGGTCGACGACGCCGATCGCCCTCGCCCGCAGGTGATCCTCAGCCTGTCCGACCGCCACTACCAGGTGGCCCGGCCCACAGGGCTGACCGCACCGGTCAAGGACGGGAAGACGACGGACGGAACCCCGGCGCCGCCGAAGGGCGAGGGGGAGAACAAGCCACAGACCGAGCCCGAGCCGGCATCCGTCTCTCCGCCCGCGCCGCCCGCCCCGCCACGGCCCACCGGGCGGCGGGTCGGCGCAGACGGCCGGTCCTTCACCGTACGACCTGTGCCGGGCGACGGGGACTGTCTGTTCCGCGCGGTCCTGGACAGCATGGCGGCCCAGCACCCGGGCAGGCGGACACCGGGGCCGGTCAAGGCGCTGTCAGAGCTCCGCGGCGGCCTCGCCAAGTGGTACGGCGACTCCGCCGACACGGCTGCCGTCCGAGCCCTGCACGCAGCCCAGGACCCCCTGGAAACGCTGCTGGCGGACCTGTTCCCCACCCTCGCCGACCTTCAAGACCTGCTGGGCCTCAGCGCGGCCCCCCAACTCACCGACGAGCAGAGAACCCGGATCACCCGGCAACTCGCCCAGGACCAGCGCAAGGCCGACCTGCAAGCCCTCGCAGCCGACCAGCGGGAACGCGAACTGCTCTCCGGCTTCCCGGCCGGGGCCGTCGACCAGCTCCTGCCGCCCACCACCACCGACCCCTGGCACGCGGACCCGGCCCGCACCCGCCACCTGACCGAGCGGGCCCAGGCCGACACCCTGCGCGCCGAGGTGCTGACCCTGCTGCGCGCACCCGCGGGCGGCTCACGGGCGGCCGCGGTCTGGCAGCGGATCCGCGCGGCCCTGCCCGCGGAGGCCAGGGCCCACATCCCGGCGTCCCTGCATGCGTTCACCACGACCGGATACGGCGATCTCGTCACCCGCGCCCTGGAGTCCCCGGCGCTGTGGCACACCCCGTTCTACGACGACGCGCCCGTGCTGCTGGCCGGCTGGCTGGGGGTGCGGCTCGTCCTCGTCCAGCCGGGCGGGAACGGGGGCCATACGGTCATGGATCTCGCCCCGGACGCCACCGGCCCCACCGTGTACGTCCACTACAACGGCCGTGACCACTACGAGGCCCTCGTCCCGGTCCCCGCGGACCCCTCGGTCGGTTCACCGGACCCACGGCCGCGACCGCACGACGAACTCACCCCGCCGCCCGCCCTGTCCGCGGAGGACCGCACGACACGCGACCGGCTCGCGGACCTCCTGCGCCGACACGGCGCCGACGAGGCAGACGCGCGGCGCCTGACGGGCGGACTGACGGCATCGACCCTGGCGCGCCTGCGGTCGGCCGCGCAGGACACCGGCGCACTGGACGGGACGTCCGACGTCCGGCCCGTGTCGGAGGAGACGACAGAACACACTCGCGCCGCCGACGAGACCCGGGCCACCGCGCCACCGACACCCGTCTGGGGCGTCGAGGGCGTGCTCACCCTCGACGGGACACAACTCCAGATGCACGAAGTAGCCGGAAGCGGCGACCGGTTCACCGAGGCGCTGATCCACGCCCTGCGGTCCGGCCTGCCGCACCCGACGCGGGGAGACGGCGCGCTGATCGCCTCACTCACGGCCGAGGACGGCCCCGACGCACTCCATCAGTGGGCCGAGCAGCGTCTCGCCGCCCCCGACGCGGCGGACAGGGCACCGCTGCTCGCTCGAGCCGACTGGCACGGTGAGCTCCGGGAGTTGTCCACGGAGGACCTCACGCGAGCCGGTGTCACCCTCAACGCGGAGCAGAGTGTCTTCGTCGAACTCGGAGGCACCACACTCCCCGTGGCGGAGGTCGACCTCACCCTGCCGCAGCGCTACCGGCTGCTGAGGCAGCTCGCGCACAGCGGTCCTGTCACCGAGACCGTCGCCGAACTGATCGCGGAGGAGCTGGGAGTGCGACTGATCATCATCGAACCGGAAGGTGGGGTACGCATGTTCGGACCCATAGGCGGCACTGCTATCGTCCTGGCCCGGGTCGGGGGCGTCTATCGTCCCGCCGTGGCCTCAACTCGCTGATGGGGGCGCCATTTTGACGCTCCGACGGATACGCGGATGGCCGCTTGGCGCCGACAGTGCACCGGGTGTTCACCGTCAAGTAACCATCAAAAACAGCATGGTTGTGGAAGCAACCGCAGACTGTTCGATCGAAGCCAATGTGTTCGCAGAGGCTGTAGAGGCCGAGGGGATGGATCGCGTCTTGTCCTGGAGGATGTGCCGGTGACCGAGCACGACAACGGTCCCGACTCAGTGGCCATGGCGCTGATCGCCAGTGGTGCGGCATGACGCGCTGGAGCGGCTTCGGCAAACGCCGTGGCGACAGGCAGACAGGGACGGGTGGCGCAGGGCCGGCGGGCTCCGAGCCCCGACCCGGCGCGGCGGGCGCGGCGGATCAGGTGCTGGTGGAGGACTACGACGGCCTGCTCCTCCTGCGTTCCCCCTCGGACGACTCGCTGAGCCCGGCCGACGTCGGTGACCTGGCCCGGGGCCAACGCTCGGACGACGGAACAGTGACGTTGATCGCGGGCACCGAGAGCGTGGCGGCCGATTCCTTCTGGCCCCGGCTGAGTCAACTGCTCGACACCCTCAGCGACTCGGGCACCGAGACCGTACGGCTGGCCATGGCCGGGGCCGGCCAGGACAGCGCGGAACGGCCCGCCACAGCACGGCGGATCGCGGACGCGTGGGGCTTGAAGGTCGAGGCCCCGGCCGGACCGCCCCTGCTCGTGCCGGGCGGGACGCTGTTCGTGCCCATGCCGCTCGGCTCGGCGACGGACGGCGGCTGGTGGCGCTTCGCCCCGCAGGCGCACCCCAAGCCCCTGGGCCCGCGCTGCCCCGCCCCGTCCTGGCAGAGTGCCCTGCGTGCATTACCCGCGCGCACGGCCGGCGGCTGTGTCGTCGAACAGATCCCGGCGGGAGTGCTCATCCGGCCCGCCGAGGCGGCTCCGACCAGGCCGGGCGACCTCTACCACTCCGTGCCGGTCTCTCCCGGGCGACTCGCGGTTGTGGTGGGCGTTCCCTACGGCGAGGATGTTCTGGCGGACGACGTCGCCGACGTGCTCGCCGCCCTTCCGGAACAGGTCAGAGCCGTCGTACGCCTCGCGCCCGGTGGCCGTCGCGACCTGCTGTCCCTGGCTCAGGCCGTCGCCGACCGACTCGACGTGGACCTGGAGTTGATGACCGGGCTGCCGCTCATCGCCGCCGGAAGTCCGCTGGGGACGTACTCCGCGCAGTCGGTCCTTGTCGGGGCAGACCAGGCTCCGCGCTGGCTGCCCTTCGTCGACGCCGTTGTGTGCCGGCCGGCCCGGGGCGCCGCACAGGCTCCCGCTCCCGGACTGCTGCGCTGGACGACGCCGTTGCCCGGCGCCCCCCAGCCCGCGGACGGCGTGGTCGCACTGTCCGATCATTGGCAGGCCACGGTCACCAGAGCCGGTCTGTGGGTCGGCCCGCTCGACGGCCCCGGCCTGTCCCACACGGCCCGCCAGGTGAGCCCGTCCGGCCCGACGATCGAGATCGGTCTGCCGGGCGAGCGCCTCGACACCTCCCTGTGGCCGGCGCTGTCGCGCCTGCTCGCCGGCCTACGACCCGCGCTGCGCGCGAGCGTGACCCTGCATGTGCACGGAAACCCCCACGACGGCGGTCGCGAGCTGCGCCGTCTCGCGGCACACCATGGCCTGCGGACCATTCGATTCGCCTCGTTCAGTGCTCCGGCACCCACGCCACGGGAGAAGACGCAACCGTCGCAGGCGAGCAGCAGGCCGCGCACGACGTCCGAGCCGGGCCGCACCGAGCACCCGACTCCGGCCTCGGCGCCCGCGCCGTCCCTGGAGCTGGGCCAGAGCGCGGCTGCTACGGCCACGGCAGGCGCCGCGCCGACGCGCTCGCCCCGGAAGATCACGGGGGCGCAGACGGGCGAGCGGCCCCGCTCGATCGGTTCAGCGGGGGAGGGGGTGGCATCCGAGGGCGCCGCGGTCGCGGGGGCGGCCAGCGGGGCCGCGGTTGGCACGGGCTCGCCCGACTCACATGCGCCGAAGCGGGACGTGCCGGGGCCGGACGCGCCGATGACACGTGCGTCCAGGTCGAATGTGCCTGCCGCTACTGAGAGGGCTCTGCCCGAGCGCGTGTCGATCATCGAGACAGTGCGACGCGCGGAGGCCGAAGTTGAGGCTGAAGCCGCGGCGGAGGCTGAAGCCGCGGCCGCATCGGACAGCCCTTCGGAAGAGCCGAAGGCCCCGAAGACCGCCGACGTCGGCAGCGCGCCCGTCCAAGCCGGCAGCGAGCCCGACGCTCCGGCCGCCGAAGAGTCCCGGCCCGCCGTTGCCGAGCCGTCCGGCCCCGAAGCCGACGACCCCGGCCCTGTGCCCGCCGCCCCGCGTGGCCTCGTCACGACCAGTTCCTTACCTGAACCCGTCGCCGGTGGCGAGCGCTCCGACGCATCGCCTCCGCCCCCGACCCCCTCTCCGTCTCCGTTGCTGGCTGCCGAGACAGGCCCGGAGGCCTCCGCCACCGAAGCGCCCCGCGTCCCTCACGCCTCGCCGCCGCAGAGCGCTCCTCTCCCCCCGGTCCCCTTCAGCCCAGGTCACCGCAGCACCGAAGACGAACGCACCGTCTTCCGTACGCTGGCGGACGCCGAGTGGGACCGGCACGGTACCGCCGTCGCCAGAGCCCTCGCCCGGATGCCCGCCCTGCGCGGCAAGGAGCAGGAGGCCGCGCGCGCCGACCTGATAGCGCTGCGGCTGTATCTGCACGACACCGAGGGGCCGTTGAGCCACCAGGCATTGACCGGCGCGCTGCACGGTCACGACGGAGGTCTCCTCCCGTACTTGGCGTGTCTGGCATCGGCGCTGAACCGACTGCCCTCGTACCGAGGGGTGGTGCTGCGCTCCACCGGAGTCGTCTCCGAGAGCGACGTACCGCGCCCCGGGACACTGCTGCGCGACGCCGCCCCGGTGAGCGCCACCCCGCTCGACCCGGTCCGTCCGTCGATGACGACGGGCGCCAGTTACGTCGTCTGGTCCGTCGGCGCACGCCGGGTACGGCAGGTCTCGGACCCCGGCGAGGGGCCGGAGGAAGTGGTGTTCCCCCCGGGGGCCCTTTTCAGGGTTCTGGACGTCCGCCGAGCCGGACAGGACACCGCCCGGCAGATCTTCCTGCGTGAACTGCCCGGCCCGCACGGGCCGGTCCGACCCGACCCCGAAGGTGACCGCGCCGCACTCGCCCGGCTGGACGAGGCCGTGCGCGGACGCTCCGCCCCGGCGAGCGCCGATCAGTGGCCGAAGCGCTGCTCCGGGCCCTTCGGCGCCGCGAAGTCGGAAACCACCGCGAACCACTGACACGAGGGGGAGTCGTATGACTCGTCGGACCGATCCGGCCGGTGAGACGCCGTCGGCCGCGTCCGGAGCGCCGGGCAACTCGCGGGCCGTAGGGCAGTCGGAAGCGTCCCGTTCGTCCCCGGTGACGATCCGCCGGGCGGTGCCCCTCCAGGGGACGGCACAGGACCCCGGTACGGCGCTGGCACCGGGTGCGGGCCGTTCAGGAAAGGCGAGCGCAGAGTCGACCGCCCCGGTGCCCGCCGTAGCGCCGGGTGCCTCCGCCGCCTCTGAGGTGGCGCCCGCGCCCGTCGCGTCGGAGGGCATGTCAGGCGAGCCCGTTCGGACCGGGAACGCGGGTGAAGGCGAGGCGGAGGCCGAGGGTGCCGAGGCGACTTCGGGGGCGCCGGAAGTGCAGGCCGTAGCCAGGCCCACGGCCACCACGGGCGACCCCGTCGCCGCCCCCGCCGAGGCCGGTGCTGTGCCCGCTGAGCCCGACGTTGCGCCCGCCGAGCCCGGCGCCGCGAAGACCGCGCCCGACACCGCCGTAAGCGAGCCGGATGCGGACACCGTCGTCGTGGCATCCGGCAACGGTGGCGCGGGCCCCACGGCCGCCGGCGAGGCCCATGCGAGGCCGAAGAAGCCGATGCTGGCCGCGGCGGCCATCGTCGGGGCGATCCTGATAGGGGTCCCGTTCCTCGTGGCGGGACAGGGCGACAAGGACGAGAAGGCCTCGGACCGGACCGACAACGCGGCCGGCACGGTCCTGGACACCGACCGGATGCCGCACCCCTCGGAGAGCTACGGGACCCAATCGCCTTCGCCGTCCCCCTCCACGTCCCCCTCGCCCAGCGAGTCCCCCGAGGAGAAGCGGGCCGAGGACGAGAAGGCCGTACCGGTCGCCAACCAGGAGAAGGAGACTCCGAAGGCGACCCGGTCCGCGAAGCCCAAGACGGACAAGGGAGGCACTGTCAGTTCCGCCGAGAAGCTCCGCCAGAAGGCCAACGCGGCATCCAGCGCCACCAACACCCTGCTCAGGAACTCCACGACGGGTCTGTGCGCCGACGTCCCCAACTACGGGAACGGCAAGGTCGACGGCCCGGTCAACCAGTACCCCTGCGACGGCACCACCGCCGACAACCAACTGTGGAACCTGGAGGTCGCGCAGGCCAAGGGCGGACCCCAGGGGGCTTCTCTGTTCCTCATCAAGAACAGCAAGGACGGCTACTGCATGGACCTGCCCTACTACGGCGCGGCCGCCGGGGGCACCAACGTCACCGAGTACTACTGCCGCGCGACCTCAGACAACCAGATGTGGTGGCTCGACCCCCGCTCGGACGGCTCGTACTGGATCCGCAGCTACTCGAGCGACAACCTCTGCCTGGGACTCGAAGGGGGCGCGTCCGCACGCAACGACGCGCACCTGGAGATCGGCGGATGCGGCTCCGCGGACCGCTGGATCGTCTGACCCACGCCCAGGCCGTCACCGGCAGAACACCGACGCCATCCTTGACCGACACCCCACGACGGACACCGACACCCCACCGGAGAACACCCGTATGAGTGCCGCACGAAACGCGGGAGAAGGCACATCCCCCGGCACCGCCCAAGGTGCCCCGCAGATACGCGTCGCGGTCGCCTTGCCCGCGTCCTCGGAGCCGCCCGAGGGTGTCCTCACCCCGGCCCGGACCGCGGCCGCCGCCCCCGACATGACGACGGGTGAAGCGGCGGAACACGGGACGAGTGCGGCCGTACCGGCCCCTGCGCAGGATTCGGAAGAAGGCGTCGGCCAGACGACAACGCTGTCGGGCAAAGCGGTCACCCGGGAAGCCGAGGAGGCGTCCGTAGCCGGCGAGCCCGACCGAACCGAGGCGGAGGGCATCGTGCAGCCTGACGCGCGGAGCGAGGCGGACGAGGCGACGACCGCGGCGGTGCCGGTCGCGACGGCTGCCGACGCCCCCTCCGGTGACCCCGACGCGGGGGACTCCCGTGGCGGTCGGCCCAAGAAGCCGATGCTGGCCGCGGCGGGCATCGTCGGTGCCGTCCTGGTCGCCGTTCCCTTCCTGCTGATGGGCGGACAGGACGACGACTCGCAGCAGAAGACGGCGAGCTCCGTCGGGCAGGAGGACAGCGACACGCTGCTGGGGGCGAACGCGGCACAGGAGGCCCCGGACGACTACGCCACCCAGACCCCCTCCGCCACCCCGACCAAGAAGGCGGCCACGAAGTCCGCGAAGCCGAGCCCGACCAAGTCCACGGCAGCGGTGAACAACGCCGCGGAGACCAAGCCCAAGACCAAGCCGACGCCGAGCGCCGCCCCCTCCGCGAAGACGACCAAGCCCAAGGCTCCGGTGTGGACCAGCACGTCCGTCACGGCACCGAGCACGCTGTCCGTCGGTGAGTCCTGGAGCACCAACCGCATCAAGATGGTCATGCAGGCCGACGGCAACCTCGTCGTCTACAACGAGAAGGGCAAGGCCACCTGGGCCTCGATGACCTTCGGTGCGAACCACACGGCCCGCTTCCAGACGGACGGCAACCTCGTCATCCACAACGGCGACGACCGGCCCATCTGGGGAGCGGACGTATGGGGCCACCCGGGTGCGAAGCTGATCCTGCGCACGGATGGCAAGGTGGTCATCATGGACGGTACGACCGTGACGTGGTCCACCTGACCGTTTCGCAGGTGTCTCGGCGCGCATGTCGAGGATCCGCGCGCGGCTCTGACGTCCCTGTGAAAGCTGGTCGAAGGGACGGATGATCCAGATGCAGACACTGACGGTCGATGTGTTCATCTCGGTGGACGGGGTGGACTACTTCGGATACGGCCGGTGTCAGAATCTGAGAATGCCGAAATAGCTATGGCTCGACCGTGCCGATCGGCTCGAAAGTCGGTTCACCTTCAATTATCGGAATATCGAGTTCTCCCCGGAGTGCCGCCCACATGAATTCCGTGAAAGGCATCTGAATTGGAATCCACTGGCCCATGTCGAGGATAACGAACCAATCACCTTCGCCCTGCTGTGGGGGTGCGATGAACACATGGTTTCCAGAGGTCGAACGGGCGATTGGAACGAGACCTCCGGGTTCCGGGTGCACTGGATAAGGATACATATCTGGCGCGCTTCGGCGCAGTTCTGAAAAGGCATGGGAGGCTTGCTCCCACAACGTTTCGAGGCGCAGTCCCTCCTCTCCGCCCGCCGCTCGTGGATGAAACAGGTAGAGTTGGTCATTCACGCAGCCGGGACCATAGGCTGTAACGAACTTCTTGTAGTCGTCCGGCAACGAGACCGTGAAGTTCTCTTCCAGCGCCCGCCAGTCCCGCTGTACGTCACCGTTGAGCAACGGCTGTCCCAGGAGTTCATGGAATCGATAGATTTCCACCAGATGACCTTTCAGTGCACGAGTAACCACCAGAGGGCTGATTATAGGTGGTGCAGCTCAGGCAGTAGCCCTCGTCTCCTACTGCATGCATCTCAATCCGGGTGGGAACAGCTTGATTGCTTCCGCCATGCACAGTCAGAGCACCAAGGGCCACTTGCTGCCCCGCCTTCACAGTTCGGGTTATTTCGTCTTCCAGGGAGCGCATGTGGGGGGAATTTGCAGGAGTCTGGTATCCAGCTACGTGTTATTTGCCCCCCCGTTTGGTTTCCGATCAAATGCAAGGCTGCTCGGTTGCTTGCAGGAAGTTGATAGAACCCAGCAGGCTTCCAATTCCTGGGCGGGTCCAGGCGCCACGGCCGCAGGTCGTAAGCGTCGATGTATGTGACCGCTCCTGTGGCTCGGCAATCTTCAGTGCCGGAACCGAACCGGGTCATGGGCGCGTAATAGAAGGACGGATCTGCGGAGGGAAGGTCTCGGGAACACGCATTGCGTGTGCGTCTGGCATTCGGGTCTGCCCCCGATTGCCCGTAGCTGGAGAGTTGGTCGAGGACGTTGAGGACGCGCGACGCCGCTCGGAGTCGTTCTGAAACGCTGGGAGACCGGCACCTGGCCAGCAACCCCGACCACACCCCCGCTGACAACCCCTCCCACAACGGCCCCCGCCCGAACTGCCGGTGACGACATATCAGCAGGTCACCCTATGAGTATGGTCGCCAGGCTGACATCCCCTCTGCACCCCCACATTTCCCTAGACGAGAAGAACAGGAGAAGAAGCCATGGGTGGGGACGGGGTGGCGCGCCTCGGGGGATCGGGGGCTGCTTGCGCGTCGTTGGTAGCCGGAAACCACCGCACGTTCGCCCCCACCACCTCCTCCGGGCGGGCACCAGGCGCCGGTGGGCGAACCCTGCCGCCGCCGTACATGCCGCTTCAAGCATCGCGGCAGCGGGCTCGGCGGGTTTCCGGCAGACGGCGTCGTGGCGAAGCAGTCGGCAAGCAGCGCGCGGGTCCTCCACGTGCGCGGACGGCCTGTTGCAGCTCGCGGTATGAGGGGAGCTGGGTAACTCCCTTTCCTGGTCGCGGAGTTCATGGCGGCATATCACACCACCATGAGCCACCACCGATGATCTTTGAAGGCGGACCCTAGGGCGCGACCGGCATAGGCGCCTCCTTCGAAGTGGAGGGGGCAGGCGAGGGCGGCGCGCTGCTGCTCGGACTAGCTGGTGGGGGTGTGTCGGCTGGTGCCTGCGGGTCGTTACGGGAGAGCATCTGCGGCAGTATGAGGAGGACGGCCGTTATTACCGCGGCCAGGAGGACTACCGCGGCCCTGCGCAGTCCGGGGCGGATGACTATCCGCGCGCCGGTCGATGGAGGGCGGGGCGGTCGAAGCTGGGTGACTTGAGCGGCCCGGGCGTGGAGCGCGGCGCGAAGGCGGTCTTCGACGGCTGTCATGGCGTCTCCTTGAGTTTTCTGGCCAGGGCCGCGAGTGCTCGGCTTGCTGTGGATTTCACCGCACCGCGGGACAGGCCCAACGTCGCGGCGATGTCCGCTTCGGACATGCTGGACCAGTACCTGAGGACGAGGACCTCCCGCTGCTGAGAAGCCGGCACGTCACGCGGAGGCGGGGGCTGCCGTGTCTACCGTGCCGGTGCACCCCGGAGCGCGAAGCCGTGTTCCCTCAGCCCCACCGGATCACGCACCGGTCTCGTACAAGCCGAGCTGGCCTGACCGCACCGTGCGCACGGCACAGGGGCATCTCGTCAACGCCTGCGTGCCCAAGAATCTGAGGAGCAAGGCGACGACGCTGACAACCAGCGACAAGGTGCATCTGTCGGCGCTGGTCCTGGGAGATGGGCCCGACGGTGTCCTGCTGGATCACGAGCAGGGGTACAACATCTGCTCCTTCGTCGATATTGGGCGACAACTGGCGGAGCGCGGCTATCACGTGGTGATCCCGGAGTACCGCAATCACGGTGCGTCCGAGGAATCGGCCGACAACGAGCACGTTGACCGCGATGCCCGCGCCGGGCTCGCTGAACTACGCCGTACCGGTGCGAAGAGGGTGTTCCTGGCAGGGGCGTCGTGCGGCGGCACCACCGCGGCTGTCGCAGGTGTTGACACACCTTTGCGCGTGGTGGGTCTGTTGATGATGTCCTCGCCTGCGCGGTGCGGCGGAGTGGATGCCGTGTCTGCGGTGAGGAAGCGGAAGCTGAGCGTTCCGACGCTTCTGGTGGTGTCTCCCGGCGACATGCAGGGCGCGGTGGAGAAGCAGGTCCGTGAGGTCTACGCGGCCTCCGCTGCCCACAAGAAGGAACTCGTCGTCAACAAGAGCGGCTTCCACGGAACAGACATGATCAAGCGGACCGGTGCCTCAGGGGTCGCGTTGGAGGACCGGGTCATCAGGTTCGTGGTGGATTCCTACGCCGCCTCCCGTTGAAGGAGAGAGCCACGTTCGCCCCGGGGCGACGGCGATGAGCGGGCAACGGGGGCCTGGGCCCCTGTACTCACGAATGGAGACATGTTGAAGCGACACAAGCGCACGAGGGTTTCGGTTCGTCTGCTGGGCCTGTCGGCTGCGGTGCTGTGCGTTGCCGCGGCCACATTCACGTATACGGCTACGGCGGGAGCGGACGACGCAGCGGACCAGACACGGGGGTCTTCGTCCGGGACCACGGGGACGGTCCGTTACGACCTCGGTGCTGAGGCCTGGCATCTGCCGCAGACGGGAGAACCGGGTGAGTTGACCGGGGTGGTGTACTACCCCGCTGACCTGACCAAGGGACGGCATCCGCTGATCGTGATGCTGCACGGGTGGCACGAGACCTGCGCCGACCGAGATGCCGACGCCGCGCGCGCGGCCGCTGAAAGCAGCGGGGACGACGCCGCGTACGAAGCTGCCAGCGCCAAGCTGTTCGCCTGGCCGTGCGCGCCGGGAACGCCCACGCTGCCCAGCGAGCGCGGGTATGACTACCTGGGCAAGACGCTGGCCGGACAGGGCTTTGTCGTGGTTTCGGTTGGTGCCAACGGCATCAACGCCTCTTCCGTGTCAGGGGATGACAACGCTGCCGCGCGGGCGGATCTCATCAACCGGCATTTGCGGATGTGGCGGGACCTCAGCGCCGGGGGCAAGGGCGACCTCGCCGGGAAGTTCGTCGACCCGGAGACCGGAGCGCCACATCGTGTCGGCTTCGCCCACCACGTCGACATGGGCAACGTCGGTGTCATGGGGCACTCCAGGGCGGGGGCCGGGGTTACATGGCAGGCGGCTGACAGCCATCGACAGGAATGGCCCAAGGGTGTCGATGTCAAGGCGGTGACGGCGCTGGCGCCTGCTTACAACGTGATGACGGAGAACATGTCCGACTACGCAATCACCAGGACTCCATTTGCCGTCCTGCGGGGGACATGCGACGGACAGGTCGGCGGTGAGGCGTTCTCGTTCGCGGCCGACGCGGCAAAGGGAAACCGGCGCGGCTTCTACCGGTTCGCCGTCCCCGGCGCGAACCACAACTACTTCAACACGCAGTGGTCACCTCAGAGCGGCCAGGTCGCGGCCTATGACGATGCCACGCCGGTGGAAGGACGCCCCGCACAATGCACCGATCGTGACGGTGCAGAGTCGGCCAGGCGGCTGACCGAATCGCAGCAGCGCCACGTCGCCGTCACCTACGTCGGTGCCTTCTTCCGCCGCTACCTCATGGGGGACATCGGGCAGGACCCGGTACTCACGGGCATGCGGAAACCCGACGCCGCCATCGCGGATGTGGACGTCACCGCCACCCTGCCCTGAACGGCAGCCGTTCGCCTGGATGTTCTTGTTCCCAGTTCCCCCGGGTGCGCCCCGCATGTGTCGGGCATGCAGGCGAACCGCAGCCGGGCCCAAGTTCCGCACGAACTGCCGCCCGGCCGGCCGCACGCCCGGACCGCAGCCCGCACGCCCGGACCGCGGGCCGTACGGCTTGACCGGGTCGCACGAACGGCTCGCGTCCGTCGTACGGTCCGCTCCCGCGCTGGCCCTGCCGCGCACCACTCGGCGCCGGGGCCAGCGCCCTTCCACCAGCACTTCAGGACGCCCCTCCCCAGAACGGACGCATGTCGAGCGCACCCACCCGGCTCCGCGCCGAGCACCTTGATCATGCCTTTGGCATCACCGAGCCCCGGCCCCGGCTGTCCTGGTGCAGGAGGGAGAGTTTTGCGGCTTGTTGTGCCAGGGTGTCCGCCTCTCGACGGCGTCGTATTCCCGTCATGCCGTTTTCTGCCAACCCACGCCTCTCGCTTCCCCGATCGTCGTCTGCCGATAGTTGTCGCGCTCCGCTTCCCTGGTTCGAGGAGAACGATGAACACACGTATCACTTGGCGGTCGGTGGCTGCCTCCGTGAGTCTCGCGGTCAGCTTGGTCGCCCTGCCGGCGCAGGCGCAGGCCGCCACCCCTGACACGACACAGGAAAGCGTGCTGGACACGCAGCTCGCCGCACTTTCACCGACCGCCGCGGCGAGAGCCGACCAACTGCTGGGCCGACTCGGCATCGACGACCTGCTGCCCGGCCCGGCGATCGACCCGGCCGACTACCGGTGCACGACCGACACCCCTGTACGTGACTGGATGGCCGCCGCCACCGCTGACTGGACCCCGACGGATCGCGGACTCGCGAGCCTCTTCCAGCAGGTCGTCCTGCTCGACACCGTTCTCTTCCCCGATGACGCGGGCACCGCCTTCGGGCCCGATGGAGCTGACACCACGCAGGTGACGCACACAGCCCGCGACCTGCGGTCCTTCTGGGACATCGACGGCAGCCGGGTCCGTGTCGTTCCCATGCACTCCGACATGCTGCTCGACCAGGCACGCGTAGCGAGAGTCTTCGAGGTCGGCTTCGGTTTCGACGCGAACACCTCCGCACAGCTCGGCGCAGAGGCGGCTGCCCGCGTCGACACGGATGCCTTCGACCACGGCCGCCACCCCTTCTTCACCTTCAACGCCTTCGCGATCAACGGCCTGGACCTGCCAGGCATCGGGACCGTCCCGCCCGAGATCGTTGTCGGTGACGGCGTCCTGGAAGGATTCGGCGCCATAGGCCTGGACGACGTGGCCCCGAAGGCGATCCTGGCTCACGAGTACGGCCACCACGTGCAGTACCAGCGCAACCTCTTCGCCAGCACCCTGACCGGCGCCGAGGCGAGCAGGCGTACAGAGCTGATGGCAGACGCCTTCGGCTCGTACTACCTCACTCACGCCCGTGGCGCCTCGCTTCAGTGGAAGCGGATACAGCAGTTCTCCCAGGTCTTCTTCCAGCTCGGCGACTGCTCGTTCGCCTCCGGCACCCACCACGGCACCCCGGCCCAGCGACTGCACGCGGTGCAATGGGGCTACGGCGTAGCGCAAAGCGCCTCCGACCAAGGCCACATCCTCCCGTCGCTGACCTTCGCAGGCCGGTTCGAGCAGGAGCTCCCCGCGCTCGTCGCACCCGACGCCTGACCATGCTCACGGGCAGCAGGAACAGCCGGCATCAAGGGTCGCTCCTGCCCGCCCGCACCGAGATGGCCGAGAGCTGCGGTGGTAGAACCTTCCCCATGGAGCCCCTGCAAGCTCTCGGCCTCTCGCCGGCCGCCGAGCGCATCTACCTCGACCTCATAGAGTTCGGCGAAGGCGCCATCGGAGAACTGGCCTCCCGCACCCAGACAACCAAGCAGGACCTCACTGACCCCTTGCAGGAGTTGCAACAACTCGGGCTCATCGAGCACGGGGAGGGCGACAACGTCGTCCCCGTTCCACCGCGGCTGGCCATGGACCTCCTCGCCGAACGCCGCTCACGGGAGGCCGCGCTGGCCCGCGACAGCGCCGATACCCTCTCCCAGTTGTGGAACCGCAGCTTCGGGCGCCGCACCGACTTCGAGCTGCTTCCCTCTCACCGGGCCGGCCGCCAGGTCCTCGACAGCATCCAGCACTTGGCACGGGAGCGAGTGCGGGCGATGACCCTGGGCAACCTCTCCACCGAGGGACACAAGATCGTCGACGGGCTCTTCGACGCGCTCGCCCGTGGCGTGGAGTACCGAGTCATCTACGGCGCACACGTCCTCCACGACCCTGCCGCCCTGCGCATGGTTCAGCAGTGCGTCGATGCCGGAGAAGAAGCCAGGGTGTACGCGCACGTGCCGATGAACATCACCATCGTCGATGACCTCTGGGCCCTCGTTGCGGCGCGTGCACCACTGGCTGGCAAATCGAGCATTTCCGCCGTCATCGTGCACTCCTCTCCCTTCCTCACCGGACTGGTCGGCGTCTTCGACGCCCTCTGGCGCACCGCCGTACCCATCAACGCAGGCACAGCAACCGGGCAGGACACCCCGGATCAGACCAAGCAACTGCTGACCTACCTCAGCGCCGGCCTGACCGATGAAGCCATCGCCCGCGAACTCGGCGTCAGCGAACGCACCATCGCCCGACGCATCAGCAGACTGCAGGAACGACTCGGCGCGCAGACCCGCTTCCAGCTTGGACTGCAGGCAGCCCGGCAGGGCTGGCTGTGAGGCACTTCTCGCGCTGATCACTCACGGCCGCAACCGGCTTAGGTGTTGAGGGCTTCGCTGAGGGTGGGGTGGCAGTTGATGAGGGTGTCGATGCCGACGATCTGGATGGTTCGCATTACGGGGCTGGTGGGTGCGGCCAGACGTAGCCAGCCGCCGGCGTTGGTGGCGTTGTGGTGGGCGTGGATGAGGATGTTGATGGCGGTGGAGTCCATGAAGGTGACCTGCCGCATGTCGATCACGACACGTGGTGGCGGGCAGACGGGGGCATCCGCCAGCTTCTGGCGCAGCGTTTCGCCGGTGTCGTTGTCGATCTCACCGGAGAGCGTGAGGATGCGGATGCCCTCGCTGCGCGTGTCCACGATCTCCAGGCGGCCTGGCGGCGGAGTTTGTTCGGTGTCTGGCATCTTGTCCCCAGTCATGCCGGCGATCCTGGCACACCAGTGCCTTCACCTGCACTTGGCCTCTGACGGCCCCAAGCTGTGGGGGGAGGGGCGTCTCCGGCCGGGGGCCAATGCACCCCGAGGTCACCGTCGTCCGGGTCGGCCCGCGCTTCTTAGACCAGGCGGCCGGTGACGTCGCCGCCGGGGTCGTCGGCCAGCACCACTGCGGCTTTGATCCGCTTGCCCACCGGTTCCCGGTGTACTTCGATGCTGCGGCAGACGGCCATGACGATTTCCAGGCCGTGCTGGCCCACCCGGTCGGGATCGGCGGCTTTGGCGATCGGCAGGACCGGGTCGCTGTCCCACACCGTCACTTCCACGGCCCCGTCGCTGATCTCCAGCGTCAGCAGGCAGGGGCCGGGAGCGTATTTGCGGGCGTTGGTGACCAGTTCGCTCACTACCAACTGGACCATGCCCATCGCCCGGGCCGACACGGGAAGCCCGTGCACTGCCTGCACCTCGGTCAGGAACGAACGGGCCAGGTCCCGGGCCTCGGCGATCTCCGCCGTGGCTTCGTACGCGGCCGAAACGGATATTGGGCTGCTGACCAGGGACTCGTGTCCCTCGTCCTCTTCAGCCTGCACCATGCGACCCGCCTTGCACCCTGAGTGTCTTCACCTGACCTACACCGTTTGTCCTGAAATCGCGGCCACAGGCCCGGCAAACGAGTGATCCCCCGAACATTAGTCACAGTTGCCGCCTGCGCAGACGGGGCGCGGGCTGTGGCCTGTCGTGTGCGGGTGGTTCAGTCGTGATCCGTGCCGGGCGAACGCCAGCGCATGGGACTGTCCATGGGAGTGTTGATCTTGCAGCCTTCAGTGATCAGCAGTGACATCTCGAGCTGACGCAGCGCTGGACAGTATGACCCCCGGGCGGGGTCAGGGCGCCTGCACTCCGGGGGGAGGCTCGCGGGCGCCGACATGCAGGGGCAGGCTCGGTTCCCCCCGTGCCGAGTCTGCCTCTGCTTGCTAGTGGCGCATCAGGCAAGGTTCGCCCTGTTCCGTGACTGTTGTGGTCGGGGGCGGTCAGCTCTGGTCGGCTAGAAGGGCGGCATCTGTTCGGGTACGAGTCCGGCCTGGCGGAGGAGGCCGTACAGGTCGGTCTCGCCCCAGAACTCGACGATCCGTCCTTCGCGGAGCCGGTAGGACTTGATTCCCGTCATTGTGAGATCCCGGCCGCTGCGGTCGTGTGTGTAGGTGAGCATGAAAGCCACGGTCACTCGGTCGCCGGCGGCAAAGAGGTCGTCCACCTGCACGCGGCAGTTGGACAGCCCGGGCGTCAGCACTGCCCCCTCGGGATGGTGCCGGCCCTGGCCGTGAAAGCCCGCGCCGTGAACGAGGACGTCCTCGGCGACCAGCTCTTCGAACTCGGCGACGTCCTTCGTCTCGAAAACCCGAAGATAGCGGCGGACGACTTCGGCATTGCGTTTGCTGATGGCGTCGGCTGAGGTGGACATGAAGAGACCGTATCCATCGGCCGTTCGGACTCGCCAGAGAACGCCGCGGTCGCCACCCTCGTCGCCGCCCGCTGGGAAAAAGCACTCGACACCGCACACGTGGTCTCGGTCCTGTGCTCCGGGAAACCTGACCCGCTGCCCGGACGCACGACCGGCGGCGGAATAATCCCCCGGGCCTCCCGGATCACCTGCCCTCACTGGTCTGACCAGGACATCCGGACGTCCCCGGCCTCATGTCGCCCAGGCCCCAGGCAGGCACCCGCCTGACGCGTACGCCGACGAAGGTGCCCGGCCCAATCGGCCGGGCACTTCGCGGATACCCGCACGGACAGGGGTGCCATTGCCGTCCCGTCTCCAGCGCAGTCCCCTGGGCCCGGTTTCCACTGGTCCTGCGGAGGTGGCCAGTCACGGCAGCGCACGCCGTCTTTCCTACGGGCGTGTGCTGACGAAGCGCACGGTCGACCCCCAGTCGGCCTTCGCTGATTCCATGCACCACTTGCACAGGGGGATGCCGCCGCTGCCGTACTTGTGGGTCTTGCGCTGGCAGGCGGCGCAGGGGCCGATCTTGTCGCCGGGGCAGATCAGTGCGGAGGGGTCGGGTTCGGTGATCGGTGGGGAGTGGTCATGGTGGTTCCTGTTCCGGGCGGCGCATAAGAGCCGGCCAGGTTTCAGAGTATGCAGAGCCTTGGCGCTGAGGTTCGAGCCGCGCCCGCCGGCCTGGGTGCCTTCGAGGGGGTGCCGGCCCGCAGGGGAAGCCGCGCTCAGGGCGCGGGTCATGGGCGGTGCGGGCCGGCGGCTAAGTCGATGATGTGGAGTTGGGTGTCGGGTTGGCAGTGGGTGCAGGCGCGCAGGCCGTCGGCGAGGAGGCGGCGGGCTTCGTCGCGGCTGATGGGGCGGCGCCGGGAGCCGATCATGTGGCAGTGGCCGGCGTGGACCTGGACGGGCGGCTTGCGGGTGCCGATGCCGATTTCGACGACCCACTCGGCCGGCTTCGGCCGGTTCTTCCGCCCGTGTTCCTCCTCGGCCTTGCGGCGTTCCAGCCGGGCGATTTTCGCGTCGATGCGGTGCAGCCACAGGGCGTGCCACACCCGCAGGGTGTGCAGTCGGTCCAGGTCGGGCGGCGGATCATCGAACACATTTTTGATTCTATGCCCATGATCACGTCACGTCCCCCGCGCGTTCGATTGCATGCTCGATAACGTGATGGGGGAGGTGAGCACGATGAGTACGCAGGTGACGGCAGGTAGGCGGGGTGTGGTGATGCATGTGCGCTGCCCGGACCGGCTGCCGGAGGAGACCTACCGGCAGGTCCTGGAGGAGTTGGCCGGTCTGTCACCGGTGGTGCAGGCGCTGCCGCCGACCGCTGCCCTGGTGGACCTGCGCGGCGCCCTGCCGTATTACGGCGTCGACGCCGGCCGGCTGGGAGAGGTGCTGCGGATCAGGACGATCTCCCACCTGGGCGTCGACGTCCGCGTCGGCATCGGCCCCACCATCACCGTCGCCGCCACCGCTTCCGGTCGGATTCCCCGGTCGGGCGGGGTTCTCGCGATCACCCCCGAGGAGGTTGCGGGCTGGCTCGGGCCGCTGCCCGTCGACGCGCTACACGGGATCGGCCCGCGGCAGGCGGCGGCGCTACGGGACTACGGCGTGGACTGCGGGGGCTTGCTCGCCGCAGTGCCGCCCGCGACCGTGCGGCGCCTGCTGGGCGGAAGGGCCGGCCGCCTGGCCGCAGACCGGGCCCGCGGCATCGACGCCTGCCCGGTCGTCCCCCGAGCACTTCCGGCCACGGCGAGCGAGCGCTACCGCTTCGATGAGCACGCCCTGGACGGCGCCGTCGTCCGCGCTGCCCTGCTCGAGCTGGTGGCCCGGCTGCGGGGCTGCGACCAAGCGGCCCACGCCCTGACCCTGCAGTTCGCAGGCGGCGGGACGTGGGACAAGACCCGCCGCATGACGGCCCTTTCCGCGTACGCGGACGTTCTACGCCAGCTCGCCTACCAGTCGATGGACGCAGTAGGTCTGCAACGCGGCCGCCTGACCGTCCTGGTCTTCAAGGGCGAGGACCTCATCGACGCCGACCTGGTCGCCTGGCAGCTCTCCCTTGATGACGCCCGCGAAAACCGCCTCGCCGCAGAGACCGCCATCGACCGCATCCGCGACAAGTTCGGCCCCGGTGTCATCGGGCCTGCCGCCGTCTTCCGCCGCGCCTCATGACCCACCCCCGACCTGCTCCCGCTGGAGGTAGTCGTGCTGCTGGACCCGCCAGGATTACGCGGCGCACCCCAGGCAATTCTGCACTGGCTGGCTCTATCTCCAGGCCGTCGACGACGCCCTCACCGCACGTGGCATCCCACCGGGCACCGTCCGGCCTGGCCACCACGGCCTCGAACGCGGACGTCGTTGCGGTTGCCGCCGGTCAGCGACGCCGGAAGCGGGGTGCTCTGGTTGTCGGTGATGCGTGGTGCTGGTTGCCTGAGCGTGCGCGGTCGACCGCGCTAGGGCATTTTTGGGCCCGTGTGGGCTGCCCGGAGGTGCGAGGAATCGATCACCGACCGCGACGAGTCGGGCTTCTTCGCCGCCTGCAGTTTCTTCAGCGGGTGGCCGTGCAGAGCACCGGCTACAGGAGAGTGGGCATGGACCACGGCCTCATCGGCTGGAACCTGAGCTGGGCTGACTGGCGGGCGGGGTCGGCGGTCTGGCGGACGACTGATCTGGCTGACGCGGGAGGGCGGTCACCCCTCGGGGTGTCCGCCCTCGGCTTTGTTGCGAGGTCTACGCGTCCGGGCCGAGTGAGGCGAGGTCGTAGGCTTGGCTGATGGCGCTGTAACCGTCCGGCGTCAGATTGACGTGATCACCGGAGTCGAAGTCGGCGGGTGCCGCATCGCTGCCCAGCTTCAGGGCCTGCGGGTCGGCCGTGCTGGCCGTGTCGGTGACCGCCACGACCGCTTCTGCGTCGGCGTAGCTCACCGTGGGCGTGGTGAAGTCGAGCTGGTCGGTGATCCAGGTGTTGGTATCGATGCGGTTTTGGTCAACGGCCGCTGCGCAGGCGCTGTAGCCGTCGCAGGGGGTGAGGGTGGTGAGGATGACCTTGATGCCCCAGCCCTTGAGTTGGTCCCGCAGGAGACCTAGGGCGCTGTCGATGTCGACGTCGTCGTGGCCGGCGACGATGTCCTCCAGGCCCTGGGTGACCACGACCGTCTTGATGCTGGGGACGGACAGAACGTCACGGTCCAGGCGTGTCAGTGCGGCGCGTCCGCCTGCGCCTGCGCCCTGGTCGGTGCCGAGGTAGTTGTTCTCGATGCCGGAGGCCGTGACGCCGTAGATCGGTACGCCGTCGGTGTTGGTGATCAGACGATTCGCCAGATACTGATTGAAGCGGGGTGTGGTGTAGCCGGCCGTATTTCCCGTGGTGCGGGTGTTGATGAGGCCGTCGCCGAGTACGGAGACTGTGGACTGGTGGTCGGTGGTGGTGACGTCGACTTCGGTGAGAATGTCGGTGGAGCGGCCTGCGATCGTGCCGGTGCCGGTGAACGCCGTGTTGGCTGTGTCTGTGGTGTGGTCGCCGCTGCCGACGGCGCTGACGTAGCCGACGGAGTCGGTGGCTGCCCAGGGGTGCATGACGAGGTAGCTCACCTGGTTCACCAGGTGGATGCTGGTGGTGATCACTCCGCCCGGGGCGACCGTCATGGGGATCGGGTCGCTGTAGAGTTCGCCGCCCTCTGGGATGACGACGGACTTGGCTCCGCTGAAGGTCACGTCCACTGGTGTGGACGTCACCGCGGCACCGCTGCTGTACGGGGCGACGGTGACGTGGTCGAGGGTCAGTGGGTCGCTGCCCAGGGCATCGGACAGGCGCAGCCGCACGTGGTCGCCGCCGGCGCTTATCTGGCTGACTTCGCGGAAGGTCTGGTTGCCGAAGGCGCCCATCGAGGAGAACTGGAAGCGCTCCTCGGTCGGTGCGCTCCAACTTCCGGTCCACGTGTCACCGTTGTCCGCGGTGGTGGTGTCGCGGACGGACATGCCGATGATGTGCATCCCAGGCACGTACTTGTGCGCGGCGTCGGCCACGTCGGGCAGATTGACCGAGCTGACGGTGGCGCCGGTCTTCAGCGGGACTGCGAACGCGTAGATGTTGGTGCTGTGGGGCACCGGGTTGCTGGGGATGTTGCGGTACGGGAGGGTGACGGCGGCCAGGGTGTTGGGGCCGTCCACCCAGTCGGGCATGGTCAGGTAGTAGGGCTGTGAGGTGCCGTCGCCGTAGGTAATGGATCCCTTCGGCGTGGTGCAGTCCTCGTAGGTTCCGTTGCCCAGGCTGCAGTTGGTGGCGGAGGTGTTGGTGCTGTCGGGTACGACGGGGTTGGTGGTGTCGCTGTCTTGGTGCTGGGAGCCGACGGATCCGTAGGTGGAGAAGCCGAGGAAGACCAGGGCCTGGCCGGTGGCTCCGTTCATCTGGATGGTCTGGTTGGCGGCCATCACGTTGTCGCCGCCGCTGGAACCCCAGTTGGGCAGGGTGAAGGTGGCACCGTCGACGGTGATCTTCCCGCCGGGTTGCCACCCGGCCGCCTTGAGCGTCTGGAGGGACAGGCTGTCACCCACCCCGTCCGCGTCGGCGGTGGTGCGGTTGCTGTCGTCGGTCGTGGCCGTGTTGTTGTAGGCGGCCTGCAAGCTGGCGTAGCTCTTGGTGGTGTGGCCGAGCGCGGTGAACTCGTACTGTTGCTGGGAGGAGACGTTGCCCGCGGAGTCGACCGCGTAGACGTAGAGGGTGTGGGTGCCGGGGGCCGCCGGGGTCACCGTGACGGTGGCTTTGTTGCTGACCGCCGTCTTGGTCTGCGCGGCCGGGGTGTTGGACGTGGGCGGAGCGGCGTCGAGGCCGTAGAGGAACTTGGCGGCGTTGTTGCCGTTGGTGCCCGGGTTCACCGAGACGGTGAAGCTGCCCGCGGTGCCGGCCGCGGTGATGCCGGGCTGGTCCTCCGGGTAGAGGCTGTCCGCGCTGGTCACGGTGGGCTGGGCGGGGCTGTGCAGGTCGACGGTGAAGTGGCAGGTCGCCGAGGTGGCGGAGGTGTCCTTGCCGTCGCTGGAGGTGGCCTTCCAGCTCACCAGGCTGCCGTCGGCCAGCCCGCTCATGAACGTGGAGGGCAACTGTTTGGGCGCGTTGGCACCGCTGGCGACGGTGGCGCTGGTGGTCGTGGTGGCCGAGCCGCTGCCGACCCAATAGGAGTAGGTGGCGGCCAGGGCGTCCTTGTCGGTGTCGCTGACCGTGGCGTTGAGTGTGGGTGGGGTGGTGGCGAGGGTCTTGCCGACGATCGGGTAGGGGGTGGCGGTGCCGCAGCCGAGTGAGGTGGAGCCGATCTTGGTGGCCAGCGTGCCGGGCTTGTTGGGGACGTGGTTGTACTCGATGGACATCGACGGGTTGTTGTCGAACCGCTTGAAGTAGTTGCCGTCACCACTGCCGCTCTGGCTGTTGACCAGGGCGAAGGTCCAGCTCTTCCAGTGTGCGGCGGCACCCTTGGCGATCGTCGAGGTCACCGAGAAGCCGCCGGAGGGCTCGCTCGTGCAGGCCGGGCCGAAGCTCTTGGTGGCCAGCTTGCTGGTCAGCGAGGGCTTGGTGTTCCAGGTGGTGGAGGAGCTGATCGCGCCGGACCAGTAGAGGTAGACGTCAGAGGACAGACTGCAGCTCGCGGAGTAGTTCTCCTTGGCGTCGACCGTCGCCGAGACGATGTGGGAGTCGTAGACGGCGGAGGGCACGGCGAGTTGGAAGTATGAGCGCTCGCCGCCGATGCAGCCTGACCAGCTGTTGTAGCCGACGCCGGGATCGCCGTACTGGGTGGAGTCGTAGTTCTTCGCCGTGGGGCAGCCCTGCTGGGTCTCGACGTAGTGCTGTTTGGCGCCGCTGGCGTAGTGGGGGTTCCAGGTGGGGTCGATGTAGACCGGGAACTTGGTGTGTGCGTTCTTGAGCAGCCGGGCGTCAGGGGACAGGGAGAGGGTGTCGCCGTGCAAGTGGCCCTGTACGCGGGCGACATGAGCAGTGGGCGAGGGGCCGGTCTCCGCGTCGGTTCCGGTGGAGTCCCACATCGCTGGCTGCGGGGCGCTGAAGAGTACCTGCCCGCCGGCGGTGGTTGCGGCGAGGTTGCCGTGGCCGTCGTCGGTGACGGTGACGCCCTTGGCGTGGGTGGTGAGGGTGAGTTCGGTGAGTGAGGGGTCGGCGGCGGCCTGTGCGCTGTTGACGACCAGGACCTCGGACCAGCCGCCCTGGGTGTCGGCGGTGACCCTGAGGTCGACGTCGGGTAGCACGTCGGGGTAGGTCAGGCTGGCGCCGGAGGCGTGGGGGGCGGGGAGAGCGTGCGGCCAGGAGAGAGCGAGGAAGGCCGCTCCCTTGGTCATGGTGGCGAGTGGGGCGGTGCCGCCGCCGGAGAACGCGAGGGGCTCGGCCGCGGCCTTCGGACTCCAGGTGCCGTCCGCGTTGTGCTGGAGCGTCGCGTCGACCGGAATCCACCGGTGCGCTTTGCGGACCCGAACGGGCAGCAGGCTGGAGTTGTAGGTGAGGGTGCCGGACGGATTGGCCGTCGTGGTCGTCGTCTCGGTCGTCAGGGCGTCGACCCGGACCTGCGCACCAGTCGCCACGGCCTGCTTCTGGGCGGCAGCCAGGGCCGACTCCTCGCCGTCCGTCAGGTCACCGTCCCCGGGTGGACGCAGTGAGCCGGTCGGCTTCGGCGGGTCTGTGTCCTGCGTCGGTGCCGGAGCCAGAGTGGGCGGCTCTGTGTGCACGTCCGTGATGGCGCCCGGTGGTGAAGCAGCTGTGGTGTCGGCTGACGCCGGCTGGACGGCGAGTGGGGTCAGGCAGACCGCGCCGACTGTGGCCAGCACCAGAAATCTGCCGGGAATTCGCGTGTTCCTTCTGAGTGAACTGCCGAGTGAAAGCCGACGGAAAAGGTCGGACATCTGCCCCCCAATTCGAGTCCGAGCGAAATGCGCCTACGAGCGCGAGGGAGGTTACCCGTAATGAGGGCAAGGAGACAACCGTATGGATGCAGTGTGCAAGTTTGCCGCTGCATGGCCTAGATGGGGATGTTGTTGAGCAATCGACCGTGTTCGTGGGGGAGTTGACGTATTCGCCCGCCATCTTTGGTCGAACGAGGGGTGACCCATGGTGATTTCTATACCTGATGCACATCTTCACGGGCTGTGAGTACGTCGGTTCGGTCTGTTCCAATACTCCTTGGAAACCGTGCTGAATTGGGGGGTCGCGTGCGTCGGAATACTCGGTTGCGGATTTACAGACGGGTCGCCGCGGTGGGGGCTCTCGGTCTGCTCGTCGGAATGCTCTCGCCGACGGACGCGGCCGCTTCCGTGCACCACGCGGATTACCTCGTCAAGGCCGAGAAAGCACATCCGGTGCCGGTTTCCCCGGTCAAGGGAAAAGCGGTCAAGGTGCCGTCCATGGCGCGCTGGAACGCCGGCGAGGCGCGCCGGTCCTGGCCCGCCCAGGGAACGGCCGAGGTGGCGGTTCCGGCCCAGGGTGCCGCTTTGGCGAGGCCCGACGGTGTTCCGGTCATCGTCGCGCCGGCGAAGGGAGCGCACCGGGCCGCCGCGGGCACCCGCCTGACGGTGTCGCTGCCCGGGCAGACAGCGGCGCGGAAACTCGGTTTGGACGGCGTGGTCCTCACTGTCCGCCCGGACCGGGCCACCAACGAAGGCACGGCCCAGGTCGGCCTCGACTACGCACGGTTCAAGGACGCATATGGCGGTGACTGGGCCGGTCGCCTGCGCCTGGTCCAGCTTCCCGCCTGCGCGCTGACCACCCCGCAAGCCGTCGAGTGCCGCAAGCAGACCCCGCTGACCTCCACCAACGACACCAAGGCTCAGACGGTCTCCGCCCAGGTCAGCACCTCGCAGCCCATGATCCTCGCGGCGGAGGCGACCGCATCGGGCGGCGGCGGAACCTACGCGGCCACTTCCCTGGCCCCGTCCGGCCAGTGGTCGGCCGGCGGTTCGAGCGGCGCCTTCACGTACTCGTACCCGATTTCCGTACCCGACGTCCCCGGCAGCCTCACCCCGAGTGTCTCCCTGGACTACAACTCGCAGAGCGTTGACGGCCGCACCTCCTCCACCAACGCCCAGTCCTCCTGGATCGGCGACGGCTGGGACTACTCGCCCGGCTTCGTCGAGCGCGGCTACGCCTCCTGCTCCGACGACACCGCCAACGGATCACCGAAGACCTCGGACGAGTGCTGGTCGGACGAAGTCGACACACTGACCCTGTCCCTGAACGGCTCGTCCAACACGCTCGTCCACGACGGCAAGACCGGCACCTGGCACCCGCAGGGCGACAACGGCGAGAAGATCGAGTTCAAAACCGACACGGTCAACGGCGACAACGACAACGAGTACTTCGTCGTCACCACAGCCGACGGAACCAAGTACTACTTCGGCCTGAACCGCCTGCCCGGCTGGACGACCGGGGCCGCGACCACCAACTCGGTCTTCACGACGCCGGTCTACGGCAACGACACGGGCGAGCCGTGCCACGCGTCCACCTTCGCCGACTCGTGGTGCCAGCAGGGCTACCGGTGGAACCTCGACTACACCGTCGACCCGCACGGCAACGCCGTCAGCTACTGGTACACACCGACCACCGGCTACTACGGCCGGGACAACTCCACGACCCCGACGCCGTACACCCGGGACGGCTACCTCTCCAAGATCCAGTACGGGCAGCTCGCCGACAAGGTCTACGACAGCACCACGCCGGCTGCCGCGCAGGTCTTCTTCGACACCTCCGAACGCTGCCTGGCCGACTCCAGTTTCGACTGCGCGTCCTCAAAGATGACGACGGTCAACGCCTCTCACTGGCCGGACGTCCCCGTCGACCAGATCTGCCCGTCCTCGGGCACCTGCAACAACCACGGTCCGGCCTTCTTCACCAACCGGCGCCTGACGGGTATCCGTACCCAGGTCCTGGTCGGTACCGCCTACAAGGACGTCGACGCCTGGACGCTCAGCCACACCCTCCCCGCCACCGGTGACACCACCACCCCCTCGCTCTGGCTGAGCCAGATCGTGCACACCGGCAAGGACGGCGGCAGCCTCGACCTGCCGCCGGTGAAGTTCGCCGGGCAGGCGCTGGCCAACCGGGTCGACGGCCTGGACGGCTACCAGCCGATCACCCGCTACCGGATCACCACGGTCACCACCGAGTCCGGGGAGGTGATCACCGTCAACTACACCGGGCCGCAGTGTCACCGCACGGGCACCGCAGTGCTGCCGTCCAGCCAGGACGGCAACAACCTCCGCTGCTACCCGCAGTACTGGACCCCGGCCGGCCAGACTTCCCCGCAGCTCGACTGGTTCAACAAGTTCGTCGTCAACTCCGTCACGGCGCAGGACCCCACCGGCGGCGGGCTTCCTGTCCAGACCTCGTACAAGTACATCGGCGACCCGGCCTGGCACTTCAACGACGACCCGATGACCCAGGCCAAGTACCGCACCTGGAACCAGTGGCGCGGCTACGGCACCGTCGAGACCCGCACCGGAACGTCGCCCGCTACCATCACCCTCTCCCGGGAGACCTTCTTCCGCGGCATGGACGGCGACAAAACCTCCTCCGGCACCCGCAGCGTCACCCTCGACGACTCCGCGAACGACGATCCGCAGAAGGACTCCGACTGGCTGGCCGGCCAGGGCTTCGAGGCCCAGTCGTACAACGGCGACGGCGGCGCCCTGCTGTCCGACGGCGTCACCGACCCGTGGAGCTCGGCGGCGACCGCCACCCAGAACCGTACGATCGCCGGCCTGGACCCGCTGGTCGCGCACACCACCAACATCAAGCGAGCCCGCACAGTCACCACCAAGGCGGACGGCACCAAGCAGACCACCGAGGTCGACTACACGATCGACCCCGCGACGGGTCTGCCCACCGCCGTGGACGACCAGGGTGACACCTCGACGTCCACCGACGACAAGTGCACCCGCACCTGGTACGTCCAGGACTCCTCAGGCGCGAACCTGCCGGTCCCGCGCCGGGTCCAGGACCTCTCCGTCTCCTGCTCCGCCACCCCCGACTACACGAAGGACCTGGTCAGCGACGACCTGACGTTCTTCGACAACTCCACGGACAACACCGCAGTGCCCACCAAGGGCGACGTGACGATGGTCCAGAAGGCTGACTCGGTCGCCGCAGACGGCACCATCCACCACGTCACGGCCCTGAAGAACACCTACGACACCTACGGCCGCGAGCTCACCGAGACCGACGCCGACGGCCGGACCACCACCACGACCTACACCCCGACCACCGGCAGCGCCCCGACCTCCGTGTCGGTCACCCAGCCGAAGGTCACCGGACAGACCACGGCCTTCACCACCACGACCACCCTGGACCCGGCCCGCGGCCTGGACCTGAAGACCACCGACGCGGCGGGCTACTCCACCACCAGCACCTACGACGCGCTGGGCCGGCTGACCGCCGTATGGAATCCGGGCTTCCCCACCGACAACAACCCCAACACTAAGTTCAGTTACAACCTCTCGCCCTCGGTGCCGTCCACGGTCACCACCCAGACCCTGACCGACAACAACGCCTACCGCACCTCCATCTCGATCTACGACGCGATGCTGCGCCCCCGCGAGACGCAGACGGCGACGGTCGACGGCGGTCGCACCATCACCGACACCGTGTACGACAGCCACGGCTGGCCGGTGAGCTCCTCCGACGCGTACTACAACACCGGCGCCCCCTCAGGTGACCTGGTCGACGCGCCCGACAACCAGACGCCGTCCCAGACCGGCACGCTCTACGACGGCGCCGGCCGCGCCACCGCCTCGATCGCCTACCACTTCGCGTCCGAGACCTGGCGCACCACCACCGCCTACCCCGGCTCGGACCGCGTCGACGTCACCCCGCCCGCGGGCGCGACCCCCACCACGACATACACCGACGCCCGCGGCCAACTCATCAAGCTCCTTCGCTACCACGGCACCACCCCCACCGGCACCGCCGACACCGTCACCTACTCCTACGACGCCGCCGGCCACCAGATCGGCCAGGACGACGGCCAGGGCCACACCTGGAGCAGCCACTACGACCTCCTCGGCCGCCGCACCTCACAGACCGACCCCGACACCGGCAGCTCGTCCTCCACCTACGACAACGCGGGCCAACTACTCACCACGACCGACGCCCGCGGCAAGACCATCAGCTACAAGTACGACGAACTAGGCCGCAAGACAGCCGAGTTCGACACCACGGGCGGTGCCGCCCAGTCGACCGGCAACGAACTCGCGGCCTGGACGTACGACACCCTGAAGAAGGGCAGGCCCACCGCGTCCACCCGCTACGTGGGCGGCACGAGCGGGACGGCGTACACCGAGAAGGTCCTCGGCTACGACAGCCACGGCTGGGCACAGGCCACCGAGCTCGTCGTTCCGGCAGCCGAGGGCGCGCTGGCCGGCAACTACATCCACCAGAACACGTACAACCTCACCGGCACCCTGAGGAATTACACCGACCAGGACCCTTCAGCCGTCAAGCTGCCTTCGGAAACCGTCTTCTACTCCTACGACGCCTTTGACCGGCCCACGGCCGTCGGCGGCACCACGAACAGTTGGTCCTACGTCGACAAGCTCTCCTACACGGAGTTCGACGAGCCGTACCAGTTCACCTACGGCACCTCGGGCAACTTCGCCCAGCAGACCCTGAACTACGACGACCAGACCCACCGCCTGACCGACTCCACCACGATCACTCAGTCGGGCGCGGCAATCGCTGACAAGACGACATACGCCTACCAGCCGTCCGGCAACGTCACGAAGATCAGCGACAAGCTCGAGACCGGCCAGACCGACACCCAGTGCTTCGCCTACGACTGGGCACAGCGCCTGAAGTCCGCATGGACGGCGACCGACGCCTGCGCGGCCACCCCGGCGACGGGCAACTCCTCGACGGTGGGCGGCCCGTCACCGTACTGGCAGTCCTGGACCTACGACGCCACCGGCGCCCGCGCCACCCAGGTCGACCACGACACGACCGGCGCCACCACGAAGGACGCAACAGCCACCTACACCCCCGTCGCGGCGGGCGCGGGCCCGGCCCACGCTGTGTCCCAGGTGGACACGGTCGTGCCGGGTGACGCGACGGCGAACACCACCAACGCCTACACCTACGACGACGACGGCAACGTCCTCACCCGCACCACCCGAGCGGGCACCGACACCCTGACGTACGACGACGAGGGCGACCTGTCCGCGCTGTCCTCGACGGGCTCGGCGGGCGACACGAAGTACCTGTACGACGCCGACGGCACCCTGCTGCTGCGCCGCAGCCCCGGCGCCACCACCCTCTACACGGGCGACGAGGAGATCACCCTCAAGTCCGGTGCCGCCGGCGCCGACGGGGTGCGCTATATCTCCCTGGCGGGCGAGACGGTGGCCACCCACTCCTCCGACGGCACGTTCTCCTACCTGATTCCGGACCGTCAGGGCACCGGTACCCTCCAGATCGACTCGCAGACCCAGCAGGTCGTCCGCCGCCAGTACAAGCCCTTCGGCGAAACCCGCGACCAGTCCGGCACCTGGATCGGGCAACAGGGATACGTCGGCGGCACCCAGGATGCCGACACGGGCCTAACCCACCTCGGCGCCCGCGAGTACGACCCCACCATCGGCCGCTTCCTCAGCCCCGACCCCCTCCTGGACCCCGGCTCCCCCCAGACCTGGAACGCCTACGACTACGCCGGCGACTCCCCGGTCACCGAGTCCGACCCCTCCGGCCTGTGCATGGCCGACCAGTGCGGCGTCGGCTACCCGATCGGCGGTACGGGCGGCAGCAAGAGCAACCCGACCCGGTACGTCACGACCGGCCCGGTCGATCCGGGCGGAAGCAACACCGCGTACTGCCACCACGGCAACTGCACCGACGGCCACAAGCTCGGCGAAGGAACGGGCGCGGGCGGCGGGAACATCAACAACAAGACATACGACCGTCAGGCCGAGGTGAAGGCGGCGCAGCGGGCCAAGGCCACCGCGAACGCGGCCGCCGCAGCGGCGAAGAAGCAGGTGTCCGGCCTCAAACACCAGTTGTTGAGCCTGGTCGCGGACATCATCGGTCTGACCGACGCCTACAACTGCTTCACCAAGGGCGACGTGATGGGCTGCGTCAACACAGCCCTGACCGCGGTCCCGTGGGGCAAGGTCTTCAAGGCCATCAAGGTCGGCGTCGAGGCCTTCAAGATCTGGCGGGCCCTGGACCGTGCCTATACGGCGGTGAAGGACGCGGAGGAAGCCGCGCGAATCGCCGAGGACGCGGTGCGGGCGGAGAAGGCATTCGCAGAGGCCGAGCATGCCGGGGCCGACGCGGTCGAGGGAGTGGGTTGCCTGCACAGTTTCGTCCCCGGTACAGGGGTCGAGATGGCGGACGGCACGTCGAGAGCGATCAACAAGATCAAGACCGGTGACACGGTCCTGGCGACAGACCCGCAGACGGGCGTGACGGCCCCGGAGAAGGTCCAGCAGGTCATCGTCACGAAGACCGACAAGAACTTCACAACCCTGACCCTGGACACGGCCCCGACCCGCGGTCCGCCTCAGAAACCTCAGGCTGCACCCCACCAGAGACTCACCACCACCTGGCACCACCCCTTCTGGGACGTAACGCACCACCGCTGGACCGACGCGCACAAGCTGACGCCGGGCACGAAGCTCCGCACAGCGTCCGGAGCCACGGTCACGGTGGTGGGGGTCCGCAATTTCCACCAGCAGGAGACCACGTACGACCTGACGGTCGGCACCCTGCACACGTACTACGTGTTGGCAGGGGCCACTCCGATCCTCGTTCACAACTGCGAGGGTGGGACGACCGTCTATCGCGGTGTCCCGGAGGGACACCCTGGCTTCGATGCGGCGGTGGATGGCGTGGCCGTCCCCCGTGGAGGACCTGCTTCGGCGGAGTCGCATCACTATGGTGACACCGATAGTCCATTCACCAGTTGGTCGACAAGTGAGACAGTGGCACGTCGGGCAGCAACTAAGGGGCCGACCGGCGTCGGCGTGGTTATCAAATCGAAGATACCTGCCGGACGGCCGCATGTACACAGCAATGACGAGCCTTGGGTAGAATTCAGAGGCGAGTTCGAGGTTCAAATCGAGGGAACGATGACAGGAGATGCATATCCGGCATGGAGAGGAATGCAGTGAAGCAGGTGAGAGTTGGGAACATTGCGGAGCTACTCTCTGCATTCCGGCCTGCGGGTCTCGTGGAGCACGTCGATCGGTTGGTGGCCGCGCTGGCCTCCGAGTCTGACGGTGTCGTCGAAGTCACCTTCCCGCCGGCCAAGGAGGTGCTTGATGTGTATAGGCACAGATATGACTCGATCGACGAAGTCCGGGATTCTAGAATCGGGTGGGAGCTTTTCTTTCCTGTCCTCGAAGACTCGGATGGTCGGGTAGGCTTGCTATCTGTGAGAGCTGGCGAGCTAGGTGCGATCGTTCTCGTGGACGAGGCTATGGAGCTTGTATTGGCGGCTTTGATCAGACGGTCAGTGTAATTCATGGTCCGGTCAGAATTTCCTGACAATCCAATTCGGTGAGATTTAAGTCAATGAGCTCTTTCAGAGTGGCCACTGATCGAGTGACCCAGGCCGAGTCGGGATGAGGACCGCAACGCCCAAGGCTCCCGCGCCGTTGAGGGAGGTGT
>NZ_JBVJPC010000010.1:105144-368607 GCF_055582845.1 Streptomyces sp. NPDC107471 | reverse complement strand
GGCGTTGATTTTTGGCACGCTGTTGAGTTCTCAAGGAACGGACGCTTCCTTTGTACTCACCCTCTCGGGCTTTCCTCCGGGCTTTTCCCTTCGGTATTGCGTTTCCGACTCTATCAGACCGTTTCCGGTTCCGATTTCCTCGGTGCTTTCCAGGTTCCCGCTTCCGCGTTTCCCTTTCCGGCGCTCCCAACATTATCAGAAGTTTCAGGCCGGACTGATCGGCCATCTGTTTCCGATTTATCGGGAAGAGGCTTCTTCGAAATCGAGATTTTCCAGAAGCAGACAGACACTCACTGCTGCCGAGCGGGTAGTAACCCAGCTCCAGGCAACTGTTCGAATCTACCTCCCCGCATCGTCCGTGTCAACGGCTCCTGTGGGGCGAAGGAGACAGTAGCAGCTCAGTACCGCCGCCTGCACATCAGGCAGCGGTCGGGACGCCGGCGCTGCGCTCGGCTGCCTCCAGGTCGCCTGTGTCACCCGCCCGTGCCGCGCGTCCGCCCAGGACGAAGACGTAGGCCAGGAAGGCCAGCTCGGCGAGGATGCCGATGGCTATGCGGGCCCAGGTGGGCAGACCAGAGGGCGTGACGAAGCCTTCGATCGCGCCGGAGACGAACAGGACAAGGGCGAGACCTATGGCCATGCCGACGGCGGCCCGGCCCTCCTCCGCCAGCGCTGTGCGTCGGGAACGGGGACCCGGATCGATCAGCGTCCAACCGAGGCGCAGCCCGGTGCCGGCGGCGACGAAGACCGCGGTCAGTTCGAGGAGGCCGTGCGGGAGGACCAGGCCGAGGAAGGTGTCGAGGCGGCCGGCCGAGGACATCAGGCCGACGCCGACACCGAGGTTGAGCATGTTCTGGAAGAGGATCCAGAGGACCGGGAGGCCCAGAAAGATGCCCAGGACCAGGCAGGTGGCGGCGGCCTGCGCGTTGTTCGTCCACACCTGGGCGGCGAAGGACGCGGCGGGATGGCTCGAGTAGTACGTCTCGTACTGGCCGCCGGGGCGCGTGAGCTCACGCAGTTCGGTGGGGGCCGCAATGGAGGACTGCACGTCGGGGTGGGTGCCGATCCACCAGCCCAGGAGGGCAGCGACAACGGTGGAGAGCAGCGCGGTGGGCACCCACCAGTGGCGCGACCGGTAGACGGCGGCGGGGAAGCCGTACGCGAGGAAGCGTGTGACATCGCGCCATGAGGCGCGGCGGGTTCCTGTGACGGCACTACGCGCGCGTGCCACGAGTTGGCTGAGCCGGCCGGTGAGCTGCGGGTCGGGGGCGCTGGACTGGATCAGGGACAGGTGAGTGGCCGTGCGCTGGTAGAGGGCGACGAGTTCGTCCGCCTGGGCGCCGTTGAGACGGCGCTGGCGCCGGAGCAGGGCGTCGAGGCGGTCCCACTCGGCTCGGTGGGCGGTGACGAAGACGTCGAGGTCCATCGGTTTGCCTGCTCCTCGGCTGATCGTCGGCGGTCCGTCGTGGATGTCAGCTTGTCGTACTGCGGCGCGATGCGCCCTCAGCTTGGCAGACTGGCTGTTCACGAGGCAGGGCAGGGAAGGGCGGCGGGCGTGAGTGAGCTGGTGACGGGCGAGGCGGTGGCGCTTGAGTTGCGCCCCGCGAGGCTGCCCAGCAGGGCGTTGGCCGTGCTGATCGACCTGATCGTGGCCGTGGTCGTGTACATCGCCGTGACCATCGCGGTGGTGGCCGCTGCCGCGTCGCTGGACGACGCGGCCCAGATGGCGCTGTCGATCGCCGCGTTCCTGCTGGTCCTGGTGGGCGGGCCGATAGCGGTCGAGACGCTCAGCCACGGGCGGTCGCTGGGGAAGCTCGCCGTGGGGCTTCGCGTGGTGCGGGACGACGGCGGACCCATCCGGTTCCGGCATGCGCTGGTGCGGGGTGCGATCGGTGTGGTCGAGATTCTGATGACGTTCGGGGTGGTGGCGTGCATCGCTTCGCTCGTCTCGGCGCGTGGGCGCCGGCTCGGTGACGTGTTCGCGGGGACGCTGGTCGTGCGCGAGCGGATTCCCGTGGCGCCCAGCGGCTTCGTGCCGCCGCCTCCGCCGTGGCTGGCAGGCCGGTTCTCCGAACTCGATCTGTCGGCTGTCCCCGATGGCCTGTGGCTTGCCATCCGCCAGTACCTGACGCGGATGCACCAACTCGATCCGCAGGTGGGCTGGGCGATGGCGGAGCGGCTGGCGTCCGACCTCGCGGCGCGTACGGGTGCTCCGGCGCCGAGGGACGTGCCGCCGGGCGCGTATCTGGCGGCGGTGGTGCAGGAGCGGCAGGTCCGCGAGTCACGGCGGGCCTTCGGCGGCCCCGCGGCGCACCCTGCCGTGGTGCCCGGCGGCCCTGCGGTCGGGAAGCAGGGTGGCTATCCGCATCCGACGGTGCTGCCCGCCGGTCCGGCCTCTCCGGCCTCTCCCTCTCCTCAGCCGCCCGTCTCGTACGGCGTCGAGGCGGCTCCGGGCGGGCAGGGTCCTGGCGTTCCGGTCGGGGATGCCTCCGACGGTCCCTCGCCCACCGTGCCGTCGGAGGGAAGGCCCGCCTCCGGGTTCGTTCCGCCGGCGTGATCCCGCCGGGTCAGCCGGGCGGTGTCGCAGGGAACGTCGACGGCGGTGACTCGAGGTCCTCCAGCTCGATCCCGGGAGCCGCGAGGACCACGTCCCCGGCGATGTGCACGGTGTGCTGCTCGCCCGTGTCCAGGGCTGTGACCTGGTACTCCTCCACGGTCAGAGGCCCGTTGTCAGTGGCGTGTGCTTCTCTTTCCAGCAAGGTCCAGGACTGGTCCACGGTGCGCGGCGCGAGGACGGGGTCCGTGAAGGCCACGAGGCGTACGCGGGTTGCTGATGCGGAGGAGGTGAGGCGCAGGAGACGGGTGGTGGCGACGAGGAACGCGGGTGACGTGCCGGTGAAGGCGTGGGCGGGGACATTGCCTTCCGTGGCGTGGGTCCCGGTGGGGTCCGTGCGGACCCAGGTGACGCCGTCGAGCGCGGCGCCGCGCACCTGCCAGCTCCCGGCGTGCAGTTCGAGGCGGATGGGGCGGCCGAGTTCGTCGAGGGTGAGGTCGACCGAGCCGCTGTGATCGCCCGCGGGGGTGGTCAGTCGAGAGACGTAGCGCCAGCCGGACGGGCCGGGGGCGCACTGGAAGTGTTCTTCCGCGAGGGGGGTGTGATCGTGCGGATCGTGGAGCGAATAACGGCCGCGGGGCATGGGTGTCCTGGGTTCTGACGGGCTGTCCGGCCTGACGGTCACGCGGTGAGGGAGCAGGGCCGAAAAAGGTCACAAGGCCAAAGGGGCAGGCCCCCGACACGGGGGTGCGGGGGCCTGCCTCGGAGGACTGCTGCTGTGCCGTGCGGCTCAGTAGCGGTAGTGGTCCGGCTTGTACGGGCCGTCGACCTCGACACCGATGTACGCCGCCTGCTCCGGGCGCAACTGGGTCAGCTTCACGCCGAGCGCGTCCAGGTGGAGACGGGCGACCTTCTCGTCGAGGTGCTTGGGCAGCACGTAGACGTCGGTCGGGTACTCGTCGGGCTTGGTGAACAGCTCGATCTGGGCCAGGGTCTGGTCCGCGAAGGAGTTGGACATCACGAACGACGGGTGACCGGTGGCGTTGCCCAGGTTCAGCAGGCGGCCCTCGGACAGCACGATCAGCACCTTGCCGTCGGGGAACGTCCAGGTGTGGACCTGCGGCTTGACCTCGTCCTTGACGATCCCGGGGATCTGGGCGAGGCCGGCCATGTCGATCTCGTTGTCGAAGTGGCCGATGTTGCCGACGATCGCCTGGTGCTTCATCTTGGCCATGTCCGAGGCCATGATGATGTCCTTGTTGCCGGTCGTGGTGACGAAGATGTCGGCCTTGTCGATGACCTCGTCCAGCGTCGTGACCTGGTAGCCGTCCATCGCCGCCTGCAGGGCGCAGATCGGGTCGATCTCGGTGACGATGACACGGGCGCCCTGGCCGCGCAGGGACTCCGCGCAGCCCTTGCCCACGTCGCCGTAGCCGCAGACGACCGCGGTCTTGCCGCCGATGAGGACGTCGGTGGCGCGGTTGATGCCGTCGATCAGGGAGTGGCGGCAGCCGTACTTGTTGTCGAACTTCGACTTGGTGACGGCGTCGTTCACGTTGATCGCCGGGAACAGCAGGGTGCCGTCGCGGTGCATCTCGTACAGGCGGTGGACGCCCGTCGTGGTCTCCTCGGTCACGCCGCGGATCTCCGAGGCGAGCTGGGTCCACTTCTGGGAGCCGTCGGTGATGGTGCGGTTGAGGAGCTCCAGGATGACCCGGTGCTCCTCGTTCTCGGCGGTGTCGACCGAGGGGACCTTGCCGGCCTTCTCGTACTCGACGCCCTTGTGGACGAGGAGGGTGGCGTCACCACCGTCGTCGAGGATCATGTTCGGGCCGCCGGTGGTGGCGTTCGGCCAGGTCAGAGCCTGCTCCGTGCACCACCAGTACTCCTCCAGGGTCTCGCCCTTCCAGGCGAAGACCGGGACACCCTGGGGGTTGTCCACGGTGCCGTTCGGGCCGACGGCGATGGCGGCGGCCGCGTGGTCCTGGGTGGAGAAGATGTTGCAGGACGCCCAGCGGACCTCGGCGCCCAGGGCGACGAGGGTCTCGATGAGGACGGCGGTCTGCACGGTCATGTGCAGGGAGCCGGTGACGCGGGCGCCGGCGAGCGGCTGCGCCTCGGCGTACTCCTTGCGGATCGCCATCAGGCCGGGCATCTCGTGCTCGGCGAGGGTGATCTCCTTGCGGCCGAACTCGGCCAGGGAGAGGTCGGCGACCTTGAAGTCCTGTCGGTTCTCGACAGTCGTCATTACGAGCTGCTCCTCGGGGTTGGGGCGAGGTGGGTACGGCTGGTCTGCGCGGCGGCGGACACAGGGGTGCCCGAAGAGGACACAGGCATGCCCGGTGCGCGCAGCGCAGTCCGTCGGAGGCCCTCTCTCCCTCGGTCGGTCCGCGGTGGGACCGCCCGACCGCCATCAGCAGCGACGTCTGGCTCCGTCCCAAGCTACACCGGTCGGCCGGGCCGCCCCAGTCCGCCTCCGCATACATCAAGCCGATCACGGGTGACCGTCGGGGAAGTCGGCGGGGCACCCCGAGCCGTCCCGGCAGGGTGCCCCGAGGACGGTGACAACAGGCCTGCGAATTACGGAACAGGCGGCAACAGACCAGGTCATGCGGGGACTTTTGCCCGTTGGGCGACCGGGGCAGGTGAGGGAGGATGCGAGGCCGAACGGAACAGCAGACCGGTCTCGCGGGGCGTCCGGGACGGCGCTCCCGTGTGACACAGGCGTGAGGAGATCGACGTGACCAGTCCGGCCGGACCTCCCCCCACGGGCGGCGACAGCGAGCGGCAGCGGACAAAGCTGCTGGCAGTGACCGCATGCCCGACCGGCATCGCACACACGTACATGGCCGCGGAGAAGCTCGCGCAGGCCGCCGCGAGTCGTGGCATCGACATGAAGGTGGAGACCCAAGGCTCGATCGGGGCTGAGAACATCCTCGATGACAACGATGTCAACACCGCGGACGGGATCATCGTCGCCGCGGACAAGGACGTGGACCTGAGCCGCTTCGTGGGCAAGCGGGTGCTGACCGTGGGCGTGGCGGAGGGAATCCACCACCCCGAGCAGTTGATCGAGCGGGTGCGGTCGGCGCCGGTGCACAGGGCGGGCAGCACCCCGGCCGCGGCGGCGCAGGGCGGTGGCAAGGAGCGGAGCGTCGGGTACAGGGCGCTGATGAACGGGGTCAGTTACATGATCCCGTTCGTGGTGGTCGGCGGGTTGCTGATCGCCATCTCGCTCTCGCTGGGCGGGCACACCGACCCCTCCGGCGGTCTGGTCATCCCGAAGGACTCCTTCTGGATGGACATCCACAACATCGGCGTCATCGGCTTCACGCTGATGGTGCCGATCCTGTCCGGCTACATCGCCTACGCCATCGGTGACAGGCCCGCGCTGGTGCCCGGCATGATCGGCGGCTGGATCGCGAACACGGGAGCCCTGTACGACTCGGAGGCGGGCGCCGGGTTCATCGGGGCGATCGTGACCGGGTTCCTCGCCGGATACCTGGTGCTGTGGATCAAGAAGGTCAAGGTCCCGAAGTTCGTACAGCCGATCATGCCGATCATCGTGATCCCGATCGTGGCGACCACGGCGCTCGGGCTGTTCTTCATCTACGTGATCGGGAAGCCGATCTCCTGGGTGTTCGAGCACCTGACCGACTGGCTCGGCGGGATGACGGGCACCAGCGCGATCCTGCTGGGCGCGATCCTGGGGCTCATGATCGCGTTCGACATGGGCGGGCCGGTCAACAAGACGGCGTTCCTTTTCGGAGCGGGGCTCATCGCCACCGGCAACCAGACGGTCATGGGCATGTGTGCGGCGGCCATCCCGGTCATGCCGCTGGGTCAGGGCCTGGCCACGCTGATCCGCAGGCGGCTCTACACCGAGCAGGAGCGGGAGACCGGGCTGGCCGCGCTGTTCATGGGCTGCTTCGGCATCTCCGAGGGTGCGATCCCGTTCGCGGCGGCGCGGCCCGCGCAGGTCATCCCGGCCAACATGCTCGGCGGCGCGGTGGCCGGCGCGATCGCCGGTGTCGCCGGGGTCGAGGACGCGGTGCCGCACGGCGGGCCGATCGTGGCGGTGCTCGGTGCGGTGAGCGGGGTGCCGCTGTTCTTCGTGGCCGTGCTGATCGGCACGGCGGTCACCGCGCTGACCACGGTCGCGCTGGTCGACCTCAGCGAGCGCAAGCGTGAGGGCGCGGAGCCGATGAACTCGGGCGTGGGCGGGCCGGGAGTGGCCGGGCCGCTGGAGCCCGCGCTGGTCGGAGTGGGCGCCGGTGCGGCGGCCGGTGGAGCCGCCGGTGCCGTGGCGGCGGAACGGATCGTCTCCCCGTCGAGCGCGCCCAGTGTGGAGGTGGCAGCGGACGGGGGCCAGAAGGCCGCGGTCGGCGAGGGTGATGGCGGTCGGGGCATTGACGCCGACACCGAAACCGCCGGGGACGAGACCGGTACCGACGTCGACGGGACCTCCAGGCCCACCGCCGGCGCGGGGACCGAAGCCGCGCAGGACGCCACCGGCGCCGACGAGAGCACCGCGCCAGGCATCGAAGCCGAGCTGAAGGGCGACGCCGGTACCGACATCGACGGGAGCCCCAAGTCCACCACCGAAGCCCGGACCGAAGCCGCGCAGGACGACACCGGAACCGGCGAGACCCCCAAGCCCGGCACCGAAGCCGAGCTGAAGGGCGACGCCGGTACCGACATCGACGGGAGCCCCAAGTCCACCACCGAAGCCCGGACCGAAGTCGCACAGGACGACACCGGCACCGACGAGAGCACCGCACCCGGCGCCGAAGCCGAGTCGAACGCCGGAGCCGATGTGTCCCCCAAGAGCGACACCGCCTCCGCAACCGGCCCCCAGACCGACCTCCACCCCCCGGCCGCACCGGACCGTCAGGTCCTCTCCGGTTATCTCACCGAGCAGACCGTGAAGGTGTCCCTCGGCGCCCGGGACAAGGAGGCGGCCGTTCGGGAGATGGCGGAGCTGCTCGCCCGGACCGGCAGGGTGACGGACGTCGACGAGCTGGTCGCCACCGCGCTGCGGCGGGAGGAGCAGGGGAGCACCGGGCTTGGGGAGGAGATCGCGATACCGCATGCCAAGACGGATGCGGTGTCCGCGCCCGTCGTCGGGTTCGCACGGTCCGCCGAGGGCGTCGAGTGGGGCTCCCTCGACGGTACGAAGGCCAGGCTGGTCTTCATGATCTCCGTGCCGGAGGCGGCCGCGGGCGACGAGCACCTGCGCATCCTGGCGCTGTTGTCGCGGAAGCTGATGGACGCCGGGTTCCGGGCGCGGCTCATCGCGGCGCCCGACGAGCGGGCCGTGCTGGACGTGCTGAGCGAGATCGGGTGAGCGAAGGGCCCGCGCCCCCGGTGCGGGGACGCGGGCCTTTCAGCCGCTGCGGACCGGTGATCAGTGCTCGGCGGGATGCTGCGCCGGTCCCCCGGGGGTCGCCTCGCGGTCGGCGCCCTTGCGGGCCTCGGCCTCGCTGTAGATGTCCGGTTCGAGGTAGATGACCCGGGCGATGGGCACGGCCTCGCGGATGCGGGACTCGGCGGCGTTGATCGCGGAGGCGACCTCGCCGGCCGTGTCGTCGTGCTGGACGGCGATCTTGGCGGCGACGAGCAGTTCCTCGGGGCCGAGGTGGAGCGTGCGCATGTGGATGATGCCGGTGACGGTGTCGCCGTCGACGATCGCGGCCTCGATCTTCTGGACCGCATCGGTGCCGGCGGCCTCGCCGAGCAGTAGGGACTTGGTCTCCACCGCCAGGACGAGGGCGATCAGGATGAGCAGGATGCCGATGCAGAGGGTGCCGATGCCGTCCCAGACGCCGTCGCCGGTCAGCAGGGCCAGGCCGACACCGCCGAGGGCGAGGATCAGGCCGACGAGGGCGCCGAAGTCCTCCAGGAGGACGACCGGGAGCTCGGGCGCCTTGGCGCGGCGCACGAACTCCTTCCAGGAGAGGTCGCCGCGCAGCGGGTTGGACTCCTTGATGGCCGTCCGGAAGGAGAAGCCCTCGGCGATGATCGCGAAGACGAGGACGCCCACCGGCCAGTACCAGTGCTCGATCTCGTGCGGGTGCTTGATCTTCTCGTAGCCCTCGTAGACGGCGAACATGCCGCCGATCGAGAAGAGGACGATGGAGACCAGGAAGGCGTAGATGTAGCGCTCGCGGCCGTAGCCGAACGGGTGTTGCGGGGTCGCCTCGCGCTGGGCCTTCTTGCCGCCGAGGAGCAGCAGGAACTGGTTGCCGGAATCGGCGAGCGAGTGCACGCCCTCGGCGAGCATCGAGGACGAGCCGCTGAACGCGAACGCCACGAACTTCGATGCCGCGATCGCGAGGTTGGCCCCGAGTGCCGCCACGATCGCCCTGGTTCCGCCTGACGCGCTCATGTGGTCGCGTTGTCCCTTCGCCTCAAGTGCCTCTACGCCGTCCAGGCCTTTGCCCGTCCTTTGCCGGAGGGCCATTCTTGCAGTCTCCCCCGGCACGGACGTCTCAGCCGTCCACAGGACCGGTCATACGATCACACGCTTCCGTCAGACGATCACGGTCGCCCGGAAGAGCGTGCCGGTGCCGGACACCTCGGCCTTCTCGCCCGCCGGTACGAACACCGACTGGCCGGGGCCCAGTTCGTGTTCCCCGACTCGCACGGAACCTGCCGTGCAGAGCAGGATCTGCGGGGTCGGGCGGGTCAGGTCGTGGGTGGCGGCACCCTCGGGGAGGACATACCGGGACAGACGGAACTCGTCGATGGGGGTCTCGTAGACCTCCTCGCCGTCGGGGGACGCCTCGGGGCGGAGCACGCCCGGGTCGGCGGCCTCGAAGCGGACGATGCGCAGGAGCTCGGGGACGTCGACGTGCTTGGGGGTCAGGCCGCAGCGCAGGACGTTGTCCGAGTTGGCCATGATCTCGACGCCCAGGCCGTTGAGGTAGGCGTGCGGGATGCCGGCGCCGAGGAACAGGGCCTCGCCGGGCTGGAGTCGGACGTGGTTGAGGAGCATCGCGGCGATGACGCCCGGGTCGCCCGGGTAGTGGTGGGCGATGTCGGCGTACGGGGCGTGCTCGCCGCCGAGGCGGGCGCAGGCGGCAGCGGCCTCGGTGACCGTGTGGGCCATCTCCTCGCGGTCGGCGGTGAGGATCGCCGTCAGGACCTCCCGCAGGGCCGCCTCCTCGGGGTGGGCGTGCAGGAGGTCGACGTACGGCTTGAGGGAGTCGACGCCGAGCGCGTCGAGCAGTTCGGCCGCACGCGCGGGTTCGCGGAAGCCGCACAGGCCGTCGAACTCGGTGAGCGCGCAGATCAGTTCGGGCTTGTGGTTGGCGTCCTTGTAGTTGCGGTGGCCCGCGTCCACGGGGATTCCGCGGCGCTCCTCGTCGTCGTAGCCCTCCTTCGCCTGGGCGAGGTCGGGGTGGACCTGGAGGGAGAGCGGGGCGCCCGCGGCGAGGATCTTGAGCAGGAAGGGCAGGCGGGGGCCGAACTTGGCGACCGCCTCGGCCCCGAGCTCCTTCGCCGGGTACGCGTCGATGACCTCGACGAGGGTGCCCCGGCCGGTGCGTGAGGGGGCTCCCGGGTGGGCGCCCATCCACATCTCCGCCTGCGGTTCGCCGGTCGGCTGTACGCCGAGGAGTGCGGGGATGGCGGTGGTGGAGCCCCAGGCGTAGGGGCGGACGGTGTTGTCGAGGCGGTCCATCGGGCTCTTTCTGTACGTACGGCGATCCGGGCGTCCTGGGCTACGTCAGGCCCCGGAGGCGAGCGCCAGGTAAACGGCGGCGAAATCCGTGACGGCGATCAGTTCCGCGAGGGTCTCGATCTCGCCCCCGGACTCCGGTTCCAGCTCACTGATCGGCGTGTCGTGGCTCAGGGCCAGGTCACGGGCGGCCGGGGCGGCGCTGAGGCCGCCGATCGGACGGTCGCGGAGGAGCACCACGCGTGCGTGCAGCGCGGGAGCTTCCTCGACGCGGTCGCGGAAGAAGTCGTCGGGGTCGGCGCCGGCGGCCAGGGGTCCGGAGAGCAGCGTGCTGTGCGCGGCGAGGGCCTCGGGCAGTTCGGCGACCACGGACGGGCGGCCGGAGAGTTCGGCGAGGGCCGCGGCGAAACGACGGCCGGCGGGGCCCGCGGAGGTGCCCTCGGTCCAGATCACCGGGAGCGCGTCGGCGAGTTCGGCGGCGAGCGTCTTGGCCGGGTTGCTGTAGGTCGCGATGGCGGGGCCGCAGCGCTCGGCGATGAGGTCCAGGCGGCCGGCGATCTTCTCGAGCGTGTCCGGCGGGGCGGTGAGCAGGCCGGTGCGGTCGAGGACCGCGAGGAACGGGGTGAGCAGGGCCCACAGGACGCCGGGGGCGGACGCGGTGAGCGGGCTGTCCTGCTCGTACGGGGCGGTCGCCATGGGCACGAACAGGCCGTGGGCGCCCTCGACCGCCTCGGTGAGCGGGGTGCGGGCGGGGGCCACGGCGACGACCGTGCAGCCGCGGCGGTAGGCCTGGTCGGCGAGCAGGGACAGGCCCGGCTCGGTGCCGTCGGGCGTGGCGATCAGAAGCAGGTCGACCGAGCCCGCCCAGCCGGGGAGCTCCCAGCGCAGGGCGCCCGCGGCGGGGGCGACGCCGGTGGGGGCGAGGCGGGTGACGGGGCTGCCGGCGCCGGCCAGCGTGCCGAGGAGGTCGGCGACGTGGGTGGCGGCGGCGCCGGGGCCCGCGATGAGGACCGCGCGCGGGCGGCCGTCCGGCTTGAGGTCGTTGACCCCGGCCTCGGCTGCGTGCCGGGCCGCGGTGCGCACGCGGGCGCCGGCCTCGGCTGCGCCGCGGAGCAGGCCTCGGCGGTCGGCCTCCGAGAGGGCCTCGGGGGTGTCGAGCAGCGATTCGTCGAGCATGGGGCGGCAGCCTCCGATCGCCGGGTCTCCGGGACGCCGGATTGTCGCTTCGCCGGGTCGTCGGTCGCGGGTCCGGGACACCGGTGGTCGCTGGGGTCGCTGTGTCGTTGTCGCTCACGGCCGCCGAGGCGCTGTCCGGCGCGGGGCCGGCGGGGCACTCGGGCGGAGCGCTCAGGCGGGGCGGCGGGCCTCGTCGACGAGGAGCACGGGGATGCCGTCGCGGACGGGGTACGCCAGGCCGCAGTCCTGTCCGGTGCAGATCAGCTCGGCGTCCTGCTCCTTGAGGGGGGCGTGACAGGCCGGGCAGGCGAGGATCTCCAGAAGGCCGGCTTCGAGCGGCATGGGGGTTCCCTTCGGGGCGGTACGGCTGCTTGTGCGGATGTGCCTGGTCAGGGTACCGCCGGGGAGAGTTGGCCGCGGGGGTTGGGGCGAGGTCGGGGGCGAGGCGCCGCCGGTTGTTCCACCGTCGCGGCCCGGGCATGTCTCACGGGTGCCCAGGACGTCCGTGCCGGCCTGTGCCCCACGGATGCCCGGGGCCTACGTCCCCGGCCCGCCCCCACGGATACCCAGGGGCCTCCATCCGGCCCGTCTCTGCCGCCCCAGCGACTCACCGTCCCACCGTCCCGGCGACCCAGCGACCCAGCGACCCAGCGACCCAGCGACCTGGCCAGCCTCGCGGACCCGGAGGCTTCCGACCCGGCCCGCCCTCGTCGCACCCCCGGCGACCGGCGGCCCCCGCCCGTCTCGTCCCCGGCGGACGCCCAGAGGCCGCCGCCCCAGGCCACAGCGCCCCCGTCACATCCCCAGAGGCAGCCGGCCTCCGCCCTCGCCCTCGCCCTCGCCCTCAGGGTCAAGCCCTCAAGATCAGCCCCTGATGATCGCCAGAGCCTCGTCCCGTACCTTCGTCATCGTCGCCTCGTCCCGCGCCTCCGCGTTCAGGCGCAGGAGGGGCTCGGTGTTGGAGGGGCGGACGTTGAACCACCAGTCGGCGGTGGTGATCGTGAGGCCGTCGAGTTCGTCGAGCCGGACGCCCTCCTGGCCCTCGTAGGCCGCCCTGATCGCCGCCAGGCGGTCCGTCTGGTCGGCGACCGTGGAGTTGATCTCGCCGGAGCCCACGTAACGGTCGTACTGGGCCACCAGGGCCGACAGGGGGCCGTCCTGGCCGCCCAGCGCCGCCAGGACGTGCAGGGCCGCCAGCATGCCCGTGTCGGCGTTCCAGAAGTCCTTGAAGTAGTAGTGCGCGGAGTGCTCGCCGCCGAAGATCGCGCCGGTCCTGGCCATCTCCGCCTTGATGAAGGAGTGGCCCACGCGGGTGCGTACCGGTGTGCCGCCGTTCTCCTCGACGACCTCCGGGACCGACCAGGACGTGATCAGGTTGTGGATGACCGTGCCCTTGCCGCCGTTGCGGGCGAGCTCCCGGCAGGCCACCAGGGCGGTGATGGCGGACGGGGAGACCGGGTCGCCGTGCTCGTCGACGACGAAGCAGCGGTCGGCGTCGCCGTCGAAGGCGATGCCGAGGTCGGCGCCCTCCTCGCGGACGCGCTGCTGGAGGTCGACGATGTTGGCCGGGTCGAGGGGGTTGGCCTCGTGGTTCGGGAAGGTGCCGTCCAGCTCGAAGTACATCGGGACGGTGTCCAGGGGCAGCCCGTCGAAGACGGTCGGGACGGTGTGGCCGCCCATGCCGTTGCCCGCGTCGACGACGACCTTCAGGGGGCGGATGGCGGTCAGGTCGACGAGGGAGCGCAGGTGGGCCGCGTAGTCCGCCAGGGTGTCCCGCCCGGTGATCGTCCCCGTCACGGCCGCCGGCTCCGGGCCGCCCGTCTCGCTCCACCGCTCGACCAGTGCGCGGATCTCGGCGAGGCCGGTGTCCTGGCCGACCGGGGCCGCGCCCGCGCGGCACATCTTTATGCCGTTGTAGCGGGCCGGGTTGTGGGAGGCCGTGAACATCGCGCCCGGCAGGTCCAGCGCGCCGGAGGCGTAGTAGAGCTGGTCGGTCGAGCACAGGCCGATCTCGGTGACGTCCACGCCGAGGGCGGCCGCGCCGCGCGCGAAGGCCCGCGACAGGGCGGGGGACGTGGGCCGCATGTCGTGGCCCGTCACGACGGCGCTCGCCCCGGTCACCTGGACGAAGGCGGCGCCGAAGAGCTCGGCGAGCGTCTCGTCCCACTGGTCGGGAACGACTCCGCGCACGTCGTACGCCTTCACGAGCTGTGACAGATCAGCCACGGCCAACCCTTCTGAAAGTCCTGTCGGTCACCACAAACTACCCGTACGCACTGACAGCGCGTGGTGCGGGAGCCGGGACGAGACCGGGCCGTCATGTGAGGTCAGAGGGCGTCGACGGGGTCAGGGCAGCATCCAGTCCAGTACGGGTGAGCTCTGACCGACCACGATCAGGCACATCACCAGCAGCAGTCCGAGGCTCCAGGGCAGCACCTTGCGCAGGAGGTCCCCCTCGCGGCCCGCGAGTCCGACGGCCGCGCAGGCGATGGTGAGGTTCTGCGGCGAGATCATCTTGCCGAGCACCCCGCCCGAGCTGTTGGCGGCGGCCAGGAGCTCGGGCGACAGGCCGGACTCGCGGGCGGCGGTCACCTGCAGCGCGCCGAACAGCGCGTTGGCCGAGGTGTCCGAGCCGGAGACGGCCACCCCGAACCAGCCCAGGACCGGCGACAGGAAGGCGAGGCCCGCGCCCGCGGCCGCCACGAAATGGCCGATGGTGGCGGCCTGTCCGGAGAGGTTCATGACGTACGCGAGCGCCAGCACGGACGTCACGGTCAGGATCGCGAACCGCAACTCATGGACGGTCGCCGCCCATTCACGCACCGCCACACGCGCGTGCAGGCCGAGCACGAGGGCCGTGAGGATCCCCGCGAACAGCACGAGGGTGCCGCCGGTGGAGACGACCGGCCAGGTGAAGACGTTGCCGCCGACCGGGTCGCCGTCGGCGTTCACCACGTCGAGGAAGGGCCAGTCGTACGTCTGGGTCGCCTTCGCGAGCCAGTCCTTTACGGCCGGGATCTGGGCGACGGAGAAGATCACGACGATCAGGGCGTACGGCGAGTAGGCGCGCAGGACTTCGCCGCGCGGGTCGGTCTCGTCGAGGTCCTCGCTGCGCGCGCCGGTCAGCACGGACGCGCGTACGGACTCGTCGGCCGCCACGCGCGCGCGGGGCACGGCGACCAGGGCGCCCGCGCCGGCCAGGGCGGCGCCGATGTCGGCCAGTTGGGCGGAGAGGTAGTTGGAGGCCGCGAACTGGGCGACGGCGAAGGCGATTCCGCACACCAGGGCCGGCAACCAGGTCTCCCGCAGGCCCCGTCGGCCGTCGACCAGGTAGACCAGCACCAGCGGCACCACGAGGGCCAGGAGCGGCGTCTGACGGCCCACCACGGACGCCACGTCGTCCAGGGGCAGCCCGGTGACCTGGGCGAGCGTCACCACCGGTGTGCCCATGGCCCCGAAGGCGACGGGGGCGGTGTTGGCGACCAGGGCGACGACCGCCGCGCGCACCGGGTCGAAGCCGAGGGCGACGAGCATGACCGAGCAGATCGCGACCGGGGCGCCGAAGCCCGCGAGGGCCTCCAGGAGCGCGCCGAAGCAGAAGGCGACGACGAGGGCCTGGATGCGGGGGTCGTCGGAGAGCCGCCCGAAGGAGCGGCGCAGGATGTCGAAGTGCCGGGTGCGGACGGTCATCCGGTACACCCACAGGGCGTTGACGACGATCCACAGGATGGGGAAGAGGCCGAAGACGGCCCCCTGGGCGGCGCTGGAGACGGTCTGGCCCAGCGGCATGCCGTAGGCGAGCCAGGCGACCAGAGCGGCCGCCAGGAGGCCGGTGAGGCCCGCCAGGTGCGCCTTCATGCGGACGCCGCCGAGCAGGACGAGGACGATCACGAGGGGCAGGGCCGCGACGAGGGCGGACAGCCCGAGCGAGTGGGCGACGGGTTCGAGTTCCTGGACGTACACGGGCGCCTCCCCGATTCCGTCATGCGGAAAGCGATTTCTCACTTCGGCTTACGGAATGGTCGTGTCCGCGCCAACGAACCGTCAATGGGTGTGCGTCAGTCGGTGGAGGACTTGCACAAGTGGCAGGCGGAACGGTTCAGTTGTCCGGCGAGCGCAGCACCCGGAGATGGCCGCGGCGCGCGACCTCCATCGGGTCGGCCCGCCGGGCTCCGCCGGCCTCGGCCGCCCGCTCCTGCGGACGGGCCGCCTCCCGCACGGCGTTGGCGAGCGCTTCCAGGTCGTCTCCGCTGGGCCGGGCCGGGGCCGAGCCGTCGAGGAGCCGGACGACCTCCCAGCCGCGCGGGGCGGTGAGGCGCTCGGAGTGCTCGGCGCACAGGTCGTAGCAGTGGGGTTCGGCGTAGGTGGCGAGCGGGCCGAGGACCGCGGTCGAGTCGGCGTAGACGTACGTCAGCGTCGCGACGGCGGGACGGCCGCAAGCGGTGCGCGAACAGCGACGTACAGGGCTCACGACGTTGGACGGTACCGCACTCTTGAGCGGGCCGCGACGACTCTCCCCCAGGTCACCCCACCGTGTCGTGTTGTGAGACGCCCCACACGCCCCTCCGATCACACCGCCATGACCTGCGCGGACACCCCTTTCGCGGCGGCCGGACCGACCTGGGTGTGATCACCACTTGGTACAAACCGTGCGAATTGCCCAGTGAGCGACGGTCTCGGAGAGATACGGAATCGAGCCCAACCTTGGCTGGAATGGTCAACCGCCGACACGCCGTACGAAGCGGCCGTACGTCGTTTCGGACCGTGTCCGGGGTACCGCGTGGGGGCCGGGCACGGGAGGGCGGCGAGGATTACCCTTCACCAGTGATGGAGAACCCCGTACCGCCCCGCGCCACCGGCCCCGGGCCCCGCCGCCGTGATCGTCACGGACGAGGCATGCGCGGTCCGATCGCCCCGCCCCAGGTACCGCTCGCCGCGAGCCGGGCCGAGGCGTTCGCGGACCTGGTGCAGGACTCCGTGGAGCGCCTGGAGCGGCGCTGGCCGCAGCTCGCCGACATCGATTTCCTGGTCCTGGAGGTCCCCCGGCTGGACGGACGGACCTGGAACGACGAGGCGGTGCCGCTCGGCGGGACGATCCCCGCGCACGAGGGGCGTCCCGCGCGCGTGGTCGTCTACCGGCGGCCGGTGGAGATCCGCACCAAGGGGCGCGACGAGCGGGCGGCGCTGGTGCACGAGGTCGTCGTGGAGCAGGTCGCCGAGGTGCTGGGACTCACCCCCGAGACGGTCGATCCGCGGTACGGCGAGGACTGAGCCGCCCGCGGATCGTCCCGGCTACTTCTGGAGCACCGACAGGTCCTCGTCCGCCTCCGGCACCGCCACCATGCCCCGGTCGTCCGGGAGGGTCTGGACGGTGAAGCCCGGCACGCCGTCCTCGGTCGCCGCCAGGGTGCGGGCGCCGTAGACGGGGCCGCCCGAGACGCGCTCCACCGTGAGGGCGTAGGTGCCCTTCAGGCCGGTCGGGGTCGGAGCCTCCACGTTCTGCGTGGTGCCCGCCTTGAGGGTGAACGTCTTCGAGACGGCCTCGCCGCCCTCGCTGCCCGCCGAGGCCGTGACCTTGACGGTGGCCGCGCTTTTGGGGGCGGTCAGGGAGAGCGTGGTGCCCTTGGCGCTGTTGTCGGCGACCGTCGCGCGCGCGCCGACCGGACGCGTGGCCGGGATGAAGGCCGTCTCCTGGTTGTCGCCCTTGCCGCGGACGACCCGCAGCGCCGCGACCACCGGCGCGGCGGCGTCGGTGGAGGTGAGCACCAGCGAACCGGCCTCCCCGCGCGTGAGGTCACCGAGGTCCGCCGAGGCCGTCATGCCCGCCTTCACGTGCAGCGTCTCGTTGCCGGCCGGGGTGATCAGGCCGGACGGGGACGCGAGTTGCACCTTCAGGTCGGCGTCGGAGTCGCCGGGCGTGTAGGCGACCAGGCGTACGGCGGTGGCGTCCTTCGGGATGCCGGGCAGCACCAGGCTGCCGGACGGGTCGGTGGAGGCGGCCAGCCAGTCACCGCCGAGCTTGTCGTCCAGTGCCTGCACGGCCGCGCCCACGCGCCCACTGCGGACGTTCACATGGACGGTGAGGTTCTCCTGCTTCTCCTCGGTGAGCGTGGACAGCAGGATCGGGTCGCTGGAGTGCGGCGCGACGGTGATGCCCTCCCCCAGCGTGGAGTCCAGGGCGCCGTCCTTGCCATAGAGCTCGATGTCGACGACGGCGGCGGAGTCGTCGGGGTTGGTCAGGTGGACGTAGTCGGTGCGGTCGGCGGCCGTGCTCACGCCCGGGAACCAGAACTCGGTGTCGGGGGCCGAGCAGTTGACGCCCTGGAGGCCGCGTCCGGAGCCCGCGGCGACCTGCGTGGTCTCCTGGACGGTCCAGCCGGGTGCGAACTTCCCCTCGGCGGTGCCGACCAGGGCCGGCCCTTCGCCGCCGGAGGTCTCACCGGTGGCGGGCTTGCCGGGCTCCTCGGGTTCGAGAACCGGCTTGGCCGCCTTCTTGCCCTTGCCCTTGCTCTTGCTCTTGCTCTTGCCGTCCGACTCCGCGGTGGCCGCCTGGAGTTCGGCCCTGCCGTCGCCGCCCGCGTCCTTGGTGACAGGCGTGAAGGACGTGTACGACGTCTCCGCTATGTCGGAGGTGCTGGGCGCGGGACACAGCAGGCTGGTGCGCTCCACGGGCAGCTCGACGGCCGTCCCGGCGGTGCCGGCGGCCTGCGGTGAGCTGAGCGTGGCGAACCCGGTGACGGCGGCGAGCGCTGCGGTGCCGGCGATGAGGGACACGGTGGTGCGGTTCACTGCTGACTCCCGTCGGGGCGCTCGCTGCCGGGGGCGCCCGGATGCTGCTGCTGCGCCGGGTCGTACGCGGGGTCGTAGCCCTGGTCGTACTGCTGCTGCTCGTACTGGCCGCCGTACGTCTGGTCGTACGACGCCTGCTGGTGCTGCCCGCCGTAGGCGTACGGGTCGTACTGGCCGCCCTGGTACGGGTCCGCCTGGTACGGCTGCTGGTCGTAGCCGCCCGCCGGGTACTGCTGGGCGTTCTGGTACTGGTCGTCGGCGTAGCCGCCGTACTCGGCGTTCGCGTGGCTCGGGACGTCCCAGTCGCCGTAGGACTGCTGCTGCGGGACCGCGGCGGGAACCTCCTGCGGAGGAGCCGGGAAGTCCTCGGGCCCGGGGGCCTCCTCGGCCTCGGCCTGCGCGCGCAGCCGGCGGGCGCGGCGGCCCTCGCCCGCGACGGGCTGGGCGGGGACGGCCGGCTCCTCGGGCAGGTCGTCGTCGACGTCGCGACGGCGGCCGGGCAGGGCCATCACCACGAGGACGACGGCGAGGAAGCCCTGGATCCACAGCCACAGGGTGTGGGTGAACGGGTCGTCGAAGGTGACGTCCAGGGTGCCGCCGGAGGCGGGCAGTTCGAAGCCCTGGGCCCAGCCGTCGACCGTGGTGCGGGTCAGCGGCTTGCCGTCCAGGGTGGCCGTCCAACCCTCGTCGGCGGTGTCGGCGAGCCGCAGGATCCTGCCGTCGGCGCCGGACGGGACCGTGGTGTGGAGGTCGACCGGGCCCGCGGCGACGGGGGTCGCGGTGCCGGAGCCGGACTTCGCGACGATCGTCGCGCGCGCGACCTCCTGATCGACCCGCCACAGTCCGCTGCCGTCCTGCTGGCTGAGCCGGGACAGGCCGGGGGTGGCGTCCAGCACGCGCGTGACCTCGCGGGGCGCGCCCTTGTGGACGAGGACGTACCGCACGGCGAAGCCGCCGAGCTGGTTCGCCTGGTCGGCGCCGGAGCCGGCGACGAGGTTGGCGACGACCTTGTCCAGCTTGGCGTTCTCCCCGTCGGCCGCGGCGAGTTCGGCGTCGCCGAGGCGGGCGCCGGAGCCGCGCACCAGCATGTAGCCGACGTGGGCGGAGGAGTCGCTGTCGAGGACGAGGGTGCGGGCCTGGTCGCGGGTGCCGCTCTCCTCGGCGACGAACGCGGGCACCTGCACGGGGTCGCGGCGCTCCAGCGGTCCGTCGGCGCCGCCGATCATCCAGCCGGCGGCGACGAGCAGCGGGCCCGCTGCGGAGGCGAAGGCGATCAGCGCGGCGACCGGCTGGCGCCAGCCGAAGCTCTGCTCGGCCACGCGCGCGCGTGCCCCGTCGGCGCCGAGCATGGCGGCGGCCAGCAGGGCGAGGCCGTAGACGAGGGTGGCGGGGCCGGCCCAGGTCGACTCGTTGGACAGGACGGCGAAGACGAGGCCGACCAGGGCCACCGCCCAGGCCGTCCAGATGCCGAACTGCCGCTCGGTGCGCAGCAGGGCGGCCAGGGCGGCCAGCACCACGCCGATGAGCATCAGCCCGTCGACGGTGCCGGGTCCGCCCGGGCTCGCGCCGAGCAGGTCGAGGGCGGAGGCGGCCGAGGAGCCGTACTCCAGGCCCGCCTGGTCGAAGAAGCCGAACGGGAGCAGCGTCAGCGACCAGGGCGCGAGGACCAGCAGCGGGGTGCCGAACTGGGCCAGGAAGCGCAGGCCGTAGGCGGTGATCTCGGTGCGGCGCACCACCAGCAGGGCGATGCCGAGGAGCAGCGTGATCGGCCAGATGATCGGTGTGAACGCGGTGGTGATCGTGAGCAGCAGGGCGAACGCCCAGGTGGCGCGCCAACTGCCCCGCGCGCCCGTGCTGTTCGTCAGCCCGGCGGCCGCGACGCCCGCGCGTGCCATGAGCGGCAGCAGGACGGCGAGGACGGCGGTGCCGACGCGGCCGCCGGCGAGGGCGCCGGTGGCGGCGGGCAGGAAGGCGTAGACGACGGCCGCCCACGCGCGCAGGAGACGGGACTCGACGAGCGGGCGGGAGGCGAAGTAGGCGGTGAGGCCGGCCAGCGGCACCGAGCAGACCAGCAGGACCGTCAGGGCGAGCCCGGTCGAGCCGAACAGGACGGAGGACAGCGCGGCGATGACCGCCAGGTAGGGCGGGGCGGACGGGGTGCCGCCGGCGCCCACCGCGTGCCACGCGTCCGCGTAGCGGGACCACAGCTCGCCGGCGTCGGCCGGGGCGGGCAGCAGGGCACCGCCCGCGAGCGCGCCGCCGCCCAGGAGGTTGCGGCAGGCGACCAGGGCGACCAGGAGCAGCACCAGGAAGAGCACAGGCCCAGGCTTGCGGGCGATGCGCTTGAGGCGGGCGAACTGCTCGATCTCCAGGAACTCGGCGTCGTCGCCGCCGGGTCCGGACTCGATGCCGCCGCCGTGGCGGCCGGCCGTGGCGGCCTCGGCGTCGGAGCCGCCGAAGAGGTTGCCCGCGACCTGCTCGACCGTGGCCCGCACGGTGGCGCCGGGCGGCGGGAACAACTGCCGGAGCTCGTCCTTGTCGACGACGGGCTTCCCGCGTCTGCCGCGTCCGGCGATGATCCGCTCGGGCCGCAGCAGGGTGCCGAGGAGACCGCGGATCTCGTCGAGGGCCTGTCCGGGTACCTTGCCGACGAGGTAGGCGACGGTCCGCAGCAGGGTGCCGAGGACCAGCCGCACCAGTACCCAGGGCAGCGCGGCGGTACGGGTGTTGACGAGCAGGGTGTAGGCGGCGCCGGCCTTGTCGACCTTGTGCGGGGAGGCGGTGGTGCGGCCCGCGCAGTCGACGGTGCGGCGCTCGCGCGAGGCGGCCTCGGCATGGCGGACGACGGCTTCGGGGGCGATGAGGACGCGGTGGCCGGCGGCCTGGGCGCGCCAGCACAGGTCGACGTCGTCCCGCATGAGGGGCAGGCGTCGGTCGAAGCCGCCGAGCTGCTCGAAGACGTCGCGGCGGACGAGCATGCCGGCGGTGGACACCGAGAGCACGGACCGGACGTGGTCGTGCTGGCCCTGGTCCTGTTCGCGGCGGTCGAGGCCCGTCCAGCGGCGGCCGGAGTTGGCGATGGAGACGCCGACCTCCAGGAGTTGCCGTTTGTCGTACCAGCCGCGGAGCTTGGGGCCCACGACGGCGACGTCGTCGCGGCCTAGCTCCAGTTCGTTCTCCACGACGCGCAGCAGTTCGGCCAGGGCGCCGGGTTCGGGGGCGCAGTCGTCGTGCAGCAGCCACAGCCACTGGACGGGCTCGCCGTGCGGCAGCTCCGGCAGGTCGTAGGCGTCGTCGCGCCAGGTGCGCGTGACGGGGTCCCAGCCGCTCGGCCGCTTGAGGTACGGCAGCTCGTCCGGGGTGAGGACCGGGGCGGTGCGGGTCGCCTCCTCGACGGCCTGGCCGAAGCCGGTGCGCCGGGCGAGGTGCAGCACCCGGTCGGCGCCGAGGGCCTCGGTGACCAGTCGGGCGGAGTCGTCCGCGCTGCCGGTGTCGGCGGCCATGGCGAACTGCACGGGGCGCTCCTGGCCGAGCAGCCCGGCGAGCGCGTCGGGCAGCCAGCGGGCGCCGTCGTGGGAGACGAGCACCGCGGTCACCACATGACGCGGGAACTCAGGGGTGGCAGCGCTGTCTTGGGCTGCCGTGTGGCTGTGCACGGACATCGAGGTACGGGCCCCGGTTCGGTGGACTGCGGTGGACGCCTGTGCCCTGAGGGGGCGGCGAGGCGTCTCGGACGAGCGCCCACACTATCGGCTGGGCAAGACGGCGGCCCGCCGCCTGTGGACAACCAGGTGCGACGGGCCGTGCGGTTGCGTACGAAAAGTGCGGTGACGCCTGCCTCGGGTCAGACGGCGGCCTTCTTCAGCCTGCGGCGTTCGCGTTCCGACAGGCCGCCCCAGATGCCGAAGCGCTCGTCGTTGGCGAGGGCGTACTCGAGGCACTCGGAGCGGACCTCGCAGGAGAGGCAGACCTTCTTGGCCTCGCGGGTGGAGCCGCCCTTCTCGGGAAAGAAGGACTCGGGGTCGGTCTGGGCGCACAGCGCGCGCTCCTGCCAGCCGAGTTCCTCGTCCGCGTCGTCGACCAGCAGTTGCTGCACCAGCTCGGTCATGTGCGCCCCTCGTCTGTCTTCGCGTCCCCGTGTGACGGCCGTTACCGATTTCGGCTGAACGACACGAGTGAAATTACAAGTGTGCTGCTCCGGGCGAGTCAAGCCGAGATCTGCTATTGGGCCCCTTATTCACTCTGCGGAACCAAGGCCTTGCTGAAAGTGTTCAAATCGGCATAAACCTTGACAAGCAGACGAGACCCGAAAGGGCTGCCGAGCCGCACCGGACCTTTCGGGCCTGTACGGGGAAGGACGCCCATCAGTTCGAACTCGTTCCGTACGCCCGTGGGGAAGTCACGGTGAACTCACGGCCCGTGCGCCCGGTTGTGCGCCATGTGTCCCGGTCGGCGCATGAACAAACCTTTCACCACCCAGATGGACCGGATGAGGTGAAACATGTCCCACTTCCAGGGTGTCGAGTTGACAGTGGAGGTGTGAGCCGCTGTCCTTGTGGGCATGCTCGCGAACTTGGCGCTCACCTCGACCCGCACCGCCGGGTCCCACGGTGCTGCCCGCGCTCGCTGTAGCTGTTGTTGCTGTTCTAGCTGTTGAGCCCATCGCTCCGGCTGCTCCTGAGTCCACCGTGACTCGGCTGCTTGTGCCCCGCCCGCACCCGGGCATTCCTGTCCTCCCGCGATCCGGGCGGACGGTACGTGACACCCAGCCAGCCCCCCACCCTTCGCCGAGGACCCACCGCACCCCATGAACAGCGACTACGACCTCCAGATCGCGGGCGACCTCCTCGAGGTCCCGCACCTCCTCCAGGCCCCCCGTGAGCACCCGGCCACCGTCGCCGAGTTCGCCGGGCTGGCCCGTTCCCTCGCCGCCGACCGCGCGCAGTGGGCGCACCTCGTCCGGTTCGACGCGACGAGCCGCTGGTACCACCGGCTGCGCACCGGACCCGGCTACGAGGTGTGGCTGCTGTCCTGGGTGCCCGGTCAGGGCAGCGGGCTGCACGACCACGGCCGCTCCTGCGGTGTCCTCACCGTCCTGGAGGGCACGCTGACCGAGCGGACTGAGCGGGGCACGCGCGCGCTGGGTGCCGGGTCGCAGCGGGTGTTCGCGCCCGGGTACGTGCACGAGGTCGTCAATGACGCCCTGGAGCCGGCGGTGAGCCTGCACGTCTACTACCCGGGCCTGACCGAGATGCCGATGCACACGGCCTGCACCGCCCGCGACAGCCACGACGAGGTGGACGCCGTGACCGCATGACGCGTTGTCGCAGCCGCCTGCGAGACTGGCTCCCATGCGAATCGTGGTTCTGGCAGGCGGCATCGGCGGTGCCCGTTTCCTGCGTGGTCTGAAGCAGGCCGCGCCGGACGCGGACATCACGGTCATCGGCAACACCGGGGACGACATCCACCTCTTCGGGCTGAAGGTCTGCCCGGACCTCGACACGGTGATGTACACGCTCGGCGGCGGCATCAACGAGGAGCAGGGCTGGGGGCGCGCCGACGAGACCTTCCACCTCAAGGAGGAGCTCGCCGCGTACGGCGTCGGGCCCGAGTGGTTCGGGCTCGGGGACCGGGACTTCGCCACCCACGTCGTGCGCACGCAGATGATCGGTGCCGGGTATCCGCTGAGCGCGGTCACCGAGGCGCTGTGCGACCGGTGGAAGCCGGGGGTGCGGCTGATCCCGATGACCGACGACCGGGTCGAGACGCATGTCGCCGTCGAGATCGACGGCGAGCGCAAGGCCGTGCACTTCCAGGAGTACTGGGTGCGGCTGCGGGCCTCGGTGCCGGCCCACGCGGTCGTGCCGGTCGGCGCCGAGCAGGCCAAGCCGGCTCCGGGGGTGCTGGAGGCGATCGCGCAGGCGGACGTCGTGCTGTTCCCGCCGTCCAACCCCGTCGTGTCCGTCGGCACCATCCTCGCCGTGCCCGGCATCCGCGAGGCGATCGCCGAGGCCGGGGTGCCGGTCGTGGGCCTGTCCCCCATCGTCGGGGACGCGCCGGTGCGCGGCATGGCCGACAAGGTCCTCGCGGCGGTCGGCGTGGAGTCCACGGCCGCGGCGGTGGCCGAGCACTACGGCTCGGGGCTGCTGGACGGCTGGCTCGTCGACACCGTGGACGAGGGCGCGGTCGCGCGGGTCGAGTCGGCGGGCATCCGCTGCCGGGCCGTACCGCTGATGATGACCGACCTGGACGCGACCGCGCGGATGGCCCGTCAGGCGCTGGAGCTGGCGGAGGAGGTGCGCGGAGCTTGAGCGGGACGCCTGCCGAGGGCTACCGGGTCTGGGCCGTGCCCGGTCTCCCCGAGGTGCAGCGGGGGGACGACCTGGCCAAGATGATCGCCGCCGCCGAACCCGGGCTGGCCGACGGGGACGTCCTCCTGGTCACCTCGAAGATCGTGTCCAAGGCGGAGGGGCGGGTCGTCGAGGCGCACGACCGGGAGGCCGCGATCGACGCCGAGACCGTGCGCGTCGTGGCGCGGCGCGGCCCGCTCCGGATCGTCGAGAACCGGCAGGGGCTCGTGATGGCCGCCGCCGGGGTGGACGCCTCCAACACCCCTTCGGGGACCGTGCTGTTGCTGCCCGAGGACCCGGACGCGTCCGCGCGGGCGATCCGGGACGGGCTGCGGGACGCCCTCGGGGTGGACGTCGGGGTCGTCGTCACCGACACCTTCGGGCGGCCCTGGCGCGCCGGGCTCACCGATGTCGCGATCGGCGCCGCCGGGGTGCGGGTGCTGGACGATCTGCGGGGCGGGACGGACGCGTACGGCAATCCGCTGAGCGCGACCGTCGTGGCGACGGCCGACGAACTGGCCGCCGCCGGTGACCTCGTCAAGGGCAAGGCCGCCGGGCTGCCCGTCGCCGTGGTGCGCGGGCTAACCCATGTCGTGGCCGACGGGCACCGGGAGGGGGCGCGGGCCATGGTGCGCCCCGCCCGCGACGACATGTTCCGGCTGGGGACCTCGGAGGCGGTCCGGGAGGCGGTCACCCAGCGGCGTACCGTACGGGCCTTCACGGACGAGCCCGTCGACCCCGGGGCCGTACGGCGGGCCGTCGCCGCGGCCGTGACCGCGCCGGCGCCGCACCACACCACGCCGTGGCGGTTCGTGCTGCTGGAGTCGCGGAGCGCCCGGACCTCGCTGCTGGACGCCATGCGGGACGCCTGGATCGCCGATCTGCGGCGGGACGGGAAGTCCGAGGAGTCCGTGGCCAAGCGGATCCGGCGCGGCGACGTCCTGCGGAACGCGCCGTACCTCGTGGTGCCCTGTCTGGTGACGGACGGCTCGCACACGTACGGCGACGCGCGCCGGGACGCGGCCGAGCGGGAGATGTTCGTCGTCGCCGCGGGGGCCGGGGTGCAGAACCTCCTCGTCGCACTGGCCGGGGAGCGTCTCGGGTCGGCGTGGGTGTCGTCCACGATGTTCTGCCGCGAGGTGGTGCGGGAGGTGCTGGGGCTGCCGGCGGACTGGGATCCGATGGGGGCCGTGGCGGTGGGGCATCCGGCGCAGGAGCCCCGGCCGCGGCCGGACCGGGACGCGGAGAGCTTCATCGAGGTGCGGTGACGGGCGCCCGATGTGCCGAGGTGCGGCGGTGGGCCTCGGGTTGCGCCTAGTCTCGTAGGGCTCCACCGGTTTCTCTCGTACCCAGGACTTCATCCGTGGCAGGACGTTTCACCCCCCGGCCCACGCGCCCCCACAGCCTCAAGGGCGTGGGAGGGGCCCCCATGCCCGTGCGCGGCGGCGAGGCCGTCGTGCCCGCGGCGCGGCGGGAGGCGGCGGTGGCGGCCCCGCTGGTGCGCAGGTGGACGCCGCCGTGGCCCGTCGACCTCGGGCTGGTGCTCGGGGCGCTGCGGCGGGGGCCGGCGGACCCGACGTTCCGGGCCCTCCCGGACGGATCGGTGTGGCGGGCCAGCCGTACGCCCGCCGGACCCGGGACCCTGCGGGTGTGCGTCTACGGCGGTGAGGTGCGCGCCGAGGCGTGGGGGCCGGGCGGCGAGTGGCTGCTCACGCAGTTGCCGGAGCTGCTCGGGGCCGCGGACGATCCCGGCGCCTTCGTGCCCCGGCACCGGGTCGTGGCGCACTCCTGGCACCGGCGGCCGGGCCTCAGGCTGACGCGGACCGGGCTGGTGCTGGAGTCGTTGATCCCGTCCGTGCTGGAGCAGAAGGTCACGACCGACGAGGCGTACCGGGCGTGGCGGTTGCTGGTGCGCAAGTTCGGCGAGCCGGCGCCCGGACCCGCGGCGGGCGGGCGGCTGTGGGTGATGCCGGCGCCCCGGACGTGGGCGTTGATTCCCTCCTGGGAGTGGCACCGGGCGGGAGTCGACAACAAGCGGGCGTCGACGATCCTGCGGTGTGTGCGGGTCGCCGCGCGGCTGGAGGAGGCGGTGGCGATGTCTCCGGCCGCCGCGCAGGCCCGCCTCGAGGTCGTGCCCGGGGTGGGGCCGTGGACCTCCGCGGAGGTGGTGCAGCGCAGCCACGGGGCGGCGGACGCGGTGACCGTGGGGGATCTGCACCTGCCGGGGATCGTGGGGTTCGCGCTCGCCGGGGACCGGGACGCTGACGACGAGTTGATGCTGTCGCTGCTGGAGCCGTACGCGGGGCAGCGGCATCGGGCGGCGCGGTTGATCCTGCTGAGCGGGCGTACGCCGCCCCGGCGGGCGCCGCGGATGACTCGGGGGGACATCGGGAGGTTGTGACCCGGCGGGGTGCCGGGGGGATTTCTCGCCCCCGCCGCCCCTGCCCGTCCCTCCCCCAGGGGCTGCCGCCCCTTCGACCCCGCTTCCAGGGGCTCCGCCCCCGGACCCCCGCTCCTCGAACGCCGGAGGGGCTGGATTTCACGACACGCCGAAGCGGCTGGGTTTCCAGGTCACTGGTCCGACGAGAAGCGGACCGCTCCTGCCGGGATGCGGGCGTCGCACCAGATCCTCATGCCGTCCAGCAGTTCGTTGTCGGCGCCGATGACCGCGCCGTCGCCGATGACCGTGCCGGTGAGGACCGAGCGCTCGCCTACGCGGGCCCTGGTGCCGATCAGGGAGTCGGTGATGACCGCGCCCGGTTCGATCACCGCGCCCGGCAGGATCGTCGAGCCGGAGACGCGCGCGCCCTCCGCGACGAACGCGCCCTCGCCGACCACCGTGCCGTCCGTCAGCTTGGCGTCGGGGGCGACTCGTGCCGTGGGCAGGACCAGCCGGTCGCCGCAGCGGCCGGGGACCGCCGGGGAGGGGGCCCGGCCGAGGACCAGGTCGGCCGAGCCGCGGACGAAGGCGGCCGGGGTGCCGAGGTCCAGCCAGTACGTCGAGTCCACCATGCCCTGGAGGTGGGCGCCGGCCGCCAGCAGGCCGGGGAAGGTCTCGCGTTCGACCGAGACCGGGCGGCCCGGCGGGATGGTGTCGATGACCGAGCGGCGGAAGACGTACGCCCCCGCGTTGATCTGGTCGGTGACGATCTCCTCGGGGGTCTGGGGCTTCTCCAGGAAGGCGAGGACCCGGCCCGTGTCGTCGGTGGGGACCAGTCCGTAGGCCCGGGGGTCCGTCACCTTCGTCAGGTGCAGGGAGACGTCGGCGCCCGTGGTCTCGTGGGTGCGCACCAGCGCCCTGATGTCCAGGCCCGTCAGGATGTCGCCGTTGAAGATCAGGACCGGGTCGTCGGGGCCGGAGTGCAGCCGGGCGGCCACGTTGCGTATCGCGCCGCCCGTGCCGAGGGGCTCCTCCTCGGTGACGTACTCGAGGTGGAGCCCCAGGGCCGAACCGTCGCCGAAGTGCGGTTCGAAGACCTCCGCGAGGTAGCTCGTCGCGAGGACGATGTGGTCGACGCCCGCCGCTCGGGCTCTCGCGAGCTGGTGCGTGAGGAAGGGGACGCCGGCCGCGCGGACCATGGGCTTGGGGGTGTGGACCGTGAGGGGTCGCAGCCTCGTGCCCTTGCCGCCGACCAGGAGGATCGCTTCTGTCACCTGTCGTCTCCGCTTCCTGCCGGGACCGGCCCGAACTGTCTTTCGACCGGCCAGTGTATGCAGACCGTGGTGCGGCACCTTCGGAGACCGTGCGGCATGCGCGCCTGCCCCCCGACGGCGGTGAAACGGGTGGTACGAGCTCTCCCCGGTCCTCAGCGACCGTCAACGACCCTGGAGACGGGCGGCTGTCGTGCGGGTGGACCCGAGTTTGCGGTAGAGCTGCCGTCCGGGGCACTCCGTGGCGAAGCCGTCCCGGTGGCCGGAGATCACGTTCAGTCGTACCTTCTTACCCTTCGGATAGCGGTTGCCACCGCCCGACTTCAGATACGTCTTGCCCTTGGGGTTGGCGCCGTGCAGACCGAGCTTCCACGCGGCGAGCCGGGCGACGGCCTTCGTCACGGCGGCGGGCGGCTTCTTGGCGCCGTAGCTGCCGAGGACGGCGACCCCCGCGCTGTTGGAGTTGAACCCGAGCGTGTGGGCGCCGAGAACCGGCTTCGCCACCCCGCCCGCCCGGCCCTCGTAGATGTTTCCGCACTTGTCGACGAGGAAGTTGTAGCCGATGTCCCGCCAGCCCATGCTCTTGACGTGGTAGCGGTAGATACCGCGAATGAGCGAGGGCACCTGCGTACAGCGGTAACCGTTGCCCGACGCCGTGTGGTGCACGAACACCGCCTTGACCTTCTTCGTGTAGACGAAGCTCCGCTCGCGCAGGCCCTCGTCGGCGCCCCAGCCGCGCCGGGTGACGATGCGCGGGCGCGGGCCGATGTACGGCTTCGCGCGCTGCCGGTCCGTCAACTCCCCCGCACGCAGGGCGAACAGCTCCTCCTCGGTCTGCTGCCGGTCCAGCGCCGGGATCTCGGTGGCGCCGAGGGCCGCGAGCCCGGCGTTGGCGGCGGCCGCGTCCAACCCGGCGCGGTCGTCCGCGGGTTCGGCGGTGGGCGCGGAGCGGGGTGCGAGGGCGCGGTGGGGTGCGCCGGCCGCACTCTCCGGGCGGGCGGGCGCCGGTGCGCTCTCCCCCGGGTCCACGAGTTCCAGACGCAGCCCCGTCGGCAGCGCCGCGGTCGTGGCCGCCGTACGGGAGCCGCGGGCCGTGTCCTCGGTCCTGCGGTCGGCCTCGGCGCGGACCCGTACCTCCACGCCGTCGGAGTCGCCCACCCACAGGGGTGCGGTGGCGCCGTGGACGCGGCCGGAGGTGCGCTCGGCCGTACCGGGGTCGGCGGCGTCGTCGTTGTGGGTCTCCAGGTCCTGCCAGCCGGACCAGGTGTCGGTGCCGGCCGCGCGGGTGCGGACCTGGACGCTGCCGTGCAGCACGGCGTCCGGATCGTCCCAGATGACCCCCACCAGGGAGAAGTGCCGTACGTCCCGGCGGGGCAGGCCCTGTTCGGCGACCGGGGCCAGGGTGCGGTCGGAGGCGGCGAGGGGCGCGAGAGGCAGTGACTGGGTGCCCCCGAGGGCTTCCGCGCCCGGCGCCGGTCTCACGGCTGCCGGGGACACCGGTCTCGCCGCGACCGCGGGCGAGGTGAGGGGAAGGGCGAGGGCGGTCGCACAGGCGACGCCGACCGAGGAAGCAAGAAGTCCACGCATGCTCCCGATCCTGGACATAGTCATATAAATCTGTCCATCGGGGAACTGACGGACCGTCGGGAGCCGTTGCGCCGAACCGGTGGCCCCGCGCGGAGGTGTCCGGCCACGCGCCCGCGTACGCTTTCGCGGGTGAACGCCACCGATCGCACCCCTGCCGACCTGCTGCGTTCCGCGCTCGCCGCGGACCCCGGACGCCCCCTGGTGACCTTCTACGACGACGCCACGGGCGAACGCGTCGAATTGTCCGTGGCCACCTTCGCCAATTGGGTGGCCAAGACCTCGAACCTCCTCCAGGGCGACCTCGCCGCCGCGCCCGGCGACCGGGTGACGCTGCTGCTGCCCGCGCACTGGCAGACGGCCGTGTGGCTGCTGGCGTGCGCGTCGGTGGGCGTGGTCGCGGACGTGGGCGGGGACCCGGCCGCGGCCGACGTCGTCGTGAGCGGGCCGGACACGCTGGAGGCGGCCCGGGCGTGCTCCGGGGAGCGGGTCGCGCTGGCGCTGCGGCCGCTGGGCGGACGGTTCCCGCAGACACCGGACGGGTTCGTCGACTACGCGGTTGAGGTGCCGGGACAGGGCGACCGGTTCGCTCCCTTCGCCCCCGTGGACCCCGAGGAGCCCGCGCTGGTCGTGGCGGGGCGGGAGTTCAGCGGGGCCGAGCTCGTGGAGCGGGCCCGGGCCGAGGGCACCCGGGACCGGGTGCTGTCGGGGCTGTCGTACGACACGTGGGACGGGTTGAACGCCGGGCTGTACGGGCCGCTGGCCAACGGGGGGTCCGTCGTGCTGTGCCGGAATCTGGAACGACTGGGCGAGGACGCCCTGGCCCAGCGGATCGAGAGCGAGCGGGTGACCGCCGTACGCCGCTGAGCGGGCCGGCGGGCCCCTTCGCGGAAGGCGTGGGCGCCTGCTGCAACGGGCCGCGGCCGCACCGGTCCGGTCGTGCCGCACGAGCGGGGCGCCGATGCCCCCGTGGTGCCGCGCCGGAGCCGGCAGTCCCGATCCGCAGGGCCGGGACCGTGGTCCGCGTGGCCGAGACGGACCCGACCACCGACGGGCACCCAGGCCGGGGCCGCGGTCCGCGTGACCGAGACGGACCCGACCACCGACCGGCACCCAGGCCGGGACCGTGGTCCGCGTGGCCGAGACGGACCCGACCACCGACGGGCGCCCGCGCCGGGACCGTGGTCCGCGTGACCGAGACGGACCCGACCACCGACGAGCGCCCGGGCCGGGACCGCGGTCCGCGTGGCCGAGACGGACCCGACCACCGACGAGCGCCCGGGCCGGGACCGCGGTCCGCGTGGCCGAGACGGACCCGACCACCGACCGGCACCCAGGCCGGGACCGCGGTCCACGTCACCGACACGGACCCGACCACCGACCGGCACCCAGGCCGGGACCGCGGTCCACGTCACCGACACGGACCCGACCACCGACCGGCACCCAGGCCGGGACCGTGATCCACGTCGCCGACACGGACCGGCACCCAGGCCGGGACCGTAGTCCACGTCGCCGACACGGACCGGACCGCCGACGGGCACCCGGGCCGGGATCGTGGTCCGGGTGGCCGAGGTGGACCGGACCGGCGCCCGGGCCGGGACCGTGGTCCGGATGGCCGGACCGCCGGGGGCGCCGGTCGCTCTCCTTCACCCGGACGGCTCAGCACGGGGCGCCTCCGGGGGCCCTGCCACGCCATGGTCGTAGGAGCAGACAGGAGCTACGCGCCTACGCCGTGAGGGGGCACCCGTCGTGACCGACAGCGCAGGCACCCCAGGGCCCGGCGCCGGGTCGTCGGCGAGCGGGAGGGGGCTCATACGGCGGCGCCGGCGCAGGCGGATCCGGTGCGGGGCGCTCGTCGTCGCCGTGGCCGCCGCCGCGGCCGGCGGCACCGGATGGGCCCTGTACGCCAAGCTCGACGGGAACATCACGGCGGACGAGGCGGCCGCCGCCGAGCTCGCCCGGTACGAGAGGGACCGGCCGACCTCGCTCGTCAAGGACGCCCAGAACATCCTGCTGATCGGGTCCGACTCGCGCTCGGGCGACGGCAACGGGCGGTACGGCCGGGACTCCGGGACCGAGCGGTCGGACACCACGATCCTGCTGCACCTGGCCGCCGGGCGGCGCACCGCGACGGCCGTGTCCCTGCCGCGGGACCTGATGGTGGACGTGCCGTCCTGCCTGGGGCGGGACGGGACCCGCAGCGAGCCCATGTTCGCGATGTTCAACTACGCCTTCCAGAAAGGCGGTTCGGCCTGCACGATCCGGACCGTCGAGAAACTCACGAACATTCGCGTGGATCATCACATGGTCGTCGACTTCCACGGCTTCAAGGACATGGTGGACGCCGTCGACGGAGTCGCGGTCTGCCTCGCCGAACCGATCGACGACAAGGCCGCCAAGCTGCGGCTGCCGGCGGGGCGGGTGACGCTCGACGGCGAGGAGGCGCTCGGCTACGTACGCGCCCGCAAGTCCCTCGGCAACGGCAGCGACACCGACCGGATGGACCGCCAGCAGCGCTTTCTCGGGGCACTCGTCAACAAGGTGCAGAGCAATGACGTACTGCTGAATCCGGTGAAGCTCTATCCCGTGCTGGACGCGGCGACTTCCTCGCTCACCACCGATCCCGGTCTGGCCAGTCTGCGCGGGCTGTACGAACTCGTGCGCGGTCTGCGGCACATCCCCACGGGGCGGGTGCAATTCCTTACCGTGCCGCGGGAGTCCTACGTCTACGACGCCAATCGTGATCAACTCGTCGAACCCGAGGCCCGGCGCCTTTTCGAACGGTTGCGCAAGGACGCGCCGGTGAAGGTGACCGGGAAAGCCCCGACGGTCTCGGGACATTCCCAGGACGAAGAACCCTATGAGGAATCTGAGAACGGCGGCGGGGTGCCCACCTTCCGCGGCAACACGGCCGCTGAGGACACCTGCGAGTAAAGCGTTCGCCAAGGCGAGGAAGCGGTGTCCGGGCAAATGGGCGGATTGCCCGGTTGTAGGGACGTGGAATACGTCACCGCCGTAACCTGTCGGCGAATCGGACGGCTAGTGTGAGCGATCCGGTGCATCCGGCCGACGGAGGATTCAGCAACCGTGGACGCACAAGGCCGTGGGCGGGCGGGCGAAATCGACCCCGCCGACCAGTGGGTGCTCAACCCGCACACCGGTGAATACGAACTGCGACTGAGCCCTTCCGCACCGCAGTCAGGTGTTCCCGGTCCCCGTGGATCCGCGCCCTCCCCCCGCAGGTCGGGCGCCCCCGCCGGTCGTACGGCCACCCCGGTGGCCCCCGGCCGGGACGTTCCGCCGCCGCGCAGGCGCCGGGGCGCGCCGCCCGAGGAGCCGCCGCCGGGGCGACGCGGACGCCGGCCCGTCAAGAAGAAGTCGACGGCGAAGAAGGCGCTGCTGTGGACCGGCGGCACGATGGCCTTCGTGCTGATCGCGGCCGCGGGCGGCGGGTACCTCTACATCCGCCACCTCAACGGGAACATCACCTCCGTCTCCGACGACGGGGCGAGCACCGGCGGCTTCCAGACGGACAAGGCGATCAACATTCTGCTGATCGGCACCGACAAGCGCACCGGCAAGGGCAACGGGAGCTACGGCGACAAGGACAGCGTCGGGCACGCGGACACCACGATCCTGCTGCACGTCTCCAAGGACCGGACCAACGCGACCGCGCTGAGCATCCCGCGCGACCTGATCGTGGACGTGCCGGACTGCCCGACCACGCAGGAGGACGGCAGCACCAAGGTCATCCCGGGCACGGACGGCGTCCGCTTCAACACCAGCCTCGGCCAGGACGAGCGCACCCCGAGCTGCACGGTGCGGACCGTCACCGAGCTCACCGGCATCCAGGCCGACAACTTCATGGTGGCCGACTTCAACGCGGTCAAGACGCTGACCACGGCGGTCGGCGGCGTCGAGGTCTGCCTGGCCAAGGACATCGACGACGAGGACTCCAAGCTCAAGCTGTCCAAGGGCAAGCACACCATCTCCGGTGAGGACGCCCTCGCGTTCGTGCGCACCCGGCACTCGGTCGGCTTCGGCGGTGACCTGAGCCGGATCGGGCTGCAACAGCAGTTCCTGAGCGCGCTGATGCGCAAGCTGAAGTCGAACGACACGCTCACCAACCCGGCGAAGATGCTGAAGCTGGCCGAGGCGGGCACCAAGGCGCTGACCGTCGACTCGCAGCTCGACAGCATCGGCAAGCTCAAGGACCTCGGTCTCGAGCTGGGCAAGCTCAACGTGAAGAACCTGACGTTCACCACCGTGCCGGTCGTCGACAACCCGGCGGAGAAGGTGAAGGCGACGGTCGTCCTCAACGACGCGACGGCTCCCACGGTGTTCGACATGATCAAGAACGACGTGTCGTTCACCGAGGTGAAGAAGAAGGCGAACGCGTCCAAGAGCGCCGAGGCGGCGGAGGCCGCGGCCCGGCTCAAGGGCACCAAGTCCGCCGCGTCCGAGGTGCGGGTGCGCATCCTCAACGGCGGCGCGGCGGCGGGCAGCGCGCAGGCCGAGCTGGAGTACCTCCAGAACGAGGAGGGCGTACTGAAGTCGGAGAACTCCGGCAACGCGGACGCGTCGCTGGCGAAGACGACCCTGGAGTACGCCCCCGACCAGGCCGACCAGGCGCGCCGCCTCGCGGACATCCTGGGTCTGTCCGGATCGCAGCTCAAGCCGGGCAAGAGCGTCACCAACGCGCAGGGCCTGCCCACGATGACACTGACCCTGGGCAAGGACTTCAAGGGCGCCGGGGTGTCCTTCACCACGGCGACGAAGGCACCGGAGGGGGTGCAGCAGTCCACGGCCGACAAGGTCGAGTGCGCCAAGTGAGAGCCGGTTCTGCGGCTCTGCGGTGACCTGAAGGGCCTGTCGTGCGTCTAACCAGTCGTACGGCAGGTCTTTTCGTTGGTTCGGTGTGAGGGTGGGGAGACAGGGGATGGCGCACAGCGGTGTGCACGAGGAGGGGGCGCGGCCGGTTTCCCGGCCCGCTCCAGGCCCGCGGGAGGCCGGCGGGGGCGGCGGCAGCGGGATCGGGAGCGGGGGCAGTGGGGACGGCGGCCGGCGGCACGGACGGCAACGCGGCAGACGCGGACACCGGATGCTGAGATGGTCGGCCGTCACGCTCGCCGTGCTGATACTCGGCACGGCCGGCGCCGGATACCTGTACTACCAGCACCTCAACGGCAACATACGCAAGGGCGAGCGCAGCAGCGGTGACTCCAAGGCGCGCAGGACCGAGGCCAACGCGGCCGGGCAGACGCCGCTCAACATCCTGCTGATCGGCTCGGACAGCCGTAACTCCGACGAGAACGTGCGGCTCGGCGGCAGCCGGGACAACCGCGGCAACCCGCCGCTGGGCGACGTGCAGATGCTCATCCACCTCTCGGCGGACCGCAAGAGCGCGGCGATGGTGAGCATTCCGCGCGACACCCGGGTCGACATCCCCAAGTGCACGGACCCGGACACCGGGAAGACCTACCCGGCGACCACCGACATCATCAACACCTCACTGGCCCGCGGCGGCGCCGGCTGCACGCTCGCCACCTGGCAGAACCTCACCGGTGTCTACATCGACCACTGGATGACGATCGACTTCTCCGGCGTGGTGCGGATGGCGGACGCCATCGGCGGGGTCTCCGTCTGTGTGAAGCAGAACGTGTGGGACCGGCCGACGGCCGCGGTGCCGGGCGGCTCCGGGCTGAAGATGACGGCGGGCACCCACAAGGTCGAGGGCAAGCAGGCCCTCCAGTGGCTGCGCACCCGGCACGCCTGGGGCAGCGACCTGATGCGGGCCAGGGCCCAGCACATGTACCTGAACTCGATGATCCGCACGCTGAAGGGGCAGAACGTCTTCACCGACACCCCGCGGCTGATGAGCCTCGCCGAGGCGGCCACGAAGTCCCTCCAGGTGTCCGAGGAGATCGGCTCCGTCAAGGAGCTCTACGACCTCGGCATGCAGCTCAAGTCGGTGCCGACGGACCGCATCACCTCGGTGACGATGCCGAACGTCGAGGACCCGCGGGACGACAACCACGTCGTGCCGGACGGCGCGAACGCCGACAAGCTGTGGGAGATGCTCCGCGACGACGTGCCCCTCGACAAGAAGGGCAAGGGGTCCGGCGGGAAGAAGGACAGCGAGCCCACCCGGACCCCGTCCGCCCCGGACGGCGAGATCGGGGTCCTCGTCCGGAACGCGACCGCGACCTCGACGCTGGGCCCGGTGGGCGGCCGGGCCGGCACGATCGCCGCCGAGCTTGTGCAAAAAGGTTTCTCGCAGGCGTCCAAGGACGCGACGACCGGGCTCTCCGAGGAGCGGACCGTCGTGCGCTACCCGAGCGCCGAACTGGAGGGTGACGCCCAGCGGGTGGCCAAGTCCCTGGGCATTCCCATGAGTTCGGTGAAGGAGTCGACCGACGTCTCCGGCGTCACGCTCGTCGTGGGCGCCGACTGGCGCACCGGGACGGTGTACCCGAAGCAGTCCGAGGCCAGGGCCGGTGACGTGCCGGGCAACGCGGACGCCATCAACGGCTCGGACACCGGACAGTGCATGGACGTGTACTCGGTCTACCGCTGGTAGTCGAACGAAGCGGGCCGGGCGTACGTACATGCTCACGGAATCGGCACGGGAACAACTCACGTCGCTCAAGGCCCGATCGGGCGGATAGTGTGAGCGATCCAGCGATCGCCGCGTGGCCCTGACGGAGGATTCGGACAACCGTGGACGCACAAGGCCGTGGGCGGGCGGACGACGTCGACCCCGCAGACCAGTGGGTGCTCAATCCGAACACCGGTGAGTACGAACTGCGACTGGCCCCTTCCGCAGCGCAGTCACCCGTCCCCGGTCCACGGGGATCCGCGCCCGCCCCGAGCCGGCCGGGAGCGCCGCGTGGTCGTACGACGACGCCCCCCGAGGCCCCCGGCCGGGACGTCCCGCCGCCGCGCAGGCGCCGGGGCACCCCGCCCGAGGAGCCGCTGCCGGGGCGGCGCGGGCGCCGGCCGGTCAAGCAGAAGTCGAAGGCGAAGAAGGCTGTGCTGTGGACCGGCGGCACGATGGCGTTCGTCCTGGTCGCCGGTGCCGCGACGGGCTGGTTCTACCTCAAGCACCTGGAGGGCAACGTCGGCACGACCGACGTCGGGGACGCGGCCGCGAGCAACTTCAGCAAGGACGAGGCCTTCAACATCCTCATCATCGGCACCGACAAGCGCACCGGTGAGGGCAACGAGGGCTACGGCGACGCGGGCAGCGTGGGCCACGCGGACACCAACATCCTGCTGCACGTCGCCAAGGACCGGTCGAACGCGACCGCGCTCAGCATCCCGCGCGACCTGATCGTCGACATCCCGGACTGCGAGACCAACCAGGAGGACGGCTCCTCGTCGGTCGTCGCGGGCCAGGACGGCGTCCGCTTCAACCGGAGCCTCGGCGAGAGCGGCCGGGACGCGGGCTGCACGATGCGCACGGTCGAGGCGGCCACCGGCATCAAGCCCCAGCACTTCGTGATGGCCGACTTCAACGCGGTGAAGACCCTGACCACGGCGGTGGACGGGGTCGAGGTCTGTGTGGAGAAGGCCGTCGACGACAAGAAGTCCAAGCTCGTCCTGCCCGCCGGCAAGTCCAAGGTGGAGGGTGAGCGGGCCCTCGCCTTCGTGCGCACCCGGCACGCCTTCGGCAACGAGGGCGACCTGGACCGGATCAAGGTGCAGCAGCAGTTCCTGGGCTCGCTGATGCGCAAGATGACCTCCGGAGACACCCTCACCAGCCCCACGAAGCTGCTGAAACTGGCAGAGGCCGCGACCAACGCGCTCACCGTGGACAAGGCGATCGGCAAGGTCGGCACGCTCAAGGACATCGCCCTGGAGCTGAAGAAGGTGCCGACGAAGAACATCAGCTTCATGACCGTCCCGGTCAAGGACAACCCCGCCGAGACGGTCAAGGCGACGGTGGTGATCGACGAGTTCAGGGCTCCCTCGATCTTCGACGCGATCAAGAACGACGTCTCCTTCACCGAGGTCAAGGCGCAGGAGAAGAAGGAGAAGGCGGCGGTCGCGGCCCGGCTCAAGGGCACCAGGTCCGCCGCGTCCGAGGTGCGGGTTCGCATCCTCAACGGCGGGGCGGCCGCGGGCAGCGCACAGCAGCAGCTCGCCTACCTCCAGACCGAGGCGGGCGTGACCAAGTCCGACAACGCGGGCAACGCCGAGGCGTCGCTGGCGAGGACGACGCTGGAGTACGACCCCGACCAGGCCGACCAGGCGCGCCGCCTCGCGGACATCATGGGCCTGTCCGGCTCGGCGCTGAAGCCCGGCAAGAGCGTCACCAACTCCCAGGGCCTGCCCGCCATGACCCTCACCCTGGGCAAGGACTTCAAGGGCGCGGGCGTGAAGCTCAACTCGTCCACGGCATCCGCCCCGAACGTGGAGAAGTCCACAGCGGACAAGACGCAGTGCGCTAGCTGAGGCCCTCGACGGACGGGACGGGGTGCGAGCCGGGTCCCGGCGGACGGGGCGGGGTGCGAGCCGGGGTCCCTGCGGACAGGACTGGACGGGGTACGAGCCGGAGTCCGGGTAAACCGACCATGGGACGCCAGCCGGGGTCCCGTCGGACGGGGCGGGGTGCGAGCCGGGGCCCTGCGGACCGGACTGGACGGGGTACGCGCGGAGTCCGGGTGAACCGACCATGAGACGCCAGCCGGGGTCCCGACGGACGGGGCGGGACGCGAGCCGGGGCCCTGCGGACCGGACTGGACGGGGTACGCGCCGGAGTCCGGGTGAACCGACCATGGGACGCCAGCCGGGGTCCCGACGGACGGGGCGAGACGCGAGCCGGGGCCCTGCGGACCGGACTGGACGGGGTACGCGCCGAAATCCGGGTGAACCGACCATGGGACGCCAGCCGGGGTCCCGGCGGACGGGGCGAGACGCGAGCCGGGGCCCTGCGGACAGGACTGGACGGGGTGCGCGCCGAAATCCGGGTGAACCGACCATGGGACGCCAGCCGGGGCCCTGCGGACGGGGCGAGGTGCGAGACGGGGACCCGACAGACCGGACAGGACGCAAGCCGGAGGCCCGGTGGACAGGACGGGACGCGAGACGGGAGCCCTGCGGACAGGACGGGACGCGCAACAGGGATCCGGCAGACCGGACAGGGCGCGAAACAGGGGCACGGCAGATGAGACAGGGCGCGAGTCGAAGTCCCGGCAGACGGGACAGAGCGCGCCAGCCGAGAACACGGTGGACCAGACAGGGCGCCAGCCAAAGACACGGTGGACCAGACAAGGGCCAGCCGAAGACACGGCGGACCAGACAGGGCGCCACCCGAAGACACGGCGGACCAGACAGGGTGTGCGGCGGGGTCCATGGGGTGGTGCGAGCCGGGCCCCAGGTCTCGCACAGGTTCGTAGGGCAACCTCACGGGCCCGTCGGATGTCTAAGACGTGCGGCGGGCCCGTGGCATGACCGCGGATCCGGTGGGGTGGGTGGGAGGACGGGAACGTTGACAACGCAATACAGCGTGCAGGAAGCGGCGCCGGCGACCGAGGGGGACGGCGGGCAGGGCAGCCGCAGGGCACCGCGCAAGCACCGGCTGCTCCGGTGGTCCGCGGCGACACTCGCGGTGCTGATACTCGCGGCGGGCGGGACCGGCTACGTCTACTACCGGCACCTGAACGCCAACATCGAGCAGGACGACCTGAACCTCGGTGACAACAAGGTCGCCGAGCCGACGCCGAACGCCGCGGGCCAGACCCCGCTGAACATCCTGCTGATCGGCTCCGACGCCCGCGACAGCAAGGAGAACCAGGAACTCGGCGGCGCCAAGGAGACCTTCGGCTCCACTCCGCTCGCGGACGTGCAGATGCTGCTGCACCTGTCCGCCGACCGCACCAACCTCTCGGTCGTCAGCATGCCCCGCGACACCCTCGTCAAGATCCCCAAGTGCACCGACCCGGACGACGGCAAGGTGTACGCGGCGAGCGACGGGCGGGTGATGACCAACCAGAGCCTCGGCCACGGCGGTCCGGGCTGCACGGTGGCCACCTGGCAGGAGCTCACCGGCATCCACATCGACCACTTCGTGATGGTCGACTTCGCCGGCGTGGTGTCCATGGCCGACGCCGTCGGCGGGGTGCCGGTCTGCGTGGACGCCAACATCCACTCGCGGGACAGCCAGGGGCACGGTTCGGGCCTCAAGCTGGAGAAGGGCACCACGTCCGTCAAGGGCGAGCAGGCGCTGCAGTGGCTGCGCACCCGCTACGGCTTCGAGGACGGCAGCGACCTCGCCCGCGCCAAGGCCCAGCACATGTACATGAACTCGATGGTCCGCGAGCTGCGCGCCAACGCCACCCTGAGCAGCCCGAACAAACTGCGCAAGCTGGCCGAGCAGGCCACGAGCGCCCTCACCGTCGACTCGGGGCTCGGCACCGTGAAGAAGCTCTACGACCTCAGCAACGAGCTGCGCAGGGTGGAGCCGGAGCGCATCACCATGACGACCATGCCGAACCGGTACGTCGGCGCGCGCGTGGAACCCACCGAGGACGCCGAGCAGCTCTTCCGGCTGGTGCGCGACGACATCGCGCTGGACGGCAAGGACACGAAGGAGGCGACCGCGCAGAAGGCGGAGGAGGCCTCCGACGACCCGGCCGCCGCGAAGGACGAGATCGGGGTCCTGGTCCAGAACGGCACCCGCACCGACAGCCTGGCCGCGGCGAGCGGGCGCGCGAGCACGGTGGCCGGCCTGCTGGTCGACAAGGGCTTCGGCAAGGCGGTCTCCGACCGTTCCGCGTCGCTCTCCGAGGAGCGGACCGTGGTGCGCTACCCGAGCGCGGAACTGGAGGGCGACGCCCAGGCGGTCGCCAAGTCCCTGGGCATCCCGATGAGTTCGGTGAAGAAGTCGACCGACGTCTCCGGGGTCACCCTCGTCGTGGGCGCCGACTGGCGCGAGGGTACGGCGTACAAGGCGCCCAAGGAGGACGACACGACCCCGAAGACCGCGGAGGCCCTGAACGGCGCCGACGACTCGGCCTGCATGCACGTCAACCCGGGCTTCACCTGGTGACGGGGGCGCCCCTCGGACCTGAGGGGCGCCGCTCTCACACCTTGTTCGGAACGGCGGGCCGCCGGGAGGCTATGACCCGCCTGGCCAGGGAGCGCGGGCTGGTCAGGAAGCCGTAGCCCCACGACATGTGCATGGTGGCGAGGGCGACCGGGATCTGGAGCCGGGCCTTCAGCGGCAGCCCCCTGCCCGCGGGCAGCGAGCCCAGGACGATCGCCGCGAGGTAGCCGCCGGGGACCACGAAGCCGAGCGGGGTCAGCGCGGCGCCGACCACGACCCCGGCCGCGATCGCGCACACCGCGGTCGGCGGGGCGAGGTAGCGCAGGTTGATGGAGCCCTCGTGGTAGCGGGCGACGACGTGCCGCCAGCGGCCGTAGTCCTTGTACTGCTTGGCGAGGGCCTTCACGCTCGGCCTCGGGCGGTACGACACCCTGAGCTCGGGCGAGAACCAGATGAGCCCTCCCGCCTCCCTGATCCGGAAGTTGAGCTCCCAGTCCTGGGCGCGGATGAACTCCTCGTTGTAGCCGCCCTGTTGCTCCAGCGCCTCGCGCCGGAACACCCCGAGGTACACGGTCTCGGCGGCCTGGGCCTGACCACCGGTGTGGAAGGCCGCGTTGCCGACGCCGATCTTCGAGGTCATCGCGGCGGCGACCGCGTGCTCCCAGTCGTTCTCGCCCTCGGCGTGCATGATGCCGCCGACGTTCTGCGCGCCGGTCTCCTCCAGGAGACGTACAGCGGTCGCGATGTAGTTCGGCGAGAGCATGCCGTGCCCGTCGACGCGGACGACGATCGGGTGGCGGGATGCCTTGATCGCGGCGTTGAGGGCTGCGGGGGTGCGGCCGGTGGGGTTCGGGACGGTGTGCACGCGCGCGTCTTCCGCGACGAGCTCGGCGGCGATCTCGTCCGTGCGGTCCGTGGACGGACCGAGGGCGATCACGACCTCCATCTCGCCGGCGTACTCCTGCGCGAGGATCGCTTGGACGGCTCCGCGCAGATGCCGTTCCTCGTTGAGGACGGGCATGATCACAGACACGGCGGGGAGCTGCACGTCGGGCTTGGCGTTCATAGGGGGCTCACGTTACCGCGAACGGGGGACACCGTTGCGCGCCACCGGCGCCGGTGCACCGGGCGGCAGATCGTATGGGCCTACGGTGCTCAGGATCCCTCGTTCGGCTGTTCCTCGCGGAGGTGTCCCCCCATGCCCGCCACGCCCCCACGGCCCTCCGCCGCCCGCCCTCGTCCCCCGCGGCGGCGGCCCGTCCGGCCGCCGGCGCCGCGCCGACGGCCCCGCTGGGCCATGCGGGCGGCGACCACGCTGTCCGTCGTCGTGCTGGCGTCCGCCGGGATCGGGCACGCGGTGATGACCAGCCTCGACGCGGACATCAAGCGCGTGGACCCCTTCAAGGACATGAAGAACCGGCCGCGCGCCGGACACGGCATGAACGTGCTGCTGGTCGGCACCGACGGCCGCGACCGGATCACCGAGGCGGAGCGGCTCAGGTACCGGCTGGGCGGAGCGCCCTGCCACTGCACCGACACGATCATGATCGTGCACATCTCGGAGGACCGGGAGCGGGCGAGCGTGGTGAGCCTGCCGCGGGACTCGTACGCGACGACACCGGCGCACGTCGACGAGACGACCGGGGAACACCACCGCGGACACGCCCTCAAGATCAACGCGGCGTACGCGGAGGGCGGGCCGCCGCTGACGGTCCGGACCGTGGAGGAGATGACCCATGTGAAGATCGACCATTACCTGGAGGTCGACTTCACCAGCTTCATGAAGACGGTGGACGTGCTCGGCGGGGTCGAGATCTGCAACGCCGACCCGCTGAAGGACGCGTACACCGGGCTCGACCTCGCGGCGGGCCGGCACCGGCTGATGGGCGGGCAGGCACTCCAGTACGTCCGCTCCCGGCACGCCGACGGCTCCTCCGACCTCGGCCGGATGAAGCGTCAGCAGCGGTTCCTGGCGGCGCTGATCGAGCGGGCCACGTCCTCCGGCGTCCTGCTGAACCCGATGCGGTTCCGCGACGTGGCGCGGGCCGTCCTCGGGTCGGTGCGGGCCGACAAGGGCTTCGGCACGGACGAGTTGCTCGACCTGGGCCGTGCCATGCGGAACTTCTCCCCCTCCTCGTCGGAGTTCACCACCGTGCCGATCGGGCAGATGGGATACGCCGTCAAGGGCGTCGGCTCGACGCTGAAGTGGGACCCCGTGAAGTCGGCGCGGCTGTTCAAGGCCCTGCGCGAGGACCGGCCGCTGGTCGCGTACAAGCCGAAGAGCAAGGCGCTGCTGGTGCCGGTGTCCCCGCAGCAGATCCGCGTCCAGGTCGAGAACGGCACGGCGACGGGCGGCCTCGGCAAGCGGGTGGACGCGGCACTGGCTGCGACGGGCTTCCGCACGACGGGCGAGCCGGTGAACTCCGCCGACCGCACCCTGAAGCGCACGGTCATCGCCTACGACCCCCGCTGGGACCGCTCGGCCCGCTCCCTGGCGGCGGCCCTCCCCGGCAGCGAGCTGCGCGCGGTCAACGGCCAGGGAGCGGTGCTCAAGGTGCTCGCGGGCGCCGACTTCGAACGCGTGCGCAAGGTACGCGCCGAGGACGAGCTGCAGGGGGAGTCCGGCGTGGTGACGGGCGACGAGGTGGGGTGCGTGTAGGGAGCGGGTGACATCGGTCACCCCGAGGATCCGGGCCGGTGCCGGCTCAGTCCTCGAAGCCCTCCGCGGCGCGCTTCTCGCGCAGTTCCATGATCGCGCGACGGCGGGCGAGGCGGTGCGTGCGGCGGATCTGGGCCTCCTGGTAGCGCCGCTCGTCCCGCTCCGTCTCCGGGAGCACCGGCGGGACCCGGCGGGGCTTGCCGTCGGCGTCGACCGCGGCGAACACGAGGTAGGCGGAGCCGACCTGGGTCGCGGGCGTGGATTCGTTCCAGCGCTCGGCGAGGACGCGCACGCCGACCTCCATCGAGGTCCGGCCGGTCCAGTTGACCTGGGCCTTCACATGGACGAGGTCGCCCACCCGGACCGGCTCCAGGAACGCCATCTCGTCCATGGACGCGGTGACGGCGGGCCCGCCGCTGTGCCGCCCGGCCACCGCGCCGGCCGCGTCGTCCACCAACTTCATGATCACGCCACCGTGCACGGTGCCGAGGAGGTTGGTGTCGGCCTGGGTCATGATGTGGCTCAGCGTGGTGCGGGACGCCGAGGTGGGCTTGCCCGGGATCTCCGGGGCGCCCTGGGGTGCGGCGATGGCCTGGTCTGTCATGCCCCCCACCCTATGCCTGATGACAATTCGGGAATTTGTGTCAGCTTCGCAACAGCGGTGCCCTGATTTTCCGACGACCCTTGTATAGGGCACAGCGGGTACCTGCACACTGGGGCCCATGAACGATTGGCCCGAGGGATGGTCCGGCGACAACCGCGGCGACCGGTACGGACGCGGCAGCGCGGGCGCGCAGCCCGAGAGCGCCCGTGTGATGCGGCAGGTCCGCCGCGGACAGGCGCCGCAGTACGGCGCCGGGGTGCCGCAGCAGCCGTCGTACGTCAACGGCCAGGGCCACGGTGACTACGACGGGTACGACAGCGGTTACAACACCGGCCAGGTCTACGGCTCCCCCGGCGGCGGTGGCCCCGGCGGTCCAGGCGACCCGGTCGGCGGCCGGGGTCCGCGGCCCGCGCCGAACTGGCGCAAGCGGATCAAGTGGACCGCGATCGTGGTGATCACCGGGCTGGTCGTGACGACCGTCGGCACCTACTTCTGGGCCGACTCCAAGCTCAACCGCGAGGTCGACCTGTCCAAGGTCATCGACCGGCCGGAGCAGGGCGACGGCACCAACTACCTGATCGTCGGCTCCGACAGCCGCGCCGGGCTCTCCTCCGAGCAGAAGAAGCAGCTCCACACCGGCTCCGCCGAGGGCAAGCGCACCGACTCGATGATGATCCTGCACACCGGCAGCAACGGCGACACCCTGATCTCGCTGCCGCGTGACTCGGACGTGGAGATCCCGACCTTCGTGGGCTCCGAGTCCGGCAAGACGTACAAGGGCACGGGCCGGCACGTGAAGCTGAACGCCGCCTATGCCGAGGACGGCCCCGAACTCCTGGTCCGCACGGTCGAGTTCAACACCGGGCTGCGCATCGACCACTATGTCGAGATCGGCTTCGCCGGCTTCGCGAGCATCGTGGACGCGGTCGGCGGGGTCGAGATCGACATCGACAAGGGGTTCAAGGACAAGTACTCCGGCGCCGACTTCAAGTCGGGCAAGCAGACGCTCAACGGCGACCAGGCGCTCGCCTTCGTCCGCACCCGGCACGCGTTCGCCGCGTCCGACCTCCAGCGCACCAAGAACCAGCAGAAGTTCCTCGCGGCCCTCGCCCACCAGGTGGCCACCCCGGGCACGGTCCTGAACCCCTTCAAGCTCTACCCGACGCTCGGCGCGGGCCTGGACTCTCTCATCGTCGACAAGGACATGGGCCTGTACGACCTGGGATCCATGTTCTTCGCGATGAAGGGCGTCAACGGCGGCGACGGCACCTCCCTGAACATGCCGATCTCCGGCTCCAGCGGAGGCAACCTCGTCTGGGACAAGACGAAGGTGAAGCAGCTCGTGCAGGAACTGAACAACGACGAGAAGGTCACGGTCTCGGGCAACTGAGCCCTAGGCCCGCCGTCCCGAACCGAGCAGCGCGATGTGCGGAAGGGCCAACCGCCCTTCCGCCACCGTGTGTTCGGCGCTCAGCCGGTCGTACTCCCGTCGGATGCGGGCGACCGTCGCCGGGTCCTGCGAGGTGACGAGGAGCCCGATGGTGGCCACACCGCCGGCGGCACCGCTCCACCACTCCTCGACGCCGGCCCGGTGGTCCCAGGCGAGTTCGGCCGCGCCGGCCGCCACGAAGCCCGCCCCGGCGAGGAGCCGGGTGAGCCCCTCCGGTGTGCGGGGCCAGTCCTGTGCCGGGTCCAGCCGCGGGAGGTACGGCGGCGGTACGGCCCCGCCCGCCTCGCAGGCCCGGCCCAGCAGGTCCTGCCCGGCGCCGCGGTTGGCACTCCACGTGGTGAGGGCGATCCGGCCGCCGGGGCGCAGCACGCGGTGGAGTTCGGTGAGGGCGGTGCGGGGGCGGCCGACGTGGTTGAGGACGAAGTTGCCGACGACGGCGTCGAACTCGCCGTCCGGGTAGGGCAGTTCGGGAAGCCCAGCGGTGCGTGCGTCGACCCCGCGGGCCCGTGCCGCCGCCACCATCCCGGCGTCGGCGTCCACGGCGCTCACCCGCGCGCCGCGGTCGCGCGCCACCACGGCCGCCGTACCGGTGCCGGTGCCGACGTCGAGGACGCGGGTGCCCTCCCCGACCCCGGCCGCGTCCAGCAGGGCGGGTACGGGACGGGCGCACAGGCGCGCGAAGCTGCCCGCGTAGGCCTCGGTGCGGCCCCGCCACATCGCGCGCTCGGCGGCGTCGAACGCCTCGGTGGCGTCCCTGTACGGCGGTGTCGTGTGCTCCGGTGAGGTCATGTCCCGCAGCCTGCCGCACCCGTGGCCGGGGGCACCTCGGGGGGTGCCCCCGGGCGGGCACCGGCGGGGAGCGTCACATCGCCGTGCCCGCCATCGCGCGACAGGTGTCCACGCAGCGGCGACACGCCTGGGCGCAGCGCATCATCTGGGCGTCGTCCGGCATGGCCATGCACGCCTCGGCGCACATCTCGCACGCCTTGGCGCACATCGCGCACATCTCCGCCGACAGGGGCGAGCGGCGCATCATCATGTCCGCGCACATCCGGGTCATGTCGGCGCAGTCGATGAGCGCGCGCATGATCTGCATCTGCGCCTGGCCGCCCCTCTGCATGCAGGAGCTCATGGTCTCCTCGCACACGCTGTGGCACTCCATGCACGCCGCCACGCAGTCCTGCATCTCCCGGCTCATCGCGGACATGCTCTCGGCCTGGGTCATGGCTCCTCCTGGGGGACGCGGGAGCCCGGGGCGGGCCCCGTGCCCTTCCGTCCTACGCCCCCGCCCCGCCGGACGCCATCGGGCGGACGCCGACAATCCACCCCGAAACGCCCACCCCCGGGACGACAGAAGCCCCCGGAACACCTCCGGGGGCTCGGTCGTGGCCGGTCGGGCCGCTACGGCAGGTTGCGGGCCATCACGATCCGCTGGACCTGGTTGGTGCCCTCGTAGATCTGCGTGATCTTGGCGTCGCGCATCATGCGCTCGACCGGGTAGTCGCGGGTGTAGCCGTAGCCGCCGAGGAGCTGGACGGCGTCCGTGGTGACCTCCATGGCCACGTCCGAGGCGAAGCACTTGGCCGCCGCGCCCTGGAAGGTGAGGTCCTTGTCGCCGCGCTCGGAGGCGGCCGCGGCCTGGTAGGTCAGGGCGCGGGCGGCGGCGATCTTCATGGCCATGTCGGCGAGCATGAACTGGATGCCCTGGAAGTCGGCGATGGCCTTGCCGAACTGCTTGCGCTCCTGGACGTAGCCCTTGGCGTAGTCGAGGGCGCCCTGGGCGACACCGAGCGCCTGGGCGGCGATGGTGATGCGGGTGTGGTCGAGGGTCTTCATCGCGGTGGCGAAGCCGGTGCCCTCCTCGCCGATCATGCGATCGGCGGGGATGCGGACGTTGTCGAAGTAGACCTCGCGGGTCGGGGAGCCCTTGATGCCGAGCTTCTTCTCAGGGGCGCCGAAGGAGACGCCCTCGTCGGACTTCTCGACGACGAAGGCGGAGATGCCCTTGGAGCGCTTGGTGGGGTCGGTGACGGCCATCACCGTGTAGTACTCGGACTCGCCCGCGTTGGTGATCCAGCGCTTCACGCCGTTGAGGATCCAGTGGTCGCCGTCGCGGACCGCCTTGGTCTTCATGCCGGCCGCGTCCGAGCCGGCGTCCGGCTCGGAGAGGGCGTAGGAGAACATCGCGTCGCCCTTGGCGAGCGGGCCCAGGTACTTCTTCTTCAGGTCCTCGGAACCGGAGAGGATCACCGGGAGCGAGCCGAGCTTGTTCACGGCGGGGATCAGGGAGGAGCTGACGCAGACGCGCGCGACCTCCTCGATGACGATGACCGTGGCCAGGGCGTCGGCACCGGCGCCGCCGTACTCCTCGGGGACGTGCACGGCGTGCAGGTCGTTGGCGACCAGCGCGTCCAGTGCCTCGCGCGGGAAGCGGGCCTCCTCGTCGACCGCGGCGGCGTGGGGCGCGATCTTCGCCTCCGCCAGCGAGCGGATGGCGTCCCGGAGCATGTCGTGCTCCTCGGACGGGCGGTACAGGTCGAAGTCAGCCGATCCGGCCAAGGTCTCTCACGCTCCAAGGACGCTGCGATGCCTGTGCTAATTACCGTTAAGTAACTCGAATTTTAGGGCCCGGCCCACAGGAGGGATACGTGAGCTTGGCGACAGCGGGAAAGCTGCCCGTCAGGCCCTCCGACTATGCTCGGGCGCGCACTGGCCCGTCCCCCTTTCTGGAGTCTCCATGGCCCTCAAGATCACCGTGATCGGCACCGGCTACCTCGGCGCCACCCACGCCGCGGCCATGGCCGAGCTCGGTTTCGAGGTGCTGGGGCTCGACGTGGTGCCCGAGAAGATCGAGATGCTCCAGCGCGGCGAGGTCCCGATGTACGAACCGGGCCTGGAGGAGCTGCTGCGCAAGCACGTCGCCGGGATCGAGGGCTCCACCGGCCGGCTCCGCTTCACCATGGACTTCGCCGAGGTGGGCGCCTTCGGCGACGTGCACTTCGTCTGCGTGAACACCCCGCAGCGGCACGGCGAGTACGCCTGCGACATGTCGTACGTCGACGCGGCGATCGCCTCGCTCGCCCCGCACCTGAGCCGTCCGGCCCTGGTCGTCGGCAAGTCGACGGTGCCCGTGGGCTCGGCCGACCGGCTGGCCCGCTATCTGGCCGACCACTCCCCCGCGGGCGCCGACGCCGAGCTGGCCTGGAACCCGGAGTTCCTGCGCGAGGGCTTCGCCGTGGACGACACGCTGCACCCGGACCGGATCGTCGTCGGCGTGCGCAGCGAGCGCGCGGAGCGACTGCTGCGCGAGGTGTACGCCACGCCGCTCGGCGAGGGCACGCCGTTCGTGGTGACCGACTTCCCGACCGCCGAACTGGTGAAGACCTCGGCGAACTCCTTCCTGGCCACGAAGATCTCCTTCATCAACGCGATGGCGGAGGTCTGCGAGGCCGCCGACGGCGATGTCGCCAAGCTGGCCGAGGCCATCGGGTACGACGACCGGATCGGGAAGAAGTTCCTGCGGGCCGGGATCGGCTTCGGCGGCGGCTGCCTGCCCAAGGACATCCGCGCCTTCATGGCCCGTGCGGGTGAGCTCGGCGCCGACCAGGCGCTGACCTTCCTGCGCGAGATCGACTCGATCAACATGCGCCAGCGCGGCCAGATGGTGGAGCTGGCCCGGCAGATACTGGGCGGCGGTCCGTTCCTCGGCAAGCGGGTCGCGGTGCTCGGCGCCACCTTCAAGCCCGACTCGGACGACGTGCGCGACTCCCCCGCGCTGAACGTCGCCGGGCAGATCCACCTCCAGGGCGGTCAGGTCACCGTCTACGACCCCAAGGGCATGGACAACGCCCGCCGCCTCTTCCCGACCCTCGGCTACGCCGACACGGCCGTGGACGCCGTCCGGGGCGCCGACGTCGTGCTGCACCTCACGGAGTGGCGGGAGTTCCGCGAGCTGGACCCGGCGGCCCTCGGCGAGGTCGCGGCGGCGAAGGTCGTCCTCGACGGCCGCAACGCCCTGGACCCGGCGCTGTGGCGGAAGGCCGGCTGGACGTACCGCGCGATGGGCCGCCCGACGGCCTGAGCGGCGGGACTTCCGCGGGCACGGTCGCCGGCGCACGGGTGAACGCCGTTCCGGCCGGGGCTCAGCCGGCCGGAACGGCGTCCGGAGCCATTCTCCACACCCCCACCACATTTCCGGAACCGCTTTCCGAGGAGTCGGGGATGACAACCGTCACCCCGCCCGCGGAGGGGGCACCGTGACGCCTCACCCCTTGGCCCGGTAGCGCCGCATCTTCGCCCGGGCCCCGCACACCTGCATGGAGCACCAGCGGCCCCGCCCCGCCGGGCTGCGGTCGTAGTACGCCCAGTGGCAGTCCACGGCCTCGCACGCCTTCAGGCGGGCCCAGGTGCCCGCGACCAGCGACTCGGCGACGGCGCCGGCGACCCGGGAGAGCAGGGGCCCGGCGTCCGCGGGGGCGAGCGCGGCCGAGCCGTCCGACGCGGCCACCGTGAGGAACAGGGGCGCCGCCGCGAGCAGCTCCCCCAGCGGTGTCACCGCGCGGTGCGGCGGATGCCCGGCGTGGGCCAGCAGGGCGGCCCGCAACGACTCCCGCAGCTCACGCGCCGGCGCCAGTTCGCCCTCGGCGATCCCGAACCGCGCCCGTCCCTCCGCCGAGTCCAGCGCGTCGGCACCCGACTCCAGGTCCACCGTGTTGACCAGGGACTCGACCAGGGCCAGCCCCCCGGGCGCGGGCGATCGCTCACTCATGGCTGCACGCTACCTAGCTAGGGAATTCCCTTGCGACGTTACCTCCGATGCGGGAGCATGCGGTAACCGTTACTGGTTACCCGCTCCTACAGGTAACCGCACTTCAAGGAGGAAGCCATGGCCATCGCCGAACTCGGAGCCGTCGTACTGGACTGTCCCGACCCGCGCGCGCTCGCCGGTTTCTACGCCGGTGTCCTCGGCGGCAGCGTCGAGGGCGAGGGCGACTGGGTGGACCTCAAGACCCCCGGCGGACCGTCGCTGGCCTTCCAGGCCGCCCCCGGTTTCGTCCCGCCGCGGTGGCCCGCCCCCGACGCCTCGCAGCAGTTCCACCTCGACCTGACCGTCCGGGACCTGGACGCGGCCGAGAAGGAGGTGCTGGCGCTCGGGGCGAAGCCGCTGGACACCGAGGACCGCTCCCGCACCTTCCGTGTGTACGCGGACCCGGCTGGGCACCCGTTCTGCCTCTGCGCCTGCTGAACCGCCGGACGAACCAGGAGGACCTCTCGTGACCGTCGCACGCTTCCGTTCCGTCGTGCTCGACTGCCCCGACCCCCGCGCGCTCGCCCACTTCTACGCCGGGATCGTGGGCGGCACGCCGGAGGACGACGACCCGGACTGGGTGGTCCTGCGCGTGCCCGCCGGCCCCCGGCTGGCCTTCCAGAGCGCCCCGGACCTCACCCCGCCCGAGTGGCCGCGGGCCGACCGCAACTCCCAGCAGTTCCACCTCGACTTCGACGGCGGGACCACCTGGGAGGAGATCGACGCGGCCGAGGCCAAGGTGCTGGAGCTGGGCGCCAAGCTGCTGCACGCCGAGGACGAGGAGGACTTCAGGGTGTACGCCGACCCGGCGGGACACCCCTTCTGCCTGTGCCGTATCGACCCGGTCTAGCGCGGCGGGTCATCCGTCGAGGTCGGCGATCTTCGCCGTGGACGGCTCGCGCCGCTGCTGCGCCGCCCGCGCGGTGAAGTCGGACTCGCGCAGCAGCCGCTGGACATTGCCCCAGGTCAGCAGTGCGAGGTCGGCCTCGTCCCAGCCGCGGCGCAGCAGCTCGGCGACGAGGTGCGGATAGCAGGAGGCGTCGCCGAGCTCCTGCGGGTGGGCGGTCCCGGCGTCGTAGGTGCCGGACAGGCCCACGCACGCGGCGCCCGCGACCGCGCGCACGTGGTCGAGGTGGTCGGCGACGTCACGGACCGTCGGGCCGGTCTGCTCGGCGGTCAGCGGCACCATGCACAGGCCCTTGGCGGCGCCCAGCTCGGCGAGCAGGTCGTCGGGCAGGTTGGCCGGGTGGGGGCGCAGCGCGCGGGCGGCGGAGCGGCTGAACAGCACCGGCGCCTTGGACACCGCCAGGGTCCGCCGGATGGTGGCCTCGGAGGCGCCGGAGAGGTCGGCGAGGACCCCGAGCCGGTTCATCTCGCGCAGCACCTCCTCGCCGAACCGGGTGAGCCCCGCCCCGCTCGCCCAGGTCACCCCGGTCAGCGTGAGGGCGCGCAGGCCGAGGGCGTGCAGGGAGCGCAGGATGCCGAGCGAGTCGCCGAGGGCGGCGGCGCCCGCGGGGCCGAGCAGCACGGCGGCGCGGCCGCAGTTGCGGGCGTCGGTGGCCTGCCCCGCGGTACGGGCCAGGCGCAGGCCCTCGGGATGGGCGCGTACGACGGTCTTCACCAGGTCGAGCTGTTCCATCGTGGCGCCGACGGCACGGTCCCCGTCGAGCCCCTCGGGCAGGTGCAGCGACCACATCAGGGCGCCCACGTGGCCCTCCCGGAGCCTCGGCACGTCCGTGTCCACGGCGCTCTCGCCGAGCTCCAGGTCGAACCAGGGCAGGTGCCGCAGGGCCCAGGGCAGCCCGCTGTAGCCGTCGGCGACGGGGTGCGCGGCGAGGACGGCCCGGGCCCGCTCCAGGAGCGCGGTGTCCGGGTCGGAGCCGGTGGTGTACGGGTCCGGCATGTCCTCGAAGAGCTGGGGCAGCTCTCCCGCGTCGGCCGCGGGGTGCAGTTCGTCCTGGAGATCTGCCATGACGGGCTCCGTACGTCGTGATCTTCCTGATCGCCGTACGGTCACCGTCGCACGGAGCGCGGGGGGCTTCCTGGTGGGCGGGGCGTTCGGGGGTACCCCGGTGCGGACACCGCGCGCCACCCCGGCCACCAGGTCCACAATGCCCCCGGACGCTCAGCCGTCGAGCTGGGTCAGAGTCGCGTTGGACGGCCCCCGCGTCGCCTGGAGCTCGCGCGCCACGTCCTCCGCCGCGCCCAGTACCCGGACCGCGTTCTGCCAGGTGAGCTTGGCGAGATCGGCGCGGGACCAGCCGCGGTCGAGGAGCTCGGCGATCAGGTTCGGGTAGCCGGAGACGTCGTTCAGGCCGTCCGGGGTGAACGCCGTGCCGTCGTAGTCGCCGCCGATGCCGATGTGGTCCACGCCGGCCACCTCGCGCATGTGGTCCAGATGGTCGGCGACCGTCGAGACCGTGGCCACCGGGCGCGGGTTGCGCTCCTCGAAAGCGCGGTGCACCTCCATCGCCTCGGAGGTGGTCGCGAGGTGGTGGAAGCCGTGCTCGCGCATGTTCTCGTCGGCCGCGGCCGTCCAGTCGACGGCGGCCTGGAGGACGAACTTCGGCACGAAGGTCACCATCGCCATGCCGCCGTTGGCCGGCAGGCGCTCCAGGACGTCGTCCGGGATGTTGCGCGGGTGGTCGCACACGGCCCGCGCGGAGGAGTGGGAGAAGATCACCGGCGCGAGCGTCGCGTCGAGCGCGTCCCGCATGGTCGTCGCCGCCACGTGCGAGAGGTCCACGAGCATGCCCTCGCGGTTCATCTCCCGGACCACCGCGCGGCCGAAGGCCGAGAGCCCCCCGACGCCGGGTTCGTCGGTCGCGGAGTCCGCCCAGTCCACGTTGTCGTTGTGGGTGAGGGTCATGTAGCGCACGCCCAGCGCGTACAACGCGCGTAGCGTCGCGAGGGAGTTGGCGATGGAGTGACCGCCCTCGGCGCCCATGAGCGAGGCGACACGGCCCTCCGCGCGCGCCGCCTCCATGTCCGCGGCGGTGAGCGCGGCCCGCAGCTCGGCCGGGTACCGCGCGATCAACTGCCGTACGCAGTCGATCTGTTCCAGGGTCGCCGGCACCGCGTCGGGCAGGTCCGAGCGGACGTACACCGACCAGTACTGCGCGCCGACCCCGCCGGCCCGCAGCCGGGCCAGGTCGGTGTGCAGGTGGGCCGACTGGTCGGTGGCGATGTCACGGGCGTCGAGGTCGTAGCCGACCTGTTCGCGCAGGGCCCACGGCAGGTCGTTGTGGCCGTCGACGACCGGGAACTCGCGCAGGAGTTCCCGGTCGTCTCCAGCGGACGCGCGGCCGTCACTTGGCGAAGCCGAAGCCGTTGGAGCCCTCGACCTTGGACCGCAGGCGTTTGCCCTTCTCGGTGGCCTGGTCGTTGAGCTCCTGCTGGAACTCCCGCATCCGGCCGAGGAGTTCCTCGTCGTGCGCGGCGAGGATGCGGGCCGCGAGCAGACCGGCGTTGCGGGCACCGCCCACGGAGACGGTCGCGACGGGGACGCCGGCCGGCATCTGCACGATGGACAGCAGCGAGTCCATGCCGTCGAGGTACTTCAGCGGGACTGGGACGCCGATGACGGGGAGCGGGGTGACGGAGGCGAGCATGCCCGGGAGGTGGGCGGCCCCTCCGGCCCCCGCGATGATCACCTTCAGGCCCCGCTCGGCGGCCTGCTCGCCGTACGCGATCATCTCGCGGGGCATGCGGTGCGCGGAGACGACGTCGACCTCGTAGTCGATCTCGAACTCGTCGAGGGCCTGGGCGGCGGCCTCCATGACGGGCCAGTCGCTGTCCGACCCCATGACGATGCCAACAACGGGGCTCATTCGGTGATCGTGCCTCTCAGGTAGCCGGCAGCGTGACGTGCGCGTTCGAGAACGTCGTCCAGGTCGTCGCCGTAGGTGTTGACGTGACCGACCTTGCGGCCGGGCTTCACGTCCTTGCCGTACATGTGGATCTTGAGCTTGGGGTCGCGGGCCATGCAGTGCAGGTACGCGGAGTACATGTCGGGGAAGTCGCCGCCGAGGACGTTGACCATGACGGTCCACCTGGCGCGGGGGCGCGGATCGCCGAGCGGGAGGTCGAGAACGGCCCGGACGTGGTTGGCGAACTGCGAGGTGATCGCGCCGTCCATGGACCAGTGGCCCGAGTTGTGCGGGCGCATCGCGAGCTCGTTGACGAGGATGCGGCCGTCGCGGGTCTGGAACAGCTCGACGGCGAGGTGGCCGACGACGTCCAGTTCCTTGGCGATGTTGAGGGCCATCTCCTCGGCCTTGAGGGCGAGGGCTTCGTCCAGGTCGGGCGCGGGCGCGATCACCGTGTCGCAGACGCCGTTGACCTGCTGGGACTCGACGACCGGGTAGGCGACGGCCTGGCCGTGCGGCGAGCGTACGACGTTGGCGGCGAGCTCGCGGACGTAGTCGACCTTCTCCTCGGCGAGGACCGGGACACCGGCCCGGAAGGGGTCGGCCGCCTCCTCCACCGAGTCGACGACCCACACGCCCTTGCCGTCGTAGCCTCCGCGGACGGTCTTGAGGACGACGGGGAAGCCGTCGCCCTCCGCCGCGAAGGCCGCCACGTCCTCGGGATCGCTGACGATCCGGTGCCGTGGGCACGGGACGCCGATCGCGGTGAGCCGCGCGCGCATCACGCCCTTGTCCTGGGCGTGCACGAGCGCGTCGGGGCCGGGGCGCACGGGGATGCCGTCCGCCTCCAGGGCTCTGAGGTGCTCGGTGGGTACGTGTTCGTGATCGAAGGTGATCACATCGCACCCGCGCGCGAACTCACGCAGCGTGTCGAGGTCGCGATAGTCGCCGATGACGACATCGCTCACCACCTGCGCCGCGGAATCCTGAGGGGTGTCACTGAGAAGCTTGAACCTGATGCCGAGCGGGATGCCTGCCTCGTGTGTCATACGCGCGAGCTGGCCCCCGCCGACCATGCCGACTACCGGGAACGTCACGACCCCAGGGTATCGGTCGCGCCACGGCGGCTGGATTCCGCGCCTGTTTCCGGTCCTCTTACCAGTTGGTTTCCCTGTGTGTGAGTTCATCCACAGGCAACGGGTATGGGGGGTGGTTAGCATGGCTGAGTTGACGAAATCACTCGACTGACCGACCCGACTGGGGGACTGTACAACCATGGGACATGGTTCCTCAGGGCTGCGGAGGATCGTCCGCGAGGTCGCCAAATTCGGTGCGGTCGGCGGAGCGGGGCTCCTGGTCAACCTCGTCGTCTTCAACGTGGTCCGGCACCTCACCGACCTTCCGGTGGTCCGCGCGAGCGTCATCGCCACGGTGGTGGCGATCGTCTTCAACTACATAGGGTTCCGTTACTTCACGTACCGCGACCGCGACAAGAGCGGCCGTACGAAGGAACTGACCCTGTTCCTGCTGTTCAGCGTGGTCGGCCTGGTCATCGAGAACGGCATCCTCTACACCGCGACCTACGCCTTCGGCTGGGACAGCCCCCTGCAGAGCAACATCTTCAAGTTCGTCGGCATCGGCATCGCCACCCTGTTCCGCTTCTGGTCCTACCGGAGCTGGGTCTTCAAGACCCTCCCGGCCCGCGAGGCGGTGGCCAGCGCGGAATCCTTCCTGGAACAGGCCGACCAGGCAGCCACCAGAAAGCCGTCCCACCCGGGCCAGCGAGTCCTCTGACCCCGGCCCGGTTCACTTGCAGGCCCGGATCCCAACACCCGCAGCATCCTCGGACAACCCCGCCGGAGCACCCTGACAAGGGTCGCCAGTTCCCCCACCAGGTGATTCCCCTGCAAAGCCGGGGACTGCCGCCTCTCCGCGCAGCCGCCGCCAGCCTGCGCCAGGCCCTCGGGCGGGGTGCCCCCGCTTCAGCCCGTGCAGCTCACCGCGCCGTGCGCTCGCCGTGCGGCACGGCCGCCTTCAGCGGGTGGAGGAACGGGCCGGGGGCCGGGGCGGAGCCCGCAGCATCGGGCCCGGCGGGGGTGCTCTGCCAAGCCCCCCGCCGCGCGGTTCCCCTGCAAGGCCGGGAGCGGACGCCGTCTCTCCGAACGGCTGCCGTCGGCCCGCGGGCGGGGGTGCTCCGTCGAGGACCGCCGAGCCCACCCGACGCCGTCCGAGGCCGGTTCAGTGGGCGGTGTTCAGCGGACCATCGGTTCCTCGTCGTCCGGGGCTGTGGGTTTCAGGGGGGTGCGGGAGAGGAAGAGGCCGAAGACCGGGGGCTGGGCCTGGAGCATTTCCAGGCGGCCGCCGTCGGCCTCCGCGAGGTCTCGGGCGACCGCGAGGCCGATGCCCGTGGAGTTGCGGCCGCTGATCGTGCGCTCGAAGATGCGGGCGCCGAGGTCGGCGGGGACGCCGGGGCCCTCGTCGGTGACCTCGATGACGGCCTGGTTGCCGGTGACGCGGGTGCGCAGCGCCACCGTGCCGCCGCCGTGCATGAGGGAGTTCTCGATCAGCGCGGCCAGGACCTGGGCCACCGCCCCCGGGGTGCCGACCGCCGTGAGGTGCCGCTTGCCGGAGCTGACGATGGCCCGGCCCGCGCTGCGGTAGGCGGGCCGCCACTCCGCGAGCTGCTGCTGGATGACCTCGTCGAGGTCGAAGGTGACCGCGTTGCCGGCCCGGGGGTCGCGGGAGTTCGTCAGCAGCCGTTCGACCACGTCCGTCAGCCGCTCCACCTGGGTCAGCGCGACGTTCGCCTCCTCCTTCACCGTGTCCGGGTCGTCGGTGAGGGTGATCTCCTCCAGACGCATCGACAGGGCGGTCAGGGGCGTACGGAGCTGGTGGGAGGCGTCGGCGGCCAGGCGCCGTTCCGCCGTGAGCATGCGGGCGATCCGCTCGGCCGAGGAGTCCAGCACGTCGGCGACCCGGTCCAGCTCGGGGACGCCGTACCGCTTGTGCCGGGGCCGCGGGTCGCCGGAGCCGAGGCGTTCCGCGGTCTCGGCGAGGTCGGTCAGCGGCGAGGCCAGCTTGTTGGCCTGGCGGATCGCGAGGAGCACCGCGGCGATCACCGCGAGCAGGGCCACCAGGCCGATGATCAGGAGCGTACGGCCGACCTCACGGGTCACCGAGGAGCGCGGCTCCTGCACGGTGACCGTCTCGCCCTCCTCGCCCTTCTCGGTGGAGCTGATGACCTCACCGGAGGGCCGGGTGCCGACCTCGATCGGGTCCTTACCGGGGATCCGGATCACGGCGTACCGTTCCTGCGCGACCTGGTCGCGCAGGATCTCCGCGGTCACGTCCTCCGCGGCGAACAGCCTGCTGTCCACGATCCCGGCCAGCCGGATCGCCTCGGAGTCGACCCGCTCCTGGGCGCTGTTGCTGATGGTGCGGGTCTCGACGATGACGAGGGAGACGCCGAAGACGGCGATCACCACGAGCACCACGGCGAGCGTGGACTGGATCAGTCGACGGCGCATGTCCTCTTACCTGTTACCTGCCGGACGATGACCCGTTCAGCTCTTCTCGAAGCGGAAGCCCACGCCCCGGACCGTCGCGATGTACCGCGGGTTGGCCGCGTCGTCGCCGAGCTTCTTGCGGAGCCAGGAGATGTGCATGTCGAGCGTCTTGGTCGACGACCACCACGTGGTGTCCCAGACCTCGCGCATGAGCTGGTCCCGGGTCACCACCCGGCCGGCGTCCCGCACCAGGACCCGCAGCAGGTCGAACTCCTTGGCGGTGAGCTGGAGTTCCTCGTCACCCATCCACGCCCGGTGCGACTCGACGTCGATCCGCACCCCGTGGGTGGCCGGCGGCTGCGCCGGCTCGGCCGCCCCGCGCCGCAGCAGGGCCCGGACCCGGGCGAGCAGCTCGGCGAGCCGGAAGGGCTTGGTCACGTAGTCGTCGGCACCCGCGTCGAGACCGACGACGGTGTCCACCTCGTCGGCGCGGGCGGTCAGGATGAGGATCGGTACGGCGTGGCCCTCGGCGCGCAGTCGGCGGGCCACCTCGAGGCCGTCCATGCCGGGCAGACCCAGGTCGAGGACGACCAGGTCGATACCGCCCTGCATTCCGGCGTCGAGCGCGGTGGGACCGTCCTCGCGCACCTCGACCTCGTACCCTTCCCGGCGCAGGGCGCGGGCCAGCGGCTCCGAAATGGACGCATCGTCCTCGGCGAGCAGTACACGGGTCATGAGCTGATGGTAGACCGCGCTTGACAGATGCTGGGGTGTGATCGCAACCCCGTGGTTCTTACCTTCCACGGTTCCGGTGTGAACCTGTGACTATGGGGTGCCAATCCTGTAAGGACCTTAGAAATCAGGTGTACGGTTCCACGGCCACCTGTGATTCAGATCTCAAGTCCTTCCATTTCCGTCAGTATCCTGTCGTATGGTGAATCAATGCCTGTCGCAACGTGGGGACCTTTGGCGCACATCCGTCGCTGAAGGTCTCTTTTGTGTGCGGTAATCCCCACCAGCAAGGAACGACCATGGCGTCCAGCCTGACGAAGGACTCGGTGACTCCGGGCACCCCCGGTACCGACAAGACCTTCTTCGGCCACCCCCGCGGACTGGCCACACTCTTCATGACCGAGATGTGGGAGAGGTTCTCCTACTACGGCATGAGGGCACTGCTCCCGCTGTACCTCGTCGCCCCGGGCGGCCTGCACCTCAGCGCCGCGACCGCGACCGCGATCTACTCCGTGTACGTGTCGCTGGTGTACCTGCTCGCGATGCCCGGCGGCTGGTTCGGCGACCGCGTGTGGGGTCCCCGTAAGACCGTCGCCGTCGCCGGTGCCGTGATCATGCTCGGCCACCTCACGCTGGCCCTGCCCTCCTCGGGCACCTTCTACGCCGGCCTCGGCCTGGTCGCGATCGGTTCCGGTCTGCTGAAGGCCAACATCTCCACCATGGTCGGCCACCTCTACGAGGGCCGGGACGACGCCCGCCGCGACGGCGGCTTCACGGTCTTCTACATGGGCATCAACCTCGGCGCCTTCGCCGCCCCCCTGGTCATCGGCACCATCGGCGAGAACGTCAACTGGCACCTCGGCTTCGCGCTCGCCGCGGTCGGCATGGCCCTGGGGCTCGCCCAGTTCCTCATCGGCAGCCGTCACCTGGCCGACCGCTCCAGCGTCGTCCCGACCCCGCTGTCCGACGCCGAGAAGTCCGCCACCCTGCGCAAGGCCGCGATCTGGGCCGGCATCGCCGTCGTCTTCTACGCGATCGTCGGCTTCTCCGGCCACTACACGCTGAACTGGATCCTGGTCCCGCTGACCCTGCTCGGCGTGATCATCCCGGTGATGGTGCTGGTCAACATCAAGCGGGACAGGGACCTGGACCGCACCGAGCAGAAGTCGATGTCCGCGTACATCTGGTTCTTCGTCGCCGCGGCCGTGTTCTGGATGATCTACGACCAGGGCGGCTCGACCCTGTCGATCTTCGCGGACTCCTCCGCCGAGAACAGCGTCCTCGGCTGGACGTTCCCGGTCTCCTGGTACCAGTCGGTCAACCCCGTCCTCATCATGGCCCTGGCCCCGGTCTTCGCCTGGGTCTGGCTGGCGCTGAACCGGCGGGGCAAGGAGCCGAGCACGGCCGTGAAGTTCGCCTCCGGCCTCGTGCTCGTCGGTGCGTCCTTCTTCCTGTTCCTCGCGCCGCTGGCCATCGCGGACGGTGGCCACAAGGCCGCCGCGCTGTGGCTGGTCGCGATCTACTTCGTGCAGACCGTGGGCGAGCTGCTGCTGTCGCCGGTGGGTCTGTCGGTGACCACGAAGATGGCCCCCGCGAAGTACGCCTCGCAGATGATGGGCGTGTGGTTCCTCGCGGTCACCGCGGGTGACGCGACGACCGGACTGCTCTCCATCGCCGGGGTCGACCTCAACAAGACCGGGATCGTCGCCCTGGAGGCGACGCTCGCCGTGCTCGCCGGTGTCGCGGTGTGGATGTACCGCAACCGGGTCAAGGAGCTCATGGGCAGCGTGCGCTGAGTCCGGAGCGCCGCAACCGCGGGGCGCCGGGATCCTGGTGGATCCCGGCGCCCCGTCCGTTTCCCCGCCGCCGCGGTTCCCCGCGCTCTCAGAGCCTCCTGCGGCCGGGCATGAACGTGAGGAATGCGCCGCCCAGCAGCACCGCCGTGCCCGCCACCAGACCCAGTGCCTTCAGGGCCGCGTGGTCCTCCGCGCCCGTCGCCGCCAGGCCGCCGCCGGTCGACGTACCGCCCGAGCCGCTCGTCCCGCTCGTCCCGCCGGAGCCGGAGGAACCGCCCGCGGCGCCGCCCTCCTGCTCCTGCGTGGTCAGGGTGAGGGAGACCGCTGTGCTGTCCGGCTTGCAGGTGGTCGTGGTGCCCAGTGCCTCGATCGTGAGGACACCCGGCGACAACGTCGACTCACCGGTGGCGCCCGGCTTGTACGTGCCCGTCATGTCCGGGATCTCTATGGGGTCGCCCGACTTTATGGCCTCGGCGTTGGTGGGGCCCTCGACGTGGACCGAGCCCGTGTCGTCGCCGCCCAGGAGGACGTCCATGGAGGGCTTGACCGAGTTCGCGGGGATGTCGGCGGGGCTGTCCATGGGCGAGTTCTTGAACTGCACGGTCAGGCCGTAACTGCCGCCGTCCTTCTTGGCGTTGATCTGGATCGACGAGGTGGCCTTCTTCTCGCCGAGGGGCGACTGGCAGGTGTAGGGGATGTCGACCGCCTTGCCCGTGAAGTCGGTCTGCCCGTCGCCGGAGGAACTGGGGCTCGGCGTGGCCGTGCCGGTAGGGGTCGGCGTCGGGCTCGGGGTGGGAGTGGCGCTGTCCGTCGGATCCGGCGTCGGTGTCGAGGTCCCGTCTCCTGCGGCCACGTCGATCGTCGCCGCCTTCGGCACCGTCTGCGTCGGCGTGCACACCGTGTTCGTGCCCATCGCGTTCACCGTGTACGGGCCCGGCGTCAGCGTGAGCTGTCCGGCCGCCGTCAGCTTCAGCGTGCCCTTCATGTCGGACAGCACCATGTCCCCGCCCTTGGGGATCGCCGGGTTCTGCCGCGGGCCGGTCATCGCGATGTCGGCGCTCTGCGCGCCGGCCGCCTTCAACGTGCCGGTCGGCTGCACCGAGTCGGCGGGCAGGTCGATGATGTTCGGGTTCTTGGACGCGGCCTGGGTGAACTTCCACACCACGTCGATCTCGTCGCCGACCTTCGCGGTGGCCGGCGCGGTGATCTCCACCTTGGTGGTGCCGTCGACGGGGTCGAGACCGACACCCGCGGGCGGCACGCACCGGGTCGCGAACGACACCTCGGCGGCCTGCGCGGGCCCGGCGGCGAGGCCGAGCACCACGCCCGCCCCGGCCAGCACCAGCGCCGCACCGGCCGCGCCCGCTCTTCTCGGCCCGGCGGCCGGTGGGACTCTCCTTCGCATGCTCACGTGGAACCCTCTCTGGTGGGAGTCGTGGGACTCGTCGGGCCGGCGTCGTGCGGTGCGGAGAGCCGGCCACCGGCCGCGCCCGGATCGGCGTCCGGGGTGAACCACGGCAGGGTGGACGTCACAGGGGCCGCGTGGGCGGCCGTGGAGGGCTTGACCCCCGGCAGGCGCAGGGCGAGTTCGGGCAGCCGCAGCCCGCGGTGCCGGATGCCTCCGGCGGGCCGCGGCCGGACCCGGTCCACGACCGCCATGCCGATGCGGAACAGCGCCGCCGGCACAACCAGGCAGACCAGGACCCAGAACAGGGTCACGCCCCAGGGCCGGCCCACGCCCCAGGGCTGCTCGGCCAGCACCTTGCCGGCGTACTTCAGCGAGACGGTGTACGCGCCGTGCGCGCCGCCCGTGAGCTCGACGGGCAGTTCGATCCGCGCCTTCCCGCCCGGCTGGATCGTGCCGCGCCACTGCTGTTCCTCCCACTGCGGGGCGAACACGCCGTGCGCGGTGCCGACCTGGAAGACGGGGTCCTTGACCGCGGAGGTGCCGACGTTGCCGACGGTGAGGACGAGGGTGCGGGCGGGCGGCGCCCCGAACCAGGTCAGCAGGGACCCGGAGCCGTCGAGCCGGGTGTCGGTGAGCACGGACAGCCGCCCGCCGTCGGTCTCCGCGGGCAGCGGCTCCACGGCGTGCCCGGCCACCTGGAAGATCGCGTCGGCCTCGGCCTTCGCCCCGGTCACCGTCGCCACGTGCACCACACAGGGACAGGGCGCCGGCGGCTCGGCGACGGGCAGTCTCCTGCTGAAGCGCCCCTCGGCGTCCGTCGTGACGGCCCGGCCGTCCGCGTTGGCGCAGGAGTTGGTCCCGCCCGGCACCCCGCGCGAGGGCACCGCCTGTCCGCAGACCAGGATCATCAGCAGCGCCCGCGCCCGCCAGCCGCTGCCGCTCACCGTGATCGAACCGCCGGTCCCCGCCTGGGACTTCGACAGCTTCACGCGCGGCCCGTCCGCCGCGGCCGCCGTCCCCGCCAGGGGTGCCAGCAGCAGCGCGAGCACCGCCACCGCCGCCGCCCACCGCACCTTGCCGCTCGGGCTCACGTCGTCGCTCCCGTCAACTCGGCTTCCGTACCCGGGGATCCGGCCGCGGTCCCGGCCGTGCGACGCCGAAGGCCGCGCCCCGGACTCCGTACGACGAGCCCTGAACGGCGTACGACGCCTTCGACGCCGTGCCCGGGACCGGGCGTCGTCCGCCACCACGCCGTGGGGCGGGCCGGGGCGACCGGGGCGAGGCGGCCGGGCGCGGCCCCTGGCGGGACCGGCGGAGGCAGGACACGGGCGGTGGGCGGCACGGGTGGCATGGGCGGCTCCAGCGGTCGTACGCGAGCGGGCCGGCCGCTCAGCGGCGGGCGCGGGCCGCCTGGTCGCGCCGGGTCAGCCACAGCGTGCCCGCAGCACCCGCGAGCAGCACCGTGCCGCCGAGCGTGCCGAGGGCGATCGCCGAGTCCTCGGGGCCGGTCTGCGGAAGGGCGGCGGCGGAACCGCTGTCACTGCCGCTGTCGCTCCGGGTGCCGGAGGAACCCGAGGCCGCGGTGACGTCCAGGGTCAGCGAGGCACCGGGGCTGTTGGTCGGCGTGCAGGTGGTCGTCGTACCGAGCGCCTTGATGGTGAGCACGCCCGCCGTGAAGGTGACCTTGCCGGTCTTCTTCGGGGTGTACGTCCCGGTCAGGTCGTTGATCTTGATGGGGGTGTTGGCGGGGACGGTCGCCTGGTTGGCCGGGCCGGTCACGCTCATGGTCCCGCTGTCCGCGCCGCCCAGCCGGATGGTGGCGCTCGGGTTCATCGCGCCCTTGCCGAGGTCGACCGGGCTGGAGGAGACGCCCTTCTGCCAGGACATCGTGATCCGGTAGCCACTGCCGCTCTTCACGCCCTCGATGTCGATGGGCGAGACGGCGCTCTTGTCACCGATCGGCGTCTTGCACAGGTAGTTGACGTTCACGACCGCGGCACGGGCAGCGGGGGCGGCCATCAGCACCGCCGAGCCGGCCAGGGCCGCGACGGACGCGAGCGCGGCGGTTCGTTTCGGGTACGACACGGTTCCGCTCCCCTTACTCGTTCCTGACGGCACATCAGATCGGCCGTCAAGGTACGCCGGGGCACCGGAGGAAGGAAGAGAAAGTAAGTGTCGGAAGTGTGGGGGCACCCCGGAAAACCACGGGGCACCCTGAAAAGGAGCGCCGGACGGGCGGAGGGCTAGGCGGGTGCGCCGAGCTCCGCCCACACGGTCTTGCCGGCCACTCCGGGGGCTCTGACGACTCCCCAGTCCAGGGAGAGCCGCTGCACGATGAACATGCCGTGGCCGCCGGGCCGGCCCGCCTGGTGCGGGGTGCGCGGTGCCGGCTGTCCGTTCCCCCGGTCGGAGACCTCGACCCGGATCACCTTGTTGTCGCAGGAGATCCCCAACTGGTCCGGGCCCTCCGCGTGCAGACAGGCGTTCGTCACCAGCTCGGAGACGACCAGCAGCACGTCCTCCGTCACGGCCCGCCGGTCCGCGGACGCCGCCGGCAGCCACCCCCACGCGTGCAACGCCTGCCGGGTGAAGTCGCGCGCGAGCGGGACGACCCCGCTCTCCCCCTCGAAGCTCAGCCGACGGACATGGCGTCCCGTCGGCACCTCGGCATCGCCGCCAGGCTCCACGCCGGGCTCCGGGTCACGGTCGCCCGGCGAGTAGGGCCGGGTGGTGCTCATCAGCGCTTCACCTCACCGATTCACCGGTTCACGATTCAAAACGTCACTGCATGGTCGCTCACCGAACAGTCAGTACGGATGTCTCCTGCCCGAGCGGACGGGTAGAACACCCCTCCATTCGGGACGTATGTCCACCACGAGGGCTGTGACACCCGGTGGGGACCGGCCGGAGGAGACGAACGGGACACGGACGGGGCCGCCGGGGCCGCCACCCGCACCGTCGCCTCAGTCCTCGGACTCACCGGCCAGGGCCTCCTCCAGCGTGTCGTGCACGCTGAAGACCGCATCGGCCCCCGTGATCTCGAAGACGCGTGCCACGACGGGCAGCATCCCCGCGAGATGTACGCCACCCCCCGCCGCCTCGGCCTTCAGCCGTGCCCCCAGCAGCACATTCAGTCCGGTGGAATCACAGAACTCCAGCCGTGTGCAGTCGACGACAAGCCGGCTCTTCCCCTTGGCGAGGCACTCCTCGAGTGGCTCACGCAACAAATCGGCCGTGTGGTGATCCAACTCACCTGCTGGAGTCACGACGGCACTGGAGCCCTCTTGCCGCACCTCAACCAGAAGCCGGCCAGACTGTGCGCTGCCGACCGTCCCGCGGTCCATGCCGTCTCTCTCTCCCGACGTCGTGGCTGCTGATGACGCCCTCGAACACTACGCCTTCTCTACACCCTCCGACACCCGAACAATCGCACGCAAACGGACATAACCGCACAGAACACACTTGCGGTCGTGTCGGGAAACCGGGTAGGGCTAGTAGAGACACGTACTCGACACGGCCGGCTTTGGAGGCGCCGCACACCGCAGTGCACGTATTGGCTTCGGCAGCCATATGCCGAGAACGATGGAGGACATCATGTCACCCCGGCTCGACGCCTCGCATACCCCTCAGGCGACGTCGACATCCCCCCCGGAACATCTGGATCCCATCGAGCAGGACGGCGAAGACGATGTGCTCGCCGGGCTTCCGGAGATCCCGCCCTTCGAAGAGGTGGGGGCCGTGGACGCGCGAGCCCTCTCGAAGACCCTCTTCGCGCGGCTGGAGTCGCTGGAGGAGGGCACGCACGAGTACTCGTACGTCCGCAACACGCTCGTCGAACTGAACCTCGCCCTGGTCAAGTTCGCCGCCTCCCGCTTCCGCTCCCGCAGTGAGCCGATGGAGGACATCATCCAGGTCGGCACCATCGGCCTGATCAAGTCGATCGACCGCTTCGAACTCAGCCGGGGTGTGGAGTTCCCCACCTTCGCGATGCCAACCATCGTGGGCGAGATCAAGCGCTTCTTCCGTGACACGTCCTGGTCGGTGCGGGTGCCGCGCCGCCTCCAGGAGCTCCGGCTCGACCTGGCCAAGGCCGGCGACGAACTGGCCCAGAAGCTCGACCGCGCCCCCACCGTGGGCGAGCTCGCCGAACGCCTCGGGCTGTCGAAGGAGGAGGTCGTCGAGGGCATGGCGGCGTCCAACGCGTACACCGCCTCCTCGCTGGACGCCCAGCCGGAGGAGGACGACTCCGAGGGCGCGCTGGCCGACCGGATCGGCTACGAGGACCACGGACTCGAGGGCATCGAGTACGTCGAGTCGCTGAAGCCGCTGATCGCCGAGCTGCCCTCCCGGGACCGCCAGATCCTCTCGCTGCGCTTCGTCGCGGGCATGACCCAGTCGGAGATCGGCGACGAGCTCGGGATCTCCCAGATGCACGTCTCGCGGCTGCTGTCGCGGACGCTGGTACGACTTCGGAAGGGCCTGACCGTCGAGGAGTGACGGTCGGCGACAGACCTGCGCGCGTGCCCGGTGTCCGATGGGACACCGGGCACCGGCGTTCCCGGGCCCGGTCGGGCGGGCGGCGGGACGTGGGGCCGGGCGGCACGGGGCCGGGCGCGGCACGGGTGTCAGACCACGCGCACACCCCGCCGCCACACCCCGCTGACCAGCGGCACGCCCGGCCGGTAGGCCAGGTGCACATGGCTCGGGGCGTCCAGGAGGATCAGGTCGGCGCGGGCGCCCGGGGCGAGCCGGCCCACGTCCTCGCGACGGAGGGCGGCCGCTCCGCCCGCCGTGGCCGACCAGACCGCCTCGTCCGGTGTCATCCCCATGTCGCGCACCGCGAGGGCGACGCAGAAGGGGACGGAGGAGGTGAAGGACGAGCCCGGGTTGCAGTCCGTCGACAGGGCGACGGTGACGCCGGCGTCCAGGAGGCGGCGGGCGTCCGGCCACTCGGCGCGCGTGGAGAACTCCGCGCCCGGCAGGAGTGTGGCGACGGTACGGCTGTTCGCCAGGGCGTCGACGTCCTCGGCGGTGAGGTGGGTGCAGTGGTCGGCGCTGGCGGCGTCCAGTTCGACCGCGAGCCGCACTCCGGGGCCGTGGGAGAGCTGGTTGGCGTGGATGCGGGGGTGCAGGCCCTTCGCCTTGCCGGCCGTGAGGATCGCGCGGGCCTGGTCGCCGTCGAAGGCGCCCTTCTCGCAGAAGACGTCGATCCAACGGGCGTACGGGGCGCAGGCGTCGAGCATCGCGCCGGTGACCAGCTCCACGTAGGCGGCCGGGTCGTCGGCGTGGTCCGGAGACACGATGTGGGCGCCGAGATAGGTGACCTCGTCGGTGTGGGCGGCGGCGATGCGCAGGGCCCGCGCCTCGTCCTCGACGGTCAGGCCGTAGCCCGACTTGGTCTCGAAGGTCGTCGTGCCCTGGCGCAGGGCCTCGTCGAGGTAGCGGGTGAGGTTCTGTTCGAGTTCCTCGTCGCTCGCCGCCCGGGTCGCGGCGACCGTGGTGCGGATGCCGCCCGCGCTGTAGGCCCGCCCCGACATGCGGGCGTTGAACTCCTGGGTGCGGTCGCCCGCGAAGACGAGGTGGCTGTGGGAGTCCACGAAGCCGGGCAGGACCGCCCTGCCCTCGGCGTCGACCCGATTGTCAGTGGCGGGTGCTTTGCTTTGATCACCGATCCACACGACGCGGTCGCCCTCGATGGCGACCGCCGCGTTCCGGATCAGTCCGAGGGGGGTGTTGTCACCCAGGGAGGGGTCGTTGGTGACCAGGGCGGCGATGTTGGTGATGAGCGTGCTTGCGGTGCTCGCGGAGTGGGCGGGGCTGACGGTCGTCGCGTTGCTCATGGCGTCCTCGGTGGCCTGGTCGGCGGTGGGGGCGGGTTCGGGGGCAGGACGTGGCGGCGGCCTGCCCGGGGTCATCCGTGCAGTGCGGCGACGGCGTCCGCGAGGGCTTTCGGCACGTCCGGCACCAGCGCGTGGACCCCGTCGCGCACCACGTGCCGACCTCCCACGACCGTGTGCGACACGTCTGCCGCCGACGCGGCGAATACGGCCGTCTCGGCCCCGAGCCGCGGAGGCGGCCCTGCCGTCCTGACCGAGTCGAGGGCGACGGTGGTGAAGTCGGCGAGCGCGCCGGGCTCCAGGGTGCCCGCGTCGTCCCAGCCGAGGGCCGCGTGGCCGTCGGCCGAGGCCGCCCGCAGGAGGGCCGCCGCCGTCCAGTGACCTCGCCTGCGGGTGCGCAGGCGCTCGTCGAGCTCCATCGCGCGTGCCTCTTCGAGCAGGTCGATGACGGCGTGGCTGTCGGAGCCGAGGGACAGCGGTGAGCCCGCCTGCTGGAGGGCCACGGCCGGTCCGATGCCGTCGGCGAGGTCCCGCTCGGTCGTCGGGCACATGCAGGTGCCGGTGCCGCTGCCGCCGATCAGGGCGATGTCCTCGTCGGTGAGGTGGGTGTTGTGGACGCCGGTGGTGCGCGGCCCGAGGACACCGTGCTCGGCAAGCAGCCGGGTCGGTGTGCACCCGTGGGCCTCGCGGCAGGCGTCGTTCTCGGCGGTCTGCTCGGACAGGTGGACGTGCAGCGGGGCCCGCCGCTCCCCGGCCCAGCGGGCCACGGTCGCCAACTGGTCGGCGGGCACGGCCCGTACGGAGTGGATCGCCGCACCGATCCTCGCGTGATCCCGGTCCTTGAGAACTGAACAGCGTGCGGCCCAGGCGTCCGCGGTGCCGTCGGAGAAGCGGAGCTGGTGGCTGGTGGGCGGCTGTCCGAAGCCGGAGGAGAGGTAGGCGGTGTCGAGGAGGGTGATGCGGATGCCGGCGTCGGCGGCGGCCTCGATCAGTGCCTCGCCCATGGCGTTGGGGTCGGCGTAGGGGGTGCCGCCGGGGGCGTGGTGCAGGTAGTGGAACTCCCCGACCGCGGTGATGCCCGCCAGCGCCATCTCCGCGTACACGGCACGGGCGAGGTCGCGGTAGCTGTCCGGGGTGAGCCGGCCGGCGGTCGCGTACATGACCTCGCGCCAGGTCCAGAAGGTCCCGGAGCCGACCTGGACGGTGGAGCGCAGGGCCCGGTGGAAGGCGTGCGAGTGGGCGTTCGCCAGCCCGGGGAGGGTCAGTCCGCGCAGGATCTCGGCGCCGGGGGGCGGGGTGCCGGTGCCGGTGCGGACGGCGGTGACGCGGCCGTCCGCGACGTCCAGTGCCACGCCCGGCTCGACGTGGGTCCCGAGCCAGGCGTGCTCCAGCCAGTAGGTCTTCGCTGTCACCTGCAGGCCAGTCCTTCCAGTACGTCGGCGAGCGCGAGGACCCCGGCCACGCAGTCGTCCTCGGCGGCGAACTCCGCCGGGGAGTGCGAGACGCCGGTGGGGTTGCGCACGAACAGCATGGCGGTCGGGATGTGTCCGGAGAGGATCCCGGCGTCGTGTCCTGCGCCGGTTCCCAGGACGGGCACCGCCAGTTCGGTGCGGCTGCCCAGGATGCGGGCGAGTTCGTCGCGCAGGGCGTGGTCGAACTCGACGACGGGGGTGAAGGACTCCCGGACCACGTCGAGGTCGATGCCGTGCGCCTGCGCGTACTCCCTGGCCGCCTTCTCCACACCGCCGACCACCTGGTCGAGGCTTGCCTGGTCGGCGGCGCGGGAGTCGAGCCAGCCGCGCACCAGGGAGGGGATGGCGTTGACGCCGTTCGGCTCTACGGCGACCTTGCCGAAGGTGGCGACGGCACCGGCGAGTTCGGCCTCCCGGCGGGCCGCGAGCACGGTCTCGGCGTACGACAGCATGGGGTCGCGCCGGTCCACGAGGCGGGTGGTGCCGGCATGGTTGGCCTCGCCGCGGAAGTCGAACCGCCAGCGGCCGTGCGGCCAGATGGCGCTGGCGATGCCGATCCGGTCGCCGGAGAGGTCCAGCGCCCTGCCCTGCTCGACGTGCAGTTCGACGAAGGCGCCGATGCGGGCGAGCCGTTCGGGGTCGGCGCCGATGCCGTCGGGGTCGTACCCCGCCGCCTCCATGGCCCTCGGCAGGCTGACCCCGTCCCCGTCGGTCAGCAGGTGCGCCTGCTCGGTGGTGAGCGCGCCCGCGGTGAGCCGGGACCCGACACAGGCGAGCCCGAAGCGGGCGCCCTCCTCGTCCCCGAAGTTGACGAGGGCGAGGGGCTTGGTGAACTCGGCCTGTCGGGACCGGAGTTCGTCGAGCGCGGCGAAGGAGGAGACGACGCCGAGGGGGCCGTCGTAGGCGCCTCCGTCGGGTACGGAGTCGAGGTGCGACCCGGTGACGACGGCGTCGCCCTGGGCGGGGTCGCCGAGCCAGGCCCACTGGTTGCCGTTCCGGTCGACCTCGTAGGTCAGTCCGCGGTCCTCGGCCTGCTGCCTGAACCAGGCCCGGCACTCGCCGTCGGCCTCGGTCCAGGCGAACCGGCGATAGCCCTGCGAGCCGGGGTGCCGACCGACGGGCAGCAGCTCACGCCACATCTCGTGAAAGGAGGAACCCCGATGCTGCCCCACCGCACCGGCCTGCGAACCCCCGCGCCCCGCGGCCGCCCCGAGCCGTGCGCCCCCGGACCCAGTGCCCGGTGCGGGCCGTGTGCCCTCGTGGCCCGCGTCCGCTTCCGGCTGGGTGCTGTCGGTTCGGGGGGCGGAGCGGGTGGGTAGGGCCCGGTCCGTGGACGGCGTCGGGGTCGCCGTCCGTGCCGGGGAGTCGCCGCTGCTGCTCACGCCGGGTCACCCTCGCGCATCGGGATCCGCACGCCCCGCTCGTCGGCGACGGACTCCGCGATGTCGTACCCGGCGTCCACATGACGGATGACACCCATGCCGGGGTCGTTCGTCAGCACGCGCCGGACCTTCTCGCCGCCCAGTTGCGTGCCGTCGGCCACCGTCACCTGTCCGGCGTGGATGGACCGCCCCATGCCCACGCCGCCGCCGTGGTGGAGGGAGACCCAGGACGCGCCCGAGGCCACGTTGACCATGGCGTTCAGCAACGGCCAGTCGGCGATCGCGTCGGACCCGTCGAGCATGCCCTCGGTCTCGCGGTAGGGGGAGGCGACGGACCCGGCGTCCAGGTGGTCGCGCCCGATCGCCAGCGGCGCCGCCAGCTCGCCGCTCGCCACCATGTCGTTGAAGCGCTCGCCGGCCTTGTCGCGCTCGCCGTAGCCGAGCCAGCAGATGCGCGCGGGCAGGCCCTGGAAGTGCACCCGCTCCCCGGCCATTTTGATCCAGCGGGCGAGGGACTCGTTCTCGGGGAAGAGCTCCAGGATCGCCTTGTCGGTCTTGGCGATGTCGGAGGCCTCACCCGACAGCGCGGCCCAGCGGAAGGGGCCCTTGCCCTCGCAGAACAGCGGACGGATGTAGGCGGGGACGAAGCCGGGGAAGGCGAACGCCCGGTCGTACCCGGCGAGCCGGGCCTCACCGCGGATCGAGTTGCCGTAGTCGAAGACCTCGGCACCGGCGTCCATGAAGCCGACCATGGCCTCGACGTGCCGGGCCATCGACTCACGGGCGCGGGTGGTGAAGCCCGCCGGGTCCTTGGCCGCCGCGTCCGCCATGTCCTCGAAGGCCACCCCGGTCGGCAGGTACGCCAGCGGGTCGTGGGCCGAGGTCTGGTCGGTGACGATGTCGATGGGCGCGCCCATCTCCAGGAGCTGCGGGACCAGGTCGGCCGCGTTGCCGAGGACGCCGATGGACAGCGGGCGGCGGGCGTCGCGGGCCTCGGTGGCGAGCTGGAGGGCGTGCTCCAGGCTGTCGGCCTTCACGTCCAGGTAGCGGTGCTCGATGCGCCGCTCGATGGCGCGGGGGTCGCAGTCGATGCAGATCGCGACGCCGTCGTTCATGGTGACCGCGAGGGGCTGGGCGCCGCCCATGCCGCCGAGGCCGGCGGTGAGGGTGATCGTGCCGGCGAGGGTGCCGCCGAACTTCTTCGCGGCGACGGCCGAGAAGGTCTCGTAGGTGCCCTGGAGGATGCCCTGGGTGCCGATGTAGATCCAGGAGCCGGCGGTCATCTGGCCGTACATGGTCAGGCCGAGGGCCTCCAGGCGGCGGAACTCCTCCCAGTTGGCCCAGTCGCCGACGAGGTTGGAGTTGGCGATCAGGACGCGCGGGGCCCACTCGTGGGTCTGCATGACGCCGACGGGGCGGCCGGACTGGACCAGCATGGTCTCGTCCTGCTTGAGGGTGCGCAGGGTGCGGACCATGGCGTCGAAGGAGCGCCAGTCACGGGCGGCCTTGCCGGTGCCGCCGTAGACGACGAGCTTGTCGGGGTGCTCGGCGACCTCGGGGTCCAGGTTGTTCTGGAGCATCCGCAGGGCGGCTTCCTGCTGCCATCCCAGGGCGCTCAGTTCCGTACCGCGCGGCGCTCGGACGGGGCGGGGTCCTGACATGGTCTGCCTCCTGGGGACTCTGCTCGAGTGTTGCTGCCGATATTCACATCCTGACTTTCTGAATAGAACTAGTCAATACGTTCTCGCGTCAGCATCGGTGGGAGAGAGTGATGTTTCAGGCCAGGCAACGCTGGACTGGACATCCGAGGTACGGGCGACGAGCAGGACGGGGACGTGATGGACGAGTACGGCACCAGCGGCGAGGAGCGGGCCGCCCGCCGGGACGAGGCGGTGCGCGCGGCCGTGGAGCAGGGCCTGCTGGGGCCGGACTCCCCCATCGTGGGGCTGCTCGACGTCACCGGCATCCGGGAGTCGGCGGCGGAGCTGCGCGCGGCCTTCGACGAGGTCACCGCGCCGGGCACGCCGGTGCTGCACGCGTTCGCGGTGAAGGCGAGCCCGCTGGTGCCGGTGCTGCGACTGCTGCGCGAGGAGGGCATCGGCGCGGAGGTGGCGAGCCCGGGCGAACTCGCGCTGGCGCGGGCGGCGGGGGTGTCGCCGGACCGGACCGTCCTGGACTCGCCCGCCAAGACGCCGGCCGAGCTCCGGGAGGCGCTGGCGCTGGGGATCGCCGTCAACGCGGACAACCCGCAGGAGCTGGACCGGATCGACGGCCTGATGCGGTCGGCGGTCAGCCGCTCCCCGCTCGGCATCCGGGTCAACCCGCAGGTCGGCGGCGGCACCATCGGGGCGACCTCGACGGCCACGGCGACCTCGAAGTTCGGGGTGGCGCTGCGGGACGAGGGGGCGCGCGAGTGGGTCGTGCGGGCGTACATCGACCGGCCGTGGCTGTCCCGGCTGCACGCCCACACCGGCTCCCAGGGCATCCCGCTCTCCCTGATGACCCAGGGGGTCGCGGAGACGTACGCGCTCGCCGAGGAGATCAACCGGCGCATCGGGCGGCCGCAGATCGACACGATCGACATCGGCGGCGGGCTGCCGGTGAACTTCGCCTCGGACGCGACGACCCCGACGTACCGCGCGTACGCGCGGGCGCTGCGGGAGGCGGTGCCGGGGCTGTTCGACGGGCGGTACGGGCTGGTCACCGAGTTCGGCCGGTCGCTGCTGGCCAAGCACGGCACCATCGTGGCGCGGGTGGAGTACGCCAAGACCGCGGGCGGCCGGCCGGTCGCGGTGACGCACGCGGGCGTGCAGGTGGCGACGCGGACGGTGTACGCACCGGGGTCGTGGCCGCTGCGGATCGCGGCGTACGACGGCAAGGGACGGCCCAAGAGCGGGCCCGAGGTGGTGCAGGACGTGGCGGGGCCGGCCTGCTTCTCGGGCGACCTGCTGGCCGAGGGGCGCGCCCTGCCGCCGCTCGACCAGGGCGACTACGCGGTGGCGCTGGACACCGGCGCGTACTACTTCGCGCACCACTACGCCTACAACTCGCTGGCACGGCCGGGCGTTTACGGCTTCGCCCCCGACCCGGAGCGGGGCGTGCGCTTCGCCACGGTGCGGGACCCCCAGACGCTCGCCTCGATCGTGGCCGAATCCGGAGGGGCGCACGCCGGTGCCCTCACCACCCTGCGCGCACCCGGGAGCAGTTGACACGCACCGGCGCACCGGTTGATCAATGGGCCCGTGAACAAGGCAAGTTGACCCACTCTAGTCACTCGGAGCATGTTCCACCGGAAAATGCCAGATCCCTCACTCCTCGCGCACACGTTGCGTAGTTTCGGCGTCACTCAGCCGAACCGCAGGCGGGAGGGGAGCCACGGTGCAGGGAATCGACGAGTGCCTGCTGGAAGCCATGCGACTGCCGGGCGCGCGGGGGGCCGCGCTGGTCGACTGGACGAGCGGGCTGGCCCTGGGCGCCGTGGGGGAATCCCCCGGCGGCGACCAGGAGGCGGCCGCCGCGGAGGCCGCCGAGCTCGCCCGGCTCGCCGCCGAGCAGCGCGCCTTCGCCGCCGCGGAGCCGGGGCCCGCCGGGTCCGCCAAGAGCCCCGACGACCCCGCCGCGGGGGCCGCCGGGGGCGGGACCGAGCCGCCCGTCGAGGACCTCATCCTCAGCAACCGGGACAGCTACCACGTCCTGCGGTTCGTGCCGACGTCCTTCGACAGCAGTGTGTTCCTGCACCTGTGGCTGGCCCGCGCGGAGGGCAACCTCGCGCTGGCCCGGATCCGGCTCGGTGAGATGGCCGGACGGCTGGAGCTCGGATGACGACGGTGCGCACCACGCCCGCCACCCCGCCGCCCCGGCTGCCGGTGCGCGACAAGGCGGCCGCCCTGGACCGCGGCTGGGGCGGTGTCTCGCCGATGCTGACCCGGCTGGCGGCCGAGCGGGCCACCGGTGTCCTGGTGCGCGAGCGCGGCACCCTGCACCTCGCCGACGGCAAGGTGGTGCACGCCGAGAGCCCGGCCGCCCCCGGCGCCGACGTCCTCCTGGCCGCCCACGGCACGCTGGACGCCGACATCTGGCGGCAGGCCCTGGCCGAGAGCGTCGCGAGCACCGGGGGCGCCGGCACCGGGGCCCGCCGCCTCACCGGCGCCGAGGCCGTGCACCGGGCGGGCCGCCGACTGGTCGCGGGCGGGCTGCTCACCCCCGGCGCCCTGGAGTTGTGCCGGCTGACCGCCCTGTACGACGCGGCGTACTTCGCCCTCGCCCCGAGCAGCACCCCGGGCCGCTTCCGCTACGGCGGCGAGGAGGCCCCGGACGCAGCCGCCGGCCCGGTCCCGGAGCCGGACGGCACCCTCGGCATCCCGCGCCCCGTCCCGGTCGCCGACCTGGAGCGCGAGACCCTGCGCCGCCGGGACCTGCTGCACCGCATCTGGCCGGACGCCCTGCCGGACGAGGTGCCGCTGACCCGGGAGCACCGTCCCATGGCCCCGTCGCTCCCGGCCCGGCGGCAGGCGGTGCTGGCCCGCGTGGACGGCGTCCGCACGGCGTCGGAGATCGCCCGCGAGCTGGGCCGCCCGGCCTTCCACACCCTGGTGGACGTACGGCGGCTGGTGGCGGCCGGAGTGGTCTCGCCCTGCCTGCCGCCGTCGTTCAGCGAGCCCGTGTCCGCGCCCGGTCCGCCGGTCGCCGGTCTCCCCGTCGAGCACGTCGATCCCCACATCACCTTGCTGAAGAGGCTCAGGGATGCGCTGGAGGCCCTTTGAGCGGCAGCGGGCCCGCGCCGAGAGGAGAGACCTGATGGCAGCAGCTCAGGACGCGATCCTGGAGGAGCTGCGCCGGCTCAGAGCCCGGGTGCCGCAGCTCACCGGCGCCCTCGCGGCCGACGCCGACGGTCTCGTCCTGGCCCAGGACACCCCGGGGGTCGACCCGCAGACCGTGGCCGCGCTCACCGGGACCACCCGGGCGGTCGCCGCCCAGCTCGCCGACGAGACCGGCCAGGGTGACCTGCGCGAACTGCTCGTACGAGGCGTGTACGGCTATGTCGCCACCTACGCGGCGGGCGCCGGGGCCGTCGTCACGCTGCTCGCTCAGGACCGGGTGAACGTCGGCCGCCTCCATCTGGAGGGCCGTCGGGCGGGCGCCCGGATCGCGGAGCTCGTCGACGGCGTGGTCGCCGAGCCCACCGAAGCCATCGAGAAGGCGCCCGCGAAGCCCGCTCCGGCACGTGCCAGAGCGGCCCGCACGTCCCGGGCCAAGCCCGTGGACACCCGCGCCGCGGCCACCGCACCGACGGCGGCCCGCACCACCACCGATAGTTGACAGAACCGAGGAGACACAGTCATGGCCAACACCGAAACCACGCTGAAGGAGGCCCTCGCCTCCATCGAGGGTGCCACCGGCGTAGCGCTCGTCGACTACACCAGCGGCATGGCGCTCGGCACCATGGGCGGCAGCAAGGGCTTCGACCTGAACGTCGCCGCGGCCGGCAACACCGACGTGGTCCGCGCGAAGATGCGCACGATGGAGCACCTCGGCCTCAAGGGCCAGATCGAGGACATCCTGATCACCCTGTCCGACCAGTACCACCTGATCCGCCTGATCGCCGGGCGCGGTGGCAACGGCCTCTTCCTCTACCTGGTCCTGGACGCCAAGCGGTCCAACCTCGCGATGGCCCGCCACCAGCTCAGGCAGATCGAGAACGACCTGGAGGTGTGACCGGGTCCCACCGGTCCTAGACCAGTGCCGCGGTGCGGCGGCGCGCTCCTCCCGGGGCCGCGTCGCCCGCCGCGACTCCCGTGCTGCGGTACGCCCTGACCGCCTTGCCGGCCGGGCGTCCGCCGTTCGCGGCGAGCCAGTCGACCCGCACCCACAGCAGCGCGTCCCCGGCCCGCTCCAGCCGCCCGAGCCAGGCGGCCTTCAGCCACAGGCCGACAGCGCACCCGGCGAGCAGCATGCCACCCGCGACCGGCACGGCAGCGTTGCAGCCCAGCGCCGCCAGCCAGGCGAGCAGCAACCACCAGCGGTGCCCGCGGCGCCAGTTGCGCACACTGACCGCCCGGTCCTGGAGCACGTCGTGCCTGCCCGCGCGGGCCGCGGCCCGGCCCAGTGCCGTGTAGCGCCCGCGGCGGGCGTACGACACCACGGCCACCGCCACGACGAACAGCGCCGCTCCCGCCGGCACCCCGATCCGGCGTCCGGTCAGCCCGGGGACCAGCAGCCCGATCCCCGCCGCGAACACCCCGGCCCACCACAGGGGTGCGGCCCCGGCGCGCACGACGACGGCCACCCGAGCCAGCCCACAGGCCTTGCGATCTGCGCGTGCCACGTCCCGCCTCCTTGTCGTCCCGGCACTGTCCTGCCGGTCGGGGAGAGTAGCGAGCGAACGTGAGACGAGTCTGAAAAAAAGCGCCCTACTCCACGAAGAGTCCGCGTGCCGCGGCCCGCGCGTCGAACTCCTCCAGCCGGGCCTGCGCGTCCGGCAGGTCGTCGCACATCGCCTCCAGCAGCACCCGGCCGAGCAGCATCGGGGCGCAGGCGGTGTCGAAGGCGAGGCCGGTGCCGACGGCGGCGGGCAGCAGCAGGTCGGAGACCTTGGCGACCGGGGCGAAGGCGGAGTCGGCGACCGTGACGACGCTCAGGCCCGCCTCCCGGGCGTAGGCGAGGGTGTCGACGACCTCGCGGGGGTGCCGGGGCAGCGCGAAGCACAGCAGGGTGGTGGCGCCCGCGCGGACGGCGGCGTCGATCCGGTCGTGGATCATCGTGCCGCCCTCGTGGAGCAGCCGTACGTCCGGATGGACCTTGGCGGCGAAGTAGGCGAAGCCGTACGCCTGGGAGGCCGCGGCCCGCAGTCCGAGCACCGGCAGGGGCCGGGAGGCGGCGAGCAGCCGGCCGGCCCGCTGCACCGGGCGGGGGTCGGCGAGGATCTCCGCCAGGTGCCGGAGGTTCTCGATCTCGGCCTCGACAGCCTGCTGGTACTCGTTGTACGACGCGGACGCGGCCGTCTGCTCGGCGGGCGCGACCTCGCGCAGGTGCCGGCGCAGGGCGGGGTAGCCGTCGAAGCCGAGGGCGACGGCGAAGCGGGTGACGGAGGGCTGGCTGACCCCGGCCAGCTCGGCGAGCTCCACGCTGGACAGGAACGGCACGTCGGCGGCGCTGCGCACCATGCTGTGCGCGATGCGCCGCTGGGTCGGTGTGAGCCGGTGCCCCTCGAAAAGCGCCTGCAACCGTCCGGCGGGAGTGTCCGCCCCGCCCGCCACACCCAGGTCGCTCATGCCTCGATCCCCCTCCAGATGTCCGTGAACCGGTCGAGCAGCGCGGCCGCCGCCGTCACGTCGCCCGTGAGCGGCCGGTCGGCCGGGTCCGCCGCCAGCACCGCCTCGGCGAGTTCCAGCGCGCGGCCCACCGGGAGGCCCGGGTCGGGCCGGAGGTCGCGCTGGCGCAGCGCCCGTACGGCGGCGACGAGCTCGCAGCCGACGACGAGACGGTACGCGCCGCACGCGCGCAGTGTCTGACGGGCGGCGAGCGAGGCGAAGCTGGCCTGTTCCTCGACGCCCCGGGAGAGTACAGCGTGGCCGAGCGAGGCGGGCGCGGAGAAGGCCCGCAGGTCGCCGAGGGCGGCTCCGGCGGCGTACTCCAGGATCATCACGCCGGAGGAGGCGGGCTCGTGGTCGGCGAGGAAGGGTCTGAGGCGGGTGAAGGCGGGCTCGTTGAGCGTGGAGAGCCGGGACGTGGACAGCCGCGCGACCTGGGTGAGGGCGAGCCTGAAGTGGTCCAGGGCGAGGGCGAGTTGGGCCTGGTAGAAGCCGCCGTGGTGGTAGGCGGCCATGTCCTCGGGGGAGATGAGGGGGTTCTCGGCGGCCGCGTTGATCTCGATCGTGAGGACCTCCTCCAGGGCGTCGGCGGCGTCCTGGGCGGGCCCGTGGATCTGGGGCAGGCACCGGAAGCCGTACGGGTCCTGGATCCGCCCGAGCGGCGGGGTGGGCCGGTCTTCCGCCCCGATCAACTTCCGCATCCGACGCGCCACTTCGGCGGAGCCGCGGTGCGGGCGGGCCGCGTGCACGGGAGCGGCGTAGGCCTCGTGCGAGCCGTCCACCGCCAGCAGCGACAGTGCCCCGACGACCTGCGTGGCCTCGACCAGGCCGCGCAACTCGTGCAGGGCGAGCGCCGCCTGACCGAGGGTCAGGGCGTTGCTGCTGATGAAGGCGAGCGCGTCGTTGTTGTCGAGGGGCTGGGGCTCGGGAGCGCCCACGGCACCGAGCGGTCGTCCGGCCTCCCGGGGGCGCGGAACGCCCGCCCCCGCGCCGGGCCCTGGTCGCTCACCGGTGCCGTTCGCGGTGCCGCCGGTCCGCCAGGGGTGCTCCCCCGCCAGGGCCAGGCCCGCCTGGGCCAGTGCCGCGATGTCGCCCGTGCCCACCGAGCCGAACTCGTTGACGACCGGGTACGCGCCGCTCTCCAGGGCCTCGCACAGGGCCGTGACGACGGACGGCCGCAGTCCCGCGCCGCCCGCCAGGAGCTGGTTGGCGCGGACCGCGAGCATCGCGCGGACCTGCCGGGCCGGGAGTTCCTCGCCGATGGCACCGGCGTGGCTCCGCAGCAGCCGCAGCCCGTGCCCGGCGGCCGCCTCGGTGGGGACGTCCTCGTTCCGGTTCGCGCCGACGCCGGTCGAGCGGCCGTAGACGCGCCCGGTCGCGGCGATCTGCCGGGCGGCGTCCCAGGACTCCGTCACCCGCTGCATCGCGTCGGCCGCGGGCACCGGTCGCGCGCCCCCGTCGGCGAGGCGGACCACGTCCGCGACCCCGAGCGAGATCCCGTCGAGGACCACCGCCGGGGGGTGCCCGACCGCGACGGGATCCGGCGCCTTCGGCGCCTCCACGACCCGAGACGACACCACGCCCAAGCTCCCCTCGTACGGACACCCGATCGTTGCCAACATATTCAACTGAGGAGAACTCTGCATGCCGTTATGCAGCCGGGCAAGGGACGTCTCATGATGCGGTGGAGGCGACCTGCGACGGACCCCCGCCGCAACAGGGGGGCTAACCCCAGTGCAGCGTGCGTTCGCGCTGCCTACCGTGGATCGCATGACCGGAATGGATGCGCGCGACCCCGAGCTCAAGAAGGAACTCAACGCCACCCTGCAGGCCCGCAGGGAACTGGGCGAGGAGTACGAGTCCGCGCTGGTCGACTCGTTCCTGGAGAAGGTCGACCAGCGGATCGACGGTGCCGTGGACCGCCGCCTGCGCCGGCAGCTCGCCGAGCAGCAGATGGTGACGGCCCGGGGCGCCCGCTCCCCCAAGCCCACCGACTCCTTCGGCGAGCGCTTCGGCTTCGGCATCGTCTCCCTGGTGCTGGCCATCCCGCTCTCCGCGATCGGCGGCGGCGTCGCCCACCTGCCCGGCCTGCTGGTCTCCTGGGTCGGCATCGTCGGCGTCAACGCCTTCCAGGCCCTGCGCGTCAACCCGGACCTCTTCCGGGGCCGGCGCGCGAAGCCGTCCTCCCGCAGCAGCGACTGGGAAGGCTGAACCGGCGCTCACACCTGCCCGGTCGGCAGCACCACCACCTGGCGCAGGTTGACGTGCCGGGGCCGACTGGCGACGTAGCCGACGAGGTCGGCGAGTTCCGCGGCCGCCAGCGCGCCCATCGCCTCGACCATGCCGCCGACCTGCTCCCGCAGCCCGTCGTTGTCGATGTGCGTGGCGAGTTCGGACTCCGTCAGGCCCGGCTCGATGTTGGTGACCCGCACGCCCCGCGGCCCGAACTCGTTCCTCAGCAGCGCCGACAGATGGGTGACCGCGGCCTTCGTCGCCCCGTACACCGCGTAGTCGGTGAAGCCGGTGACGTGCGCGCCGATGGACGAGACGTTCACCAGGTCCGCGCTGCGCCCCTGCCCGGCCGCGCCGTACAGGTCCCCGGCGAAGGCGCCGATGACGCGCAGGACACCGGTGACATTGGTGTCGATCATCCGCTGCCACTCGTCGACGCGGGCGTCCGCGATCGGGTTCGGCAGCATCACGCCCGCGTTGTTCACGACCAGGTCGACGTTCCCGTAGGCCGCGTGGACGCTCTCCACGGCGGCCGCCACGGACGCGTCGTCGGTGACGTCGGCGACCACGGCCAGCGCCTGTCCACCGCCGGCCCGGATCTTCCCGGCGACCGCCTCCAGCCGCTCACCGCGCCGGGCGAGCAGCGCGACCCGCGCCCCCCGCTCGGCCAGCAGGACGGCCGTGGCCTCACCGATGCCGCTCGCCGCTCCGGTGACGACGGCGGTACGTCCGGCCAGATTCTCGTACGACATGGAGGTGCTCCTCGGTGGGCTGCGGGCCGGGGCGACTCCCCGGCTTCGTCCACCACCCTGCGGCGCCCGGGCCGCCGTACCCAGGGATGCGCTTTTCCTGGGTCTGCCAGTACCAGGTTCGGCGCCCGCCCCTCCCCTACGATCGAACCCATGGACGGGGACCTCGGAGATTTCCTGCGCTCGCGCCGCGCCCGCATCCGGCCCGAGGAGGTGGGGCTGCCCTCGCACGGGCGGCGCCGCGTACCGGGTCTGCGCCGGGAGGAGGTGGCGCAGTTGGCCGGAGTGAGCGTCGACTACTACATCCGGCTGGAGCAGGGCAGGGGACCCGGCGGCCCCTCCCGGACGAAGTCCGGCGGAGTGTCCGACGCCGTCCTGGACGCCGTCGCGCGCGTGCTGCGCCTGGACGAGACCGAACGCGCCTACCTCCACGCGGTGGCCCGCCCGCGCCGACAGGCCCGGCGTCCCGACCGCCCCCGGGTCCGCCCGGCCGTCCAGCTCATGATCGACGCCATGGACCGCAGCCCGGCCTTCGTCCTGGACCGCCGGATGACCGTCCTGGCCTGGAACCCCCTGGCCGACGCGGTGTTCGGCTACAGCCGGGCCACGGCCGAGGCGCCCAGCGTCCCGCGGCAGGTCTTCCTCGACCCCGCCGCCCGTGACCTCTACCCGGAGTGGTCGGCGGTGGCCGCGCAGTGCGTGGCCCATCTGCGGGTCCTGGCGGGCCACCACCAGGAGGACCGCGAACTGACCTCGCTCGTCGGCGAACTCTCCCTCAGGAGCGAGGACTTCCGCCGTCTGTGGGCCGACCACCAGGTCAGGGAGTGCGCCTACGGGACCAAGCGGCTCCAGCACCCGGTGGCGGGCCTGCTCGTCTTCCCGTACGAGACCCTCACGGTCCCGGGGGACGGCGACCAGAGCCTGCTCGTGTACACCCCGGAACCGGGGTCGCAGACCGCGGAGCGCCTGGCGCTGCTGGGCAGTTGGGCCCGTACGGGCGCCTAGGAGAGGTGTTTCGCGGGGACCGCCGCACCCCCGTGAACGGGGGGCGGGACGACGGCGGTCCCCGCGAGGGACGCCGACCGGGCAGGGCCGGGTCTGGCGTCCGGCGTCCATGGAGGTCCGGGAGCCGCTCCGGAGGTCCTTGGACGTTCGGCGCCGGCCTGGGCGGGGAGCCGCTCCCGCCCTGCCGACACCCCCTACAGTGCCGGACCCGTGTTAAGCGTGTGCTGCGCGGACGTGACGCCCTCGTACCGGTTCCGCGAAGTCCACCCTTTCGGTAGGAAACCGCAAGTCCGGCGCCGGCACGCGGTGTTCACCGGACGTCTGCCGTCACTTCCCGCCCTTGGCGAGGAAGGCCAGCAGGTCCTGGCGGCTGATGACACCGGTGGGCTTGCCCTCCACGAGGACGATCGCGGCGTCCGCCGAGCCGAGGACCGACATCAGGTCGCCGACCGGTTCGCCGGAACCGACCTGGGGCAGCGGGGCCGACATGTGCTTCTCCAGCGGGTCCTCCAGCGAGGCCCGCTTGGCGAACAGGGCGTCGAGGAGTTCGCGTTCGACGACCGAGCCGACGACCTCCGCGGCCATCACGTCCGGGTGGCCGGCGCCCGGCTTGACGATCGGCATCTGCGAGACGCCGTACTCCCGCAGGACGTCGATGGCCTCGCCGACCGTCTCGTCCGGGTGCATGTGGACGAGGGAGGGGATGGCGCCGTGCACCTTGTCGTTGAGGACGTCGGCGACGCGGGCGCTGGGGCCCTCGTCCTCCAGGAAGCCGTAGTCGGCCATCCACTCGTCGTTGAAGATCTTCGAGAGGTAGCCGCGTCCGCTGTCGGGGAGCAGCACCACCACGACGCCGTTCTCGTCCAGGCGCTCGGCGATCCGCAGGGCCGCGACGACCGCCATGCCGCAGGAGCCGCCCACCAGCAGGCCCTCCTCCTTGGCGAGGCGGCGGGTCATCTGGAAGGAGTCCTTGTCGGAGACGGCGACGATCTCGTCGGCGACGGTCCGGTCGTAGGCGGTCGGCCAGAAGTCCTCACCCACGCCCTCGACGAGGTAGGGCCGCCCGGAGCCGCCGGAGTACACGGACCCCTCGGGGTCGGCGCCGATCACCTGGACCCGGCCGTCGCTCGCGTCCTTCAGGTACCGGCCGGTGCCGGAGATGGTGCCGCCGGTGCCCACGCCCGCCACGAAGTGGGTGATCCCGCCCTCCGTCTGTTCCCACAGCTCGGGGCCGGTGGAGTGATAGTGCGAGAGCGGGTTGTTGGGGTTGGAGTACTGGTCGGGCTTCCACGCGCCCGGCGTCTCGCGCACCAGCCGGTCGGAGACGTTGTAGTACGAGTCCGGGTGCTCCGGGTCGACGGCGGTCGGGCAGACGACTACCTCGGCGCCGTACGCCCGCAGCACGTTGATCTTGTCCGTGCTCACCTTGTCGGGGCACACGAAGATGCACTTGTACCCCTTCTGCTGCGCCACGATGGCGAGCCCCACCCCGGTGTTGCCGCTGGTCGGCTCGACGATCGTGCCCCCGGGCTTCAGCGCGCCGCTCTCCTCCGCCGCCTCGATCATGCGCAGGGCGATGCGGTCCTTCACGGAGCCGCCGGGGTTGAAGTACTCGACCTTGGCCAGGACGGTCGCCTTGATGCCCTTGGTCACGCTGTTGAGCCTCACCAGCGGGGTGTTGCCGACGAGGCTGATCATCGAGTCGTGGAATTGCACCGTTGTCTCCGGATGCTTGCAAAAGAAGTGGTCCTAGTGGTCCGGCCAGCCTATGGCCTGATCGGGCGCCATGACGGTCGTTCACTCCCCGTTGGGATTGGGCCACGGTCCGTGCGGGGCAAGGAGTGGGTGTAGCGGGTACGACGGAGGTGGCGGCGACGTATGACGAGCATGTCGAGGGCGAGGGTGGCCCGGCGGATCGCGGCCGGCGCGGCATACGGCGGCGGCGGGATCGGTCTGGTCGGCGCGGCGGCCATGGGGCTGCTGCTGGCGGAGGTGCGGCTGGCCAGACGGCAGGTGGGCAACGGCACGGCGCCGCACGTCCCGCAGGCCCAGGGCCGGTACGGCCATGTGTACACCGTCGTGGGCGAACCGCCCCTGCGTCTGACGATGCTGGGCGACTCCACGGCCGCCGGCCAGGGTGTGCACCGGGCGGGCCAGACACCGGGCGCACTGCTGGCGTCCGGTCTGGCGGCGGTGGCGGAACGCCCGGTGGAGCTCCGTAACGTCGCCCTCCCCGGCGCCACCTCGGACGACCTGGACCGCCAGGTGGCGCTGACCCTGGCGGACGCCGACCTGGTCCCCGACATCTGCGTGATCATGATCGGCGCGAACGACGTCACCCACCGCATGCCGGCCACCCGGTCGGTGCGCCACCTCTCCTCGGCGGTACGAAGGCTGCGCACGGCCGGTGCTGAGGTCGTCGTCGGCACCTGTCCCGACCTGGGCACCATCGAGCCGGTCCAGCAGCCGCTGCGGTGGCTGGCCCGCCGGGCCTCGCGCCAGTTGGCCGCCGCGCAGACGATCGGCGCGGTCGAACAGGGCGGCCGCACGGTGTCGCTGGGCGACCTGCTGGGCCCGGAGTTCGAGGCGAACCCGCGCGAGCTGTTCGGCCCCGACAACTACCACCCCTCGGCGGAGGGCTACGCGACCGCGGCGATGGCGGTGCTGCCGACGGTCTGCGCGGCCCTCGGCCTGTGGCCGGCCGACGAGGACCGCCCGGACGTCTCCCGCCGCGAGGGCTTCCTGCCGGTGGCGCGGGCGGCCGCGGAGGCCGCCTCGGAGGCCGGTACGGAGGTCGCCGCCGCGATGCCGACGGGCCCGAAGGGGCCCTGGGCACTGCTGAAGCGCAGGCGGAGGCAGCGGGTCCGGGCGACGGAGCCGTCGACCACCAGCGTGTCCGAGGCCTGAGGGGACCCGAGGAAAGCAAGCGCTTAGACATAGGTCACACCGTCACCCCCGTGACCCAGGCCATACGTACGGGTAACTTCCCAAGGAGCCCCGTCCGGAAGAACCCCGTACGCCAATGGAGCCGTGATGCCCGAAGCCGTGATCGTCTCGACCGCCCGCTCCCCCATCGGCCGCGCCGTCAAGGGCTCGCTCAAGGACCTGCGCCCCGACGACCTCACCGCCACGATCATCCAGGCCGCCCTCGCCAAGGTCCCCGAGCTGGACCCGCACGACATCGACGACCTGATGCTCGGCTGCGGTCTGCCCGGCGGCGAGCAGGGCTACAACCTGGGCCGGATCGTCGCCGTGCAGATGGGCATGGACCACCTGCCGGGCTGCACGATCACCCGGTACTGCTCCTCCTCGCTGCAGACGAGCCGCATGGCCCTGCACGCCATCAAGGCCGGTGAGGGCGACGTCTTCATCTCGGCCGGCGTCGAGATGGTCTCCCGTTACGCCAAGGGCAGCTCGGACGGCCTCCCGGACACCACCAACCCGATCTTCGCCGAGGCCCAGGCCCGCACCGCGGCCACCGCCGCCTCCGAGGGCTCGACCTGGCACGACCCGCGCGAGGACGGCCTGCTCCCCGACCCGTACATCGCGATGGGCCAGACCGCCGAGAACCTGGCCCGCAGCAAGGGCGTCACCCGCCAGGACATGGACGAGTTCGGCGTCCGCTCGCAGAACCTCGCCGAGGAAGCCATCAAGAACGGCTTCTGGGAGCGCGAGATCACCCCGGTCACGCTGCCCGACGGCACGGTCGTCAGCAAGGACGACGGCCCCCGCGCCGGCGTCACCCTGGAGGGCGTGCAGGGCCTGAAGCCGGTCTTCCGCCCCGACGGCCTCGTGACCGCCGGCAACTGCTGCCCGCTGAACGACGGCGCCGCCGCGGTCGTGATCATGTCCGACACCAAGGCCCGCGAGCTCGGCCTCACCCCGCTCGCCCGCATCGTGTCGACCGGCGTCTCGGGCCTGTCCCCCGAGATCATGGGCCTCGGCCCGGTGGACGCGTCGAACCAGGCCCTGCGCCGCGCCGGCCTCACCATCGACGACATCGACCTGGTCGAGATCAACGAGGCGTTCGCCGCCCAGGTGATCCCCTCCTACCGCGACCTGAACATCCCGCTGGAGAAGCTGAACGTCAACGGCGGCGCGATCGCCGTCGGCCACCCCTTCGGCATGACCGGCGCCCGCATCACCGGCACGCTCATCAACTCCCTCCAGTTCCACGACAAGCAGTTCGGTCTGGAGACCATGTGCGTGGGCGGCGGCCAGGGCATGGCGATGGTCATCGAGCGCCTGAGCTGATCCCCAACTCTCTGTGTCCGCACGGGAACCCAGCGTCACTCTTCGGCCTAGAACCTGTGAAACTCCAAGGTTCTGGGCCGATTTGTGATCCAATCTCCCTCAGGATGTGACCTATCTCCCTTCGCAGAGGTATCTGCGCAGCTCAGAGCCGTTACACCACCAAACACCGGACCCAAAGTCCTGTCCGATTCGTGACGTTACGCACTGACAGCGGGATAGTCCGCCCTTCAAGCTGATGTAGGAAGTCGGGGGTCGACTTTGAACCGGGAGTACGTCAGTGAGCGCCATGCCGATCGCCTTGCTGGTCACCACGGCCGCCACGGGCGCCGTGGGCGTCGCCGTCCTGCGCACCCTCATGGTGCTGCGCCGACAGGTCGCCGCCCTGCACACCGAGCTCGCCAGGAACAGCGGCACGCCCGTGCGGGGTCTCGTACCGGCCGCGCGTCCCGCCGCTGACGTCGACGAGATACGCGCCGCCGTGGCCGAGGCCCTCGCCGAGGAGCGCGAGCGCGAGCTCGCCGAGGCGCGCGCCTTCTGGGCCGCCCAGGAGGCCCGTGACGCCTCCGACGCGCCCTCGCTGCTCGGCCTGCCCGACAGCGAGCTGTTCCTGCCCCGGCAGGCCGACTTCGTGGGCCTGGAGCCGCTGGAGCCGGTGTCGGAGTCCTCGGCCGACGCGGACGAGTTCGCGGGAGACAGCCCGGAACTGGCCGCGGCCCGCCGCCGCCACCCCTCCCACCCGGACTTCGTGCCGGTCGGCTCACCCGCCGTGGGCGACCACGAGCGCACGGTGGCCACCCTGGAGGAACTGGCCGCGTCCGGCACCGAACTGGCCGACGTGCGCCCCGGCCCCCTCGGCACCCTCGACGTCTACGTCTTCGCGGACGGCACGACCCTGTGCATGACTCCGGGCCACCGCGAGACGGCCGAACGCCTCGCGGCCGCCCTGCGCGCCGGCGAGACCCCGGTCCTGCTCGGCGGCTCCGGCGTCTCGGGCGCGTACACGCTGACGTTCGCCTGCGGCGAGGAGAACGTCTACATCCTGGCCGACCGGGTCATAGCGTCCCTCTAGGCGGTCCCGGCCGCGGTCAGACACCGGCCCGCTGCTGGGCCTGCGCCACCAGCTCCAGAGCCTCCTCCACTTGGCCCTCGTCCGTCAGGACGAGGGCCAAGTCGTGCACGGCCACGGTGATTTGGTCGGCGGCGGCGAACATGCCCGCGTCCGGCATCTCGCGCAGCGGGGTCCCCGGCTCCTCCAGGACCTGCGTCCGGCGGGCGAACTCGCGGGCCAGTCCCAGCGCCTCGGCGGCCGCGCCCCGTTGCAGCCGGCTCTGCGGCGCGGCCCGCAGACGGTCGGCGAAGTGGTCCACAGCCCGGGTCAGACGCGAAGTATCAGCCACCGGGCAACCGTACGCGTCGCACCGGGACTGTTGCCAACAGGCGAACGCTCAGGCACGGTGACCTGAAGGACCGGCTTACATCCCCTTTGCGTCCGGAGGCGCCGATGTCCCACGTCCTCTCCGAGGAGACCCACCGCAACATGCTCGCCCGCATCCCTCACTGCACCGGTCGTGAAGTGTCCGACTGGCTGCGCACCGTCGACGAAGGCCCGGCCCTCTTCCGCTTCGAGGAGAAGGTGAGCTGGCTCCGCCACGAACACAACCTCGCGTACGGCCACGCCAAGGCGATCATCCACGAGTACGACCTGAGGAGGGCCGCGCGCAGGTACTTCTAGCCGCGCACCGCAACCGAACCCCCAGACGACGAAGGGCCCCGGGTCGCAGAACCCGGGGCCCCTCCACGCGCGAGGCGCGGACTAGTCGCTGCTGTTGAGGATCGCGATGAGGCGCAGGAACTCCATGTAGATCCACACCAGCGTCAGCGTCAGACCGAACGCCGCCAGCCAGGCCTCCTCCTTCGGCGCGCCGTAGGCGATGCCGTCCTCGACCTGCTTGAAGTCGAGGGCGAGGAAGCACGCACCGAGCAGGATGCCGATGATGCCGAACAGGATGCCGAGGCCGCCGCTGCGGAAGCCGAGGCCGTCACCGCCGCCGAAGACGGCGAACAGCGTGTTGACGACCATCAGCAGCAGGAAGCCGAGCGCGGCCGCCATCACGAAGCCGTAGAAGCGGCGGTTGACGCGGATCCAGCCCGCCTTGTACGCCACCAGCACCGCGGTGAAGACCGCCAGGGTGCCGATCACGGCCTGCATGGCCGCGCCGCTGGCGATGCGGTTGTCGACGATGCTGGAGATCACGCCGAGGAACACGCCCTCGAACGCGGCGTACGACACGATCAGCGCGGGCGTGGCCTTGCGCTTGAAGGACTGGACGAGCGCCAGGACCATGCCGATCAGCGCGGCGCCGATGCCGATGCCGTACGAGCGGCCGATGTTGGCGTCGTCGACGGGCAGCAGCGCCCAGGCGAGCGCGGCCGTGACGATCAGGATGCCGAGGGTGGTGCCGGTGCGCATGACGACGTCGTCCATCGTCATCCGGCCGGTGGTCACCGGGGCCTGCGGCGGCGCGCCCTGCTGCTGGGCATAGGGGTTGGTCGCGTACGGGTTGCCCTGCGGCTGCGCGTAGGGGCCGGCCTGCGTGCCTACGGCTGCGCTCCCGGCCTGCGGCGCGGTGTTGAAGCCCGCGTAGCCGTTGTCGCGGCTGAACCCCCGTCGCGAGAAGACCGGGTTGCTGCTCCTCATTTCACTCCTCCATGGCCACCGTGTGTGGGCCTTGCCTCAAGAGTAATGGGTAGGCAAAGGAATGACCCTAGTGCTTGGGGAGGATCTTCCCTCGATGTCCTGCGCAACACGCTACGCGTACGCGTGATTCCCAGAGCCGGAGGGACCTCACCCGAAGGGGAAGCCGGTGTAGCCCTCCGCCAGGTCGGTCTCGGCGGCCCGGGATCCGGCGATCCGCTCCAGCCGGGCGAGCTGCATGCGGTCCTCGAAGGGGGTGGCGTCGGGCGCCCGGTGCAGCAGGCTCGTCATGTCGTACGAGAACCGCTCGGCCTGCCACACCCGCCGCAGGCAGGTCTCGGAGTAGGCGTCGAGGCGCTCGGCCGATCCCGTCTCCTTCAGGTGGGTCAGCGCCCTCGCGAAGGTCACGACGTCCCCGACGGCGAGGTTGAGGCCCTTGGCGCCGGTGGGCGGGACGATGTGCGCCGCGTCCCCGGCCAGGAAGAGCCGGCCGTACCGCATGGGCTCGTGGACGTGGGAACGCATGGGGGTGACGGACTTCTGGGTGATCGGTCCCCGGTCCAGCTTCCAGTCGTCGTCCGTCTCGAAGCGGCGCTCCAGCTCGTCCCAGATCTCCTCGTCGCCCCAGCTCTCCGCGTCCGTGCCGGTGGGGACCTGGAGGTAGAGGCGGGAGACGGACGGGGAGCGCATGGACAGCAGGGCGAATCCGCGGTCGTGGCGGGCGTAGACGAGCTCGTCGTGCGAGGGCGGTACGTCGGCGAGGATGCCCAGCCAGGCGAAGGGGTACGTCCGCTCGAACACCCGGGTCAGCTCGGCGGGGATCGCCTTGCGGGCCACGCCCCAGAAGCCGTCACAGCCGACGACGTACTCGCATTCCAGGACGTCCTCGCGGCCCTCGTGCCGGAACCGGACGCGCGGGGTGTCGGTGCCGGCGCCCTCGACGGCCAGGGCCTCCGCCTCGAACAGCAGCGGGCCGCCGTCCTGGAGCTGGAGGGCGATGAGGTCCTTGCAGACCTCGGTCTGGGCGTAGACCATGACGGACCGGCCGCCGGTGAGGGCGGGGAAGTCGACGCGGTGGCGCTTTCTGTCGTAGCGCAGTTCGATGCCGTCGTGCGGGAGTCCCTCGCGGTCCATGCGCTCCCCGGCGCCGGCCGCGCGCAGCACGTCGACGGTGCCCTGCTCCAGGATCCCGGCGCGCTGGCGCTGCTCGACGTAGGCACGGTCGCGGCTCTCCAGGACGACCGAGTCGATGCCGGCGCGGTGCAGGAGCCGGGCGAGGAGGAGGCCGGCGGGGCCGGCTCCGATGATGCCGACGGTGGTACGCATCGGACGTTCCCTTCGGGACCTGGTGGCGGGACGCGCACATGAGCTCGTGTTCGCGTGGTGAAGTTTCTTTCACTTGAGTGAGCCGAGTCTGCGCCCAGGGTCTGCCGATGTCAACGGTCCGCCGGTGTCAACGGTCCGGGCGCCCGTCCGGCCCGCGGACGGCTGCCGCGCGGGCCGGACGGGCGTTCCGGGGTCAGCGGCCGGGCCAGCCGTCCAGGTGGCGGCGCATGGTGACGTCCTCCTGCGCGTCGCCCTTCGGGGCGTCGGCCACGGCGTCCTGGAGGACGGCGTTGACCTCGGCGGCGAGGGCGTCGGCCCGGGCGCGCAGGTCGGTCGCGGGGATCTTGGACCGGGTCAGGGCGTCCAACCTGCGGTGGACGTCGGCGAGTTGGCGGCGGTGGGCGGAGTCGAGGGTGAGCGGGGCGGGCGTGGAGACCACGAACTGGTAGGCACCGGCCAGGGTCTGGCAGCCGGTGCAGCTCTTGTTGGTGGCGTCGCTGAGGTTCACCGCGTTCAGGCGGGTGTGCTCGCCCGCGACGGTGACGATCTGGAACGACAGCGCGACCGAACGGCACTCGTCGTCGGCGGTGCAGCCCGACGAGACGGCGTTGGCCTGGTTGCGCACGGAGGCGGCGTTCACCTTCCCGAACTGCCGGATGGTGAACGAGTCCTTCTGCTCCGTGTGGTCGAGGCGGTCGGCGTGGCTGAAGACGTGGTCCGAGGCGACGGCGACCTTGGCGGCGGTCCCGCCGGTGGCCGCCTGGGCCGGCACGGCGGTCGCCACACCGGCGACACCGGCGGCGAACAGCCCCACACGGACGGCACGGCGGGTGAGCGGACTGGACGTACGGGGTTTTCGGTGGCTGCTCAAGGGATCTCCCTGGGTGGTGGATGAGTACGGATGTGGGGGGCGGCGGGGAGGAGCCGGGCGCGCACGAAGACGGGACAGGGGCAGGGCGGGGCGGGGCGCGGCGGATCACCGGTGGGTCCGGCCTCGGCCGTGCCCACCGCCCCTCCCCCTCCGTGCCGCCCCGCCCCTCCCCGCCGTCCCGCCGTCTCCGGATCCGGACGGCCCCGCTCAGGACGCCCCGGGTGAACCGCTGGCCGGTGGCGGGGAGGCCGTCTCGGTGGGTGACGCCGGGATGCTCTCCGACGGGGTCGCGGGCGAGGCGGGGGCCGAGGGGCCCGTGCCCGGTGACGACGGTTCCGGGCCCGCCGAGGTGCCCTGCGTCGGGGAGGCCGGCCCGCGGGAGGAACCGGCGCCCGCCGGGCCGGGGGCCGTCGCGGACGACGCCGGCGCGGCGGACGCCGAGGCGCCGGAGGACGCCCCGGGCGAGGAGGTGTCCGAGCCCGGGGAGCGGCCCGCCGCCGTGGGCGCGACCGCTCCGGAGCCCGGGTCAGCCGGGTCGTCCGAGGCGTCCTCGCCCGAGGTGGCGGTGTCGCCGTCCGGGGTCGTGGCCTGCCGGGGCTGCGGTTCCTCCGTCGACACCCCGGGCTGGAGGATGGGCGCGATCGGGGGCTTCTTCGGCAGCGGCTGGGGCGTCAGCCCCGACGTCCACGCGTAGCTGAGCCCCGCCAGCCCGGCGAGGACCACCGCGCACAGCGCCACCCGCAGCCGGGGCCGCCCCGCCGTGGACCGTTTGGCGGCCCGCAGGAGCCGTCCGCCGATCTTCACGGAGAGGTAGACGACACCGCCCATGGGGATGAGCAGCATCAGACAGCCCAGCACCCCGACGAGTCCCTCGACGACCTTGCCGTCCGCGAAGGCCGCCCCGGTGCCGGAGAACTGCTCGACCATGGACCGGGTCATCGTGGCGATGATCCGGGGCAGGTTCCACAGGGCGTAGCCCATCTCGCCGATGATCAGCGGCACCATGGTGAGCACCCACGCGGCCACGATGGTCCGCGCCGACTTCTTCAGCCCGGCGACCTCCTTGCGCGCCGCCCGCCCCTTCCTGCCCGGCACCAGTCCGAGCAGGATCGGCTTGATCTTGCCGTAGAGGTCGGGGACCCCGGCGAGGTCACCGAGGATGTAGTAGCCGTCGAGGCGTACCGCCGGCATCAACTGCTCGAGGATCTCGAAGTGCCCGAGGTACACGGCGGCCAGGAAGAAGGGCTCCCCCGTGGCGAAGTACAGCCCGGCCATGCCGAGCATGAAGACCACGTTGAAGTAGACCCCGCCCAGGTCCGTCCTGATCCGGCCGCCGCGTCCGATCCGGTACACGTCCGTCACGTCCGTGTACATCGACGGCCAGATCAGGAAGATCCCGCAGCCGATGCACCCGGGCCGGGCGCCCCCGTACCGGCACGCGGACGCGTGGCCGAACTCGTGGAAGACGAGCGAGGCCACGGTCAGGGCGAAGACGATCAGGATCAGCACCGGCTGGTCGAGGACCTCCAGGACCGGCTCGATCGCCCCGAAGAAGCCGAACAGCCACACGTCCATGGCCACGGCCGTGAGCAGCACGGTCGCGACCACGACCGGCCGGTGCAGCCAGGTGAACAGCCCCGCGATCCGTGCCGTGCGCCGCTCGTCGAAGATGACCCGGTGGCCCTTGAGGGCGAGCAGCAGGTCGGAGCGCGGGGCGTCGACCTCGTCGCTCTCCTGGCCCTCGGGGACCGTGACCCCGAGCGGTTCGAGCTTCTTCTCCACGAGGAAGCGGATGTTCTCGCCGCTGACCTCGCGGCCGAACCGCGCGCTCACCCGGTGGGCGATGGACTCGGTGTCGCGTTCGCCGTCCACGGACGACGCCACCAGGTACAGCAGCCGCGAGAGCTGGACGACCTGCCCGTCCCCCCGACGGGCGATGTACTTGGGCTCGGTGAAGCCCGATCCCTGGTACTCGCCGTGCAGGCGCAGTCCCGCGCTCAGCCGCGGCACGAACCGCTGTTCGACGACCGGCAGGCTGCCCGTCGCCACCTGCTCGTACGTCACCGGCCAGCCGCCCGGCCCGGGCACCGGCCCCGGGTCGTACAGCGTCGGGGGCCCGTCTCCGAGCACTGTCATGTGTGGTCTCCCCCCACGTCCTCCCCGTTTCCCCCCTGGCACGGCCGTCGGGGTGGACCGCACCGCTGGTACGGGCGGCCCACCCCGACGGCCGTGGTCACACCGGCGTTACTGCTTGACGGTGATCGACTGCGAGGCCTGCGACTCGGCGACCGAGTACGAGGAGTGGTCGTTGAGCGCCGCGGACTGGTTGTCCGCCTGGATGTTGGCGATGTGCTTGGTGACGTTGGTCGTCTTGTTGAAGCTGAACTTCAGACGACCGAGGGCCTCCCGGCCCGGCAGCAGCTCGGCGGACTCGGTCTCCAGCTCGTGCATGTCCATGCTCATGACGGACGTCCTTTCAGGTGGTGCGGATCGGGTTCGAGGTGGTGCGCGGGTGTTACTGGGTGACCGTGATGCTCTGGCCGGCCTGGGAGGCGGCGGCCGAGGCGAAGGAGTGGTCGTTGACGGCCAGGGACGAGTTGTGGGCCTCGACGTTGGCGATGTGCTTGGTGACGTTGGTCGTCTTGTTGAAGCTGAACTTCAGACGGCCGAGGGCCTCCCGGCCGGGCAGCAGTTCCGCGGACTCGGCCTCGAGCTCGTGAGCGTCCATCATGATCAATTCCCCCTCAGGGATGGGCATTTCCGGTCGGACCGAGTCAGGTTCCCCCCGGACTCTGTCCAACTTGGTCGGACGAGCTGTCCAACGAGATTGGACAGTAGGGCTTCGCGGGGCCACCGCGCAACCCGTTCGGGGAATCACTCTTTCGGCGGCGGGTGGGGCCGCCCGTAGAATCGGCCCCGACATGGACGGTTCCGCCGAGCGGCGAGCAGGAAGTGACCCACCCGTGGCCAACGCACTCCAGCAGTTGATCCGTGAGCGCCTGGACCGCAAGGGCTGGTCCTACGGCGACGTGGCGCGCCGCGGTGGCGTCCCGCGCTCCACCGTCCACCACCTGGCGACCACCGACCGCGTCGTCCGCATGCCCCAGTCGGCCACCCTCGAAGGACTGTCCAAGGGGCTGGAACTCCCGTTGGACACCGTGCGCCGCGCCGCCGCGGAGGCCTGCGGCATCCACGTGTACGGCAGCCCGTCGGGCCAGGACACCGAGGCCGACCCCGAGGTCGACCTGCTGATCGCCAGCGTCCAGAAACTCTCGGCCGACGACCGCCGCCATGTCGCTGCGCTGGTGGAATCCCTGCTGGACCGCACCCCGAAGCCGTAACCGTCGGGAGCCGTGACGATGCCGTCGGACGGCTGCGGGTGCCCGGGGGCTGGTCGCGCAGCCGACTGCGCGAACAGCTCTCACCGACCCGCTGCCGACCGGTCGCCGCACCGGCAAGTGACCGTCCGGGAGCCGGGTGGCGGCGGTCCTCGATCGGGGATGTTCACTCTTCCGTGGAGTCGGAAAAAAGAACTCGACTGTGCCCGAAAGCGCCGCACCGCCCCGCTAGTCTCTCGTCCTGCCCGAGGAGCGAGAGCCGCACGACCCCGGGCTCCCAGGGGGGAATGTGTTGTTCGTGCATGGCGGGCCGGCCACGGCCGTGGTCCGTGGGCCCGCCGGAGAGTCGGTCGTCCTGCTCTCCGGTGAGCTGCCCGAGGTACTGACCGATCAGTCAGTGACCGAACTGGTGGAACTGGCCGCCGCCGTCCTGGACGCGGACGAGCTGCCCCTGTTCCACACCTGCCTGAGAACCCTGCGCCGGGACGGCATGCGCGCAGGCCGCAGAATCGAGATCGACGGTGCCGTACTGACCGTCTACGAGGGGTGACGACAGGAGGCCGGCCCACGCGCGCGTACGCGTCGCGTGGGCGGAAAGTGCCCGGAGCCGGACTTGAACCGGCACGCCCGCGAAGGGGCAGCGAGGTTTAAGCTCGCCGTGTCTGCATTCCACCATCCGGGCAGGTCATGGGCTCCGCGTTTGAGGTTCCGAGCCTATCGGGGCGCATCCCCCGAACAGTGGGCGGGCGGACCGATGTTGTCTTATTTTATTGACGTCTGAGGGTGCATCAGACCATGGAACGAGCCATCCGCACTTGCCAATAGCCTTGCGCGGGGCACCCGGGCGCGCATGCGGAATGACGGAATTTCACCGCCCGAACGAGGACGCTCCACCCGTTCTCCGCGCAGGCCCCCGTCAGGGGCCCCCGTCATCCCCAGGTATGACGCGGGGCCGCTCGGTCCGTCCGAAGTCTGCCTTCGGAACCAGGACTGCGGCTGACTACACGACGGCGTCCGGCCACCACGATGGAAGACGTCCTTCAACGATGTCGTCCCGCTAGGAGTTCCATCCCGTGACCACCACACCCTCCCCCAGACTGCGTCCGGGGGTGCCCCCAGCCGGCCGGGCCACCTCCGTGGCCGCACGCGCCACGGATCTGTCGAAGATCTACGGACAGGGCGAGACCCAGGTGGTCGCCCTGGACCGGGTCACCGTCGAGTTCCGGCAGGCCGAGTTCACCGCGATCATGGGCCCCTCCGGTTCCGGCAAGTCCACGCTGATGCACTGCGTGGCCGGCCTGGACACCTTCTCCTCCGGCTCGGTCCGCATCGGCGACACCGAGCTGGGCGCCCTGAAGGACAAGCAGCTCACCAAGTTGCGGCGGGACAAGATCGGCTTCATCTTCCAGGCGTTCAACCTGCTGCCGACCCTGACGGCCCTGGAGAACATCACGCTGCCGATGGACATCGCGGGCCGCAAGCCGGACAAGGAGTGGCTCGACTCGGTCATCCGGATGGTCGGCCTGCGGGACCGGCTCAGCCACCGCCCGGCGCAGCTCTCCGGCGGCCAGCAGCAGCGTGTCGCCGTCGCCCGGGCCCTCGCGTCCAGGCCCGACATCATCTTCGGCGACGAGCCGACCGGAAACCTCGACTCGCGCTCCGGCGCCGAGGTCCTGGGCTTCCTGCGCAACTCCGTGCGGGAGCTGGGGCAGACGGTCGTCATGGTGACCCACGACCCGGTGGCCGCGGCGTACGCGGACCGGGTGGTGTTCCTCGCGGACGGCCGGATCGTGGACGAGATGTACAAGCCCACGGCCGACAACGTGCTCGACTTCATGAAGCAGTTCGACGCGAAGGGCCGCACCTCCTGATGTTCCGCACCGCCCTGCGCAACGTACTCGCGCACAAGGCCCGACTGGCCATGACCGTCCTCGCCGTGATGCTCGGCGTGGCCTTCGTGTGCGGCACGCTCGTCTTCACCAACACCATCTCCGAGGCCTACCAGAAGAGTTCGGCCAAGGGCCTCGACCAGGTCGACGTCGCCGTCACCGCCACCTGGGACGAGGACAAGGGCAACACGATCGGCAAGCGCCACGAGCTGACCCAGGCCCTGCTCGACCGGAGCGCCGAGGTCCCCGGGGCCTCGCACGCCATCGGTGTGGTCAGCGGCTTCACCGCCATCGCCGACAAGGACGGCAAGCTCATCGGCGGCGGCTTCCAGTCGCAGGGCGGCAACTACTACGGCGCGAAGGACCCCCGGTACCCGCTCGCCGAGGGCAGCGCCCCGCACGGCCCGGACCAGGTCGCCATCGACTCCGAGACCGCGAAGCGGGCCGGCTACAAGGTCGGCGACACCGTGCGCCTCTCGGTCGACGGCCCGGTCCTCAAGCCGGTCGTCACCGGCATCTTCACCACCGACGACGGCAATGTCGCGGCCGGCGGCAGCCTCGCGCTGTTCGACACCGCCACCGCCCAGAAGCTGTTCGGCAAGCCTGGGACATACGACGAGATCGACGTGAAGGCCGCCCCCGGCACCTCCCAGGCCGCGCTGCGGTCCGCGCTGGACAAGGCGCTCCCCGCAAAGCTGGTGGAGACCGAGACCGGCAAGGAACTCGCCGACCGGCAGGCCGAGATGATCGCGGCCTCGATGAGCGGGCTCAAGCAGGGCCTGCTGGTCTTCGCCGGCATCGCGCTGTTCGTCGGCACCTTCATCATCGCCAACACCTTCACCATGCTGGTCGCCCAGCGCACCAAGGAGCTGGCCCTGCTGCGGGCGGTCGGCGCCTCCCGCCGGCAGGTCACGCGGTCGGTGCTGATCGAGGCGTTCGTGGTGGGCCTGGTGGCCGCCGTGACCGGTCTCGTGGCCGGTATCGGCATCGGCGCCGGGCTCCGGTCCCTGATGGGCACGTTCGGCGCGACCGTCCCCGACGGTCCGCTGGTCATCACCCCCGGCACGGGCGCCGCGGCCCTCGCGGTCGGCGTCCTGATCACCATGCTGGCGGCCTGGCTGCCGGGCCGCCGGGCGGCGAAGATCCCGCCGGTCGCGGCGATGAGCAGCGTGCACGCCAAGGCGACGACGAAGTCGCTGGTGCTGCGCAACACGCTGGGCGCGCTGTTCAGCGGGGCGGGTGTCGCCGTCGTCCTGGCGGCCACGACGATGGAGGGCTCGGACGGTCAGGCGCCCATGGGCCTGGGCGCGGTCCTGCTGATCATCGGCGTCTTCATCCTCACCCCGCTGCTGTCCCGCCCGCTGATCGCGGCCGCGGCCCCGGTCCTGCGCGTCTTCGGCATCTCCGGGAAGCTGGCCCGCCAGAACTCGGTGCGCAACCCGCGCCGTACGGCCGCCACCGCCTCCGCGCTGATGATCGGCCTCACCCTCATCACCGGCATGACGGTGATGGCGGGCAGCCTCCAGAAGTCGATCGACAAGATGGCGTCGGCGGCCGTCAAGGCGGACTACGTCGTCTCCATGGCGAACGGCAACGAGCTCTCCCCGGACGTGGAGCGGCAACTGGCGAAGGCCGAGGGCGTCACCGCCGTCAGCCCGCTGCGCAACGCGCCCGCCCGGATCGACAACGAGACCGAGTTCCTGACCGGCGTCAACGGCTCGGCGATCGGGAAGCTGACCGACCTGAAGACCGACAGCGGCACCTTCGAGGTCGGCGGGGCGCGGGTGGTCGTGGACCGGGACACCGCCAAGTCGCACGGCTGGAAGGCGGGTTCGGCCTTCACCGTGCACTACGAGGACGGCAAGGCGCAGAAGCTGACGATCGCCGGCGTCTACGAGGGCAACGAGCTGATCAGCGGCATCATGGTGGACACCGCCACCCTCAACCCGCACCTGAGCGACCTGTCCGACATGCAGGTCATGCTGAAGACGTCCGGCGGGGCCTCGGACGCGACAAAGGACCGGCTGGAGAAGGTGCTCGGCACCAACCCGGCCATCAAGGTCCAGGACAAGAAGGACCTCTCCGAGTCCATCGCGCAGATGTTCACGCTGATGCTGAACATGCTCTACGGCCTGCTCGCGATGGCGGTGATCGTCGCCGTCCTCGGGGTCATCAACACGCTGGCCATGTCGGTCTTCGAGCGCTCCCAGGAGATCGGCATGCTCCGCGCGATCGGCCTGGACCGCAAGGGCATCAAGCGGATGGTCCGTCTGGAGTCCCTGGTCATCTCGCTGTTCGGCGGTGTCCTCGGCATCGGACTGGGCGTCTTCTTCGGCTGGGCGGCCGGTGAGCTGCTCGGCACGAAGATGGCCACGTACGAACTCGTCCTGCCCTGGGCCCGGATGGCCGTCTTCCTGCTGCTGGCGGCGACGGTCGGCATCCTCGCCGCGCTGTGGCCGGCCCGCCGGGCGGCCCGCATGAACATGCTGGCCGCCATCAAGGCCGAGTAGGGGAAACGGCACCGGGGGCCCGTCACCGAGGGGGTGGCGGGCCCCTTGCCTGCGCTCAGTTCCAGGTGCGGGCGCGCAGCGGCATCCCGGACCGGCCGGACTCGGGGGTGCGGACGGCCAGGACCTGGTTGACGCCGAGGCGGTTGCGTTCGAAGCCGAGGGCGCAGGCGGCCATGTAGAGGCGCCAGACCCGGGCCCGGCCGGGACCGGCCAGCCGGGCCGCCCGCTCCCACCCGGCCTCCAGGTTGGCGACCCAGCGGCGCAGGGTGAGCGCGTAGTGCTCACGGATCGACTCGACGTCGCGCACCTCGAACCCGGCCCGCTCCAACTGGGTCACGGTGGTGCCGACGGGGGCGAGCTCGCCGTCGGGGAAGACGTAGGCGTCGATGAACCCGTCGAGGTCGTAGGCCGACTCGTCGGACAGCGGGCGCCGGGCGATCTGGTGGTTGAGCAGCCGCCCGCCGGGCGCGAGCAGCCGGTACAGGTCCTCGGCGTACTCCAGGTACTTCTCCGATCCCACGTGCTCGGCCATGCCGATGGAGGAGATCGCGTCGTACGGCCCGTCGACCACGTCGCGGTAGTCCTGTACGCGGATCTCGACCCGGTCGGTCAGTCCGGCGTCGGCGACGCGCTTGCGGGCGTAGGCGGCCTGTTCCTGGGAGAGGGTGATGCCGACGACGCTCACGTCGTACTCGCGGGCGGCGTGGATCGCCATCGAGCCCCAGCCGCAGCCGACGTCGAGGAGCCGCTGCCCCGGCCGGAGCGCGAGCTTGCGGCAGACGAGGTCGAGCTTGTCGTGCTGGGCCTGTTCCAGGGTGCCGTCCGGGTCCGGCCAGTAGGCGCAGGAGTACACCATGGACGGGCCGAGGACGGTCTCGTAGAAGCCGTTGCCGACGTCGTAGTGGTGGCTGATGGCGCGCTTGTCGCTGCGTCTGGTGTGCAGATGGCCCCGGGCGCGACGGATCTCCTCGCGGGGCGGGGCCGGTGGCAGCGGCAGACCGGCGAGCCGGACGAGTCCGAGCACCGCGGCCCGGGTCTGCGGGTCGCGCAGGACCTGGAGGGCGGAGCGGGTCTCCTCGCGCTCCCAGACCAGGCCGGAGAGCAGGCCGAGAGCGGCGTAGAAGTCGCCCTCGATGTCGAGGTCCCCGGCGACCCAGGCGCGGGCCAGCCCCAGTTCGCCCGGCTTCCACAGCAGTCGGCGCACAGCGCGGCGATTGCGTACGAACAGGGTGGGCGCGCCGGGCGGCCCCGCCGTCGAACCGTCCCAGGCCCGGATCCGAACCGGCAGTTCGGTTCCCAACAACTGTTCGAGCAGACTCTTCAGCCGCAGTGCGGCATCCGCCATGACCCACACCTCCGTGACGAGGATCCCGGATTTGTCCACCTGGGTAAACAACCGAAGGGTCATGGTCAATCCCGGAAAACCCCGAAAGGCCCCCTGCACCACGGATGGCAGGGGGCCCTTCGGTTCGTTCAGCGACCGGTACCGGTCAGGAGGCCTTCGCCTCGGTCTTCTTCGGCTCGGCGGCCGGCACGGGACGCGCGGCCTCGTAGAACTCCTCGCGCGGGTTCTCCATGGCGCCGAGGGAGACGACCTCGCGCTTGAGGAACATGCCGAGGGTCCAGTCGGCGAAGACGCGGATCTTGCGGTTCCAGGTCGGCATGGCCAGACCGTGGTAGCCGCGGTGCATGTACCAGGCGAGCCGGCCCTTGACCTTGATCTTCATCTTGCCCATGACGATCATCGCCACGCCCTTGTGCAGGCCGAGACCCGCGACAGCACCCTTGTTGGAGTGGCTGTACTCCTTCTGCGGGAAGCCCCGCATGCCGGAGATCACGTTGTCGCCGAGGACCTTGGCCTGGCGCAGCGCGTGCTGGGCGTTCGGCGGGCACCAGGCGTTCTCCACGCCGGCCTTGCGGGCGGCGACGTCCGGGACCTGGGCGTTGTCGCCGGCGGCCCAGATGTAGTCGGTGCCCTGGACCTGGAGGGTCGGGGCGGTGTCCACGTGGCCGCGGGGGCCCAGCGGGAGGCCGTAGCGGGACAGCACCGGGTTGGGCTTCACGCCGGCGGTCCACACGACGGTGTTGGAGTCGACCTCCAGGCCGTTCTTCAGGACCACGTGGCCGTCGACGCAGGAGTCCATCGAGGTGGAGAGGTAGATCTCCACGCCCCGGCTCTCCAGGTGCTCCTTGCCGTACTGGCCGAGCTTGGGGCCGACCTCGGGGAGGATCTTGTCGGCGGCGTCGACGAGGATGAACCGCATGTCCTCGCGCGAGACGTTGGTGTAGTACTTGGCCGCGTCGCGGGCCATGTCCTCGACCTCGCCGATGGTCTCCGCACCCGCGAAGCCACCGCCGATGAAGACGAAGGTGAGCGCCTTGCGGCGGATCTCCTCGTCGGTCGTGGAGTCGGCCTTGTCGAGCTGCTCAAGCACGTGGTTGCGCAGGCCGATGGCCTCCTCGATGCCCTTCATGCCGATGCCCTGCTCGGCGAGGCCGGGGATCGGGAAGGTGCGGGAGACCGCGCCGAGCGCGATCACCAGGTAGTCGAAAGGCAGCTCGTACGCCTCGCCCACCAGGGGGGCGATCGTGGCGACCTTGCGGTCCTGGTCGATGGTGGTGACCCGGCCGGTGAGAACCTCCGCCTTGGGCAGCACGCGTCGCAGCGGGACGACGACGTGGCGCGGGGAGATGTTGCCGGCGGCGGTTTCGGGGAGGAAGGGCTGGTAGGTCATGTACGACCGGGGGTCGACGACCGTGACGGTCGCCTCGCCGTAGCGCATCTTCTTGAGAATGCGCCGAGCTGCGTACAGGCCTACGTACCCACCGCCTACTACGAGGATCCTGGGACGCTCCGTGGTGCTCATGCCATCGAGTATCCACCTGCCTCAGGGGGGTCGCTCGTGCGCCCCTTCACAAGCTCTTGGAGGGTGTGTGTTATCCTCCGCGACTCGCGTGACTCAGGTCATGGCGCGGAGCGGGAACCACGGTATAGGGATCTCCGTTGTCAATGCCGCGTGAGCTGCCTCTCCGTGCCGAAAACGGTCCCGTGAGGGGTCTTCGCCGGACCCTCGCGGCCCCCTCTCCCGAGGTCCGCATCCCACCGTTTTGAACGTGTTCACACGGGTGTTGGGCCCCCGGAAGGGTCAACCGGACCACATTCGTCGTCCGACAGGGCCCAATTCCTTGTGAAGAACTTCACGAACTTTCCCGGCGGCACGACGAAGAGGGGCCCCGAAGGGCCCCTCAGAGACGCTCATACGTTGTTCTGCCTGCTCAGCAGAGGTGCCCCACGCGGCCTAGGCGACCGACCACGCGATGCCGTCGAGGATGTCGTGCTCGCTCACCACGACCTCCTCGGCACCGATCCGCTCCATGATCGTGAGCAGCACGAGCGCCCCGGCGGCGATCACGTCCACCCGCCCCGGATGCATGGAGGGCACGGCCGCGCGCTCCGCGTGGGTGGAGCGCAGCAGCCACTCGGTGATCTCACGGACGCGGTCGCGGGAGACCCGGGAGTGATGGATGGCCTGCGAGTCGTACTCCGGCAGCCCCTGCGCGATCGCCGACACGGTGGTCACGGACCCGGCGAGGCCCACCAGGGTGCGCGCCTCGCGCAGCGGCACGGTCTCCTCGGCCAGGTCGAGCGCGGCCTCGATGTCGGCCCGCATCGCGGCGATCTGCGCGTCGGCCGGCGGGTCGCTGACGACCCCGTCCCGCACAAGGTGCCGCTCGGTCATCCGCACACAGCCGACGTCCACGGAACGCGCGGCCCGCACCCGGTCGTCGCCCACCACGAACTCGGTCGAGCCGCCGCCGATGTCCACGACCAGGTAGGGCCTGGCCAGGTGGTCGCTGCCCGTGAGCTCCTTGGTCGCCCCGGTGAAGGAGAACTCGGCCTCCTGGTCCCCGGAGATCACCTCGGGCTCGACACCGAGGATGTCCAGGACCCCGCGCACGAACTCGTCCCGGTTCTCAGCGTCCCGGGAGGCGGACGTGGCGACGAACCGCAGCCGCTCGGCCCCGTGCTCCTTGACGACCGCCGCGTACTCCCGGCACGCGGCGAAGGTCCGCTCCAGCGCCTCGGGGGCCAGCCGCCCGGTCCGGTCGACGCCCTGCCCGAGCCGCACGATGGTCATACGCCGGTCCAAGTCGACCAGTTCACCCGTCTCCGGGTCGCAGTCCGCGACGAGGAGCCGGATGGAGTTCGTACCGCAGTCGATCGCGGCGACCCGGGTCACTGGTCGCTCTCCTCGGTCTCGGCGAGCGTCACGCACGCGCCCTTGCGCCACCACTCCGGCAACATCGCGATCGCCTCGTCGCCCAGCGGGTTCACGCCCGGCCCGGCGGCCAGCGAGTGGCCCACCAGGACGTGCAGGCACTTCACCCGGTCCGGCATGCCGCCCGCGCTCGGGAAGCCCTCCAGTACCTCGATGGCGTCCCGGCGGGCGAGGTAGTCCTCGTGCGCGGCCCGGTACGCCTTCGCGAGCTCCGGATCGGTCTGCAGCCGCTCCGTCATCTCCTTCATGACGCCGTTCGCCTCCAGGGTGCCGATCGCCGAGGCGGCGCGCGGGCACGTCAGGTAGTACGTCGTCGGGAAGGGCGTGCCGTCGGGGAGGCGGGGGGCCGTCTCCACCACGTCCGGCTGCCCGCAGGGGCAGCGGTGCGCGATCGCGCGCAGTCCGCGCGGCGGCCGGCCGAGCTGCTGCTTGAAGGCCGCTACGTCCGCGTCGGTCGGCTCGGTACGCGGAGTGGAGGGCGGAGGCGTTTCCATGCCTGTCTTTCTATCGGTCCGTCGGTCGGTTCACTGGTCGGAGGCGTCGGACTTGTCGACCCCGTCCCAGACGTTCGCGTACCAGGGCCGGTCGGCCGCGCCCAGGTCGCTGCGGGACTGCTTCGCCGCGTCCGGGTCGACGACGATGAACCCCGTCTCCCCCGGCATCACGTAGTGCAGCCGCTGCCGGATCTGCTGCTCCGCGTACGCGTCGTCCTGCCAGCGGGCCTTGAGGTCGCGCAGCTTCTCGACCCGCTCGGCGGCCCGCTCCTTCTCCTGCTGGAGATCGGCGATCTCGGCGCGCTGCGAGACGTACTGCCTTATCGGGTACGCCAGCGCCACCACCAGCGTGCACAGCACCAGGGCGAGCAGCGCGGCCCGGCCGGTCAGCCGGGAGCGGCGCGCCTGCCGTTTGGTCTGGGAGCGGTAGACACGGGCCGCGGTCTGCTCGCCGAGCAGCCTGATCCTGGTCGTGGTGGAGAAACGGTCCCGGTCCTTCACGGCCATCGGCTCTCCGCCTCCCCTTCTACGTGCGTACGTCCCCGCACACGGTACGGGACCGGTACGGGGACGTACGTACGACTGGCTAAGGCTTAGCCCTGCCGGGGGCAGCCCTTGACGCTGCTCAGCCCTTTACGGTGCTCAGCCCTTGAAGCGCGGGAAGGCGCTGCGGCCGGCGTAGACCGCCGCGTCGTCGAGGATCTCCTCGATGCGCAGGAGCTGGTTGTACTTGGCGACGCGCTCGGAACGGGCCGGGGCGCCGGTCTTGATCTGGCCGCAGTTGGTGGCGACGGCCAGGTCGGCGATGGTGACGTCCTCGGTCTCGCCGGAGCGGTGGGACATCATGCACTTGAAGCCGCTGCGCTGGGCGAGCTCGACGGCGTCGAGGGTCTCGGTGAGCGAGCCGATCTGGTTCACCTTGACGAGCAGCGCGTTGGCGGCGCCGTCCTCGATGCCGCGGGCCAGGCGCTCCGGGTTGGTGACGAAGAGGTCGTCGCCGACGATCTGGACCTTGTCGCCCAGCTTGTCGGTGAGGACCTTCCAGCCGGCCCAGTCGTCCTCGAACAGCGGGTCCTCGATGGAGACGAGCGGGTAGGCCGCCACGAGCTCCTCGTAGTACTCCGTCATCTCGGCGGCGGAGCGGTCCTTGCCCTCGAACTGGTACTTGCCGTCCTTGTAGAACTCGGAGGCGGCGACGTCGAGCGCCAGGGCGACCTGCTCGCCGGGGATGTAACCGGCTTCCTTGATCGCTTCGAGGATGAGGTCCAGGGCGGCGCGGTTGGACTCGAGGTTCGGGGCGAAGCCGCCCTCGTCGCCGAGGCCGGTGGACAGGCCCTTGCTCTTCAGGACCTTCTTGAGGGTGTGGTAGACCTCGGTGCCCCAGCGCAGCGCCTCGGAGAAGGACTCCGCGCCGATCGGGGCGATCATGAACTCCTGGATGTCCACGTTGGAGTCGGCGTGCGAGCCGCCGTTCAGGATGTTCATCATCGGAACGGGCAGCAGGTGCGCGTTCGGGCCGCCCAGGTAGCGGAAGAGCGGGAGGTCGCTGGCCTCGGAGGCGGCGTGGGCGACGGCGAGGGAGACGCCGAGGATGGCGTTGGCGCCGAGCGAGCCCTTGTTGTCGGTGGCGTCCAGGTCGAACATCGCCTGGTCGATCAGACGCTGCTCGGTGGCGTCGTAGCCGACGAGCTCCGGGCCGATCTGCTCGATGACGGCCAGGACGGCCTTCTCGACACCCTTGCCGTAGTAGCGGTTCGGGTCACCGTCGCGCAGCTCGATGGCCTCGAAGGCGCCCGTGGAGGCGCCGGACGGAACGGCGGCACGACCGGTGCTGCCGTCGTCGAGGCCGACCTCGACCTCGACCGTGGGGTTGCCTCGGGAGTCCAGGATTTCCCGGGCTACGACGACGTCGATGGACGGCACGAGCATCTCCTTCTTGGGATGTGACACGGTCCGCCGGGACCGCGGTGGGTTCTGCGAGACCGAGCCTAACCGGCTCGGGGGGATCGGCGACCGTGTGGACCGACCCATGGACAGAACCGAGAGTAAATTGTTTCCGAACTGAACAAAGACGGGCCGGTACCCGCGCATGAAAAAGCCCCGCCCCGGTGCGTACGGGGGAACACGCACCGGAGCGGGGAGCCCGTGGGGACGGGGGGGGTGACCCTCACGAGGTCTTCAGTATGAGGACCACGCCTGTGAGGGCACTGTGGTTCAGCCAGGTGTCACTTCAGGTGGAGCTGCTGGCCCGGAAAGATGAAGTCGGCATCGTCGATGATGTCCTTGTTCAGCTTGAACAGCTTCTGCCAGCCGCCCTTGACCTTGTGCTTCTCGGCGATCGAGCTGAGGGTGTCACCCTTGACGACCTTGTACTCGCCGTCGCCCTTCTTGACCTTCTTGCCGGTCGGCGTGGTGACGGTCTTCTTGGCGGCCGGACGCTCGGTCGAACGCGAGGCGCTCTGCTCCTCGGTCGAACGGCTGCTCGTGTTCGAGGAGCTGCTGGAGGAGGACGAGCTGCTGCTGCCGCCGTTGTAGGCGGCGCTGGACAGGCCCGTGCCGCAGACCGGCCAGGCACCCTTGCCCTGGGAGGCGAGGACCTTCTCGGCGACGGCGATCTGCTGGGCCTTGCTGGCCTGGTTGGCCTGCGCGGCGTACTGCGTGCCGCCGTACGCGGCCCAGGTGGAGGCCGAGAACTGCAGGCCGCCGTAGTAGCCGTTGCCGGTGTTGATGGACCAGTTGCCGCCGGACTCGCACTGGGCGACGGCGTCCCACTCGGAGGCGGTGGCGGCGGAGGCGCTGCCGGCCGCCATCAGCGGGGCGGCGATGGCGACACCGGTGACGCCGGCGAGCGCGGCGACGCGGGTGGCCTTGGACGGACGGCGGTGCTTGCCCTTGCCGGAAAACAGCATGGATCGATCCCCTCACCGACGCCTGCGAGGTGAGCTGTCGGGTTCGGGCCGGTTGAGTTGCCCGGTCGCGCTCGGCGCCTTGCGGCTCCTTGCACGGCTTCACCCCTAGCCGGTCCAGCGTGAACTGCTGGGTCCGGCGCTTACCTTGGGTCCCCCGCTCCTGCCTACGGCGCTTGACGCGACGACTGTTCCCGTACGGCCGCTGGCAGGATTCGGCGTTGCGACAGACGGGGCTCGGGTTGCCGAGCGGTCACGACCGTAGACACGCGCTCGGCGGAATTTCAAAGACGATCAGGGCTTCTGAGACTCATCCCACACTTTCACCAAAGTGGACATTCGGCGCGAAGCGTGACGTGAACTCCCGTTGTTTTTCAGGTCTTTTCGACCCTATTCCGCCCCTGTGTCGAGCGTCTGACCGGCGGAGATGTTGCTCGGGTCGGCCCCGATGCGGTCCCTGTTCTCGGCGTAGAGCGCGCGCCATCCGCCGTCGAGGCCAAGGGAGTCGGCGATGGAGGCGAGGGAGTCGCCCTCCTGGACCGTGTAGGTGGCGGCGTGCCGGCCGGTCGAGGAGGAGGCCGTGCTCTTCGTCGTGTTCTCCACGACACTGTCGCCGCGGTGCTTGCCGGAACCCAGGGCGCCGACGTCGACGAGGGCCGAAGAACTGCCCTCCTGCCACGACTTGTCCGCTTCGTCCTCTTCTGCGCTCAACACGGGCGAGCTGTCGGAAGGCTGTGCGTCCTGCTTGGCGGAACCCTCGGACTCCGAACCGTTCTTTTTGTCCGGCTTGGCCGAACTGTCACCGCCGGAGGGGGTGGCCGACGGCGAGGGCGTCGCGGACGAACCGTCCAGCGCGTCGAGCAGACCCGAGGACTCCTCGGAGTCCGACGAGTTGGAGGAACCGGATGAAGAGGAAGAACCGGAGGAACCGGAGGAAGATCCGGAACCGGACGAATCGGACGAACTCGACGCCGAGGGCGTACCGCTCCCCACACCCGTGTCGACATCGGCCGAACTCGCGTCCTTGCTGAGACCGCCCAGCAGCCCACAGGTCGGCCAGGCGGCGATGCCCTGGTCCGCGAGCAGCTTCTCGGCCACGGCTATCTGCTGGTTGCGGCTGGCCAGGTCCGCGGTCTCGGCGTACTCGAGGCCGCCGTACTTCTCCCAGTTCTCCTGGGACATCTGCAGGCCGCCGTAGTAGCCGTTGCCGTCGTTCTCGCTCCAGGAGCCGCCGCTCTCGCACTCCGCGACCCGGTCCCACGTGGTGCCCGTGGCCGCGCTCGCCCCGGTCGCGCCGAGCAGTGGGATCGCGATGGCGGAGCCCGTCACACCGGCCGCCACGAGGAGAGCCGGAGCCTGACGGGGGCGACGGTGACGACCGTTCCCGGAGAGCATGGGGGGACCTTTCCCGAGACAGCAAGTACCCGCGCGGTGGGTGATACGGGGACCGCGCTGGTCCGTGAACGTATAGGGATTCGATCACTTGTCACAAGTTAATGCCGCGTAGATCACGTGAAGATCACAGACTTGAGGGCGTGTCATGTTTACGCGGCCTCCCGCCGGGATACCCCGGACCCTTCGGCCGATTACCGGACGGGCGTGAACTCCACGGGCAAAGTGCGCAGTCCACGCATGATGAGTCCCCCACGCCACCGCAAATCAGCCGGATCTACCGCGAGTTGAAGGTCCGGTAGCCGGGTGAGAAGGGTGGCGAGCGCGGTGTGGCCCTCCAGCCGGGCGAGCGGGGCACCGAGGCAGTAGTGGATGCCGTGACCGTAACCGAGGTGCTGATTGTCACGGCGGGACAGATCGAGCACATCCGGGTCGGCGAACCGCTCCGGATCCCGGTCCGCCGCCGCGAGCACGACGAGCACCGGGTCCCCGGCGGCGATGTCCTGCCCACCGATCCGCAGCGGCTGCGTGGCGAACCGCCAGGTCGCCAGCTCGACCGGCCCGTCGTACCGCAGGAGTTCCTCCACCCCGGACTCCAACAGACCCCTCTCCCCTCCGGCCAGGGACCTCTGCAGCTCGTGCCGCTGCTCAGGGTGGGTCAGAAGGGCGTACACACCGTTGCCGATCAGGTTCACCGTGGTCTCGAAACCCGCGAACAGCAGGATGAAGGCCATGGCCGCGGCCTCGTTCTCGGTCAGGTGCTCGCCGTGGTCGGAGGCCCGGATGAGCCCGGAGATGAGGTCCTCGCCCGCGGTGGGCTCGTCCGGCAGCGCCTCCCGCTTGCGGTGGATGAGCTCGGCGAGATAGCCGCGCATCTTCTTCACGGACCGCGCGACACCGCCCCGCGGCCCCCCGCCGTGCCGGATCATCATGCCCGCCCAGTCCCGGAAGTCGTCCTGATCCTCCCGCGGGACACCGAGCAGGTCGCAGATCGCGTAGATGGGGAGCGGGAACGCGAACTCGTGAATGAGGTCGGCGCTGCCCCCGGCCGCGAACCCGTCGATGAGACCGTCCGTCAACTCCTGCACCCGGGGCGCGAACTCGGCGACCCGCCTCGGCGTGAACGCCTTGCTGACGAGCCGTCGGAGCCTCGTGTGGTCCGGCGGATCGATGTTCAGCAGATGCGTCATCAACTCCGCCTTGCGCTCCCCCGGGATACCGGTCTTCCCCTTGGCGTGCGCGGGCTCGTCGTGATGCGCCGGGTTCTTGCTCAGCCGCTGGTCCGCGAGGGCCTGCTTGGCATCGGCGTAACGGGTGACCAGCCACGCCTCCACCCCACTGGGCAACCGCGTCCTGTGCACGGGCTCGTGCTCCCGCAACCAGGCGTAGGCGGGGTAGGGGTTGGTGGCGAAGGTCCAGGTGAAGAGGGTGGGGGTGGGGGGGCTAACTGGGGCGGGTGCGGCGGGGGACGCCGGGCTGGAGGGCGCGGAGGGCTGATCGGTCACTCCCTGACGGTATCCGGGCACTGCCAACGTCCTTCCGGGTGGCGGGTCGGTCCATGTGCTGGAGTTCCGGCGGTGGGGTGTGGTGGTGGGGGCGGGCGGGCCGGCTGTATCCGGACGCACGGGGAACGGGCGGTGGCGGTGGCGGTGGCGGTGGCGGTGGCGGTGGCGGTGGGGGCAACGGACCGAGTGGGTCCGACCGACGGCGCGACGCGCGGGCGGCAAAGCGGCTTCAAGTTCAAGGGGAGCAGGGGGCGCGGGGGCAAGGGTGTGAGGGGGTGATGGGGTGAGGGGGTCCGGCGAGATCGCGACGCGCGGGTGGCAATGGGCCGGATCCAAGTGCGCGGAAAGGTGGCGCGGCGTCGACCGCGGTTCCGGGGATTCCGAGTGCCGAGCGGGTGCCGGGGAACCGGGACAGAACCTGGTCCTGGAAGACGTACGGTCAGCGGCCCAAGGCTCGCCACTGGTCGCCATCCGTGGCTCCACGCCCGGCGAAGACGAGGCTGCGCCGGAGGGGAGGGACTTGCTGCGGACCCGCCCCCATCGCGGACGAACCCAGGTGCGGGCCTGCCCCCTGAAGGACGGGCTCGCTCCATCAGGGCGCGGTGGCGTTCACGATCCGTCGCCGCCCGCGCACCCGCGACCGCTCCCGTGGCCGACGCTCAGCCTCCGTTCTCCACTTGGCGGACGGCGTCCCGATAGGCCCGAGCCGCAGCCCTCAGGGCCGCCTCCGGGTCGATGCCCTCCGCCTCGGCGCGGGTGGCCAGGGCGAGGAGTTCGTAGCCGATGCCCTCGGTCTTCGGCAGGGGGACGTCCAGGCCCGCGGTGCGCACGCGGGACGCCAGCTTGGCCGCGAGGGCGAGGCCGGGCTGGCCGAGGGGGATGCCGTCGGTCACCGAGGTGCGCTGTTTCTCTATCGCCTTGGTGCGCAGCCAGTGGGCCTTGACCTCTTCGGGGGTGTCGGCTCTCTCGTCGCCGAAGACGTGGGGGTGGCGGTGGATGAGTTTGGTGACGATGCCGCCGGCGACGTCGTCGACGGAGAAGGGGGTGTCCGGGTCCTCCTCGGCGATCCGGGCGTGGAAGACGACCTGGAGCAGGACGTCGCCGAGTTCTTCGCGCAGTTCGTCGCGGTCGCCCTCCTCGATGGCCTCGACGAGTTCGTACGCCTCCTCGATGCCGTACTTCGCGAGGCCCTTGTGGGTCTGCTGGGAGGACCACGGGCACTCTCTGCGGATGCGGTCCATGACCTGCACGAGGTCGAGGAGGCGGGCGCCGGGCAGGTCGTAGGAGGCGGGGAGCAGTTCCAGCTCGGGCATCTGGAGTCGGCCGGATCCGGCGAGGCGGGCCAGGCCGTCGGTGAGGGCCGGCTCGCCCTCGCCGGTGGCCACGACGACCACGGTGTGCCCGCCCGCGCACGCTCCGACCAGTTCCTCCGCGGTGGGGGACGTCTCGTCGACCGCTATGCCGGCTTCCCGCAGGTAGGGGAGCTGGGGGTGGGCGCCGTCGGCGCACAGGACGCGGTCGGCGGCGTGCAGTGCCTGCCAGGCGGGCCAGGACAGCAGGCCGGGGGCGACGCGGTGGCTGGTGGTGAGCAGGACGATGCGGCCGGGGGCGGACGCCGTGTCGGGGTCCTGGTCGGGGGCGGGCTCGAAGCCGGTTGCGTTCACAGTTCGAAGCTAACGCACGGTGCCGACGGGGTGATCAGGGTTGTCCACAGGCAGGGGGCGGCAGGGTGATCGTAGGATCATCCGCCCGCGGGGTGGATGATCCCGCCCGGCGTCCCCACCGGGCGGTCTGCGCGCTCCAAGCCCCTGCGACTGTGCGGCCCTGAGCTCAGGCCCTGAGGGCCTGCGACTCTACGGCCCCTACGCGCCCTGTTCGCCGCCCGCCGCCGTGACCTCCCGTACCCACGGGGTCTTCGCGTCGACGCGGGTGCTCTTGGCGACGTCCCAGGTGCCGTAGCGCGGGTTGAGGTCGACGTGGAGCTGCTTGGACGCCTTGCTCAGGGCGTTCCAGAAGGCGGGGTCGCTGGTGTCGGTGCCGAGCTTCCCGGCGAGTTTCTGGGCCTCTAGCTGGAGGCGGAGGTTGTCGTCGAGGCGTTCGGGGGCGATGCCGTACTGCTGGAGCCAGGCGGTCTCCAGGCCCTTGGCGCCGCCAGCCTGCTCCTCCAGGCCGGACCGCAGCGCCTGGACCTCCTTGCGGGTCACGGTCACGCCCGCGTCGGCGGCCGCCCGGTGCAGCACCCGGTCGAGGACCATGCTGTGCAGGACGTCGCGGGTGAGGGTGCCGGTCTTGGCGATGGCCTGCTTGTACTGCGCCTCGTCCGTGACGGCGGCCCGCTGGGCGTCGCGCACCTCGGTCACCCGGTTCTCCAGTTGGGAGACGGTGATCCGCTGCCCGCCGACCACGGCCGCCGCGCCGGGATGCGCGTCGTTTCCGCATGCGGTGAGCAGGGGTGCCGCGGCGGCGAGCGCGGCGGAGAGGATGAGCGCGGTGCGACGACGGCGGTGCAAGGAGGCCTCCCGAGGAGATTGTGCGACGGTGCACAAGGTCTTGCGGTGATCGATGGTAGGCAGGGGACCGGCTCTGGCCAACCCATTCGACCAACGATTCACCAGGACTTCCGGCACCGCCGCGCTCTCACGGCCCGCACGCGCGTGTGCCGGGTCAGCCGGTGATGGCCACCGGGGCGTCCCAGGCGTCGCGGTCCACGGTGATCGTGTGGCCGTTCCGCGTCTCCTTGCTGTTGACCATGTACTGGTGGCCGCGGCTGTGATCGGTGTATTGGCTCTTGCCGAACGGCCAGTCCGTCGTGGTGGTGTTCTGCTTGTCCCACAGGGCGTACCAGAGGTTGCCGGGCAGGTCGGTCCTGTCGGTCGCGTTGGCGATCGCCTTGGCGCTGGAGCTGGTGAAGCCGTAGAGGCCCGCGCGGTACGTCTTCGCGCGCAGGGTCTTGTCGAAGGCGCGCACGTAGGTGAGCACGGCGTCGTTGCACGCCTTGTTCGTGATGTCGTACGGCTCCATGTCCAGGTAGAGGGGGCTGCCGGTCCGCATGCCGAGGGCGGAGGCCTTGGCGACGGCGTCCGCGCCGTCGGCGGCGCCCAGGGAGGCGGCGGTGGAGGCGGTGAGCTTCTCGGGGCTGGAGCCGCTCTGGCAGGGCGGCTGGGCGCCGACGTAGAGGGGGATGAGCTTCCAGCCGACCGTGCTGACCGACTTGACCCAGGAGGCGGTGAGGTTGGGCTGGGAGCAGCCGCGGTTCCTGCCGCCGACGTAGACGGCGGCGGCGCCGTAGAAACCGGTGTGCCAGGCCTTCATGGCGGCGAGGGAGGGGGCGGCGCAGGTGTCGAAGGCGCGGCCGGTGTAGGTGCGCTGTGCGGGCCAGGTGGTCGCGGCCATGGAGGTCTGCGCGGCGAGGCCGGCGCCGGCGACCACGGCGGCTCCCGCGATGCCCCAGGTGAGGTATCTGCGCTTCTTGGACTGCCGATGGCTGGACCTGGACGACATGGACGACCCCACCCCTGGTTGTGCTGTGCATGGCTGAAACGAAGCGAAAGGTATCCGGCGCGGGTTCTGTCTTTGGGAAACGTGGGCCCCTGAGGGTGACAAGTTTCGCTCTGGGCACGGCAAAATCCGGTCGGGGCCGGTGGGACGGGTTATCCGCGCACCTGGCCCAGCCACTGGAGGGTGCGGCGGATCTCCGTCGCGAGCGGGTGGGCGGGTCCCTGGAGTCGTTCCACGTCGTGCAGGAGCCGCACGAGGGTCTCGTGGGCGGCGGCGCGGTCGCCGAGGGCGAGCAGGAGGTGGCCGATGCGGCGGCGGACGTCGTGGGCGAGCTGCGGGTCGCCGGCCACGTACTGGTTCTCGTAGTACGGCAGCAGGGAGCGATATTCGGCCAGTGCCGCGGCGGGTTCGCCGAGTTGTTCCAGGCATTGGGCGGCGTCGTAGCGGAAGCGCAGGGACTGCGGGTCGGCGTGGCCGGCCTCGGTCGCGCGTTCGTCGGCGAGGCGGCGCAGTTCGGGCAGGGCGCGCCGGTACTGGCCGTCGTCCATGAGGGTGGCGGCGTACTGCTTGCGCAGGGTGCGTACGACCGGGGAGTTGGCGCCGTGCTGTTCGGCGGCCGCGGGCAGGATGGCGCCGAGGATGTCGACGGCCTGGGTGATGCGGCCTTCGCCGAGGAGCCGCTTGACCTCGTCGACCGCGCGCGCGACGTCCGGTTTCTCGGTCTTCTCCGGGGCCGGTGCGACGGGGGCGGGCTGGGGCGCGGGGGTGCGGGCGCGGTCCGGCCAGGGGGCGTGCGGGCGCAGGAAGGGGCGGGTGGGGTCGAGGGGTGCTCCGGTGGGCATCCCGCGCGCGGGCAGGAGCAGCGCGAGGTCCTCGTAGACGTCCTGGGCTGAGGCCGGGCGGTGCTGCGGGTCCTTGGCGAGGAGCCGCAGGACGAGGGTTTCGAGGGCCTCGGGGACTTCGGGGCGGGTGCGGCGCACGGGCAGCGGGGGCTCGTACAGGTGCCGGTGCAGCACGCCGAGTGCCGTGGAGCCGGCGAACGGGACGTCTCCGCTGAGGAGTTCGTGCAGGAGTACGCCGAGTGCGTACAGGTCGGTGTACGGGCCGACCGCGCCGCCCATGGCCTGCTCGGGTGCCATGTAGGCGGGCGAGCCGATCGGTGAGCCGGTGTGGGTGAGGCGGGTGGTGTCGGTGTCCATGACCGAGGCCACGCCGAGGTCGAGGACGGTGACCGTGCCGTCCTGCTTCACCATGACGTTGCGCGGCTTGAGGTCGCGGTGCACGATCGGCACGGCGTGCACGGCGCTGAGTACGGCGCACAGTTGCGCGGCGACGGCGACCGCCCACTGCCAGGGGTACGGGTCGTGCTCGGCGAGGTGGTCGGAGAGGTCCGCGCCGTCGACGTACTGCATGACGAGGAACAGCTCCTCGCCCTCGCTGCCCGCGTCGTGCACGGTGACGAGCCCGGGGTGGTCGACCTGCGCGGTCACGCGGCACTCGCGCACGAACCGGCGGCGCAGCTCGTCGGCCTCCTGTCCGGCCACCTTGTCGGGGCGCAGCAGTTTCACCGCCACGCGCCGGTCGAGGCGCCGGTCGTAGGCCGTCCAGACCTGGCCCATGCCGCCCTGGCCGATGAGCGTGGACAGTTCGTAGCGGGCGGCGACGACGCGTCCTGTCGTCACGGTCACCTGCCGCCCTCGGTGCTGCCGCCGTCGTGCTTGCGCAGGTAGTCGCTGAGCTCGTCGAGTTCGGCGCGCACCTGCTCGATACGGGCGGGCGCGGGACGCTGCGGCGGCGGGGGCGGTACGACACCGGGGGCGGGGACCGGAGGCGTGGACGGCTGCGGCTGGGGCTGGGGCTGGGGCTGGGGCAGGATCGTGGAGGCGTACGGGGGCGTCGGTGTCGGTGTCGGCTGCGGGTAGCCGTAGCCGGTGTGGACGGTGGGGCCCTGCGGCGGCGGGTAGCCCGCGAACCGCCGCTGCTGGTGCACCCGGATGTCCAGCACCAGAAAGTACACGGCGCTGAAGAGGCCGAGGAGCATGACCAGCCCCATGGCGACGTCGGTCCGGGGATCGCTCTCCGGCAGGGCGCCGACCACCGCGAAGCAGGCGATGGACAGCGGGAGGCTCGCCCAGGCCAGCACCCAGTCGACCGACCGTCCGCGCAGGAAGGCGACCCGGAACAGCGGAGCGCAGGCGAGCAGGCCGCACGTGAGGAAACCGGCTGCGGCGAGCAGCACGCGCAAGGTGATGACGGTGCCCGAGCTGCGGGCGGGCGGCACCGCGCCGTGGCCGTACATAACGCTCCTGAACCGGGATTCGATGTGGGGTTCGAGCGTATAGGCCGATACCGACAACAGGTCACGGGTTGTACCGAACCGTTGTCGAGCTGATCAGGCGGGTGCGACCGTTCCGTCGGTGAGCCCGTCGTACATCCCGCGCACGAGCCGCTCCCCGAGCCGGCCCGCGTGCCGGAGCGCCCGCTCGAACTCGTCGAGCGCGCGGAAGCGTTCGCCGTAGCGTCGTTGCTCGTCGAGCGGGAGCCGGGGCAACTGGAGTCTGCGCACGTCCAGGCGGGTCGCGGTGGAGGCGTAGCTGCTGGCCTGGCGGTTGTTGGCGGTGCCGCGCAGGAAGCCGGCGAGGAACCAGGGGTCGAGCGCCGACGGATCGGGGCGCAGGAGAACGAGGTTGCGCCCCAGGGCGGCTCCCCCGGTCGCCGTGTCGATCACGCGCGCCACCGAGCCCCCGCCGAGGACCGGTACGACGATGTCGCCCGGTTCGGTCAGCACGGCTTCCTCGTCGCTCTCGGGGAGCGTTCCGGAGGGGTCGGTCCCGGAGAGGACGTCGTGGTCGGTGAGCACGGGCACGCGTGCGTGGCCGCCGTTTCCCCCTGTGCGCAGCATCAGGGCGCCCCCGCGCGCGAGTTCGCCGATGGTGGTGAGCGGCCACCGCGCGGGGTGCGCGGTGTCGGCGCGCCGCGGGGTGAGGTCGGCGGTAAGGCGCAGGGTCTCGCCCAGCAGTTCACGTACGGCCGTGAGCTGTTCGGCGCCGTCGGCCGCCGTGGGGGGCGGCAGGTGGCGGGCGGGGGCGAGGTCCACGTCGTCGTCGAGGAGTTCGATGACGGGCAGCGCGCGGGCCAGGCCGGGCCGTTCGGTGAAGCGGCCGGGTCGTCCGAAGGCCTGCCAGGCGTCGAGGACGGCCTCGCGCACGGCCCGCCAGTCCGGCCCGCCGCGCCCCTCGCCGGCGAACTGCCCGACGTCGGCCAGGAGCACCTCCGGCTGCGCGGGCGCCCTCTCCGGGCGGCGCAGCACCCACAGGTGCAGCGGGATGTTGTACGGCGGTGCCGCCCCGACCGGCAGGGCGATCACGGCGCGCAGGGCACCGCGGCGCAGCAGGTCGGCGCGGATACGGCGGCCTGAGCGGCGGGAGGCTGCCGCGGGCGGCATGAGCAGGACGCCGGCGCCGCCGTCCTTGAGGCGGGCCAGGGCGTGCTGGACCCAGGCGAGCTCGGACTCGGTGCGGGCCGGGAAGCCGTACTCCCAGCGGGGGTCGTAGGCGAGTTCGTCGTGGCCCCAGTTGCGCTCGTTGAACGGCGGGTGGCACAGGACGGCGTCGGCGTGCAGTTGCGGGTAGGCGTCGGCGCGCAGGGTGTCGCCGGTGGCGCCGCGCACGGTGGACCAGGTGTGCAGGGCGAGCCGGAGCGTGGTGAGCGCGGCGAGTTCGGGGGCGCTGTCCTGTGCGTAGAGCTTCTGGTCGGGGCGGGTGGCGGCGGCCCGCAGGAGGGCGCCGGTGCCGCAGGCCGGGTCCAGGACGGTGCGGGCGGGGCCGGCGAGGTCGGCCATGAGACCGGCCAGGTCGGCGGGGGTGAGCGTGTACTGGCGCGGGTTGGCGTCGAGATGCCGGCCGAGCAGGAACTCGAAGGTCTGCCGGGCGCCCAGCTCGGCGGCCAGTTCGGCGACGCCGCGGAGGAGGGGGGCAGAGGGGAGGAGTTCGGGGGCGGTGGGGGTACGGAGGGCGGGGTGGGGCGTGACGGGGGCGGCGGTTGTGGCGTTCGTGGGGTGCAGGACGTTCACGGCGTTCACCGCGTTCACCGCGTTCGCCGCGTTCACGGCAGCGGGCTCGTCGGTGGCGGGAAGGGCGGGGGTGTGAACTGCCTCCAGGGTGTTCACAGCCGATGGGGTGCTTCCGGCCGCGTCGGCCGGGGTTGCCGTCGCCGTCGCCACCCGGGTGCTTGTGACCGACTCCGCCCCGAAGCGCGGTGTGAACACCTCCCGCAGCGCCCCCGGCAGCATCTCCGCCAGGCGCTCGTCGGAACCGGCGCTCACCTCCAGCCAGACCGGCGGGCGGTCGTGGATCAGCAGCAGGACGCAACCCGCGTGGGTGAGGGCGGTGACCGGGCCGTCGGGGTGGCCGGAGAGCTGTTGCCAGACGCGCTCGCGCAACGGGACCTCGGCGAGTTTGCCCTGCTTGCGCAGCCATGACTCGACCTCGGCGAGCGCGAAGGAAGGGCTGGTCTCGGTACCGCCGACGGGCCTAGGGAAGTCGGCGTGCCTGCGCCGCCAGTTGCTGACGGCCGCGCGGCCCACCCCGGCCAGCCGTGCGATACCGGCGGCGGTCACCTCAGTCGCGTTGTCCTGCACCCGCCCGCTCCCCTCGTCGTGCCGCAGCGGCCCCGATGCCCGCGTCGGCCCTGCGTCCCGCATGTGACGCCGAGCATACCGATGTACGCAAGATCCACCCCTTCACGCCCGTGTACTCATCCATTCTTGTGAACCGTGTTGACTCGGTTCACAAGCTCTGCTGTTATTGACCCAGCGAACGAGCGGCCGCCGAATGGCGGTGGTCGTCACGTCGGAGGGGGAACACAGCCATGGGCATGAAGGGCAAGATCGCGCTGGGCGCCGTCGTCGGAGTCGTCGTCATCGGAGTCGTCTCGGCGAACACCGGGGACAACGGGGACGGCGGCACCTCCGGGGGCACCGGCAAGGACTCCTCGGCGTCCGCACAGCGCGAGTCCGGGAGCGGGAAGGGCGACAAGGGCGGGACGGGCACCGACAAGGCCGCGGCCGCCGAGAAGAAGGTCGCGTTCTCGGGGGACGGCGACTTCGAGGTCGGTTCGGACGTCAAGCCCGGCACGTACCGCACCACCGGCAACAGCGACGGCATGTGCTACTGGGAGCGGGCCAAGGACGCCTCGGGCGAGATGGACTCCCTGCTCGCCAACGACAATGTCACCGGCACCAGTTACGTCACCGTCAAGGCCGGCGACAAGCTCTTCAAGTCGAGCGACTGCAACGACTGGGAGGCCGTCGCCGACAAGGCGAAGGGCTCCCCCGCCTCCCGGATGGCCGGCGACGGCGGGATGTTCAGAGTCGGCGTCGACATCGCCCCGGGCACCTACAAGTCCACCGGCAACACCGACGACTCCTGCTACTGGGAGCGCACCAAGGACGCCGAGCACGGCATCGACTCGGTCCTCGCCAACGACAACGTCAACGGCACGGCCGTGGTCAAGGTCGGCGCCTCGGACGCCTACTTCAAGACGACCGGCTGCAAGGACTGGAAGAAGACCGGCTGAACCGGCCCCTCCTCCTTCGGCTCCCCTCGCTCACCACCGCGGCGCCCCACGCACGGCGCGCCCCGCACCTCATCACCTCACCGCATCTCCATCAAGGAATCACCATGCGTCGTACCGCACTTGCCGCTCTCTGCATCGCCGCCGCGGCCACCGCAGGACTCACCGGCTGCCAGTCGGACCAGGACAAGGCGGACAGCAGCACGAACGCCTCCAGCGCCGCCAAGTCGACCGCGCAGAAGGAGCCCTTCGCCGGGCTGACCGGGGGCGAGATAGCCGACCGGGCCACCAAGGCCACGACCGGCGCCTCCTCGCTGCGGATGAAGGGCGACATCCCCGACGACGAGAGCGGCTCCACCATCAGCCTCGACGTCCTGCTGAACAAGAAGGGCGAGTGCGCCGGCACCATCGGCATGGGCGGCAAGGGCAAGGCCGACCTGATCAAGACCGGTGACGTCGTCTACATGAAGTTCGACGAGGCGTTCCTGCGCGAGCAGAGCGAGGGCGAGCCGAAGTCGGACACCGACGCGGCCGTGGCCATGCTGGCCGGCAAGTGGACCAAGTCGAAGGCGACGGGCGCGGACGCCAAGGAGTTCGAGGGCTTCTGCGACCTGGGCGCTGTCCTGGAAGGGGCCGCCGACACCAACTCCGACGCGAGCCGCGGCAAGTCGGCCACCGTCGACGGGACGCCGGCGATCACCCTGCACGAGAAGGACGGCAAGGACCGCTACACGCTGTACGTCGCCACCGAGGGCAAGCCGTACCTGCTGCGGGTCGACAGCACGGCCGGAGCGGACCAGGGCTCCGTGACCTTCAGCGACTTCGACGCACCGGTCCCGACACAGAAGCCCGCCGGCGACATCCTGGACCTGGACGCCCTGGGCGGCTGACCCGCCCCAGGCGCCACCGCCCACCCGGACCCGGCGCGCATCACGCGCCACACCAAACGGGGGATGCGGGGATGCGGCACGCTCAAAGGGCGTGCCGCATCCACACATTGGGCTCGACGTACACCGCGTACCCGCGCTCCGGCTCGCACCGCACCGGCACGAGCGCCCCGGGCACCTCGATGTCGCCCGGGGTGTCGAAGGGCAGTCCGGTCCAGTGGCGCCACTGCTCCAGCGAGGCGGACACCGTCATGGACGCCGGCGCCACGGCGTGCACCTCGGCACCGGCCCGCGCGTGGACGCGCAGCCAGGGATCGTGGGGCAGACCGTCGGGGCGTACGCGACGGACGTACTCCTCGATCGGGGTGTGCGGTTCCAGGTGCTTGGCGCTGGGGCGGACGGGGGCGACGACCTCCCCGAAGCCGTGGGCGCGGGCGCTGTCCCGCATCGCCGAGAGCATCAGGGCGGACAGTCCGCGGCCCTGGACACGCGGATCGACGACGACCGAGATCGCGCTGACCGTGTCGGGCCGTACCCCGCGCCGCAGGTCGCTGAAGGCCCACACCAGCACCTCGTCCCAGCCCCGGGCGGGCAGTTCACCGCGGTCCTCGGCGTGGAGAGCGAAGGGCACGCTGTGGGCGTGCGCGACGACGTCACCCCGCTCGTCCTCGGCGAACAGCACGTACTCGGGGAACTCGGCGGAGATCCGTCCGTAGTGGGCGTTGCCCACCAGGTCCTCGGTCACGAACTCCGGCCAGCTACTGGCCATGCCGAGGACGCGCTCCCGCATCTCGGGACGCTCGGCGAGACTCGATGTCTTCCACTCCATGCGAGCACCGTAGGCGCGGGCCGGCCCGCCGGAAAAGCGCATTTCCCGGCCGCCCGACGCAGTCCACGAGGCCTCGGCACGGGCGGCACGACCCTCAGTCCGCGTGGAAGCGTGGCGGCGCCGCCGTCGGATTGCCGCCGGCCGGGAGCTTCTGGCCGGGGCAGCCCGTGAGGACCTTCTCCATCGCGGACTTCTCGGCGGCCGTGACCCACAGGCCGTACTTCTTCTTCACGGCGACCTGAGCGGCCACATACGTGCACCGGTACGCCTTGTTCGGCGGCAGCCAGGTCGCGGTGTCCCCGTCCCCCTTGGAGCGGTTGGTGCTCGCGTCGACCGCCAGCAGGTTGAGCGGGTCGTTGGCGAGCGCAATCCGCTTGCCGGCGTCCCAGTACTTGGCCCCCTTCTGCCAGGCGTCGGAGAGCGCGACCACATGGTCGATGTCGACCTGGCTGCGACCTCGCCGGTAGGTCACCTCCTTGCCGGAGTACGGGTCCGACTCCAGCACGCCGTACGACACCTTGCAGTGCCCGCTGCTGAACTTCACCTCCTCCAGGTCGCGTTGGAGTATGTCGTCGCGGGTGTCGCAGTCGTTCGAGTCAGTGTCCGCCCACGCGGTGCCGAACCGGTCCCGCTCGTAACCCGTCTTGGGCGCCCGCCCCTTCACGGTGAGCGACTCGGCGGCGCTGAGTGCGGCACCCGAACCGCCCGCGCCCCCGGTCTCCTCGGGACCGCCGGCCCCGGTGGTCGTCTCCGCCTTGCACCCGGCCACGGCGAACACCAACACGACGGCAGCCGCGGCCCCGCCCCTCAGACGCATCACGTGCGCCCCTCCCCTAGCAACCCGGTCCGCCCCCGCAAGGAGCGCCTTCCCTCGTACGACGTCGCGCACACCGTAGCGAGCGGGCGCACCGCGGCATTCAGGAGGTCCAGACCACGATGCTTTCGAGTGGGCATGGCGGACATATCGACCGTATCGTCAGTGCTGAGTCACCTCTGGAAGGAGCTCTGGATGGGCATCTTCGACAGGTTCAAGAGCAACCGCCAGATGCAGGACAAGGGCAAGGACATGTCCGACGTGGCGGAACGGAAGGTCAACGACAGGACGGGCAACAAGTACGAGGGCCAGGTCGACGACGCGCAGCAGAAGGTCGAAGGGTCGCTCGGCATGGATCGTGACAGGCCCGAGCAGCCGTAGGACCCAAGACCCCACGGAGGACACCGGACCCGCCGGGCACAACCCGGCCGGGCTCCCCCCTCACACCCCGAACGAGCCGCCGTCCGCGCAGATCCGTCTCGCGCGGGCGGCTTCGCGTCGCGTCGAGCGCTGCGCGGAGAGCCGCTCGAAGAGCCGCGCGCAACGCGTCCAGTTGGTCCGCGAGGTGCGGGCGCTCCGCGGGGTTCGAGGTGCGCGAAGTCCGAGCTCCGCGAAGTCCGCTCAGGGGAGTCGTCCGAGCACTCGCCCTGACCGCCACGGTCAGACCTTGCCGATACCCAGGGTCGTCTCCGACGGGAGCAGCCCCGAGGAGAGCACCGCGACCCAGAAGTCGCCGAGCAGGTCCGCGAGTCGGTTCACTTCGGCAGCGCCGAGCAACTGCCAGGGTGCCGCGGCCAGTTGGTCCGTCTGGTGTTCCACGCGGTGACGCAGGTCGCGGCCGGCGTCCGTGGCCCTGCCCTGTGCGTCGACCAGCCCACGGGCCGTCAGACGCTCGTGCGCGGAGCGCCACTCCTCCGCACTCCAGCCTCGGCTCTCGAAGCGCTCCACGGACGCGGCACCGATCGCGGCGAAGGAGACGAGCGACTCGACCGGGTCGAGGCCGGCCACGAGCAGGGCCGCTATGTGGCCGTCGCCGCGGTGCTCTCGCAGGATCGTCGCCGCCTGCCACAACTGGAGGTGAGGAGCATCGGGCCACGGCAGCTCGGCGTTGGCCGCGGCGAGCGGACGGCCCGCCGTGTCCACCGACTCTGCCGCGCGCCGGGCGAGAGCGGCGGCCTCCGCCAGATCCGGACTGTCGACGCGGTCGCCGAGGATCGCGCGGTAGGCCCGATCGATGCCCCGCAGTCTCGCCGCCAGCACCGCGCCCGGCCCGGCGGTCGCCCACGCGGAGTCGAGGTGCTCGGCGACCATGCGGGGGCTGAAGCTGTAGAAGGCGGACGCCACCCGCTCGGCACCCACCGGCCCCAACGGGGCTGCTCGCAGCGGGAAGTAGCTCGGCCAGCGCTCCTTCGTGTCGTACCCGAGCGCCGCCGCCTCCTCGAACACCTCCGGCGCGTAGTAGAGCACCGCGTGCAGCGGCTCCAGCAGGTGCCAGAGCTGGCGCACCCGGGTCAGCTCCACGGCGTCACCCGCCCCGCCGACCTCGACCCCCGCCTCGGTCCTGCCGTCATGCTTTGACATGCCATTCCCCCGTCATCAGCGCGGTCTTTGAACCCGCCCAGCAACTTGACACTGACTAGATTGCCTGGCCGCCTCGAACTTGTCAATGCCTAGATCGGGGTACGCTCTGACCATGGCACCAGCGGAGACCGACCAGCCGAACCGCCCCTACCACCACGGCGATCTGCGCCGCGCGATCCTCACGGCAGCCCTCGACGTCATCGCCGCCGACGGCCCCGCCGGGCTGAGCCTGCGCGACCTGGCCCGGCGTGCCGGCGTCTCGCACGCCGCACCGGCCCACCACTTCCGTGACCGCACCGGACTGCTCACGGCGATCGCCGCCGAGGGCTTCGCGCTGCTCGCGACCGCCCTCAACGACGCGTCGGACCTCAAGGACGCGGGTGTGCGCTACGTGCGCTTCGCGCGCGAGCACCCGGCCCATTTCCAGGTGATGTTCGCGCCCCAACTGCTGCGCGCCGACGACCTCGAACTCACCACGGCCCGTGCCCTGGCCACCGAGGCCCTGCGCTCCGCGGTCTCGACCGTGCGCGCCGACGCCTTCGGCATCGACAGCCGGCTCGCGGGAGTCGCCGCCTGGTCCCTCGCCCACGGCTTCGCCACGCTGCTCCTCAGCCACAACCTGGACGGCCCGGTCGGCGACAAGGACCCCGAGGAGGTGTTCCGGACGCTGGCGATGACGCTGTTCCACACGCACTGAGGACACGGCCGCCTGGGCGGGAGGCTCACCCGAAGCGAGCGAGGCCTCCCGGAGCCAGGACGATCATCGGTCCGAGGGCACCGTGCAGCCCACAGCACCCCCGCGGGCACGCCCTCCGAGGAGGCACCGCCGCACGAGGCACCGCCTCCCCCGCCCGAGGCACTCCCGCCCGACGCCCCGCCTCACACGCGTCACGCTCGCCCGACGAAGCCTTCCCCCGGCCTCACCCCATCAAGACCCCCACCCCGTCACGACCCCCACCCCGTCACGACCCCCACCCCGTCAAGACCCCAGAATCGACGTGAGGAACTCCCCCACCCACCCGAGCAACTCCCGCCCGACCAACGGCTTTCCCCCCACCTTCGCCGTCTTCGGCCGCGGCACCAGCACCTGGTGTGCGGCCGGCTTGATGACGGTGCCCGGGTAGAGGCGCTTGAGCCGCAGCTCCTGCGACTCCCGCAACTCCACGGGCGCGAAACGGATGTTGGTGCCCTGGAGGACGATCTCGCCGACGCCGCACGCGCGGGCCAGCATGCGCAGACCCGCCACCAGCAGCAGGTTCTCCACCGGCTCGGGCAACTTGCCGTAGCGGTCGACGAGTTCCTCGCGTACGGCCTTGATGTCCTCCTCGGTGTTCACCGAGGCGATCGCGCGGTAGGCCTGCAGGCGCAGCCGCTCGCCCGGCGCGTAGTCGTGCGGGACGTGCGCGTCGACCGGGAGCTCGATCTTGACCTCCAGCGGCGGCTCCTCCTCCACACCGCCCTCCAGGGAGGCCCGGTAGTCCGCGACGGCCTCGCCGACCATGCGGACGTACAGGTCGAAGCCGACGCCCGCGATGTGCCCGGACTGCTCGCCGCCGAGGAGGTTGCCCGCGCCGCGGATCTCCAGGTCCTTCATCGCGACGTACATGCCCGCGCCCATCTCGGTGTGCTGGGCGATCGTCGCGAGGCGTTCGTGCGCCGTCTCCGTCAGCGGCTTCTCCGGCGGGTACAGGAAGTAGGCGTAGCCCCGCTCGCGGCCGCGGCCCACCCGGCCGCGGAGCTGGTGGAGCTGGGACAGGCCGAAGTTGTCGCCGCGCTCCACGATCAGGGTGTTGGCGTTGGAGATGTCGATGCCCGACTCGACGATCGTGGTCGACACCAGCACGTCGAACTTCTTCTCCCAGAAGTCGACGACGACCTGCTCCAGGGCCTGCTCCGACATCTGGCCGTGCGCGGTCGCGATCCGTGCCTCGGGGACGATCTCGCGCAGGCGGGAAGCCGCCCGGTCGATCGACTCGACACGGTTGTGGATGTAGAAGACCTGGCCCTCGCGCAGCAGTTCCCGGCGGATGGCCGCGCCGATCTGCCTCTCCTCGTACGGCCCGACGAAGGTGAGCACCGGGTGGCGCTCCTCGGGGGGCGTGGTGATCGTCGACATCTCGCGGATGCCGGTGACCGCCATCTCCAGGGTGCGGGGGATCGGGGTGGCGGACATGGTCAGCACGTCGACGTTGGCGCGGAGCTTCTTGAGCTGCTCCTTGTGCTCGACGCCGAAGCGCTGCTCCTCGTCGACGATGACCAGGCCGAGGTCCTTGAACTTGGTCTCCGAGGAGAACAGCCGGTGGGTGCCGATGACGACGTCCACCGAGCCCTCGCGCAGCCCCTCCAGGACGGCCTTCGCCTCGGTGTCGGTCTGGAAGCGGCTGAGCGCCTTCACGACGACGGGGAACTGGGAGTACCGCTCGCTGAACGTCCCGAAGTGCTGCTGCACCAGCAGGGTCGTCGGGACGAGGACGGCCACCTGCTTGCCGTCCTGGACGGCCTTGAAGGCGGCGCGGACCGCGATCTCCGTCTTGCCGTAGCCGACGTCGCCGCAGATCAGGCGGTCCATGGGGACCGACTTCTCCATGTCCTCCTTGACCTCGGCGATGGTGGTGAGCTGGTCGGGCGTCTCCGCGTACGGGAAGGCGTCCTCCAGCTCGCGCTGCCAGGGGGTGTCCGGGCCGAAGGTGTGCCCGGGGGCCGCCATCCGCGCGCTGTACAGCTTGATCAGGTCGGCGGCGATCTCCTTGACGGCCTTCTTCGCGCGCGCCTTGGTCTTGGTCCAGTCGGCGCCGCCGAGCCGGTGCAGCGTGGGCGCCTCGCCGCCGACGTACTTGGTGATCTGTTCGAGCTGGTCGGTGGGGATGTAGAGCCGGTCGCCGGGCTGGCCGCGCTTGGCGGGGGCGTACTCGACGACGAGGTACTCGCGCGTGGCGCCCTGCACGGTCCGCTGGACCATCTCGATGTAGCGGCCCACACCGTGCTGCTCGTGGACGATGTAGTCGCCCGCCTCCAGAGTGAGCGGGTCGATCGTCTTGCGCCGCCGCGCGGGCATCCGGGCGCCGTCCTTGCCGGCCGCCTTCTGCCCGGTCAGGTCGGTCTCGGTCAGGACGGCGAGTCTGAGCGCCGGGTCGACGAAGCCGTACTCGATGGAGCCGCACGCCACGTGGACGACGGACGGGCTCAGGGAGGTCAGTTCCGCGTCGAGGCGGGCCGCGATGCCCTCGCCGCCGAGCACCTCGACGGTACGGGCCGCGGGGCCGTGCGCCTCGGTCACGAAGACGGCGCGCCAGCCGTCGGCGAGCCAGCCCTTGGTGTCGGCGAGCGCCTTGGCGGTGTCGCCGCGGTAGGTCTCGGGCGCGTGCATGCCGAGTTTGAGGGTGTCCGCCTCCAGTTCGAGGTCCGCGGCGAACGGCGACACCGACCACCACATCATGTCCAGCTCACGCGCGCGGTCGCGGACGTCGGCGATGGACCACAGGGAGGCCGCGCCCACGTCGATGGGCGCCTCGCCGCCGCCCGCGGTGGCCGCCCAGGACGCCTGGAGGAACTCCTGCGATGTCGCCACGAGGTCGGACGCGCGCGTACGGACCCGCTCCGGGTCGCACACGACGGCCATGGCGCCCTTGGGGAGGACGTCGATCAGGAGCTCCATGTCGTCGACGAGGACGGGCGCCAGGGACTCCATGCCCTCCACGGCGATCCCCTCGGCGATCCGGCCGAGCAGTTCACCGAGCTCCGGGTGCTCTTCGGCGAGGGCACGCGCGCGTGCGCGGACGTCGTCCGTCAGGAGCAGTTCGCGGCAGGGCGGGGCCCACAGGCCGTGTTCGGCGACCTCCAGGGAGCGCTGGTCGGCGACCTTGAAGTAGCGGATCTCCTCGACGTCGTCACCCCAGAACTCGACGCGCAGGGGGTGTTCCTCGGTGGGCGGGAAGACGTCGAGGATGCCTCCTCGTACGGCGAACTCGCCGCGCTTCTCGACGAGCTCCACGCGCGCGTACGCGGCGGCGGCGAGGGCCTCCACGATCTGGTTCAGGTCGGCGGTCTGACCGGTGCGCAGGGCCACCGGTTCCAGGTCGCCGAGGCCCTTGACCTGCGGCTGGAGCACGGACCGGACGGGCGCCACGACCACGGAGACGGGGCCGGTCTCGGGGTCGTCGGGGCGGGGGTGGGCCAGGCGCCGCAGGACGGCCAGCCGGCGGCCGACGGTGTCGGAGCGGGGGCTGAGGCGCTCGTGCGGGAGGGTCTCCCAGGACGGGTACTCCACGATCCCCTCGGAGGGGAGCAGGGAGCGCAGGGCAGCGGCCAGGTCCTCGGCCTCGCGGCCCGTGGCCGTCACCGCGAGCACCGGACGGCCGGCCTCACGCGCGAGTGCGGCGATCGCGAAGGGGCGGGCCGCCGGGGGGCCGACCAGGTCGACGTGCATGCGGTTGCCGTCCTGGGCCGCCGTGATCGCTTCCGCGAGGGCGGGGTCCTTGACGACGGCGTCGAGCAGACCGTGCAGGCTCATTCGGGGCGGCTTTCGTCCGGGGGATTTCTGGGGGGTGGGCAACGCGAAGGGCCCGACACAACGAAGGGCCGGGGGGTCTCCAGCCTACGACGGCGTCAGCCCGACCGCCGGAGCCTGTGGACAACCCCACCGCACCCCGAGTGCCCTGTGGACAGCGACGCACCCCTGGCCGGCCGTCTGTGGAGGGCCGCGCACGGGTAAGCCGCCTCTTGCCGACGGCGACCGGGACGACGCTCGCCAGCCCGCCCCATGCGGACGGCCACGAACCCCAACCCACAGCCGCCCCCACCGCGAAGCCAACCGCCCCCACCCACACCCGCCCCCACGCCAGAGCCGCCCGCCAACCCGACAGCCGGCCAGGCCAAACTGAGAAAGGCCCGGCGCCGAGAAGCCCCCCGTGGCTTCTCGGTGCCGGGCCCGCCCCCGCCCCCAGGAGGGCAGTCCCCGGAAGGGCTACTCGGTCGCGATCGCGTTCAGGACGTTCATCCGGCCCGCCCGGAACGCCGGGATCAGCGCGGCGAACAGGCCCACGAAGGCCGAGCCGATGAAGACCGCGATGATCGTCGGCCAGGGGATCTCCAGGACCTTCAGGCCCTCCAGGGCGAGGAGCTTCTGGGCGGTGGCGCCCCAGCCCATGCCCAGGCCCAGCCCGAGCAGTGCGCCGAAGAGCGCGATCACCACCGACTCCAGGCGGATCATCCGGCGGAGCTGGCGCCGCGAGAGGCCGATCGCCCGCATGAGGCCGATCTCCCGGGTCCGCTCGACCACCGAGAGCGCCAGGGTGTTCACGACACCCAGGATCGCGACGATGATCGCGAGGGCCAGCAGGCCGTAGATCATGTTCAGGAGCTGACCGATCTGGTCCTTGAACGCTTCCTTGTAGTCGGTCTGGTCGCGCACGGTGTACTGCGGGTAGTCGTGCAGCGCCGACTTCAGGGACTTGTACGCGGCGTCCTGCTGCCCGTCCCTGGCGTTGGCGAAGACCAACTGGTCGAGCGGCATCTTGTCGGCCGGCACGTACTTGGCGAGAGTGGCGGTGGAGATGTACTTGGAGCCAGCGTCGATGACGACGTCACTGCTGGTGATCGCCCGGACCGTCAGCTCGGCGGTCGCACCGTCCTTGAAGGCGACCTTGATCTTCGAGCCCAGGTGGACGCCGTGCGCCTTGGCGAACTTCTCGTGCACGGACATCGAGTCGGGCTTGTAGGCGTCGGCGAGGTCGCCCGCCACCGTCTTGGTCTGCAGGTCGGTCGCGTACGTCGGGTCGGCCGCCGTGATGTCGGTGTCCTTGAGCGTCTTGCCGTCGGGGGTCGTGTAGTCGGCCTCGGTGATCTTGTACTCGGTGACGTGCGCCAGGCCCGGCGTGTCCTTCACGGCCTTCACCGCGGCCGGGGTGACCAACTGTCCGCTGTCGGACTGGATGATGAAGTCCGTACCGACCGTCTTGTCGAGCTCTTCGGTGGCCGAGGCGACCATGGAGGAGCCGACCACCGACAGACAGGCGACCAGCGCGAGGCCGATCATCAGGGCCGCGCCCGTGGCACCGGTACGGCGCGGGTTGCGCAGGGCGTTGCGCTCGGCCAGGCGGCCGACCGAACCGAACATCCTGAGGACGAGCGCGCCCAGGACGCGCACCACACCGCCGGCCAGCAGCGGTCCGATGACGACGAAGCCGATCAGGGAGAGCACCACGCCGAGGCCGAGCCACGCGGAGCCCTCCTTGGCCTTGTCGGCCGCGGCGGCCAGGAAGAGCGCGTAGCCGCCTCCGGCGGTCAGGACCGTGCCCACCAGGGCCCTGACGCGGCCCGCCTTGGCGTCGGCCGGGGCGCCCGCGTCCCGCAGGGCTGCCATGGGCGAGACCTTGCCCGCGCGGCGGGCCGGCAGCCAGGCGGCGAGGACGGTGACGACCACGCCGAGGAGCAGGCCGACCACCGGGGTCGTCCAGGCGACCGTCAGATCGCTGGTCGACAGGTTCATCCCCATGGAGCCCATGAGTTTCATCAGCCCGATCGCGAGCCCGACGCCCGCGCCGACCCCCAGCACCGACCCGAACACGCCCAGGAGCAGCGCCTCGACCAGCACGGACCGGTTGACCTGCCCGCGGGAGGAGCCGACGGCCCGCATCAGCCCGATCTCCCTCGTCCGCTGCGCGACGAGCATCGAGAAGGTGTTGATGATCAGGAAGATGCCGACGAGGAAGGCGATCCCGGCGAAGCCGAGCATCGCGTACTTCATGACGTTCATGAAGCTCTCGACGTCCTTCTGGTTGGCGTCGGCGGTCTCCTTGGCCGTCTGCACCTTGTAGGTGCCGCCGAGCTCGGCGGCGACGTTCTTCTTGAGCTGCGCGTCGGTGACCCCGGCCGCGGCCGTGACGTTGACGTTCGTGAAGACGTTCGGTTCGCCGACGAGCGTCTGCTGGGCGGTCTTGGTGTCCAGGTAGAAGATCGCGGCACCGGGGTTGGTGACCTGGAACTCGGCGACACCGGAGATCTTCGCGGTGTGCGTGCCGACCGCGCTGATGACGCCGATCTCGTCACCGAGCTTCAGGTGGTGCTTGTCGACGGTGTCCTTGTCGACCATGACCTGGTCGGCGTTCTTCGGAGCCGCACCGGAGGTGATCCTCATGGTGCGGGCGTCGTTGCCGTTCCAGCTCCCGACGATGGTCGGGCCGCCGCCGGACGGCGAGAGGCTGTCCTTGTCGGCGTCCACGACGGTCACCGAGGTCGAGAAGACGGTCCCCTCCGCCGTCTTCACGCCCTGCGCCTCGCGCACCTTGGTGAGCACGGAGGCCGGCATGACCGGCGGCTTGCCGTTGTCGGAGGTCGTCTCGCCGCTGTCGGAGGCGCCCTTGGCGCTCACCGTCACGTCCGAGGAGGTGGCCGCGAAGAGCTTGTCGAAGGTGGTGTTCATCGTGTCGGTGAACACCAGCGTCCCGCAGACGAAGGCGACCGACAGCAGGACCGCCACGGCCGACAGGGCCATGCGTCCCTTGTGCGCGAAGAAGTTGCGCATGGAGGTCTTCATGACGGTCATGACGTGCGCCCCCGGGCGTCGAAGTCCTTCATGCGGTCCAGGACGGCCTCCGCGGTCGGCTTGTACATCTCGTCGACGATCCGGCCGTCGGCGAGGTACAGCACGCGGTCCGCGTAGGAGGCGGCCACCGGGTCGTGCGTGACCATCACGATGGTCTGGCCGAGCTCGTCGACCGACTTGCGCAGGAAGCCCAGCACCTCGGCACCCGCGCGCGAGTCGAGGTTTCCGGTCGGCTCGTCACCGAAGATGATCTCGGGGCGCGCGGCCAGGGCGCGGGCCACGGCGACACGCTGCTGCTGGCCGCCGGAGAGCTGGGTGGGCCGGTGCCGGAGTCGGTCGGAAAGTCCAACGGTGTCCACCACGCGCGCGAGCCACTGCTTGTCCGGCTTGCGCCCGGCGATGTCCATGGGCAGTGTGATGTTCTCGAGCGCGTTGAGCGTCGGAAGCAGGTTGAAGGCCTGGAAGATGAACCCGACGCGGTCCCGCCGCAGTTGGGTGAGCTTCTTGTCCTTCAGGCCGGTGATCTCGGTGTCGTCCAGGAAGATCTGACCGCTCGTCACGGTGTCGAGACCGGCGAGGCAGTGCATGAGGGTGGACTTGCCGGACCCGGAGGGGCCCATGATCGCGGTGAACTGTCCGCGAGCGATGTCCACGTCGACATGGTCGAGGGCGACGACACGGGTCTCGCCGGACCCGTACGCCTTGACGACCTGCCGCGCCCGCGCGGCAACGGCCGTACGCCCTCCAGTGCCCCCGTGCCTGGTGATGGTTACAGCCGATGTCACGGTATGTCTCCTATATCGATAAGTCAGTGAGCCGCCGGGACCGCCCGGCGTGCGGTAAGTAGCTGGTGCCTGTTCGGTACGGCGTTCAGTCTGGTGCGGCGGGTCGGTCCGGCGCGCTGGTGCTCAGCACCGTCTTCTACGGGGGAAAACCCCACCCCCGTCGATCCGGCCGCCCCTCCCCCACCGCTCCCCAGCGGCGTAAAGCCAGGTTAAGGACGGCCCCGGGACCTTCTCGTCCTCCGGCGGTACGAACCCTCCCCCAGCCGTAGTACGGAGGTACCCCTAGGGGCACTCCACCGACAGGTGGAGGCGATCTAGGGGTCGGCTCCACCCTCCGCCCCGGTGAGACTGCACCCTGCCGCCACGTGAGGGGCAAGTGGGAGAGTGGTCGCCGGCAGATGAGTGCAGGGGGAAAGGAATCCGCGTGGACGACACGAAGCCGTCGGTACGGGAGTCCGCGCGGCCGGTCTCGACGGACCGGCGCGGGGCGGTCGTGGCGGCCCTGATGCTGGCGATGGCGCTCGCGGCCCTGGACTCCACCATCGTCTCCACGGCGGTCCCGCAGATCGTCGGCGACCTGGGCGGCTTCTCGGTCTTCTCCTGGCTGTTCTCCGGCTATCTGCTGGCCGTGACGGTGACGCTGCCGGTCTACGGCAAGCTGTCCGACACCTTCGGGCGCAAGCCGGTGCTGATCGCGGGCTCGGTGGTGTTCCTGCTCGGCTCGCTGCTGTGCGCGGTGGCCTGGAACATGGGCGCGCTGATCGCGTTCCGGATCGTGCAGGGCCTCGGCGGCGGGGCCCTGCAGGGCACGGTCCAGACGCTCGCCGCCGACCTGTATCCACTCAAGGAGCGCCCGAAGATCCAGGCCAAGCTGTCCACGGTGTGGGCGGTGGCGGCGGTCGCGGGCCCGGGGATCGGCGGGGTGCTCGCGGCGTACGCGGACTGGCGGTGGATCTTCCTGGTCAACCTGCCGATCGGCGCGCTGGCGCTGTGGCTGGTCGTCCGGTACCTGCATGAGCCGCAGCGCTCCGTGCGCGTCCCGACGGCCACGCGCGCGCGTGTCGACTGGGCGGGCGCGCTCGCGGTGTTCGCGTGCGGCGGCGTGCTGCTGACCGCGCTGGTGCAGGGCGGGGTGGCGTGGCCGTGGCTGTCGGGGCCGTCACTGGGCCTGTTCGGCACCGGGCTCGCCCTGGTGGGCGCCGTGGTCCTGATCGAACGCCGGGCGGCCGAGCCGATCATCCCCGGCTGGGTGTGGCGGCGCCGCACGATCGCCGCGGTCAACCTGGCCCTCGGCGCCCTGGGCCTGCTCATGGTGGCCCCTACGGTCTTCCTGCCGACGTACGCCCAGTCGGTGCTCGGTCTCGCCCCGGTCGCCGCCGGATTCGTGCTGTCGGTGTGGACGTTGAGCTGGCCGGTGTCGGCGGCGCTGAGCCAGCACGTGTACCGGCGCATCGGCTTCCGCAGCACGGCGATGCTCGGCATCGGAACGGCGGCCGTGATCCTGTTCGCCTTCCCGTTCCTGCCCTATCCGGGGGCCGCCTGGCAGCCCACGCTGCTGATGCTGCTCCTGGGCGCCGCGCTGGGCCTGTTCCAGCTCCCCCTGCTCGTCGGGGTCCAGTCGACGGTCGGCTGGGCGGAACGCGGCACGGCGACGGCCTCCGTCCTCTTCTGCCGCCAGACCGGCCAGACGATCGGCGCGGCCGTCTTCGGCGCGATCGCCAACGGCGTCCTGGCCGGCCGGCTGGGCGGCGCGAGCGACCTCGACTCCGTCACGCGCGCGTTGGACGCCGGCACGGCCCCGGAGACGACCCGCGCGGCCATCGCGGACGCGGTGCACGCGGTGTACGTGGGCGCGGGCTGCGCGGCCGCCCTGGCGTTCGGAGTGCTGCTGGTGCTGGCGCCCCGGCGCTTCCCGGTGCTCAAGGAGCAGTGACGACCGCAGCCGGCCGCGTCCCGCTCACTCCGCCGCCCCCTGCCCGGTGAGCGCCGTCAGACTGCTGCGTACGAGACTCATCTGGGCCTGGACCTCGTCCCAGCGCTCGCCGTGCTCGCCCAGCACCCGTTCGGTCTCCCGGGCGATCCGCTCCTCCTCGGCCCGCGCCTCCGCGAGGATCTCCGCCGCACGCGCGCGTGCCTCCTGCTCGCACCGCACCGTCGTGGCCTTCGCCTCCGCGAACTCGCGCCGCGCCTTGGACAGCGCCGCCTTCGCCCGCGCCACCCGTTCGGCGGCCCGCGCGTCCGCCTCGGCCGCACGCTCCTCCTGGGCCCGCTCCACCTCGGCCCACCGCTCCGCGTGCTCCTTGGCCTGCTCGGCGAGCATCGCGCTGGTGCGCTGACGGACTTCGCGCAACGCGGCGAGCGCCTTCCCGCGCCCCTGCTTCACCTCGCGCCGGGCGGCGACACGGATCTCGTCGGCCTCGGTGCGCGCGGCGAGCAGCCGCTGACGGGCGCGTTCCTCCGCCTCGGCGCGTACGGCGTCGGCGTGCGCCTGTGCGGCAGCCTGTACGCCGTCGGCGTGCGCCTGCGCTTCGTCCGCGAGACCCTGCGCCTCCTGTCGCGCCCGCTCCACGACGGCGGCGGCCTCTTCCCGCCCCACCTCGAAGAGCCGTTGCGCCCCCTCGCCCAGGGCCTCGTACGCCTGCGGGACCAGTCCCGCCACGACCTCCTGCATCCGTACCGCCTCGGCCTCCATCTCCCGGGCGAGCACGGTGAGCCGGGCGGCCCGTTCCCAGGCGGCGTCCCGGTCCCGGGACAGGGCGCCGGCGTACGCGTCGACCTGGTCGGGGCGGTAGCCGCGCCCCCGTACGGCCACGAACCCCGGGGACGACACCGGTGCGCTGCTCATCCTGGAACCCCTCTCCGCGACGACACAAACGAACGCGAAATGATGATTTCGCGCACATCTTGATGTATCGGACGGAAATGTTCATAACGCGACACTCCGCACACGAGCCGCGGGGGCGGGCCGAAAAAAGGAGGGCCGGACCCGGTCTCACCACCGGGTCCGGCCCTCCACGCGCGCGTGGATCAGCGTCGGCGGGGCGTCACAGCAGCCCGTCCCACATCTGCTCCAGCAGCACCGACCACCAGCTCTCCGGCGAGCTCAGGGCCGCCGGGTCGAGCGAGGCGAGCTGCGCCTGGAAGTCGACGGTCCATCGGCCCGCCTGCTCCTGGTTCAGGCCGAAGCGCAGCCGCCACATCCGGCCGAGCAGTCCCAGGCAGCGCTGGAACTCGGGCAGACCCGTGTTCACGAACTGCGGCGGTACGGGCGCACCGCCCGGCCCGGCCTCCACGGGTACGGCGACGATGTTCGCGGTGCCGTACTGCACACAGATCGCCTTGCCGAAGTCGCTGCCCATGACGAGGTACGAGCCCGCGTCGGAGGCCGGCTGCACCCCCCGCTCGGCCGCCAGCTCGGCCAGCGTCGGCACCGGCCGCCCCGGCTGGGCCTGCGCCCAGAAGAAGGGGCCCATGTCCAACGGCAGCCCCGCCACGACCAGCGAGTGCGCCACGACCGGCGGCACGCCCTGGCGGTCCACCGCGGCCTGCTCGAACCGGAAGATCCCCGGCCCGAAGGCCCCCGCCAGTTCCTGCGCCACCCCCTCCGGCGGGATCGGCGGCGCGGCCTGCACGGGGGGCAACGGCGCGCGCACCGGCGCCGGACGGGCGGGACCGTCGGCCACCTGGTGCAACTCGCCCTGATGCGCCAGCAGTTGCTGCATGCCCTGCTGCCGGCTCGCGTGATCCGTGCCGTACGGGGCGATGCTCGCGATCCGCGCCTGCGGCCACTGCTCCCGGATCATCCGCGCGCAGTACGCGCCCGGCAGCTCGCAGGACTCCAACTCGGTGTGGAGCTCCAGCACTTGGTCCGGGGGCACGTTCATGCCGCGCAGCTCGTGGAAGATCTGCCACTCCGGGTGCGGCGTCCCCGGCGCCGACCGCCGGATCAACTGCTGCTCCGACCCGTCCTGCGCGCGATACCTGAGCACCGCCTGGTAGCCGGGACCGACGGTGGGCTGCGACTGCTGGGGGTAGCCGTAGGCGGGGGGCGGGGTGGGGGTGGGGTGTCCTGGGGCCGGGTGCCCCGGCATCGACTGACCGGGGGCGGGGTGCCCCTGCATCGACTGACCGGATGTCGGCTGCCCCGGCGCCGGCATCGCGCCAGGCGCAGGCATCGGCCCCGGGGACGGTACGGCACCCGGAGGCGGGGGCGGCATCGCGCCGAGCGGCATCGGCTGGGGACCGGCTGGAGCGGCTGCGGCCATGCCGGGGGCGCCCGGGGCGTGCGGAGGTCCGGGAACGCCGGGGGTACCCGCAGGACTCGGGGCACCAGGGGCACCAAGGCCACCGGGACCGCCGGGGCCACCAGGAGATGCCGGACCACCAGGGGTACCGGTGGGGCCGGCCCCACCGGGAACGCCCGGAGCCTGCGGCGGTGGAGGCATGCCGGGTCCGCCCGCCGAGGGCCGGGACAGCACGGTCTCCGCGTGATGCACGGCACCACTCACGGCCCCCGGAACGCCGGGAGGCTGCGGAGCACCGGGCACCCCCGGAGGATTCGGCGGCTGGGGAGCGTTCGGCGCACCGGACGGCTGGGGAGCACCCCCCGCACCCGGCGGGCTCGGGAACTGGGCCGCACCCGGAACGCCAGGCGGCTGCGGAACACCCGGGAACTGCGGGGCACCGGACGCACCGGACGCACCAGCGGCCCCCGGCGGCGCGGCAGGCGGTGCCGAGGGCGGAGGCGGGGTCGGAGCGCCGCCGGAACCCGGCTGCACCCCCGCCCCCGCCGTCCCCTCAGCACCCGGCGCCGACACGAACTGGGTCGGCACGTATCCGCTCCCCGCGGGCCCGGGCGGCGGAGGCGGCGGAACCGGACTCCCGCCCTGCGACCCCCGCGAGGGCGGCGCCAGCTTGCTGGTGGCGACATCGGCGATGTCCCCGGCACTCGGCGTCGGCGCGGACACCGGCGCGGAACCGCCGGTCCCACCAGGAGCCCCCGGCGGTGGCGGCGCACCCGGCCCGCTCCCGGGCCCCTGCGGATACCCGTACGAGGACGCCCCCGGCACGGTCCCCGGCATGGTCGCGGGCAGCGGCACGGCACCCGGCGCAGTCGCACCCGGCGCACCGGCCCCCTGCGGATACCCGTACGCCGCACCCCCCGACGGCAGCCCGCTCGGCGGCGTGTCCCCAGGCACCCCCGGCCCCGCCGCGGCACCCCGCGGCCCCGAGATCCGAGCCGTCCTGGAGTCCACGACGTCCGCGACATCCGCGATGTCCTCGACATCCGTCACATCAGAGACATCCGACGCGTCCTGCACCTCGGACGCATCCTGAACCGCGGCAGCGTCCCGCACGTCGGACGCGTCCCGCACCTCCGACGCATCCTGCACCTCCGAGATCTCCGCCACCTCCGAGGCCGACGACACCGCCCCGTCCCTCACCAGCGGAGGCGAGAACACCGTCTCCGGCAAGGCGACGGAGAGGTCCTCACCCCCGTTGGTGTCGGTCCCGGTCCACGGCCGGGCCCCCGCACCAGCAGCGCCCCCGCCACCGGCGTCGGCCTCCGCCCCACCGGGCCCCAACCTGTCCGCCGCGTCCTGCAACCACTCCGGCGGCGACAGCAGGAACGACGTCTGGTTCAGGTCGACCCGGGACGCCGCGGCCGCACCGCCCGCTCCCGCCGCCGCGTCCTCCCGCCCGTACTCCTCCTCGTAACGGCGGATCACCTCACCCACCGGCAACGAGGGCCACAGCGTGGCCTCCCCGCTGTCCCGGGCGATCACCAGCCGCTGCGCGCCCCCGTCCGAACGCGGGCCCTCCGCACGGTCCTCCGCCCACACCACGAACCCGAGGTCGAACTCCCGCACCCGCACCTCACGATGCTGGTACGACGGCACATCCCCGTTGATCCACTCCTCCGCGCGCTCCTGCGCCTGCGCGAACGTCACCATCGCTGAAGCTCACTCCCCCGACACGGAAGAAGACACGGGAACGGAACGGGCGAACCCGCCGTCCACCATCAGGTTCGCCACCGTCTCCAACTCCGGCGGATTGCCGGCCAGTCGGGACAGGAACACGTCGAAGTCCGCGCCGCAGGACAGCAGAAGGCGCTCCACGCGCTCGGCCGGCCGCATCGCGGGGTCGACGTCGCGCGCGTCGTCGTAGGCGCAGAACCAGACCGATCCGATCGCCTCGCCCTTCACCTTCACGGCCAGCAGGCCGCCCTGGACGAAACCGACGCCGAGATAGTCCTTCGTCAGATGGTCCCGCAGGCACTTGTTGACGTACACGAGGTCGTTGACCGCCGCCTCGTCGCGGACCGTGAAGAACGGCTGGTCGACCAGGAGTCCCAGCTCCGCGTCGAGCGCGGCCCCCACCGGCGCCGAACCGCCCGCCGCCTTCAGGAAGGACCGGTAGGCGCCGGGCAGCCGGTAGCCGAGGTCCTCCTCGACCCCCTGCACCTGCGACTCTGTCACCGCCAACGACGACTTGGGCAGCCCGAAGTGCGCCGGACGCGTCTCCTGCAAGGGCCGCGTCCCGCGCTTGTTCTGGTCGACCCGAGTCGTCGCGATCCCGCCGTGATGCCGCAGCAGCGCCTTCACCTCGACGGGGATCAGCTCCAGCCGCCGCGAACCCACCACGTGGTGCCAGGTCCAGCCGTGCGGCGTCGCCACCGCGGGCACCGTGTCCCACAGTTCGTGCCCGGTCGCCGCGAGCGCCGCGTTCGCCGACACGTAGTCCGTCAGCCGCAGTTCGTCTACCCCGAAGCCCTCGGGCGGCTCGGCGATCTCCGCGGCGGCACGCGCGTAGGGGGAGAAGTCGGGGTAGCCGTGCTCGTCCACCCGCACCCCTCTGGGATGACGCGCGGCCCGGACCGGGTCCGGAAAGTGCACGACCTGCCCGGCATAGGCCGCGTTCGGCGGCGCGGCTTGTTGCCCGAGCCGACCTGTCGTCATGGCGAAAGCCCCCTGCGGCGCTCTGGTACGACCCGCGGCGGCCCTTGCGCACTGCAGGGCCGCCACGTGCCGTATCGACTGTCTCGTCCGTCTCCACGCGTCAACCGCGCGCATCGCGGCGACCACTTGGATCGCGGTGCCGACAGCCTATGCGGTACGACGACACCGGTCACCGGGCACCGGCCTGGCCCCCTCCGCTTCCGTGACCAGCCGTCACCCCATCGTGACGGCCCACCAGAACCCGGGCGTGTCGCACCGCCCCAGCTTCCGCACCAGCCACGCCATTTGGCAGTCTGTGACCTCCGGGGGGATGCAAGGGAGGGGTTGACGATCATGAACACCACGCAGACGGGACCGCACACAGGACCGCGCACGGGCATGACGGCCGGCACGAACGGCGGCCCGCACACGGGCCTCGACGGCGATCCCCGCATCAACTGGAGCAGCGCCGAGAGCCCCCACGCGCCCACCCTCCGCCACCGTCGCGACGGCATACTGCCCACCGTCGCCGCCGCTCTGTCCGTGCGCGGCGCCACGCTCACCTCCACCGCCGCCCGCGGCGACCAGCCGCCCCCGCTGCACCCGCTCGTCCAGGACTTCCTCGACACGCTCGGCAGCGACCGGCGCGACCGTTTCACCGGCCGCTGCGCCGAGGCCATGCTCATATCCCGGCACATCGCCGCCGCCGACGCCGCCCGCAGCAAGCGCGCCGCGCGCAAGCCGATGACCAACGGCGAGGCCCGCCGCGCCCTCAAGCAGGCCAAACTCACCGCCCGCCGCATCCGCGAGGACGGTGACCCGCTGCACGGCAGCTTCGCCGCCCCCTGCCGCGCCTGCACCGCCCTCAGTGCCCACTTCGGGGTCCGCATCGTGGACCCGACGGCGAACGGCGGCTGACAACCAACCCCCCACCCGCACGACCCGCAACACCCACCCGAACCGCAACACCGCAGCACCCGCACCACGGCGCCCCGACGCACACCCCGGCGCCCCTCCATGACCTCGACGAACGCGAAGGGCAGATGCACCCCGACCGCACCGGCACCACCCGTTTCCCCGTCCCCGTCGACGCCGCCCTGCGCGCCGCCGGCTGGCAGCCCGGACGCTGGGACATAAAGCAGGCCGAGATCTGGGCCGACACCCTGCGCGAACACACCTCGCCCGCCGGACACCGGCACGCCGTGTTCCCTGCCGCCGTAGAGGCATGGGCCGAGTTCGGCGGACTGCACCTGACCCCCACCGGCCCCGGCCGCCAGGTCGCCCCCGCCCGCCTCCACTTCGACCCACTGCACGGCCTCCATATGGCCCGCACCCTCGCCGACCTCGGCCGCGCCCTCGACACCGAGGTCTGCCCGCTCGGCGCCGAGTCCGACACCCAGGCGCTGCTCGCCATCGACACCGAAGGCCGCGTCTACGCCCTGGACCACACCGGCGACTGGTATCTCGGCCCCGACATCGACCAGGCCCTGGCCGGCCTCGTCGCCGGCGTCGAACCGGCCCGCCTCATCGCGGGCTGACCCCGCGGCCGGCCAAGGTCCCCCCACCGGCCACGCCGGCCCGGCCGGTCACGCCGCCGGAATCACCGCCGACACCCGGAAGCCCCCCGCCTCCGTCGGCCCCGACACGAACACCCCGCCCAGCGCGGAGACCCGCTCCTTCATCCCCACCAGGCCGTTGCCCCCCGAGGGCAGCCGGGCCGAGGCGAGGGACGACAGCTCCGGCGGCGGTTCGTTCTCCACCTGCATCGCGATCTCGGACACCCGGTGCGCCAGCCGTACGTGCGTCTTGGCACCCGCCGCGTGCTTGTGGACGTTCGTCAACGCCTCCTGCACCACCCGGAACGCCGTCTGCTCGATCTGCGCGCCGTACGAGCGCACGTCGCCCTCCACGGACAGGTCCACGGCCATGCCCGCCGCGGCCGACTGCCCGATCAGCGCCTCCAGATCGTCCAGACAGGGCCCGTCGCTCTCCTCCACGACCCGCGAGGCCGCGGCGGCGGCCGCCACCCCGACCGCGACGAGCGGGACCGCCGACCGCTCCGGGCGCCCGAACCCGTCCCCGCTGCGCAGCACTCCGAGCATCTCCCGCAGCTCGGTGAGCGCCTGCCGTCCCATGTCCCCGACCAGGGCCGCGTTCCGTACGGCCTTCTCGGGGTCCTTGCGGGCCACGGCCTGCAGGGCGGCGGCGTGCACGACCATCAGGCTCACCCGGTGCGCGACGACGTCGTGCATCTCACGGGCGATACGGGTGCGTTCCTCGTTGCGCGCCCACTCCGCGCGCTCCTCGGCGCGCTCGGCGAGCAACTGCAGTTCGCGTTCGAGGTCGTCGGCGCGCTCCCGCAGGCTCTCCATGAGCCGGCGCCGGGCCCCCACGTACAGCCCGAGCAGCAGGGGCGGCGCGGTCATCCCGATCGCGGTCGTGATCGACGCGAAGGGTACGAACCAGTCCCCCAGGTCCAGCTCGCCGTGCGCCATGTCCTGCCGCACCCGGACGAACATCACGATCAGCATCCCGACGAGGGACATCCCCGCCAGTGAGCCGATGATCCGGCGCGGCAGCTCGGACGCGGCGAGCGTGTACAGGCCGACGATGCCCATCAGGTAGCCCATCTGGGCCGGTGTGATGGCGATCGACACGAGGACGACGGCGATGGGCCACTTGCGCCGGACCACCAGCACCGACCCCGCCAGCACCCCGAACACGATCCCCGCGGCCGACGGGATCCCCGCGTCCTCCGCGAACCGCACCCCTTCGAACGCGCACTCCACCGCGGACGCCGACGCCAGTCCCGCGTCCAGTACCGCACTGCGCCACCGTGCCCACCACCACGGCCCCTTCTGTGCCGCGGTGACGTCTTCCCCCGTCGTGGTCATGCCTCCAGCCTACTTTCGGCCCCCGCAGGTTTTCCGGTGACTTTCCGACGACCGACCCGCACCACATCGAGTGACCGTTCGACTACGGAACAGCCCGATATCCCTCGAACTACTGAATCGCTCACCGTTCGAGCCCGGAAGATCGGATTCCGCTCGGACGGTATGCCCATGGCACATCCATCAGGCAAGTACGCGGATTTCGAAGGGCTGCGGGAGCGGGCGGTCGCGCTGCGACGGCAGGGTCAGCGTCTCGTCGAGGGCGAGCCGCCTCCGGACTGGACGACGCGGCCACGGGCGAAGGACGATCTGCACCAGAGGGCGCGAGAACTGCGCACGCTGGGCTGGACGTACAGCCAGATCCAGGCGGAGCTGGGGTGCTCGAAGAGTTCGGTGTCGCTATGGGTGCGGGATCTGCCGACCCCGGAGCCCAAGTGCACACCGGAAGAGCAGCGCGCACGCATGAACGCCGGCCTGGTACGCCTGCGCAATTCCCAGGATCAAGAACGCCAAGCGACCAAGGCTGCTGCGGCAGCGGCCGTCGGCGAACTGTCGGACCGCGAGCTCTTCTTCGCGGGCGTGGCCCTTTACTGGGCCGAGGGCGCCAAGACAAGCCGCACCGTCGGACCGAGGTGTTGCAGTTCATCAACAGCGACCCCAACGTGATCAGACTCTTCCTGCGCTGGCTCGAGTTCCTGGGGGTGCGGCGGGAGCGCCTGACCCTGCGCGTGAGCATTCACGAGAGCGCAGACGTGGAGGCCGCCGAGAAGTTCTGGGCTGACATCGCCGGTGTCGACACGTCGGCATTCAGCAAGACCACACTGAAACGGCACAACCCCCGGACGGTTCGCAAGAACACCGGAGACGCCTATCGCGGCTGCCTCGTGATTTACGTCCGGCAGAGCGCCGATCTGTACCGTCGCATGGAGGGCGCCTGGTACGGCATAGTAGGAGCCGCCACTCGACGACCAGACTAAATGTCCGGTTCAGTCGACTTTATTCCCCCGTGGTGTAATTGGCAGCACTGTGGCTTTTGGTGCCATCTGTCCGGGTTCGAGTCCTGGCGGGGGAGCCACGCGTCGCCCGGGCCCTGACAGCACTGTCAGGGCCCGCTCTCATGTCCTCCCAGAATTGCCCCGGTATCCTGCGGATGTCACCCCACCCCCTCCACAGCCGAAGGGCATCCCGTGAGCGCCATTCGCCCGGCAGCCGTCGTCGTTCTCGCAGCGGGTGAGGGCACCCGTATGAAGTCGGCCACACCCAAGGTCCTGCACGAGCTGTGCGGCCGTTCCCTCGTGGGGCATGTGCTCGCCGCCGCCCGCGAGTTGGACCCCGAGAACCTCGTCGTGGTCGTGGGGCACGCCCGGGAGCAGGTCACCGCCCACCTCGCCGGCACCGACGCCGACGTACGGACGGCCGTACAGGCGCAGCAGAACGGCACCGGGCACGCGGTGCGGATGGCGCTGGAGGAGCTCGGCGGCCGTGTCGAGGGGACCGTCGTCGTCGTGTGCGGGGACACTCCCCTGCTGACCGGTGAGACCCTCAACGCCCTTGCCGCCACGCACTCCACGGACGGCAACGCCGTGACCGTGCTGACCGCCGAGGTGCCGGACGCGACAGGGTACGGGCGGATCGTGCGGGACGATGCCTCCGGTGCCGTGACCGCGATCGTCGAGCACAAGGACGCCTCCGCGGCGCAGCGGGCGATCCGGGAGATCAACTCCGGGGTGTTCGCGTTCGACGGGCAGTTGCTGGCGGACGCGCTGGGCAAGGTGCGCACCGACAACTCGCAGGGCGAGGAGTACCTGACCGACGTTCTCGGGATCCTCCGCGAGGCCGGGCACCGCGTGGGTGCCTGTGTCGCGGCGGACCACCGTGAGATCGCCGGGATCAACAACCGGGTGCAGCTCTCGGAGGCGCGGCGGATCCTCAACGACCGGCTGCTGACCGCCGCCATGCTGTCCGGCGTCACCGTGGTGGACCCGGCGACGACCTGGGTCGACGTCAGCGTGACCTTCGGCCAGGACGCCGTCGTCCTGCCGGGCACGCAGTTGCACGGTGCGACCCATGTCGGCGAGGGCGCCGAGGTGGGGCCCAACAGCCGTCTCACCGACACCGTCGTCGAGGCCGGGGCCCGGGTCGACAACACGGTCTCCTACAGCGCCCACATCGGCGCGGGCGCGAGTGTGGGGCCGTACGCCTATCTGCGGCCGGGCACCCGGCTGGGTGCGAAGGGCAAGATCGGGACGTACGTGGAGACGAAGAACGCCTCCATCGGTGAGGGGACGAAGATCCCGCATCTCTCGTACGTCGGGGACGCGACGATCGGTGAGTACACGAACATCGGTGCCGCGAGCGTGTTCGTGAACTACGACGGCCAGGACAAGCACCACACGACCGTCGGGTCGCATTGCCGCACGGGTTCGGACAACATGTTTGTGGCGCCTGTCACGGTCGGGGACGGGGCGTACACCGCCGCAGGGTCGGTGATCACGAAGGACGTGCCGCCCGGTTCGCTGGCCGTGGCCCGGGGCCAGCAGCGGAATATCGAGGGCTGGGTGGCCCGGAAGCGTCCGGGGAGCGCGGCGGCGAAGGCTGCCGAGGCGGCTTCCCGGGAGGGCGTGAGCGAGGACTGACCGGAAACAGGTGCGCCGAAGTCGTCGTACCGTGATAAGTGCACACCCGCACCCCACCAGCCACGACGGCCCGTCGCGCCCAGCGGCGCGGTCTGTCGGCACGTGGCTGAGACACCTCTGAGGAGACAGTCTGTGACCGGGATCAAGACGACCGGCGAGAAGAAGATGATGTTCTTCTCCGGCCGCGCCCACCCCGAGCTTGCCGAGGAGGTCGCCCAGCAGTTGGGTGTCGGGGTCGTCCCGACCAAGGCCTTCGACTTCGCGAACGGCGAGATCTACGTCCGCTACCAGGAGTCGGCGCGTGGCGCGGACTGCTTCGTGATCCAGAGCCACACGGCTCCGATCAACCAGTGGATCATGGAGCAGCTCATCATGATCGACGCGCTGAAGCGTGCGTCGGCCCGCTCCATCACGGTCATCGTGCCGTTCTACGGTTATGCGCGGCAGGACAAGAAGCACCGCGGCCGTGAACCGATCTCGGCGCGGCTGATCGCGGACCTGATGAAGACGGCGGGTGCGGACCGCCTCCTCACGGTCGATCTGCACACGGACCAGATCCAGGGCTTCTTCGACGGTCCGGTGGACCACCTGTTCGCGCTGCCGCTGCTGGCGGACTACGTGGGCCGCAAGGTCGACCGGGACAAGCTGACGGTCGTGTCGCCGGACGCGGGCCGGGTGCGGGTCGCGGACCGCTGGTGCGACCGGCTGGGGGCGCCGCTGGCGATCGTGCACAAGCGGCGTGACAAGGACGTGGCGAACCAGGTGACCGTCCACGAGGTCGTGGGTGAGGTCAAGGGCCGGGTGTGCGTCCTGGTGGACGACATGATCGACACGGGCGGCACCATCTGCGCGGCCGCGGACGCCCTGTTCGCGCACGGTGCGGAGGACGTCATCGTGACGGCCACCCACGGTGTGCTGTCCGGTCCGGCGGCGGACCGGCTGAAGAACTCCCGGGTGAGCGAGTTCGTCTTCACGAACACGCTGCCGACGCCGGGTGAGCTGGCTCATGACCTGGACAAGATCAAGGTGCTGTCGATCGCGCCGACGATCGCGAGCGCGGTGCGCGAGGTCTTCGAGGACGGGTCGGTGACCAGCCTCTTCGACGAGCAGTGAGGCTGGACCGGAAGCTGTAAAAACGCTTCTGCATGATCGATTTTTCTGCGGCCTCCCCCGCTGAGTAGACTGCACGAGTTGCTCGGCGAGGGAGGCCGTATCCATGGATGCGGCGGTCCGTTATCGACGCGCTCTTCGTAGCAGGCCGTTCGTGGCCGGGTGACCACGTCCGTTCTGATTACTACGAGGAGTGATCCGCATGTCCGAGGTCAAGATCTCCGCCGAGACCCGCAGCGAGTTCGGCAAGGGTGCCGCCCGTCGCATCCGCCGTGACAACAAGGTTCCCGGTGTTCTGTACGGTCGTGGTTCCGACCCGATCCACCTGACCCTCCCGGGCCACGAGCTGCTGCTCGCGCTGCGTACGTCGAACGTCCTGATCTCCCTGGACATCGACGGCAAGAGCAACGAGCTGGCCATCCCGAAGTCCGTGCAGCGCGACCCGATCAAGGGCCACCTGGAGCACGTCGACCTTCAGCTCGTCAAGCGCGGCGAGCAGGTCAACGTCGAGATCTACGTCCACACCGAGGGCGAGCTGGCTCCGGGCGGCTACCTGCTGGAGCACGTCCTGAACGCGCTTCCGGTCGAGGCCGAGGCCACCCACATCCCCGAGTCCGTCACCGTCTCCGTCGAGGGTCTGGCAGCCGGCGACTCCGTCCTCGCCAAGGACATCACCCTGCCGAAGGGCACCAAGCTGGCCGTCGACGGCGAGACCGTCGTCCTCCAGGTCCTGGCCGCGCAGGCCGAGGAGTCCGAGGGCGAAGAGGCCGCGGGCGACGAGGCCGCCGAGGCCTGAGCCCGAGCGCTCGCCGTATAGGCTCCAGCCGCTGCTCCCTCCGGGGGGCGGCGGCTGTTGCACGTGAGGAGACATGGACGTGAGCACCCCTGCAGGCGGCCCCTGGCTGATCGTCGGCCTCGGCAACCCCGGGCCCGAGTACGCCGCCAACCGGCACAACGTCGGCTTCATGGTGGCCGATCTGCTGGCCGAGCGGATCGGGGGCCGGTTCAAGCGGGCCGGCAAGGCGCAGGCGCAGGTCGTCGAGGGGCGGATCGGGCCGCCCGGGCCGGCGAACCGGCGGGTGATCCTGGCCAAGCCGATGTCCTTCATGAACCTGTCCGGCGGACCGGTGAACGCCCTGAAGGACTTCTACAAGGTGCCGGTCGCGAACATCGTGGCGGTCCACGACGAGCTGGACATCGACTACGGCACCCTGCGGCTCAAGCTCGGCGGCGGGGACAACGGCCACAACGGGCTGAAGTCGATGACGAAGGCGTTCGGGGCGGAGTACCACCGGGTGCGGTTCGGGATCGGGCGTCCGCCGGGCCGTATGCAGGTCGCGGACTTCGTGCTGAAGGACTTCTCGTCGAGTGAGCGCAAGGAGCTCGACTACTTCGTGGACCGTGCGGCCGACGCCGTGGAGGCGCTGGTGATCGAGGGTCTGGAGCGGGCGCAAAGCACGTACAACTCCTGACTTGTCCCCCGGTCGGCCGGGCCCGAGTTGACCCCGTGTAGTGCCATGGCCAATGATCCCGGCCATGCCTGCCCCCGCCCCCACCGCCCGTCGGGCCTCGGTCGCCGCGCTGCGGTTCGGACGGCTCGCGTCGATGGGGACGGTCACGGTGCTGATCCTGGTCGCTGGGGTGTGGGCCTCCTGGGGCAGCGCGCAGTACGTGATGCTGACCAAGGGGCGGGAGCGCGGCACGATCGAGGTGACCCGGTGCGCGCGGGACGTGTGCAGCGGCCCGTACACGCCCCTGTCGCACGGGTCCGTGGCGCGCGAGCGGGTCGTCGTCGAGAAAACGGTGGGTATCGACAGGGGCCGGACCTACCCGGTCGTGGTGAAGCCCGGCAGCGCCGACGTCGTGCGGTCGGGGACGGCCGGGGTGCTGTACGCGTGGGTGCCGATGGGCGGGGCGCTGCTGCTCGCGTCGGTGGTCGTGGCGGGCGGGCTGCGCAGAACCCGGCTCGCGTGGGTGTGTGCGGGGTCGGGAGTCGCACTGCTGACGGCGGCTTTCGTGACCGTCTGAGGGGTTTCGCCGTTCTCGGCTTCTGTGGAGGAAGTGAGTGTTCTCTGTTCGTGATTGACCAGAGGTCAGTCACGGCTGGATGCTGAGCCGCCCCCTCCACATCTTCCCGTTCCACTCCCGAAGATGGACTACTTCCCCATGCGTACCCTCACCCGCTTCGGCGTTCTGTCCGCCGTCGCCTCGGCTGCCCTCCTGGTCGCCCCGGCCGCCCACGCCACCGCTCCCGGTGACAACGGGACCGTGAAGATCCACGACGCCACCACCGGCGAAGAGCTCCGCAAGAACGAGCCGCACGTCTGCACCTTCTACCTCGACGCCTTCGGCTTTGACACCGTCCAGGAGGTCGACTGGCACATCGAGGCCTGGGCCCCGACGGCCGACGTCAAGGGCGAGACCGTGAAGTCCGGCGAAATCACGCTGGACTCCGGGGGCCACGGCCGTACGGAGGACCTGTCGCTGCCCGACGGGCACTACAAGCTGTTCTGGAACTTCGACGGGGAGAAGGGCGCCGCCAAGCACAAGGTGTTCTGGACCGACTGCGAGGACGAGGAGGGCGGCGGTTCGACCGGTACGCCGACGGCCTCGCCCTCCGGCACTCCCGGAACGGACGAGTCCGCCTCTCCGAGCGCCGAGCCCAGCGAGTCCGCGGGCGGAGCCACGGAGCCCGGGGCTTCCCCGTCGGCCTCCTCCTCCGCCTCCCCGCAGGGCACCACCGGTGACCTCGCCGAGACCGGCAACGGCGCTCCCGTCGGCCTGCTCGCGGGCGTGGCCGCTGCGCTGATGGCGGCGGGCGGTTACCTCGTCGTCCGGCGGCGCCGGGCCTGACCTGATACGAAGAAGCGGTGCCCCCGGCCGGACGGCCGGGGGCACCGCTTTCTCGCGTCAGGCTCAGCCCGTGTTGCGCAGGCCCGCGGCGACGCCGTTGACCGTGAGGAGCAGGGCGCGGGCGAGCAGCGGGTCGGCGGGCTCGTCGGCGGCGGCCGCCTCGCGCTGCCGCTTGAGCAGCGCCACCTGGAGGTAGGAGATCGGGTCCAGGTAGGCGTCACGGATGCTGAAGGTCTGCTTGAGGACCGGGGTGGCGTCGAGGAGTTCGTCCTCGCCGGTGATCTTCAGGACCTCGCGGACGGTGAGTTCGTGCTCGGCCTTGATGGTGTCGAAGACATGCCGGAGCTCCTCGGGGACGAGGGTGTCGACGTAGTGGGCGGCGATCCGCAGGTCCGTCTTGGCCAGCGTCATCTCGACGTTGGAGATGAAGTTGCGGAAGAAGTGCCACTGCTCGTGCATCTCGTCGAGCACGCCCTCTCCTCCCAATGTCGCGGTGAGGCCGGCCTCGCGCAGCGCCTTCAGGCCCGAGCCGACGCCGAACCAGCCGGGCACGATCTGGCGGGACTGGGTCCAGCCGAACACCCACGGGATGGCCCGCAGCCCGTCCAGGGAGACGCCCGAGCCGGGGCGGCGGGAGGGCCGGGAGCCGAGGTGCAGGTCGGCGAGCTGGTCGACCGGCGTGGAGGCGAGGAAGTACGTCGGCAGGTCCGGGTCCTCGACGAGCCGGCGGTAGGCCGCGTGGGCGGCGTCGCTCACCACGTCCATCGCCGCGTCCCAGCGCGCCAGGGCCTCGTCGGACTGGCGGGGCGCGGTGTGCAGGGCGGACGCCTGGAGGGTGGCGGCGACCGTCAGTTCCAGGTTCTCCCGGGCCAGGGACGGCACGAGGTACTTGTCGGAGATGACCTCGCCCTGCTCGGTGACCTTGATCTCGCCCTCCAGGGTTCCCCAGGGCTGGGCGAGGATCGCGTCGTGCGAGGGGCCGCCGCCGCGGCCGACGGTGCCGCCGCGGCCGTGGAACAGGCGCAGCCGCACGCCGTAGCGGTGGGCGACGTCACGCAGCCGCCGCTGGGCGCGGTGGATCTCCCACTGGCTGGTGGTGATGCCGCCGAACTTCGAGGAGTCGGAGTAGCCGAGCATGACCTCCTGGACGTCCCCGCGCAGCGCGACCAGGCGCCGGTAGGAGGGGTCGGAGAGCATGTCCTCCAGAATGGTGTCGGCGGCCTTGAGCTCGTCGGTGGTCTCCAGGAGCGGCACGATGCCGATCTTCGCCCAGCCGGCGTGCAGGTCGAGCAGACCGGCCTCGCGGGCGAGGACGGCGGCGGCGAAGACGTCGTCGGCGCCCTGGCACATCGAGATGATGTACGACTCGACGACCTCGGGCCCGAAGACCTCCAGGGCCCGCTTCACGGTCTGGAAGACGCCGAGGGTCTTCTCGCCGGCCGCGTCGACCGGAGCCGGGCTCGGCGCGAGGGGCCGGCGCGAGCGCAGCTCCTTGGCGAGCAGCTTGGACCGGTACTCGCGGGGCATGTCCGCGTACCGCCAGGACTCCTCGCCGAGCCGGTCGAAGAGCTGGCCGAGGGCGTGGTGGTGGGCGTCGGCGTGCTCGCGGACGTCCATGGTGGCGAGCTGGAGACCGAAGGCGGACAGGGTGCGGATGGTGCGGTTCATCCGGCCGTCGGCGAAGAGCCCGCCGCGGTGCTCCCGCAGCGAGGTCTGGATCAGGGTCAGGTCGTGCAGCAGCTCGCCGGTGCCGAGGTAGTCCCGGCCGTCCTCGTGCGGGATGCCCCTGGCCAGCCGGGTCTTGGTGTTCTCCAGCTTCTGCCGGATGCAGGTGGCCTTGAGCCGGTACGGCTCCTCGGCGTTGAGGCGCTTGTAGCGGGGGCTGATCTCCGGGAGGCGCTCCAGGTCGGCCTTGAGGGACTCCAGGAGCTCCTCGGTGGCGCCGGTGTAGCGGATGGAGTTCGACAGGAAGCCGCGCAGCTCGTCGATGAGCTCCAGGGCGTCGTTGATGCCGTGCTCGTGCTGGAGGATCAGGACGTCCCAGGTGACCTGGGGGGTGACGTTGGGGTTGCCGTCGCGGTCGCCGCCGATCCAGGTGCCGAAGGTGAGGGGGCGGGTGGCGTCGGGGATCCTGACGCCCACGCGCTCCAATTCGGCCGTCAGGTCCTCCAGGACGTCGCCGACCGCGCCGGCGTGCAGCTCGTCGAGGTAGTAGATGGCGTTGCGAGCCTCGTCGGCGGGCTCGGGACGCACCACGCGCAGCTCGTCCGTCTGCCATACGAGGTCGATGTTCTCGGCCAGACGGGTGTCGTAGCGGCGCCGGTCCGCCTCGATGACCGGGGTCTCCAGGAGGGCGGCGATCCGGCGGAGCTTGTTCAGCACCGAGCGGCGGGCGGCCTCGGTGGGGTGGGCGGTGAAGACCGGGCGGACGTTGAGGTTGGCGACGGTCTGGCGCAGGTGCTCGGGGTCGGCGTCCTTGAGGCGGTCGGCCGTACAGGCGAGGAGACCGCCCTCGGCGGCGCGCCGGGCCCGCAGTTCACGGCCGCGGTGCACCTGCTCGGTGACGTTGGCCAGGTGGAAGTAGGTGGAGAAGGCGCGGACCAGCTTGGCGGCGGTCTCCAGTTCGGTGCCGCGCAGCAGCTCGGCGGCGGCCTCGCCGTCCTCACGGGTGAGGCGGCGCACCTTCTCGACGAGTTCCAGCAGCTCGGGGCCCTCCTGGCGGACCAGGGTCTCGCCCAGGAGATCGCCCAGCCGGCGGATGTCGGCACGCAGCTCGGTACTGGTCGACGTGGCGCTCGTAGTCAGGTCGTCGGCACTGCTCACAGGTGCGGCTCCTTGCAGTGTTGAAGCTCGTCCGGGAGGGGAACCCGGAGCGCGGTCGTGCGGCAGCCGCCGCATACGGCCGGGCCATCCGGGAAGAAATCAGAGCGGACCGCGCTGTCCGACCGACTCCAAGGATAGGTGTCCATGCGGACGCGCAGACTCTCGGGCTCTTGTCGCCGGGCGCCGCACTGCCATACTTACGACGCCGTAGGTTACGGAACCGTAGGGACCCTCGTCACGGAACCCGGGAAGGATTCCCGCAGCCCGGCACCTGTCTTCAACCCTCGAAACCCCACAGGGGACGCCCATGACCACGCGCTCCGATGTGATCGCAGACGCCCCGAAGGCGCCCGACGGCTCGACCCCGCCCTCCGCGACACTGGGCGGTGAGCAGAAGCGCTCGATCGAACAGATCACGCTGCTCCTCTTCATCACCGTTCCGTTCCTCGCCCTGCTCGCGGCGGTGCCGCTGGCCTGGGGCTGGGGCGTGAGCTGGCTCGATCTGGGTCTTCTGGTCTTCTTCTACTACCTCGGCTGTCACGGCATCACCATCGGCTTCCACCGCTACTTCACGCACGGCTCCTTCAAGGCCAAGCGGCCGCTCAGGATCGCGCTGGCGATCATGGGTTCACTGGCGGTCGAGGGGCCGCTGGTGCGCTGGGTGGCCGACCACCGCAGGCACCACAGGTTCTCCGACGCCGAGGGCGACCCCCACTCGCCGTGGCGGTTCGGGGAGACGGTCCCGGCACTCGTCAAGGGCCTGTGGTGGGCCCACATCGCCTGGATGTTCGACGAGGAGCAGACCCCGCAGGAGAAGTACGCGCCGGACCTGGTCAAGGACCCGGCCATCCGGGCGATCTCCCGCCACTTCATCTACTGGACCATGCTCTCCCTCGCCCTGCCCGCCGTGATCGGCGGTCTGGTGACGATGTCCTGGTGGGGCGCGTTCACCGGGTTCTTCTGGGGCTCCCTGGTCCGGGTCTGCCTGCTGCACCACGTGACCTGGTCGATCAACTCGATCTGCCACGCGGTCGGCAAGCGGCCCTTCAAGTCCCGGGACCGCTCGGGCAACGTGTGGTGGCTGGCCGTGCTGTCCTGCGGCGAGTCCTGGCACAACCTGCACCACGCCGACCCGACGTCGGCGCGGCACGGGGTGATGCGGGGTCAGGTCGACTCCTCCGCACGGATCATCCGCTGGTTCGAGATGCTCGGCTGGGCGTATGACGTGCGCTGGCCGTCACGCTCGCGTATCGATTCACGCCGGATCACGGACGGGGACGACTCCCGGCGCAAGGAGGAGACCGCCGAGGCGGCATGATGGACGCCGTGGCGACCGACTCCAGCAGTACCCCGAGCAGCGAAGCGAAGCCGCGGCGAGCCCGGCGCACCCGGATGACGGGGGCCGAGCGCCGCGCCCAGTTGCTGGAGATCGGTCGCACGCTGTTCGCCGCGAAGGGCTTCGAGGCCACGTCGGTGGAGGAGATCGCCGCGAAGGCCGGCGTCTCCAAGCCGGTGGTGTACGAGCACTTCGGCGGCAAGGAGGGCCTGTACGCGGTGGTGGTGGACCGCGAGATGCGGCGCCTGCTGGACATGGTGACCAGTTCGCTGACCGCCGGCCACCCCCGCGAACTGTGCGAACAGGCCGCGTTCGCCCTCCTCGACTACATCGAGGAGTACACGGACGGCTTCCGCATCCTGGTCCGCGACTCCCCGATCCCCCAGTCCACGGGCTCCTTCGCCTCGCTCATCTCCGACATCGCGACCCAGGTGGAGGACATCCTGGGCCGTGAGTTCAAGCGACGCGGCTTCGATCCCAAACTGGCCCCGCTGTACGCCCAGGCCCTGGTCGGCATGGTCGCCCTGACCGGCCAGTGGTGGCTGGACGTGCGCCGCCCGAAGAAGGCGGAGGTGGCGGCACACCTGGTGAACCTCGCCTGGCACGGCCTGGACGGCCTGGAGGCCAAGCCCCGTCTGATAGGCCGCCGAAAGAGCTGAGGCGGAAAGAGCTGAGCCGGCGCGCACGACGGCCCGTGCACCTGTGCGGTGCACGGGCCTTCGTCTGCGTGCCGTCAGTGCTTGAAGGTGTCCTTCGCCTTCTCCTTGGCCTGGCGCGCGTCGCCCTTGGACTGCGCCATGCGGCCCTCGGCCTCCATGCTCTCGTTGCCGACCGCGCGGCCCACGACCTCCTTGGCCTTGCCCTTGGCCTGTTCCTTCTTGGCCTTGGCCTTCTGGTCTCCTGCCACCGTTCTCACTCCCAGCGCTTGCAGACTCCGCTGTCCTCACTGCGGGTGACCCGTCGGACCCCGGTCAAACAAGGAACTCAAGCCGGTTCCCGACGGGGTCGTCCGCGTAGAGGCGCCGGCGCCCCGGCAGATGCGCGTCCCAGCGGACCTCCGCACCGTGCGCCGCCAGCCGGGCGGCGCACGCCGCGAGGTCCGCGACCACGAGCCCCGGATGGGCCTTCCTGGCCGGTCGGAAGTCGTCCTCGATCCCCAGGTGCAGTTCCACCGCCCCCGCCCGGAACCAGCACCCGCCCCGGGCCGCGAGCTCCGGCGGCTTGGGAAGCTCCGTCATGCCGAGGACACCGGCGTAGAAGGCGCGCAGCAGGTCCTCGGAGCCGGGCGGAGCCGCGAGCTGCACATGGTCCACGGACCTGAGCATCAGCCCTTCCTGCGGGCGACGGCGAAGACGCGGCGGAAGGGGAACGGCGTGCCGTGCGGTCCGGCCGGGTACGCCTCGCGCAGGGCCGCCCGGTAGGCGGTCAGGAACTCCTCCCTGGTCTGCGGGTCGTCGGCGAGGGCGGTGAGGAGCGGGCGCAGGCCGGTGCCCCTGACCCAGTCGAGGACCGGGTCCTCGCCCTGGAGCAGGTGGACGTACGTCGTCTCCCACGCGTCCACCTCGCAGCCCAGGTCGGCCAGTTCCGCCAGATAGGCCTCGGGCGTGCGGACGGCGTCCTCGTGGCGCAGGGTGTGCGCGAGCCCGGCCCGTTCGGCGAGCTCGCGCATCAGCCGGTGGCTCGGGGAGCCGAAGTTCCCGGGCACCTGGAAGGCGAAGGTGCCGCCCGGTGCCAGTCCCGCCACCCAGTCCCGGAACCGCTCCACGTGCCCTGGCACCCACTGGAGCGTGGCGTTGCTGACGATGAGGCCGTACGGCCGCGCGGGCGTCCACGTGCGGACGTCCGCGTGGGCGAAGTCGAGCCGGCCGCCGCCGGCGGTGGGGCCGGCGTACTCGACGCGTGCCTTGTCGAGCATCTCGGCGGAGTTGTCGTAACCGGTGATCCGGGCCGTGGGCCAGCGGGCGGCGAGCAGGGCCGTCACGTTTCCGGGACCGCAGCCGAGGTCGGCGATCAGGGGCGGTTCGCCAGGCGGGTCCGGGATGCGGGCGAGCAGGTCGGTGAAGGGGCGGGCGCGGTGGTCCGCGTGGCGCAGGTACTGGGCCGGGTCCCAGGTGGGGGTCGTCATGCCTCTCACCTTCCCCAACCCAGTCTCTTGATGTCAAGAGACTCGACATCAAGAGACTTCACGTCGACACAACCACTACACTGATCGTCATGGAGGACGAGGTCGATCGGCTGGTCGCTGCGTGGCGCCGGGAGCGCCCTGACCTCGACGTGGAACCGCTCGAGGTGCTCAGCCGGGTGAGCAGGCTGGCCCGGCACCTGGACCGGGCGCGCCGGCTTGCCTTCGCGGAGCACAGCCTGGAGCCCTGGGAGTTCGACGTGCTGACCGCGCTCCGGCGCGCGGGGACGCCGTACCAGCTCTCGCCGGGGCAGTTGCTGACGCAGACGCTGGTCACCTCGGGCACGATGACCAACCGCATCGACCGGCTGGCCAAGAAGGGCCTGGTGGAGCGGCTGCCCGACCCGAGCGACCGGCGTGGGGTGCTGGTCCGGCTCACGGAGGACGGCAAGGACCGCGCGGACCAGGCCCTCGCCGGTCTGCTGGAACAGGAGCGCGCGATCCTCGCCGAGCTCTCCCGCGCCCAGCGCGGGGAACTGGCCGGGCTGCTACGCCAGTTGACCGCCCCGTTCGACAACATCCCCGGCTAGGTCGACCGGGCCCACGCCCGCGCGCCGCGCCAGGGCGACGGCGGCCAGGGTGGAGTGCACGCCCAGCTTGCCCAGGACGTTCTGCATGTGGGTGCGCACGGTGTGCGGGGAGAGGAACAGTCTCTCCGCGACCGCCTTGCGGCCGAGCCCGGCCACCATGCAGCGCAGCACCTCCCGCTCGCGCGGGGTGAGGGACTCCACCAGCCGCTCGCTCTCGGTGCGGTGCTTGCGGGCGGCGGTGAGCTCCCGCAGCACCCCGGTGAGCAGGGCGGGCGGCAGATGGGTCTCGTCGCGCAGCACCCCCCGGATGACGGTGAGCAGCCGGGACAGCGAGCAGTCCTTGGCGACCCAGCCCGAGGCGCCGGCCTGGAGGGCGAGCGCGGCCCGCCGCGGGTCGTCCTTCTCGGCGAGCACGACGATCCGGACCGCGGGCTGCGCCGTACGGACCCCGGCGACCAGCGATATGCCGTCGACGAGGCCGTCCCCGGTACCGTCCTGCACGGACATGGCGGACCTGATGCCCTGGACGTTGCCGCCCAGGTCGGCGTCGACGAGCAGCACGTCGAAACGGCGGCCCTCGGCGGCCGCGCGCTCCAGACTGCGCAGCGCGGCGGGACCGCTGCCGGCCGCGGAGACCTCCACGTCGGGCTCGGCCGCCAGCGCGGCGGCGAGCGACTCGGCGAAGATGCGATGGTCGTCGACGACCAGGACTCGGATACGAACCACGAAACCCCCTTCCCCAAGCTCTCGAAGAGCAGGGGATACCCCATCGTCTTCGTCTGAGGACGACTCGGGAGACGACACCGCCGCGGGTACGACGCGCGAAGCACGATGGCCGCACGGCCGCCGCCGTGCAAGAACTGCTACCCCCACTTCGGGCGCCGTACCCGACTGTCTCGCCCCCTGATCAGCACCGGCCCCCACCGGTGCTGTTCATCAGGGTACGGCCGGGGGGCAGGAGCGGAAGGTTATTTGCAGAACTGGCTGTCCGGTGCGTTTATGGTGAGCCGCATGTTTCGTCTGGAGACAGAAGTCGACAAAGCCCGGCAGGATCTGCTCCGCAAGCGGCTGTTGGAGGCCAACACGGCGGCCTCCCCGGTCCTGCGCGCACTGCGTGGAACCCCAGGTGAACGGGAACTTCCGCTCCACGTCTGGGCGTTGGACGACTCCGGCGCGCTCGCGGGCGGACTGGTCGGCCACACCTGGACGAGCTGGCTGCACGTGACCTATCTGTGGGTCGACGGACGGCACCGCGGGGCGGGCCTGGGTTCGCAGTTGCTCGCACACGCGGAGCACCTGGCGCGCCACGGCCGGGGCTGCACCGCCGTACGCCTGGAGACCTGGGACTTCCAGGCGCCGGAGTTCTACCGGAAGCAGGGCTACGAGGTGGTGTGCGTGATCCCGGACTATCCGCCGGGGGTCACGGAGTACACGCTGACCAAGCGGCTCACCGCCTGAAGCGCCAGGAGCCCGGCTCGTCCGCCGGTTCCAGACCCAGCTCCCCCGCGATGCCGGCCGCGCGGCGGTGGGGGACGTCGGGGTAGTGCGCGGGGTGCACCTCGACGAAGCCGTGGTCGTCGGCCGAGGCCGTGCGGAGCGCCTCCCGGAGCGTGTGCTCCTGTTCCGCCGTCCTGGCCCGTTCCTCCCGCCGGCGCGCGACGGCCGCACCCCGGCGGGCGGTGGCCGCGACGAGCCCGAGCGCGATCAGCGCGAACGCCCCCACCCCCAGCACGTCCCCGGTCCCGCCCGTGTCGTCCGGGAGCCGGGGGCGCAGGACCCCCTCGGGGTCGGCGAGCACGATGACGGTCTGCCCGACGGCGAAGCGGCCGGACGCGGCCTGGAGGGCGGGACCCGGGAGCCTGGTGCCGTCGCGGCGCGCGAGGGCGTAGTCGTAGGTGTCCGCCTCCCGCCCCCGGTCCGGGGCGGGCCAGTCCCGTACGACGGTGGCGGTGACCCGCTCGCCCCGCCGGTCCAGGGTGAGCTCGTCGCGGGCCAGGTCGGCGACGTACACGGCCGCCAGGGAGGCCCCCACCACCAGCAGCGCCGCGGACAGGCCCGTCTCGTCGGCGCACAGCCTGGTGAGCAGCACGGCGAGGAGCACGCCGTGCGCGATCCACAGGGGCACGAGGAGTGCGTGGCCCTGGTGGTCCGCCAGGACGAAGAAGCCGGCGATCGCGGCGAGCGCGTAGCAGCCGATGCCGATCGCCGACAGGATGCGAAGGCGCCCTCGACTCACGCTCCGACGCTACTGGCGCGCGTGTCAGGGAGAGGCCCGGCTTTCCCCAAGTTCGGATCAAGCCGGGCAAAACAGCGGTCAGCCGGTCTCAGACCAGGCGCCGCGCCCCCGCCGAAGGCACCGCCTCGAACACCCGCGGAGCGGTGAACCCGGCCGCGGAGAACGCCTCTTGGACCGCCTTGGTGATCGTCTCCACGTCGGCCGCCTCGGCCAGCACGATCGCCGAGCCGCCGAAACCGCCGCCGGTCATCCGCGCCCCCAGCGCGCCCGAGGCGAGCGCGGTGTCGACGACCAGGTCCAGCTCCGGGCAGGAGATCCGGAAGTCGTCGCGCAGGGAGGCGTGTCCGGCGACCAGCACCGGGCCGATCGCGCGGGTCTCGCCCGACTCCAGCAGGGCGACGACCTTCTCGACCCGCTCGTCCTCGGTGACGACGTGCCGCACCAGGCGTACGGCCTCCTCGTCGTCGCCGAGCCGTTCGAGGGCCGCGTCGAGCTCGCCGTAGGGGATGTCCCGCAGCGCGTCCACGCCGAGCAGGGCCGCTCCGCGCTCGCAGCCGGCCCGGCGCTTGCCGTACTCGCCCTCGTTGTGGGCGTGCTTGACGCGGGTGTCGACGACCAGCAGGACCATGCCCTCGGCGGCGAGGTCGAAGGGGATCTGCTTCTGGGCGAGGTCCCGGGTGTCGAGGAACAGGGCGTGGCCGTCCTCGCAGCAGGCGGACGCGGTCTGGTCCATGATCCCGGTGGGGGCGCCGACGTAGACGTTCTCGGCGCGCTGGCACAGCCGGGCCAACTGCCAGCGCTGGAGGCCGAGGTCGTAGAGGTCGTTCAGCGCGAGCGCGACGACGACCTCCAGGGCGGCCGAGGAGGACAGGCCCGCGCCCGCCGGGACCGTCGAGGCGAGGTGCACGTCGGCGCCGGTGACCGGGTGTCCGGCCTCCCGCAGCGCCCAGACGACTCCGGCCGGGTAGGCGGTCCAGTTCCGGTCGCTCTCCGGGGCGAGGTCGTCCAGGCGCAGCTCCACGACTCCGCCCTCGACGTCGGCCGAGTGCAGGCGCAGGACGCCGTCCGTGCGCCGGGAGACGGCCGCGACCGAGGTGTGCGGCAGCGCGAAGGGCATCACGAAGCCGTCGTTGTAGTCGGTGTGCTCACCGATGAGGTTGACGCGACCCGGCGCCGACCAGACACCCTCGGGCTCGGTTCCGTAGAGCTCCACGAAACTACGCTGCACCTGCTCCACTACTGCTCCCTCGCGATGTACTGCGCGAACTCCCAGGCGTCCGCGACGATCCCCGCGAGATCCGCGCGGGACGGGTTCCAGCCGAGCTTCTCGCGGGCGGTGGCGGCGGAGGCGACCAGGGTGGCCGGATCGCCGTCCCGGCGGGGGGCCACGACCTCGGGGATCGGGTGGCCGGTCACCTTGCGGACCGTCTCGATGACCTGGCGGACGGAGAAGCCCTCGCCGTTGCCGAGGTTGCAGATGAGGTGCTCGCCCGCGGTGGCGGCCTTCAGGGCCAGGAGGTGGGCCTCGGCCAGGTCGGCGATGTGGATGTAGTCGCGGACGCAGGTGCCGTCCGGGGTCGGGTAGTCCTCGCCGAAGACCGAGATCGCCTCGCGCCTGCCCTGGGCGACGTGGAGGATCAGCGGGATGAGGTGCGACTCGGGATCGTGCCGCTCGCCCTGCTTGCCGTACGCGCCGGCGACGTTGAAGTAGCGCAGGGAGACGGCACCGAGCCCGTGCGCGTTCGCCTCGCCGGTGATCATGTGGTCGACGGCGAGCTTGGAGGCGCCGTACGGGTTGGTCGGCCGGGTCGGCGCCGACTCGACGATCGGCACCTCCTCGGGCTCCCCGTAGGTGGCGGCCGTGGAGGAGAAGACGAGCTTGCGCACGCCGGCCTCGCGCATGGCGCCGAGCAGCGCCATCGTCCCGCCGACGTTGTTGTCCCAGTACTTCTCGGGCTTCACGACCGACTCGCCGACCTGCGAGAACGCGGCGAAGTGGAGCACGCCGTCGAAGGAGGGGTCCAGCCACTTGGCGGCGTCGCGGATGTCGCCCTCGACGAAGGCGGCCCCGGCCGGGACGCCCTCGCGGAAGCCGGTGGAGAGGTTGTCGAGGACGACGACCTCGTGGCCGGCCTCCAGCAGGTGCTGGGCCACGACACCGCCGACGTATCCCGCGCCACCTGTCACCAGGTACTTCATGAACTCGCTACCTCTCGCAGTCGCTGTGCCGCGGCCTCCGGCCGGATGTCGTTGATGAAGACGTTCATGCCCGACTCGGAGCCCGCGAGGAACTTCAGCTTGCCGGACGTGCGACGGATGGTGAAAAGCTCGAGGTGCAGCGCGAAGTCGTCGCGGCTGACCCCCTCGAACTCCTCCAACTGGCCGAAGGGCGCCTGGTGCCAGGCGGCGATGTACGGGGTCGGCGGCTCACCCGCACCTTCCTTCCCTCCACCCGGCCCATCGAAGATCCGGTCGAAGCGCCTCAAGAGTTCCAGATAGACCTGGGGGAACTCTGTGCGGGCGTCCTCGTCGAGGCCGAGCAGATCCGGCACCCGGCGCCGGGGGTACAGGTGCACCTCGTACGGCCAGTGCGCCGCGTAGGGCACGAAGGCGACCCAGTGCTCGCTCTCCAGGACGACCCGCTCGCCGGCGAGTTCGCCCTCCAGGACGGCGTCGAAGAGGTTCTCCCCTCCGGTCGCCTCCTTGTGCGCCGCGAGAGAGCGCAACATCAGTGCGGTGCGAGGGGTGGTGAAGGGGTAGGCGTAGATCTGGCCATGCGGGTGACCCAGGGTCACACCGATATCCGCACCCCGGTTCTCGAAACAGAAGACCTGCTCCACGGAGGGCAGATGCGACAGCTCCGACGTCCGGTCGGTCCATGCGTCCAGGACGAGCCGTGCCTGCTCCTGCGTGAGGTCCGCGAAGGACGCGTTGTGGTCCGAGGTGAAGCAGACGACCTCACAGCGCCCCGAGTCGCCCGCCAGGGAGGGGAAACGGTTCTCGAAGACCACGACGTCGTACGACGAGTCCGGGATCTCGCTCAGCCGCTCCCCCTGCGAGGGACACAGCGGGCACTCGTCGGCGGGCGGGTGGTAGGTGCGGCCCTGCCGGTGCGAGGCGATGGCCACGGAGTCGCCGAGCAGCGGATCACGACGGACCTCGGACGTGGTGACGGTCCGCTCCAGCGGCCGCCGGTCCACGGCGTCGCGGACGGTGTCGTCGCGCAGGTCGTAGTAGATGAGCTCGCGACCGTCGGCCAGCCGGGTCGAGGTCTTCTTCACCGCTGCGCTCCTTCACTCAAACATAACTAAACACATGTAACCATAAACACCCACCCAAGTCATCATCGGAATCAAACAAAGCGCACCAGTCGAGGTGTTCAATTGCTGACTATGCAAACCCCCACAAAAGGCGCATACCTGGCCGCCGAGCTCAGGCTCCCCACCAACTGGCTCGACTACACGATCCTCGGGATCTACTTCGTCGTCGTCCTCGGCATCGGCTTCGCGGCCCGTAGATCGGTGAAGACGAGCCTGGACTTCTTCCTCTCCGGACGCTCACTGCCGGCGTGGATCACGGGTCTCGCCTTCATCTCCGCCAACCTGGCCGCCACGGAGATCCTGGGGATGGCCGCCAACAGCGCGCAGTACGGCGCCTACACGGTCCACTGGTACTGGATCGGCGCCATCCCGGCCATGGTCTTCCTCGGCCTGGTGATGATGCCCTTCTACTACGGCAGCAAGGTGCGCTCGGTCCCCGAGATGCTCCTGCTGCGCTTCGACAAGTGGGCGCACCTGCTCAGCTCGGCCCTGTTCGCCTTCGCGGCCATCCTGATCGCGGGCGTCAACCTCTACGCCCTGGCGATCGTCGTGGAGGCCCTGCTGGGCTGGCCGCAGTGGGTGGCCATCGTGGTCGCGGGCGCCTTCGTCCTCGCCTACATCACCCTCGGCGGACTGTCCTCCGCGATCTACAACGAGGTCCTCCAGTTCTTCGTGATCCTCGCGGCCCTCATCCCGCTGGTCTTCCTCGGCCTGAAGAAGGTGGGCGGCTGGGGCGGCCTCACGGACAAGCTGACGGCGGAGCACGGGGCGAACTTCACCACGGCGTGGGGCGGCACGGGCATCGGCAGCGACAACCCGCTGGGCGCGAACTGGCTGACGATCGTCCTCGGCCTCGGCTTCGTGCTGTCCTTCGGCTACTGGACGACGAACTTCGCGGAGGTCCAGCGCGCCCTGTCGGCGAAGAACCTCTCCGCGGCCCAGCGCACCCCCCTGATCGCCGCGTACCCGAAGATCTTCATCGTCTTCCTGGTGATGATCCCGGGCCTGGTGGCGGCGGCCCTGATCCCCGGCTTCGGCACCGCCGACTCCGGCTACCAGTACAACGACGCCATCCCGTACCTGATGGAACAGCTCCTGCCGAACGGCGTCCTGGGCATCGCGGTCACCGGCCTGCTGGCCGCCTTCATGGCGGGCATGGCGGCCAACGTGTCCTCCTTCAACACGGTGTTCACGAACGACATCTGGGGCCGCTACGTGCGGAAGGGCCGCGAGGACGAGTACTACGTCCGCTTCGGCCGCCTGATCACGGTGATCGGCGTCTGCGCGTCGGTGGGCACAGCCTTCCTGGCCTCGTCCTTCTCGAACATCATGAGCTACCTCCAGACGCTGTTCTCCTTCTTCAACGTGCCGATGTTCGTCGTCTTCATCGTCGGCATGTTCTGGAAGCGCGCGTCCACCAAGTCCGGCTTCTGGGGGCTGCTCGCCGGCACGGTCGCGGCGATGGTGAACTACTTCTGGATCTACAAGCAGGGCATCATCGACATCCCCTCCGACCAGGGCGCCAACTTCGTCTCCGCGATCGTCGGCTTCGTGGCCGGCGCGGTGGTCATGGTCGCCGTGTCCCTGTTCACCGCCCCCAAGCCCGCCGAGGAACTCCAGGGCCTCGTCTACGGCACGACGTCCCCGGGCATGTCCGAGCCCCCCGCCGCCGGCGACGACGCCTGGTACCGCAGGCCGGCCCTGCTGGGCTGGGGTGCGGTCGTGCTGGCTGCCGCCTGCTACATCCCGTTCTCGTTCTGACCGCGGGAGAATTGAGGAACCATGTCCGAACACGACGTCCAGCGAGAGGTCGCCGAACTCCAGGCCAAGTCGGCCACGGCGGCCCGCATCTTCGACCTGCGCCGCATCATCGGCGGCCTGTTCGTCCTCTACGGCGTCATCGTCACGATCGCCGGCATCAACCCCTCCGACGCCACCCTCGACAAGGCCGAGGGCGTCAACATCAACCTCTGGACCGGCCTCGGGATGCTGGCCCTCGGCATCTTCTTCCTGATCTGGCAGAGACTGAAGCCGGCGGTGCCGCCGAAGGTGGACGAGGAGACCGACGGCGCGTAGAGGCTGTCGGGCGGTGCGGGCGCGGGGGGCTGGTCGCGCAGTTCCCCGCGCCCCTGGGTGGGTGCAGTCGCCCGCGCCACGCACCGCACGCGCTGCACGAACCCCCACCGGACAGCAACGGGCCGCCGCAGGCATTCAGGGGCGCGGGGAACTGCGCGAAAACGCCCGCCCCCACCGAACCCGCAGACTCACGGCTCAACCACCGGAGGTACCGGCCCCGCCCGCTCCAGCAACCCCGTCCGCGCCGCCAGCGCCGCCGCCTCCAGCCGGGACCCCACCCCCAGCTTCATCAGCACCCGCTGCACATGCGTCCGGGCCGTGGACGGCGCTATCCCCATCCCCGCCGCGATCAGCCGGGTGTCCTCCCCGTCGGCCACCCGCACCAGCACCTCCACCTCCCGCGGTGTCAGCATCTGGAGCAGCCGCTGCCCTTCGTCGTCCGGCTGGGCCGCCGGATTGAGCAGCTCGCTGAACGCCCCCTGGAGCAACTGCGGGGCGACCGCCGCCTCCCCCGCCCTGGCCTTCATGATCGCCCGCTCGACCCCCTCGATGCGCTCGTCGTGCCGTACATAGCCCGACGCCCCCGCCGCGAACGCCGCCGCGATCCCCCGAGGGCTCGGCACCGGGCCCAGCACCAGCACCGCCACCTGCGGCCGCTCCCGCTTGATCTTCACGACCGGGTCGAACATCCCCGGCTCGGCCGGCGTGGCCGTCCCCAGCAGGCACACCTCGGGCGCCCGGCTGATCACCAGCTCCGCCGCCCCCGCGGCGGGCGCCGCCGCCGCGAGCACCCGGTGCCCGCGCAGTTTCAGCGCCGAGGCCAGTGCCTCGGCGAGCAATCGGTGGTCGTCGACCACCATGAGCCGAACTCCCATCGAGCAACCCCCCAGTCCCCCCAATGGATCCGCGTGAATGCCCCACTATGGATGCCCACTGATCCGCACGGGCAGAGGACCTCTCCCGGCACCCCCGCCCTTCATGCCCCCGGAAGCTACACGCTAGTTCGACGTTGCGCTTCCCCTACCGGTGAGAAGTGTCCCGGAAGTGCTGAATTCCCGGCTTTCCTGTCGTTCGAGGACGATGTGCCGCACCTTCACGCGTCCTCGGCGAGCTCCAGCCAGCGCATCTCCAGCTCCTCGCGCTCCCCGGCGAGGTCGCGCAGTTCGGCGTCGAGGGAGGCCACCTTCCCGAAGTCCGTGGCGTTCTCGGCGATGGACGCGTGCAGCTTCGTCTCCTTCTCGGAGATCTTGTCGAGCTGCCGCTCGATCTTCTGGAGCTCCTTCTTGGCGGCCCGCTGGTCGGCGGAGCTCCGCTCGGCGGCGGGCTTCTCCACCACGGGCGCCGAGGCGGCGGCCGCCTCCTCCATCCGCTGCCGGCGCTCCAGGTACTCGTCGATGCCCCGCGGCAGCATCCGCAGGGTGGCGTCCCCGAGCAGCGCGAAGACCCGGTCGGTGGTCCGCTCGACGAAGAACCGGTCGTGGGAGATGACGATCATCGAGCCGGGCCAGCCGTCGAGGACGTCCTCCAACTGGGTCAGCGTCTCGATGTCGAGGTCGTTCGTCGGCTCGTCGAGGAAGAGGACGTTGGGCTCGTCCATCAGCAGCCTGAGCAGTTGCAGCCGTCGCCGCTCACCGCCGGACAGGTCGCCGACCGGGGTCCACTGCTTCTCCTTGTTGAAGCCGAAGGTCTCGCAGAGTTGTCCGGCGGTCATCTCGCGCCCCTTGCCGAGGTCGACGCGCTCCCGCACCTGCTGGACGGCCTCCAGGACCCGCAGCGCGGGATCGAGTTCGGCGACCTCCTGGGACAGGTAGGCGAGCTTGACGGTCCTGCCGACCACGACCCGGCCGCCCGCGGGCTGCTTCTCGCCCTCGGTCCGCGCGGCCTCGGCCATGGCGCGCAGCAGGGACGTCTTGCCGGCGCCGTTGACCCCGACGAGACCGATCCGGTCGCCCGGTCCGAGCTGCCACGTCACATGCTTCAGCAGTACCTTCGGGCCGGCCTGGACGGTGACGTCCTCCAGCTCGAAGACGGTCTTGCCCAGCCGCGAGGAGGCGAACTTCATCAGCTCGCTGGTGTCCCGCGGCGGCGGCACGTCCTTGATGAGCTCGTTGGCGGCCTCGACGCGGAAGCGCGGCTTGGACGTACGCGCCGGGGCACCGCGCCGCAGCCAGGCCAGCTCCTTGCGGACGAGGTTCTGCCGCTTGGTCTCCTCGGTGGCGGCGATCCGCTCGCGCTCGGCGCGGGCGAAGACGTAGTCGGAGTAGCCGCCCTCGTACTCGTAGACGTCGCCCTTCTGCACGTCCCACATGCGGGTGCAGACCTGGTCGAGGAACCACCGGTCGTGGGTGACGCAGACGAGCGCCGAGCGCCGCTCGCGCAGGTGCTTGGCCAGCCAGGAGATGCCCTCGACGTCGAGGTGGTTGGTGGGCTCGTCGAGGACGATCAGGTCCTGTTCCTCGATGAGCAGCTTGGCGAGGGCGATACGGCGGCGCTCACCACCGGAGAGCGGCGCGATGACGGTGTCGAGGCCCTGCGGGAAGCCGGGCAGGTCGAGCCCGCCGAACAGCCCGGTCAGCACGTCACGGATCTTGGCGTTGCCGGCCCACTCGTGGTCGGCCATGTCCCGGATGACCTCGTGCCGGACGGTGGCCGCCGGGTCGAGGGAGTCGTGCTGGGTGAGGACCCCGAGCCGCAGTCCGCCGGAGTGCGTGACGCGTCCGGTGTCGGCGTCCTCCAGCTTGGCGAGCATGCGGATCAGGGTGGTCTTGCCGTCGCCGTTGCGGCCCACGACGCCGATGCGATCGCCCTCGGAGACGCCGAGCGAGACACCGTCCAGCAGGGCACGGGTGCCGTACACCTTGCTGACGTTCTCGACATTGACCAGATTGACGGCCATTTCTCTCCTGCCCGGGGGGATCGATCGACCCTCCAGGGTAGTCCGAGCGCTACGGCCGGATCACCGTCGCACCCGGCACCGGCCCCGACGCCGTGCGCACCGCCCGGCAGGTGCCGGAGCCGCGCAGCGCGTCCGCGATCCGCGCCGCCGAGCCACTGTCGCGGGCGAGGAACGCCGTGGTGGGCCCGGACCCCGAGACCAGCCCGGCGAGGGCGCCCGCGGCACTGCCGGCCGCGAGGGTGTCGGCGAGCTCCGGGAAGAGGGAGAGGGCGGCGGGCTGGAGGTCGTTGGAGACGGCCGCGGCGAGCGCGTCCGGGTCGCCGTCGGCCAGCGCGTCGAGCAGTCGCTCGGAGGCGACGGGCTCGGGGACGTCGAGGCCCTCGGTGAGCCGGTCGAAGTCCCGGAAGACGGCCGGGGTGGACAGGCCCCGCCCGGCCATCGCGAACACCCACGAGAAGGTGCCGCCGACGTCGAGGGGGCGCAGTTTCTCGCCCCGCCCGGTGCCGAGGGCGGCCCCGCCGACCAGGCTGAACGGCACGTCACTGCCCAACTCGGCGCAGATGTCGAGGAGTTCCGCGCGGGAGGCGCCGGTGCCCCACAGCGCGTCGCAGGCCAGCAGCGCGCCGGCGCCGTCGGCGCTGCCGCCCGCCATGCCGCCGGCGACGGGGATGTCCTTGGCGATGTGGACGTGGACGGCGGGATCCAGACCGTGGCGCTCCGCGAGGGCGATCGCCGCGCGGGCCGCGAGGTTCGTGCGGTCCAGGGGGACCTGGGCGGCGTCGGGGCCCTCGCAGGTGACGCGGAGCTCGTCGGCGGGGGTCACGGTCACCTCGTCGTGGAGGCCCACCGCGAGGAAGACGTTGGCCAGGTCGTGGAAGCCGTCGGGGCGGGCGGCGCCGACGGCGAGCTGGACGTTGACCTTGGCGGGGACGCGGACGGTGACGCTCACTGCTCGACCGGCTCCTTCTGCTGTGCGTGCTCGGCGATCCGAGCGAACTCCTCGACGGTGAGCGCCTCGCCGCGGGCCTGGGGCGAGACCCCGGCGGCCACGAGGGCGGTCTCGGCGGCCGCGGCCGACCCGGCCCAGCCGGCGAGTGCGGCCCGCAGGGTCTTGCGGCGCTGGGCGAAGGCGGCGTCGACGACGGCGAACACCTCGCGCTTGGACGCGGTGGTCCGGACCGGCTCGGTCCTGCGGGTGAGCGCGACGAGCCCGCTGTCGACGTTCGGAGCGGGCCAGAAGACGTTACGGCCGATCGACCCGGCCCGCTTGACCTCGGCGTACCAGTTGGCCTTCACGGACGGGACGCCGTACACCTTCGAACCGGGCGCCGCGGCGAGCCGGTCGGCGACCTCCGCCTGGACCATGACGAGGGTGCGCTCGATGCTCGGGAAGGTGTCGAGCATGTGCAGCAGCACGGGTACGGCGACGTTGTACGGGAGGTTCGCGACGAGTGCCGTCGGCGATGGGCCGGGGAGGTCGGTGACGTGCATCGCGTCCGAGTGCACCAGCGCGAAACGGTCCGCGCGGGCGGGCATGCGGGCGGCGATCGTGGCCGGCAGTGCGGAGGCGAGTACGTCGTCGATCTCCACGGCGGTGACGCGGTCTGCGGTTTCCAGGAGCGCGAGGGTGAGTGACCCGAGGCCGGGGCCTACCTCCACGACCACGTCGTCGTCCCGGACGTCAGCGGTGCGGACGATCTTCCGGACCGTGTTCGCGTCGATCACGAAGTTCTGGCCGCGCTGCTTGGTCGGGCGGACGCCGAGGGCTGCGGCGAGTTCGCGGATGTCGGCCGGGCCGAGTAGGGCGTCTGGGGAGGGGCTGCTCACGTGCACAGCCTATCCGCGCGCCGGTGGGGGCTGGTCGCGCAGTTCCCCGCGCCCCCGAAGGTCGGTCCAGGCCAGGCACCCTCACCCCTGCAGTCGGCCGCCGCAGTGCGGCCACGGGCTCGTCCCCCGCCGTACGTACAGCTTCTTGGCCCGGAACGTCTGCTCGGCCGCCGGTGCGTCCTGGGGCCGGCCCGAGCCTCCCAGCCCCTGCCAGGTCCGGGTGTCGAACTGGTACAGCCCGCCGTACGTCCCCGAGGGGTCCACCGCGTTCGGGCGGCCCCCGGACTCGCAGTGCGCCAGGCCCTGCCAGTTCAGGTGGTCGGCGCCCTGGACGGACGTCGGCCTCGGCTTGGTCCCCACCCGAACGACCTGCGTCCGGGGCTCCCGGACCACCTCGACCCTGGTCCGGCGCGGTTTCTGCCGCACCCCGTTGACGGTCCGCAGGGAGTACGTGACCCGGCGCACGCCCGGTGCCCCCGCCTGCTCCACGACCTCCGTGCCCTTGAAGAGGGAGGCGTCCTCGCTCCGCTGCTCGCGGTAGGGGATCTGCTCCTCGCGCACTTCCCTGGACCCCGTGATCCGCAGCACCGTGACGGTCTGGCCCTCGCGGGGGAAGCTGCCCGGCGCCACCGAGGTGGTGTCCATCCCGCTCAGCGTGACCCCGGCCTGCTCGACGGCGTCCGCCACGGTCGCCGCGTTCGTGCGGATGGTCCGCGCCCGGCCGTCGGCCATGATCGTCACGGACCGCTCGGTGCGCACGTCCAGCGCGAGCCCCTCCCGCCCGATCCACCGGGAGCGCGAGGTGGACACGTACGCGCCCTGCGCGCGCACCCCGAGCTGTTCGAGCGCCGCGTCCACCGTGCGTGCCGTGGTCCACACCTCGCGCCGTTGCCCGTCGAGCGTGAGCCGCACCGGCCGCCCGTACCGCACCGCGACCTCGTCGCCGCTGGCGAGCTGTTGGCCGGGGGCGGGCGCGACCACGTCGTGCGCGCCCACCGCGACGCCCTCCTCGGCGAGCAGTTCGCCCACGTCGTCGGCGAAGGTGTGCAGGGTGCGGGGCTTGCCGTCGACGGTGAGCTCGATCGCCTTGTCCTTGGCGACGAACGCGGTGGTGCCGCCGGCGAGGAACGCGACGACGAGCGCCTGCGGCAGCAGCCGGCGCATCGGGCTCTCCGGCCGCTCCGGGTACCGCGCGCGGCGTCGGCGGGCGGCCCGCCGGCCCGCCGAGGCCCGCATCCCGGGGACCGTCGGCAGCTCGGCGCCGGGCGCCTCGTAGGCGGGCCGGTAGGTGTCCACGTACGGCGGGACCGGCGTCCCGTCCACCCCGTACGGGAGCGTGTCCACGGTGTGCGGGTCGGCGGGGGGTGTGTCCCAACCGCCGTACACCGGTGGGTCGTACGGCTCGGTCGGGCCGTAGGACTCGTACGGCTCGTACGTCGTCTCGTACTGCGAGCTGCTCACGCCGACACGCTCCAGGGGCCGAGGGGTCCAGAGGGGTCCGGATCGGGCCCACAGAACCTAGCGGAGCGACCGTCACTCTCCAAAGCGACGCGGCTACCCGGAGTTACGTTCGACGGGGTCAGTACCCGAAGGCGCGTGCGGTGTTCGCGGCGAGTGCCGTGGCCAACGCGTCCTCGTCGATGCCGCGCACGGCGGCCATGGCGCGCACCGTGACCGGAATGAGATAGGGCGCGTTGGGCCGTCCGCGGTACGGCGCCGGCGTCAGGAAGGGCGCGTCGGTCTCCACCAGGAGGAGTTCGAGCGGCGCCACGGCCACCGCGTCCCTGAGGTTCTGGGCGTTCTTGAAGGTGACGTTGCCGGCGAAGGACATGAAGTATCCGGCGGCCGCGCAGATCTGCGCCATCTCGGCGTCGCCGGAGTAGCAGTGGAAGACGGTGCGCTCGGGGGCGCCCTCCTCCTTCAGCACGCGCAGGACGTCCGCGTGGGCGTCGCGGTCGTGGATGACGAGCGCCTTGCCGTGCCGCTTGGCCATCTCGATGTGGGCGCGGAAGGACGCCTCCTGCGCCTCCTTGCCCTCGGGCCCGGTGCGGAAGTGGTCGAGGCCCGTCTCGCCGACGCCCCTGACCTGCGGGAGTGCGGCCAGGCGGTCGATCTCCGCGAGCGCCTCGTCGAGCGCCCCGGTGCCGCCGGCCTCGCGCGCGCCCTGCCGCGACCAGCCGTCGGGGTCGCCGTGGACGATCCGGGGCGCCTCGTTGGGGTGCAGCGCGACGGTGGCGTGGACGGCGTCGTACCGTTCGGCCGTCTCGGCCGCCCACCGGGAGCCCCGGACGTCGCAGCCGACCTGGACGACCGTGGTCACCCCGACCGACGCGGCTTTCGCGAGCCCCTCCTCCACGGTCCCGTCCTGCATGTCCAGGTGGGTGTGGGAGTCGGCGACCGGTACCCGCAGGGGCTCCGGGAGCGGCGGGGCCGCGTTCTTGTCGCGGGGGCTGTTCGAAGGCATGCCCCGATCCTACGAAAGGGGCATGCCGGGCCGGACTGCGGTGCGGTCAGCCCGCCTTGCGCTGGAAGACGTGCAGCAGGTCGGCCAGGTGCCAGTGGTGCTCCGCGCCGGGTTCCGCCGTCGGGCTCCCGGGCACCGGTGCCTCCACGGGCCCGGCGGCGGGCGTGCGGTGCCGGCGGTGGTCCGCGTCACGGGCGGAGGCGACCCGGCCGGGCCGCATGATCCGTACGACGTGGTGGTCGCAGTTCGCGCAGGTGGGCCGGGAGAGCGGAGAGGGCACGACCCGTCCCTCCGCCACGTACTGCACGAACTCCCGGCCGTCGCCGTCGACGTGGTGCTCTATCTCGTACGACTGCTCCCAGCCGTGCCCGCAGCGCATGCAGGCGAAGGAGTAGGACTCGTTGACCACGGCCGTCGCACCGGGGTGCCCTGCGATCTCGCTCATGCCAGCTCCTGTGTGTCCGCTGGTTCGAAGGACGGGTACGTCCCTCACCCCAGTGGACGCCTCCCGGGAGCCGATGGCGACAGGCCTGCCGACTGTTGGACCCGATTTGGACTTTCCTTGCCAAAACGGCCTGCGGAGGGGTGCGGAGCTTTGCATTCCGAGACACCGCTTTGCGCGCACATGGGGCGCACGCTCAGAAGTCATGCGCCCTGCTCAGAGGGGGTGTGACCCACCTCATCCAGCGTCTGGGGAGGGGGCGTTCTTCGCGGCGACGACCGCATCGAAGACCACCCTCTTGGGGACTCCCGCCTCGACGGCCACGGCGGCGATCGCCTCCTTGCGCCGCTCCCCCGCCTCCTCGCGCACCCGCACCCTGCGCACCAGTTCCGCGTCGTCGATCTCCCCGGCCCCCTTCTCGGGCGCCCCCTCGACGACGACGGTGATCTCCCCCCGGACACCGTCCGCGGCCCACTCGGCGAGCGCGCCCAGCGCCCCCCGCTTGACCTCCTCGTACGTCTTCGTCAGCTCCCTGCACACCGCCGCGCGCCGGTCCGCCCCGAAGACCTCGGCCATGGCCGCGAGGGTGTCGTCGAGCCGGTGCGGGGCCTCGAAGTACACGAGGGTGCGCCGCTCCTCGGCGACCTCCCGCAGCCGCGACAGCCGTTCGCCGGCCTTGCGCGGCAGGAACCCCTCGAAGCAGAACCGGTCGACGGGCAGCCCGGACAGCGCGAGCGCGGTGAGCACCGCGGACGGTCCCGGTACGGCGGTGACCCGGACGTCCTTCTCCACGGCCGCGGCGACCAGCCGGTACCCGGGGTCGGACACCGACGGCATCCCGGCGTCGGTGACCAGCAGCACCCGTGCGCCGCCGAGGAGTTCCTCGACGAGCTCGGGGGTGCGGGCGGCCTCGTTGCCCTCGAAGTACGACACGATCCGTCCCTTGGGCGTCACGCCGAGCCCCTGGGTCAGCCGCCGCAGCCGCCGGGTGTCCTCGGCCGCGACCACGTCGGCCCCGGCCAGTTCCGCCGCGAGCCGGGGAGGAGCGTCCGCGATGTCGCCGATGGGGGTGCCCGCCAAGACAAGGGTTCCAGTCACCGCCCCATCCTCCCAGCAGTGCTCCGAACCGGACGCATCCGCCCATGCACGGGACTCACACAGCGCCGTTCCTTACGATGGCGCGGTGACCAGTACCGCGTCCTCCACGGACACCCGGCAGGACCAGGCCCCCCAGGACCGGCGGCCGTCGTGGCAGCAGAGGCTGCGCCGTTTCGGCTACACGCCCGAGGCCAGAGGCGACGTGCGTGAACGCCTGGTTCCGCCCTTCGCGACACCCAGTCCGCGGATGTGGCAGGTGCTGGGCGTGCCCCGGGTGCTCGCCGAGCGGGTCACGCGCTGGTCGGGCTGGCTGGGACCGCTGCTGGTGACGCTGGTGGCGGGGCTGCTGCGGTTCTGGAACCTGGGCAGCCCGAAGAAGGTGATATTCGACGAGACGTACTACGCCAAGGACGCGTGGGCGCTCGTCCACCGCGGTTTCGAACTGAGCTGGGGCAAGAACGTCGACAGCCAGATCCTGTCCTCGAACGGGCATGTGGCGCTGCCGACGGAGGCGGCGTACGTGGTGCATCCGCCGGTCGGCAAGTACGTCATCGGACTGGGCGAGCTGATGTTCGGGTTGAACCCGTTCGGCTGGCGGTTCATGACGGCGCTGCTGGGGACGCTGTCGGTGCTGATCGTGTGCCGGGTGGGCCGCCGGATCTTCCGCTCCACGTTCCTCGGCTGTCTGGCGGGCGCGCTGATGACCGTGGACGGCCTGGCCTTCGTGATGGCGCGGACCGCGCTGCTCGACGGCGTGCTGATGTTCTTCGTGCTGGCCGCGTTCGCCTGCCTGGTCGTCGACCGCGACCGGGCCCGGGAGAGACTCGCGGCCGCGCTGCCGGTCGACTCCCACGGTCTCGTGCGCCCCGACGCGCACATCGCGGACACCCTGCGCCTGGGGTGGCGCCCCTACCGCTGGCTTGCGGGCCTGCTGCTGGGCCTGGCCATGGGCACCAAGTGGAACGGACTGTTCTTCCTCGTCGCCTTCGGCATCATGACGGTGCTGTGGGACGTCGGCGCGCGCAAGGTCGCGGGCGCCCGGCAGCCCTACGTGGCGGTCCTCAAGTACGACCTCGGCATCGCGTTCCTCGCCATGGTGCCGGTCGCGGTCGTCACCTACCTCACCTCGTGGATCGGCTGGATCCTCTCCCCCGCGGACGGCACCGGCGGCTACTACCGCAACTGGGCGGCGACCGACGGCAAGGGCGGCGCCTGGACCTTCCTGCCCGACTGGTGGCGCAGCCTGGTCCACTACGAGCACGAGGTCTACAAGTTCAACGTCGGCCTGTCCTCGCCGCACACCTACATGTCCAACCCGTGGAGCTGGCTCGTCGACGGCCGCCCGGTCTCGTACTTCTACGAGTCCCCCTCGCCCGGCACCGACGGCTGCCCGGTCGACGCGGGCGAGAAGTGCGCGCGTGAGGTCCTGGCCCTCGGCACGCCCCTGCTGTGGTGGGCCGCCTGCTTCGCGGTCCTCTACGTCCTGTGGCGCTGGTTCTTCCGCCGCGACTGGCGTGCGGGCGCCATCGCCTGCGGGATCGCGGCCGGCTACCTGCCCTGGTTCAACTACCAGGAACGCACGATCTTCTTCTTCTACACGATCGTCTTCCTCCCCTTCCTGTGCCTGGCCGTGGCCATGCTCGTCGGCGCCCTCGTCGGTCCCCCGCGCTCCTCCGACACCCGCCGTGTGGCGGGCGCCACGGCAGCGGGCGTCCTGGTCCTCCTGATCACCTGGAACTTCATCTACTTCTGGCCCCTGTACACCGGCACAAGCATCCCGATCGACGACTGGCGGTCGCGGATGTGGCTGGATACATGGGTCTAGGAGACGGGTGTTCACGTATGTGATTGAGCACTCGCTTCAACGAATCGGGAAACTCCTTCCCCGCTTGTCACACCTCCCGCTTAGGCTGCCCACAACAACGGGGAATTCGGGGAGGGGGCCACACCATGGCCAAGGGGGTGAAGGTCGCTGTCGTCAGCACGGTGTTCGCCGTGATGGTCGGCGGGGCCGGATACGGCGCGTACAACTTCGTGTCGGCGCTGAGCGACGACGGGAGCGGCGGGGTCGGGGACGCCAAGCGGAGCGGGCCGCCGAGCGCCGACGAGATCGAGGAGACCTCCGAGGGCTTCTTCACGGCCTGGGAGAAGGGCGACGCGGCGGCCGCGGCCGCGCTGACCAACAACGGCACGGCGGCCGAGGTGCTGCTGACGTCCTACGGCACGGACGCGCACATCGGCGACGTGCGCGTCACCCCCGGGAAGGCGACCGGCGCGACCGTGCCGTACAGCGTGAAGGCGACGGTGTCGTACGACGGGAAGTCCAAGCCGCTGGCGTACCGCAGCGAGCTGACCGTGGTGCGCGGGGTGACCACCGGCAAGGCGCTCGTCGACTGGCAGCCCTCCCTGGTGTACCCGAAGCTCCAGCGGGACGACCGGCTCGCCACCGGCGAGTCCGCGAACCCGTCGATCGAGGCGGTGGACCGCGACGGCAAGGTGCTGACCAAGGAGAAGTACCCCTCGCTGGGCCCGGTCCTGGACGCGCTGCGCGAGAAGTACGGGGACAAGGCCGGTGGCACCCCCGGCGTCGAACTGGTCATCAAGCACCCGGACCAGACCCCCGACACCTCGCTGCTGACCCTGGCCGAGGGCCGGGCGGGCAAGCTGGCGACCACCATCAGCGCCCGCGCCCAGGCGGCCGCCGAGAAGGCGGTCAAGCGGTACAACCAGTCGTCCGTGGTCGCCGTCAAGCCGAGCACCGGTGAGGTGCTGGCCGTGGCCAACAACCGCACCGACGCCTTCAACGCGGCCTTCGAGGGCACCAAGGCCCCCGGCTCCACCATGAAGATCATCACCGCCGCGATGCTCATCGACAACGGCGTGACCTCGATGACCGGCCCGGCGCCCTGCCCGGACAGCGCAGTGTGGCAGGGGCAGACCTTCAAGAACCTCACCAACATGGCGCCCAACGAGGGTGCCTCGCTCGCCAACAGCTTCCTGCGGTCCTGCAACACCGCCTTCATCAAGCTGATCGACGAGAAGCCGCTGACCGACGAGTCGCTGACGCTGGAGGCCCGGAACCGCTTCGGGATCGGCGAGGACTGGAAGACCGGCATCGTCTCCTTCGACGGGAAGGTGCCCGCCGTCAGCGGCCCGGACCGCGCGGCGAACGCGATCGGTCAGGGCCAGGTCCAGATGAACCCGCTGAACATGGCCTCGGTCACCGCCACCGCGATCACCGGCGCCTTCCGCCAGCCCTACCTGGTCTCGCCGAAGCTCGACGACCGCGAACTGGCCACCGCGAAGGGGCTGCCGTACAACACCGCCTCCCAGCTCCGGCAGATGATGCGGCTCACCGCGACCCAGGGCACGGCGGCCCCGGCGATGGCGGGGCTGCGCGGGGACATCGGCGCGAAGACCGGTTCCGCGGAGGTCGACGGGCAGCAGGTGTCCAACAGTTGGTTCACCGGTTTCCGCAACGACGTGGCCGCGGCGGCCATGACGGAGGAGGGCGGCCACGGCGGCGACGCGGCGGGCCCGATTGTCGCAGACGTGCTACGAGCCGCGGGCTGACGTCACCCGGGCGGGACGGGGACTCTAGGCTGTTGCCGTCGTTGGGACTGATGAGGGCAACGGGGACCCTGCACAGCGCGAAGGAAGCGTAGGTCGTGGGTAACAGAAGGCGCGTCGCCGAGCGACGGAAGACCAAGCCCGCCGTGGTCGGCGGGATGATCGCCGTGGTCGTCGGCGGTGCCGGCCTGGGCGTCTACGCGCTGTACGGCGCCGGGGCCGCGGCCGACGACCGCGCGCAGAACACCTCCGTGTCCGCCGAGGACCAGAAGCCGAAGGTCAGGACCGGCCCGCTGTCGGCGAGCGAGGTCACCACCACGGCGACCGCCTTCCTGACCTCCTGGCAGCAGGGCAAGGTGACCGCGGCGGCGGCCGCGACCAGCGACGCCGAGGCCGCCACCGCCCTGCTCACCGGCTGGACCAAGGACGCCCACATCACCGGCGCCACCCTCGCCCAGGGCGCCCGCACCGGCGACAAGGTGCCCTTCTCCGTCAAGGCGACGGTGACGTACAAGGGCATGAGCAAGCCGCTCGTCTACGACAGCTCGCTGACCGTCGTGCGCGACACCGCCACCGGGAAGCCGCGGGTCGACTGGACCGCCTCGGTCGTCCACCCCGACCTGAAGGACGGCGACACCCTGGTCACCGGCGAGTCCGGGACCCCGCCGATCAAGGCGGTCGACCGGGACGGCGGCGAGATCACCGAGGCCGAGTACCCCTCGCTGGGCACCGTCCTGGACGGGCTGCGCGAGAAGTACGGCAAGAAGGCCGGCGGCAAGGCGGGCATCGAGCTGCGGGTCGTCCGCGGGAAGGACTCCAAGTCCTCCGACAAGACCCTGGTGGAGCTCAGCAAGGGCACCCCGGGCACCGTCAGGACGACCCTGAACCCGACGCTCCAGGCGGCGGCCGAGGCACAGGTCGCCAAGCAGGCGAAGTCCTCGGTGGTGGTGCTGCGCCCGTCGACCGGCGAGATCCTCGCGGTGGCCAACGCCGGCCACGGCTTCAACACCGCCTTCCAGGGCTCCCTGGCCCCGGGCTCCACGATGAAGGTCGTCACCTCCTCGCTGCTGATCGAGAAGGGCCTCGCCTCGCCGGACAAGGCGCACCCCTGCCCGAAGTACTTCACGTACGGCGGGTGGAAGTTCCAGAACGACGACAAGTTCGAGATCAAGGGCGGCACCTTCAAGGCGAGCTTCGCCCGCTCCTGCAACACCGCCTTCATCAGCCAGGCGGGCAAGCTGGACGACGACAGCCTGACCGAGCAGGCCCAGCAGGTCTTCGGCCTGTCCATGAACAACTGGGCGATCGGCGTCCCGTCCTTCGACGGCTCGGTGCCGGTGCAGAGCGCGGCCCAGAAGGCGGCCTCGCTCATCGGCCAGGGCGGGGTCCGGATGAACCCGCTGAACATGGCGTCGGTCTCCGCCACCGTCGAGTCGGGCACCTTCAAGCAGCCCTACCTGGTGTCCCCGAGCGTGGACCACCGCACGCTGGCCACCGCCTCGCGCTCGATGTCCTCGGGCACCCTCGCGCAGCTCCGTGAGCTGATGGCGTACACGGCGGGCTACGGCACGGCGGCCGAGGCGATGTCCGGGGTGTACGGCAACGTGGGCGCGAAGACCGGCTCCGCGGAGGTCGACGGCCAGAAGAAGCCGAACGGCTGGTTCACCGCCTACCGGGGCGACCTCGCGGCCGCGGGTGTCGTCCAGGCGGGCGGCCACGGCGGCGACACGGCCGGCCCGATCGTGGCGGCCCTGCTGAAGCTGGGCGGCTAGGCCCGCGTCAGCCCCGTACGGGTGCGGCGGCCATGTAGGTCCGCCGCAGGAACCGCAGCAGGGCCTTCTGCTCGAACTGCACCACCGACACCCCGTGCGGCGAGTGGAACTCCACCACGGCCTGGACCCGCCCGCACGGCCACACCCGTACCGCGCCGCTGCCGGCCGGAGCCCTGAGGCCCTGCTCCAGCAGGGCCCGGGAGAAGGTCCACTCGTGGGTGCCCGGCAGGCCGACCCGGACCGAGCGGGGGTCGGTCTCCGGGTCGTAGCGCAGGACCACCGGGACCGCCTCGTCCTGTGCGATGTCCGCGTCCGAAACGATGTGGGCTCGCGCGTACTGTTCGACTACAGACATCGTGACGGCCCTCTCACGCTGCGTGACCTGTGCGGAAGCTGTGCATCCATTCCCTACCCAGCGTCGCACATTTCCTGCGTTCCGCCCCCGGGACCGAAAGCCCGTGACTTGCTGTTCGTGGCACAGCTCTCTTGCAAAGAGTTCGCAACAAGCCACTATCATCGAACGGTGCATGTGCCTGACGGATTCATAGACGCCCCCATCTCGGCCGCGACCGGTGTGGTCGCCGCGGCCGCCGTCGCGGTGAGCCTGCGCGGTGCCCGCCGTGAGCTGGACGAACGCACCGCGCCCCTGGCGGGCCTGGTCGCGGCGTTCATCTTCGCCGTGCAGATGCTGAACTTCCCCGTCGCCGCGGGGACCAGCGGTCATCTGCTCGGAGGAGCCCTGGCCGCGATCCTCGTGGGCCCCTACACCGGCGTCCTCTGCGTCTCGGTCGTCCTGCTCATGCAGGGCATCCTGTTCGCGGACGGCGGCCTGACCGCGCTCGGCGTGAACATCACCGACATGGCCGTCGTCACGACGGTCGTGGCGTACGCCGTCTTCCGCGGGCTGGTGAAGGTGCTCCCGCGCCGGCGCGGTTCGATCACCGCCGCCTCCTTCGTGGCCGCCGTGCTCTCGGTGCCCGCCGCGGCCGTCGCCTTCACCCTGGTCTACGCCGTCGGCGGCACCACCGACGTCTCCCTGGCCAAGGTCGCCACCGCGATGATCGGCGTCCACGTCCTCATCGGCATCGGCGAGGCGGCCATCACCGCGCTGACCGTCGGAGCCGTCGTCGCCGTACGCCCCGACCTGGTGTACGGCGCGCGGGGCCTGCAGCAGAAGCTCAGGCTGCGGGTCGGCGGCGAGCTGGTCGACGTGCCGGACGCCGCGCCCGTGGCCGCCGCGCGCTCCCACCGCAAGGTGTGGATCACGGGTCTCGTCACCTCCCTGGTGCTCGCCGGGTTCGTCAGCTTCTACGCCTCCGCCAACCCCGACGGGCTGGAGAAGGTCGCCGCCGACAAGGGCATCGACGCGAAGACCGAGAAGCACGCCACCTCGGACTCCCCGCTCGCCGACTACGGCGTGAAGGACGTCGAGAACGCCCGCCTGTCCGGGGGGCTGGCGGGCGTGATCGGCGTCGGCGTGACCGTGGTCGCGGGCACCGGCGTCTTCTGGGCGGTCCGCAGGCGTCGTACGGCCGACGTCTCCCCGGCGAGCACGAGCAGCGTCTGACATGGGGGCGGGGCACGCACACCGGCTGTACCGGCACGGGCACTCGCCCGTGCACGCCCTGCCGCCGCACACGAAACTCGCGGCCGCCTTCGCCTTCGTCGTGGTCGTCGTCTCGACCCCGCGCGAGGCGATGTGGGCGTTCGGCCTGTACGCCGTCCTGCTGGGCGCCGTCGCCCGCGCCGCCCGGGTGCCGGCCGGCTTCCTGCTGAAGCGGCTGCTGATCGAGGTGCCGTTCGTGGCGTTCGCGGTGCTCATGCCGCTCGTCGCGGAGGGCGAGCGGGTCGAGGTGCTGGGCATGTCCCTGAGCGTGAGCGGCCTGTGGGGCGCGTGGAACGTGCTCGCCAAGGGCACGCTCGGCGTCGCCGCGTCCGTGCTGCTCGCCTCCACCACCGAACTGCGCGAACTGCTCCTCGGCCTGCAACGCCTCAGGCTCCCGCCGCTCCTGGTCCAGATCGCGTCCTTCATGATCCGCTACGGCGACGTCATCACCGACGAGATGCGGCGGATGCGGATCGCGCGGGAGTCACGGGGGTTCGAGGCGAGCGGCGTCCGGCACTGGGGCGTCCTCGCGAAGTCGGCCGGCGCGCTGTTCATCCGCTCCTACGAGCGCGGCGAGCGGGTGCACCTGGCCATGGTCAGCCGCGGGTACGCCGGTTCGATGCCGGTCATCGACGAGGTGACCGCGTCCCGGGCGCAGTGGTCGTACGCCTTCGCGCTCCCCGTGACCGCCCTCGTCGTCTGCGTGTTGGGATGGACCCTGTGACAGCTTCCCTCGAAGTGACCGGACTGGCCTTCGCCTACCCCGACGGGCACCAGGCGCTGTTCGGCGTGGACTTCTCGATCGCGCGCGGCGAGCGGGTCGCGCTGCTCGGCCCGAACGGCGCCGGCAAGACCACCCTGGTGCTGCACCTCAACGGCATCCTGAGCGGTGGGGTGGGCACGGTGCGGGTCGCCGGGCTGCCCGTGGACAGGAAGCACATGGCCGAGGTCCGGCGCCGGGTCGGGATCGTCTTCCAGGACCCCGACGACCAGCTCTTCATGCCGACCGTGCGCGAGGACGTGGCGTTCGGGCCGGCGGCGGCCGGGCTCAGGGGGCCCGAGCTGGAGGAGCGGGTGGACCGGGCGCTCGGCCGGGTCGGCATGGCGGAGTTCAAGGACCGGCCCCCGCACCACCTGTCCTTCGGGCAGCGGCGCCGGGTGGCGGTGGCGACCGTGCTCGCCATGGAGCCGGAGATCCTCGTCCTGGACGAGCCCTCCTCCAACCTGGACCCGGCCTCCCGCCGCGAACTGGCCGACATCCTGCGCTCGCTGGACGTGACGGTCCTCATGGTCACGCACGACCTGCCGTACGCGCTGGAGCTGTGCCCGCGTTCGCTGATCCTGAGCGAGGGCACGATCGCCGCGGACGGTAGGACCGCCGAACTCCTCGCCGACGACGAGCTGATGCGCGCCCACCGGCTGGAGTTGCCCTTCGGATTCGATCCGCGGTCCGTGACAATGGGCGCGTGACGAACGAAGAGGACGCCGGATCACCGCTGCTCGACGACCAGTTGTGCTTCGCGCTGTACGCCGCCCAGCGCGCGGTGACCGCCGCGTACCGGCCGCTCCTCGACGAACTCGGGCTCACCTACCCGCAGTACCTCGTGCTGCTGGTGCTGTGGGAGCGCGGGGAGACCAGCGTGAAGGAGCTCGCGGGGGCGCTGCGGCTGGACTACGGCACGATGTCGCCGCTGCTCAAGCGGCTGGAGGCGGCGGGGCTCGTGCGCCGGGAGCGGGCGGCGGCCGACGAGCGCTCGGTGCGTGTCGCGTGCACGGGGCGCGCGGAGGAGCTCAGGGAGCGTGCGGCACGTGTCCCCGGCGCGCTGCTGGAGGCCACGGCGCTCGACGGCACGGAGGCCGCGCGGTTGCGCGAGGAACTGCGGCGGCTCGCGCACCGGGCCGAGGCGGCGGCCGACCGCCCCCGCTGACCTTCTGTTACCCACGGTTGCTACCCCCTGGTAACCCGGTCCCGACCTACCGGCCGGTACCTTGTGCACGATGTACTTGTGCGCACTTCTTTGGGGGGAGACCCGCCATGCCTGAGGAGACCGCCGTCGACACCCGGCCGACGAAGATCATGTACGTGGCGGAGGCCACCGCCCACGGCGGCCGCGACGGCTTCGTCACCAGCCAGGACGGCCAGATCGAGCTGAAGGTCGCGATGCCGCCGGCGCTCGGCGGGGACGGCAACGGCACCAACCCGGAGCAGCTCTTCGCCGCCGGCTACAGCTCCTGCTTCCACAACGCGCTGATCCTCGTCGGCAACCGCGAGGGCTACGACCTGACCGGCTCCACGGTCGCCGCGAAGGTCGGCATCGGCCCCAACAAGCACCGCGGCTACGGCCTCGCGGTCGCCCTCAGCGTCTCCCTCCCGGTCCTCGACGCCGACCTCGCGGCCAAGCTGGTGGACGCGGCCCACGAGGTCTGCCCGTACTCCAACGCGACCCGCGGGAACATCGACGTGACGATTCTGCTTGGCTGAGGGGGGCACCGAGCCAGGCAGCGGGCGGCAGCAGCAGGAGGAGTACGGCGTGGACGTGAACGGCACAGTCGCCGAGGGCTTCGAGCCGGTCAGGGACGTGTTCGCGCGGAACTTCGAGGCGCTCGGGGACCGGGGCGCCGCGGTCGCCGTGTACCGGGACGGACGCAAGGTCGTCGACCTGTGGGCCGGCACCCGGGACGTCGACGGCACCGAGCCCTGGCGGCACGGCACCGCGCAGGTGGTGCGCTCGGCGACCAAGGGCGTCGCCGCCGCCGTACCCCTGATGCTGCATCAGCGCGGGGAGCTGGACCTGGACGCGCCGGTGGCCGAGTACTGGCCCGAGTTCAAGGCGCGCGGCAAGGAGCGGGTGTCGGTCCGGCAGGTCCTGAACCACCGCGCCGGGCTGCCCGTGCTCGACCGCCCGCTCACCCCCGAGGAGGCCCTGGACCCGCTGAGGGGCCCCGAGGCGGTCGCCGCGCAGGCACCCGTCTGGGAGCCCGGCACCGACCACGGGTACCACGCGCTGACGTACGGCTGGATGCTGGACGAGCTGGTGCGACGGGTGACCGGGCTCGGCGCCGGCGAGTGGATCGCGCGGGAGATCGCCGGACCGCTGGGGGCGGAGTTCTGGCTCGGGCTGCCCGCACGGGAGGAGGCGGCCGGGCGCACGGGACGGGTCGGACGCGTCGAGGGGCCGGAGCCCGCCGGCGGTCTGCGCGCCCGCCCCAAGCGGTCCGTCACCGAGGCCTACGAGGATCCCGGCTCCCTGACCCGCCGCGCCTTCGCCGCGATCACCCCCTTCCCCGACCAGAACACGCCGGCGTACCGGGCGAGCGCCCTGCCGGCGACCAACGGGATCGCGACGGCCGACGGGCTGGCGCGCGTCTACGCGGCACTGATCGGCGAGGTCGACGGCGTGCGTCTCCTCGACCCGGCCACCGTCGAACTCGCCCGCGCCGAGGAGTCGGCGGGCCCGGACCGGGTGCTCGTGGTGAACACCCGGTTCGGGCTCGGCTACATGCTGCACGGCAGCGCCTCGCCGTTCCTCGGCGCGGGCTCCTTCGGGCACCCCGGCCGCGGCGGCTCCCTCGGCTTCGCCGACCCGGAGACCGGCATCGCCCTCGGCTATGTCACCAACGGCTTCCGCAAGACGGTCACGGCGGACCCCCGGGCGCAGGCGCTGGTCAGGGCGGTGCGGGCGGCCCTGTGACGGCTACACGTTGATCGAGTGGGACGTCCGCCCGGACGCGTCGTCGATCTCGTCGTGCGCCTTGGTCAGCAACTGCATGGCGAGTTCGTTCAGCGCCCGTGCTCCCGCCACCTCCTCACCGACCCGCGGCTGGTTCGGGTCGCTGCGGTGGCGGCTGGCGTGTCCGCGCGCCCGTATCTCGGTCCCGTCGGGCAGGCGGACCAGAGCGACGGCCTCCGTGTGCCGTTCGTCCTCCCGGAACTCCAGCTCTACGTGCCATCCCACAGCGGTGTGCGTCATGACGGTCACCTCCGGAAACCTCTGCTTCCAGAGTGCTCCTTCCGGCATCCCGACGCACGGGCCGGCTCAGCCGTCGGACTCCGCCGAGGGCAGGTAGGCACCCGGCACGTCGTTCGGCGCGAAGACCTTCCGGTCGCCGGGGTAGGGCGTGGTCCAGTCGTGCGTCTGGTACCAGGTGTAGCGGTTCATCTGCTCGGCGTTGGCGTAGTCCGGCACGGCGTGCGGGCCGGTCAGCCGCTGGTGCGAGGCCCAGGTCCGCCACTGCGCCGCGAGCCCCTGCCGGGCCTTCGGCACCGCGGCGGAGGTCGGCGCGGGCGCCGCGTCGGTGTCCTGGGCGGCCGGGGTGTCGGTGCCGCAGGAGGGCGCGGGGCTCACGCCGAGGGTGAGCGAGGTGCGGTTGGGGACCGCGGTGAACGGGGTGGTGTCCGCCTTCTTCGTGAACGCCCCGTACATCGGGGTGGCCGCGCTGTCCTTCTGGTTCATCGGGTGGATCCCGAGGATCTGCTCGATGGTGCGGATCATCGTGATCTGCGTGTAGTAGTGGCTGTCGACGGTGCCGCGCTGGGCGTAGGGGCTGATGACCTGGACCGGGGCGCGGTGGCCGTCGACGTGGTCGAGGCCGTTCTGGGAGTCGTCCTCGACGACGAAGATCGCGGAGTCCTTCCAGTACCGGCTGTGGGAGATCTCGTCGACCATGCGGCCCACCGCGAGGTCGTTGTCGGCGACCGCGGCGGAGGCGTTGGCGGGGCCGCCGGTGTGGTCGTTGGAGAACCAGAACATGTTCAGGTTCGCGGGGCCGTTCTTCTCGAAGTCCTGCTTCCAGACCTGCTCCTTGTAGACGTCCGGGACGTCCAGGTCGAACATCGGGAAGCCCTGCACGGACACCTTGTTGAGCGAGGGGATCGCCGAGCCGGTCCGGATCGGGTACTGGGTCCGCGCCCCGGTCGCGGCCATGGTCCTGGAGTCGCAGTACAGGTTCTGCCAGGTGGCGCCGGCCGGCTTGGACTCGGTGGACTGGAACTCGCCGAAGTCCTTGACCGACCGGCCGGCGGACTGCGCGCCGGTCCAGATGAACCCGGACTTCTGGTGGCCCAGGACGTCGTTCTCGGTGTCGTAACTGCGCGTGTACTCACCGGCGGAGGACTCGGTGTACTCCGGGTTGTCCGACTGCATCAGCCAGTTGTGGCCCTCGGCGGAGTTGGTGCCGATGTCGTAGAAGTTGTCGTAGAGGCCGAACTGCTGGGCGAGGGCGTGCTGGTTGGGCGTGACGTTGGCGCCGAAGGTGGTGAGCGCGGGGTCGCCGTCGCCCTGCGGGAGGTCGCCGAGGACCTGGTCGTAGGTGCGGTTCTCCTTGACGAGCAGGAAGACGTGCTTGATCGTCGAGGGGTCGCCGAGGCGAGCGGGAACCGGCACGGGTTGGGCGTGGCCGCCGCCCTTGGCCGTGGTGACCGAGCCGGGCGTCCAGCCGTTCTGCCGGAAGACCTCGGCCGTCCGGGACCTGATCACGCGGTCGCTCGGCAGCGTGAACTCGGTGAGGCTCGACGTGGTGTCGTGGGTGCCGTGTCCGGAGGCGGTGGTGGGGCGGCGGGCGTCGATGCCCCGGGTGTTGGAGACGACGACCTTCCCGCCGACGGTGGTGATCTCGGCGGGGAAGTAGTCGGTCGGGAGCAGGCCGACGTAACTCGCCGGTTCCTGTGCGGACTTGTAGCGGTACACGGCGACGGCGTTCGCGCGGCCCAGCGTCACCAGCAGGTGGCCGTCGTCGGTGAGGGTGACCGCGTCGGGCTCGTAGCCGACCTTCGCCTCGGGCCAGGGCTGGGTGGCGATGGTCTGGACGACCTCGTCCTTGCGGGTGTCGATGACCGAGACGGTGTTGTCGGCGGTGTCGGTGACGAACACCGTGCCCTTCTTCGCGTACACGGCGGTCGGGTGCAGACCCACGTCGACGGTCCGGACGGCCGTGTCCGCGCGGGTGTCGATGACGCTGACCGTGCCGGTGGTGGAGGCACCGGTGTCGGGGTTCGCGGGCACCTGGGTGCCGTACGAGTTCATGGTGGTCTCGCCGGGCCTGGCCGGGCGGCCGCCCTCGTTGCTGACGTACAGCTTGCCGTCGACCAGGGCTATCCCGCGCGGGGCGATGCCGACGGCCCAGCTCCGCCGGAGGGCGCCGGTGGTGGCGTCGAGGGCGACGACCCGGTTCTGGCCGTTGACCGCGGCGTACACGGTGGAGCCGTCGGCCGAGAACACCGCCCCGCCGACGAGAGCCTGCTGGGTGCCGACGGCCGGGACGGGGACGGCCGTCGGGTCGGCGAGGGTGCCGTCCGCCCTGACGGTGAACCGGGTGTAGCCACCGGCCTGCCCCAGCCAGAGCTGCTTGCCGTCGGGCGAGTAGGCGGGGCCCTCCTGGCCGACCGCGGCGCTGCCGATGCGCAGGTCGTCCGCCGCGTTGGCGCCGATCTTCTGCTTCACCCGCCCGGTCGCCAGATCCATGATCACGAGCGCGGCGTCGCCGTCGGTGACCGCGGCCGCGAGGTGGGTGCCGTCCGGACTGACCGCCGACGACATGATCTTGCCGTCGGTGATGACGGTCCGGTTGCCGTACGGCTTGAGGAACTGGTCGCTGGAGATGACCTCGCCCCTGGCGGTGTTCTCCGCGACCCGCCGGGTGCCGAACTGGTGGGTGGCGGCGACCGCGGTGCCGGTGACGCCGAGGGCGACGGCGATACCGGCCGCCACCAGCGTGCTCCGGCGGCTGAGGCGGACGGCTCTCGCGGCGCCGCGGCGCTGCCGAGTTACCTGCATGGGACTATCCCTTCGAAGTGGTGTCCAGCAGCTCGACGTTGCCGTCGAACTGCCACAGCGGGTTGGGGGCGTCCCCGGTGGGGGTCCGCACCAGGAAGTAGCCGTTCACTTCCTTCGGGCCGTCGCCGTCGGCGACGAACCGCCCGTCCGATCCGACGTCGAGCTGGTACACGGCCGTCCCGGTCACCGGCACGCCGGGCAGGTGCCAGGTCACGACGCACCGCCAGTCGTTGCCGGCCCCCTGCTGGGCGGCCCGGCCGTCGCTCTTGGTGCACGCCGCCGAGGCCCTGAGCTGCGCCTCGGTGACGGCGGGGCGGTGCAGTTGCCCGGTCTGCACGCGGTAGAGGTGGGCGAAGGCCGTGGCGAGGGACCGCTGGACCTTGGTCTGGGTGATGCCCGTCGAGTCGGTCGTGACGGTGATCAGCGCGATGCTGAGGGCGGTCAGCCCGGCCAGCGGCAGCACGCCCACGGTGAACGCGCGGCGCCCGCCCCCGTCGTGCGCGAGCTGGGTGAAGTCCCGCCGCAGGAAGAGGACTTGGGCGAGTGCGGTGGCGAGCACGGCCCACGCGAGGCTGACCGCGACGCCGGTCAGGAGCGGGGCGAGCTGGACCGGGTGGGTGAACAGGCCGTTCCAGGAGACGAAGGCGTAGCCGGGCAGGGCGAGGCGTACGGCCACGGGCAGCGGCAGCATCTGGGCGACCTGCATGCCGAGCGCGACCAGCGCCGGCAGCAGCAGCCCGGTCGGCGACCGGCCGAGGGCCACCGACCCGAGCAGGCCGATCGCGGCGAGGGCCAGGGTGGGCGCGAGGGCCGCGACCCAGGCCAGCAGGACCCGCACGGCGGCGTCGGACGGGGCCAGCAGACGGCCGTCGAGGCCGACGAGCGGCCGGTTGCCGACGGCCGCGAGCCCGCCGACCGTCGCGGAACAGGCCAGGCCGGCCACGAGCAGCAGGATCACGGTGACGCTGGCCAGCACCTTCGCGGCGAAGATCCGGCGCGGTGAGCGGACCGCGATCAGCAGGTGCCGCCAGGTGCCGAGCCGGTCCTCGACGGCGAACACGTCACCGGCGACCACCGAGGTCAGCAGCGGCAGCGCCCAGGTGCCCGCGAAACCGAGGATCACCAGCGGTCCGGCCCAGCCGGTGGCGTGCATCCAGCGGCCGAAGAGGGTGTCGGAGGGCAGCGTGCTCTGCTGCGCCACCCCGGCGACGAACAGCCCCGGCGCGATCCAGCAGGCGAGGACGAGGAGGCGCACCCGCCACTGGGCGACGAGCTTGACGAGTTCGAAGCGGTAGCCGCGCGAGAGGGGGACCGGGCGGGCGGGGGCGGGGGCCGCGGTGACGGTGTCGGTGGTGGTCGTCATCGGCTCGGGCCCCCGTCCTCGGTCAGGGCCAGGAACGCGGCCTCCAGGGGCGAGACCACGGGGGCGAGTTCACGCACCGCGACACCCGCCGTCACGAGCCGCGCCACCAGGTCGTCGAGGGCGGGGACCGGCGCGCGCACGACGAGCGGTCCGGCGTCCTGCGCTGTGCCGCCGCCGTCGTCGACGACCCGGACCCCGTCCGTGCCGTCGGCCAGCCGGCGCGCGGCCCGCGGGTCGGACGTCCGTACCCGGTAGTCGAGTTCACGGCTCTCGGCGGCCAGCTTGCCGAGCGGGCCCGAGAACACGACCCGGCCCACGGCGAGGATGGTGACCTCGGAGCACATCGCCTCCAGGTCGTCCATCCGGTGGCTGGAGACGACGACGCTCGTGCCGTCCGCGGCGAGCCGGTTCAGCACGCCGTGCACATGCCGTTTCCCGGCCGGGTCGAGGCCGTTGGACGGTTCGTCGAGGACCAGCAGCCGCGGCCGGGTCAGCAACGCGGCGGCGAGCCCGAGCCGCTGGCGCATGCCGAGGGAGAAACCGCGCGCCTTGTCGTCGGCGACGTCGGTGAGCCCGACCTGGTCGAGCACCTCGTCGACACCGGCGGTACGCGCGTCCCGGCCGCGGAGTCCGGCCAGCGCGGCCAGGTTCTGCCGGGCGGTGAGCGAGGGGTACGGACCGGGCCCGTCCACGAACCCGGCGACCCCGTCGGGTGCGGTGAACGCCCGCCCGACCGGCGTCCCCAGGATCTCCAGGGTGCCCGCGTCGGCGACGGCGAGACCCAGCAACAGCCCGAGCAGGGTGGTCTTCCCGGCCCCGTTCGGCCCGACCAGGCCGTGGATCCGACCGTGCGTCACCTCGAGGTCGACGCCGTCGAGCGCCACGACGTCACCGAAGCACTTGGTGATCCCGCGGGCCCGGACTGCGTGGAGTGTGTCCATGGGTCCCCTTCTTCCGAAGTCCGCAGGGACCCTAGGGACGCCACACACCCCCGCCACGGACGGCCGGCTGAACGCCCGTGGAACGAACCGTCAAGGCATGGCCAAGCAGGGCGGTCGAAGAGCCGGTGTTGGGCAGGACTTGGGACGCGCTTGGGGAAACTTCCCGGAAGGGGCCGGCTAACCGGCGTGCAGCATCAGTCCGATGCCCACCACGAGGAGTCCGGCCGCCGCGATCCTCGGCGCCCCGAACCGCTCCTTGAAGAACACCGCGCCGATGGCCGCGCCCACGATGATCGAGGACTCGCGCAGCGCGGCGACCGGAGCGAGCTCCGCCCTGGTCTGGGCCCACAGGACGAGCCCGTACGCGGCCACGGACAGGGCGGCGCCGAGGAGCCCGACCGCGGCGAACGGCCGCAGCACGGCGGCCAGTCCACCCCGGAACCGGTAGAGGGCGTACGCCGGGATCACCACGCCCTGCACCGCCATCAGCCAGGCGATGTACCCGAGGGAGGAGCCGGAGGCGCGCACGCCGAGCCCGTCGACGACGGTGTACGCGGCGATGGTCAGCCCGGTCGCCAACGCCGCCCCGATCGCCGCCCAGTCGGGCCGGCGGCCGCGCAGCCCCCACAGCGCGACCCCGGTGAGTCCCGCGCAGGACAGGGCGATTCCGGCGGCCGCCCATCCGTCGGGCACCTCGTGCGCGAACAGGGCGGCGAGCACGGTCACCACGAGGGGCGCGGTGCCGCGCGCGATCGGGTAGGCCTGCCCGAAGTCCCCGAGCCGGAAGGACTTCATCAGCAGCGCGTAGTAGGCGATGTGGATGCCGGACGAGGCGAGCAGGTACGGCCAGGCCGCCGCCGCCGGGACCGCCGTGAACGGGATCACCGCCAGCCCGATGAGCATCCCGCCGCCCGAGATCAGCGTGAACCCGACCAGCTTGTCGGTGACCTGGTGCGCGATGGCGTTCCAACTGGCGTGCGTGACGGCGGCGAGCAGCACGGCCGCCGTGACGAGCGGCGTCACGCCGGGCGCTCGCGGACGTCCACGAGGGTGGCGCCCGCGTGGGCCACCAGGTCCTTGGGCGCGATGGGGAACACGGCGTGCGGATCGCCGGCGGCGGCCCACACCAGGTCGTGGTCGAGCAGCGACCGGTCGGCCAGCACCCGGGTCCGCGTCCGGTGCCCGAAGGGCGGCACGCCCCCGATGGCATAGCCGGTGGTCTCCCGTACGACGTCGGCCCGGGCCCGGGTGACCTTGTCGACGCCCAGTTCCCGCCGGACCAGTTCGACGTCGACCCGGGAGGCCCCGTCCATGAGGACCAGGACCGGCACCCCGTCCGCAGCGAAGATCAGCGACTTGCAGATCTGGCTGAGCTCGCAGCCGACGGCGGCGGCGGCCTCGGCGGCGGTACGGGTGGCGTCCGGGAACCGGCGGATCTGCTCGTTCAGTTCGTCGAGTCCCAGCTCCCGCAGGGCCTCGGCGAAACGGGGGTGGGCGGCGTCGGCGGTCGTCATGCCCGCCACGCTAGCGGTGGGTGTACGGGCCACGCGACCCGGTTTGCGGGGCCGTTCGCCGTCCCGTCGGGCAGGATGCCGCCATGACCCCGACTCCCGTCATACGCCCCTACGGCCCCCGGGACCGCGACGCCCTCGACGAGATCTGCGTCCGCACCGCGCACGAGGGCCGGGACAGCCGGCCGCACTACACCGATCCCGGTGTCTTCCCCGCGGCCTTCGCGGCGCCGTACGCCCATCTCGAACCGGACCTCGCCTTCGTCCTGGACGACGGGACGGGCGCGGCCGTCGGCTATGTCGTGGGGACCGCCGACACACCTCGGTTCGTCGCGGAGTACCGCGAGCGGTGGCTGCCCCTCGTGGCCGACCGTTATCCGGAGCCCAGCGGCCCGCCGCGCACCCCGGACGAGGAGATCGTCGCGCTGCTGCACCGCCCGGAGCGGATGGTCGTGCCCGAAGTCGCCGACTACCCGGCCCACTTGCACATCGACCTGCTGCCGGCGTGGCAGGGGCGCGGGTACGGGCGGGCGCTCATGACGACCCTGTTCCGCGCGCTGCACGAGCGGGGCGTGGCCGCCGTGCACCTGTGCATGGTCACCGCCAACAGGCCCGCCCGTGCCTTCTACGACCGTCTCGGCTTCCACGAGATCGCCGTACCGGACGCCGGGCCGGTCACGTATCTCGGCCGGTCCACGGCAACGGAGAGCCGGTGAGGGGGATCCCCCGCACCGGCTCGTCCTGCTCACCCGCCGGGTGTCAGACGCGGACCAGTTCGCGGTCCTCGTCGGGGTCGACGTCCTTCCGGTCGTGGGCGCGCAGGCCCTCGCCCTCGACGTCGACGTTGGGCAGCGCGCGGTCCAGCCACCTCGGCAGCCACCAGGCGCGGCGGCCGAGCAGGGCGAGGACCGCGGGGACGATCGCCATGCGGACGACGAACGCGTCGAAGAAGACGGCGATCGCGAGGCCGAAGCCGATCATCTTGATCATCGACTCGCCGGAGCTGATGAAGCCTCCGAAGACGGCCATCATGATGACCGCGGCGGCGACCACGACCCGGGCGCTGTGCCTGAACCCGGTCACGACGGCCTGGCTCGGGGACTCGCCGTGGACGTACGCCTCGCGCATGCGGGTCACGAGGAAGACCTCGTAGTCCATCGCGAGCCCGAAGACCACGCCGACCATGAAGATCGGCATCATCGACATGATCGGGCCGGTCTCCTCGACGCCGAGCAGCCCGCCGAGCCAGCCCCACTGGAAGACCGCGACCACGGCACCGAGCGCGGCGAGCACCGACAGCAGGAAGCCGAGGGCCGCTTTCAGCGGGACGAGGATCGAGCGGAAGACCACGATCAGGAGGAGGAAGGCGAGGCCGACCACCAGCGCCAGGTACGGGACGAGGGCGTCCGAGAGCTTCTGCGAGAAGTCGATGTTCATCGCGGTGGTGCCGGTGACCAGGACGTCCGCGTCGGCCTTGGACGCGACGTCGTCACGGATGGCGTGCACCAGGTCCTCGGTCTCGGCGGAGGACGGCTTGGAGTCCGGGATGACGGTGACGGTCGCGGTGTCGCCGGCCTTGTTGAAGGTGGCTGGGGTGACCGTGACGACGTCCTCCAGCCCCTTGATGCCGTCGGTCACGGCGGCGGCCGCGGCCTTCGGGTCGGCGCTGTCCTTGGCGTCGACCACGATCATCAGGGGCCCGTTGAAGCCGGGTCCGAAGCCCTCCGAGAGGAGGTCGTAGGCGCGGCGCTGGGTCGTGGACGTCGACTGCGAGCCGTCGTCGGGCAGGCCCAGTTCCAACTGGCTGACCGGGAGGGCGACGGCGCCGAGGCCGAGCACGCCGAGCAGCAGCACGGCGGCGGGGCGGCGGATGACGAAGCTCGCCCAGCGGGTGCCGAGGTTGGGCTTCACCGGCTGCCCGGATGTCGTGCCGCGCTTCTCGCCCGCCGGGCGGATCCTGCGGCCCGCGTACCCGAGCAGCGCCGGGATCATGGTCAGCGCGATGAGGACGGCGATCACGACGGTGCCGGCCGCGGCGAGGCCCATCTTGGTCAGCATCGGCACGTTGACGACCGCGAGCCCGGCAAGGGCGATGACGACGGTGAGGCCCGCGAAGACGACCGCGGATCCGGCGGTGCCGGTGGCCCGGCCGACCGCCTCCTCGCGGTCGCGGCCCTCGGCCAGCTCGGCGCGGTAGCGGGAGACGATGAACAGCGCGTAGTCGATGCCGACCGCGAGGCCGATCATCCCCGCGAGCGTGGAGGTGGTGTCGCCGAGGTCGAGCGCCTTGGCGAGGACGGTGATGGTGGAGACGCCGATCCCGACGCCGATGATCGCCGTCAGCAGCGGCAGCCCGGCCGCGACCAGGGAGCCCAGGGTGACGACCAGGACGACCGCGGCGATCGCGAGACCGATGACCTCCCCGATCGCTCCCGCCTCCGCCCCGGCCTGGAGCGCGTCACCGCCGACGTCGACGGTCAGCCCGCTGTCGCGGGCGTCGTCGGCGGCCTGCTCCAGGGCCTTGCGGGTCGCGTCCTTGAGCTCCATGGCGGGGGCGTCGTAGCGCACCGACGCGTAGGCGACCGTGCCGTCCCCGCTGACCGCGTTCGTGGTGAACGGGTCGGTGACGGAGACGACCTCGGAGCCGTCGCCCAGCTCCTTGACGGTCTTGGCGACGGTGGCCCGGTGGGCGGCGTCGGTCATCTTCTCGCCCTCGGGCGCCTTGAAGACCATGCGTCCGGTCGCGCCGTCGGCGCTGGCCCCGGGGAAGCGCTGCTCCAGCAGGTCGAATGCTTTCTGCGCCTCCGTTCCCGGGATGGAGAAGGAGGTCGATCCGGCGGCGGGCGCATTGACCGCGCCGACGCCGGCGAGCGTCAGCAGGGCCACCCACATGAGGGCGACGAAGTGCCGTCGCCGGAAGGCGAGCCGGCCGAGCCGGTAGAGGAAAGAGGCCACGAGGGCGAACTCCCGGTCAGGTCGTGGGGTCTTCAGGGCAGGGGTGATCAGCCCGACGACGTGAGCGGTTACGTCAGGTGGAGGGCTTGCTGGGGAGACTGGGGTGACTGGGGATCAGTCGGTCGCGACACCGAGGGCGGGGAGGACCACGGCGTCGATGTACGAAAGCAGAAAGCTCTGGGTCGGCGGCAGCTCGTCGATCATCGTGCGGGCCGCGAACCCGCCGAGCATCATGTGCATCATGAACTCGATCGCCGGGTTGTCGGGACGCACCTCGCCCCGGTCGACCGCACGCTGGACCAGTCCGCGGAACTCCGCCATCTCGGGTTCCACGAGGTGCTCGCGGAACGCCCTCAGCAGGTCCGGGTTGCCGTGGACCGCCATGGCCAGCCCCCGCATGAGCGCGGAGTTCTGCTCCATCGTGCAGTCGTCCGAGCGCATGGTGAGCGCGTGCAGGTCGCCCTTGAGCGACCCGGTGTCGATCTCGTCGAGACCGATACCGCCCGGCTTGCTGTGCCGCACCGCCCTCGCGACCAGTTCGGCCTTGCCGCCCCACTGGCGGTAGAGCGTGGCCTTGCTGGAGCGGGTGCGCGCGGCGACCGCGTCCATGGTCAGGGCGTCGTAACCGACCTCCCTGAGCAGTTCGAGCACGGCCTCGTACAGCTCGGCCTCGCGCTCGGGGGTGATGCGGCTGCGACGCGCGGCCGAGACCTCGGTCATGTCACTCACCCTTTCCGCTCCGGGACGTGGAACGACACTGTTTCGTACGACACGAATGTAGCGCATCCGCCAACGAAACGAAACGGTTTCGTTCGTGTTGTGGGTCACCCCGGAACACCGCACCCTGGCAGCGGCCGGTTTTTCACGAGTTGCTCCGGTCCATCCCCCGGAAAAGCATGGGGAGGTGAGCTATCTGCGCCTACCGCATCTGAGCGGCGACCTGTTGTGCTTCGTGGCCGAGGACGACCTCTGGCTGGCCCCCCTCGACGGCCCGGGCCGCGCCTGGCGCCTGACCGTCGACCGCACCAAGGTCGGCCATCCGCGCTTCTCGCCCGACGGCCGCCACATCGCCTACACGAGCTGGCGCAGCCTCGTGCCCGAGATCCACCTGTGCGAGACGGACGGCGGACCGGGCCGCCGGCTCACCTACTGGGGCTCCACGGACACCCAGGTCACCGGCTGGACCCCGACCGGCGACATCCTCGCCGTCGCCTCCCACGGCGAGCCCTTCTCCTACTTCACCTGGGCGTACAAGGTCCCCACCGACGGCTCCCCCGGCCACAAGCTCCCCTGGGGCCCGGTCTCCGACATCCAGGTCGCCGACGACCGCAGGACCCTCCTGCTGACGGGTACGCCCCCGCACGAACCGGCCGCCTGGAAGCGCTACCGGGGCGGCGCGACGGGCCGCCTCTGGCTGCACGGCGAACGCCTGCTGCCCGACCTCGGCGGCCACCTCCACTCCCCCATGTTCGTCGGCGACCGAATCGCCTTCCTCTCCGACCACGAGGGCGTCGGCAACCTGTACTCCTGCGCCCAGGACGGCTCCGACCTGCGCCGCCACACCGACCACGACGCCTTCTACGCCCGGCACGCCGCCGGCGACGGCACCCGGGTGGTGTACCAGTGCGGCGGCGACCTGTGGATCGTCGACGACCTCACCTGCGAGCCCCGCAGGCTCGACGTACGGCTGAGCGGGCCACGGGCCGGCCGCCGCCCCTACCAGGTGCCCGCCGCCCAGCACGTGGACGGCATCTCGGTCGACGAGACGGGCCGCGCGAGCGCGGTCGTGGTCCGCGGCAGCCTGTACTGGCTCACCCACCGGGACGGCCCGGCCCGCACCATCACCGACACCCCGGGCGTACGGGTCCGGCTCCCGGAGATGCTCGGCTCCGTCGGCCAGGTCGCCTACGTGACGGACGCGGAGGGCGAGGACGCCGTGGAGGTCGCCTACCTGCCCCGGGCGACCGGTGACCGCGAGCCCCGCCGGCTGGCCTCGGGCGAGCTGGGCCGGGTCCTGGAACTGGTCTCCGACCCGAGGGGCGAGCGGCTGGCCATCGCCGCGCACGACGGACGCCTGCTGCTCCTGGACGCGACGGAGGAATCCAACGGAGAGGTCACCGAGCTGATCCGCTCGGTCAACGGCCCGGTCCGCGACCTCGCCTTCTCCCCCGACGGCTCCTGGCTGACCTGGTCACACCCCGGCATCGGCCGCTCCCTGCGCCAGATCAAGATGGCCCGCATCAAGGACCGGCTGATCGTGGACGTCACCAACGGCCGCTTCGAGGACGAGAACCCGGTCTTCACCCGGGACGGCCGCTACCTCGCTTTCCTCTCCTGGCGGGGCTTCGACCCGGTGTACGACGTCCACACCGGGGACCTGTCCTTCCCGCTGGGCTGCCGCCCCTACCTGGTACCGCTGTCCTCGGCCACCCCCTCCCCCTTCGCCCTGAACCCGGAGGGCCGCCCGGCCGCCGGCGGTCTGGACCCCGTCGAGGACGAGAGCGGCGACGGCGGCGCGGTGACCGTCGAACTCGAAGGACTGGAGAGCCGGGTGACCCCCTTCCCGGTCCCCGCCTCCAAGTACTCGGCGCTGCACCCGGTCGCGGGCGGCGGCCTGGTCTGGCTGCGCTGGCCGATCTCGGGCGCCCTCGGCGAGACCTTCGTCAACCCGGACGACACCTCCGAGCGCCCCACCCTCGAACACTTCGGCATCAGCAAGGCGAAGAAGTCCGAACTGGTCGAGCACCTGGACTGGTTCGCGGTCAGCGGCGACGGCTCCCGGCTGGTCGTGGTGGACGAGGGCGACCTGCGCGCCACCCCCGCCACCGAGTCCGGCGACAGCGACTCGACCGTCTGGATCGACCTGCGCCGCATCCTCCATGAGGTCGACCCGGCGGCCGAGTGGCGTCAGTCGTACGAGGAGGCGGGCCGGCTGATCCGGTCCTACTTCTGGGATCCGGGGATGTGCGGCATCGACTGGGACGCGGTGCTCGACCAGTACCGCCCGCTGCTCGAACGCGTCGCCTCCCCCGACGAGTTCGCCGACCTGCTGCGCGAGGTCCTCGGCGAACTGGGCACCTCCCACGCCTACGTCACCGCCGCCCGCCGCAACGAGGGCCCTCCGCACTACCAGCGCCGCCAGGGCCTGCTGGGCGCCAACTTCGTCCTCCGGGACGGCGGTTGGACGGTCCGGCGGATCCTGCCCGGCGACTCCTCGGACTCCAAGGCCCGCTCCCCGCTGGCCGGCACGGGCATCCGCGAGGGCGCGGTCCTCACCCACGTGGACGGCCGCCCGGTCGACGCGGCCACCGGCCCGTACCCGCTGCTCGCGGCGGCGGGCGGCACGACGGTGGAGCTGACGTTCACCCCGGCGGAGGGCGAGGGCCGGGCCCGCCGGGTGGCCGTGGTCCCGCTGCTCGACGAACGCCCCCTGCGCTACCAGGACTGGGTGGCCAAACGCCGGGCCGTCGTCAGGGAGTTGAGCGGCGGCCGGTGCGGCTATCTGCACATCCCCGACATGGGCGGCTCGGGTTGGGCCCAGTTCAACCGGGACCTGCGCATGGAGGTCTCCCGGCCCGCCCTCATCGTCGACGTGCGCGGCAACGCGGGTGGCCACATCAGCGAGCTGGTGGTGGAGAAACTGACCCGCACGATCCTCGGCTGGGACCTGACGAGGAACGCCCAGCCGGTGTCGTACGCCTCGAACGCCCCGCGCGGACCGGTCGTCGCGCTCGCCGACGAGGCGACCTCCTCCGACGGCGACATGATCACGGCGGCCTTCAAACTCCTGGGACTGGGCCCGGTGGTGGGCCAGCGCACCTGGGGCGGAGTGGTCGGCATGACCGGGCGGCACCAGCTCGGCGACGGCACGGTGATCACGGTCCCGATGAACGCGGCCTGGTTCGACGCGTACGGCTGGTCCATCGAGAACCAGGGCGTCGCCCCCGACCTGGAGATCCTGCGCACCCCCCTGGACTGGGCGGAGGGCCGGCACGCCCAACTCGACGACGCGGTCACACTGGCGCTGGACCTCCTGGAAACCAACCCTCCTGCAGCACCGCCGGACTACCGGGACGTCCCGGACCGGTCGAGGCCGAAGTTGCCGCCCAGAAATTGAGAGGGGGCGCGGTTATCGCCTTGAGGGGCGCGGGGAACTGCGCGAGAACCCCCACCGGCCGGCAGTCGAACAACGACAAGTGTGGGGCGCCCTCCAACCAACAGAGGACACCCCACACTTCGAGCAGTGACTACATGTCGTAGTCGGGGTCCAGCCGCTCCTGCTCCTCACGCTGGAGCCGCTCGGACTCCTCGTCGCGCATCCGGTCGCGGTCGGGGCCCTGGCCCTGACCCTGACGACCGCGCTGGGCCTGCTCCCGGCCCTCCTGGGCCTTCTGCTTGGCCTGCTGCTGCCACTGCTCGGACTTGTCCTGGAACTGGTCCTTCATACCCATGTGGGTTCACTCCCGTGGGGGTGAGGGGAAGAGCCCCTGGCCGGGGCCTCGACCAGATTCACACGCCCGGACAAAGAACGCATTTCGATCAGTTACGGTGCGTAGCGCGTGCCTCCTCGTCCGCCGCCCCACCCGCACCGACGAGCCCGACCCTCATGCCCTCCAGCCGCTGCCCGAACCGCCGCATCTCGCGCTGCCCGACGGTCCCGATGAGCCCCGGCAGGTAGCCCCGCATGCCCTGCATCCCGCGCAGCCACCCCTGGCCGTACACATGGCTGGACCGCCGCTGGATCCCGGCCACGATCCGCTCGACGGCCGGCCCCAAGGGGTAGGTCTTGTTGGCCGGCCACGGCAGCCGCTGCCGCAACTCCCGCATGACGTCGTCCTGGTCGGCCCCGCGCACCATGTCGGTGTCGGTCCACGACAGGTAACCGACCCCGACCCGCACGCCCTTGTGCCCGACCTCGGCCCGCAGACTGTGCGCGAACGCCTCCACACCGGACTTGGACGCGCAGTACGCGGTCATCATCGGTGCCGGGGTGATCGCGGCGAGGGAGGCGATCTGGAGCAGATAGCCGCGGCTCTCCATCAGCACCGGCAGGAAGGCCCGCGCGGTGACGGCCGACCCGACGAGGTTGACCTCGATCACCCGCCGCCACGCCTGCGGGTCGGAGTCGACGAAGGGCCCGCCGGTGGCGACCCCGGCGTTGGCGACCACGATGTCGACCTTCCCGAACCGCTCCTTCACCTCCGCCGCCACCCGGGCCATCGCCTCGTGGTCGGTCACGTCGGCGTACCAGTGGTCGCTGTCGCCGTGCAGCCGCTCGGAGAGCTGCTTGAGCGCGTCCGGTTCGAGGCCGACCAGCGCGACCTTCGCCCCGCGTGCCGACAGCTTGCGGGCGAGCAGTTCGCCCACGCCCCGCGCCGCCCCCGTGACGACCGCGACCTGTCCTTCGAGTCCGACCCTGCTCATGCGCCCTCCTTGACCTGGACGTACGTGGTGACGAGCTCCCGGATCCGCGCGTTGACGGGCTCGGGAGCCTCGACCGGTGTCATGTGGCCGGCACCGGGCAGTTCGGTGACCCCGAGGCACTGGGGCAGCGCGGCGGCCAACTGGTGTGCGTGCACGGGCGGGGTGAGCCGGTCGGCCGTCCCCACCACGACGGCCGTCGGCACGGCGAGCTGCCGTACACCGTGGTCCAGGTCGAGCAGATCGAGGACCTGCGACCAGGCGTACCGCACCTTGCGCGGGCACGCGTGCACGATCCGCGCGCAGGCCTCCACCATGTGCGGGGCCGAACCGGGGCCCATCGTCCCGTACTTGAGGATCCGCAGGGCCAGCGGCGTGACCGGCCCGAGCGGCGCCCGCGCCCCGAGGACGTGCCGGGTCAGCCAGGTGCGCAGCCGCCCGGCCCGGATCGGTACGACGGTCGACTCGGCGACCAGCCGCGACGAACCGGTGCTGCACAGCAGGACGGCCGCCGCGTGCCTGCGGAACCCGGGGCGTTCCGCCGCCGCCATCACCGTCATCCCGCCCATGGAGTGACCGACGATCACGGCCTTCTCGTCCGCCTCGAGGGTCGCCTCCAGCACGGCTTCGAGGTCGTCGGCGAGCCCCTCCGCACTGCACGACGGGCTCGCCGGGCTGCGTCCGTGGCCGCGCTGGTCGTACGCGACGACCCGGTGGTCCACGGCGAGTTCACGGATCTGGGCGGCCCAGAAGGCGGTGGAACAGGTCCAGCCGTGGGCGAGCACGACCGGCGGCGCGCCCTCGGGACCGTGCACCTCCACGTGCAGGCGAGCGCCGTCGGCGGAGAACACGGTGAGTTCACGCGCCGGGGCGGGCGGGGCGTACGGCCCGGACACGACATGGGACGACCGGCTCATACGGCGGCCTCCGCACTCTCGTCCGCGACCGCGACGGCCTGCCCGGCGGGCCGCAGCACCTCGTACTCAGCGAGGTCCACCCGCCGGGTCGCCCGCCGGAACTCGGTCGTCGTGCCGGGCCAGATCGTGCTGTTGCGGCCGTTGGCGTCGAGGTACCAGCTCGTGCAGCCACCGGTGTTCCACACCGTGCGCTTCATGCGCTCCTGCACCCGGTGGTTCCAGGCCCGCACGGCGGAGGGGCGGGCGTCGAGGGCCGCGCGGCCGCCGAGGACGTCGAGCTGGCGCACGTAGTCGGCCAGGTAGTTGAGCTGGGACTCGATCATGAGGATCATCGAGGAGTTCCCGAGCCCGGTGTTGGGCCCGATGATGGTCATCCAGTTGGGGAACCCGGCGGCGGAGGCACCCCGCAGCGCCTCCATCCCGCCCTTCCAGGACTCGGCGAGGGTCCGCCCGTCCGCGCCGACGACCCGGTCCGCGATCGGCATGTCGGTGACGTGGAAGCCGGTGCCGAAGACGATCGCGTCGACCTGTGTTTCGGTGCCGTCGGCGGCGACGAGGGTCGACCCCTCGACACGGCTGAGCCCGCTCGCGACCACGTCCACGTTGGGCTGGGCGATCGCCGGGTAGTACGTGCTGCTCAGCAGGATCCGCTTGCAGCCGATGCGGTAGTCGGGGGTGAGCTTGGCGCGCAGCGCAGGGTCCTTGATGGCCCGGGCCATGTTGCGCTTGGCCAACTGCTCGACCGCGCCGAGTTCGTTGGGGTGCTTGGTGAACGCCTGGACCTGCAACTCCCTGATGCCCCACAGCAGTCCGCGCCGGACCTGGGTGGTGAAGGGGAGCTGCCGGTGCAGCCAGCGCTCGGCGCCGCTGATCGCCCGGTCCATGCGGGGCATCACCCAGGGCGGGGTGCGCTGGAAGAGCGTGACGTTCCGGGCCAGCGGCTGGATGGCCGGGACGATCTGGATGGCGGAGGCCCCGGTGCCCACCATGGCGACCCGCTTGCCGCGCAGGTCGTAGTCGTGGTCCCAGCGGGCGGAGTGGAAGACCTTGCCCGGGAAGGACTCCAGCCCCGGGATGTCGGGGATCTTCGGATCGGAGAGCGGCCCGGTGGCGGAGACCACGAGGTCGGCCGACAGGCTGCCACTGGCGGTCTCGATGTCCCACCGCAGTTGCTCGCTGTCCCAGGTCATCCGCTTGACCTCGGAGTTGAGACGGATGTGCGGGCGGAGCCGGAAGACGTCCGTCACATGCTCCAGATAGGCACGGATGTGCTCCTGCCCGGAGAAGGTGCGGGGCCAGTCCGGGTGGGGTGCGAAGGAGAACGAGTACAGATGGGACGGCACGTCACAGGCACATCCCGGATAGCTGTTGTCCCGCCACGTGCCACCCACACTGTCGGCCCGCTCCAGCACGACGAAGTCGGTGACTCCCTCGCGCCGCAGCCGTACGGCGGCCCCCAGTCCTCCGAACCCGGACCCGACCACCGCCACCCGCACATGCTCGTGTTCGGCCATGCCGATGCCTTCCCTGCCCGACTCTGCCAGTGAACACTGGCGCAATGGGAGCGTAGAGCAGCTCCGTACCGATGGGTAGGGGGCGCGGGAGGGAAAGTTACCGGCGGTACAACATAGGCTGCGGTCGTGACGGACAAGCGCGAATACCGCATGGAGGAACTGGCCCGCCTGGCCGGCATCACAGTGCGCACCCTGCGCTTCTACCGCGAACGCAAACTCATCCCGCCGCCGCGCCGCGAGGGCCGCATCGCCTGGTACGACGACCACCACCTGGCCCGCCTGCGCACGATCGCCGCCCTCCTGGAGCGCGGCCACACCCTCACCGGCATCGCGGAACTGGCGGAGGCCCTCGACCACGGCCGTGACGTCGCCGACGTCCTCGGGGTGGCACCGCCCACCGAGGAGGAACCGGTCCGCCTCACCCCCGAGGAACTCGCCGCCCGCTTCGAGGGCGAGGTCACCCCCGAGAACCTCGCCGCCGCCATGGAACTCGGCTACCTCGGCACCGACGGCGACGAGATCGTCCACATCAGCCGCCGCCTCCTGGACGTCTCCTCCGAACTGGTCCGCGAGGGCATCCCCCTGGGCGAGGTCCTGGCCGCCGGCAAACGCGTCCGCGAACACGTCGACGACCTGGCGGAGATGTTCGCCGACCTGATCCTGCGCCACGCCGCCGAACCCGACCTCCACCGCCTGCGCCCCCTGGCCCGAAGCGTGGTGGAAGCAGAACTCTCCCTGGCCCTGGACCGCCGCTTGCGCAAGCGGGACTAACACCTGACGAGTTCACTCGATCGGAGCACTTTGCGACCTACAGCAGACGTAACCCGGTTCGCACTCCGATAGTGAGATCGAAAAGGCCCCGGCGACTGTGCGACCAGTCCCGGGGTATGGCCGACACTCTCCAGGAGCGCCGACATGCCCCAGCGTAGTCCCCGACCAGGACCTCTCCCTTCCGGTCAACCCGTCAGGGCCCTCGCCGCCGTACGCCTCAGCCACCTCACCACCGCGACGACTTCGCCTGAGCGGCAGCGGTCCGTCATTCACGGTTGTGCTCAACGGCTCGGCCTGGCTCTCGTCGCCGAAGCGTCGGACCTCGGCGTATCCGCACGCGTGACATCACCGTTCGAACGGCCTTCTCTCTCTTCATGGCTGAGCCGACCTCACGAATACGAAGCAGTCGTATGGGCGCACGTGGATCGCGCGGTGCGTTCCGTGGCGCACATGACGGAGTTGGAGCCTGGGGACGGCAGCACAGCAGAACGCTCGTCTTCGGAATGCCGAAATCCGCTCCCCCTCTTGTTGTCACGCCCTGGGCTGACGGCTCCACGATCCAGCGATGCGTGAAACTGGCTCGCGACGCCGAACAGGAGTCCCGCACGATCTCGAACCGGCTCACGAGCAGCCACGAAGCACTGCGGGAAGCGGGGCGGTACGGGGGCGGGCTGGTCCCGTTCGGGTATCAGAGGGCGCCGCACCCCTCCGGCAGCGGCTGGTGCCTGACTCCCGACCTCGGCGCAGCTGAACTCATTCGCATGATCACGAAGAAGGTCCACGCCGGAGATTCACTGATCGCCATCGCCCGTGAGTTGAACGCATCCGAGGTGCCGGTGCCCCGCGACCGCCACGCCCAGATGCAAGGCCGCCCGATGGGCGGCCGTCGCCACGGACGGGATTTCGAACGCTTCCGCTGGACCTCAGGCACCCTCTCCAAGGTGTTGCGAAGCCCTTCCCTCATGGGCCATCGCACACACCGAGGCCAGACTGTGCGCAACACCTCGGGCACCCCTGTTCTCATCGGGCAGCCGCTGCTGTCCGATGAGGAGTACGAGGACCTGCAGAAAGCCCTCCTCGCGCGTTCCAACGGCACGCGCCGTCCGAGAAACCGGACCACCGCACTGCTCACCGGCATCGCGTACTGCACCGGCTGCGACGGCCGCATGTACTTCGCCGCCCGTAAGGGCTATCCCTATGGCGACTACGTCTGCCGCGCGACCGCACGGGGCGAGGACTGCCCGGCCGCCGCCGCAATGCGGTCGGACTGGCTCGAGGCATACGTGCTCGACGAGTACCGCCGGATGACGGGCGAGGACGACGCGTCCCGAGAGCGTCTCCTGCTCCAGAGCGTCCGCGTCACCGTCGCGAAGGGCCGCCCGGGAGGTGGCCCCGCACGCTACGCCGGACCGGATGTCTCCCGGTTGACATTCGCTCTCGGGCAGCGGAATTACGTGCGACAGACCGGCTGACGACTGGTCGGCGGCCCGGGTGAGGTGCTCCCACGCCATCCGGGCCGCCTGTCACATGTCGAAGACGACCGTCACCGGAGCATGGTCCGACCACCGCTCCTCATGGCTGGCCGCCCGCTCCACGAACCCCTTGACCGCCTTGGCCGCGAGGCCCGGCGTCGCGACGGCGAGGTCGATCCTCCAGCCGGAATCGTTGTCGAACGCCCGCCCCCGGTAGGACCACCACGAGTACGGCCCCGTGGCGTCCGGATGCAGGGAACGTACGACGTCGACGTACCCGCCGTCGGTCTCGTCGAGGACTCGGCTCAGCCAGGCCCGTTCCTCGGGCAGGAAGCCGGAGCTCTTCTGGTTGGCGCGCCAGTTCTTGAGGTCGGCCGGCTGGTGGGCGATGTTCCAGTCGCCGCAGACGACGACTTCGCGGCCGTCGGCGGCGGCGCGCTCGCGCAGCCCCTTCAGGTGGACCAGGAACTCGTCCATGAAGCGGACCTTCTCGTCCTGCCGCTCCGTGCCGACCTCGCCGGAGGGCAGGTAGAGGGAGGCGACGGTGACGCCGGGCAGGTCGGCCTCGACATAGCGCCCGCTGCCGTCGAACTCGGCCGAGCCGAAGCCGATGCGGACCCGGTCGGGCTCACGGCGGGTGTAGAGGGAGACGCCGGCGCGGCCCTTCGCGGCGGCCGGCGCGTGCACCACGTGCCAGCCCTCGGGGGCACGGACCGTCTCGGGCAACTGCTCCGGCTCGGCGCGCACCTCCTGCAGGCAGAGCACGTCGGCGGAGGTCTCCGCGAGCCATTCCACGAAGCCCTTCTTCGCGGCGGCGCGCAGTCCGTTCACATTGGCGGAGGTCACAGTGAGCACCCGGGAACGATACCGGCACACTGGACCAGACCCTTTTGCGGACTTGATCATTTTGTGGGGAAGCACATGCGCATACGCCAGGTCTCCTTCGACCACCCGGACGCCGTGAAGCTGAACGACGAGGTACAGGCCGAGTACCACGTCCGCTACGGCGACGGCGGCGACGCCACGACCCTGGCCCCGGAGGACTTCGAGCCGCCGAACGGCGTCTACCTGATCGCGTACGACGAGACGGACGCCCCCGTCGCCACGGGCGGCTGGCGCGCCCAGGACGCGAACGGCGAGGGCAACCTGGACGGCGACGCCGAGCTGAAGCGCATGTACGTCGTCGAGCCGGCGCGCGGCCGGGGTCTGGCCCGCCGCATCCTCACGGCCCTGGAGGACCACGCGCGCACGGCCGGCCGCACCCGCATGGTCCTGGAGACCGGCACCAAGCAGCCGGAGGCCATCGCCCTGTACACGTCCAGCGGCTACGAACCCTGCGTGAAGTTCGGCTACTACCGCTTCCACGAGGAGAGCCGCTGCTACGCGAAGGCGCTGTGAGAACGCCGTACGCATGACAGAAGACCCGCTCCTGAATCAGGAGCGGGTCTTCATGATGCGTGGACCTGAGGGGATTTGAACCCCTGGCCCCCTCGATGCGAACGAGGTGCGCTACCGGACTGCGCCACAGGCCCTTGCAACGAGTGAAACTCTAGCATCCTCATCCGGGTGCTTGGAAATCCGTTCCGGGGCTGGTCAGGGCGCGGCGATTCGGGGGTCGCGACTCACTCGTTGGCCGCGCGCGGCCGGTCGCCTTCCTCGTACTGGTCGAAGAGCGGCGTACGGCCACGCTCGCGTGCCCGGCGGGCGGAGGCGGCGCGACGGGCGTCGGTGCGACCGTCCGCCGCGGGCCTGTCCTCCTCGTCGGCGGACCGGTCCTCCGATCCCCCGTCCTCCGCGACGGGCGCCGCGTCCTGGCCGGACTGCTCGGGGGTCACGGCACTGGACCGGGCCGAGCTCCACGCGTCCGGCGCGCCGAGGTCGACGTCCGAGGTGGCGCGCGGGGCGACCGGCGCGGTCACGTACGTGGGCAGCGGCACCGGCACCGGGTCCCAGCTCTCCCCGTGTCCCGGCCTGCGCTGCCGCTCGCGCTGCTGGTCGACCCACTCGGCGTGGTCGGTCTGCTCGACGAGGGCGCGCCGGTCGGCGGCGAGGGCGGAGAGCCCGGGGTCGGTCTCGGTGCCTGGTCCCTCGTCCGGTTCGTCGGCGTCCGCGCCGGCACTCACGGCCGTGCGCCGACGTGGCTGGCGGGCCCGCTCCCGCAGACGCTGGGCGGCGATCTCGGCCCGGCGCCGGTCCATCTGGTAGGCGAAGCGGCGGCGTTCCTGGGAGCGCAGGTAGGCGATGTACGCGCTGAGCATCACCGCGGGGACGCCGGGTGCCCACAGGAAGGCGAGTCCTCCGACGGCGGCGACGATCGCGCCGAGGGTGAAGGCGAGGAAGAGCAGCACGGTCGTACGCCGTCGGCGCGCGAGCACCTTCATGCGCCGGGCGCGTGCCGCGGCCGCTTCCGCGGCGGCCGTGCGCCGGGCCGCGGAGGCGGGTGTCTGCTTGCGCGTCGGGGCGCCGCCGGGTTCGGGCGCGGGGGCGTTCTTCGCGCGTGCCGGTTCGCCGTGCCCGGTGTCCCGCTCGGCTTCCCGCGCGGGCTCGCGCGGCGCCTCGCGGCGCTCCGGTGCCGGCGGCTGGACCGGCGCCTGGGTCTGCGGACGGGTCGGAGGCATGGCGAAGGCCCGGACGTCCACCGACTCGGTGACGACATCCGGTTCGTCGGCGTCGTGCTCCCCCTCGTCGGCGGAGCGCGCGCGCAGGTCCTTGGCGTATCGACGCTCCATGCCCGCCCGTCCGGACAGCAGCCGGATGGCGGTGCTGAAGCGTTCCGTCGGACGGGCCTCGTTCAGCTCGTCCTGCCTACGGAGCCACATCGGCACCAAGTAGGCGGCCCAGGCCCCGACAATGACTGCGTAGATGAGGCCGCTGCTGCTCACGCCTCACACGGTAGAGGGGTTTGCGTGAGGCCATCTGCCAATTGCGCCGGTGTGTCGCACGATCTGGCTGATATTTCGAGCTTTTTTTGTGACCGATCCGATCAGCAGGCCGCCTCAGACGCGAATTCAATGCCGTGAGACGGTCATGCACCGATCATTTTCGAACACTTATTCAATTTACGGTCCCGCCGGACGCCTATGCGGGATTGTCGTGCGGCGTACTGCTGGAGCGTGCCCGCTGCCAGCGCCTGAGCAACCCGTCGGGCACCTCTTCCGCGGTGAGCGCGAACACGAGATGGTCCCGCCAGGCGCCGTCGATGTGGAGATAGCGCGGCCGCAGTCCCTCCTCGCGGAATCCGAGTTTCTCCACGACCCGTCGGCTCGGCACGTTCTCGGGGCGAATGCAGACCTCGATGCGGTGCAGACCGACCGTGCGGAAACAGTGGTCCACGACAAGTGCCACAGCGGTCGGCATCACCCCGCGTCCGGCCACCGACTGGTCCACCCAGTAACCGACGTGCCCCGAGCACATCGAGCCCCAGGTGATCCCGGCGACCGTCAACTGCCCGACCAACTGGCCCCGGTACTCGATGACGAACGGCAGCATCCGGCCGGCGTTCGCCTCGGACCTCAGGTGCCGGACCATCTGACGGTAGGTCGGCCGGTGCGCGATCGGGCCGCTCGGGGTGGGCGGCGGAATGGTCGCCTCCCAAGGCCGCAGCCAGTCCCGGTTGCGCCGGTTCACCTCGCGCCAGACCCGCTGGTCGCGCATCCTTATCGGCCTCAGGACGACATCGCCGTCCGCCAGTACGACGGGCCATGACGGGCTGTTCAGCTCGCACCCCCAGTGCCGGCGCCGGGTCTGGGGTGGTCGCCGCCGCGGATCTGGTCGACGGCGTGGACCAACAGGGGCTCCAGGACGGCCAGTCCGTCCTTGACCCCGCCGCTGGAACCCGGCAGGTTGACGATCAGTGTGCGTCCCGCCACCCCGGCCAGGCCGCGGGAGAGCGCGGCGGTCGGCACCTTGTCCCGTCCGAACGCCCGGATGGCCTCCGCGATGCCCGGGACCTCGTGGTCGATCACCGCGCGGGTCGCCTCGGGGGTGCGGTCGGTGGGCGAGATGCCGGTGCCGCCGGTGGTGACGACGACGTCGTAGGCCGCCTCCACGGCGGCGCGCAGGGCGGCTTCCACGGGGTCCCCGTCGGGGACGACCTGCGGGCCGTCGACCGCGAGGCCGAAGCGTCGCAGGCCGTCGGCGACCAGCGGGCCGCCCTTGTCCTCGTAGACACCGGCGGCGGCCCGGTTCGAGGCGGTGACGACCAGAGCCCGATAGGTCATGCCCGGCTCCAGTCGCCCGACTTGCCGCCCGTCTTCTCCTCGACCCGTACGTCCGTGATGACCGCTCCCTTGTCGACCGCCTTGACCATGTCGATCACGGTGAGCGCGGCGACGGAGACCGCGGTGAGGGCTTCCATCTCGACACCCGTGCGGTCCGTGGTCTTCACGGTGGCCAGGATCTCCACGGCGTCGTCCGCGACCGACAGATCCAGTTTCACACCCGACACCGACAACGGGTGGCACAGCGGGATGAGGTCCGGGGTGCGTTTGGCGCCCATGATGCCCGCGATGCGCGCGGTGGCCAGGGCGTCGCCCTTGGGGACGCCCTCGCCGCGCAGCAGCTCGATCACTCGGGGCGAGACGAGGACGCGCCCGCTCGCGCGCGCGGTGCGTGCGGTGACGTCCTTGCCGGAGACATCGACCATGCGGGCGGCTCCCGCCTCGTCGATGTGCGTCAGTCGGTCCTGCGTACTCATGGTTGTGCTGCGCTCCCGGTCCGGCCTGTTGTGCGCGACACGGTACCGCCAACCACGGGTGGTCAGCCGAGCAGGACCACTTCGACCTCGGTGCCGGGCTCGACGCTCTCCACGTCCTCCGGTACGACGATCAGCGCGTCCGCCTGCGCGAGGGCGGCCACCAGATGGGAGCCGGCGCCGCCGACCGGGCTGACGCGCCCGTCGGCACAGGTGCCGCGCAGGAACTGACGGCGGCCCTTGGGCGAGGTCAGTGCCCTGTCCGCGGCCAGGGTGGCCCGGGTGCGCGGCCGGTGGACGTCGTCGAGCCCCATGAGGGTGCGGATCGCGGGGCGGACGAACAGCTCGAAGGAGACGTACGACGACACCGGGTTGCCGGGCAGGGCCAGCAGCGGGGTGTGGTCGGGGCCGACGGTGCCGAAGCCCTGGGGCTTGCCGGGCTGCATGGCGAGCTTGCGGAAGTCGATGCCGCTGCCCGGTTCGTCCTCGTCGCCCACGGAGGTCAGCGCCTCCTTGACGACGTCGTACGCCCCGACGCTCACGCCGCCCGTGGTGACCATGAGGTCGGCGCGGACGAGCTGGTCCTCGATGGTGGAGCGCAGGGTCTCGGCGTCGTCGGCGACGGCGCCCACCCGGTAGGCGATGGCTCCGGCGTCCCGGGCGGCCGCGGTGAGGGCGAAGCTGTTGGAGTCGTAGATCTGGCCGGTGCCGAGCCCCTCGTCGGGCTGGACGAGTTCGCTGCCGGTGGACATGACGACCACGCGCGGGCGCGGGCGCACACGGACGGTGCCGCGGCCGATGGCGGCGAGGAGGCCGATCTGGGGCGGGCCGAGGACGGTCCCGGCCTCAAGGGCGCGGTCGCCGGCCCGGACGTCGCTGCCCTGGGCGCGCACATGGGCGCGCGCCTCGGCGGGCCGGTACACGTGCACGTGCCCCTCGGCGCCCTCGGGGGCGAGGCTGCGGGCGCGCATCCCGCTGACCGGGCCCTCGCCGAGCCCGCCGTCGGTCCACTCGACGGGGACGACGGTCTCGGCGCCGGGCGGCAGCGGGGCGCCGGTCATGATGCGGGCGGCCTGCCCGGGGCCGACGTGCAGCAGCTCGGCCTGTCCCGCGGCCACGTCCCCGACCACGTCGAGGACGGCCGGGAACTCCTCGCTCGCGCCCGCCACGTCCGCGACCCGTACCGCGTACCCGTCCATGGAGCTGTTGTCGAACGGGGGCAGGGACACCGGGACGGTGACGTCCTCGACCAGGACGCAGCCCTGGGCGTCGAGCAGTTGCAGCTCGATGGGCTCCAGGGGGCGGACGGTCGCGAGGATGTCCTCCAGGTGCTCGTCCACCGACCAGAGGTGGTCCTGGTCGGCGGGGCGGGGCGCGGCGCTGCTCAAAATGCCTACATCTCCTCGGCTACGTAACTGCGAAGCCAGGTCCGGAAGTCCGGGCCCAGGTCTTCACGTTCGCACGCGAGTCTGACAATGGCACGCAGATAGTCGCCGCGGTCCCCGGTGTCATAGCGGCGGCCCTTGAAGACGACGCCGTGCACCGGGCCGCCGACCTTCTCGTCCTGGGCGAGCTGCTGGAGGGCGTCGGTGAGCTGGATCTCGTTGCCCCGGCCCGGCTCGGTCTTGCGGAGTATGTCGAAGATGTGCGGGTCGAGGACGTAGCGGCCGATGACCGCGTAGTTCGACGGGGCGTCGGCCGCGTCGGGCTTCTCGACCAGGCCGCTCACCCTGACGACGTCGCTGTCCTCGGTCTCCTCGACGACGGCACAGCCGTAGAGGTGGATCTGCTCGGGTGCGACCTCCATGAGCGCGATGACGCTGCCGCCGTGCTGCTCCTGCACCTCGATCATGCGCTGGAGCAGGGGGTCGCGGGCGTCGATCAGGTCGTCGCCGAGGAGGACGGCGAAGGGTTCGTGGCCCACGTGGGGGGCCGCGCACAGGACCGCGTGGCCGAGGCCGCGCGGGTCGCCCTGGCGGACGTAGTGCATGGTGGCGAGGTCGCTGGACTCCTGCACCTTGGCGAGCCGGCCGGCGTCGCCCTTCTTCTGGAGGGCGGACTCGAGCTCGTAGTTGCGGTCGAAGTGGTCCTCGAGGGGGCGCTTGTTGCGTCCCGTGATCATGAGGACGTCGTCGAGGCCGGCGGAGACGGCCTCCTCGACCACGTACTGGATCGCCGGCTTGTCGACCACCGGCAGCATCTCCTTGGGAGTGGCCTTGGTGGCCGGCAGGAAGCGGGTGCCGAGCCCTGCTGCCGGAATGACAGCCTTGCTGATCCGAGGGTGCGACTGAGTCATGTCCGCAACCCTATCCGGTGCCTTTGCCTGGAATCTGGGGCTCCGGTTAATAAGCTCTTATATGAGCGTATTGGAAGGGTACGGGTGCATAGTTTGAGTCACGTCGGACGTCCCACCGAGCCTGACAAGCGAATGTTGCGACGAGAGTACCTGGCGGTGAGGAACAGATTGACGGCCGATGACGTGCGGGAAGCCGCTTCCGCGCTGGCCGGCCGGGCCCTGGAGCTGCCCGAGCTGGCGCGTGCGCGCACGGTGGCGGCGTACGTCTCCGTGGGGAGCGAACCGGGCACGCTCACGCTCCTGGACGCGCTGCGCGAGCGGGGCGTGCGGGTCCTGCTCCCGGCGCTCCTGCCGGACAACGACCTGGACTGGGGCGCCTACAGCGGCGAGGGCTCTCTCGCGCGCGTCCAACACGGCGGAAAAATGGCCCTCTTCGAGCCCGCCGGGGAACGTCTGGGACCGGAGGCCGTGACCGGCGCCGACGTGGTGCTGCTGCCCGGCCTCGCGGTGGACGGGCGCGGGATGCGCCTGGGGCGCGGTGGGGGGTCGTACGACCGGGTGCTCGCGCGCCTGGAGCGCGCGGGCGCACGACCGGCGCTGGTGGTCCTCCTGTACGACTCCGAGGTCGTCGCGCAGGTCCCGGAGGAGGCGCACGACCGCCCGGTGCACGCGGTGGTCACGCCGTCCGCCGTGCGCCGCTTCCAGGACCCGGAATGACGAAGGGCCCCTCCACGCGCGCGTGGAGGGGCCCTTCGTCGGGTGCTACGGCTTCAGGACCAGGGTGTCGGACGTGCTCTCGTCGACGGCCTTGTCCGAGAAGGACCAGTCCAGCAGCTCGCCCTTGACCCACTTGCCGGTCTGGTCGGTGTAGTGCGCGCTGTAGGCATGCCCGGAGGCGCCGGTGAGGTTGATCCACTTCGACTTGTCGAGGTCGCCGAGGTTGACCACCATGCGCATCGACGGCACCCAGACGACGCCGTAGCCGCCCGCGGCGTTCCAGCCGGTCGCGTTGACCGTCGCCTCGCCGCCGCTGAGCTTCCACGGGCCGCGGTTGAGCATGTACTGGACGAAGCCGGGGCCCTCCAGGCCGAGGGTCTGGTTCTTCAGGAACAGGCGGTGCAGCCGGCCCCAGCTCCAGGTGTCGATGTCCTTGCCGAGCTTGGCGGTCAGCTCCCAGCGGGCGTCGATCATGGCGCGCTTGAACAGCTCGTCGCGGTTGGCGGCCGGGGGGCGGTCACCGACACCCTTGGGGGTCTTCCACCAGTCGCTGTTCTCGTCGTCCATGAGGTTGCGCACGACCTCGAACCAGCGGTCGCCGCCGTCGGGCTGCGCCTGGTCGGCGTCGCGCTGGCCGCACTCGCGGACCTTCTCCGTCTCGTCCGCGGGCCCGGTGGTGCTGACCGGGTCGACCCACAGGCACTGGCCCTTGACCCGCAGCTCCTTGGGCAGCTTGTTGCCGAAGGCGAGCTTGAGGATGTTGCGCCAGACGGAGTTGAAGTAGGCGGCCGCGGCCGAGTCGGCGTCCTGGGTGTAGTCCCAGCCCTCCAGGAGCTCCTGCGCCTGCCGGACGTCCTTGTCCTCGACGTCGATCTTCAGCAGCTTCGGCACGAGCAGCTTGGCGATCTCGCTGCTGTTGTCGAGCTGCATCTGGCGCATGTCGTCGGTGGAGATCTTGCCGCCGCCCTTGATCTTCTGCTCGATCAGGTCGGTGATGCGCTGGCTGCGGGTGCCGTAGCCCCAGTCCGTGGTGAGCGTGTAGGGGTACTTGTCCTTGTCGATCACGGCCTGGTTGGCGGTGACGATGAAGCCGCGCTCCGGGTTGTACTCATAGGGCAGTTCGTCCTGCTCGATGTACTTGCCGGTCCAGGCGTACTTGGGGTCCCAGCCCGGGGCCGGGATGGCGCCGGTGTCGCCCTTGGCGCGGATCGGGATGCGGCCGGGCAGCGTGTAGCCGATGTTCTCGGCGTCGGCGTAGACGAGGTTCTGCGAGGGCACGTCGAACAGGGCCGCCGCCGAGCGGAACTCGCTCCAGTTCGACGCCTTGTCGATCGCGAACACGGCGTCCATGGTGGTGCCGGGGTCGAGCGCGGTCCAGCGCAGGGCGACGCCGTAGCCGTCGCCGCGGTCGGGGGCCGCGTTGTCGACGGTGGCCTTCTTGCCGACCTTCACGAGCTCGTCGTAGCGATCGGACAGCAGCGGGCCGTTGTTCGTCTCGCGGACGACGATCTTCTTGGACGCGCCGCCGGCGACCTTGATGGTCTCCTCGCGCGTGGTGAAGGGCTTGGTCCTGCCGTCGTAGAGGTAGCCGTCGCCGGAGAGCTTCTCCAGGTAGAGGTCGGTGACGTCGACGCCGGAGTTCGTCATGCCCCAGGCGATCTCCGCGTTGTGGCCGATGACCACGCCGGGCATGCCCGCGAAGGTGTAGCCGGAGACGTCGTACTGGCACTTGGCGGAGACGGTCCGGCAGTGCAGGCCCATCTGGTACCAGACGGACGGCAGCGAGGCCGACAGGTGCGGGTCGTTGGCGAGCAGGGGCTTGCCGGTGATGGTGTGCGAACCCGCGACGACCCAGGAGTTCGAGCCGATGCCCTGGCCGTTGACGCCGACGGCCGTGGGGACGTCGTCCAGGACCTCGTAGAGGCCCGAGAGCTGGCTCTGGAGGGCCGAGGCGGTCGAGGAGGAGGTCGAGGCCGACGTGCCCACCGCGGTGCCGCCCACGGCCGTTCCGGAGCCGCTCGTGGAGGTGCCGGTGCCGTCGGTGGAGGTGCCGTCGGTGGAGGTGCCCGAGCCGGAGAGGCCGTTCCCCTGCGAGCTGCCGTTCTGCTGGAAGGTCTGGGTCAGCTCGTCGAACTGGCCCTCCTGGACGATCGCCTGATTCCGGCTGTACGGGTAGTCGGGGTACAGGTCGGCGACCTGCTTGGGGCCGAGGCGGCTGGTCATCAGGGCGCGGTCGATCTCGTCCTGCATGTTGCCGCGCAGGTCCCAGGCCATCGCCTTGAGCCACGCCACCGAGTCGACCGGGGTCCATTTCTCGGGCTTGTAGTCGTTCTCGAAGCCGAGCGCCGCGTACTCCAGGGAGATCTCCTTGCCGTCCTTGCCCTGGAGGTAGGCGTTGACTCCCTTGGCGTAAGCCTGGAGGTACTTCTTGGTGGAGGCCGACAGCTTGGTGTCGTACTCCTTCTTCGCGACCCGGTCCCAGCCCAGCGTGCGCAGGAACTCGTCGTCCTTGACCTGGCCCTTGCCGAACATCTCCGACAGACGCCCGGAGGTCATGTGCCGGCGCACGTCCATCTCGTAGAACCGGTCCTGCGCCTGGACGTAGCCCTGCGCCATGAACAGGTCCTCGTCGGAGGAGGCGTAGATCTGCGGGATGCCGTAACCGTCCCGCTTGACGTCCACGGGGCCCGACAAACCCTCGAGCTCGATCGAGCCCTTGGTCTGCGGGAAGGAGGCGCGGACGGTGCTCACCGTCCAGTACCCGCCGTACGCGACACCGCCGATGACGGCCAGTACGAGCACGAGAACGATCAGGCGGGCTCGGCGCCCCTTCTTCCTGCCGGACTTGCCGGGCTGCTGACCCGATGAGGCGGTGGTGGTGGGGGGCATCGCTGTCCTTGCTGTCCTAACGCGAGCGGCAGGGCGGGCTGTGCTTCTGACGGGAAGCGGCTGGAGCAACCATAGGCGCAGGGCTCGGGCCGACTTGACGCGGAGTCGGGAACGAACGCGGACGACCGTTCGATCTCGCCACGCGAAGCGTCAAGAAATCGTCAAGAGTTAGGTAAGGTAACGAAGTACTTGGATGCGGAGCCCTCTCGGCTCGTGTCCTCTGTACGTGAGCTCACACGCGCGTGATGCCGGTGAGCCAGGGAAGGGAACGGCCGCTGACTGTCCACCACCTCAACCAGCTCCTGCTCGTCTGCTCGCTCGTCCTGCTCGTCGCCGTGGCAGCGGTCCGGATCTCCTCGCGCAGCGGGCTCCCCAGCCTGCTCGTGTACCTGGGGATCGGCATCGCCATGGGTCAGGACGGCATCGGCGACATCCACTTCAACAACGCCGAACTGACCCAGGTCATCGGATACGCGGCCCTGGTCGTGATCCTGGCCGAGGGCGGACTCGGCACGAAGTGGAAGGAGATCAAGCCGGCCCTGCCGGCCGCCACGGCGCTGGCGCTGGGCGGGGTCGCGGTGAGCGTCGGGGTGACGGCGACGGCCGCGCACTACCTGATCGGCCTCGAGTGGCGCCAGGCGCTCATCATCGGCGCGGTCGTCTCCTCGACGGACGCCGCGGCGGTCTTCTCGGTGCTGCGCAAGATCCCCCTGCCCGCGCGCGTGACGGGCACGCTGGAGGCCGAGTCGGGCTTCAACGACGCCCCGGTGGTCATCCTGGTGGTCGCCTTCTCCCAGACCGGCCCGATCGAGCACTGGTACACGCTCGTCGCCGAGATAACGCTGGAACTGGCCATCGGCGCCGCCCTGGGCATCGCGGTGGGCTGGCTGGGCTCCTGGGGCCTCAGGCACGTCGCCCTGCCCGCCTCCGGCCTCTACCCGATCGCCGTCATGGCGATCGCCCTCACGGCCTACGCGGCGGGCGCGCTGGCGCACGGCAGCGGGTTCCTCGCCGTCTATCTGGCCTCCATGGTGATGGGCAACGCCAAACTGCCGCACTGGCCGGCCACCCGCGGATTCGCCGACGGGCTCGGCTGGATCGCCCAGATCGGCATGTTCGTCCTGCTCGGCCTGCTGGTCACCCCGCACGAGCTGGGCGACGACGTACTGCCCGGACTCGTCATCGGGCTGGTGCTCACCATGGTGGCGCGCCCGCTGAGCGTCGTGCTGTGCCTGACGCCGTTCCGGGTGCCGTGGCAGGAGCAGACCCTCATGTCCTGGGCCGGACTGCGCGGCGCCGTGCCCATCATCCTGGCGACGATCCCCATGGTGAGCGGCATCGAGGGCAGCCGCCGGGTCTTCAACATCGTCTTCGTCCTGGTCGTCGTCTACACCCTCGTGCAGGGCCCGACGCTGCCCTGGCTCGCGCGCAAGCTGCATCTGGGCGGCGACTCCGAGGCCGCCGACCTCGGCATCGAGTCGGCGCCCCTGGAGCGGCTGCGCGGGCACCTGCTGTCCGTCGCGATCCCCGAGGGGTCCCGGATGCACGGCGTCGAGGTCAACGAACTGCGGCTGCCGGCCGGCGCGGCGGTCACCCTGGTCGTCCGCGACGAAAAATCGTTCGTGCCGCTGCCCACGACCGTGCTGCGGCGCGGGGACGAACTGCTCGTCGTCGCCACCGACCCGGTCCGCGACGCCGCCGAGCGACGGCTGCGCGCGGTGGGCCACGGTGGCAAGCTGGCCGACTGGCTGGGCACCGGCGGGGACGAAGGCGCACGTTGAGGGCGGGGCAGGCGCCCCCTGTACGATGGGGGCCGACCCCTGATCGAACCAACTCTGCCTGACGCAGAGCTGGCGCGACCGTATGGCGGCCGGGACGTCCCCGAGAGCGGACCTCGGCATCTACCGCAGTCCGCGCAAGAGGACAGCTCTCGGCGCCCCCGCACAGGCGCGCTACCAGGCGGCAGAAAGGCACGGGCCGTGGCATCCACGGTCACCTCCTCCCGCCCGGGATACGGACGGCTGCTGCGCACCCGCGGCGCCTGGACGTTCCTGCTCCCCGGCTTCGCGGCACGCCAGCCGTTCGCGATGCTCACCCTCTCCCTCGTGCTGCTCGTGCAGCACACCACCGGCTCCTACGGCGCGGCGGGCGCCGTCGCGGCCGTCACCGGCGTCTCCATGGCGCTCTTCGCGCCCTACAGCGGCCGTCTCGCGGACCGCTACGGGCAGCGCGCCGTACTGGTCCCCGGCGTCCTGGTGCACACCCTGGCGGGCCTGTCCCTGACGGCCCTCGCCCTCGCGCACGCGCCCCTGTGGGCCCTGTTCGCCGCGGCCGTGCCCACCGGCGCCTCGGTGCCGCAGATCGGGCCCATGGTGCGCGCCCGCTGGGGCGTCAAGCTCCAGGACTCGCCCCTGATGACCACGGCGGCCGCCTTCGAGTCCGTCACGGACGAGCTGACCTTCGTCTTCGGCCCGCTGTTGGCCACCGCCCTGTGCACCGCCGTCCACCCCGCGGCCGGCCTGCTGACGGAGGCGTCGCTGACGCTGCTGGGCGGCCTGCTGTTCGCCGCGCAGAAGAGCACCCAGCCGACGGTCGCCGCGGTCGACGCACACGCGCGCGTGGAGCGCACCTCGGCGCTGCGCATCCCCGGGGTGCGGGTGCTGATCGTGACCTTCCTGGGCATCGGTTCCGTCTTCGGCGGCATGCAGGTGTCGCTGGCCGCGTTCAGCGAGTCGATCGGCGAGCCCGGCCTGAACGGCGTCCTGTACGGCGTCTTCGCCGCGGGCAACATGCTCTCCGGCCTGGTCTGCGGAGCCATCGCCTGGAAGGTGGCCCCCCAGCGGCGCCTGCTCGTCGGCTACGGGGCCCTCGCGCTGACGGCCTCCGGCCTGTGGGCCGCGCACTCGGTGCTCGTCCTGGCCGGGCTCGGCCTCCTGGTCGGCATGTGCATCGCGCCCGCCCTGATCACCGGCTACACCCTGGTCGAGAACCTGGTCCCGGCCGGCGCCCGCACCGAGGCCTTCACCTGGCTCACCGGAGCGGTGGCCCTCGGCCAGGCGGCCGCGGTCACGATCGCCGGACAACTGGAGGACCGCTTCTGGGGCGGTGCCGGGTTCCTGGTGCCGATGGGCGGCACCCTGCTCGCCCTGGCGACCCTGGTGGCGCTGCGTTCACGCCTCGCGGCACGGCCCGGCGGCCGGACCGTCGCACGTGGCATGGGTCACCGAGTACCGGTGGCAGTGGACTGATCCCCGGGAATACGTCACTATGGACCCTCGTTAGCACTCATTGAGTGAGAGTGCCAGGAGGAAGACAAGTGCCGACCTACCAGTACCAGTGCACCGAGTGCGGCGAGGGCCTCGAGGCGGTGCAGAAGTTCACCGACGACGCTCTGACCGAATGCCCCAACTGCCAGGGTCGCCTCAAGAAGGTGTTCTCCGCGGTCGGCATCGTCTTCAAGGGCTCCGGTTTCTACCGCAACGACAGCCGCGGCTCCTCGTCGAGCAGCTCGCCGGCGTCCTCGTCCTCGAAGCCGTCGACGTCCACCTCGTCGTCCTCTTCCTCGTCGACCTCCTCATCCTCCTCGGACTCGAAGTCGTCGAGCTCGGGCAGCTCGTCCAGCAGCAGCTCCGCCGCATAGGTCTCACTTCCGGGACCCTGCCGTCGTAGGACGGCGGGGTCTTCGGTGTTTCCCGGGCCCGGCGACCGCGGTTCTCCGGCGCCGGATACTGTGCGGACATGGCGAACGCAGAGATCGGCGTGATCGGTGGCTCGGGCTTCTACTCGTTCCTCGACGACGTGACCGAGGTCCAGGTGGACACCCCCTACGGTCCGCCCAGCGACTCCCTCTTCCTCGGCGAGGTCGCCGGCCGGCGGGTCGCCTTCCTGCCCCGGCACGGCCGCGGCCACCATCTGCCGCCCCACCGGATCAACTACCGGGCCAATCTGTGGGCGCTCAGGTCGGTGGGGGCACGGCAGGTCCTGGGGCCGTGCGCGGTCGGCGGGCTGCGGCCCGAGTACGGCCCGGGCACGCTGCTCGTGCCGGACCAGTTGGTCGACCGCACGAAGTCCCGGGCGGGGACGTACTTCGACGGGCTGCCGCTGCCGGACGGCGCCGTGCCGAACGTGGTGCACGTGTCCCTGGCCGACCCCTACTGCCCCGTCGGGCGGGCGGCCGCGCTGAAGGCGGCCCGCGGGCAGGACTGGGAGGCCGTGGACGGCGGCACGCTGGTCGTGGTCGAGGGGCCCCGCTTCTCGACCCGCGCCGAGTCGCTGTGGCACCAGGCGCAGGGCTGGTCGGTGGTGGGCATGACCGGCCACCCCGAGGCGTCCCTCGCCCGTGAACTGGAGCTCTGCTACACGTCGTTGACCCTGGTCACCGATCTCGACGCGGGCGCGGAGACCGGTGAGGGCGTCTCGCACGACGAGGTGCTGCGGGTGTTCGCGGCCAACGTGGACCGGCTGCGGGGCGTGCTGTTCGACGCGGTGGCGGCGCTGCCCGCGAACGGGGAGCGGGACTGCCTGTGCGCGAACGCGCTGGGCGGGATGAACCCGGGGTTCGAACTGCCCTAGCAGGGGCGGAAGTTCTCGTTCGGGTGAGGGAGTTCTCCACAACCGGGCGGTGGTCCACCGGTCCCGGCGGGATCCGGCGCGAAGCCTCATCGTGGCAACGCAAGCCGATCTCCCGTCGCTGGTGGTGGTTCCCATGTCCTTCGCTCCCTCCCCCTCTCCCCTGGTCCCGTGCCCGCCCGGCACCGACGCTCCCCCGACCTGCGAGGTCCCGCACTTCGCACCGGTGCGGGTGCGCGGCGGCCGGCAGCGGCTACGGCGGCTCGTACGGCACCGGAGGCGGGCCGTGGCCCTCGGCCTGGCCGTCACCGCGGCCGCGCTGGTGGCCGCGGGCCCGCGGGGCGACCACGCGACGCGGGACGACAAGGGGGCGCGGGGACATCCGACCGGGCCCGTGCGCGGGCACCGGGCCGCGGAGTCGGTGTCGGCGCCGGTGCGGATCGCCGACGGGGCCACGGTCCGGCTGCTGCGGCCCGGGGACCGGGTGGACGTCATCGCCGCCGAGGAGTCGGCGCTCGGCGGGGACGCCCGGGTGGTGGCCCGCGGGGCACGCGTGACGCAGGTACCGGAGCCGGCGGACGGGGTGACCGGGAACGGCGCGCTGGTCGTGCTCGCGGTGCCGCGGGCGACGGCGGCACGACTCGCGGGCGCGAGCACCACGGCACGGCTGGCGGTGACGCTGTGGTGAGCCGTGTGATCCGCCTGTTGCGGGGGTTTGCGTCAAGTCCCCCTTTCGAGCTACCCAATTGGACAGGGTCACCTCGCGTTGACGTAGGTTGCGGAGCTGTTTGTTCCACAACCTGTGCGTGCGAGAAGAGGCCTCTAGGTGAGCGAGAAGAAGCCGAGCGTCTGGGAGGGCTTCAAGGCCTTCCTGATGCGCGGGAACGTCGTCGATCTGGCAGTCGCGGTGGTCATCGGCGCCGCCTTCACCAACATCGTCAACTCCGTGGTGAAGGGGATCATCAACCCGCTGGTCGGAGCGATCGGCACCAAGAACCTCGACAGTTACAGCTCGTGTCTGCGGGACCCCTGCAAGGTCACGGCCGACGGCACCGTGGTGAGCGGCATTCCGATCCGGTGGGGATCGGTGCTCGGCGCGACGCTCACCTTCGTGATCACCGCGGCCGTCGTCTACTTCCTGATGGTCCTGCCGATGTCGAAGTACCTCGCCCGGGTGGAGGCCCGCCGGAAGGCGAAGGAGGGCACGCACGAGGTCATCGAGGTGACCGAGCTGGAGGTGCTCAAGGAGATCCGCGACGCGCTGGTCGCGCAGCGGGGCTCGGGACACGACGGGCGCTAGCGCGCCGGGTCCCGCCGCACCCTCAGATGTGGTGGGGCGGCTTCTCGTCGAGGAAGCGCTTCAGGTCGGCCGCACTGTCGCCGTCGGAGCGCGGCCGGTCGCCCCAGCCCCGGTCGGTGTCGTCCGCGGACTGCTGGTCCAGCGGATCGTCGAAGACCAGCGTGGGCTTCGGCTCGCGGGGTTCGGGGCGGGGGGCGCTGCTCATGTCTCCAGGGTACGGCCCTGCCGGTCACACAGGTCGGGGACGGCCGCCCGCTCCGGGTCCCGCCCTGGTGCCGGCCTGGGCTCCCGGTCCGTCGGCGCCGGTGGGGGGTGCACAAGCGTTTCCCGACGACATCTGCTGTGCTTGGCTCCATGACGTCCAGTCCCCCGCGCAGCCCACTGCGCAGACTCACCGCCCGCGGCCGGGACGAGGCCCATCGGGTCGCCTCGCCGCTGGAGCTCCTCTTCGACCTGTGCTTCGTGGTGGCCATCGCCCAGGCGGGCGTGGCCCTGGTGCACTCCGTCGCCGAGGCGCACGCCGGCGAGGGCATCCTCAACTACGCGATGGTGTTCTTCGCCATCTGGTGGGCGTGGATGAACTTCACGTGGTTCGCCTCGGCGTACGACAACGACGACGCGCTGTACCGGATCGTCACCCTGATCCAGATCGCCGGCGTCCTGGTGCTGGCGGCCGGGGTCTCCCGGGCGTTCGAGGACCACGATTTCCTGGCCGTGCTGGTGGGCTACGTGATCATGCGGCTGGCGTTGATCGCGCAGTGGCTGCGGGTGGCGCGCTCGACCGAGGGCGCGGAGCGGACGATGGCCCTGCGGTACGCGTTCGGCGTGCTGCTGTGCCAGGTCGGCTGGATGGGGCTGCTCGTACTGCCCGAGGGCGGGCGGCCCTGGGTGTTCCTGGTGATGGCGGTGCTGGAGATGTGCGTGCCGCCCTTCGCCGAGCGGGACCATCCGACCTCGTGGCACCCGCACCACATCGCGGAACGCTACGGACTGTTCACGATCATCGTGCTCGGCGAGACGATCGCCGCGGCCACGGTCGCCGTGAAGTCCGGCATCGACGAGAACGACGCGCTGGACGAGCTGCTGCCGATCGCCGCGGGCGGACTCCTGATCATCTTCGCGGCCTGGTGGATCTACTTCGTGGTGCCCATCCACGGCCACCTGCGCTCCAACCGGCAGGCGTTCCTGTGGGGTTACGGCCACTACGTGGTGTTCGCCTCGGCCGCGGCGATCGGGGCGGGCCTGGAGGTGGCCGTGGAGCAGGCCGTCGGCAAGGCGCACATCTCGACCCTTGCCGCGTCCGCCGCGGTCACCCTGCCGACCGCGCTCTACCTGCTTACCGTCTGGCTCCTGCACTCGCGGTACTTCAAGGTGGGCATCGCGCAGCAACTGGTGCTGCCGGTCACGGCGTTGCTGGTGATCTGCTGCACCTTCCTCCGCGACTGGGCGGTGCTCGCGGCGGGCATCGTGTCGGCGCTGGCCGTGGTGACCGGGACGACGCTGACCGCGCGGATGGCGGCACGGGAGCGGGAGGAGCCGGCTCGGGTGGCGTGAGCGGGGCCTTGCGGGGCCTTGCGGGGCCTTGCCGGGCCGGAACCGTGTCCGGGTGGGGCCGTGGGGAGTCCGGACCGCCGGTTCCGGGGAGTGCGGTGGGGCTGGACGAGACTGGGTCCATGACAGTTGACGCTCTGACGGATGTCGCCGGGGTGCGTGTGGGGCACGCGACACGCACCGGCGACGGTTGGCTCACCGGCACCACCGTCGTGCTCGCCCCGGAGGGCGGGGCCGTCGCCGCGGTGGACGTGCGCGGCGGCGGTCCCGGAACCAAGGAGACCGACGCGCTCGACCCGCGCAACCTGGTGCAGAAGGTCGAGGCGATCGTGCTGACCGGGGGCAGCGCGTACGGGCTGGACGCGGCCTCCGGGGTGATGGCCTGGCTGGAGGAGCAGGGGCGGGGCGTACGGGTCGGGCCGGATCCCTCGCACGTGGTGCCGGTCGTGCCCGCCGCCTGTGTCTTCGACCTCGGGCGGGGCGGCGACTTCCGGGCCCGGCCGGACGCGTCGATGGGGCGGGCCGCCGTCGAGGCGGCCGCGGCGAGCGCCTTCGGGGCGGTGGTGCCGGAGGGGTGTGTGGGGGCCGGTACGGGGGCCGCGGTCGGGGCGATGAAGGGCGGAGTGGGCACGGCGAGTGTCGTGCTGCCGTCGGGGATCACCGTGGCGGCGCTGGTGGTGGCCAACGCGGTGGGGGCGGTGGCGGATCCGGAGACGGGGGTGCTCTACGGGGAGATGTTCGACGGGCGGGTGCGGTATCCGGAGGAGCGGGTGCATGACGCCGCGCGGCGGCGGCTCGCCGAGACCGCGGCGGGGAACGGGGCGCCGCCGTTGAACACCACGCTCGCGGTGGTCGCCACGGACGCGGACCTGTCCAAGGCGCAGGCCCAGAAGGTGGCGGGGACCGCGCACGACGGCATCGCGCGTGCCGTGCGGCCGGTGCATCTGCTGCACGACGGCGACACGGTGTTCGCCCTGGCGACGGGTGCGCGGTCGCTCGACGCGGGGGATCCGCTCGCGCTCAACGGGGTGTTGGCGGCGGGGGCGGATGTGGTGACGCGGGCGATTGTGCGGGCTGTGCGGAGGGCGGAGTCGGTGGTGGGGGTGGGGGGTGTGTGGCCGAGTTATGGGGAGTTGTACGGCGGGGGGTGACGTGGGGTGGGTGCGGGTTCGGGTGCGGGTGCGGGTTCGGTGGGGGCGGGCGTTTTGCGCAGTTCCCCGCGCCCCTGAAATGCCTGCGGCGGCCTGCGCGGTCCCGGTGGGGGTTCGTGTAGCGCCTTGGGTCCGGTGGGTGGGTCGGTGCCGGGGTGGGGGGTATCCGTCCTCGGTCCGGCGCCTCGGTCACTTGAGTAGTGCTCTGCAACGGACGCCGGCCGCTGCGGGCGGACACCCCCCACCCCGTCCCCTCACCGCCGTACGCGTCTGCACGAGCGTCCACATGGCCCACCCAGGGGCGCGGGGAACTGCGCGACCGGCCACGGCGGACCCGCACTCGCCAGACGGGCCCCTTGTGACACGGGCGACCCCAACCCCCCAGGGGCGCGGGGAACTGCGCGACCGGCCACGGCGGACCCGCACTCGCCAGACGGGCCCCTTGTGACACGGGCGACTCCAACCCCCTAGGGGCGCGGGGAACTGCGCGACCGGCCACGACGGACCCGCACCCGCCACACAACCGAACCCGGCATCCCCTACGCGCCCGACCCAAGCCCAGCGCAGCGGTCATGGCATTCGTCTAGTTCTGTGGGAACCCGGGTGGGGACCGGGTCCCTCTTTCTTTACGGAGTGGGGCGGACGACGCACATCGCGAGAATCTGGAGCATCACGTGACAACGCCGGACACAACAGCACGGCGCGCACTGGGGGCCTCTGCCGTCCTGATGGTCGGCGCCCTCACCCTCACCGCGTGCGGAGGCGGTTCCGACGCCAAGAGCGAGGGGAAGGGCGGCAAGGACTCCGCGAAGACCTCCGCGGCGCGGATCGTCATCTCCGCCGAGAACGGTTCGACGGGCGCGTCGATCAACAGGACCGGCGTGAAGGTCAGCGACGGCATGCTGACCGGCGTGAGGATGACGGTGGCCGGCACGGGGAAGGAAGTGCCGGGGGCGCTGGCCGCGGGCGGGAAGACCTGGAAGCCCGAGGAACAGCTCGAACGCGGGACGAAGTACGAGATAGCCGCGACGGCGAAGGACTCGGACGGCAAGGCGGTGACCGCCAAGTCCGTGTTCACGACCGTCTCCAAGGCGAACAGCTTCATAGGGACGTACACGCCGGACGACGGGACGACGGTCGGTGTGGGGATGCCGGTGTCGTTCAACTTCGACAAGGCGATCAGCGACAAGAAGGCCGTGCAGTCGCACATCACCGTCAGCTCCAGCAGCGGGCAGCAGGTGGTCGGGCACTGGTTCGGGGCGCAGCGGCTCGACTTCCGGCCCGAGGAGTACTGGAAGGCCGGCTCCAAGGTCACGATGAAGATCGACCTGGACGGGGTCGAGGGCGCCAACGGCGTCACCGGGGTGCAGGAGAGGACCGTCAGCTTCACGATCGGGCGCTCGCAGGTGTCCACCGTGGACGCCGACACCCAGACCATGAAGGTCGTACGGGACGGGAAGACCGTCAGGACCGTGCCGATCTCCACCGGGAGCCCGGAGTTCACCACCTACAACGGGCAGATGGTGATCTCCGAGAAGTACAAGAAGATCCGCATGGACAGCCGGACGGTCGCGCTGGCCAACGCCTATGACATCCCCGACGTCCCGGACGCCATGCGGCTGACGCAGTCGGGGACCTTCATCCACGGCAACTACTGGTACAGCAAGAGCAATCCGCCCTTCGGCCGCACCGGCACCAGCCACGGATGCGTCGGTCTGCGGGACGTCAAGGGCGGCCAGGCGGACACCCCGGCGAAGTGGTTCTACGACAACTCGCTGGTCGGGGACGTGGTGGTGGTGAAGAACTCCCCCGACAAGACGGTGGCGCCCGACAACGGGCTCAACGGCTGGAACATGTCGTGGGACGAGTGGGTCGCAGGGAGTGCCGTCGGCTCGTCCTGAGCCGCGTGGAGAGCAGCGCAAGAAGCCTTTGACCGGGGATCTTTGACGGTTCGTCGGGCCGCGTGGGAATTTCCTGCGCGGCCCGGCCGTTTTCCGGGCATACGTTTTCTCGGTTCCCGGACATGATGTCCGACCGAGGGGCTACGGTATGCACCCACAAGGTGACATGCAGCAACGCCGGGAGAAACCTTGAGCGTTCCGTACGAGACGGCAGCGTACGAACCACCCGAGTCGCCCGAGTCTCCGGAGGAGCACCTCGCGCGGCTCCTCGGTCGTGCCCTGAACTCCTTCGAGCTGCCCGACGAGGTGATCAGGAGACTGGACTGCGCGCTGGCGTACGACAGCTCGCTGCACTCCGCGCACCACAGCGCGGGGCTGCACCGGGAGACGTACCGGCACACCTGGCTGCTCGCCGACGGCTCGGCGCTCACTCTGTGGGAGCTCGTCCACAACACCGCGCGGGACAGCGTCCCGCAGCACGAGGTGTACGTCGACGAGGAGGAGCTGCGGGCGGCGACCGCCCGGCTGCCGTTGCCGCCGGACACCCCGGACTTCGAGCTGCCGGTGACGGTGCAGCTCGCGCCCGCGCAGCCGCCGCGGCACGCCTACGTCCCGGACGACTCGGCGGACCACGCGCGCCGGCTGCTGCGCCGCGCGGAGAACCCGGACCGGCCGGGCCCGGAGACGGCCGCGCTGCTGGCGGAGGCGTTCGCCCACCAGATCACCCAGGCGTTCGGGCGGCCCTGCCGGGCGGGGCGGGCCGGGCTGGGGTTCTCGCTGTACGAGCACGCGTTCCTGCTGCGCGACGGCGCGGAGATCTCCCTGTGGGAGGTCGAGCACACGGCGACACCGGACGGGCGGCACATGTGCGAGGTGTACGTCACCGAGGACGCGGCCCGGGACGCCATGGAGCGCCGGGCGGCGCAACTGTCCTGAACCGGCCGACGGTTCGAGGTCAGCGGCCGTCGCCGAGCTGTCGTACCAGACCCGCGAACGCGTCCTTCTCCGCCGGGGTCAGCTCGACGCACTCGTGGCCGGGGGCGGCCGGGCGCGGGCGCGGGAGGGCCGGCAGGCCGTGGGCGACGCGCCACACGACGGCCTCGTGGCGGCCGTGGCGCAGCATGTAGGCCAACCCCGCCGTCCAGGCGAAGACCACCAGGACCAGCAGGGTCACACCAAGCAACTGGTAGACGGAGACGTGCTCAGGCATGCCGTCCAGTAGACACCACGGTCCGGGACTTTGGCCCCGGACCGTGACGTATCTCGCAGGTGCCGTGAACACCTCACAGCCACCCCAAAGGGGCGGTTCCTATGCGGCGACGGGCTGCTTGGCCTCCGCCGTGGCGGCGGGCGCCGCGGGGGCCGCCGCTTCCGGGGCGGGCCTGCGCATGCTCTTCAGGACGACCACCAGCGCGGTCGTGACGCACACGCCCGCCGCGATGGCGATCAGGTAGAGGAACGGGCTGCCGATCAGCGGGACCACGAAGATGCCGCCGTGCGGGGCGCGCAGGGTGGCGCCGAAGGCCATCGACAGGGCGCCGGTGACCGCGCCGCCCGCCATGGAGGCCGGGATGACCCGCAGCGGGTCGGCCGCGGCGAACGGGATCGCGCCCTCGGAGATGAAGGAGGCGCCCAGGACCCAGGCGGCCTTGCCGTTCTCGCGCTCGGTCTCGGTGAAGAGCTTCTTGCGGACGGTGGTCGCGAGGGCCATGCCCAGCGGCGGGACCATGCCCGCGGCCATCACGGCGGCCATGACCTTCATCGCGGAGTCGCTCGGGTCCTGCACGGCGATGCCCGCGGTGGCGAAGGCGTACGCGACCTTGTTGACCGGGCCGCCGAGGTCGAAGCACATCATCAGGCCGAGGAGGACGCCGAGCAGGATCGCGTTGGTGCCGGAGAGGCCGTTGAGCCAGTCGGTCATGCCCTTCTGGGCCTCGGCGATGGGCTTGCCGATCACCACGAACATCAGGAACCCGACGATCAGCGAGGAGATCAACGGGATCACCACCACCGGCATGATGCCGCGCAGCACCGGTGGGATCCTGATCCGCTGGATCGACAGGACCACGGCACCAGCCAGCAGACCGGCGACCAGACCGCCGAGGAAGCCCGCGGCGATGTTGGAGGCGATCATGCCGCCGACGAAGCCGGGGACGAGTCCGGGACGGTCCGCCATGCCGTAGGCGATGTATCCGGCGAGGACCGGGATGAGGAAGCCGAAGGCGACCTGGCCGATCTGGAAGAGCAGGGCGCCCCAACTGTCGATCTCGGTCCAGGAGAAGTGCTTCATGACCGAGGGCGCGCTCGCGATCTGCCAGCCGCCGATCGCGAAGCCGAGGGCGAGCAGCAGACCGCCCGCGGCGACGAAGGGAACCATGTAACTCACGCCGGTCATCAGCCACTTGCGGAGCCTGGTGCCGTAGCCGTCGCCGGGTTCACCGGCCCGCTCGACCGGCGTCCCGCCCCCGGTCGCCCCCGCCGTCACCTCACCGCGCGCGGCCTTCCCGCGCACCTCGGTGATGAGTTCCGCAGGCCGGTTGATGCCCGCCTTCACCCCGACGTCGACGGTGGGCTTGCCGGCGAAGCGGTCCTTGTCGCGCACCGGGACGTCGTGCGCGAAGATCACGCCGTCCGCCGCCGCGACGACGGCCGGGTCGAGCCGTTCGAAGCCGGCCGAGCCCTGCGTCTCGACGACGAGTTCGACGCCCGCCTCGCGGCCGGCGTTCTCCAGCGACTCGGCCGCCATGTAGGTGTGGGCGATCCCGGTCGGGCAGGAGGTGACGGCGACGATCCGGAAGGGGCGCGCGTCCTCGTCGGCGGGCCGAGGAGTGCTGGCCGTCGCGGCATCGGCGGGCCGGGGGGTGCCGGCCGTCGCGGCATCGGCGGGCCGGGGGGTGCCGGCCGTTGCGGCATCGGCGGAGGCCGCCGCCGATGCCGCAACGGAGCCTTCGGTGGCGCCGTCGGCGGGCGCCTCGTCCCCGCGGATCAGCGCAGCCGCGCTCTCGGCGCTGCCGGCGGACCGCAGCGCGTCGGTGAACTCGGTGTTCATGAGCTGCCGCGCGAGGGAGGACAGGATGGTCAGGTGGGCGTCGTCCGCGCCGGCCGGGGCGGCGATCAGGAAGATCAGGTCGGCGGGTCCGTCCGCGGCGCCGAAGTCGATCCCGGCGGAGCTGCGCCCGAAGGCGAGGGTCGGCTCGGTGACGTGTGCGCTGCGGCAGTGCGGGATGCCGATGCCGCCGTCGAGGCCGGTCGGCATCTGTGCCTCGCGGGCGGCCACGTCGGCGAGGAAGCCCTCCAGGTCGGTCACCCGGCCCTGGGCGACCATGCGCGCGGCGAGGGCACGGGCCGCCGCTTCCTTGGTATCGGCGGACAGGTCGAGATCGACCAGGTCCGCGGTGATCATCTCGCTCATCGCGGGCTCCTTCGCACGCGTATCGCCCGGGGAGTGGGGTGGGCGGGGGTGGGGACGGGGGTGCAGCGGTGTGGGGTCTCGGGGGTGGCGGGGACGGGGCCGGGGAAGCCCCGCCCCCACCGAACGACGGGGCGGCTCAGACGGCCCCGCCGCCCGTGGGCCGCGGCGGGTGACGGGGAGCCTCGCCGCTTCGGCGTCGTCGCGCGGTCCAGGGGGGCGGTCATGACACCGGCTCCGTCAGCGTGCGGTCCACCGGCACCTCGGCCGTGACCGTCACGGCGTCCGGGTCCAGGTCACCCGGGGCCGGCATGACGCTGCCGGGAAGCCGGACGGCCGCCGCACCGTGCGCGACGGCGGAGGCGAGGGCCCCGGGGCCGCTGCCGCCGGCGATCAGGAAGCCGGCCAGCGACGAGTCGCCGGCGCCGACATTGCTGCGTACGGCGTCCACGCGGGCGCTGCCGAACCAGGCGCCCGAGCCGTCCACGAGCAACTGGCCGTCGGCGCCCAGGCTCGCGAGCACCGCCCGCGCACCCATCTCCCGCAGTTCCTCGGCCGCCTTGACCGCGTCACCCACCGTGGACAGGGGGCGCCCGACGGCCTCCGCGAGCTCCTCGGCGTTCGGCTTCACCACGTCGGGCCGTTCGCGCAGCGCCTCCAGGAGCGCGCGCCCCGAGGTGTCCAGCGCGATCCGGGCGCCGCCGGCGTGCGCCCGCGCGACCACCTCGGCGTACCAGGAGGGCGCGAGCCCGCGGGGCAGGCTTCCGCAGCAGGCGATCCAGGAGGCGTCGCGCGACTGCTCGCGCACGGTCTCCAGAAGGAGTTCCTGCTCCTCGGGGGAGAGTTCGGGACCCGGCGCGTTGATCTTCGTGAGCACCCCGTCCGACTCGGCGAGCGCGATGTTCGACCGGGTCGCCCCGGCGACCGGGACCGGCGCGACCTCGATGCCCTGTGCGTCGAGCAGGTCCGCGACCAGCGCTCCCGGCGCCCCGCCCAGCGGCAGCACCGCGACCGTGCGCTGCCCGGCGGCCGCCACCGCACGCGAGACGTTGACGCCCTTGCCGCCGGGGTCCATGCGTTCCCCGGTGGCGCGGATAACCTCGCCGCGCTCCAGGGCCGGGACCTCGTAGGTGCGATCCAGGGACGGGTTCGGGGTGACGGTGAGGATCATGCGCGCACTACTTCCGTGCCGCCACGCTCGATGGCGACGGCGTCTTCGGGGCTCAGCCCGCTGTCGGTGATCAGCAGGTCCACATCGCTCAGGTCACCGAAGCGGGCGAAGTGCTCCTGGCCGTGCTTGGAGGAGTCGGCGAGCAGCACCACGCGGCGGGCGGCGGCGAGCGCGGCCCGCTTGACCGCGGCCTCGGCGAGGTCGGGGGTGGTCAGGCCGTGCTCGGCGGAGAAGCCGTTGGCCGCCACGAAGAGGACGTCGGCCCGGATCTCGCCGTACGCCCGCAGCGCCCAGGCGTCCACGGCGGCGCGCGTACGGTGCCGTACCCGCCCCCCGACCAGGTGGAGCTGGATGCCGGGGTGGTCCGCGAGGCGGGCCGCGATCGGCAGGCTGTGCGTGACGACGGTGAGCGAGGCCTCCAGCGGGACGGCGGCGGCCAGACGGGCCACGGTGGTGCCGGCGTCGAGGATCAGGGTGCCCTCGGTCGGCAGTTCGGCCAGGGCCGCCTTGGCGATGTGGTCCTTCTCGTCGGCCGCGGTCGTCTCGCGCTCGGCGAGGTCCGGCTCGAAGTCGAGGCGTCCGGCCGGGATGGCCCCGCCGTGCACCCGGCGCAGCAGTCCCGCGCGGTCGAGGGCCTTCAGGTCGCGCCGGATGGTCTCGGCGGTGACCTGGAACTCCTCGGCGAGCGAGACGACGTCCACCCGCCCGCCGTCACGCGCGAGCCGGAGGATCTCCTGCTGCCGCTCCGGTGCGTACATGTCCGCTCGCCTCCGACTGATGCCCGAACGTGTGGTTTCAGTCGGGAGGCTACGCCCGGATTTCCGGAAAGTAAACAGGTTCGGACCCCGTCCGGGCACGAACGGACTTCCGGCCGGGCGCGAGGCTGGGTTCGAGTACGAGTCCGTACGAGTCCGAGGCCGTATGAGTCCGAGGCCGTATGAGTCCGAGTACGAGTCCGACAAGCAAAAGGCCCGGTACCTCAGCAGGTACCGAGCCCCTCACCTCGTCTTCACTCTCAGGAGACCAGCTCGGGCTCCTTCTCCTCCACCGCGGGAAGCTCGCCGGCCCCCTCCACGTGCTGCGCCGGCCGCCTCGGCAGCGCGAACATCAGCAGGAAGATCACGCCCATCACCGCCGCGACCCACCCGAGCGCGTGCTGGAAGGCGTCCACGAAGGCCGGCCCCACCTGTTCCGGCCGCAGGTCGTCGCCGATGACCCCGAAGAAGACCACCGACACCAGTCCGAGCCCGAGCGCGTTGCCCATCTGCTGCACGGTGTTGATGAGCCCCGACGCCGAACCGGCGTGCTCACGCGGCACCTCCGACAGCACCGCGTCGGTGAGCGGCGCGACGATCAGCCCCATGCCCACGCCCATCACGACCAGCGGCAGCGCCATCTGCCACGAGCTGATCGACATGCCGTACCGCTCGGCCTCCCACAGGTAGAGCAGCACGCCCACCGCCATCAGCAGCGCACCGGCCTGGAGCACCCCGCGCCCGAAGCGCGGCACGAGCTTCTGCACCGACAGCCCGGCGGCCGTGGAGACGGCGATCGAGAAAGGCACCCCGGTCAGCCCCGCCCGCAGCGGGCTCCAGCCCAGGCCGGTCTGCATGTACAGCGTCCACACCAGGAAGAAGATGCCGAGCCCGATCCCGAACACGGTCTGCACGGCGATGCCCGCGGCGAAGCTCTTCACCTTGAACAGCGACAGCTCGACCAGCGGGGACCCGTCCCGCTCACCCTTGCGCTTCTCGTACGCCACCAGCGCCGCGAACACGAGGGGCGCGCCGGCCATCGACACGTATCCCCACACCGGCCAGTCCAGCTCCTCGCCGCGGGTCAGCGGGTAGAGCAGCATCAGCAGCCCGAGCACGACCATGGCCACGCCCGCCAGGTCCAGCTTCAGCGCCCGCGGGGCCTTGGACTCGGTGATGAAGCGGCTCCCGAGGATCAGGCCCATGATCCCGACCGGCAGGTTGATGAGGAAGATCGGCCGCCACTCCAGGCCGAAGAGGTTCCACTCGGTCAGCAGCGCCCCGAGCAGCGGGCCGGAGACGGCCCCGAGCCCGACGACCGCGCCGAAGAGCCCGAACACCTTGCCCCGCTCGTGCGCCGGGAAGGTCGCGTGCACGATCGACAGGACCTGCGGGACCATCATCGCCGCCATGCCGCCCTGCAGGATCCGGGCCGCGACCAGCATCTCCGGGTTGGCGGCGAAGCCGCACAGCGCCGACGCGGCGGTGAACCCTCCGATGCCGACGAGGAACAGCCGCTTGCGCCCGTGGATGTCACCGAGCCGTCCGCCGGTGATCAGTCCCGCGGCGAAGGCCAGCGCGTAACCGGCGGTGATCCACTGGATCTGGCTGACGGAGGCGCCGGCGTCCTGCCGGATGGACGGGATGGCGATGTTGACGATGGTGACGTCGACGAGGTCCATGAAGGCCGCGGTCATCACGATGGCGAGAGCGAACCAGCGACGCCGGTCGCCCGGGGCGGGGCGTGCGTCGAGGGTGCCCGAAAGGGTGGTCTCGGTGGAGGTCATGTCGTCAAGCTATGACCCCACTAGGTCAGATCGTGTCCTACTTCTACGGCATCCTCGAACTCATGACGACGGACACCCCGGCACGGCTCCTGACGCTCCTCTCCCTCCTCCAGACGCCCCGCGAATGGCCCGGCGGCGAGCTCGCCGACCGCCTCGGGGTCTCCCGCCGCACGGTCCGGCGGGACATCGACCGCCTGCGCGAACTGGGTTATCCCGTCGAGGCGTCCAAGGGCTCCGACGGCGGCTACCGGCTCGTGGCGGGCAAGGCCATGCCGCCGCTCGTCCTGGACGACGAGGAGGCGGTGGCCATCGCCGTCGGGCTGCGGGCGGGGGCGGGGCACGCGGTCGAGGGGGTGGACGAGGCGTCCGTACGGGCGCTGGCGAAACTGGAGCAGGTCCTGCCGTCCCGCCTGCGGCACCGCGTCTCCACCCTCCAGGCCGCGACGACTCCGCTGACCAGCGGGGACGGGGCGAGCATCCCCACCGAGACGCTGACGGTGATGGCCTCGACGGTGGCCGGACACGAGCGGCTGCGCTTCGCCTACCGGGCGAAGGACGGCGTCGAGTCCCGCCGGGTCGTGGAGCCCTACCGCCTGGTCTCCACCGGGCGCCGCTGGTACCTCGTCGCCTACGACCTCGACCGGGGCGACTGGCGGACCTTCCGGGTCGACCGGGTGAACGACCCCTTCGCCACGGGAGCGCGGTTCGCTCCGCGGGAGCTGCCGTCGGGGAGCGCGGCGGAGTACCTGCGGCAGTCGATGTACCGCCGTCAGGAGACGTACGAGCTGGTCGTGACCTTCGAGGCCGACGTGTCGGTGGTGGGGGCGCGGGTGCCGGGATGGATGGGGGTGCCGGAGCCGCTGGGCGAGGGACGGTGCCGGCTGCGGGCGTCGGTGGGGGACGCGGTGGAGTGGATGGCGGTGCGGCTGGCGATGACGGGGGTGGAGTTCCGGGTCGAGGAGCCGCCGGAACTGGTGGCGGCGGTGCGGGAGTTGGGGGGCCGGCTGGTTCGGGCGTCGGGGGAGGTCGCCTGAGGAGGTGGGCGGTTCGGCTGGCTGGCGGCAGCGGGTGCGTGAGGGCTGGTCGCGCAGTTCCCCGCGCCCCTGGCAGGTTGCAGTCCCCCGGCGCCTGCCAGGTTGCGCTTCCGGGCCTACGACCCGCAGTTGCACGACAAGCCGCCGCAGGCTTTCAGGGGCGCGGGGAACTGCGCAGGACGCCCGCCCCCACCGAACCCGCACTCGCCCCCCGAACTGCACCCGCCCCGGCCCCGCTCGACCGCCGGAGGCCACCCCGCGATGTGACAGAATCTCCCCTTCGGTGGGTCACCCCGTGGTTCAGGTACGGGGTGACCCACCGTTGCGCTGTTCCGGGGCGCAAAAAAGAGCCGGACCCGGCGCCCGGGGGGAGGGCGCCGAGGTCCGACTCGGGGAGAGTCCCGGCGCCGGGGGGGGGATTGCGTCGGGACTTGGTTCAGGTGGGTCCGAAGGTCAGGTCTTCGGGGCCCGAACACCTGGACCCTGAAGTCTTGTTCCCAGGGTCCAGCCGGTTGAAGCGGCCTAGTACAGCCATGTTTGCGCGGTCTTCCGCCACCCGGCGTACGCGGGCACACCCCGCCTACGCCGCCGCGTCGAACCCGGTGGAGCGCGCCAGCTTCTTCAGCTCCATCAGGGCGTGCTTCTCGATCTGCCGGATCCGCTCGCGGGTGAGTCCGTGCTCCTTGCCCACCTCGGTCAGTGTGCGCTCGCGCCCGTCCTCGATGCCGTACCGCATCTTGATGATGGACGCGGTGCGCTGGTCGAGGCGGCCGATGAGGTCGTCCAGCTCCTCGCTGCGCAGCAGCGTCAGCACCGACTGCTCGGGCGAGACCGCCGACGTGTCCTCCAGGAGGTCGCCGAACTGGGTGTCGCCGTCGTCGTCCACCGACATGTTCAGCGAGACCGGGTCACGGGCCCAGTCCAGGACGTCCGTGACCCGCTCGGCGTTGGAGCCGAGCTCGGCGGCGATCTCCGCGGGCTCCGGGTCGCGGCCGTGCTCGCGGTTGAACTCGCGCTGCACACGGCGGATGCGGCCCAGCTCCTCCACGAGGTGGACGGGCAGCCGGATGGTGCGGGACTGGTCGGCGATGGAGCGGGTGATGGCCTGACGGATCCACCAGGTCGCGTAGGTCGAGAACTTGAAGCCCTTGCGGTAGTCGAACTTCTCGACCGCGCGCACCAGGCCGGCGTTGCCCTCCTGGATCAGGTCGAGCAGGGGCAGTCCGCTGCGCGGGTAGCGGCGGGCCACGGCCACGACCAGGCGGAGGTTGGAGCGGATGAACACGTCCTTGGCGCGCTCCCCCTCCTCCACCAGGGCCTCCAGCTCTTCGCGGGTCGCGTCCGCCTTGGCTTCCTCGTACCCGTCGAGGACCTGTCGGGCGAACACACCCGCCTCGATGATCTGGGACAGCTCGACTTCCTTGGCGGCGTCGAGCAGCGGCGTACGCGCGATCTCGTCGAGGTACATGCCGACCAGGTCGCGGTCGGCGATCTCGCCGCCATGGACGCGAACACTGCGTGCCGCGTCGGTAGACCCGCCGGTGGCGGACTTACGACGGGCGACGGCACGGGTTGCCATGCGTGCTCCCTTGCGATGTTGGGTCAGCGGGTGGTCCTTCGGGCGCTGGGTCCCGGGTCCGGTTGCTTTCCGGACTCTCCTCGGGTGCCCTGCATCCGATGGAAACAACGACTGGAAACCGGACAGAATTCCCAACCCGTCACCCTATTTTTCTGATCTTGCAGTACCCTGTCCGGCCACATGAGGAGGCGTGATGTCGTCGGAACGTGCAGAGGTGCAGGTCAGGCCGGGAGCCGAAAGCGACCTCGGGGCCCTCACCGACCTCTACAACCACTACGTCCGTGAGACGCCGATCACGTTCGACACCGTCGTCTTCACCCCGGAGGAGCGCCGCCCCTGGCTGCTCTCCCACCCAGAAGACGGCCCGTACCGGCTGATGGTTGCCACGGACACCGATCCGACAGGAACCTCACAGCGGATCCTCGGGTACGCCACTTCCAGCCCCTTCCGCGGGAAGCCCGCGTACGCGACCTCGGTGGAGGTGACCGTCTATCTCGCCCCGGACGCGGTGGGCCGGGGTTTCGGCACGCTCCTGTACAAGGCCCTCTTCGAGGCCCTGGCGGGCGAGGACCTGCACCGGGCCTACGCGGGCATCGCCCAGCCCAACGAAGCGTCCGCGCGGCTGCACGAACGCTTCGGGTTCCGTCACGTCGGCACCTACCGGGAGGTGGGCCGCAAGTTCGGCCGCTACTGGGACGTGGCCTGGTACGAGAAGGACCTGTAGGCCCGCGCGGGAGGGCTCAGCCGAACTGCACGGACCGCTTGGCCATCCCCATCCAGAAGCCGTCGATGACGGACCTCTGCGTGTCCAGCTCGCCGCTGACGTCCGCCGCGCCCATGGTGACGAAGAGGGGCGCGAAGTGCTCGGTGCGCGGATGGGCGTAGCGCCCGGCCGGGGCCTTGTCGAGGAAGTCCAGCAGGGAGTCCACGTCCCGGGCCTCCAGGGCCCGCCGGCCCCAGTCGTCGAACTCGGAGGACCAGGTGGGCACTCCGGCGCCGGTGTGGCGCAGGGCGGCGAGGTTGTGGGTGAAGAAGCCGGAACCGACGATCAGGACGCCCTCGTCGCGCAGCGGGGCGAGCTTGCGGCCGATCTCCATGAGCCGGACCGGGTCGAGGGTCGGCATGGAGATCTGCAGGACGGGGATGTCGGCCTCGGGGAACATCTCGACGAGCGGGACGTAGGCCCCGTGGTCCAGTCCGCGGTCCGGGATGTCCTGCACGGGGGTGCCGGGGGCGCGCAGCAACTTGCGCACGGACTCGGCGAGTTCGGGGGCGCCGGGAGCGCCGTAGGTCACCTGGTAGTAGTGCTCGGGGAAGCCCCAGAAGTCGTAGACGAGCGGGACGGGCGTGACCGCGCCGAGGGCGAGGGGGGCCTCCTCCCAGTGGGCGGAGACCATGAGGATCGCCTTGGGGCGGGGCAGGCCCGCGGACCAGGCGGCGAGCTCACCGGGCCAGATCGGGTCGTCGGCGAGCGGCGGGGCCCCGTGACTCAGATAGAGGGCGGGCATGCGCTCCAGCGTGTCGGCGGACATGGCGGGGACTCCTCCGGTACTTCCGATGCGACTAGTGCTTCAAATTTAAAGCTTCTTCCGACCTGACTGTACGCCTCATTTGTTTAAGCTTCAAGGAGAGAGCTCGTAGAGTGGGACACATGAACACGGCATCCGCCCCCGACGAGGAGCCCCAGTGGCTCGACGACGAAGAGCAGCGCGTCTGGCGCTCCTACGTGCACGCCACGACCCTGCTCGAGGACCACCTCGACCGCCAGCTCCAGCGGGACGCGGGTATGCCGCACATCTACTACGGGCTGCTCGTCGGCCTCGCCGAGGCCCCGCACCGGCGGCTGCGGATGACCGAGCTGGCCATGAAGGCCAAGATCACCCGCTCCCGTCTCTCGCACGCGATCGCCCGCCTGGAGCGCAACGGCTGGGTGCGCCGGGAGGACTGCCCGGACGACAAGCGCGGCCAGTTCGCGGTGCTCACCGACCCGGGCCTGGAGATGCTGCGGGGCGCCGCGCCGGGCCATGTGCGGGCCGTGCGCAACGCCCTGTTCGACCGGCTCACCCCGGAACAGCAGAAGTCCCTCGGCGAGATCATGCAGATCGTCGCCGAGGGACTCCAGCCGGACGAGGCGGGCGCGGATCTGCCCTGGCTCCGCTGAGCCGCTCACTCAGCGGGAACCAGGGCAGTTCCTGGGGCCGTGCGTACGGAGCGTCCCCATCCCCGTACGCACGAGGTCTTCGAAGGGGTACCGCCGGACGGTCGTCGTCAGTGGGCGACGACCGGCACCGCCAGCTCCTCCTCCGCGCCCTCACCGGCACCGGCCACGGCGGACGTGTCCGGACGGCCGGCGTTGACGAGGGTGCCGACGATCACGGCGGCGAGCACCAGCATGCCGACGGCGAACCAGATCGCGTTGGTGTAGCCGTGCACCTGGCCCTCCAGCGCCACGAGCTGCTGCTGCGACCGGGAGGTCGCGGAGCCGATGTGGTCGGCGATGTAGGAGGTCGTGGCCGACGCGGCGATCGTGTTCAGCAGGGCCGTACCGATCGCGCCGCCCACCTGCTGCGAGGTGTTGACCATCGCGGAGGCGACACCGGCGTCACGCGGCTCGACGCCCAGGGTGGCCAGGGACATGGCCGGCATGAAGGCCGTACCCATGCCGAGGCCGAGCAGCAGCATCGCGGGCAGGATCGTCGAGGCGTACGACGAGCCGATCTCGAGCTGGGTCATCAGGAGCATGCCGACCGCGGCGACCAGGAAGCCGGGGCCCATCAGCATGCGGGCCGGCAGGCGGGTCATCAGACGGGTGCCGATCTGGGTGGAGCCGACCATCATGCCGACGATCATCGGCATGAAGGCGAAGCCGGTCTTGATCGGCGTGTAGCCCTTCACGATCTGCAGGTAGTAGGTGAGGAACAGGAAGGTGCCGAACATCGCGATGATCGCGATGCCGAGCGAGAGGTAGATCCCGCCGCGGTTGCGGTCGGTGACGACGCGCAGCGGCAGCAGCGGGGCCTTGACCTTCGCCTCGGTGACGACGAAGGAGATCAGCAGGACGGCCGACGCGACGAACATGCCGATGGTCACGGAGTCGCCCCAGCCGTCGGACTCGGCGCGGGTGAAGCCGTAGACCAGCGCGACCAGGCCCAGCGTGGACAGCAGGACGCCGGGGATGTCGAGCGGGTTGCGGTTGCGGCCGCCCTCGGGCTCACGGATGACGAAGTACGCGCCCAGCGCGGCGACGATCGCGAACGGGATGTTCACGAAGAAGGTCCAGCGCCAGTCCATGTACTCGGTCAGCACGCCGCCGAGGATGAAGCCCACGGCACCGCCACCACCGGCGATCGCGCCGTAGATGCCGAACGCCTTGGCGCGCTCCTTGGCGTCCGTGAACATCACGGCGAGCAGGGAGAGCGCGGCGGGCGCGAGCAGGGCGCCGAAGACACCCTGGAGGGCACGGGCGCCGAACATCATGGCGCCGGAGGTCGCGGCACCGCCGAGCGCGGAGGCCGCGGCGAAGCCGATCAGACCGACGACGAAGGCGTTCTTGCGGCCCCACAGGTCGGCTATGCGGCCGCCGAAGAGCAGGAGTCCGCCGAAGGCGAGGGCGTAGGCCGTGACGACCCACTGCCGGTTGCCGTCGGATATGCCGAGGTCGGTCTGGGCCGACGGCAGGGCGATGTTCACGATGGTGGCGTCGAGGACGACCATGAGCTGGGCGAGCGCGATGAAGACGAGCGCTTTCCAGCGGTTGGCGTCGCCGGACGAGGCCGGTGCGCCGGGAGCCTTTGCGGCTGTTTCAGACATGGGGGTACCCACTTCGGGACTTCGGAACGGAAAAAGGTGTCTAAAGGGGACGGTCCGTCGTCGGTGACGGCCGGTCGAAAGTCGTTGTGGAGACTGTTCTCGCGCTCTGGACTAATCGGTCTCTGGACTGATCGGTCCCTGGACTAGTCGGTCTCTGGACTAAGCGGTCTCTGGACTAAGCGGTTCTCGTCGGTCGGATCAGGCCTGTCGGAGGTCCTCCATGGTCAGGGCCGCGCCCGGCAGTACGGAGCGGGCCGGGGCCCGCAGTCCGTCCAGGAAGAGCTGAAGGGTGCGGTGCACGAACCCGTCGAGGGTGAGGCAGCCGGTACCGGCCGGGGGCCGGGAGAGCTGGGCCACGGCGACCATCAGGTCACCGACGCTCACGTCCGCGCGGAGCTGACCGGCCGCCCTGGCCCGGTCCATGAGCTGCTCGACGAGCTGCTCGATGCGTACGCGTGCGGCCACCAGGTCGGGGTGGTACTGGTCGAAAGTGCTCTGGACCATCGGGCACAGTGCCGTGATCCGCTCGTCGGCGGAGGCGTGCACGAAGCGCTCCAGAGCACTGAAGGCGTCCCCGGTCTGCGCGAGCGCGAGCTCGGCCGCCTCGGACGTCCGGTCCATGACGGAGCAGACGACCTCACGGACGAGTGCGTCGCGGTCGGGGAAGTTGCGGTACACCGTGGCGTTGCCGACGCCGGCCCGGCGGGCGATCTCGTCGAGCGGCACGTCGGGGCCGAACTCGGTGAACATCTCGCTGGCGGCGGTGACGATCCGCTCGCGGTTGCGCAGGGCATCGGCGCGGGGCGCTTTGCGCTGCACGGAGAGAGCGGTCTGCACGGTGTGCTCCTCGGGTCGGACGGGGATCCGGGGACTCGGTCCCCGTTTCGCTCGGACACATGTCTAAACGGGGAGACGCTCCCCGGTTATTTCGGGTTGAGGAGAAATTATGTTGTGACCTGAGTCACAGACTCGCGATACCCACGTTCGGTCTCCTCCAGCGCGCGTGCGCCCCTCCCCCGGCACAGGGTGATCGGAGAGGAGCAGCCTTTTGACCAGCGGCTGCCGCGCTCCGAGAGGTGCTCGCATGCCGTGGACCAGACGTCGCATACGCCCGCGCCGCGTCGCCGCCCTCGTCTCCGTGTCCGCACTCACCCTCGCGGTCAGCACCGCCGCCGGCACCGAGCGCCCCGCCCCCGGGACCACGACCGCCGGCCCGGTCGCACTGGCCCGCTCCGACTCCCACGGCGCCTGTCAGATCAGCGGCGGCCCGGCCGTCCAGATGTCCGAGGGCCTGCCCACGCCCGGCGGCTACTCCCGCTCCACCGGCACCGTCCGCGCCCTCACCCTGATGATCGACTTCTCCGACGCGCCCGGCTCCGGCACCGCCAGGAGCCGCTTCGACGAGTTCTTCCCGCAGACCCAGCACTGGTTCCGCACCAGCTCCTACGGCCGCCTCGACTACCGCCCCGAGGCCCCGATCACCGACTGGCTGCGCATGCCGAAGTCCTTCCGGGCCTACGGCATAGAGCGCGGCGCCCCCTTCGACCCCGGCTACCGCCGCCTCGTCCAGGACATCGTGGCCGCCGCCGACCCCAAGGTGGACTTCCGGTCGTACGACTTCCTCAACGTCCTGGTGACCCCGAACGCCGGGCCCTCCGCCCTCGACACGGTCCTGTCGGTGACCTTCGCCGGCAACACCGACGCCCCGGTCGCCGACGGCGTCCCCGTCGCCAACGCCTCCTTCGTGTACTCCCGCCAGGACGACGGCTCCGGTTCCTACCCGCAGACCGGCTACCGGGTGCTGCCCCACGAGAACGGCCACGTCTTCGGCCTGCCCGACCTCTACACCCAGAACGGCGGCGGCGCGGTCGGCCACTGGGACATCATGAGCGAGGACTGGGGCGGCAACAACGACCTCCTCGGCTGGCACAAGTGGAAGCTCGGCTGGCTGGACCCGACGCAGGTCAACTGCGTGACCGCGCCCGGGACCTCGGAGTACACGCTGACCCCGCTGGCCCGGGCCGGCCTCGGCACCAAGCTCCTGTTCGTCCCCCTCGGCCGCCGCACCGGCTACGCGATCGAGGTCCGCACCCGCGAGGGCAACGACGAGACGGTGTGCCGGCCGGGCGTCCTCGTCTACAAGGTCGACGCGGACGTGGACACCGGGCGGGGCCCGGTACGCGTGTACGACGCCCGGCGCGACAGCGGCGGCTGCACCCGGAGCCCCAACGTCCACGCGGAACTCTCGGACGCCCCGTTCACCGCCGGCGAGGAGTTCCGGGATCCGGCCAGGGATGTCCGGGTCCGGGTCGTGGGCGGGGACGGGGACGGGGGGTATCGGGTGTGGGTCACTCGGGGGAGGTGAACGGGGGGTGGTGACCAGGGGTGAGCCGGGGCTGGGGGCGGCCGCGGGCTCCCTGTGGGACGTGGCGCGCGATGGGGCAAGGGCCGGACCACCCGCTCGCTGTGGGACGTAGCGCTCGATGGGGCAGGGGCCGGACCACCGGCACCCTCCTGGCTGGTGGCGCGCGTGCCCATGGCGCACGCGCGGGCCCGTGGCGCGTCGCGGGTGGCTCGGCGGATTACCGTAGGCCTGCCGCGACCGCCGTACCGGAGAGCCGATGCCCGCTGAGACGACCACTCCCCCGCCGGTACCGGAGTCCGCCGTGCCGGCCGAGGCGGTCGAGCCGCTGATCCGGGGGGTCAGGGTGCTGCGGGAACTGACCGACGCGGGCGGCACACTGAGCCTGAGCGGCCTGGAACGGGCGACGGGCCTGGCGCGTTCCACCGTGGACCGCGTCACCTCGACGCTGGCCCGCATGGGGTACGTCCGTCTCGACGGCCGGGACGCGGTGGCGACCCCCCGCCTCATGGAACTCGGCAACGCCTATCTCGCCGCCCTGCGCCTGCCCGCCCTGCTGTCCGGCCGGGCCGACACGCTCGCTGACGAACTGGACGAGTCGGTGTCGCTGGCGGTCTCCGACCGCGACGGCATCCGCTTCATCCACCAGGCCACCCGCCGCCGCGCGATGTCCCTCAGCTTCCGCATCGGCGACCTGCTGCCCGCCGAACGCACCGCGCCGGGCCCCCTGTTCGCGTCCGAGTGGACCGACGGGGACTGGCGGGCATGGCGCGCACGCCGGGCGGCGGACCCGGAGAACCGGGACTTCCCGGCCGTACCCCCGCGGCAACTCCCGCTGGCGGGCGACGAGTTCGAGGCGACGGCGGCACGGGCGGGCCGGGACTGCTGGGCTCTGGACGACCAGTTGATCGAGCCGGGGCTGGTGGCGGTCTCCGTCCCGGTACGGGATCCACGCACGGGCCGGATCGCCTGCGTGGCCAGCGTCGTCAGCCACACCAGCCGGCACACGGCGACGGACCTGCGCGACACGCTGCTGCCACGGCTGCGGGCGACGGTCGCCGAGATGGAACGCGCCCTGGCTACCGCCCCCGAGCCGGACCCGGGCCCGCCGCCCGCCGGGTCGGCCGCCTGGATCGGCGCGTCCAAGACCGAACTGGGCCGGGACTTCATCGAGTCCCTCGCGCGCGGACTGACGGTCCTGACGGCCTTCGGCGAGGGCCGGGCCGCGCTCACGCTGACGGACGTGGCACGGGCGACCGGCCTGACCCGCGCGACGGCCCGCCGCGCCCTGATCACCCACGAACACCTGGGCCTGGTCCGCCAGCAGCCGGACTCGCGCACCTTCGGCCTCACCCCGCGCGTCCTCTCTCTCGGCTTCCCGCCCCTGTCCCGTACGACCCTCCCCCGCATCGCCGCCCCCCACCTGGCCGACCTCTCGGCACGGGTGGGCGAGTCGACGGCACTGGCGATCCTGGTGTCCACGGGGCCGACCGCGGAGATCCAGTACACGGCGCGGGCTGTGTCCCCGCGGATCATGGGCGTCGACATCAGGGTGGGCACCCGGCTGCCGGCCTCGGCGACCTCGCTGGGCCGGGTGCTGCTCCCGGACGCGCCGGACCACGCCCTGCTCGACGAGGACTGGGAGGACGGCCTGCGCACGATCGCCGTCCCCCTCCACGACCGCACGGGCCGGGCCGTCGCCGCCGTGAACGTGGCCCTGCACGCGGCGGGCCGCACGGCCGAGGAGTGCGTCGCCGACCTCCTGCCCGAACTCCGCCGCACGGCGACCCGCATCGAGGAGGAACTCCGCGCGGCGGCCCGCTTCACCCGGATCCCCCTCCTCTGACGCCGGGGAACCCCCACGCCGCAGCCCAGCACATCCGGTACGCTGACGCCAGTGACCTTCACGGCCACCGTCCGCCTTCGTAGCTCAGGGGATAGAGCACCGCTCTCCTAAAGCGGGTGTCGCAGGTTCGAATCCTGCCGGGGGCACCAGCCAAAAGGCCCTGGACCGATCTTGGTCCGGGGCCTTTGACGTCCACCGCTTGGTCGTGTTGCAGCTCAGTGTGTACGCGGCTCGGTTGGAGTTGGTTGAGCATGTTCATGCGAACGGTCCAAGGCCGCACCCACGTTGCGTCGCGACGACCAGGTCTGGAGCTAAAGGCCGTCGCGCTCGATCAGTGTGCCGTCGGAGCTGAGGGTGTAAAACGCGGCGGATCCGCGGCTTCCGCCGCTCTGCGCAGCTCCGCTTCCCGCTCCGCCGGATCAGGACCGTGTGCATCCCGTACGTGGAAGCCGTACAGATTGATGGCGTCCGCGTCGACGTCATCGGGGTGGGGAAAGCCCTCCTGGATGAACCCGCAGAGCGCCCGCAATGCGTCTTCGCCCAGTTCCAAGGGGTGAAAGGGCAGGGCGTACGGCTCTTCTTCCTCGTCGGGCCAGGGGACGATGTCAGCCGGTCGGTCTCCGGCCCAGTAGGGCCGTTCGAAGGGGAGAGGTTCCCCGATGTTCTCCATGACGCCGCAGTCCGGGGACAGGCTCAAGGACCGGACGAGATGTCCGTCCTCCCACACGGCGAACGCCAGCCAGTCGACGACGCTGTGCATGGCATGCAGGACGAGCCGTCGGCCGATGCTTGCCGACACGAGGTGTTCCGGGAGCTGGGAGGGGATGTCGATCATCACCCTCTGATCGCCGATGACATCCATGCCTGGCCAACTGGCCGCGTACGCCGTCCCCTTCTGCGGATACACGCCGTGCCCGAGGTTCGACCCCTTGCACTGCTCGATCTCACTGCCCGGGTAGAGCCGCCTCATCATGGCGACCGTCCGATCCAGGTCCGCAGCCCCCCCACCTGTCGCAGCAACGCCGGCACGTCACCGTCGGCGTACACCAGCAGTCCCGTCTTGGCTCCCACGGCCCCTCCCCAGAACATTGCCCTTGTCGGCGGACGCACCATAGCCGCGGGCACTGACAGTCAAGATCGGGAGTCGTACCGGGATGGTCATCGTGGGACCCGCTCGTGTCGAGGCGTTCACCAGGGCCGCAGCGGGGGTCAGACGGGGATCCAGTCAGGCCACTGTGGAGGGACGTTGCTCGCGGGGCAGAGGCCGGAGTCGCCGGGATAGCCGTTCAGCGTCCCCCGGGTCGTGAAGAGCCACCATGCCAAGGACACCGTCGTGACGACCACCAGCAGCGTCGGCAGTGCGACGCGGACCGTCGTCGGCACGCGAACCGCCACGCTTCGCCCGATGGTCAACGCCACGAGTCCCACGAGTGCTTCGCCTCCGACGACAAGCGGCAGCAAGAGGTTGAGTTCGAGTCGTCCGCCGGCGTCGTACCCCGCGTCGCAGTATGCGCGCGCCCACACGGTCAGCGACCAGGCTACGCAGCCCATGGCAGCTCCGAACAATGCGGAGCCTGCCCAGGGAAGACAGGACGGGGATCTCGGCTCGGCTGTGTACACGACATGACACGACAGCGAACGCGCCATTCACGGTTCCGAGGCAGGTGCGTAAGTCTCTGACTGCGTGACGGCAACCAGCGCCCCACCCGAGTTGTGTCGGGACGAAATGGTCACTCGGTTAGGGTGCGGACATGCCCAATGACACGCCGGCCTGTCCGGAGTGCTGTCGGCCCCTGGAGTCGGGCGGTCTGGTGCTCTCCGCGCGTGACGACGGCCGGCGGGCCTGTCGGTCGCTGTGGCGATGTGCCGATGGACATGCCTGGTGGCGCTGGGCGGACCGACCGGACGAACCGCTGGAGATCTGCCCGGTACCCGGGCTGTTCCGCTGACCTCCCGGGGCGGCGACAACCGGCGGCCCCGTGCGACACCAGTGAGCCGCAGGTCTCCTCAGCAGCTCAAGCCGTGCTTGTGCAGGGCGGTCGATGCCCGAGGTCCTCCGGGGCCAGACACAGCGGGACGCGGGCTTTCGCGTGCTCGGCGTCCGAGTTCGTCGATTGACTCGCGGGCGTAACCCGGCGCGTGTTCGACCCCGTACCTCAACGGACCGCAACCCACCGCAACTCACCGCAACTCCCCCACCCCCAGCGTGGGTTGGCCCGGTCCCCGGCGGCTATATAGCCAGGGAGTGCGATGTCGCGATCGGGGGCGTGGATGACGTTGCTCAGACCCCTGGAGCCGCAACTGATCGGGGCGGTGTTCCGGGTGCCCAGGCCGTTCGGGATCCGGCGGGTGATGCGGCTGCTGCGCCGGGTGCCGCTGCCGTGGCGGGGCGCGGTGCGGCTGGTCGTGCGGCTCTGGTACTCGCCGCTGACGCCCAAGACGAGGTTCCTGCTGATCGGTCTGTCCGCCTCCATGACGATCCTGGGGCTGGCCGAGGCAGACGGCGTGCTGGTGGCGCCCATGGACGGGGAGCCGCGGCCGGCGCTCGGCTACCTCTTCTCCGAGCACGCGCGGCCGAGCGCGGTCAGTCTCGCGTTGCTCCAGGACCCGGCCGGTCTGATCGTGCTGGCCGTCGTCTTCGTGACCCCCGTCTTCTACTGCCAACAGGTGCGCGCCATCGCCGACTTCGTGCCGATGAACGAGCGCAACGGGGGCGCGGAGCATCTGTCCGCACGGCAGGTACAGCAGCACAACCGGCTGGTCGCCCGGACCAACCGGTCGTTCGGGATGCTCGGCCGCCGGGGCGTCTCGCTGGCCGTCATGACGGTCGTCGCGGTGGGCACGGCCCTGCTGTTCACGTTCGTCAACGAGTACGGCCTCATGCAGACCTGGAACTCCACCCTGCTCCCGGACACGGTCTGGCGGTCGCGGGTGTACGCCGGCTGGTGGGCGAACCTGCACACCCATCCCGAGCTGGCCCTGGCGCTGTGCGCGGCGGGGACGTACGCCTTCTACTTCCTGACCAAGCAGCTCGCCATGGGCGTGGTCTTCACGATCTACCTGAAGCGGTCCGCGGCGCTGGGCTTCGGGGTGACCCCGAACATGACGTACGACAGTGACGGCTTCCGCGGGCTGCGGACCCTGCGCCAGTTCATGCTGTGGACCTACGGCTCCGCGCTGGCCCACATGGTCGGTCTGCTGGCCCTCTCGCTGGTCTGGCTGCCCGCCTCTCCGTGGATGCTCTTCGTCGTGGTGGGCGTGATGGTGGTCGACACCGTCGTGATCATCTACCCCTCCTCCATCGGCTACCACTCCGCGCTGGCCGTGAAGGAGTCGTACGTCAGGTCGCTGCACTCGGGCAACGTCTCCCCCGCCGACCGGGACGCGGCGACAGCCCAGGTGTGGTCGGTCCCGGTGCTGCCCGTGGCGACCCGCAGGGCCATCACCGGGCTCACGCTCTACCTGCTGGTGCCCGCCGTCGTCGCCCTGGTCCCGGAGGTGATCCAACGGCTGTGACCGGCCCTCAGCCTCCCGTGCCGGCGCTCGTCAGGATCGCCAGTCGCTGGGTCGCCCGCGTCATCGCCACGTACCGGTCCACCGCTCCCTCGACGCCCTCGCCGAAGTTCCGCGGGTCCACGAGGATCACCAGGTCGAACTCCAGGCCCTTCGAGAGGGCCGGGGGGAGGGAGCGCACGCGCGGGGCCGGCTCGAAGGCCGGGGCGCCGATGACGCAGGCGATGCCCTCGGGGTGGGTGGCGAGCCAGGTGTCCAGCAGGACGGGCAGGTCCGTGACCGGGCCGTGGGTGACGGGGACGCCGGTGCTGCGGATCGACGTGGGGACGTTGGCGTCCGGGAGGGCGGTGCGGATGACCGGCTCGGCCTCCTTCATGATCTCTTCCGGGGTGCGGTAGTTGACGGTCAGGGACGCCATCTGCACGCGGTCGAGGCCCACCCGCGCGAGCCTGTCCTGCCAGGACTCCGTGAATCCGTGCCGCGCCTGGGCCCGGTCGCCGACGATGGTGAAGCTGCGGGACGGGCAGCGCAGCAGCAGCATCTGCCACTCCGCGTCGGTCAGTTCCTGCGCCTCGTCGACCACGACGTGCGCGAAGGGACCGGCGAGCAGGTCGGGATCGCTCACCTGAAGGGCGCTCTCGTCGACGAGGGCGTGGTGGAAGTCCTCGCCCTTGAGCATGGTCACCAGGCCCATGCCGTACTCGTCGTCGGCGACCGCGCTCAGGTTCTCCACGACCGTCGCCATGCGCTCGCGCTCGGCGGCGAGGGTGGCCTCGTCGCGCCGTCTGCGGCGGGAGATCTCCGGGTCGCCGAGCCGCTGCCGTGCCGCGTCCAGGAGCGGCAGGTCGGACACCGTCCAGGCCTGGCCGTCGGCGCGCTGGAGGGCCCGTACCTCGTCGCGGTCCAGCCAGGGGGCGCACATCCGCAGATAGGCGGGGACGGTCCACAGGTCGGAGACCAGGTCGGCGGCTTCCAGGAGCGGCCAGGCGCGGTTGAAGGCGGTGAGCAGCTCCCTGTTCTGGCGCAGTGACCTGCGGAGGAGTGCCTCCGGGGCGTCGCCCTCGTACTTGTCGACCAGGAGGGTGAGCAGTTCGTTCCAGACCTGGTCGCGGGCGTCGTTGTGCGGGGCGCCCTCCGCCGCGTCGAAGGCCTCGGCCCAGTCGGAGGCGGTCAGGGGAATGTCGGACCAGTGGGTGGTGACGGTCATGCCCTCGGTGGGCGGCTCCTCGTAGAAGCGGACGGCCTTCTCGACCGCCTTCACCAGGTCCGCGGAGGACTTCAGGCGGGCCACCTCCGGGTCGGTCTCGACGCCGGCCGTGGCGCCCTCGGCCACGAGGTCCCTGAGGACGCAGGTCTGCACGCCCTCCTCGCCGAGGCTGGGCAGGACGTCGGAGACGTAGGCCAGGTAGGGCCGGTGCGGGCCGACGAAGAGCACGCCGCCGCGGCGGTGGCCGAGGCGCGGGTCGGAGTGCAGGAGGTAGGCGGAGCGGTGCAGGGCGACGACGGTCTTGCCGGTGCCGGGGCCGCCGTCGACGACGAGCGCGCCGCGGGAGCTCGCGCGGATGATGGCGTCCTGGTCGGCCTGGATGGTGCCGAGGACGTCCCGCATCCGTTCCGAGCGGTCGCTGCCGAGGCTGGCGATGAAGGCGGACTGGTCGTCGAGAGAGGCGTGGTGCCCGGCGAAGCCGTCCGGGGCGAACACCTCGTCCCAGTAGTCGCCGATCCGGCCGTTCCGCCAGCGGTACCTGCGGCGGCTGGCCAGGCCCATCGGGTGGGCGTGGGTGGCCCCGAAGAACGGCTCGGCGGCGGGCGAACGCCAGTCGACGAGCAGGCGGCGGCCGGTGCTGTCGGTGAGGCCGAGCCGTCCGACGTACACGGGCTCGGGGTCGTCCGCGCCGACCATGTGTCCGAGGCACAGGTCCAGGCCGAAGCGGCGCAGGGTGCGCAGCCGGGCGCTGAGGCGGTGGATCTCGGTGTCGCGGTCCATGGCTTCCTGGCCGATCCCGCCGGGCGCCCGGAGGGTGGCGGCGAGGGTGTCGGACAGCTCGGCGATCGTCTGCTCCAGGCACTCCGCGATGGCCGCGAAGTGTTCCTCGTCGGCGGCGGTCAGCGTCGGGTCGGCCTTGGCGGCGAGGCGCTCGGGAAGGTCGAACACGCTGGTGGGCAGGGTACTCAAGTGGACAGCTCCGGGGTGGGTTCGGCGGCCGTGGGGCCTACGGCCGGTAAGTGTGCGCCTTGACCGGGGCCTTGCCGCAAGTCCCCCGGTGCGCTATAGGTTGAACATGGCAAGGAGGTGCTGACCTCCCTGCCTTTTCTTTTGCCCGCAGCCATCCGGAAGGTCTTCGAAACATTCGGAGAATTAACTCCCACATATGCCAGCACCTCCCTGTGATCTTCCGAAAGATTTCGTTGGTTTGCTGAGGTGGGAGGCTTCTCGAAGCATTCGAAACATCCGTCGAAACTGTTGACGCTTGACAGGGGCAGGCCAAAACTGTGGGGCATGACTGACACACCCGCACACCCGACGCGCCGCAGCGTCTGCGGCCTCCTGCTGGCCACCGGCGCCACGCTGGCCCTGCCCGGCACCGCCGAGGCGGCCACGGTCATCACCACGAACCAGACCGGGACCAACAACGGCTACTACTACTCGTTCTGGACGGACGCCCAGGGCACGGTCTCCATGACCCTGAACTCCGGCGGGAACTACAGCACGTCCTGGCGCAACACCGGCAACTTCGTGGCCGGCAAGGGCTGGAGCAACGGCTCGCGCAGGACCGTGAGCTACTCCGGCAGCTTCAACCCGTCCGGCAACGCCTACCTCGCCCTGTACGGCTGGACGTCCAACCCGCTCGTCGAGTACTACATCGTCGACAACTGGGGCACCTACCGGCCCACCGGAACGTACAAGGGCACCGTGAGCAGCGACGGCGGGACGTACGACATCTACCAGACCACCCGCTACAACGCCCCGTCCGTGGAAGGCACCAAGACCTTCAACCAGTACTGGAGCGTCCGGCAGTCCAGGCGGACCGGCGGCTCCATCACCACCGGCAACCACTTCGACGCGTGGGCCCGCGCCGGCATGCCCATGGGCAGCTTCAAGTACTACATGATCCTCGCGACCGAGGGGTACCAGAGCAGCGGCAGCTCCAACATCACGGTGGCGTGATGAGGGCCCGGGCGCACCTCCCGTTACTGGCGGCCGCCGCGCTGGCCGCCGCCGGCACCCTCACCGTCCCCGCCGCCGCAGCCCCCGAGCAGGCCGCCGCCTGCTCCGGATACGTCGGCCTCACCTTCGACGACGGCCCGGGCAGCGGCACCACCGCCCTGCTGGGCTCCCTCGGGCAGTACGGCCTCAGGGCCACCATGTTCAACACGGGCCAGAACGCCGCCGTCAACCCGGCGCTCGTCAGGGCCCAGGTCAGCGCCGGGATGTGGGTCGGCAACCACAGCTACACGCATCCGCATCTGACCCAGCAGAGCCAGGCCACGGTCGACTCGGAGATCTCCCGCACCCAGCAGGCGATCGCGAACGCGGGCGGCGGCACACCGAGGCTGTTCCGGCCGCCGTACGGCGAGACCAACGCCACGGTGAAGGCCGTGGAGGCCAGGTACGGGCTGACGGAGATCATCTGGAACGTCGACTCGCAGGACTGGAACAACGCCAGTACCGACGCGATCGTCGCGGCGGTCGGCCGGCTCACCAACGGCCAGGTGATCCTCATGCACGACTGGCCCGCCAACACCCGCGCGGCGATCCCGCGCATCGCGCAGACACTGGCCGCCAAGGGGCTGTGCTCCGGCATGATCTCGCCCCAGACCGGCCGCGCGGTGGCACCCGGCTGATCCGTCCGGCCACAGCCGTCCGGCCCCGGCGCGGCGGTCGTTCCCCCTTGGGCCGCCGCGCCGCACACGGGCCGCCGAACACCGACCACCTACGCCGTGGGCGGGCCCGGAGTGCGCGAGGTGACTCCGTTCGGCTGTGAATGACGCGGTTTCCCCGACGGAGCGGGCCACGGCCCGCAATCATGAGCGGCGGTGGGGCGGGCAGGCCCCACCGTATGCCATTCGTACCTCAACGCACATGATCCGTAGCCCACTTGACGCGTCGTCGGGCGCGTCGCCCCGGAGGGAACCGCAGTCATGGCCACTCCCCTGTCCGCCGCGAAGATGCTCGCCGCACTGAAGGCCGAGGGCCTCACCGTGCACGAGCACGCCGGCTGGAAGACCCACAACCGCGACGCGGCGTCCGGGAAGTCCTTCGGGCCCGTCATCGGGGTGCTGATCCACCACACCGGCGGCCACAACGACAAGGAGCTCTGCTTCAAGGGCAGATCCGATCTGCCGGGACCGCTGTGCCACGCCTGGCTCGGCAAGACCGCGGGACTGTGGATGATCGGCAACGGCCGTACCAACCACGCCGGTTACGCCGACATCGATGTCCTCAACGCCATCCGGGACGAGAAGCCCCTCCCCCACGACGACGTGGCGAAGGCGGACGGCAACGACTGCCTGTACGGCCTGGAGATCGAGAACCTCGGCAAGGGCGGTGACCCCTACCCCGCGGCGCAGTACAAGCAGGCCGTGCTGTGGGCGGCGGCGATCTGCCGGGCGCACGGCTGGAGCGAGAAGTCCGTCGCCGGGCACAAGGAGTGCCAGCCGGGGAAGATCGACCCTAGCTTCGACATGGACGACTTCCGGGCCGCCGTGAAGAAGCAGCTCGCCGCGGGGGCCGGAGCGACGACGCCGACGAAGCCGGCCGGCAAGCCCCGCGTCGACCTGTCCCGCCTGGTGGCGGCCGCGAGGACCGACCCCGGCGCCAAGCAGGGGCACGTCAGCTACCTGGCCGGCACCAACCTCACCGAGGCCGCCCTCGTCGAACTCGGCTATCTCGCCAAGTCGTACGCCGGGGACGGGTCGTTCGGCAGCACGACCGTCGCCGCCTACGCCAAGTGGCAGCGCCATCTCGGCTACACGGGCGCCGACGCCAACGGCATCCCCGGCAAGATCTCGCTGTCCAGGCTGGGCGAGAGGACGGGGCTCTTCACCGTCGTGGCCTGACCCGCGCACCCCGCCGCCGACCCGCGCCGGCCCCCTCCCGGGCGCCGAGTTGCGGGTCGGCGCGGTCCCTGCGGTACTGGCTGTATCTACCGAGCAGTCGCGGGGTCCTCTCTACAGGGAGAGGAGGCACATGATGGCCAAGCGTCTGGTGGTCTGCTGCGACGGGACGTGGAATCTCGCCGACCAGCCGAGCAAGACGAACGTCGCCAAGGTGGCCCTGGCCGTACGGCGACGCACCGCGTCCGGAACGGAACAGCGGGTGTACTACCACAGCGGGGTCGGCACGAGCCGCAAGGACCGGTTGCGGGGCGGGGCCTTCGGAATGGGCCTGTCGCACAACGTGCTCGACGCCTACCGCTTCCTGATCCACACCTACGAACCGGGGGACGCCCTGTACCTGTTCGGGTTCAGCCGGGGCGCGTTCACCGCGCGCAGCCTGGCCGGACTGGTCCGCAACTGCGGCATCCTGCGCCCGGAACAGGCCGACCGGATCGACGAGGCGTGGGCGCTGTACCGCAGCCGCGCCGACAAACCGACCAGCGTGGCCGCCACCCTGTTCCGCGGGGCCTACGCGCACGAGACGGAGATCCGTTTCGTGGGCGTCTGGGACACGGTCGGCTCCCTGGGCATCCCCGTCCCGGCGCCCGGATTCCTCCAGCCGCTCGTGGACCGCTTCAACCACCGCTGGGCCTTCCACGACACCACCCTCAGCAAGTCGGTGAACGGCGCCTTCCACGCGCTGGCCGTCGACGAGGAGCGCTCGGCGTTCCCGCCGACGCTGTGGCAGCAGGAGAAGGGGGCCGAGAGGGACCAGGAGTTGAGGCAGGTGTGGTTCGCCGGGGTGCACCTCTCCGTCGGGGGCGGCGAGAAGGACTCGGGCCTGTCCGACATCACCCTGCTGTGGATGGTCCGGCAGTCCGTCCGGTACGGCCTGGAGTTCGACCCGGCGGTCCTCAGCGCGGAGGGGCCGGACAGCATGCGCCCGCAGGAGTGCGCCGACTTCGCCGTCCAGCCCGATCCGATGGGCCCGTGGAACCCCTCCCGCAAGGGCTTCTACCGGCTTTTCCGGCCCCTGCACCGGCCGATCGGGCAGGAGAGGGACAAGCAGGGCCGCCTCGTCGGCAACGAGCACCTGGCCGACACGGTGCTGCGCCGCCGCGAGGGCGACCCCGGCTATCGTCCGCCGGCGCTGGAGACCTACCTGGAGGACGTCGGGGAGCGGGACGTCGACGAGGTCCCGCTCAGCTTCGGCCGCGCGCCTGTCGAGGTTCCCTGAGGTCCGCGGTCCCCTCGTCGGGGCCGGGGCGCCGCTCCAGCGCGAACAGCGTCAGGGTCACCGCGGTCGACGCTGCCGCCATCAGCGTCATCGCCGTTGCCGGGGACGTCAGTTGGGCCAGCGTGCCGGCGAGGAGCGCGCCGACGCCCTGGAGGGCGACCATGCCGGTGCTGTGCAGGCCGAGCGCCTGGCCCGCGAGCTCGTCGGGGGTGAGGGCCATCAGGCGTTCCTGGAGGACCAGGCTCGCGGCGAAGCCGACGGAGGCCACGGCGGCGGCCAGCACCGACAGCGGCACCGACGGCCGTAGGACGAAGAACAGGTAGGGCGCGGCCAGGAGCAGGCGCAGCGGGGTCGCGAGGCGGGGCCGCAGCGCGGGCGGCACCAGGCGGCCGACCGCCAGATCGCCCACGAACATGCCGAGCGCCCCGCAGGCGTACATCGTGCCCGCGGCCGCGGGGGCGTAGGAGACGTAGAGCGAGTCACCGCCGACGACCAGGCCGTTGGGGACCCACAGGCCCAGGTAGACCAGGCGGCGGGGGCGGGAGGACCACAGCAGGGCGTTGGTGCGCCAGGTCGCGGAGACGGAGGGCCGGCCCGCCGCGCGCGGGGGGCGGGGCGTGAGGCCCAGGTGGTTGACGAGGGCCGAGACCACGTAGAAGGCGGCCGCGAGGAGCAGACAGGCGCGCGGGGTCAAAAATGCCAGGAGGGCGCCGCCCGCGGCGAAGCCGGTGATCTGGACGAGCCCCCAGAGCATGTTGAAGACCGAACGGCCCAGGACGTAGCCGTCCTTGGGGAGGATGTCGTTCAGCAGTCCGCCGCGCACTCCCCCGCCCAGCGAGGCGACCAGGCCCTGCAGGAGCAGGACGACGAAGACGGCCCCGACCGGCAGGCCGGGCAGCGCCAGCACCGCCGTACCCGCCGCGAACGCCAGGGAGATGACGGTCAGGAGCGCGCGCGGGGGCAGCCGGTCGGCGCCGGAGAGCAGGAACGCGGCCCCCAGCAGGGTCGCGAGCTGCGGTCCGAACATGCTCACCGCCGACAGCAGCGGGGAGCCGGTGGCCCGGTAGACCAGCGTGGCGAGGGCGAGGCCGCCGATCGTCTGGGCGGCGGCGTGGGCGGCGAAGGAGAGGAGGAAGGGGGCGTATTCCGGGGTGCGGAGGAGGGTGCGGTAGCTGCGCATGCGGGGGAGTCTCGGAGCGGGCGGCGGCTGACGGTTAGTGTTTCGCGCGGTCGCGAAACCACGGGGGGCTTCATGGGCTGGTGGCAGGTCGACGGGGACACCCTCGTCCGCAGCCGGTTCGTGGTCTGCCCGTTCACCGAGACCTTCGCGACCCTGCGACTGCTGGACAAGGGCGTCGGCGCCCACCCGGGCGAGGAGGCCTGGCTCCGCGCCCATCTGCCCGGCTACCGCGCCCGGCTCGCGGCCGACCCGGTGACCGCGCTGCTGGTGCGCTCCGGGATGGGCACGTCCTGGATCGCCGACTTCCTCGCGCCCCTGCCGCGCGAGGGCACGCCCCTGGAGGAGACCCTGGCGCGGATCCGGGCCACCGATCCCGCTCGCGCGCGGGCCGACCTCCAGGTCTCGCTGCGCGGCCCGCTGCCCGCCGCCCTGGACCGCGACGACCTCCCCGAGCGGGCGGCCGCACTCCTCGCCCATGTCTGGACGGCGACCGTACGGCCGTACTGGGACCGTCGGCGGCGGATCCTGGAGGCGGACGTGGTGGCCCGGACCGCGCAGGTGAGCCGGGGCGGCTGGGCGGCCGTCATCGACTCCCTGCTGCCAGGGCAGACCCGCTGGCTCGGCGACAACCGGCTCCAGGTCAACCGGTACGAGCGCCCGCCCCGCGACATCCGCGGCGCCGAACTCGTCTTCGTCCCGGTCACCCCGGGGCGCGGCTGGGCGACGTGGGAGGAGCCGGGGCGCTACGCCCTGGTCTACGGCTGTGCGGGTGCCCTCGCCGACCCGGACGCCCGGAGCGTGCCCGCGAGCCTCGGCACCCTGCTCGGCGCCGGGCGGGCGAAGGTCTTCGTCCTCCTGGACTCCCCGCTGAGCACCAGCCAGCTCGTCGCCGTGACCGGGCAGGGGCTGGGCTCGGTGGGCCGGCACCTGCGGGTGCTGCGGGACGCGGGGCTGGTGGAGCGGCGGCGGGCGGGGCGGTCGGTGCTGTACGTGCGGACCGCGGCCGGGGAGGTGCTGGTGGAGGCCTCGGGGGCAGGCGCCGGGGAGGCACCGGGCGGAGTTAGCATCCGCTCATGACGACTACAGATGGTTCCTCCCCCCTCGGCGTCGAGATCGGGGCCCTCACGGGCGGCTCCGCCGACCTCGCCCAGTACGCCGGCAAGGCCGTCCTGATCGTGAACGTGGCCTCCAAGTGCGGGCTCACCCCGCAGTACAACGGGCTGGAGAAGCTGCAGGAGCGGTACGCGGACCAGGGCTTCACCGTGCTCGGCGTGCCCTGCAACCAGTTCCTCGGGCAGGAGCCCGGCAGCGCCGAGGAGATCGCGGAGTTCTGCTCGGCGACGTACGGCGTGACCTTCCCGCTGACCGAGAAGGTCGAGGTGAACGGCGACGGGCGGCACGCGCTGTACGAGCGGCTGGTGGGCTTCGCCGACGCGGAGGGGCACACCGGGGACATCCGCTGGAACTTCGAGAAGTTCCTGGTCGGGCGGGACGGGTCGGTGGTGGCCCGCTTCTCCCCGCAGACCGAGCCGGAGTCGGACGAGGTCGTGGCCGCGGTGGAGGGTGCGCTGGGCTAGGACGTCGGTCGGGTGCGGGCCGGTGGGGGCCGGCCACAACTCACCCGCGCCCGCGCCCGCACCCGAGACACAACCCCACGGCGAGAGTGCCGCAGGCCCCCTCGGCAAGGACGGCGATCTGGTCGAGAGGGCCCTGTGGTGGTGCTTGTGCAGTTGTAGTTGCGGTGTGGCGTGGTGTCACACCTTGACCGAGGCCACGAAGACGCTCCACGCCTCGGCGGGGAAGGCCAGCTTGGGACCCTCGGGGATCTTCGTGTCGCCGAGTTCGAGTGCTTCCTCTTCGGTCGACCGCACCATCAGGCACGCCCCGTTGGCGTTGGTGTAGGTGGAGGTCGTCCATGTGTCCAGGGTGCCCAGACGAATTGCCATATTCGCTCCGTAGCCAGATGCGCAGTGTTCGGATTACGCCAACCTTTACTGATCGTTGGCGTGATCGACGCTACTCGCCGGCCTCCTCTTTCGGAGCAGTCATTCACTCTTCTGGCGGCATATTCCAAGGGACTCTTCCAGCCGGACGAGGCCGGGGTGTACTATCCGGCCCGCCCTGTCCGGGAGCGGCTCAGCGGCGGCTCACCGGGCGTACTCCCGGGCGTATTCCTTGGCGAGGTCCTCGATGAGCTGACGCGACTGGTCGACGTTGAGCGCCTGCGCCCTCAAGTGCTCGTACATCACGGTGTACTTCTGCACGTCGTGCGCCTTCTCCAGGTACAGGTCGCTGGTGACGCCCTCGATGTAGACGACGCTGGAGTCGGCCGCGTCCGAGAACTCCAGGATGGAGTACTGCCCGCTGAGCCCGGGATGGGCGCCGACGTCGAACGGCAGCACCTGCACGGTGATGTGCGGCTGCTGGGACATCTCCACGAGGTACTCGAGCTGCTCGCGCATGACCTGGCGGCTGCCCACCACCCGGCGCAGGGCCGCCTCGTCCAGCACGACCCACAGCCGCAGGGGGTCCCGTTCGGCCGAGACCCGGCTCTGCCGCCGCAGCCGCACCTCGACGCGCTTGTCGTTCTCCGTCTCGGTGGCCTCCGGCGCACCGCCGCGCACGATGGCCTCGGCGTACGGCCGGGTCTGCAACAGGCCGGTGATGATCTGGGGTTCGTAGACGCGCAGCGACTCGGCGTCGGTCTCCAGGCCGATGTAGACGCTGTACGGGATGTCCCCGAAGGCGTGCCACCAGCCCTGCTGCCGCGAGTCCTTGGCCATCTGCATCAGCGAGTCGACGATCCGCTGGTCCTCGACCTCGTACACCCCGCACAGGTCACGGACGTCGCGCTGGCTGATGCTGCGCCGGCCGTTCTCCAGCCGGCTGATCTTCGACTGCGACACGAGCAGCCGCTCCGCCACCTCTTCGGCCGTCATGCCCTTGAGCTCGCGGAGCCTGCGCAGCTCCTGGCCCAGCCGGCGCCGCCTGACGGTGGGATTGACATTGGACGCCACGGGACGTGCACCTCCGGCTGCGTGCCTCGTTCTTGACTTTGCGTATCTGCTGTTGAGCAGACTGCCACCAAGGTGCTTATTACCGCTGGGAAACCGTGTATATGCGCTGCGTGCACGACAGTTGGGGCCGCCCGGCCGCCCCTGCCCGGACATGCGGCCGCGCGGGGCGTCGGAACCCGGCGTCGTCCGGACGTACGGTTCCGTCGCCCCGCGCGGACCAGCGGCTCCCGAACCGGTCTGTGGGGACTGACGGTGCGGCGGCTGAGTGGTGCGGGTCGTGCCTGGTGCGGGTCGTGCGTGGTGCGGTCGTGCTGCCGGCGGTGCGTGCCGAGGGTCTGCGGCTCAGTGAGCCACGGCGCGCGCCATCGGTCCTCGGCGCGGTTGCATCGGAACGCCATGAGCGGGTTCCGGCGCGGGCCTGGCTCCGGGGGCGGCCTGACGGCCGGCCGGTGCCGGGCTACGACGTGGCTGTGCCGCCACGCCGTTCTGGACGTCCATCACGGCGTGCGCGACGAGTCCGCCCATCGGGTCGTGCCTGATCAGGTCCCGCAGCCGGGAGCGCGAGGAACGGCCCTCGTTGCCCGGATACAGGTGCTTGCCGAGGCCGACCGCGTGTGCCAGGGCGGCGAGCGCCGCGGTCCGCGGGTCCGGCGGTACGCCGGTGCGGATCGCCGAGTCCAGCCGGGCCCTGATCTCCCGGCTGATCTCGTTGTCCGTCGCCTGGTAGCGGGTCGTCGGCAGCACTCCGCACATCTGGCCCGCCACGGCATGCACCATGCCGCACCGCTCCAGATGCGAGAGGTAGGTCTGGCGGAGCCCCAGTCGCGGCCCGCCGATCCAGTTCACTGCCCGCACGGGAGCGCCACGCCTTCGCAGCAACTCCAACGCGCAGTCCAAAGTCGGATCTCCAGTCGGCCGTGGGGCTACCACGGCGATACGATCCCCGTCTGGGGCTATCCGTCCGGCCAGCGCCAGCTCCACTAGCTGTGCTCCGGCCAGACCGAGGTCGAGCGACTGCGGCTGTGCGGTGGTACCCGTGGCCGGGTCCAACGCCAGCAGCAGAAGCTCCTCCGGAAGTGTTCTGCGGCTCCTGCCCATCCATGCCTCCCCGCGTGGATGAAAGACAGGGTGACCCCTCTCACATTGGTCTGTCGAGGGTGCGTGACCTGTTCGTAGTGGAACCGGTAGGTATGTCGTTCTCGTCTACCGCTTGGGGCAGGGCCGCACACAGGACACTGGTACATGGTTCGGACAGCGTGGTGTGGCGGCTGTCCGGGCGGCGATTCAACGGTTCGGCAGACGCAGGGTGACGGAGACCGATCACCCGCGGCACATGGAGGAGGCATCGGTGGCGGGCGAGTCCCCCGACAGGTCGAAGCAGCGCGAGTCGTCGGCAGAACCGACGTCGGGGAGCGCGAGTCCGGTTCCCGAGGCGAGGAGTTCCGCCCGCGATCCCCGGCTCGCGGTGGCGCGGGAGTCCGTCTCCCTCGGAGGCGTCGACACGGCCACGAAGGTCTTCTCGGTGCGTGACCTCCCGAAGAACCCGGAGGCCCCCGAGGACGCCGCGAGCGGCGAGAGCGGCGAGAGCCCCAAGGACGGCGACGAGAGCCCCGCAGCGGCCGGAACGGACGGTTCCGGCACCGGGGAGCCCGAGGACGCCCCTGCGCCCGCGGAGGAGCGCCCGGAGGCCGCCGACGCGGCGGACGAGACGGGGGACGGGTCGGATGACCCGGACGACGACGCAGTGGACGAGTCGGGGGACGCGGCTTCGGCGGAGGAACCGGACGGGGCGGAGAAGTCCGACACGGGTGACTCCGATACGGACGGGAGCGCCGACGAGGCCGCCGGCGAGGCCGGTGACCCGGACGAGCGGGACGAGCCGGCCGCGGCGGGCGACGCGCGACTGCGGGACGCGGTGGCGGCGTGGGTCGCCACGGGGGACAAGAGCGGCTCCGAGGCCGGTGCCGACGCCGAGGCCGGTTCCGGCAAGGCGGAGACCGCGGAGCCCTCGGACGCCGTGAAGCCCGTCGAGCCCGAGGAGAAGCCCGGCGACAAGGACGCCGAGCCCGCCGACGAGGCCGACGATCCGGACACCGGCGAGTCGGACACCCCAGGGGCGCGGGGAACTGCGCGACCGGCCCCCACCGGCCCGCAGCCGGACGACGAGCCCGAAGACGAGCCCGAGCCCGAAGACGCTCCCGAGGACCGCGTGCCCGATGACGCGGACGTGGCCGACAAGCCCCCCGTCGACCAGCCCACGGCCGTCTTCAAGGCTCCCCGGCCCCCCGTGGACCAGCCCACCACCATGCTCAAGCTCGGCAAGGCACCGGATGCCGAGCCGGAGGCGGAGCCCGAGGCGAAGCCCGAGCCCGGGAAGGGGTCCAAGCCCCAGCCGGAGGCCGAGGCCGAGCGGACGAGCAAGTTCGTCGCGCTGAAGGCCCTCGACGAGCCCCGCGAGGCACGGCCGGGTCCGGACGTGACCGCCGCCGTCCCGCAGGTCGGCCCGGAGCGGACCAGGCAGCAGCCCCTGCCGCCGAAGCCGCCCCTCGACCTGCTCGCGGAGCTCACCAACACTCCGCCGCCCCCGCCCAGCCCGCTGCGCACCTTCGGGCGCCGGGTCAAGATCTGGACCCCGCTGGTCATCCTGCTGGTCGTCGCGTTTGCGACCGTGCAGGCCCTGCGTCCGCTGCCGGAGCCCACGCTCAGCCTGACCGCCGAGGACTCCTACACCTTCGACGGCAGCAAGGTCACCCTCCCGTGGCCCACCCAGGGCCAGGGCTGGATGGACGTCAACGGGGTCGGCACGATGAGCGACTTCGGCAAGCAGACCCCGGTCGCGATCGGCTCCGTGGCCAAGGCCATGACCGCCTACATCGTCCTGAAGGACCACCCCCTCAAGTCCGGCGAGGAGGGCGCGAAGATCACCGTCGACGCGCTCGCCGAGAAGGAGGGCGGCTACAACAAGGACGGCGAGTCGACCCTCGACACCGTGAAGCAGGGCGACGTCCTGACCCAGAAGCAGGCGATCGCGGCGATCATGATTCCGTCCGCCAACAACATCGCCCGGCTGCTCGCCCGCTGGGACGCCGGTTCCGAGAAGGCGTTCATCGCGAAGATGAACGCCACCGCCAAGGAACTCGGCATGAAGAACACGACGTACACCGACGCCTCGGGCCTGAAGGAGAGCACCGTCTCCACCGCCGAGGACCAGGTGAAGCTCGGCAACGAGCTCGTGAAGATCCCGGCGCTGACGGAGATCACGTCCATGGGGCAGTGGATCGATCCGTCCGGACAGAAGTGGTACAACTACAACTATCTGGTCCCCTACAACGGCGCGATCGGCATCAAGACCGGCACCACCAGCGCAGCCGGCGGCAATCTCCTCTTCGCCGCGCGCAAGGAGGTCGGCGGTGAGACCGTCACCCTCGTCGGCGCGATCCTCGGCCAGCACAAGGCACCGATCATCAAGACCGTCAACGACGTCAGCCGGGTCGCGATGCTCGCCGCCCAGGACGACCTGACCTCGGCGAAGATCCTGAAGAAGGGCGACGTCGTCGGCTATGTGGACGACGGCCTCGGCGGCCACACCCCCGTCGTGCTGACCAAGGACGTCACCGCCGTCGGCTGGGCCGGCTACAAGGTGAAGCTGTCCTTCGCCGCCGACGACGTACCGCACACCGCGAAGGCCGGCACCAAGGTCGGCACCCTCACCGTCGGCGACGGCGAGGGCGGTGCGGTCAAGGTCCCGGTCACCCTCCAGAAGGACCTGAGCGAACCGGGTCTCACCGCCAAGCTGACCCGCGTCGGCTGACCCCGGGACGGGACGCACTCACCTTCTCGGCCCGTCGGCCGGACCCCGCCCGGGTTCCGGTCGGCGGGCCGCGTGCTAGCGTCACGAACCGGGGCAGGTCGACGCTGGGGCGCGGCCGAGAAATGAAGACGGGACACCACGGGGAGTGCCTTCAGGTGGCCACTGCGGAGCCGACACGCGCCGACGACACCGACCCGGGCCCGGGTACCGGCCCGCGAATAGGCGTGCCCGCCGACTCCGGCACCGGCGGCGGTGGGGCGCCCAAGGGCGTCCGGGGCCGGACCTGGACCGCGCTCCTCGCACTGCGCGAGAAGCTGCTGCGGCACCCCGTCCTCTCCATGACCGCGCTCTCCGGTGTCCTCCACATCGTCTGGTTCTTCACGTTCGCGAACAGCGGCGGTGACCTCGCGGCGCAGGACGCCTGGGCCGAGTTCGTGGGCCGGCACCCGGACTCCGCGTACAACCTGGCCTGGTACGGCGGTATGCATCCGGTGTCGTACAGCGTCGTCTCGCCGTACCTGATGTCGGTCCTCGGCGTCCGTACGACGATGATGCTGGCCGGGACCGTCTCGGCCGGGCTGCTGACCCTAGTCCTGATCCGCAGCCGGTCGGTGCGGAACCCGCTGTGGGCCTCGCTCGCGGGGGTGTACGCCTTCCTGTGCAACGCGGCCTCGGGCCGGGTGACCTTCGGGCTGGGCACGGTCTTCGCGCTCGGCGCGGTCGCCGTCGTCTTCTGCTGGCCGCACCGCTGGCGCTACAAACGCTGGGCCAAGGCCCTGTGCGCGGCCCCGCTCGCGGCGCTGGCGACCATGGCCTCACCGGTCGCCGGTCTCTTCGTGGGCCTGGTCGCGGTCGCCCTCTTCCTGCAGAAACGGCGTCCGGGCGCCTGGGCGCTGGGCCTCGCGCCCACAGTCGTCGTCGCTCTGTCCGCCTGGCTCTTCCCGTTCGCCGGCACCCAGCCGATGAAGATCGCCTCGGTGCTGCTGCCCCTGGTCTACGGCGTCCTGGTCCTCCTCCTCGTCCCGCGCGAGTGGACGACGGTCCGGATCACCGCCGGGGTGTACAGCCTCTCGGTCGTCCTGGTGTGGCTGGTCAGCTCGCAGATCGGCTCCAACATCTCGCGTCTGTCGATGCTGTTCGCGGGGGTGGCGCTGGCGGCCGCGCTGCCGTTCACGGTGCCGCGCACCCGCAAGTGGTACGCCGTCGTCGTCGCCTTCGCCGGTTTCACCGTGTGGATCGGCTTCAAGTCCGTCGACGACGTCGTCCACACGACCCCCACGGCGTCCTGGGCGCGCGAGCTGGCCCCCCTCGTCAACGAGCTCCAGGAGGTCGGCGCCGAGAAGGGCCGCGTCGAGGTCGTACCGGCCGCCTCCCACCGCGAGGCGTCCGCGCTCGCGCCGTACGTCAACCTCGCCCGGGGCTGGAACCGGCAGGCCGACATGGAGCGCAACCCGCTCTTCTACGACGACACCCTGAACTCCGCGAACTACCACGAGTGGCTCCAGCGCTGGGCCGTGCACTTCGTGGTCGTGCCCAAGGACGAGCCCGACGGGGACGGCGGCGAGCGCGAGCGGGAGCTGGTCCAGCGCGGGATGCCGTATCTGCGGCAGATCTGGGGCGACGCGAACTGGCAGCTCTTCCGGGTGACCGACCCGGCGCCGCTCGCCTCGCCGAACACCGTGGTGGACCGGGCCGCGCAGGGCGAGATGACCATGCGGGTGAAGAAGGCCGGGCGCATCCTCATCCGGATCCCGTACTCGCCCTGGCTGTCGATCGTCGACGCGGACGGCAAGAAGCTGAAGCCGCCGCAGGAGACGGACGCCTCGAAGGACCGCGAGGACGGCGAGCCGAAGACCTTCGACAACGTCAACGGGTGCCTGATGGAGACGCCTGAGGACGCGGACGGGGACAAGTGGACGATGCTGCTCGCTCCGCGGGCGGGGACGTACCGGTTGGCTGCGCCCTATACCGTGCCGCGCGGGACGCCCTGTCCTGATGAGCTGAAGTAGTTCGTCGGCACAGCCCCGCGCCCCTCAAGGGCTTACCGCAGTCGGTCCACGTAGGTGTCCGTGCCCGGAACCGTCGGGAGGAAAGACGCCAACAGCTCGCGGCGGCCCACCGCCGGCTCTTCCAGGTCGGTGAAGTGAGGGTCCCAGCACTCTCTCGGGTCCCTCTCCAGGAACCACAGGAGGGTGAGGCGGGTGTCCACGCCCTCCACCTGCTTCACGTACGTCATGCGGTCGCCGGGCAGGGGGGTGGGGCGGAACACGGTCACCATGGCCGCCGGTGAGCCCGCCAGCCGCTTCGGGAGGTGGCGCGCCACCAGCCACTCCAGCAACTCGCCCCGCTCCTGCGGGGTTTCCGTGTCCAGCACCTCCAGCACCAGGCCCGCGTACGGGTGGTCCAGGGCGTGGAAGTCCCGCGGGCCCGCCGCTCCGTCGCGGTAGACGGTGGCCTCGTGGTCCTGGAACGCGGTGAAGACGTGGGTGCGGTCGCGGTAGACGCGGGCGTCGCGGTTGAGGCGCTTGTTGATGGCCACCGTCCACTTCATGTGGTCGTCGTAGCGGCCCTCGGTGACCCAGTACACGGAGAGGTAGCAGCCCGTCGTCACCGGCTGGGCCACCGCCGACTTCTCCGGCACACGCAGGAGTTGGAGGTCCCGGGTGGCCACCCAGCGGCGGCCCGCGAACATCCAGGGCATGGCCATCGCGCCGGCGTAGTAGTGGTCGTCCTCGTACCAGCGGTTGTAGGCGTGCTCGTGGCCGGGATGCGGTTCGACCAAGGTGATCAGGGCGTGGCCGGGGCGGACTCCGTAGGGTCCGGTGGCGGCCAGTTCGGCGTACGTCTCGCTGCGGGTCTCTTCTGACATGGGACCTTCCCTCCTCCAGCGCTCGCCCATACTCTGACGCTCCGTCAGATGATGCGCCAGAGCAGGGAGGCCGCCGGTATGTCACTTCTCTCCGGGAAGACCGTCGTCGTGTCGGGAGTGGGCGCCGGGCTCGGGCACCAGGTCGCCGCGGCCGTCGTACGGGACGGCGGCAACGCCGTGCTGGCCGCGCGGACCGAGGCGAACCTCGCGAAGAGCGCCGCCGAGATCGACCCGGACGGGGCGCACACCGCGTACCGCGCGACGGACATCACCGACGAGGAGCAGTGCGCGGCGCTCGCGGAGCTGGCGGTGGAGCGGTTCGGGCGGCTGGACGCCCTGGTGCAGGTGGCCGCGTGGGACAGCTACTTCGGCGGGCTGGCGGACGCGGACTTCGCGACCTGGCAGTCGGTCATCGACGTGAACCTGCTGGGATCGCTGCGGATGACCCGGGCCTGTCTGGCGGGGCTGCGGGCGGCGGGCGGGGGCTCGGTGGTGTTCGTCGGGACCCAGTCGGCCGTGGCCGCCCCCTCGCAGGTGCGGCAGGCCGCGTACGCCGCCTCGAAGGGGGCGCTGACCAGTGCGATGTACTCGCTGGCGCGGGAGCTCGGGCCGGACCGGATCCGGGTCAACACCGTGCTGCCGGGCTGGATGTGGGGGCCGCCGGTGCAGGCGTACGTGCAGTTCACGGCCCACACGGAGAAGGTGCCGGAGGAGGAGGTGCTGAAGCGGCTCACCGACCGGATGGCGCTGCCCGAGCTCGCCACCGACGGGGACGTGGCCGACGCGACGGTGTTCCTGGCCTCGGACCGGGCCCGGGCGATCACCGGACAGTCGTTGCTGGTCAACGCGGGGGAGCTGATGCGGTGAGTTCACGTAGGTGAACGCAGGCCATCATCTCGAATGATTTTACCTCCCCTTGACCCTACACCGCCTTGTCGTGTCCACGCGGTGGCGCCCACGATGAGCGCCGGGCTGATCCCCTGGGAGGGCGCATATGAACGGTCTCGACTGGGCCGTGCTCATCGGCTATTTCGGCGTGATGGTCGCGATCGGCGTCTGGTCGCACAAACGCGTGGACGACGTCAGTGACTTCTTCACCGCCGGCGGCAAGATGCCGTGGTGGCTGTCGGGCATCTCGCACCACATGTCGGGTTACAGCGCGGTGATGTTCACCGGGTACGCGGGCATCGCCTACACCTACGGCGTCACGTCCTTCGTCACCTGGTCCTTCCCCATCGCCCTCGGCATCGCGATCGGATCGAAGCTGTTCGCGCCGCGCATCAACCGGCTGCGCTCACGCCTGCACGTGGCTTCCCCGCTCGAATACCTCAAGAACCGCTACGACCTGAAGACCCAGCAGGCGCTGGCCTGGTCCGGCATGCTGCTGAAGATCGTGGACGTGGGCGCCAAGTGGGCCGCGATCGCCACCCTGTTGTCGGTGTTCACCGGGATCTCCCTCAACCAGGGCATCCTGATCACCGGCGGCATCACCGCCATCTACTGCACGATCGGCGGACTGTGGGCCGACGCGCTCACCGAGTTGGGCCAGTTCATCATCCAACTCCTCGCGGGTGTCGCGATGTTCGTCGCCGTCGTCCTCAAGCTCAACGACAAGGGCATCGGCTTCTTCGGCGCCTGGGACGAGCCGGAGCTCCAGGGCCACGGTGAGCCGCTGGTCGGGCCGTACGGCACGGTGTTCCTGCTCGCCTTCCTCTTCATCAAGCTCTTCGAGTACAACGGCGGCATGCTCAACCAGGCCCAGCGCTACATGGCCACGGCCAACGCCCACCAGGCGGAGCGCTCGGCCCGGCTGTCGGCGATCCTGTGGCTGGTGTGGCCGGTCGTCCTCTTCTTCCCGATGTGGATGTCCCCGCTGCTGGTCCAGTCGCAGAAGCCGGACGGCTCCGACTCCTACGGCCTGATGACCGAACAGCTCCTGCCGCACGGCCTGTTGGGCCTGGTGATCGTCGGCTTCTTCTCGCACACCATGGCCATGTGCTCCTCCGACGCCAACGCCATCGCCGCCGTCTTCACCCGGGACGTGGCACCGGTGCTGTCCAAGCAGGCACAAGCGTGGAACGACCGGTCCGGCCTGATCGCGGCCCGGGTGACCACGGTCGTCTTCCTCGGCCTGTCGATGGCGGTGGCCACCCAGGTCAACTCCCCCACCTTCAAGGACATCATCACCGTCGTGATCAAGTGGGTCGCCGGTCTCATGGGCCCGATCGCCATCCCCATGATGCTCGGCCTGCTCCGGCCCTTCCGCCGCTCCGGCCCCACCGCCGCGCTCACGAGCTGGTCGATGGGTCTGCTCGCGTTCTGGCTGGTCAACTACCCGATCAACTGGGAGGTGGACGGCGGGGTCCCGCTCCAGTACCAGGTCTCGATCCCGCTGGCCGTCTCCCTGGTCCTGTACATCCTCATCGGGTTCGTCAAGCCCGAGGACAGCCCGGAGCGCCTCGCGATCATCGAGAAGATCAACACGGACGGGGACGGGGAGGGTGGCGCAGCCGCGGCCATCCCGACGCCGGCGGGCGGCGTGGAGGACGTGATCAGCACGGGAGCGAAGGACCAGCCGCGGTCCTAGCCCCTGGGGCCTGGGCCTGGGCCTGGGCCCTGGACTTCAAGCCTCGGGCCTCGGCTCGGGCCTCGGGCTCGGGCTTCAGGCCTCGGTTCGCGCCTCGGGCCTCGGGGCTCGGGTTCGGGCTTCAGGCCTCGGTTCGCGCCTCGGGCCTCGGGGTCGGGCCTCGGACTCGAGGCCTCGGGCCTCGGGGTCGGGCCACGGACCTCCGGCTCAGGCTTCAGGGCTCGGGCTACGGGCCTCAGGCTCAGGCCTCGCACTCGCACTCGCACTCGGGCTGGGGCTACGGGCCACGGGCTCGGGCCTCGCGCTCGGGGCACGGGCCTCAGGCTCGGGCTCGGGCCACGGGCCTCAGGCTCAGGCCTCGCGCTCGGGCCACGGGCTCGGGCTTCAGGTCCCCGGGCCACGGGCTCGGGCTTCAGGTCCCCGGGCCACGGGCTCGGGCTTCAGGTCCCCGGGCCACGGGC
>NZ_JBVJPC010000010.1:49273-105046 GCF_055582845.1 Streptomyces sp. NPDC107471 | reverse complement strand
GGCTTCAGGTCCCCGGGCCACGGGCTCGGGCTTCAGGTCCCCGGGCCACGGGCTCGGGCTTCAGGTCCCCGGGCCACGGGCTCGGGCTTCAGGTCCTCGGGCTCGGGCCACGGGCTTCAGCCATTGGCCTCGGGCCTCGGGCTCCAAGCCTCCGCTTCAGGCCCCCGCTTCAGGCCCTCGGATAGCGGGCCTCCGCTTCAGGCCCGCGGATAGCGGGCCAGCCATCCCGGGGACGCGCCCGCGGGTCCGTGCAGGGCGGGGCCCTGGGTCATCTCCATCGCGAAGTCGTCGGCGAGTTCCAGCAGTGTGGGACGGCCCTCCAGCTCGGCCAGCCAGGCCGGCGGGAGGGCCGTCTCGCCGTGCAGGGCGCCCAGCAGGCCGCCGGTGAGGGCGCCGGCCGCGGCGGAGGGACCGTCGTGGTTCACGGCGAGGCACAGCCCGTGCCGTACGTCCTCCCCCACCAGCGCGCAGTACACGGCGGCGGACAGCAGCCCGTCCGCCGAACCGTCGGCCGCGAGCTCCTCCACCCGGGCCGGAGTGGGCATCCCCTGCCGTACGGCACCCAGCGCGTGCTGGAGCGCGTCCGACACCGGCTCGTGCCCGGGCCGCGCGGCCAGCAGCGCGAGCGCCCGCTGGACCGCCCCGTCCAGGCTGTCGCCGAGGGCCAGCGCGTGCACGATCACGGCGTACGCGCCCGCCGACAGATAGGCGACGGGGTGCCCGTGGGTCTGCGCGGCACACTCCACGGCGAGCTGTACGACGAGCTGCGGCTCCCATCCGACGAGCAGCCCGAAGGGCGCGGACCGGGCGGTGGCCTCGGGCCCGAGTTCGTTCGGGTTCTTGGGCGACTCCAGGGTCCCCATGACGTCGTCGCCGAACCCGATGAGCAGCGACCGGGTCGGGTCGCGGCGGGCGTACAGCCACTCCTCGCGGGCCAGCCAGCCGTCGTCCTTGCGCCGCTCGTCGGGTCCCCAGTCGCGCTGGGTGGCGGCCCAGCGCAGATACGCCCGGTGCAGGTCGGTGGGCGGGTGCCAGGCACCGGTGTCCCGGCGCACCTGCGCCCGTATGAGCCCGTCCACGGTGAAGAGACTGAGCTGGGTGAGATGCGTGACGGCTCCGCGTCGGCCGTACCCGAAGCCGAGGTCCACCAGGCCCTCGGCGCCGTACGCCTCCCGGATCTCGTCCGTCCCGAGCCCGTCGACCGGCGCGCCCAGCGCGTCGCCCACCGCGACCCCGAGGAGCGTCCCGCGCACCCGGCTCCGGAAGTCCTGCTGCTCGGCACGCCCCCAGACGACGGCCCCGGCTGTCGCACCCACCAAGACCTCCCGTGGCGACCGTCCGTATGTACGACGCTCAGCACTGTAATCGACGGGGGGTGGGGGGTTCAGGGGGCGTGGGGGGTATGCGCCACTTTCCCGGCCGACGTGACGCCCCCTGGGTCAGCTCCTCGTGGACCACCGCTCCTGGACCGCGTCCCTCGCCTCGGTCGCCGCGGTCAGGCATGCGGTGAGGCGGGAGGGGCGGTCGGCGCCCGGGGCGGCGAGGAGTTCGGTGAGGATGACGGCCAGGGTGGCCAGGTCGTCCCATTCCGGGGTGAGGGCGAGGAGTTCGGACAGGCCCCGGTCCGCCAGCGGGTCGTCGGCCAGTGCGCAGCCCAGGAAGACATGGGCCTGGGCTCGCATCACGGGCTCCATGTCGGCGTCCTGCTCGACCAGTCGGGCGAGGTCCTGCCAGAAGGGTTCGGCGGCCTCAGGGCCTTCGGCGCAGTGGACCGTCATGGCCAGTTGGAACGTGCCGACGGCCGGCTCCCTGTCCCGCAGGCGCTCGGCGAGGGCGCGGGCCTGCGCCCAGCGGCCGTGGTGGCGGTCCACCTCCACGCAGGTGTCGTCCAGCTCCGGGTGGGAGGAAGCCGCCAGCCGCTCCTCCACCTCCTCCCAGCGCCCGACGAGCAGCAGGAGCCCGATCGCCGCCTCCCGCTCCTCCGTCATCTCGGGATCCAGCGCCACACAGCGGTCCAGGTCGGCCAGGGCCTGCTCGGTGCGGCCGATCGCCAGGCACACCCGGCCCCGCCGGCCGAGGGCCCAGGCGTACTCCGGGTCGGACGCCAGGGCACGGTCCAGATGGTCCAGGGCCTCCCCGTAGGACTTGCGGACGTGGTGGATCGCGCCCAGGCCGGCCAGACAGGTCGCGTTGGTGGGCTCCTGCGCGAGGACGGCGTGGAAGAGGGGCAGCGCCTCGTCGTAGCGGCCCTCGAAGCGGTACGCGGAGGCGAGCTCGGTCTGGATCCAGGCGGACTCCGGGTCCGCCGCGACGGCCCGCCGCAGGTCCTCGAACACCCCGTCCCGGTCGCCCAGCCCGCGCTTCACCCGGGACCTCATCACCAGCGCCCACGCATAGTCGGGGATCAGCGCCAGCGCCCGGTCCAGATCGGCCAACGCCTCTTCCCTGCGCCCGAGTTCGCCCAGCGCCTGCCCCCGGCCCGCCAGTGCCGTCGCGTAGGCCGGCTCCAGCTCGACCGCGCGCGCCAGCTCCGCCACGGCTTCCTCGTAGCGCTCCTCGGCCCGGTACGCGTCCCCGCGTTCCGAGGCGATCCAGGCCCGGTCGGGGGCGAGTGCGGCCGCCCGGTCGAGGTCGGCGAACGCCTTGTCCAGGTCGCCGCGCGTGCGGTGCAGCCGGGCCCTGCGCACCAGCGCCCAGAGGTACTCGGGATCGATGCGCAGCGCCCGGTCGAAGTCGGCGATCGACTCGTCGAGCCGGCCCAGGCCGTGCCGGCACACCGCCCGTCCGGCCAGGGCGATGTCGTCGGTGGGGTCGAGGGCGAGGGCACGGGTGTAGTCGGCGTCCGCTTCCTGGAGGCGGGACGCCAGACGGTACGTCTCGGCCCGCTCGGCGATGATCCACGCCGCGTCGGGAGCCAGTTCGACGGCTCGGTCGAGGGCGGTCAGGGCCGCCGGGTGGTCGCCCAGCAACTGGTGGGTGAGGCCCCGGCCGTAGTGGGCGAGGGGTTGCAGCGGGTCCAGCTCGACCGCCCGGTCGTACTCCTGGAGGGCCTGTCCGTACTCCTGGTGCCGGCGCAGTTCCCGGCCGCGCAGCGCGTGCGCCTCCGCCCGGCCGGGCGGGTCGAGGCCGGGGCGGGTCAGCAACAGGTCCAGGGCGGCGCTCACGCCGTTCTCCTCGTCGGCGAGTGCCGCGCCCAGCGCGCGTCCCCACTCGCGCAGGACGGCGTGGTCCGTGGCGTCCCCCGCCTCCTCCAGCATCCGTGCCCAGCGGCGGGCGACGACCTCGTCCTCGCGGCACGCGGCGACGAAACCGCGCAGCGCCTCGGCGAGCGCCGCGGGCGGGCGGGCGCACAGCAGGTGGTACACCTCCTCCAGCCGAAGCTCCCACCATTCCTCGTCCGCCCACAACTCCTCGCGGCGGCGGCCGAGTTCGGTGTCCTCACGCCACTCGGTGTACGCCTGCGCGAGCCTGCGGTGCCGGCTCGTCCAGTCGGTGCGGGACCGGAGCCGCTCCAGGCGGAGCATCTGCGCGCGGACCACGTCGTGGTACCGGAGCCGCTCGCCGCGCTGCCCGACGAACGGCAGTGCCGTCAACCAGGCGTACAGGGAGTCGAGTTCGTCCTCCGGAGCGGGGACGAGGAGCCGGAAGACGTCGGCGTCCAGCCGCCTAGGCAGCGCGCAGGCCCTGGCGACCTTGCGGCGGGCCTCCGGTTCCGGCTTCAGGAACCGCTCCACCGCCGTGGCGCTCGGGTCGATCACGTTGTCCGGGCCGTCGGGCCGCTTGGCCGCGAGGGTCGACACGAGGACCGGGAGGCCTCCCGTCAGGCGCAGCACCTCCTCGACGACCGGCTCCGCCACCACGCCCCGCGCGGCGAGCAGACGGCGCGCCTCGGCCTCGGTGAAGGGGGCGAGCGGCATGTCCGCCACCGCGTCCAGGCCGCCCCAGCGAGAGGCGTCCAGGGGGCGCTGTCCCGCGGTGACCACGACGACGGCGGCGGGCAGCCGGCCGTGCTCCCGGGGCTTGGTGAGGACGTCGTACAGCCACGGGTCGAGGAAGGGGCCGGTCCGCTCGTACGTGTCGAAGAACAGGACGATCCACGGTACGGCGGCGGCCGCGGAGCGCAGTTCGCCGAGCAGCACCGGGGTGAGGACCCGCTCGGGGGTGAGGACCAGGTCGACGTCGTCGGGGTTGCGGAAGCGGGCGCCGAGGCCGGCCCGCAGCCGGTCGGCGCTCTGCGCGAGCCGGTCGGCGGGCAGGGCGCGGGTGACGAGTTGGGCGCCCGGCAGGGCGGCCTCCAGGGCGCCCAGGCCGACGTCCACGGCCATTCTGCTGCCGGTCGAGGCGGTCTCCAGGGCGCCTTCGGGTGCGAGCGCGGCGAGGCTGGCCGCCTCCGCCTCGCGTCGCCGCTCCCGCCAGGTCGCGAGGCGCCGCTCCAGGTCCTTCAACCGGCGTCCCTGCGCGGAGAACTCATGGCACAGCGTCTCCATCGCCTCGGGCACGCTGCCCACGCCGTCGTCGACATGGGCCGTGAGCGCCCCGCGTTCCCTGGCGAGGTGGGCCAGTTCCTGGACGAGGGAGGTCTTCCCGATGCCGGCGCTGCCGTGGACGTGGAACCGGAAGCGGTGCCGGGGGTCACCGGGCGGGATGTCGAAGTTGCCCAGAAACAGGGCCCGTTCGGCCTCGCGGCCCACGAATCCGGCCCGTGCGCGCCGCAGGATCAGCTCCTGCGCCGACGGCTCCGCCTGTGCCATGCGTCCGTCCCCTCGTCGCGGCCCGTCCGCCTCTCATTCTGGCGCAACCGATCTGGATCACACCGCCCCGCGAGGGGAAGATGGCCTCCATGTCATCGACAACCCCCCGCACCCCACGCAGCGCACTCCACCTCTCCGCCGCCCTGCTCACCGCGAGCGTCGCGCTGTACATAGCGCTCGTCGCGTTCGGGAACATCACGGACTTCGGGACGAACCAGGCGTTCGTGCAGCACGTTCTCGCGATGGACACGACGTTCAAGGACGACGACCTGATGTGGAGAGCCGTCACCAGCAAGGGACTTCAGAACACCGCGTACGTGGCGATCATCGTCTGGGAGACGCTCGCGGCGCTTGTGCTGATCTACGGCACGTGGCTGTGGGTGCGCCGGGACGACCAGGCCGCCCGGCGCTTCTCCACCTACGGGCTGCTCATGCTCATGCTGCTGTTCGGCGCCGGGTTCATCGCGATCGGCGGCGAGTGGTTCTCCATGTGGCAGTCGGACACCTGGAACGGCCTGGACGCGGCGCTGCGGGTGTTCGTGTTCAGCGGGGTCGCCCTGCTGGTGGTCAACCTGCCCGACCGCAGCGCTAGTTGACGACGACGACCTTCGTCCCCGTCTCGCCGAACGTCCACAGGGCCGAGCCGTCCGCCGCCTTCATGCGGATGCCGCCGGTCTGCGCGCCGTTCGCGGGCGGGGGCGAGGAGCCGTCCACCGCGTTGGAGAAGGCGACGTTCACGCCGTCGACGGCGGTGAAGTACACGATGTGCTCGATCCGCACGCCGTCGGAACCGGTGGTCGGCTCGCCCCGGCGCAGGGAGACGGAGTAGGTGCCGGGGGCGGGGTCGATCGTCCCCGGCCAGACGGCGAAGTTCCGGCGGGCCGCCTCGCTCGCGTCGATCAGCCACACCCGCTTCTCACCGAGCGAGTAGACGATCCGGCGGCCGGTGCCGGAGTCGTCCGGGACCGCGGTCGCGGACGGCTCGGGGCGCGCGGACGCGCTGGGCGACGCCGACACGCTCGGCCTGCCGGTGAGGGCCACTCCCGGCTTGGTTCCCTTGTCGGCCTGTACGGCCAGGGCGACGACGGCGGCGATCGCCCCCACGGTCAGACCCGTCACCCAGACCTTCGGGGCTGGCACGGCACGCATCTCCTCGGCTCAGGATCCCCGTCGAACGGGGGTCGGATCATCGTACCGGCCCCCGCCCGAACACCTCTCCGGTCAGTCCAGCACCGGCAGCAGCTCCGGCAGGTGCCCGTCGGAGGCCCGCGCGGCCTGCTGCCGCTCCTCCGTGACCTGTCCGTACAGCGTGGTGCGCGGCCGCGCGGGACGGCCGGCCGCCTCCGCCACCGCGACGAGGTCCTTCACCGACTTGTAGGAGCCGTACGACGAGCCCGCCATCCGCGAGATCGTCTCCTCCATCAGCGTGCCGCCGAGGTCGTTCGCCCCGGAGCGGAGCATCTCGGCCGCGCCCTCGGTGCCGAGCTTCACCCAGCTCGTCTGGATGTTCGGCACCCAGGGGTGCAGCAGCAGCCTGGCCATCGCCGTGACCGCCCGGTTGTCCCGCATGGAGGGGCCGGGGCGGGCGATGCCGGCCAGGTACACCGGGGCGTTGGTGTGGATGAAGGGCAGGGTCACGAACTCGGTGAAGCCGCCGGTGCGCTGCTGGATGCCGGCCAGGGTGCGCAGGTGGCCGAGCCAGTGGCGGGGCTGGTCGACATGGCCGTACATCATCGTCGAGGAGGAGCGCAGGCCGACCTCGTGCGCGGTCTCGATCACCTCGATCCAGGTCGCCGTGGGCAGCTTGCCCTTGGTCAGCACCCAGCGGACCTCGTCGTCGAGGATCTCGGCGGCGGTGCCGGGTATGGAGTCGAGGCCGGCCTCCTTGGCCGCGGTCAGCCACTCGCGGATCGACAGGCCGGTGCGGGTGGCGCCGTTGACGACCTCCATCGGCGAGAAGGCGTGCACGTGCATGCCGGGGACGCGGGCCTTGACCGCCTTCGCGATGTCGAAGTACGCCGTGCCGGGCAGGTCCGGATGGATGCCGCCCTGCATGCAGACCTCCACCGCGCCCACCTCCCAGGCCTGTTGGGCGCGGTCGGCGACCTGGTCGAGGGAGAGCGTGTAGGCGTCGGCGTCGGTGCGCCGCTGGGCGAAGGCGCAGAAACGGCAGCCGGTGTAGCAGACGTTGGTGAAGTTGATGTTCCGCGTGACGATGTACGTCACGTCGTCACCGACCGCCGACTTGCGGACGTCGTCGGCCACCCGGCACAGGGCGTCCAGGGCCGGGCCGTCGGCGTGCAGCAGCGCGAGGGCCTCGTCGTCGGTCAGCCGGGTGGGGTCGTCGGCGGCGGTCCGCAGCGCGTCCCGTACGTCCGTGTCGATGCGCTCGGGCACCATGCCGGGGGCGGCCGCCTCGCGCAGGGCGCCCCAGTCGCCGTAGACCTCGTCGAAGTCGTCGCGGCGGTCGGACGTACGGCCCTCGGTGTCGATGGAGGTGTGCAGGTCCGTGCGGCCGGTGGCCACGAAGACCTCCTCCGGCTCCTGCCAGGGCAGTCCCCGCGGGAGGGCGTCGGGGCGGGCGAGGCCCGTCTCCGGGTCGGCCAGCGCCGCCACGTGCGGGCGCAGCCTCGGGTCCAGCCAGGGTTCGCCGCGCTGGACGAACTCGGGGTACACGCACAGGCGTTCGCGCAGCTCGAAGCCGGCCGCGGCGGACCGCTCGGTGAGCTCCTCGATCCGCGGCCAGGGGCGTTCGGGGTTGACGTGGTCGATGGTGATCGGGCTGACGCCGCCCCAGTCGTCGATCCCCGCGCCGATCAGGCGCTCGTACTCGCTGTCGACGAGGTTCGGCGGGGCCTGGATGTTGGCGGCCGGGCCCATGATGAGACGGGCGACGGCCACGGCGGCGACCAGTTCGTCGAGCTCCGCGTCCGGCATGCCGCGCATCGCGGTGTCCGGCTTGGCGCGGAAGTTCTGGATGATCAGTTCCTGGATGCTGTGGTACGCCCGCGCTGTGCGCCGGAGCGCGAAGAGCGACTCGGCGCGCTCCTCGTAATTCTCGCCGATGCCGATGAGGATGCCGGAGGTGAAGGGGACGGACGAGCGCCCGGCGTCCTCCAGGACCCGCAGCCGTACGGCGGGCTCCTTGTCCGGGGAGCCGTGGTGCGGGCCCCCTGGCTCGGACCACAGCCGCTCGGCGGTCGTCTCCAGCATCATGCCCATGCTCGGCGCGACCGGCTTTAGCCGCTGGAAGTCGGTCCAGGACAGCACGCCCGGGTTGAGGTGGGGCAGCAGGCCCGTCTCCTCCAGGATGCGGACGGAGACGGCCCGGACGTAGGCGAGGGTGTCGTCGTAGCCGTGCGCGTCCAGCCACTCCCTGGCCTCCGGCCAGCGGTCCTCGGGCTTGTCGCCGAGGGTGATCAGGGCTTCCTTGCAGCCCAGCGCGGCGCCCCTGCGGGCCACGTCGAGGACTTCGTCCGGGGACATGAACATGCCGTGGCCGGCCCGGCGGAGCTTGCCGGGCACGGTCACGAAGGTGCAGTAGTGGCACTTGTCCCGGCACAGCCGGGTCAGCGGGATGAAGACGCTCTTCGAGTACGTGATGACACCGGGGCGGCCGGCCTGTTCGAGGCCGGCGTCCCGGACGCGGGCGGCGGAGGCGGTGAGGTCGGCGAGGGCCTCGCCGCGCGCCTGCAGCAGGACCGCCGCTTCTGTCACGTCCAGGGCGACGCCGTCCCGGGCACGTTTGAGAGCGCGACGCATGGAGTTCTCGGTGGGGCCGGTTCCGGAGGTCGCGGAAGTCGTCATCCTTCGAGCATACGAGCGGTGTGATCAGCGCAGGAGTGCCGCCCTGTCGGGGGGCGGTCACACACCGCCGGTGCCGTTCTGGACATAACGGTCATACTCGTCCAGCACCTTGAGCACCTCGGCCTCGCCCGCCGGCGGCAACTGCAGCACGACCTCCTCGATGCCGAGCTCGGCGTAGTGGGCGAGCTTGCCGGGGGTGGGCAGGACGGCGTACGGGACGACCTGGAGGGCGCCGGGGTCGCGGCCCGCGTCGGTCCAGGCGGCGCGCAGCGCGGGCACGGACTCGGTGAGGCCCCGTCCGCCGATGGGGAGCCAGCCGTCGGCGTAGGCGCAGATGTGGGAGAACAGCTTGGGCCCGGCGGCGCCGCCCACCAGGGTCCGCTTCTGGACGGGCTTGGGGAAGGCGTGGCTGGCCCTGACGCTGCCGAACTCCCCCTCGTACGCCGTCGGTTCGTCCGCCCACAGGGCCTGCATGAGCGCCATCCGGTCGCGGACGAGCTCGCGCCGGGTGCGCCACTCGACGCCGTGGTCGGCGGCCTCCTCGACGTTCCACCCGAACCCGAGCCCGAGCGTGAACCGTCCGCCGGAGAGGTGGTCGAGCGTGGCGATCTGCTTGGCGAGGTCGATCGGGTCGTGCTGGGCGACCAGCGTGATGCCGGTGCCGAGACCGAGCCGCTCGGTGACGGCGGCGGCCTGGCCGAGCGCGACGAAGGGGTCGAGGGTACGGCCGTACTCACGCGGCAGCTCACCGCCGGCCGGGTACGGGGTGACCCGCTCGACGGGGATGTGGGTGTGCTCGGGCAGATACATCCCGGCAAAGCCCCGCGCCTCCAGCTCACGGGCGAGCCGGGTCGGGGTGATGGTCTCGTCGGTGAGGAAGATCGTCACGGAAATACGCATGAGGCATCTGTACCGGGCCGGGCCGGGGATGTCCATACCGACTGGTCGGGATTGCTGGGAGGGGGTGGGGTGCTGCTGGTTGGGGCGGGGGTGGTGACGGGTCACCCGTCGAGGTAGCGGTGTCTGCCGTCGCCCGGTGAGATGTGGAGTTCGCCTTCCCGCACCTGCCATTCGGACGGGCCGTCGATCTCGTGGCTCGCCAGGAAGAGACCCGAGACGCGGTCTCCGTCCTCGTTGGCCGGGATCGCCGCGATCTCGCGGATCTGGTGCACGAGCCAGTCCACGCCCGACTCGCGGATGTCAGCGCCGTAGAACAGGTAGTGGGTCCAGTTCACGTGCCGACGAGGGGAGCCCCAGCCGTGGGAGTAGTGACCGTCCTCGTGGGCCTTGATGATCTCCTGCGCCGCGGCGAGTTGGTCCTCGTCGCACTCCAGCCAGCCTCTGACCGACACGTAGATGCCCACCGGTGCTCCTTTCTCTCGCCCCCCGCGCCGGCCTAGTCCGACCCGTCCGCCAGATCCGCCACCACCGCCAGATGGTCCGACGGCCATACCCCGTCCACCGGGGCGTCGCCCGCGCGGCGGACTCCTCGTACGTGGCCGAGGCCCGTCGCGCTCGGTGGGCCCACGTGGATGTAGTCGATGCGAACGGGCGGGTCGTGGCGGACGTAGGGGTTGGCGGGGTCCCAGGTCGCGGAGGGGGCCGTGGGGTCGGCGTACTCCCAGGCGTCCAGGAAGAGTTGGCCGGGGGCGGCCGGGCCCGTCTTGTAGCCGCCGAAGCGGCGGACCTCGTCGGAGTCGGGCCAGGCGTTGAAGTCGCCGGTGACGACCGGCGGGAAGTCGGTGCCGGCGCGGTGGGCGGCCACGAACTCCGCCAGCGCGGTGACCTGTTGGCAGCGGACCGCCGAGGCAGTGGGGGCCGAGGCGAGGTGGGTGGTGAAGAAGGGGATCTCGTGGGAAGGTCCCGCCAGACGGGTGTGGAAGGCCACCCGGCCGTCGTCCAGGTCCTGGGGCGCGGGCAGGTGCAGGACCGCCCGGTCGATCACCGGCCAGCGGCTCAGCACCGCGTTGCCGACCTCCACCCCGGGGTCGCCGATCCGCCGCTGCCAGCGTTCCGAGGCGGGCGACGCGGCCCACGCCCAGTGCAGGCCCAGCTCTCCGGCGAGCCACTCGGCGAGGTTCTCGGTGCCCGCCGACCACACCTCCTGGAGGCCGACCACGTCGGGCCGCAGCTCCCGCAGCACGGCCAGGATCGCCTTCTGCCGTTCCTCCCAGGGGCCGAAGCGCCACCACAGGTTCCAGGTCACCACGCGCATCGCCGACACCCTTCGTCCACCCGGCCGCACCCTGAGATCATCGGGGCCTCCGGTCAGGTTACGGAAGACAAGAGACAGGAGTCTCACCACCCATGTCCCGCGACGCCGAGCGCAAGTACCGTGCCGCCAGGGCCGTTCAGCGCCTCCTCAACCCGGTCATGCGCCGACTGCCCCTGCAGACCGTCCTGGAGACCACCGGCCGCAGCTCGGGGCTGCCCCGCCGGACCCCGGTGGGCGGCAGGCGGGTCGGCGGTTCCTTCTGGCTGGTCTCGGAGTTCGGGGAACGGTCGCAGTACGTCCGCAACATCAAGGCGGACGCACGGGTCAGGGTGCGCATCCGGGGACGCTGGCACACCGGGACCGCCCGTCTCCTGCCGGACGACGACATCGCCGTACGCCTGCGCTCGCTGCCCGCGCTGAACAGCGCGGCGGTACGGGCCATAGGGGCGGGGCAGTTGACCGTACGGGTGGATCTGGACGGGTGAGGGGCGGCGCGGCGGCGACCCCGGGCGGAGGGGCCGCCGCGCCGCTCAGTGAGGCGCGTGGGTCACTTCGCCGGCTTGTAGAAGGCGTACGTCGCCGTGTAGGCCACGCTCACCTGGTCCGTGCCGGTGCAGGCGGTGGTCGGGGCCACGCCGCCGGTGGTGTTGAGGCGCTGTATGTAGGAGACGCCGCCGAAGACGCCCGCGCCGCGGGTCGCGGTGGCCTGGAGGAGGAGTTCGGGGATGGTGCCGGCCTTGGGCGAGCTGGCGACCGCCGTGGCGTTCACCGCGCTGCCGTCCACCGTGGAGACCCAGACGGGGCCGCGGGAGTGCAGGGCGACGGTGCGGCCCCTCCGGTCGGAGAGGGTGGCGGCGGGCTCCAGGAGCTTCCAGGCGCCGTCGGTGCAGGTGTAGGTCTGGACGCCCCGGGCCGGGTACACGCCGGTCAGCTTGTTGCCGTCGGGCACCTTGAGCGCGGCGGGGGCCTTAACGGGCCTGGGCGCGGGGTCCGAGGGGGTGGCGTGACCGGTGGCCGCGCCCAGCAGGGCGGTCGCGCAGGCGAGGCCCGCGGTGGTCAGGGCGAGTCGCTTGGTGAGCTTCAAGTCGGTTCTCCGGTAAGGATCTTGACGGTCGGTCAGGGCGTCGGGCCGAAAGCCGCCGCCCTCCGCTCCGGGACTCTACGGTCCCTCCCGCCGGTTACCGGCCAGTTGGCCGAAGCCCGCCCCGGGGGCCACTCAGCCCGGCCAGACGATCGACTGCACCTCGCTGTAGGCGTGCAGCGCGTACGACCCGCAATCCCGGCCGACCCCGCTGCTGCGGAAGCCGCCGAACGGCGCCTCCATGTTCCGGCCGACCGTGTTGACCCCGACTCCCCCGGCCCGCAGCCGCCGTGCCACGCGGAAGGCGCGGCCGACGTCCGCCGACCAGACGTAGTCGATCAGGCCGTAGTCGCTGTCGTTGGCGAGGGCGATGCCCTCCTCCTCGTCGTCGAAGGGCGTCACGGTCACGACGGGGCCGAAGATCTCCTCGCGGACCACGCGCATGTCGGGTCGGCAGTCGACGAGGAGGGTCGGGGCGACGTAGAAACCCCGGTCCAGCGGCGGGCGTTCACCACCGGCGGCCACCGTCGCGCCCTCCTTGCGGGCCAGTTCGACGTACGACTCGACCCGTTCGCGGTGTGCCGCCGAGATCACCGGACCGACGACCGTCCCGGGCGCGCGCGGGTCGCCGACCTTCAACCGGCATGCGAAAGCCGTCAGTTGTTCCACGAGGCGGTCGTGGACCGCCCGCTGCACCAGCACCCGCGTCGGCGCCGTGCAGATCTGTCCGCTGTAGAAGGAGAAGGTGGTGCCGATCCCGGCCACGGCCGATCCGAGGTCCGCGTCGTCGAGGACGAGTGCCGCGCCCTTCCCGCCCAGCTCCATCAACTGCCTTTTCATGGACCGCCCGCACACCTCGGCGATGCGCCGGCCGACCGCCGTGGAGCCGGTGAAGCTGACCATGTCGACGTCGGCCGAGTCGACGGCGGCCTCGCCCACCGCCACGGAACGCCCGCTCACCACGTTCACGACCCCGGGCGGCACCCCGGCCGCCTCCAGCGCCTCCGCCATGCGGTACACGGAGAGGGGGTCCTGCGGGGCGGGCTTCACCACCACCGTGTTGCCCATGGCGAGCGCGGGGGCGACCTTCCCGGCGGGGTTGGCCCACGGGTTGTTGTACGACGTGACGCAAGTGACGACCCCGATGGGCTGGCGGACGGCCAGCGCGCCCATCACCGCGGCCCTGCCCATCGGCCCGGCCTCGTTGACCTGCGGCGGGATCGCCCACTCTGCGGGCTCCACCCGGGCGTACCTTCGGAAGCGGGCGGCGGCCACGCCGACCTGCATGCCCCGGGCCACCCCCGTGGTCGCGCCGGTCTCGGCCCGGGCCAGTTCGGCGTACGGCTCCAGCCGGGAACGGATGAGGTCGGCGGCCCGGGCCAGCACGGCGCCCCGCTCCTCGGGTGCCGTGCGCGACCACGGCCCGAAGGCCTCGCGGGCCGCGGCACAGGCCGCGTGCACCTGATCCCGCGAGGCCTCCGGAGCCCATCCGGCGGTCTCCTCGGTGGCCGGGTCGACCACCGCGTAGTGCCCGGCGTCGGGGGCCACCCACGCGCCGCCGACGAACAGCGGCTGCCCCTCCTCCGGCGCACTCACCTGGTGCTCACCGTCCTGGTGTCCCGCCCTGACCGCAGCACCCGGCCCGGCACGGCTCCGCTCACCACGTCGTCCCGGATCGCCTCGACGCCGTTGACCCACACGGCCCGGACGCCGATCGCCCGGGAGTCGAGCCGCGGACTGTCACCCGGCAGGTCGTGCACCAGGGTGGCCGGACCCGCGGCGATGCGCTCCGGGTCGAAGAGCACGAGGTCCGCATGGAAGCCCTCCTCGATCCGGCCCCGCTCGCGCAGCCCGAACAGCCGGGCCGGGTCGTCGGTGAGCATCTTCACGGCCTGCTCCAGCGAGGTCAGTCGCCGCCCGCGCAGACAGTCCCCGAGGAAGCGGGTCGTGTACGGCGCCCCGCACATCCGGTCCAGGTGCGCGCCCGCGTCGGACCCGCCGAGCAGCACGTCCTCGTGCTGCCAGGTCTCGGCCCGCAGGGCCCAGGACGCCGGGTCGTTGTCGGTGGGCATGGGCCACAGGACCGTGCGCAGCGAGTCGGCCGCGCAGATCTCCACGAGGGTGGCGAACGGCTCCTGTCCGCGCTCGGCGGCGATGTCCTCCACGACCCGCCCGCTGAGCCCGCGGTTGGTGTCGCTGTAGGTGTCCCCGATGACGTACCGCCCGAAGTTGGTCAGTCGCCGGAAGACGCCGGCCTCCTTGGACTGGGAGTGCCGGAGCAGTTCCCGCTGTACGTCCGGATCGCGCAGTCTCCCGATCCGCTCGGGGACGGGCAGTGCGAGCACCGGACCCCAGCCGGGGATCAGGTTCAGCGCGCAGAAGGTGCCCAGGGACATGTTCATCGGGGTGAGGATCGGCATGGTGAGGGCGACGACCCGGCCGCCCGCCTTGCGGGCCTGCTCGCTCGCGAACAGTTGCCTGGGCACCCGCTCCGGGACGGCCGCGTCGATGGTCAGCACGTTCCAGTTCAGGGGCCGTCCGGCCGCCGCACTCATCTCCACGAACAGCTCGATCTCGGCGTCGCTGAACTGGTCGAGGCAGCCGGCCACGATGGCCTCGATCTGAGTTCCCTCGTGCTCCCCGACGGCCCGGGAGAGTGCGAGGAGTTCGGCGGGCAGCGCTTGCCGGGAGGCGACGGGCTTTCCGTCGCCGTCGGAGTGCGTGGACGACTGGGTGGTGGAGAACCCCCAGGCACCGGCGTCCATCGCCTCGTGGAACAGCCGCAGCATCTCGTCGAGTTGGGCCTCGGACGGCTGTCCGCCGACGGCGTCCGGTCCCATGACGTACCGGCGCAGGGCGCAGTGCCCCACCATGAAACCGGCGTTGACGGCGATCCGTCCCTCCAGGGCGTCCAGGTACTCCCCGAAGGAGTGCCAGCTCCAGGGCGCCCCCTCCTCCAGGGCGACCAGGGACATCCCCTCGACCTTGGACATCATGCGGCGGGTGTAGTCGGCGTCGTCCGGGCGGGCCGGGTTCAGCGGGGCGAGCGTGAACCCGCAGTTCCCGGCGGCGACCGTGGTGACCCCGTGGTTGAGGGAGGGAGTGGCGTACGGGTCCCAGAAGAGCTGGGCGTCGTAGTGGGTGTGGGGGTCGACGAACCCGGGGGCGAGGACGAGCCCGGAGGCGTCCTCGCGGGTACGGGCATCTTCGGTGACGTTGCCGACGACGGCGATACGTCCGTCACGGATGCCGACATCGGCTCCGAAGGCGGCCGCACCGGTCCCATCGACAACGGCAGCACCCTTGATGACGTGATCGAGCATGGGGTTCGCCTCCTGGCATACAGGGGATCGTCCTACTCAGGGGCGCGGGGAACTACGCGACCAGCCACAACGCGCCCGCACACCGCAACGGCGATTACGCGGCACCCCGGAACCGGGATGTCCGGTGCACGGGATCCGTGTCGATCTTCGGGATCACGTGCTCCCCGATCAGCCGAATCGTCTGGAGCGTCTCCTCCTTCGGAACCCCCACCGGCAGCCCGAAGCTGAGCTGGTCCGCCCCGGCCTGCTCCCAGCGCTTGCACTGGCGGACCACCTCGTCGGGGTCCCCGCAGATCAGCAGCTCCTCCTCGATGAGCACCTCGACGAACTCCGCGGTGTACTCGGGCAGCGTCTCGGGCCACACCGGGAACCCCTCTGGCCGCGGGAACGTGTCGTGGTAGCGGAAGACCAGCGAGGGCAGGTAGTGCAGGCCGCCGCGCACCGCGATGTCGATCGCCTCGGCGTGCGTGGGCGCGCAGATCGCGGTGGTCGTCACCATGACGTTGTCGTTGACGAAGTCCCCGATCGGCTCGGCGTCCACGACCGCCGTCTTGTACTGCTCGAGGACCCATTCCATGTCGGAGACCTTCTGCACGCTGAAGCCGAGCACCCCGAGCCCTTTTCTGGCCGCCATGGCGTACGACGGCGGCGACCCGGCGGCGTACCACATCGCGGGGTGCGACTTCCTGTACGGCTTCGGCAGGACCTTGCGCGGCGGCAACTGCCAGTGCTTGCCCTGGAAGCCGGCGTACTCGTCCTGGAGCCACATCTTCGGGAACTCGGCGATGGTCTCCTCCCAGATCTCCTTGGTGTGGTTCATGTCGGTGATGCCGGGGAGGAAGCCGAGGATCTCGTGCGAGCCGGCGCCGCGGCCGCTGCCGAACTCGAAGCGGTTGCCGGTGAGATGGTCGAGCATGGCGACCTTCTCGGCGACCTTCACGGGGTGGTTGACCTGGGCGAGCGGGTTGAAGATCCCGGAGCCGAGGTGGATGCGCTCGGTCGCGTGCGCCAGGTAGCCGAGGAAGACGTCGTTGGCGGAGAGGTGCGAGTACTCCTCCAGGAAGTGGTGCTCGGAGGCCCAGGCGTACTTGAAGCCGGAGCGGTCCGCCTGGATGACGTACTCGGTCTCCTCCATCAGCGCCTTGTGCTCGGCCAGCGGGTCGGTCTCGGCGCGCTTGCCCACGTATCCCTGTACAAAGAGCCCGAATTCCAAGGAGGTTCACCGTCCCCAGTCTGTCTCTGACACTCCTGTTTCTGACACTCCGTCAGATTCCTGATCTGCCGCCGACTGTGGCACCGGGCGCAGACACCGTCAATAGCTGACGGTCACTCAGATGACGGAGACCCCGGCGAGCCAACCGCCGTCGATCACGAACGGCTGGCCGGTGATGTACGAGGAGTCGGCCGAGGTCAGGAACAGCGCGAGCCGGGCCACCTCCTCCGGCCGTCCGATGCGGCCGAGCGGCACGAGCTTGCGGTAGAACCGGTCGAGCCCCCGGGCGGCCTCCGCGCCGTCCGCGGACGGGTCCAGGGCCGCCGGGTTGGACATCGCGGTGTCGACGGCCCCGGGGCACATCGCGTTGACCCTGATGCCACGCGGCGCCAGCTCCAGCGCGGCGACCCGGGTGAGCCCGAGGATCGCGTGCTTGGAGGCCGCGTAGGCGCCCACGCCGGCCATCCCGGTCACACCGGTGTAGGAGGCGGTGTTGACGATCGTGCCCCCGTCGGACAGCACCGGCCCCACGGTCCTGATCCCGAGGAAGCAGCCGACCTGGTTGACCTGCAGCACCTCCATGAACTCCGTGAGAGGCGTGTCCAGGAGGGCGTTGAAGCGCAGGATGCCGGCGTTGTTCACGAGCCCGTCGACCCGCCCGTACTCCGCCACGGCGGCCTCCGTCGCCCGCCGCCAGTCGGCCTCCCGGCCCACGTCGAGGTGCACGTACAGCGCCCCGATCTCCTCGGCGAGCGCCTTGCCCTGCTCGTCCAGCACATCGCCCACGACGACCTCGGCGCCCTCCTCCCGGAACAGGCGGGCCTCCTGCTCCCCCTGCCCGCGTGCCGCACCGGTGACGAGGACGACACGTCCGTCCAGCTTGCCCATGCGGTGACTCCTCAGAGTTGGGGGGCGGTGTCGGCGCCGAACGCCGCTATCTGGTCGACGAGTTCGGCGCGGTCGCGGCTGCGGAACCGCACCTGGATCTGGTCCACACCCATCGCGCGGTAGGCGCGCAGGGACTCGGCGACCGCGTCGGGGGCGCCGCTGAGCGTCCGGCGGCCGACGTCCCAGGAGGGGGTGCCGAGGTAGAGCGGCTCGGTGATGGCCCCGACGGTGAACGGCCCTTCGAGGCCCGCCTCCGCCCGCAGCCGCCGGATCCGCTCGATCTGCGCGGGCAGTTCGTCTCGGGGGTCGCCCTGGGGCAGCCAGCCGTCGCCCTTGAGGGCGGCCCTGCGCACCGCGGCCGGGGAGGAGCCCCCGACCCACACCGGGACGCGGGCCTGCGCGGGCCGGGGGCGCTGGCCGAGGCCCGCGAAGTCGTAGAGCTTGCCGTGGTGTTCGGGGAACTCCTCGGGGCCGAGGGCGGTGCGCAGGGCGTCGATCGACTCGTCGAGGACGGCCCCGCGGCCGTCGAAGTCGACCCCGAGCGCCTCGAACTCCTCCCGCACGTGCCCGGCGCCGACCCCGAGGATCAGCCGCCCGCCGCTGAGGTGGTCGAGGGTGGCGTACTGCTTGGCGGTGACCAGCGGGTGCCGCAGTCCGACCACCGCCACATGACTGAGCAGCCGTACGCGTTCGGTCACGCCCGCCAGGTGGGCGAGGGTGGCGACCGGGTCGTACCAGACGGTGCTCATCGCGGGGGCGAGACGGCGCGGGACGGCCACGTGGTCGCAGGCGGCGAGGTACGCGAAGCCGGCGCGTTCGGCGGCGCGGGCCACCTCGACGAGGTCCCCGGGGCCGGCACCGGCCTCCCAGGGCTCGGCGTAGATCGTGCTCTGCGACTGGATCGGGAGCTGGATGCCGTACGCGGTCACCGGGGGCCGTCCCACAGGCCGACCGGGGTGAGCCCCAGCAGGTCGATGGCGTTGCCCCGCACGATCCGCTCGACCACCTCGGCGTCCAGGTGTCCCATCTGGGCCTCGCCGACCTCCTTCGACTTCGGCCAGGTGGAGTCGGAGTGGGGGTAGTCGGTCTCGTAGAGGACGTTGCCGACGCCGATGGCGTCGAGGTTGCGCAGCCCGAAGGCGTCGTCGAAGAAGCAGCCGTGGACGTGCTCGGCGAAGAGCTCGGACGGCGGGCGGTGCACCTTGTCGGCGACGCCGCCCCAGCCCCGGTTCTCCTCCCAGACCACGTCGGCGCGCTCCAGGATGTAGGGGATCCAGCCGATCTGGCCCTCGGCGTACATGACCCTGAGGTTCGGGAAGCGCTCGAACTTGCCGCTCATCAGCCAGTCGACCATCGAGAAGCAGCAGTTGGCGAAGGTGATGGTGGAGCCGACGGCGGGCGGGGCGTCGGCGGAGGTGGAGGGCATCCGGCTGCTGGAGCCGATGTGCATCGCGACGACCGTGCCGGTCTCGTCGCAGGCGGCGAGGAAAGGGTCCCAGTCGTCGGAGTGGACGGAGGGCAGGCCCAGGTGCGGGGGTATCTCGGAGAAGGCGACGGCCCGTACCCCGCGGGCGGCGTTGCGGCGGACCTCGGCGGCCGCCAACTCGGCGTCCCAGAGCGGGACGAGGGTGAGCGGGATGAGCCGGCCCCGCGCCTGGGGGCCGCACCACTCCTCCACCATCCAGTCGTTGTAGGCCCGCACGCACAGCAGGCCCAGTTCGTGGTCCTCGGCCTCGGTGAAGGTCTGGCCGCAGAAGCGCGGGAAGGTCGGGAAGCAGAGCGCGGACTGGACGTGGTTGACGTCCATGTCGGCGAGGCGCTGCGGGACGTCGTAGGAGCCGGGGCGCATCTGCTCGTAGGTGATGACCTCCAGCTTGATCTCGTCCCTGCTGTAGCCGACCGCGGTGTCGAGGCGGGTGAGGGGGCGCTGGAGTCCCTCGTAGAGCCACCAGTCGCCGAGCGGGCCGTCGTCGCCCGGGGCGCCCATCACGGGCCTGAACCGGCCGCCGAGGAAGCTGATCTCCTTGAGCGGGGCGCGGACCACGCGCGGGCCGGTGTCCAGGTACTTCTTCGGGAGCCGGTTCTGCCAGACGTCGGAGGGCTCCACCGTGTGGTCGTCGACGGAGATGATCTTCGGAAGTGCCGTCGTGGTCTCCATGGCGCTCACGGTAGCGCCGATCTGACGACCCGTCAGCTCCGTGGACGGCGGCCGATCGCGACGGATCGTGTGCGGACGTGTGCGGAGGGCGGGTGAGGGCCTTGTGACATCCCGCGCGTCCTCCTGTGATCAGGCTCTCCACGGCTGACGCGGCCGCCGTGGACAAGGCAGACTGACGGGGTTGTAAACAGGCCCTAGGGGGACGGCGATGGACGGTGTACCGCGGGTGCCGGAGCAGAGGCGTCCCGGCTCCCCGGCGGGGGCCGGGCAGGACACGGGTTCCGCGGCGCAGAGCGCGCCGCTGCGCTTCAGCGTGCTCGGACCGGTGCGCGCCCGGCGCGGCGAGGAACTGCTGAACACCGGCTCCCCTCAGCAACGCGCCCTGCTCGCCGCCCTGCTGCTGCGCGAGGGCCGCACCGCGACCGCCGCCGAGCTGATCTCCGCCCTGTGGGGCGAGGAACCGCCGGAGCAGGCCCTGGCCGCGCTGCGCACCTACGCCTCCCGGCTCCGCAAGATCCTCGACCCCGGGATCCTGGTCAGCGAGTCCGGCGGCTACGCGATCCGCGGGCTCGGCGAGGACGCGCTGGACCTGGCCGCCGCCCAGGAACTCGCCACCGGGGCGGAGAAGGCGAGAAGCGCCGGGGACCTGTGCCACGCGCGGGACGTGCTGACCCGGGCGCTGGCGCTGTGGGACGGCGAGGTGCTCGCGGGCGTCCCCGGACCGTACGCCGAGGCACAGCGCGTCCGGCTGGAGGAGTGGCGGCTGCAACTCCTGGAGTCCCGGCTCGACATGGACCTGGAGCAGGGCTGCCACGCGGAGGCGGTCTCCGAGCTCACCGCCCTCACCGCCGAGCACCCGCTGCGCGAGCGCCTGCGCGAACTGCTCATGCTGGCCCTGTACCGCAGCGGCCGGCAGGCGGAGGCCCTCGCGGTCTACGCCGACACCCGCCGGCTGCTCGCCGACGAACTCGGCGTCGACCCGCGCCCCGGACTGCGCGAGCTCCAGCAGCGCATCCTCCAGGCCGACCCCGGCCTCGCGGAGCCCTCCTCCCCGCAGCCCGAACCGGTCGCGGCCCCCGTCCGCCCCGCCCAGCTCCCGGCCACCGTGCCCGACTTCACCGGCCGCGCCGCGTTCGTCACCGAACTGAGCGAGGTGCTCGCCTCCGGTGCCGCGGGCCGGGTGATGGCGGTCTCCGCGCTGGCCGGCATCGGCGGCGTCGGCAAGACCACGCTGGCCGTCCACGTGGCCCACCAGGCCCGCTCGGCCTTCCCCGACGGGCAGTTGTACGTCGACCTCCAGGGCGCCGGTGCCCGGGCCGCCGACCCGGAGACGGTCCTCGGCGCCTTCCTCAGGGCCCTCGGCACCGCCGACTCGGCGATCCCCGACTCCCTGGAGGAACGCGCCGCCCTGTACCGCTCGGTCCTCGACGGCCGCCAGGTCCTCGTCCTGCTCGACAACGCCCGTGACGCGGCCCAGATACGGCCCCTGCTGCCGGGCACGGAGGGCTGCGCGGCCCTCGTGACCTCGCGGGTGCGGATGGTCGACCTCGCCGGTGCGCACCTGGTCGACCTGGACGTCATGTCCCCCGACGAGGCACTCCAGCTCTTCACCAGGATCGTCGGCGAGGAGCGGGTCGCCTCGGAGCGCAAGGCCGCCCTCGACGTGGTCGCCGCCTGCGGCTTCCTCCCGCTCGCCATCCGCATCGCCGCCTCCCGCCTGGCGGCCCGCCGCACCTGGACGGTCTCCGTCCTCGCCGCGAAGCTCGCCGACGAACGCCGTCGCCTCGACGAACTCCAGGCCGGCGACCTCGCCGTGAAGGCCACCTTCGAACTCGGCTACGGCCAGCTCGAACCCGCGCAGGCCCGTGCCTTCCGGCTGCTGGGCCTCGCCGACGGCCCGGACATCTCCCTGGCCGCGGCCGCCGCCGTACTGGACCTGCCCGTCGAGGACACCGAGGACCTGCTGGAGGCCCTCGTCGACACCTCGCTGCTGGAGTCGGCGGCGCCCGGCCGCTACCGGTTCCACGATCTCGTACGGCTCTACGCGCGTGCGTGCGCCGAACGCGACGAGTGGCCGCCCAGCGAGCGCGAGGCGGCGCTGTCGCGGCTGCTGGACTTCTACCTGGCGACCACGGCGGGCGTGTACGCCATCGAGCGGCCCGGGGACCGGCTGGTGGACCACCTGGAGCAGATCCGCTACCCGGGACTGTCCTTCGAGGACCGCCACGCCGCCCAGGACTGGCTGTACGCGGAGGCCAACGCCCTGCTCGCGTTCGTCCAGCAGTGCGCGCAGGGGACGTTGCTGCGGCGCGCGGTGGACCTGCTGTGGGTGGCCAAGGACCTGGCCGAGTCGGGGGCCAACGCCAAGCAGTACGAGGTCGCCGCCGTCGCCCTGCGGGACGCGGCCGACGCGGCCGACGACCCGCGCACCCGGGCGCGGGTGCTCACCGCCCTGACCAACGTCCACATCGTCGCCGGCCGTTTCGACCAGGCCGACGCGGTGGCCCGGCTGGCCATGGAGCTCGCCCGGGCGGCGGACGACCTGGCGCCGAGCTGCTGGGCCGCCAACGACCGCGGCATCATCGCGCTCTACCAGGGCCGCCACCCCGAGGGCGAGGCGTACCTGAAGGAGGCCATCGAGAGCTTCCGGCGCGACCGGAACCCCGCGGGCGAGGCCAGCGCGCTGTGCAACCTCTCCCGGATCCACCTGGCCATGGGGCGCAGCACCAGCGCCGTGGAGCTCGCCCGGCAGGGCATCGTCATCTACGACCGGCTGGGGCACACGCTGCGCGGCGCGAACGGCCGGTACGCGCTCGGTCTCGCGCTCACCGGGCAGGGGCGGCTGGACGCCGCCGTGGACCGGCTGACGGAGGCGCTGGAGGTCTTCCGCGACAGCCGGCAGCGGCTGTGGGAGGGCATGACGCTCTTCCGGCTCGCCGAGGCCCACCTCGCCGGGCGCCGCCCCGCGCAGGCCGCCGCCCTGACCGAGCAGGCCCTGGCCGTGCTGCGGGGCATCGGCGGCGAGTGGCGGCGCGGCAACGTCCTGACGGTCCTCGGCCGCGCCCTGAGCGGGCTCGGGCAGCCCGGCCGGGCGGTGGCGTGCTGGCAGGAGGCGCTCGGCATCTTCGAGCAACTCGGCTCGCCGGAGGCCGCCGAGGTACGGCACCTGCTCACGCCGTCGGCCACCGTGTAGACCGTGCCGCCGGGTGCGGGGACGGACCTGCGGGACGGACGTTCATCGTTCGTTTATCGCCGCTCGGCAGACTAGTCCTGTCGATCCGTCGCGTCGGGGGGCAGACGGGTCAGCGGTGGACTCCATCGCTAGGGTTACCGACCCTGACATGTCCGCCCGGCGGCCCTCGGGGGAGTCGCCGGGCGGTCCGGCCCATCATCGAACGGGAGAGTCACCACCCATGAGTGAAACCGAGAAGCAGGACGGCACCGTCAAGCCGCTCGACAACCACGCCACGGGGACCGAGGACGAGGTCACCACCCTCGACAACCACGCCACGGGCGCCGAGAAGGTCGTCACCCTGGCGGTCGGCACCACGGACGGCACGGTCAAGCCGCTCGACAACCACGCCACGGACGAGACGGTCTGACGAGGACCTTTCCGTACGCACGGGGATCGGCCGCGGCGGCGCGGAGGGGGAGCCGTCGCGGCCGAGGCGTGTCCGGGGCCCGGCCCGCTCAGGGCCGGCGCAGCTCCCCCTTCACCACCTTTCCGCTCGCGTTGCGGGGCAGTCGCGCCACGAACGCCACGGTCCGGGGCACCTTGTAGTTGGCCATCTCCCGGCGGGCCCAGGCGATCAGGTCGTCGGCGGTCAGGACCGCGTCCGGGCGGCGCACCACGTACGCCCTGCCGACCTCGCCGAGCCGCGCGTCCGGCACCCCGACCACGGCCACGTCGGCCACCGCCGGGTGCAGGCCGAGGAGTTGCTCGATCTCCGCCGGGTAGGCGTTGAAGCCGCCCACGATGAACATGTCCTTCAGCCGGTCGGTGATCCGCAGGTTGCCCGCCGCGTCCAGGACGCCGATGTCGCCGGTGCGCAGCCAGCCGTCCTCGGTCACCGCCTCCGCGGTCGCCGCCTCGTCCTCGTAGTAGCCGCGCATCACGTTGAAGCCGCGGACCAGGATCTCACCGGGCTGCCCCTCCGGGGCCGCCACGCGCACCTCGGTGCCGGGGATGGCCCGCCCGGACGTGGACGCGATCACGGGCAGCGGGTCGCCGCGCCGGCACATGGTCACGATGCCGCTCGCCTCCGAGAGGCCGTACGCGGTCAGGACCGTCTCCACGCCCAGTTCGCCGCGCAGTTGCTCGACCAGCCTGAGCGGCACGACCGCCGCGCCGGTCACCACCAGCCGCAGCGCGGACAGGTCGTGGGAGGTCCGTGCCGGGTGGTCCAGGAGGGACTGGTGGAGGGTGGGCGGGCCGGGCAGCACCGAGACGCGTTCCGCCGCGATGTTGGCGAGCACGGTGTCGACGTCGAACACCGGCTGCGGGATCATCGTCGCGCCCCGCATGAGGCAGGCGATCACCCCGGCCTTGTAACCGAAGGTGTGGAAGAAGGGGTTGACGATCAGATAGCGGTCGCCGTGCCGCAGCCCGGCCAGCTCGCACCAGACGTCGTACGCCCGCAGGGTCTGCTCGTGGGTGATGACCGCGCCCTTGGGGCGGCCGGTGGTGCCGGAGGTGAAGACGATGTCCGAGGGCCAGGCCCCCTCGACGGCCGAGGCCCGCGCCCGGACCTGCGCCCGGCCCACCTTGTCGCCGCTCGCCAGGAAGTCCTTCCAGGTGCGGTAGTCGGCGGGGGCGTCGTCGGACAGCACCACCACCTGCTCCAGGTCGGGCAGGCCGGGGCCCTCCGCGACGGCCCGGCGCAGCGAGGCCACGTACGAGGTGCCGAGGAAGGTCCCGGTGACGAACAGCAGCCGGGTCCCGCTCCTGCGCAGCACGTCCGCGGCCTCGGTGCCCTTGAAGCGGGTGTTGAGGGGCACCAGGACGGCTCCGGCCGACACCGCGCCCAGTGCCGAGACCATCCAGTCCAGGGAGTTGGGGGCCCAGACGGCCACCCGGTCGCCGGGACGCACGTCGTTCGCGATGCAGGCCGCCGCCGCACGCTCCACACGGGCGCCCAACTCGGCGTAGGTGACCTGGTTCCGGCCCTCCACGACCGCCTCCGTGGCGGGGTAGCGCTCCGCCGCCCACCGGACCAGCTCCGGGACGCTCCGCCACTCCACATCGGCCTCCCCGAAAGCGGAAACACATTAGCTGACTACCCGTCAGATTAGCTGTAGCCTGACGGGCTGTCAGCAGGCCTCACAGCGTGCGGAGGTGCGTGCAGCGTGACCCTCAAGGACGCCACGGCGATCGTGGGCATCGGACGGACCCCCTTCGCGAAACACCTCGCCGAGGACGAGCGGACCCTGGCCTGCCGGGCCGTGCTCGCCGCCCTCGACGACGCCGGGATCGCCCCCGGCGAGGTCGACGCCCTGGCCTCGTACACCATGGAGGAGACGGACGAGGTCGAGCTGGCGAAGGCGGTCGGCCTCGGCGACCTCACCTTCTTCAGCAAGGTCGGTTACGGCGGCGGCGGTTCGTGCGCCACGGTCGCCCACCTCGCGGCGGCGATAGCGAGCGGCCAGGCCACCGTCGGGGTCGCCTGGCGGTCCCGCAAGCGCGGCTCGGGCCCCCGCCCCTGGACCAACACCACCGTCCAGCTCCCGACCCCCGCCCAGTGGACCAGACCCTTCGGGCTGCTCCGCCCCGCCGACGAGATCGCCATGCTCACCCGCCGCTACATGCACGAGTACGGCGCCACCCGCGACCACCTGTTCAACGTCGCCCTCGCCTGCCGCAACCGCGCCAACCAGAACCCCGCCGCGATCATGTACGACCGCCCCCTGACCCGCGAGATGTACATGACCTCCCGCTGGATCAGCGAGCCGCTGTGCCTCTTCGACAACTGCCTGGAGACGGACGGGGCGTTGGCCTGCGTGCTGGTCAGCCGGGACCGCGCCCGGGACTGCCCCAGCACCCCCGTCTACGTCCACTCCGCCGCCCAGGGCCTGCCCGCCCAGCACCACGGCATGGTCAACTACTGGAACGACGACCCGCTCACCGGGCCCGCCTGGACCGCCGCCCGGCACCTGTGGAAGCACGCCGACCTCACCCCGCAGGACGTCGACGTGGCCCAGATCTACGACGCGTTCACCTCCCTCGTCCCGCTCTCCCTGGAGGGCTACGGCTTCTGCGGGCGAGGAGAGGGCGGCGCCTTCACCGAGGGCGGCGCCCTGGAGATCGGCGGACGGCTGCCGATCAACACCGGCGGCGGCGGGCTCTCCGAGGCGTACGTGCACGGCTTCAACCTCATCGACGAGGGCGTACGGCAACTGCGCGGCACCAGCACCGCGCAGGTCCCGGACGCCGCCACCTGCCTCGTCACCGCCGGCGAGGGCGTCCCCACCTCCGCCCTGCTGCTGACCAACAGGAGCTGACCATGCTCGAACCGGTGACGGACGCCTCGGGCGCCCCCTTCTGGCAGTACGCCGCCCGGGGCGAACTCCGCGTCCAGGCCTGCGCCGACTGCGGCGAGCTCCGCTTCCCGCCCCGGCCCTGCTGCCCGCACTGCCAGTCCTTCGAGGCCGAGTGGCGGCAGGTCTCCGGCCGCGGCCGGGTCTGGTCCTGGGTGGTCCCCCACCCGCCCCTGCTGCCCGACTACGCGGCGCTGGCGCCGTACAACGTGATCGTGGTCGAGCTGGAGGAGGCTCCCCGGATCCGCCTGGTCGGCAATCTGGTCGCCGCGGCCGGGGCGGCCCTCGACTCCGTTGATCCGGGCCGGATCCGCGTCGGGGCCCGGGTGCACGTGGTGTTCTCGGACGGGCTGCCGCAGTGGGTGCCGGCGTGACGGGCCTGCGGGTCGCCGCCGACAAGGACACCGGGGTCGCGGTCGTCACCCTGGACCGGCCGCACCGGCTGAACGCCGTCGACCTGGAAATGCGCGACGAACTGGTCACCGCCTGGCAGGAGTTGCGCCGCGACGACTCGGTACGGGCCGTGGTCCTGACCGGTGCCGGGGAGCGGGCCTTCTGCACCGGCCTCGACCGGGACGCCGAGGTCCCGCAGCCGAACTCCCCCTACATGGCCGACGATCCGCTGCTGCGCGTCGGCCCGAAGTCCAACGACCTGTGGAAGCCGGTCGTCGCGGCGGTGAACGGGATGGCCTGCGGGGGTGCCTTCTACCTCCTGGGCGAGTGCGACTTCCTCGTCGCCGACCCGGCCGCCACCTTCTTCGACCCGCACACCGCCTACGGAATGGTCAGCGCCTACGAGTCGGTGCTCATGGCCCAGGTCATGCCCCACGGGGAGGCCGCGCGGCTGGCGCTCATGGGAACGGCGGAACGGCTCTCCGCCGAGCGCGCCCACACCATCGGCCTGGTCACCGAAGTCACCGTTCCCGGCGGGGCGTTGGCGGCCGCGACCGCCGCCGCGGAGCTCGTCGCCGGGTATCCGCCCCAGGGGGTGCAGGGCACGGTCCGCGCGCTCTGGGCCGCCAAGGAGGCCGCCGTGCAACGGGGGTTCGCGCAGGCGCCGCACCTCGTCGCGCTCGGGAACCTGCCACCGGAGGAACAGTCCGGACTGTTCCGTTCCCGGCAGCCCGGATTTCGATTGCGTTAGCAAAGTCGACGCCCCGCGCGGGCGTATGCTTCCCGGCGGCCCCGCGGGCGGGCTAGTTCGTGCGGGCCGTCCCCGTCCCCTTCTCCGCGTCCAGCGCGTACACGCACCGGTCCTTGCTGCACGCGTACACCACGCCGTCCTTGACCACCGGCGAGCCGGTGATCTCCCCGCCGGTGGCGAGCTTCCAGCGCAGTCGGCCGTCGTCGGCCTTCAGGGTGTAGAGCAGGTGGTCGGTGGACCCGAAGTGGATCCGGCCCTCGGCCACCGCGGGCGCCCCGACGATGTCCCCGCCGGCCTGGAACCGCCACTTCGGCGTGCCCGTGACGGCGTCCAGGGTGTACAGGCCCTTGCCGCTGCCCACGTGGACATGACCCCCGGCCACCAGCACCGGCTCGACCGACGACCGGGCCTCGGTGGCGATGCGCCAGCGGTCGCGGCCGTCGGTCGCGTCGAGGGCGTACACCGTGCCGAGGTAGTCGGCGAGGTACACCCCGCCGCCCGTCACCGCGGCGCCGGGTACGAAGGTCGGCGGGCACAGGAAGACCGCCGGGGCCTCGAAGTGCCAGCGCACCCGTCCGCTCGCCACGTCCAGGGCCATGACCCGGGTGCCGGCCGAGATGTACACGAACCCGTCGTGGGCCTGGGCCACCCGGACGGGCACCCCGCCGCAGGAGGCCGCGTCACCGATGGGGATCGCCCAGCGCTCCTCGCCGGTACGGGCGTCCAGGGCCCGCAGGCGGCCCTCCTGCCAGACGTAGACCGTGCCCTCGTGGAGCGCGGGTCCGGCCTCGGGGGACTCGAAGTCGGTCTGGCAGCCGGAGATCTCCCAGAGCTTCTGGCCGCCCGAGGCGTCCCACGCCTGGACGCCACCGCCGCGGGTGCCGGTGATGACGGTGCCGCGCTCGGCCTTGAGGGAGTACACCCAGGCGTCCGTGCCGATCCGCCACTGGTCGGCGCCCTCGCGGGCGTCCAGGGCGAACAGGGTGGGGCCGTCGGAGGCGTGGATACGGCCGTCCGCGACCGCCATCGACCAGGCCACGTCCCGCGTCTTGAAGCGGCGGCGGCCGGTGCCGACGTCCAGGGCGTGCACCTCGAAGGAGGTGACGTAGACGAGGTCCCCGGCGACGGCCGGGGTGCCCCACACGTCGTTCGACATGCGGAACCGCCAGGGCCGCCAGCCGGCCGCGGTCTCCGGCGGCGCGGGCGGGGGCGCCGGTACGGCCGGGCCCACGGCGGCGTCGGTGCCGTTGACACCGGGGCGGGGCCGGGACCAGGAGGCGACCAGGCCGGCCTCCGGCGGGGGCGCCTGCACGGCGGCGGCCCGGGCGTCGGCGACGCGCGGTCCGGGCCCGATGGGCACCTGGGCGCCGGCGAGGCGCACGGGACCGGTGTCGGGGGCGCCCACGGGGACCGGGGCGGGCTGCGGCGGGTCGTAGGAGGGCGGCGGCGGTACGGCGGGGCGGCCGCCTCCGTTGCGGGCACCGCCGACCTGCGTGGGCGCCGCGCGGCCGCCGCGCCGCGACTCGATCAGGGCGACGGCCTTCTCGGGCAGCCAGGCCGAGGCCGTGCCGCTGTCGTCGGAGCCGGAGCCGAAGAGATGGGGGGCGAGCTGGGCCTGGAGGTCGGCCGGGTTGGGCCGGCCGGTGGCCTCCATCTGCATGCAGGACTCGATCAGCGGGCGCAGCTCGTGCGGGAGGCCTTCGAGGTCGGGGCCCTCGCGCAGCAGCATGAAGACCGTCTCGACCGGGTTGGCGCCGTGGAAGGGCGGGTGGCCGGTGGCGGCGAAGACCAGCATGGAGCCGAGCGAGAAGACGTCGCTGGCGCCGGTGACGCTGCGGGAGTCCTTGGCCTGCTCGGGCGACATGTAGGCGGGGGTGCCGACGGCGACGTTGGTCATCGTCAAACGGGTGTTCGAGACACCGGACGCGATGCCGAAGTCGATCACCCGGGGCCCGTCCTCGACCACCAGGACGTTGGAGGGCTTGAGGTCGCGGTGGACCAGCCCGGCGCCGTGGATGGACTGCAGGGCCTCGGCGACGCCCGCCGCGAGCCAGCGCACCGCCTGGGCCGGGAGCGGCCCGCACTCGTTCACTATCTCCTCGAGGGAGGGCGCGGGGACGTACGCGGTGGCGAGCCAGGGCACGGCCGCGCGCGGGTCGGCGTCGACCACGGCCGCCGTGTAGAAGCCGGAGACCGCCCGGGCCGCCTCCACCTCACGGGTGAAGCGGACACGGAAGAGCTGGTCCTCGGCCAGCTCCGTGCGGACCGTCTTGATCGCCACGCGCCGGCCCGACGCCGAACGCGCGAGATAGACCAGCCCCATGCCGCCGGCACCGAGTCGCCCCAGTACCTCGAACGGCCCGATCCTGCGCGGATCGTGCTGCGTTAGCTGATCCACCACTCTGCCTGCCACCTCCCCGTACAAGCCGCGCCACCCACATATGTACGCGACCCCGTGCAGCGTCTCACCACCGCACCGCCATGGCGGCACGCAACCCTGATTCTTCCTGGCCGGAGGCCTGGTGGCGAACCCGGGGTCAAACAGGGTGTCACACCTCAAAGCGGTACCTTCTACCGCTCCGATCGCTCCAGTACGGCGAACGACGCCCCCTGATTGTCGGTGACGACGGCCACTTTTCCGTACGACGTCTCGAATGGCGGCGCCTGGACCCGCCCGCCGAGCCGGCCGACCGTCCCGAGCACCCCCTCGCAGTCCTCGACGGCGAAGTGCACGAGGAAGTGGGGCGGCATCTCGGCGGGGAAGACGTCGGAGACGGGGGCGCGGCCGAAGTCGGGGTGGGCCTCGGGCCCGAAGAGGGCGTCGTGGAAGAGCCCGCCGTAGAAGGTGTTGGCGGCCTCGGTGTCGCGCGCGTACAGCTCGGCCCAGGCGAAGGTGCCGGGCTCGTGACGGACCCCGAAGCCGAGGTGGCCGGCCGGCTCCCAGAGTCCGAAGACGGCCCCCTCCGGGTCGGTGACCAGGGCGGACGTGCCCAGCTCGGCGACCGGCATGGGCGCGGTGACGACCTGTCCGCCGGCCGCCCAGATCCGGTCGGCGAGGTTCTCGATGTCCGGGGTGGCGAAGTAGACCGTCCACACGGTGGGCATGCGGCCGTCCGCCTTGTGCGCGAGCGCGGCGACGGGACGGCCCTCGTGGTGGGCCCACACCGAGCCGCCGGGGGCCTCCGGCCGGTCGCGGAAGGTCCACCCGAAGAGCTCACCGTAGAAGCGCTTCCCGGCTGCCACGTCGGGCAACTGCGCGTCCACCCAGCAGGGGACTCCCTCGCCGTATCCCGTTCCGTCTGCGGATGCCCTGTTTTCGGCCATACCGTCAAAGTAACGGCGACGCACGTACCCCGCAGGACCAGGCACACCCGCCTCCAGGACCTCGTGCACCCCATTTGCAGTCGGCCGAATCGCGCTCCGATCACCCCTCGGTAAGCTGACGGCATGACAGGACAAGTGCGTACCGTCGACGGCCGGGTGGCCGGCCGGCGTGGGCAGGCGACCCGGCAGAAGCTGCTCGACTGCCTCAGCGAGATGCTCAGCTCCTCCCCCTACCGGGACGTCAAGGTCATCGATGTCGCCCGGAAGGCGGGCACTTCACCCGCGACCTTCTACCAGTACTTCCCGGACGTCGAGGGCGCCGTCCTGGAGATCGCCGAGCAAATGGCCACCGAGGGCGGCCAGTTGACGCAGTTGCTCGAAGGCCGGTCGTGGGTCGGCAAGGCGGGCTGGCAGACCGCGCAGGAACTCGTGGACGGTTTCCTGGAGTTCTGGCGCAGGAACGACGCCATCCTGCGCGTGGTCGATCTCGGGGCCGCCGAGGGGGACAAACGCTTCTACAAGATCCGCATGAAGATCCTCAACTCGGTGAACAACTCCCTCGCGGACGCCGTCGCCGAGCTCCAGGCCAAGGGCAGGGTCGACAAGGACGTCAACCCGGCAGCGGTCGCCGGGTCGCTCGTCGCGATGCTCGCGGCGGTGGCCTCGCACCAGAAGGGCTTCCAGACCTGGGGCGTCAAGCAGGCCGAACTCAAGCCGAATCTCGCGCTGTTGGTGCACCTGGGTGTCACCGGGAAGAAGCCGACCAAGTAGCTCGGCACGCTCCCGGTTCCACGTCCTGTCAGGCAGGCGGCTGTTCACACGGTGGACGGCCGCCTGTCGTGCGTACGAGCCGGAAGAGCCGTATCTCCCGCTCCACCCGCGCCTGGTAGGTGGCGTACGGCGGCCAGAACGCCAGCGCGGTCTTCCACACGGCCGCCCGCTCCTCCCCCGTCAAGAGCGTCGCCCGCACCGGGATGTCCGCACCCTTCCAGTTGACCTCGGCGTCGGGGTGGGCGATCAGGTTGGCGGTCCAGGCGGGGTGCCCGGCACGGCCGAAGTTGGAGCCGACCAGGATCCAGGTGCGGCCGTCGTCCTCGGGCATGCAGGCCAGCGGGGTCCGGCGCGGCAGGCCGCTCCGCGCCCCCGTGGAGGTGAGGATCACCCCCGGCAGCATCCGGGCGCTGAGCAGCACCCGGCCCCGGGTGAGCCGGTGCACACGCCGGTCCAGCGCGGGGATCACATGCGGCGCGACCTTGGCGAAGCCGCGCGTGGACGACACCTTCTGGATGAGCCGTTCGCCGATCACACCGACACCTCCGTCCGCTCGAACAGCCGCGCCGTGTCGGCCGCGTGCGCCCGCAGCCGGTGCGCCGGCCCGAAGAGGAGTTCGTCGGCTGCGGCGCGCTTGAAGTACCGCTGCACCTCGTGTTCCCAGGTGAAGCCGATTCCCCCGTGGAACTGGATCCCCTCGGCGGCGGCCGTCCGCAAGGCTTCCAGGGCCTGGGCCAGGGCCAGCCCGCCGGCCCGCTGCTCCTCGTGGGCGGCCGCCCAGGCGGCGAAGCAGGCCGCGGAGCGGGCCGCCTGGAGCTGGACGTACACATCGGCGAGCCGGTGCTTCACGGCCTGGAAGGACCCGATCGGCCGCCCGAACTGCTCCCGCTGCCCGACGTACTCGACGGTCGTGCCCAGCACCCGGTCGGCCGCCCCGACGGCCTCGCAGGCGAGCACAGCGGCGGCGGTGTCCCCGGTGCGGGCCAGCGCCCCGAGGACATCGGCCCCGTCGGCACCGAGCAGTTCGGCCTCGACGTCCCGGAGCTGCACCCGGGCCTGGGGGCGGGTGGCGTCGAGGGCGGTCTGCCGGGTGCGGACGAGTCCGGGGGCGTCGCCCCGGACGAGGAAGAGCAGGGTCCGGGAGCGGGCGAAGCCCCCGGCGTGCGCGGCGACCAGGAGGAGGTCGGCGCTGTGCCCGTCGAGCACCTGATCCACCTGCCCGTAGAGCCGCCACCCGCCGCCGCCCACCGCCGCCCTTGCGCCCGCCACCGCTTGGGGCCCGCCGGGGACGGTCGCCGGCCGGTCCTCCCCCGCCGTGGCCGCACGGTCCACCCCCGCCATGGCCGCCCGGTCCTCCCCCGCCGTCGCCACCCCTTCCACCCCCGCCGTCACCGGCCGGTCCACCCCCGCCGCGGCCGCCCGGTCCACCCCCGCCGCCCCGTCCGCCCCCGCCGTGGCCGGACGGTCCGCCCCCGCCACCCGATCCACCCCCGCCGTCACCGGCCGGTCCGCCCCCGCCGTCGCCGCCCGGTCCGCCCCTGCCGTGGCTGGGCGGGCCTGTACGCCGCCCGCGCGGCCGCCTCCGGCCCAGTCGCCGTGGTTGTCGGCGGTCAGGGCGAGGGCCGGCCCCGGGGGAACGGCCAGGGCGGCCGTCAGGGAGCCCGACGCGATCCGCGGCAGCAGGTCCGCGCACTGGGCCCGGGTGCCCAGGGCCAGCACCAGGGGGGCGGCGAGGACCGCGGTGGCGAGCAGGGGGGTGGGGGCCAGCACCCGGCCCGTCTCCTCGCAGGCCAGGGCGAGTTCGGTGACCGTGCACCCGACACCGCCGTACTCCTCGGGAAGGGCCAGCCCCGGCAGCCCGAGCTGTTCGGCGAGGGCCGTCCACAGCGCCGGGTCGTACCCGGCCGGGGTGTCGGCCGCGCTCCTCGACTCCGCGGGCCCGCACCGCTTGCGCAGCAGTTCCCGCAACGCGCCCCGGATCTCGTCCTGTTCGGCGGTGAAGCGAGCGTCCATGGCTCTTCCTCTTCCCTCCCGATCTGACGGTCCGTCATATTAGGAGCGCCCGCACCAGATGCCCAGAGGCAGGAGGCCCTCATGCCCCCCGGGAGCCGGAAAGTCGCGATCGCCGGTGTGGCCCTGGCCGACTGCGGCCGTGTGGACGGCACGACCCCCTACGCCCTGCACGCCCAGGCCGCCCGCCGCGCCCTCGCCGACGCGGGCCTGGACCGCGGGCTGGTCGACGGCCTGGCCTCCGCCGGCACCGGCACCCTCGCCCCCGCCGAGATCGCCGAGTACCTGGGCCTGCGCCCCAGTTGGGTCGACTCCACCTCGGTCGGCGGCGCCACCTGGGAGGTCATGGCGGCCCACGCGGCCGACGCGATCGCCGCCGGACACGCGAACGCCGTACTGCTGGTCTACGGGTCCACGGCCCGCGCCGACATCAAGGCGGGCCGCCGCACCGGCACCCTCTCCTTCGGCGCCCGCGGCCCCCTCCAGTTCGAGGTGCCCTACGGCCACACCCTGATCGCCAAGTACGCGATGGCGGCCCGCCGCCACATGATCGAACACGGCACGACCATCGAGCAGTTGGCGCAGGTCGCGGTCCAGGCCCGGGCGAACGCCGCCCTCAACCCCGAGGCGATGTTCCGCGACCCGATCACCGTCGACGAGGTCCTGTCCGGCCCGATGATCGCGGACCCCTTCACCAAGCTGCACTGCTGCATCCGCTCCGACGGCGGCGCGGCCGTGCTGCTCACGGCCGAGGAGTACGTCCGGGACTGCCGTACCGCGCCCGTCTGGGTGCTGGGCACCGGGGAGCACGTCTCGCACGTCAGCATGTCCGAGTGGCCCGACTTCACGGTGTCCCCGGCGGCGGTGAGCGGCCGGCTGGCCTTCGAGCGCGCCGGGGTACGCCCCGGGGAGATCGAACTCGCCGAGATCTACGACGCGTTCACCTACATGACGCTGGTGACGCTGGAGGACCTCGGGTTCTGCGGGAAGGGCGAGGGCGGCTCCTTCGTGGAGAAGGGGCGGCTGCTCGTCGAGGGCGGGGACCTGCCGGTCAACACCGACGGCGGCGGACTGTCGGCCCAGCACCCGGGCATGCGCGGCCTGTTCCTGCTGGTGGAGGCCGTACGACAACTGCGCGGGGAGGCGGGCGCACGGCAGGTGCGGCGCCGGGACGGCTCGGTGCCGGGGCTGGCGGTGGCGTCCGGCACGGGCGGCTGGTTCTGCTCGTCGGGGACGGTCGTGCTGGGCCGTTAGGGCACGACCCGGACGGTCGCCCGGCCACCAGGGGAGACGTCCGAGTCCCGGCGGACCACGTCCCACGGTCCGGCCGAACCCCTCCCCTGGTGGGCGACGCCGACTGCCGTGCCCGACCAGCGGTTCACCGCTTCTTCCCCTCCGTCCCCTGGGGCCTCCGCAGCGGCCCGCGTACCCTGCACGGTATGGCCCTGACTCGCGCGCAACGTGAACAGTTCCTGGCCGAGCCGCATGTCGCCGCGCTGGCGGTCGACGCGGGAGAGGGGCGCGGACCGCTCACCGTGCCCCTCTGGTACCAGTACGAACCGGGCGGCGACCTCTGGATCCTGACCGGCGCCGGCTCCCGCAAGCACGAGCTGATCCGGGTGGCCGGCCGCTTCTCCCTGCTGGTCGAGCGAATCGAACCCACCATCCGGTACGTGTCCGTCGAGGGACCGGTCCTCGACACGCAGCCGGGCACCCTCGCCCACCTCCGGGAGATCTCCGCCCGCTACCTGCCGGCCGAGAAGGTCGACGGGTACGTGGAGTTCGCCGCGAAGAACCACGGCGAGCAGGTCATCGTCCGGATGCGGCCCGAGCGGTGGGTGACGTCCGACCTCGGTACCGTCTGAGGCATGGGAACGGATCTTCACGAGCTGCTCAGATCGCTCCGGGTGTGGGACCCGGAGGTCACCTCGCTGCCCTCCTTCGACCCCGCCACCGCACCCGCGACCCCGCTGGAGCTCTTCACCGCGTGGTTCGCGCAGGCGGTGGCCGCCGGGCAGACCGAGCCGCACACCATGTCCCTCGCCACGGCGGACGCGGCGGGCCTGCCGGACGTACGGACCGTGATGCTGCACGGAGCCGACGCGGACGGCTGGGCCTTCGCGAGCCACGCCCACAGCCGCAAGGGCGGGCACCTGACGGCCCGGCCGTACGCCGCCCTCGGCTTCTACTGGCCGGTCCTCGGCCGGCAGGTGCGGGTGCGGGGGCCGGTGACCACCGCGCCCTCCGCGCAGGCGGCGGCGGATCTGCACGCCCGCTCCACCGGGGCCCTGGCCGCCGCGCTCACCGGCCGGCAGAGCGAAGTCCTCGGCTCCCTCGACGAGTTGGCGCGGGCGTCCGAGGAGGCGTGGGAGCGGGCGCAGCGGGAGCCCGCGGCGCCCGTCCCGTCCTGGACGCTGTACCGGCTCCTCCCCGATGAGGTGGAGTTCTTCCAGGGGGACGAGCGCAGACGGCACGTACGGCTCAGTTACCGGCGCACGGACAGCGGTTGGGCTCAGGAACTGCTCTGGCCCTGAAAGTCGTACACCGCGAAGTCCGCCACCGGGCGGTAACCGATGCGCTGGTAGAGGCCGTTGCTCGTCGGGTTGGCCAGGTCGGTGAAGAGCAGCACCTGCTCGGCGCCCCGCTCCCGGGCGAGCCGGCTGACCTCGGCGGTGGCGGCACCGGCGTAGCCGCGGCCGCGCAGCGGGGCCGGGGTGTAGACGGGCGCCACCCTGATCTGGCCGGCGACCGGCGGGGTGAGGCCGGCCATGGCGAGGGGGGTGCCGTCGGGGTCCTCCCAGAGGGTGACGCCGGCGTGGGCGAGGCGGGCGTCGGCCCAGGCCTCGGCGCGCACGTTCCCGCTCTCGCCGACGTCCCTGCTGAACTCGGTGAACCAGCGCGCCAGCAGCTCCCGGTCCCGCTCCCCGGCGATCCTCGGCCGCCCCCGCGGCAGCGGCTGCGGCACGGTGAGGGTGCCGAGCCGGTACAACCGCTGCCGCTGGTACGGCAAGGGTGCGGCCCCGGTGCGGCGCCGCCAGGACTCGGCGAAGGCGGTGGCGGTCGCGGTCTCGGCGCCGACGCCGGGGACGGTCCGGCCCAGGGCCTCCAGGTGGGCGGCGAGGGAGTCGGCCCCTTCCGCGGTCAGCGGGGTGAGGTGCAGCCGGTGCGGTGGCGTCCGGAAGTACGCCCCGCGCACGCTCCCGTCCTCCTCCAGCAGCCCGAAGAAGGGTGCCTGGCTCCCGTAGGCGCGCGGGCCCCGGGTGCGCAGCACGTCGGTCACGGTGAGCAGGACGGTGTGCAGGTCCGGCCGGGAGCGCAGGAAGTCACCGGCGCGGGTGAGGAACTCGTCGAGGTCGTCGGTGGTGTGCCATCCAGTGGGGCGCATGTCTCATGGTCCTGCGCGACCGCGCCGGACGCCTCCGAATTACGCCGGCTCCGGGTCCGGCTCCTGGTCCGTCGCCAGCCGGCCGTGCAGGTGCACGTCCCGGAACGCGTCGTGCCGCCCCGCCTCGAACATCGCACCGCGCAGCGTGCCCTCGTAGCGGAAGCCGCACCGCTCGGCGACCTTGCAGGAGGCCTCGTGGCCGAGGGCGTGCCCCAGTTCCAGGCGGTGCAGTCCGAGGTCGGTGAGGGCCCCGCGGGCGGCGAGGCGCAGGGCGCGGGTGGCGACGCCCTGGCCTCGGGCCTCGGGGAGCACCCAGTAGCCGACGCGGGCGGTGCGGAAGACGTGGTCGATCATGTTGAGGCCGAGGTGCCCGAGGGTCGTACCGCTCGACTCGTCCGTGATCCGGTACGACACGCTCGTGCCCTGCTCCGCCTGCTCGGCCCGGCGGCGCAGGGCGTCACGGGCGCCGTCGAGATCGCGGATCAGGGTGAGGGGGGTGTTCCAGCGCCCGAACTCGGGGTCCAGCGCGGCACGCAGCCAGTCCTCGGCCTGCGCGTCCGAGTCCGCGTCCCAGGCGCACAGGCGCAGTCCGTGGCCGTGCAGGGGGGTGAAGGCAGGTATGAGGTGCTGATCGTCGACGTCGTCCATCAGCCCATTCAAACGTCCGCCCCCGTCCCACGCAGCCCCAATTACGGCACCTCCACGACGCAGACCTGAGCGTCGGCGCGAGGGCTCGCAGCTCCCCGTCGGTGGGTTACCCCCCGCCCTCCCCCTCCCCCACAGGCCGGAACCTCGGTACCCCCTCCGGGAACACCGCTGTCAGGGCCAGGCTCGGTTGTAGGGACTCGTGGTCGCAGTCGATCAGTTCCGTCATCATGCGGGGGCCTTCGGCGAGGTCGACGACGGCGGCGACGTACGGGGTGCGGTCCCTGAAGGGGGGCAGGTCGTTGCGGTGGACGACGGACCAGGTGTGGAGCGTGGCGCGGCCGGTCGCCGGGCGCCAGGTGACGTCCTCGCTCCAGCAGCGCGGGCAGAACTCGCGCGGGTAGTGGTGCACTTGGGCGCAAGCCCCGCAGTACCGGAGCAGCAGGACACCGCGCGCCGCCGCCTCCCAGTAGGTCCGGGTGAAGGCGTCCGTCTCCGGCAGGTCGTACCTCGCGCCCATCAGAACCAGCCCAGCGCCGCGTCGAGCGACCACGTCTGCCAGGACATCGCGAACAGGGCGACGACCGAGATGAGGGCCATCATCGAGTTCTGCCCCTGCTCGGCCCAGTCGTGGATCATCAGGGTGAAGTAGAGGACGTTGAGGAGCGCACCGCCCGCCAGGGCCAGCGGGGTCAGGAAACCGAGTATCAGGCCCGCGCCCAGGGCGAGTTCGGCGTAGGCGACGACGTACGCCATCGTCTTCGGACGCGGTGCGACCAGCACGTCGAAGCCGCTGCGGACCGGGGTCCAGCGGTGCTTGGCGGCGATGTCCGCGGCCCAGGTGATGCCGCCACCCTCGAACCACGTGCTCTTGTCCTTGTGCCGCCAGCTCTCCAGCCACCACAGGCCGAGGCCCATGCGCAGGACGGCCAGCCATTGCGCGCCGGTCAGCCAGATGGTGTCCATGGAATCTGACGGTACGTCAGATACGAGGACCCGGGAAGACCGCGCCCACGGTAAGAATCCATGAGAGACGGCTGTGCGCTCCCTGAGAAGCTGTGGGTCCCCCGTGAATACCCCCGGATTGTTGGCAATTTTGTCGGAGACCTGGATACGTTCGTTTCCGCCAGCCACACCGCCTAGGGAGCCAACCGTGAAGCACAGGGCAATCAAGCGCAGGAACGTCGTCATCGGCATCGGCGCGACGGCCGGGGCCGCGGCCGTCGGAGGCATGGCCCTGAACGCCAGCGCGTCGACCGACAGCTCCACCACGAGCGGCGACGGCAGCCTCGTCTTCGACCCGGACGCGTACACGCGACTGACGACCAGCGTCACGGACACCGCGGGCACCGAGCACTCGGTCACCTACCACTTCTGGAAGGCGATCACCTACGTCTCCAAGCCGGTCGACGCGACCTACCAGTCCCTGATCGTCAGCGCCCCGGTCGAGATCGACGGCACCGCGGTCGACGCGAGCAACGCCCCGATCCTGCTCGCCAACTCCGTCGGCGGCTACATGCCGTCCTCCGTGGCGGACGCCACCGGCGTCGGCGCCGGCGGCATGGGCGGCGGGGCCCCGAGCGGCGCCGCCCCCACCGGCAGCACCTCCGCGAGCGCCTCGGCCGCACCCAACGCCAACGAGAACACCAACGCCACCGGCGGCGCCACCGCGAGCAACCAGCTCCTCGCACTGGCCGCCGGGTACGTCGTGATCGAGCCCGGCGCCCGCGGCCGTACCCTCAAGAACTCCGCGGGCGAGTACTACGGCACCGCGCCCGCCGCGATCGTCGACCTCAAGGCGGCCGTGCGGTACATCAAGGCCAACAAGGGCCGCATTCCCGGTGACGTCGAGCGGATCGTCTCCGCCGGCACCAGCGCGGGCGGCGCCCTGTCCTCGCTGCTCGGCGCCTCCGGCGACAGCCCGGCCTACGACACCTACCTCAAGGAGATCGGCGCCGCCGACGCCTCCGACGCGATCTTCGCGACCGGCGCCTGGTGCCCGATCACCGACCTGGAGCACGCCGACGGCGCCTACGAGTGGTGCTGGGGCGGCAACGCGCTGAGCACCGGCAAGCAGGTGGACCAGACGGTGTCCAAGGAGCTGCGGTCGCAGTTCGCCGAGTACCAGGCGAAGCTCAAGCTGCGCGGCCTGAACGGCTTCGGTGCCCTGAACGCCCGCAACTACGACGAGTACCTGGTCAAGCAGTACCTGGAACCTTCGGCGACCACCTACCTCGCCGCCCTGTCGGACTCCGCCCGCGAGAGCTACCTCGCCGCCAACACCTTCATCACCTGGTCCGGCGGCCGGGCCACCTTCTCCTGGGCCGACTTCCTGACCCACGTGGGCGCCCGCAAGAAGACTGCCCCCGCCTTCGACGCCTTCGACCTGTCGGCCGGCGAGAACAACGAGTTCGGCGCGGGCACCACCATCAGCCGGCACTTCACGGCGTACGGCGCGGAGAACGACACCACGGGCCTGACCGGCAAGCGGGTCGCGAGCGACATCCCCGAGAAGCTCAACCTGATGAACCCCATGTACTTCCTGGAGCGCGGGAACGAGGGCCGTTCGAAGCACTGGTGGATCCGCCTCGGCACCAAGGACTCGGACACCTCGCTGACGGTCTCCGCGAACCTCGCCGCCGCCGCGGCCGGCCTCGGCGACGACGTGAACCACCTCTACTACTGGGACCAGGGCCACGGCGCCAACACCGACCCGGGCGACTTCATCACCTGGATCGCGGACGTCACCGGCCACAAGAAGGCCCGGAAGAAGTAGCCGGGCACCCCACGGCACCCCCGACCGCGGCCCCGGTTTCCCGTCAGTCTCCGGCCGCCGCACCCCACGGCGTCGAGCCCCGCTCCGGCGGGCCCGGCGCCGTGGTCTTTTCCGTACCCCCACAACCAGGTGACCTACGCCACAGGCCCCACCCCCCTCTCCTACAGGCGTGATCGATCCGCAACCAATTCCCGTCTTGACCGAGACCCATCAACGCGCTGTCTGATTACGCTCGCGCTCATGGCCGACTCCACACCCCCAACCCGCCCCGAGCAGCCCGATCGTCCCGTGTACGTCGTCGGCGGGGGCCCGGCCGGGCTCTCCGTCGCGTACGCGCTCCGGGCCCGGGGCGTCCGCGCGGTCGTCCTGGAGAGGTCCGAGCACGTCGGCGCGTCCTGGCGGCGCCACTACGACCGGCTGCACCTGCACACCACCCGCCGGCTGTCGGCGCTGCCCGGCCTGCCGATGCCCCGCCGCTTCGGCCGCTGGGTCTCCCGCGACGACGTGGTGCGCTACCTGGAGAAGTACGCCGAGCACCACGAGCTGGAGACCGTCACCGGCGTCGAGGTCTCCCGCGTCGAGCGCACCCCCGACGGCACCGGCTGGCTGCTGCACGCCACCGGCGGCCGCGAACTGACGGGCGCCGCCGTGGTCGTGGCCACCGGCTGGAACCACACCCCGCTGCTGCCCGACTGGCCGGGCCGCGAGGAGTACAAGGGCGAGCTCGTGCACGCCGGCGAGTACCGCAACCCGGCGCCCTACGCGGGCCGTGACGTCCTGGTCGTCGGCGTCGGCAACACCGGCGCGGAGATCGCCGTGGACCTGGTCGAGGGCGGTGCCTCGCGGGTACGGCTGTCCGTGCGCACCGTCCCGCACATCGTCCGCCGCTCCACGGCCGGCTGGGCCGCCCAGTACACGGGCGTGCTCGTACGACGACTGCCGGTCGGCCTCGTGGACCGGCTGGCCCGGCCCCTCGCCAGACTGAGCGTGCCGGACCTCTCCGCGCACGGCCTGCCCCGCCCCGACACCGGGCTCTACAGCCGGGTCAAGGAGGGCGCCATCCCGGTCCAGGACGTCGGTCTCGTCGACGCGGTCCGCACGGGCCGGGTCGAGGTCGTGGCCGCCGTCGAGGGCTTCGAGGACGGCGAGGTGCTGCTCGCCGACGGCAGCCGTCTCGCCCCGGACGCGGTGATCGCGGCCACCGGGTACACCCGGGCCCTGGACGGGCTGGTCGGCCATCTCGGCGTCCTCGACCCGCACGGCCACCCGGTCGTCAACGGCGCCCGGGCCCCCGAGCAGGCCCCGGGCCTCTACTTCACGGGCTACGTCACGCCCATCAGCGGGACGTTCCGCGAGGTCGCGATCGACGCGGAGAAGATCGCGAAGGCCGTGGTGAAGGGCGGGGCGGACAGCCTCTCGCGGCTCCCCGTCTGACGCGCGGGACCCCAACTCTCCTCCCGACGACTCCCGTTGCTCACGTGCCGGATGTGACGGGAGCGTTGTCGTGTGCGGTCGTACGGGGCCAGAATGTGAACACTTCTCATGTTCTAGCTCCACACTCTCTCCACTACGGAGGACGCACGTGGCACGCGAAAGACAGCTCCCCCCGCTCCCCCGGCTCTCCCGCCGCTCCCTGCTCGGCGGTGCCGCCGCCGCGGCCGGGGCCGTCACCCTCACCGGCACCGCCGCCGCCCCCGCCTCCGCCGCCACCCGTGACGTGGACGTCGCGATCGTCGGCGCCGGTCTCGCCGGGCTCACCGCGGCCCGTGACCTGGTCGCGGGCGGAAGGACCGTCGCCGTACTGGAGGCCCGTGACCGGGTCGGCGGCCGGGTCCTCAACCTGAAGCTGGCCAACGGCGGTGTCACCGAGGGCGGCGGCGAGTTCATCGGCCCCACCCAGGACCGCATCAAGGCGCTCGCCGACTCGCTCGGGGTGCAGACCTTCGCCACCTACAACACCGGCAACAACCTCCTCTACAAGGACGGCAAGAGGACCCCGTACGCCACCGACGGCATCCTCGGCTCGGTCCCGCCGATCGACGCGGCGGGGCTCGCCAACGCGGCGATCGTGCAGGCCTCCCTCGACGACATGGCCAAGCAGGTCCCGGTCGACGCCCCCTGGACCGCCCCCAAGGCCGCGGAGTGGGACCGGCAGACCTTCGAGACCTGGCTGCGCGCCAACGCGGTGGTCCCGTCGGCCAAGTTCCTCCTGGACGTGGCCTGCACGTCGATCTTCTCGGCCGAACCCCGGGAACTGTCCCTGCTGTTCGTCCTCTTCTACATCGCCGCCGCCGGCAACGAGTCCACCCCCGGCACCCTGGAGCGCCTCACCGAGACCGCGGGCGGCGCCCAGGAACTGCGCTTCGTCGGCGGCTCCCAGCTCGTGCCGGTCAAGCTCGCCGCCACACTGGGCGACCGGGTCGTCCTCAACGCCCCGGTGCGCACGATCGCCAGGTCCGGCGCGAAGTACGTCGTCACGGCCGACGGCGTCACCGTCACCGCCAAGCGGGTCGTCGTCGCCGTACCCCCGCCGCTCGCGGCCCGCATCACCTACGACCCGCTGCTGCCCGCCGCGCGCGACCAGCTCACCCAGCGGCTGCCGATGGCCTCGGTCGGCAAGGCGATCGCGATCTACGACACGCCCTTCTGGCGGGCCGACGGCCTCAACGGCCAGGTCGTCAGCGACACCGGCGTGATCAGCTCGACCTTCGACAACTCCCCGCCGGACGCCTCCTACGGCGCCCTGATGGGCTTCATCGAGGCCGACGAGGCGCGCAGGTACGACGCGGCGAGCGAGGCGGAGGTCAAGGCGGCCGTCCTCAAGGACTACGTGACCTACTTCGGCTCGAAAGCGGCCTCCCCCACCTCCTTCGTCCTGCAACGCTGGAACAACGAGGCCTACACCCGCGGCGGCCCCGTCGCCATCGGCGCACCCGGGGTGCTCACCCAGTACGGCCCCGCCCTGCGCGCCCCCGTCGGCGGCATCCACTGGGCCGGGACGGAGACCTCGGTCCACTGGATGGGTTTCATGGACGGCGCGGTGCGCTCGGGCGAGCGGGTGGCGAAGGAGGTCCTGGCGGTGCTGTAGGACCGGTCCCCGCCGGTCCCCGGCGTGGAGCGGCCCTTGCCGGTCCGCTCGTTTCTGTGTGCACGACCATTCCTGACACCTCGTCAGTTCTGTAATCTGACACAGCGTCAGTTATTCAGGCTGTCACACAGGAGCGGGCGGACCGATGCTTGGATCAACCCACGGCACCCTCACCACCGACTCCCGCCGGGCCCGCGCCATCGCGTGCGGTGAGCAACCCGGACCCGCCGTCCACGGCCGGCCCGCCGCCGTCGACGACCGTGACGTCAGCGGACGCCCGCTGTACGCCGACGTCCCCGACCTGGACCGCTTCTTCCGGCCGGAGTCGGTCGCCGTGATCGGCGCCTCCGACACCGAGGGCCGCCCCAACACCGGTGTCACCCGGCAGTTGCTCAAGTGGGCGGAGCGGGTCGGGGCCCGGCTGCACCCGGTGCACCCGACGCGCACGGCCGTCTTCGGCGTCCCGTGCGTGCCGTCCGTGACCGACCTGCCCGAGCAGGTCGACCTCGCCGTCCTGCTGATCGCCGACCCCCTGCCGGTGATCGCGCAACTGGGCGAGGCCAAGGCAAGGTTCGCGGTCGTCTTCGCCTCCGGGTTCGCGGAGACGGGCACGGCGGGAGCCGCCGCGCAGGAACGACTCGCCGCCGCCGTGGCACAGTCCGGGATGCGGCTGCTCGGACCCAACACCAACCTGAACGCCTTCGAGCGCTTCCGCGAGGACCTCGACGGCCCCGGGATCGCCCTGATCACCCAGTCCGGCCACCAGGGCCGCCCCGTCTTCGCCCTCCAGGAACTCGGTATCCGCCTCACCCACTGGGCGCCCACCGGCAACGAGGCCGACCTGGAGACCGCGGACTTCCTCTCCTACTTCGCCGAACGCCCCGAGGTCGGGGCCGTCGCCTGCTACCTGGAGGGCCTCAAGGACGGCCGCTCCTTCCTGCTCGCCGCGGACCGCGCCGCCCGCCGCAAGGTTCCGGTCGTCGCGGTCAAGGTCGGCCGCACCGAGACCGGCGCCCGCACCGCCGCCTCCCACACCGGCAAGCTCACCGGCGCCGACACGGTGGTGGACGCGGCGATGCGGCAGTACGGCGTGATCCGCGTCGACGGGCTCGACGAACTCCAGGACACCGCGGCCCTGTTGGCCCGCGCGAGGCCGCCGCGCGCCGAGGGCGTCGTCGTCTACTCGATCTCCGGCGGCACCGGCGCGCACTTCGCCGACCTGGCCACGGAGGCGGGGCTGGCGCTGCCCGTCCTCTCGGCGGCCAAGCAGGCCGAGCTGCACCGGTGGATACCGGAGTTCCTGAGCGTGGCCAACCCCGTGGACAACGGCGGGCACCCGGTCGGGGACGAACGCGGCCGGAAGATCATCGACGCGATCCTCGCCGACCCCTCGGTGGGAGTGCTGATCTGCCCGGTGACCGGCCCCTTCCCGCCCCTGAGCGACCGGCTCGTACAGGACCTGGTGGACGCGGCCGAGGAGACCGACAAGCTGGTGTGCGTGGTGTGGGGCTCGCCCGTCGGCACCGAACCGGCCTACCGCGAGGTCCTGCTCGGCTCCTCCCGGGTGGCCACCTTCCGCACGGTCGGCAACTGCATCACCGCCGTGCGCGCCTACCTGGACCACCACCGCTTCGTCACCGGCTACCGCTCCCCCTTCGACGAGGCCCCGCGCACCCCCTCGCCCTCCTTCCGCAAGGCCCAGGCCCTGATGCGCCCCGGCCAGCAGCTCAGCGAGCACGCGGCGAAGCAACTGCTGCGGGCGTACGGCATCCGGGTGCCGCGCGAGCAGTTGGTGACCAGCGCCGCGGCGGCCGTCCGGGCGGCCGGCCTGGTGGGCTACCCGGTGGTGATGAAGGCGTCGGGCGCGAGGATCGCCCACAAGACCGAGCTGGGCCTGGTGAAGATCGGCCTGACCTCCGCCAGCCAGGTGCGGGACGCGTACCGCGAGCTGACCGACATCGCCCGCTACGAGGACGTCCCCCTGGACGGCGTCCTGGTCTGCCAGATGGTCGAGCGGGGTGTCGAGACGGTCGTCGGGTCCGCGCACGACGAGCTGTTCGGGCCGACGGTGACGGTGGGGCTCGGCGGGGTCCTGGTCGAGGTGCTGCGGGACACGGCCGTACGGGTGCCGCCATTCGGTGAGGGGCAGGCCCGGGACATGCTGGAGGACCTTCGCGGACGGGCGCTCCTGGACGGGGTGCGGGGGCGGCCCCCCGCGGATCTCGACGCGCTCGTGGAAGTGGTGCTGCGCGTGCAGCGCATGGTCCTGGAGCTCGGGGACGACCTCGCGGAGCTCGACATCAACCCGCTCATGGTGCTGCCCCGGGGGCAGGGGGCGGTGGCGCTGGACGCGTTGGTGGTGTGCCGGTGAGTGAGGTGACCCACACCGTCGACGGCCATGTCTCGTACCTCACCCTGAACAGGCCGGAGGTCCTCAACGCCCTCACGCCCGGCGGGCGGGACCGGATCATCGACCTGTTGGCGGGGGCGTCGGCCGACCCGGACGTACGGGCGGTGGTCCTCACCGGCGCGGGGCGCGGGTTCTGCGCGGGCGCGGACCTGCGCGGCGCACCGGCGGCCACGGCCCCCGGCGACGTAGCCCGGACGATCCGGCTGGGCGCCCAGCGACTGATCGCGGCCGTCCTCGACTGCGAGAAGCCGGTGATCGCGGCGGTGAACGGCACCGCGGCCGGCCTCGGCGCCCATCTCGCCCTCGCCTGCGACCTGGTGCTCGCCGCCGAGTCGGCGCGGTTCATCGAGGTGTTCGTCCGCCGCGGGCTGGTCCCGGACGGCGGCGGGGCCCATCTCCTGACCCGCCTGGTCGGGCCCCGGCGGGCCAAGGAGCTGATGTTCTTCGGCGACGCGCTCGGCGCCGCCGAAGCCGAGCGCCTGGGCCTGGTCAACCGGGTCGTGCCGGAGGAGGAGTTGGGCGGGACGGCCCGCGAGTGGGCCGAGCGCCTGGCGACCGGCCCCACCCGCGCCCTCGCCCTCACCAAGCAGCTCGTGAACACCGCCCTGGACACCGACCGCGCCACCGCCTTCACCGCGGAGGCCGCCGCCCAGGAGATCAACATGGCGACGGTCGACGCGAAGGAGGGCGTGGCGAGCTTCGTGGAGCGCAGGTCCCCGGTGTTCCGCGGGCGTTGAGGCCCCCGGTACGGCCGGCCCGCCCCTTCACATCTGACGGCCCGTCAGCTTCAATGGGGATGTGATGGGACAAGCAGGAATGGCGGAGGCGGCCGTCCGCTATCTCAGGTCCGGGAAGGCACTCGCCGTGGAGGCGCTGCCCCGCCCGGAGCTGCGGTGCGTCCGGGAGGACGAGCGGGCGCCGGTCGACGCGGCCGAGTTCCGGCGCGTGCTGGGCGAGTTCGCGACCGGGGTCACGGTGATCACGGCCCCCGGCACCCCTCCGGCCGGTTTCGCCTGCCAGTCCTTCTCCTCCCTCTCCCTCGACCCCCCGCTCGTGGCGTTCATGGTGGGCCGTACGTCGACGACCTGGCCGCGCATCGCCCGGGCGGGCGTCTTCTGCGTGAACGTGCTGAGCGCGGACCAGGGCGGGCTGTGCCGGGCGTTCGCGGTGAGCGGCGCCGACAAGTTCGCGGGCGTCCCCCACGAGCCGGCCCCCGCCTCCGGCTCCCCGCGCCTCGCGGGCACGCTCGCGTGGATCGACTGCACGATCCACGCGGTGCACACCGGCGGGGACCACCTCGTCGTGGTGGGACGGGTGGAGGCGCTGGGGACGGGCAAGGGCGAGGCTCCGCTGCTGTTCCACAGGGGACGGTTCCGGTAGGGGCCAGGCAGCGCCGCCGCGCGGCTTTCGCTAGGCCGTCGCGGCCAGGGGCACCGCGGCCGGGCGCCGCCGGATCACTAGCGCCATCAGGGCCGCCGCCGCGCACAGCGCTCCCGACGCGTACCAGACCATGTCGTACGTGCCGAACACGTCCCGGGCCACACCGCCGAGGAAGGCGACCAGGGCCGCGCCGACCTGGTGGGAGGCGAGGACCCAGCCGAACACGATCGCGCTGTCGTCGCCGTACTGCTCCCGGCACAGAGCGACGGTGGGCGGGACGGTGGCGACCCAGTCGAGGCCGTAGAAGACGATGAAGAAGAGCATCGGCGGGTGCACCGACGGGGCCAGGAGCATGGGCAGGAACAGCAGCGAGATGCCGCGCAGCGCGTAGTAGACGGCGAGCAGGCGGCGCGGTTCGAAGCGGTCGGTGAACCAGCCGGAGGCCACCGTGCCGACCACGTCGAAGACGCCGATGACCGCGAGCAGCGAGGCGGCGGCCGTGACCGGCATGCCGTGGTCGTGGGCGGCGGGCACGAAGTGGGTCTGGATCAGGCCGTTGGTGGAGGCGCCGCAGATCGCGAAGGTGCCGGCGAGCAGCCAGAAGGGCCCGGTGCGGGCGGCCTTGAACAGGACGGTGACCGCCCGGCGCGCGGCGCCCTGGACCGGCTCCGGCTTCGGCACGAACTCCACGGCGCCGTACGGCTTCAGGCCCACGTCGGCCGGGTGGTCGCGCAGCAGCAGCCAGACGAAGGGGACCACCGCGAGGGCGGCCAGGGCGACCGTGATCGCCGCCGGGCGCCAGTCGTGCTTCTCCACCATCCAGGACAGCACCGGCAGGAAGATGAGCTGGCCGGAGGCGGAGGCGGCGGTCAGGATGCCGGTGACCAGGCCGCGCCGCTCGGTGAACCAGCGGTTGGTGACGGTCGCGGCGAAGGCCAGCGCCATCGAGCCGCTGCCGAGGCCGACGAGCAGGCCCCAGTAGAGCATGAGCTGCCAGGCGGCCGTCATCCACACGGTCAGGCCCGAGCCGACCGCGATCACGGTCAGCGCGACCGCGACCACCCGCCGGATGCCGAAACGGTCCATCAGGGCGGCCGCGAAGGGCGCGGTCAGCCCGTACAGCGCGAGGTTGACGGAGACGGCCGCGCCGATGGTGCCGCGCGACCAGCCGAAGTCCTCGTGCAGGGGGTCGATGAGCAGGCCCGGCAGGGAGCGGAAGGCGGCCGCGCCGATGATCGTCACGAAGGTGACGGCGGCCACGAACCAGGCGCGGTGGACGCGTGCGGGCCGCTTCTCCGTCCCGGACGTCCGGACGGCGGCTTCGGTTGTCTGGGTCACGCCATAGAGCTTGCGGTCTGCGCCGTCCGCGATCCATTGGCCCGAAGGACAGCATTCGTTAGGATCGGGCCATGAGCAGTGACCGTCAGGACCGGGAGTTCCGCCCACACCGCGTGGTCGTCCTCGCCATGGACGGCGTCCTGCCGTTCGAGCTGGGCATCCCGCACCGGATCTTCGGGCGGCCCCGGGACGCCCGGGGACGTCATCTGTACGAGGTCGTGACCTGCTCGATCCGCCCGCCGGGCCCGGTGCGGACCGACGCCGACTTCGCCGTCCAGGTGGAGCACGGCCCCGCGATCCTGGCCACCGCCGACACCGTGCTCGTCCCGGCGTCGTACGAAATGGGCCCGGTCTTCGAGGAGGGCGTGCTGACCGAGGAACTGGCCGCCGCCCTCGCCCACATCCGCCCCGGCACCCGGCTCGCCTCGATCTGCACCGGCGTCTACGTCCTGGCCGCCGCGGGCTTCCTCGACGGCCGTCCGGCGACCACGCACTGGGCCGACTCCGAGCGTCTCCAGCGGCTCTTCCCGCGGATCAGGGTCGACGCGGACGTCCTGTTCATCGACGACGGCGACGTGCTGACCTCGGCGGGCGTCGCCGCCGGCATCGACCTGTGCCTGCACATGGTGCGCCGCGACCACGGCACCGCGGTCGCCACCGACGTGGCCCGCCGCACCGTCGTACCGCCGCACCGCGACGGCGGTCAGGCGCAGTACATCCACCGGCCCGTGCCGGAGCCGCAGCAGTCGACCACGACCTCGGCCCGCGCCTGGGCGCTGGGCCGGCTGCACGAGCCGATCCAACTGCGGGACATGGCCGCGCAGGAGGCCATGTCGGTGCGCACCTTCACCCGGCGCTTCCGCGAGGAGGTCGGCGTCAGCCCCGGCCAGTGGCTCACCCAGCAGCGGGTGGAGCGCGCCCGGCACCTGCTGGAGTCCACCGACCTCTCCGTCGACCAGGTCGCCCACGACGCGGGCTTCGGCACCGCCCAGTCGATGCGCCAGCACCTGCAGGCGGCCCTCGGGGTCACCCCCACGGCGTACCGCCGGACGTTCCGCGCCGGAAGCGGCGGCCCCGATACCCCCGCCCGGCACCGCACCGCCGTCGCCGCCCCGCACTGAGCTCCCGGTCCGTCCCCCCGTCCCGAACAGGAGCAGCCCGGCTAGAACATGAGCACGCCCCGCGCCACCCGTCCCGCCTCCGCGTCCCCGACCGCCTTCTCGAAGTCCTCGACCGGGTAGGTCTCCGTGACCAGTTCGTCGAGGAGGAGCCGTCCCTGGCGGTAGAGCTCCGCGTACAGCGGGATGTCCCGCTGCGGCCGCGAGGAGCCGTAGCGGCAGCCGAGGATGGCCTTGTCCAGGAACATCGAGGAGACGACGAAGGACGCCTCCGCGCCCGCCGCCGGCATCCCCAGCAGGACCGCCTGACCGTGCCGGTCGAGAAGGTCGACGGCGGCCCGTACGAGCTCGACGCGTCCGACGCACTCGAAGGCGTGGTCCACTCCGTGCGGCAGCAGCTCCCGCACCCCCTCCGCCGAGGCCAGGAAGTCCGTCGCCCCGAACTGCCGGGCCACCGCCTCCTTGGCCGGGTTGGCGTCCACGGCCACGATCCGCGAGGCCCCGGCGATCCGGGCGCCCTGGATCACGTTGAGCCCGATCCCGCCGGTCCCGATGACCAGCACGCTCTCCCCCCGGTCCACCCGGGCCCGGTTGAGCACGGCCCCCACCCCGGTCAGCACCCCGCACCCGATCAGCGCGGCGGACGGCAGCGGGATGTCCGCCGGGATGCGGACCGCCTGCACGGCCTTCACCACGGTCCGTTCCGCGAAGGCGGAGTTGCACGCGAACTGGAACACCGGCTCCCCGCCCCGTGAGAACGGCTTCTGGGGGCGCCCGATGGCCCTGCGGCACATGGTCGGCCGGCCCCGGTCGCAGTCGGCGCAGGCACCGCAGTTGGCGAGGGTGGACAGGGCCACATGGTCCCCGGGCACGACATGCGTGACCCCCTGCCCGACCGCTTCCACCACGCCCGCGCCCTCGTGCCCCAGCACAACCGGGACCGGGAACGGGATGGTCCCGTCCACGACGGACAGATCGCTGTGGCACAGCCCGGCCGCCGCGACCGCGACCCGCACCTCGCCCGGCCCCGGGTCCCGTACCTCCAGGTCGTCGACGACCTGGACCTGTCTTCCGTCGAACAGCACGCCGCGCATCAGACGACCCCCTTGGGCTCCCTGGGCAGACCGAGCACCCGCTCGGCGATGATGGTGCGCTGCACCTGGTCCGAGCCGCCGTAGACGGTGTCGGCCCGCGAGAACAGGAACAGATGCTGCGACGCGTCGAGTTCGTACGGCGCGGAGGGGGACCAGTCAGCGGGGCCGACCGTGGCCCGCGCCCCCCGCACGAGCATCGCCAGCTCCCCGAGCCGCTGGTGCCAGCCCGCCCACAGCAGCTTGGCCACGCTGGCGGCCCCGGCGTCTCCCGAACCCCCCAGTGTCCGCAGCGCGTTCCACCGCATGGTCCGCAACTCGGCCCACTGGCGCACGAGAAGAGCGCGTACGACCGGATCGGCCACGGCGCCCGTCCGTACGGCGGCCCGCAGCACCGCGCTCAACTCCTCGGCGAATCCGACCTGCTGGGCTAGGGTGGACACCCCCCGCTCGAAGCCCAGCAGGCTCATCGCCACCCGCCAGCCCTGCCCCTCGCCGCCGACGACATGCTCGGCACGCGCGTGTGCCCCGTCGAAGAAGACCTCGTTGAAGTCGCTGGTCCCGGTCATCTGCCGAATGGGCCGCACCTCGATGCGCCCCGGCTGGTCCATGGGCACGAGGAGGAAGGTCAGCCCGTGGTGCCGACGGGACTCCGGATCGGTCCGGGCGAGCACGAAGCACCAGTCCGCCTCGTGGGCGAGGGAGGTCCAGATCTTCTGCCCGCTGATCCGGTACGTCCCGTCCCCGGCACGCGTGGCCCTGGTCCGCACCCCGGCGAGGTCGGAGCCCGCCCCGGGTTCGCTGTACCCCTGACACCACAGCTCGTCCCCGGCGGCGACAGGAGGCAGGAACCGGGCCTTCTGCTCGTCGGTGCCGTGCGCGAGGAGGGTCGGCGCGAGCAGTTTCTCCCCGATGTGCCCGGACCGCGCGGGCGCCCCGGACCGCGCGTACTCCTCGGCCCACACGACCTGTTGCGTGAGCGTGGCCGTCCGGTTCCCGTAGCCAGCCTCTCCCCAGCCCAGCCCGATCCACCCGGCCTTCCCTAGGGCCCGCTCCCAGGCACGACGGTCCTGGGAACCATCGGCGTGGGCAGCAAGCCATTCCCGCACTTCCTCCCGGAACTCCTCATCCTCAGCGGCAGACCCGAAGTCCACAGGGCTCTCCTCTCCACACCGGCCAGGGCGAACTACCTAGGGGCGCGGGGAACTGCGCGACCAGCCACAGACAACCCGCACCCGCCAACCCCCACGCGCCCCACCCCCTCAGGCGCCCACCCCCTCAGGCCCCCGGCCCCGAAAGCAACGGCATCGGATCCACCCCCACCGCCCCCGGCAGAAACTCCGCGATCGACTCCGGCGTCCACCCGCCGGAGGCGTACGCGGCGCGCAACTCCCGCGGCTGCGCCCACACCGCGATCTTCGGCCCCGCCACGGTGTACACCTGCCCGGTGATCTCCCGGGCCCGTTCGGAGAGCAGGTAGACCACCATGGCGGCCACGTCCTCCGGCTCCCCGATCTCCGTGAGGTCGAAGGGCACGTTCGCCGACATCCGCGTACGGGCGACCGGCGCCACCGCGTTCGCGGTCACCCCGTACTTGTGCATCCCGAGCGCCGCGCTCCGCACCAGCGAGATGATCCCGCCCTTGGCCGCGCTGTAGTTGGCCTGCGAGTAGGAGCCCTGGTGATTGCCGCTGGTGAACCCGATCAGGGTCCCCGACCGCTGCTGCCGCATCACCGCGGAGGCCGCCCGGAAGACGGTGAACGTACCCTTCAGATGGGTCGCGAGGACCGGATCCCACTCCTCCTCGGACATGTTGAACAGCATTCGCTCCCGGAGGATGCCGGCCACGCAGACCACGCCGTCGAGCCGCCCGTAGGACGACAGCGCGGTGTCGACGACCCGCTGCCCACCGGCCATCGTCGAGATGTCGTCGGCGACGGCGACGGCCTCACCGCCGGCCGCCTCGATCTCCTTCACCACCCCTGAGGCGATCTCGCTCGTGGGGGACGCCCCGTCGACGGAGACGCCGTAGTCGTTGACGACGACCCGCGCTCCCTCGCCCGCCGCGGCCAGCGCGACCGCCCGTCCGATCCCGCGTCCCGCGCCCGTCACGGCGACGACCCTGCCTGCCAAGAAGTTCCCCACGCCCGGCCCCTTCCCGCGGTTTCTGACGGACCGTTAGATTTTATGACCCGTCAGATGTGCGGACACAAGCCCCGGGGAGGGCCCGATGTCACTTCCGGCCGCGTTCCACGACATCGCCAAGCGCGTGAACAACTGGGGGCGTTGGGGCGCCGACGACGAGATCGGCACCCTGAACCTGATCACCGACGAGGTCGTCCGCGAGGCCGCCGCGACCGTCCGCACCGGCCGCCGCGTCCCGCTGGCGCTGCCGTTGCGGCAGGACGGCGTGCAGACCGGGATGATGCCCGGCCGGGTGAACCCGCTGCACGCGATGGTGCAGATCAACCAGGAGATCTTCGGCCCCGGGACGGTCGCGTGCAGCGACGACGCGGTGACCATGGGCCTTCAGGCGGCCACCCACTGGGACGCCCTCACCCATGTCTCGCACTCCGGCATGCTCTACAACGGCCGCCCGGCCGGCACCATCACCCCGCACGGCGGCGCCGAGTTCGGCGGTATCGACAAGGCCCGGCACGTCGTGTCGCGCGGGGTGCTGCTCGACGTGGCCCGGGCGCGGGGCGTGGACCGGCTCGACGGGGCGCACGCCGTGACGCCGGAGGACCTGGAGGCCGCCGAGGAACTCGCGGGCACGCGGGTGCGCGCCGGGGACGTCGTGCTCGTACGCACCGGGCAGATCCAGGTGTATCTCGCCGGCGACCGCGAGGCGTACGCCTATCCGTCACCAGGTCTGTCGATCCGTACTCCGGAGTGGTTCCACGCGCGCGACCTGGCCGCGGTCGCCGACGACACCCTCACGTTCGAGATCTTCCCGCCCGAGATCGAGGACCTGTGGCTGCCCGTGCACGCGCTGGACCTCGTGGAGATGGGGATGCTCCAGGGCCAGAACTGGAATCTGGAAGAGTTGTCCACAGCCTGTGGAGAAAGCGGCCGGTACGCGTTCCTGCTGTCGGCGATGCCCGAGCCGTTCGTCGGCGCCACCGGAACACCCGTGGCGCCGGTGGCCGTTCTGTGAGGTCGGCCGGCGGCGCGCAGGTCCGCCCCGAGCACGGCATCGCGCGCCGCCGTCATCGACTTCCTTCCGCCCTGAGGAAATCGACACCGCGTCACGATCCGCACTCGCCGAGGGCTCCCGTCACCGAACCCCTCGACGTCCCCTCGCGGCGAATCGCTGACCACCAGCGTCATCAATCGAACACGGTGCGTCAACACCCGTACGGGGATTTATTACTTACGACCCTTTTGTCACGACCGCGCACGGGTGCACGTCCCGGCGCACCGCCCCGCGGCGGGAAAGGGGTGCGGGCGGTCTCTGCCACCGTGCGCCGTCACACCGCCTCGAACGCCAGCCCCTCGTAGGCCGAGGCGTCGATGCCGTAGACCTCCATGGCCTTGCGCGGCCGGTCACAGCGGTCGAGTTCGCACCAGATGCTCTTGCCGGCGCCCTCGGGGCTCCAGCCCCAGCGGTCCGCGAGCCCGTCGACGAGGGCCAGGCCGCGGCCGCCGGTCGCGTCACCGTCCACGCAGCGCGGCACGGGGGCCCGGTCGCTGCGGTCGGCGACCTCGAGGCGGACCGTGGCCCACTCTCCCTCGGCGCCCGGCAGGGACAGCCGCAGGACGGACGGCCGGCCGGTGTGCACCACGGCGTTGGTGACCAGTTCGGACACGAGCAGGATCAGTGTCTCGGCGAGCGGTTCGTCGACCTCTATCCCGGAGCCGGCGAGCCGCGAGCGGGCCCACCTCCGGGCTCGCCCCACCTCTGCGGGGTCGGGCCGGATCTCAAGCTGCACCTGAAGCACCTGCACCGCTCACACCATCCGAACCGGCGGGCACATGGCCTCGCGCCTCACGAGGGCCACGATCGTAGCCATTTTTTGCATGACCAGAACAATGACCGAAACCGGGGTCACAGAACGTGAATCCCTTACGGGACAGCATGGTTGACGTACAGTCACGCCAACAAGCGCTTCGGGCATATTCCAGCGCGAAGGAGTACCCCTGCGGGATACTGTGCGACGCTCGCCGCGGGGAGTCGAACATGCGGTGGCCACGGGCCTTCCCGCCCTGCGAGCAGCGGCGCGCATCGCCGGGTCCGGCGCCGCCCCATCGGCAACACCGGCACGGCTCGTGCTCGGAACCACTCGCATCTCACACAAGGTACCGGAGCGGGGCACCGACTCCAGGACGTGACGAGTCACACATAGGACACAACCCGATATCAACGCTCCGTGATTCCGGTGTGCCACAATCCGCGACATCCGCTGCGGGAGCCTCGGAGAGCGGGCCGGTCGGGGCCGCCTCAGGCCAACAGATCCACGGCGAGCGACTCCTCACTCTCCGCACCGCCACCGGCCCGCCGGGCCCGCACCCAGGCCCGCTTCAGATGCAGGTGCACCTCGCACTCCCAGGTGAAGCCCATGCCGCCGTGCACCTGGAGGCAGTCCCGGGCCCCCCGCTCGGCCGCCTCGTCGGCCAGCAGCCGGGCCGCGGCGATGTCCAGCGGGTCCGCGGTCACGGCGGCGGCGTACACCGCGACCCGGGCCGTCTCGGTCCGCACCAGCATCTGCGCGCACAGGTGCTTGACTGCTTGGAAGGCCCCGATCGGCTGCCCGAACTGCTCCCGCACCCTGGCGTGTTGCACAGCGAGCTCCCCGACCCTGACAGCGGTACCGAGCTGCTCGGCCGCACCCAGCAGCACGGCAACGTCGCCGCCCCCGCAGCCCGGCACGCCGGCCGCCTCGCCCCCGCCAGGACAACTCCCGGACCCACCAGCCCCGAAGCCCCCCGGCCCCGACGGACCAGGCCGAGGGCCGACGCCGGTCGAGGGCCCGGACCCGGCGGACGATCCCGAGGACAGAACGCCCCCGAGCGACGGACCGGCCCCACCAGGACAACTCCCGGACGAGCCCCCCGTCCGCCCCGCCGCCCCCACTTCAGGCTCATCGCCGACGCCGACGGAAGGCCCCGACCCCGCGAACGACCCCGCAGACAGGACGCCCTCGGACGACGGCCGGCCCGGGGCAGGGCAACTCCCCCGCGGACCAACCCCAGACAAGTCCCCCGTCCATCCCGCCGCCCGCACATCAGGCTCATCGCCGACGCCGACGGAAGGCCCCGACCCCGCGAACGACCCCGCAGACAGGACGCCCTCGGACGACGGCCGGCCCGGGGCAGGGCAACT
>NZ_JBVJPC010000010.1:0-49176 GCF_055582845.1 Streptomyces sp. NPDC107471 | reverse complement strand
ACTCCCCCGCGGACCAACCCCGGACGAGCCCCCCGTCCGCCCCACCGCCGGCCGGTCCTCCCCGGTCCCGGTCGCCCGGACCCCGGTCGTCGCGCCGGGCACGCGATGCAAGGGCGTCAACGGGTCCACGGAGTGCAGGGGCACCGCCCCCGATGTGTCCCCGTGCACGACGTCCGCCTCGTCCAGCCACTCCACCAGGCCGCTGCCGTCGACGTCGGTCACGACCGTCTCACCAGTGGCCGCGCCCGGCACCGTGGCGGCCGCGAGGTGGGTCGCCACCAGTGGTCCGGGCAGCAGGGCGCGCCCGGCCTCCTCGAAGGCCAACACCGCCTCCGGCAGGCCCAGTCCGACGCCGCCGTCCGCCTCGGGCACCCGCAGCGCGAAGAACCCGGCGGCGCCCAGCTCCCGCCACAGCGCCCGGTCCAGCCGGGGTTCCGCCGCGGTCGCCCGCAGGGCCTGCGCGTCGAAGCGCCGGGCCAGCAGCTCACGCATCCCGGCCCGCAGGGCGCGCTGGTCGTCGGTCAGTCGGAAACGCATGCCGTCACCCCTCCCCCGGCTCCCACCACCGTCACGGTCCCTTCGGCAGCCCGAGAACCCGCTCGGCCACGATGTTCCGCTGGATCTGCGAGGTCCCGGCCGCGATGGTGTACGACAGCGAGGACAGCCGGTCCGGCACCCAGGACCGTCGCAGGTCCAGCGACTCCGCGCCGAGGACCTCCGCCGCCGCGTCGTACAACTCCTGCCGCGCATGGGAGTACCGGAGCTTGAAGACCGACCCTCCGACCCCGGGCACTCCCCCGCTCGCCTCCGCCTCGCTCACGTTCCACTGGGTGAGCCGCCACAGCGCCCGGAACTCCGCGTTCAACCGTCCGAGCCGCCGCCGCAGCACCGGATCGTCCCAGCGGCCGTTGTCCCGGGCCGTGCGGGCGAGTTCGCGCAGCACCCGTCGGCAGGCGACGACCTCGCCCACGAAGGCCGTGCCGCGCTCGAAGGACAGCGTCACCATCGTCACGCGCCAGCCGTCGTTCTCCTCGCCCACCCGGTTCGCCACCGGCACCCGCACCTCGTCGAGGAACACCTCGGCGAACTCCGCGGACCCGGTGAGCGTGCGCAGCGGACGCACCACGACCCCGGTCGCGGACATCGGCATCGCCAGCCAGGTGATGCCCCGGTGCTTCGGCGCCGCCGCGTCCGTCCGCACCAACAGCTCGCACCAGTCGGCGACTTCGGCGTGCGAGGTCCAGATCTTGGACCCGGTCACCACATAGTCGTCGCCGTCCCTGCGCGCGCGGGTGCGCAGCGCCGCGAGGTCGCTCCCGGCGTCCGGTTCGCTGAACCCCTGGCACCAGACCTCCTCGCCGCGCAGGATCGGCGGCAGCCAGCGGGCGCGCTGTTCCGGCGTCCCCTCGGCGGCGATCGTGGGTCCGGCGTGCAGCAGTCCGACGAACCCGGCGCCGACATAGGGGGCGCCCGCGGTCTCCGTCTCCTCCAGGAAGATCAGCCGTGTGGTGGGCGTGGCGTCCCAGTGCACATGGGCGTACCCGGCGTCGTGGAGCATGCGCTGCCAGCCGAGGTCGTACGCCCTGCGGCCGGGCCAGTCCTGCGGGGACGGCTTCGGCGGCAGCGTGGGGAGCGCCTTCGCGAGCCACTCCCGCAGCCGCGCCCGGAACTCCTCCTCTTCCGGCGTGTACGCGAGATCCATGACGCCACCCCATATCTGATGACTCGTCAGATACAGCTCGTGCACGAAGGCTAGGTCGCACACCCCTGGACCGACAAGGCGTCGAGCCCTACGCTCTGGCCACGATCTGACGAGCCGTCAGCTCTGTTGCCTCACAAGGGGGCCGCCGTGACCGACACCGCCCACGCGCTCAGCGCGTCCCGCACCCTCTGGGACCTGGTCGCCCGCCGCGCCGACCTGACCCCGGACCGCCCGGTCCTCCTCCAGGACGAGCGCACGCTCACCTTCGGCGAACTGTGCGGCCGGGCCGAGCGGGTGGCGGCCGGCCTGCACGGCCTGGGCGTACGCCCCGGCACGGTCGTCGCCTGGCAGTTGCCCACCCGCATCGAGACGGCCCTGCTCTCCTTCGCGCTGGCCCGGCTGGGCGCCGTGCAGTCCCCGGTCATCCCCTTCTACCGGGACCGCGAGGTCGGCTTCGCCCTGCGCGAGTCGAAGGCGGAGTTCTTCGCGGTACCGGGCACCTGGCGGGGTTTCGACCACACGGAGATGGCCCGGCGGCTCGGCGCCAAGGGGATCTTCGAGGCGTACGACGACCTCCCGGACGGCGATCCTGCCGTCCTGCCCGCCCCGCCCGCCGAGGGCACCTCGGTCCGGTGGATCTACTGGACCTCGGGCACCACCTCCGACCCCAAGGGCGTGCTGCACACGGACCGTTCGCTGATCGCGGGCGGCTCCTGCCTCGCGCACGCGCTGCGTCTGACGGCGGCGGACGTGGGCTCGATGGCCTTCCCGTACGCGCACATCGCGGGCCCCGACTACACGGTGATGCTGCTGCTGTACGGCTTCCCGGCGGTGATGTTCGAGCAGTTCGCGCTGCCGGACGCACTGGAGGGCTACCGCAGGCACGGGGTGACGGTGGCGGGCGGTTCGACGGCGTTCTACTCGATGTTCCTCGCCGAGCAGCGCAAACGTCCGGGTGAGCGGATCATCCCGACCCTGCGGCTGCTCGCCGGCGGCGGGGCGCCCAAGCCGCCTGAGGTCTACCACGCGGTCGTACGGGAGCTGGGGGTGCAGCTCACGCACGGGTACGGCATGACCGAGGTGCCGATGATCACCATGGGCGTGCCGGACGACACGGTGGAGAACCTGGCGACGACCGAGGGGCGGCCCCCGGAGGGGATGTCCGTGCGGATCGTGGACGGGGAGGTGCGGCTGAAGGGGGAGGCGGTGTGCCAGGGGTACCTCGACCCGTCCCAGACCGCCGAGGCCTTCGACGAGGAGGGCTATCTGCGCACGGGCGACCTGGGGTTCGTGACGGACAGCGGCCATCTCGTGCTCACCGGGCGGCTCAAGGACGTCATCATCCGCAAGGGCGAGAACATCTCGGCGAAGGAGATCGAGGACCTGCTGGCCGCGCATCCGGCCGTCGGGGACGTGGCGGTGATCGGGCTGCCGGACGCCGAGCGCGGGGAACGCGTGTGTGCCGTGGTGGAACAGCCCGAAGGCGCGCCGGAGTTGTCCCTGGACGCCGTGACCGGCTATCTGCGCGCGGCAGGGCTGTCGCCGCACAAGCTGCCGGAGCAACTGGAGGTGGTGGACGCCCTTCCGCGCAACGAGACCCTGCGCAAGGTCCTCAAGTACCGGCTCAGGGAGCGCTACTCGGGGACGGTGAAGTAGCGCGCGAAGGCGGGCACGATCTCCGCCTCGCCGATCCTGCCGTCGCCGTCGGTGTCCAGCACGGCCGCGGCCGCCTCGGCGACGTCCTCGCCGACGCCCAGGATGCGCAGCACGCGCGCGGTGTCCTCGACGGTGGCGCGTCCGTCGCCGTCCTGGTCGGCGACGGCGATCGCCGCGTGCAGGAAGGGGCGCGCGATCTCGGCGAACCGGTCCGGGTTGTCGCGCAGCCGCTTGAGGGCGCCGTTCACGAACTCGTCGCGGGTGATCCGCTGGTCGCCGTCGCGGTCGGCGATCCCGGCCATGCCCTGCCAGAACGCCTCGGCACCGACGTACAGCGCCTGTCCCTTGTCTGAGCGTGCCGCCGTACCGAACTCCGTGAGCAGCGCCTTGGCCGCCACGTTGAAGTCCTCGCGGTCGATGTAGCCGTTGCCGTCCTGGTCGAAGGTGGCGAACCGGTCGGCGATCCTGCGCTCGTACTCGCTGCTGACCATGTCTTCGGGCCGCCTCACATCACATCGGGTGCATCTCGCATCGGAGCGTACGACGCGGGCGACGCCCAGGGGGCGGGAAGGCGACGCTTGTGCCAGGACCGGGGGAATTTCGGGACAACGGTGTGGCACAGGGGGTGCCCCGGGTCACAGTCGGGGCGGGCCGGTGCCGGGTCAGGCGGACAGGGGTCCCGCCTCCTCGTCGGTCGCCGAGTCCAGGTCCGGGTGGACCTCGAACAGGCGGCGGACGCCCAGCGCGCCGAGGACGCGGTTGACGTGGGAGCCGTCGGCGGCGCCCTGGGCCGGCAGTATCAGCCGCAGTTCGCCCCGGCAGGAGCGGATCAGGCGGCGGGAGGCGATGAGGACGCCGACACCGCTGGAATCGCAGAAGTAGACCTCGGAGAGGTCGAGGACGAGGCTGTGGCGGCCCTCGGCCACCGCGTCGTGCACCCGCTGGCGGAGCACCGGCGAGGTCACGAGGTCCAGCTCGCCCGACACACTGAGCACGGTCCAGTCGCCCTGCTCGTCGCCGGTCACATTGAACGCCACCACCATGCCCTTCATTCGCCGGAAAGCAAACGGAAGCCTTTCCTACGCTTCCTTGCAGCGTGGCTGCCCAGCGGCCGTTCCCTGAAACACAGACCGAGAAACGGAAAGCGTTCGAAAGAGGCTTGTTTTAGTCGGCTTCGATCCTGTTCGATCGGGTCTGATCAAAGAGCGAACGGGTAGAGGAACGTCCACTACCACCTGAGGCCCCTCAAGGGGCGCGCATTGGAACAAAGGGGCGTGCACTGTCGGGGGTGCCGACTACATTCGAGGAGACGGTCGGCGCAGGCTTGACCGGACACTTCCGGGGGTGAGGGGGCCGCATGGCGAAGAAGGACGCACCGCCCCGCTGGGACCGCAAGATGCAGCAGCGGCTCGCACGCGGTGAGGCGGCCGCCCTCGGCGAGCTCTACGACCGTTTCGCTTCGCTCGTGCACGGCCTCGCCCACCGCGTGCTCGGGGACGAGCGCGCCGCCGACGGCATCACCCGGGACGTCTTCGCCCACGTCTGGGAGCACCCCGAGACCTACGACCCCAAACAGGGGCCGCTGCGCTCCTGGGTCGCCGCCCTGACCCACCGCCTGGCCGTGCAGCGGCTGCGCGCCACCGAGACCGCCGCGCTCACCCGGGCCGGCGAGGGCTCCGCCGAGGAACTGGAGCGCAAGGTGCGGCACGCCTCGGTCGCCGCCCGCGCCGACTACATCGTCCAGTCCATGCCCACCCCCCTGCGGGCCGCCCTGGAGCTGGCCTACTTCCAGCGCCGCGACTACCGCCAGGCCGCCGCCGACCTCAGCATCACCGAGGACGAGGCCCGCCGCCGCCTGCGCCTGGGCCTCCAGCTCCTGTCCACGGCCCACGACACCGGAGCGCCCGGGGCACCGCCGGGATACGGGGGCGCGGCATGAGCGGAACAGAGGACTTCGAGGCGTACGACAACCAGGACGGGCCCGACGACCACGTACCGGGTCCCGAGGGGGCGGAAGGCTCCGACAGCACCGGGAGCACAGCCGGCCCCGGGAACGGCGGCGACGGCGACGGCGGGCCGGGCGACCAGGGCGACCCCGGCCGACCGCCCCGCATACCCCTGCCCCGGGCCTCCGTCGAGGACTCCGGGCGCCCGCTGCCCGCACTGGACGAGCCGGCCCCGTCCGCTCCCCTGGTCCTGGAGCACCGCGTGCTGAAGTCGCTGCTCGGGGCCTGGGCGCTGGCCGCGTGCTCCGCCGAGGAGACGGCCGCCGTGGAGGACCACCTCGGCGAGTGCGGCACCTGCGCCGAGGAAGCGCTGCGGCTGCGCGGCGCGGTGGGCCTGCTGCAGCGCCCGGAGAGCCTCGACCTGGATCCCGGCCTGCGCACCCGCGTCCTCGACGGCTGCCTCGACCGGCGCCCGCCGCGCATCCCGATCCCCGGCTGGGCCATGCCGTACGACGCCGAGACCGCCCGTCTCGACGCCCTGCTCCAGGACTTCGGCGACGCCGAGTGGCACGCCCCGGTGAGACTGCGCTGGTTCGACGCCGACGAGGCCACGAGCCGCCGTACGACGGTCGCCGGGGTCATAGCCCACCTGCTGTCGGTCGACGGTCTCGTCGCGGTCGCCCTGGGCCTGGACGACCCGCTGGGCGAGTCCCGCGCGGAGGTGCCCACGCCGTCGGGCCGCACCGAGGCGTACTGGCGCGCCTCGCACTTCCCGCCGACCCGTTCCGTCCGGCCCCGGTGGCGCGAGCAGAGCCACGACCTCGTGCGCACGGTGTCCTTCACCGGCGGCACCGCCGGGAAGCTGGAGGTGGCCTACGGCGACTTCACGCTGCCCCTGCACGACGCGATGCTGGACCGCGCCTTCGAGTGCTGGGTCCACGCCGAGGACATCGCCCGGGCGGTCGACTACCCCTACGACCCGCCGTCCCCGCGCCACCTCAACCGCATGATCGACCTGGCGGCCAGGATGCTGCCCGCGGTGCTGGCGGAACGGCGGCGGAAGGGGCTGACGGCACCGGCCCCCGGACGGCATCTCGTGAGCGCCGGCGGCCCCGGCCGCACCCTGCGTCTGGAGATCGAGGGTCTGGGCGGCGGCGAGTGGCTGATCCCCCTCGACTCCCCGGCCGCGGTGGGGTCGGCGGAGCACGAGGTGGCGCATGTGGCGCTGGACGGCGTGGAGTTCTGCCAGTTGGCGGCGGGCCACGTGTCTCCTGCGGAGGCTGCGGCGGGGCAGGTGGGTGACCGTGAGGCGATCAGGGACGTGCTCTTCGCCGCGGCGAGCCTGAGCCGCATGTAGGTGGGGGCGGGTGCCGGTTCGTGGCCGGCTGCGGGTGAGTGGGGCCTGATCGCGCAGTTCCCCGCGCCCCTTGAGTACGTGCAGTGAACGCGCCTTCAGGGGCGCGGGGAACTGCGCGACCAGCCACAGACGACCCGCAGCCGCCCCACGACATCCGGACCCGAGCGCTCAGGCGAAAACGACCGTACGCCGACCGTTCAGCAGAATCCTCCGCTCCGCATGCCACTTCACGGCCCGCGCCAGCGCCTGGCACTCCACGTCCCGCCCGATCGCCACAAGCTGGTCCGGGGTGACGTCGTGCCCCACCCGCTCGACCTCCTGCTCGATGATCGGCCCCTCGTCGAGGTCCGCGGTCACGTAGTGCGCGGTGGCCCCGATCAGCTTCACGCCCCGCGCATGAGCCTGGTGATACGGCTTCGCGCCCTTGAAGCTCGGCAGGAACGAGTGGTGGATGTTGATGATCCGCCCGCTGAGCTGCTTGCACAGGTCGTCGGAGAGCACCTGCATGTACCGGGCGAGCACGACGAGTTCGACGTCCTGCTCCCGCACCAGCTCCAGCAGCCGCGCCTCCGCCTCGGCCTTGTTCTCCCGCGTCACCGGAATGTGGTGGAAGGGAATGTCGTACGACCCCACGAGCTCGGCGAAGTCGGTGTGGTTGGAGACCACCGCAGCGATCTCGACCGGGAGGGCTCCGATGCGCGCGCGGAAGAGCAGGTCGTTCAGGCAGTGCCCGAACCTGCTGACCATCAGCACGACCCGCATCCTGTCCTCGGCCCGGTTGAGCTGCCAGTCCATGTGGAACGAGTCACCGATGGCCGCGAACGACGCCCGCAGCTTGTCCACGGTCACCGGCGCCTCGGCCGAGAAGTGGACGCGCATGAAGAACAGACCCGTGTCGTGGTCGCCGAACTGCTGGCTGTCCTCGATGTTGCAGCCGGTCATGAAGAGATAGCTCGACACGGCGTGCACGATGCCCTGCTTGTCAGGGCAGGACAGGGTCAGGACGTACTGGTCGGCCAGGGCCTCGGCTCGGGGGGACTGCGCGTTCATGCACGACAGGGTCGCATATCCACCGGTGCGGCAGACACCGCGTCCGTCACGCGGACCGGGTCATGATCTGCAACACCTGGAGCGTGCGCGGGGGCGCGTCGGGGTCCTCCCCGTCGGCCGTCGCCATCCGCACGTGCGCGTCCCGCGCCGCCCGCACCGCGTCCGGCCACCCCGGGTTCTCCATGTACACGGAGACGGGGGCGTCCGGGCCGACCTGGTGCATGATCCGCAGCACCCGCAGCACGGCGGTGTCGACCAGGGCCGCCTCCTGGGAGTCCCGGAAGATCGTGCCCACGTACTTCTCGGCGGACCAGTTGTCCAGCCAGGTGTCCTCGACGAGGCGGTACACGGCGTCGGTGACGTCCCCGTACCCCTCGACACCGGCCAGCCAGACGTTCTGCTGGAAGACGGGGTCGGAGAGCATGTGCAGCGCGGAGCGCACATTGCTGCGCCAGCGCCACCACGGCATGTCGTTCAGTGGCATGCCGCCCATGGTGGAGGAGCGACGGCCGCGACGGGAAGAGTTCTCCGAACCTTGCACGGTCACCGATCGTACGTTCCTCCCCCATACGGGCCGCACAGGCCCTCGCTGTTCACCTTTACGTCACCTTCCCTTGACCGAGGGTCACTCCCGAGTTGGCGATGTGGCGGAAGCGTGTGTGTCCATGACCGGCAGGCGACGCATCCGCAGCACCTTCCTCCCCCAGCACCGGCCCGTCAGAGCCACCGCCCTCGCGGCGGGAGCCCTGATGGCGTGTGCCTCCCTCGTCGCCGGTTGCGGGGTCGTCCCCGGTACCACGGGGGGTTCCGGGGGCGACCCGATCAAGGTCATGACCTGGGCCCCGTCCGACACCAACGCGACCAACAAGCCCGGCATGCCCGCCTTCGCCCGCGCCTACGCCCGCTGGGTCAACTCCAGGGGCGGTATCAACGGCCGTAAGCTCACCGTCCTGACCTGCAACGACCACAACGACGGGGTGTCCGCGGCGCAGTGCGCCCGGCGCGCGGTCAAGGAGAACGTCGTCGCGGTCGTCGGCTCCTACAGCCAGTACGGCGACTCCTTCTTCCCGCCGCTGGAGGGCGCGGGCATCCCCTACATCGGCGGCTACGGCGTCACCAACGACGAGTTCACCAGCCCGCTGTCCTACCCCGTCAACGGCGGCCAGCCGACCCTGCTGGCCGGCCTCGGCAAGGAGCTCGCCGCGGCCTGCGGCGACGTCACCCTCGTACGGCCCGACACCATCGTGGGCGACGAGCTGCCCGTGCTGCTGGACTCCGGGCTGACCACCGGCGGGCACCGGGCCGCGAGCGACGTGCGGGCGGCGGACGACGCCACCGAGTACTCGGCGCAGTCGACGAAGGCGCTCGTCAGCTCGACGTCGGGCGCCGCGGGCTCCGGCGTGAAGGGCGCGAAGGAGGGGTGCGTGGTGCCCGCGCTCGGGGACCGCACCAGCACCTTCATGGACTCCTTCCGGCGCGCCCGCGAGGACTACCCCGAGGTGCGCACCGCCATGGCGATGGGCAGCGTCGACCAGACGGTGATCGACGCGTCCGGCGGGGCCTCGGGCCCCTACGAGGGGTCGTACATCACCGGCTGGTACCCGGTGGAGAGCGACGCCCGCTGGGACGCGATGAAGAAGGTCATCAACGCGGAGGCGTTCGGCGACAACCGCATCGACTCGGCGGACGCGGGCGTGCAGACCACGTGGATCGCCTACACGGTCTTCGAGAAGGCCGTCGAGTCGCTGGGCACCGGCGAGGTCTCCGCCGACAGCGTGCGCGGTGCCCTCAACGACGGCCTCAAGATCTCCACCGGCGGTCTCACACCGACCCTCCAGTGGACCACCCGGGACACCTGGAGCACCGCCGACGACCTCGCCTCGGTGGGCTTCCCGCGCATGGTGAACGCCCATGTGACGCTCCAGGTGGTGCGCGGGGGCCAGCTCGTGGCCGCGCGCAAGGGCTTCACCGACGTCACGGGGACCCTCCAGAACGCGGACGTCGACTGACCGGCGGGGGACGCCGACGCGCCCCCCGCCGACCGTTCAGAGCTGGGTGGCCGTGCGCTCGGTCAGGCTGTACTTGCCGGCGATCGCGTTCCACAGCCGGGCCGCCTTGGCCTTCTCGGTGCTGGCGGTGCCGCTGTCCCGGTTGCCGGCCTGGGTCTGGCCGGTGGTGCGGGCCTGGCCCTTCTTGCAGCCCTTCTTGCCGGCGGCCTGGTCGGCCCAGGCCGCGTAGTGGTTGTCGGCGGACGCGGACGCCTGCCAGGCCTTGGTGAGGGCGTCGGTCAGCTCGGCGTGGCCGGGCAGCCGGTCGACCGACAGGGTCTTGAGCCGGGTCACCAGACCGGTGCGCTGGGCCGCCGCGGCCCGCAGGTCCGCGGCCGCCTGGCCGAGGTTCTTGCAGGACTTCACGTTCGCCACCGCGCTGATCACCGAGGACCGGCTGTTGCCGCTGTCGGCGAGCAGTTGGTCCAGTTCGACGGCCTGCGCCTGCGCCGGATCGGCGGCCGGCGAGGAGGAGCCGTCGGTCGCGGGGGCCGTCGCCGACACCGTCTGGTTCTTGTCGCCGCCGTCGCCGTCCCCGCCGCCGCCGGCGAGCAGCGCGCCCGCGCCGATGCCGAGCACGACGATGCCGATGCCCACGGCGGCGATGACCGGCACCCGCGAGCGCTTGCGGCCGCCCCGGTCACCGTCGTCGTAGGAGTCGCCGCCCGGCGGGCCGTAAGGCGGCTGGGCGCCGTACGACGGCTGCGGGGCCCCGTACGCGGGCGGTACGGGCTCGGGCTGGGCGAAGCGCGGCATCTGCTGCGTGGCGGAGGCGCCGCCGTCACCGCCCGGTCCGCCGCGGAAGAGGTTGTCGAAGTCGGAGGGCGGCTGCCGTTCCCCGCCGTAGCCCTGGTCGGGCACGGGCGCTATGAACTGCGTGGCCTCGGCGTCGGGGCCGGCGGCCGGGTTCTGGGCGCCGTACGGGGCCTGCGGGTGCTGCCCGGGGTACTGCGCCGCCGTGGCGGACACCTCGGGCGGCAGTGCGCCGGGGCGCACGGGCGGCAGGAACTGCGTGGCGCCCTCGTGGTCGGCGGCGGCCTGGACCGGCGGGATGAACTGGGTGGCGCCCTCGTCGGCGGGCGGCAGGGGCGCGGAGGCGGGTGTGCCGGAGGTGGACGGGAGCGGCTGGCCCACCGGCGGCAGGTAGTACGAGGTGGGCTCGTCCGCGTGGTAGCCCGGCGTGGCCTGCTGCTGGGGCGCGCCGGTCCCGGGAGTCCCGTACGACTCCACCTGGCCCTGCTGCGGAGGCAGCGGCTGCGACGGGGTCTGCGGGGCGGGTTGACCGACCGGCGGCAGGTAGTACGACGTCGGCTCATTGGAGTCGTACGCCGGCTGCGGCTGCGCCTGGGGCGGTGTGCCGCCGGGCTGCTGGGGCGTCCCCCAGTGCTGGGTGTGCGGCTGCGACCAGTCCTGGGCCTGCGGCTGGGACTGGTCCTGCTGCGGCGGCTGCCCCTGCTGCTGCTCGGGGCCCCACGGGGTGCCCCAGGCCTGGCCGCCGGGCGGCTGGCCGTAGGCCGCGTCGGCGGCCTGACCGGACCGGCCGCTCTGCGGGCCGCCGTAACCGCCCTGCTGCGGCGGGCCGTAGCCGGGCTGCGGGCCGCCGTATCCACCCGTCTGTCCCGGCAGCAGGGGTTCCCCGCCGTCGGAGGGCAGCACGATGCCTTCGCGCGCTTCGCGCGCCGAGGGCTGCTCGCCCTGTCCACTCTGCGTCACCGGGACTCCTACTTATGGGGGAACTTCGGAATCGTCGGCTCACGCTACCGGGTCCTCCGAGCCCGGTGCCACGTAGCACAGGACGTGACCTGCGCCCCTGTGACCGCAGTAACAGGTCCCGGGAGATCCCGTGACGATTCCGGGCTCGTATCCGCTGTATATGTCCTCCTTTACGCAGCCGCCTGCAGGTCCAGCCGGGCCCCGAACTCCCTTACGACAGGCTCGTCCCGGAACGGATCCAGCCGCTGCTGGAAGTCGTCGAGGTACTCCGCGCCCCGGTTGGAGCGGACGGTCTCCAGCAACTCCACCGCTTTCAGGCCGGTGTTGCAGGCCTGTTCGATCTCGCGCTGCTGCACCTGCGCGGTGGCGAGCAGGACCAGACCGATGGCCCGCCGGCGCGCCTTGTTCTCGGGGAGCCCGTCCAGGGACTCCTGCGCGCACCGCGCCGCCGCGTCGGCCTGGCCGAGGTCACGGTGGCAGTGGGCCAACTCGTCGGCCAGGTAGGCCTCGTCGAAGTGCGCGATCCACGCCGGGTCGTCGCCGGAGGAGGAGTCCGCCGCCTCCAGGGCGTGCACGGCCCGTCCGGAGGCCGCCTGGGTGGCCCGCGCGTCGCCCATGAGGGCGTGCCCGCGTGCCTCCGCCGCGTAGAACATCGCCTCCGCGCGCGGGGTCACCCGCCCCCGCGCCCCTTCCTGCGCCGCCCTCGCCAACTGGGCGATCTCGCGCGGGTTCCCGAGCTGTGCGGCGAGGTGGCTCATGGACGCGGCGAGCACATAGCCGCCGTATCCGCGGTCCCCCGCCGCCTGCGCGAGCCGCAGCGCCTGGATGTAGTACCGCTGGGCCAGGCCCGGTTGCCCGGTGTCGATCGCCATGTAGCCGGCGAGCTCCGTCAACCGTGCGACGGCAGCGAACAGTTCACGCCCCGTCGCCTCCCGGTACGACCCCGCGAGCAGGCCGGAGACCACGCTGTTGAGGTAGTGCACGACGACCGGGCGCACATGCCCGCTGCCGTACTGGTGGTCGAGGTCGACGAGCGCCTGGGTCATCGCGCGCACGGCCGCCACGTCGGACTGCCCCACGCGCGGGCCCGCCTGGCGCGCCACCTGCGAGTCGGGAGAGGAGATCAGCCAGTCACGGCTCGGCTCGACCAGCGCGGACGCGGCGACCGAGGAGCCGGACAGGAAGTCCCGGCGGCCCACGTCACTGCGCCACAGCTCACACACCTGCTCGATGGCGCCCAGGACCGTCGGCGAGAACTGGAGCCCCACGCCGGAGGCGAGGTTCTTGCCGTTGGCCATGCCGATCTCGTCGATCGTGACCGTACGGCCGAGCTTGCGGCCGAGGGCCTCCGCGATGATCGCGGGCGCCCTGCCCCGCGGCTGCTGTCCGCGCAGCCAACGGGCCACGGACGTCTTGTCGTAGCGCAGGTCGAGGCCGTGCTCGGCACCGCACATGTTGACCCGGCGGGCGAGCCCGGCGTTCGAGCACCCCGCCTCCTGGATGAGCGCCTGCAACCGTTCGTTCGGCTGCCGCGCGACGAGAGGCCTTGCGGCCATGGCGTACCCCCTGTGGCTGCGGTGCCTGCCCACGCACCGAGTTGACGTGTCTTCCACCGAAAAGTTCCGGCCGTGAAGATCAATGCCCCACCAACGTGTCGAAAATGCGAGGCATGCGAGGATTGCCGGGGTAAAGACTCGTACCGACCCCACACCTGGCTACCCAGCCCACGCCGAGGTTCCTCCTCTGCGCCCCCACACATGCATCCATGCGCCCCGGACGCGGAATCGATGCGCTGCCCCCGCGCGCGGGCCCTGGCCGTAACCCGAGGTGGGTGCGGGAGTTGTGCTCTGCGTGGAAGAGACGATCGCGGGTACCGAAGCCGCTCAGATTCCGAAGCAGCGCGGGGAATCGCTGCTGGAGACAGCCGTACGATACGCCGAGGAGCGTCACTGGGACGTCTTTCCCGGCACCTGGCTGGAAGCCGTCGACGGGGTGCAGCGGTGCTCCTGCGGTGACACCGCGTGCGCCGCGCCCGGGGCGCATCCCGCCCGGGACGACTGGGCCACGCAGGCCACCGGCAGTGCGACGGTCGCGCGCCGGATGTGGCAGAAGCAGCCGACGGCCTCGATCCTGCTGCCCACCGGGCGGACCTTCGACGCGATCTCCGTCCCGGAGACCGCGGGGTTCCTGGCGCTGGCCCGTATGGAGCGGATGGAGCTGACGCTGGGCCCCGTGACGTTGACGCCCGACCGCCGGATGCAGTTCTTCGTGCTGCCGGGGGCGTCGGTGAAGGTGCCGGAGCTGGTGCGCAAGCTCGGCTGGACCCCGTCGTCGCTCGATCTGGTCGCCCTGGGGGAAGGGGCGTACGTCGCCGGTCCCCCCACCCGGTACGGGTCCAGCGGGGCCGTGCAGTGGGCCTGCCGGCCGACGCCCGCGAACCGCTGGCTGCCGGACGCCGAGGAGCTGATCTCACCGCTCGCGTACGCGTGCGGCAGGGATCGGTGACGGGTCGGCCGCAGCGCGCCCCTAGGGTTGGCGTCCATGACGTCGGCTGTGAGTGTGCGTGGGCTCTGGAAGCGGTTCGGGCAGCAGGTTGCGGTTGCCGGCATCGATCTGGAGCTGCCCGCGGGCAAGTTCATCGGTCTCGTCGGTCCGAACGGGGCCGGGAAGACCACCACCCTCTCCATGGTGACCGGGCTGCTGCGGCCCGACCAGGGCTCCGTCTCCGTGGTCGGGCACGACGTGTGGCGAGATCCGGTCGAGGTGAAGTCCCGGATCGGCGTCCTGCCCGAGGGGCTGCGGCTGTTCGAGCGGCTCTCGGGGCGTGAACTGCTCGCGTACTCCGGGCGGTTGCGGGGGCTGCCCGGGGGCGAGGTCGACCGGCGCGCCTCCCAACTGCTCGACGTGCTCGATCTGGCGGGGGCCCAGCACAAGCTGGTCGTCGACTACTCGACCGGGATGCGGAAGAAGATCGGGCTCGCGGCCGCCCTGCTCCACAATCCCGAGGTGCTCTTCCTCGACGAGCCGTTCGAGGGCGTCGACCCCGTCTCCGCGCACACCATCCGCGGGGTGCTGGAGCGGTACACCGCCTCCGGCGCCACCGTCGTCTTCTCCTCGCACGTGATGGAGCTGGTGGAGTCCCTGTGCGACTGGGTGGCCGTCATGGCCGCCGGCCGCATCCGCGCCCACGGGCCGCTCGACGAGGTGCGCGGTGAGGCGCCCTCGTTGCAGCGCGCCTTCCTCGAACTCGTGGGCGCGCAGGGGCAGGACGCCGGGACGGACCTCGACTGGCTGGGCGGCGGGGCCCGATGACCGTCGACATCACCCCGGTCGTCGTACGGCTGAAGCTGTCGCTGCTCAGGAACGGGCTGCGGCGGTCCGGCGGGCGGCGGGCCGCCTACGTCGCCTCGGCGATCGCCGTGCTGCTCTTCTCCGTCCTCCAGTTGCTCGGTCTCGTCGCTCTGCGCGGCAACGAGCACGCCGGTTCCGTCGTCGTCCCGCTGGTCGCCGTGCTGGCGGTCGGGTGGGCCGTGATGCCGCTGTTCTTCCCCGGCGGCGACGAGACCCTCGACCCCACCCGCCTGGTGATGCTGCCGCTGCGGCCCCGGCCGCTGGTGCGGGCGCTGCTGGTGGCCTCGCTGGTCGGCATCGGGCCGGTGTTCACGCTCTGCCTGCTCGTCGGGTCCGTCGTGTCGGTCGCGCACGGGGTGCCGGCGTACGTCCTCTCCGTGCTCGGGGTCGTGCTGGCGCTGCTGGTGTGCGTGGCGCTGGCGCGGGCCGTGGCCGTCGCCAACATCCGGCTGCTGACCAGCCGCAAGGGCCGTGATCTCGCGGTGCTGAGCGGGCTCGTCGTCGCCGTCGGCGCGCAGGTCGTGAACTTCGGTGCGCAGCGGCTGGGTTCCGGTGGTCTGGGGCAACTGGACGGTCTGGCAGCGGTATTGAAGTGGGTGCCGCCCGCGTCGGCGATCGGGGCGGTCGACTCGGCGAGCGAGGGGTCGTACGCGGTCGCCGTCGTGCAACTGGGTCTGTCGGCAGCCGCGTTGGTGGGGCTGCTGGCCCTCTGGTCACGCCATCTGACCAGGCTGATGACCTCCCCGGACGGCTCCACGCTCCCCTCCGCCGGGAGCGCCGCCCGTGAGCGCCGTTCGTCGGGGCTCGGCCGGCTGCTGCCCGCCGGGCGCACCGGCACCGTCATGGAGCGCAGCCTGCGCTATGTGTGGCGCGACCCCAAGACCAAGGCCGCGTGGGTGACGTCCCTGGCGATCGGGCTGATCGTGCCGGTGTTCAACGCGGTGCAGGGCACGGGGTCCGTCTACTTCGCGTGCTTCGCGTCGGGGATGCTCGGCGTGCAGATGTACAACCAGTTCGGGCAGGACACCTCGGCGTTCTGGATGGTCGCGACGACGATCTCCTCCACGCGGGACGCCTACGTCGAACTCCGCGCACGAGCGCTCGCGTTGCTGGTGATCACGGTGCCGTACGCCACCCTCGTCACCGTCCTCACGACCGCGCTGATCGGCGACTGGCCGCAACTGCCCGAGGTGCTCGGGGTGTCCTTCGCGCTGCTCGGGGCGATGCTGGCGACCGGGGCGTGGACGTCGGCGCGGTTCCCGTACTCGATTCCGCAGGAGGGCTACAAGAACGTGGCCCCGGGCCAGTCCGGCCTCGCGGCCGCCGCTGTCGTCGGCGGAATGGTCTCGGCCGCCCTGCTCTGCGCCCCCGTGATCGCCCTGGCCATCTGGGCCGCCCTCAGCCCGAACGGCGACGACTGGAGCTGGCTCCTGCTCCCGCTCGGCACCGCCTACGGCACCGCCGTCACCCTGGCAGGCCTCCACCTGGCGGCCCCACGCACAGCCCGCAACCTCCCAGAAATCCTGCAGGCAGTCAGCAAGACCTGAGACGGGACCGGAGGAGCCGTGACAACAGCGGCGCCGGGGCTCGGGACGGGCGCGGGGGGCGCCCGGCCATGGGGGGGCCGGGGCGGCGCGTCAGGGGGCAGGGTCCAGGGGCGGGCTCGGAGACTCGGTCGCCGGGGTCGTCGTGGCGGGGCGTCGCCCGACGGAAGCCGGTCGGCGGCCAGGGGAGCCTGCCGGGGCCGTGCGGGGTGGCGCCTGGCCGTGAGGGGCGGGGCGGCGCATCGGGCGGGCAGGATCCGGGGAACGGGCTCGGAGACCCAGTCGCCGGTGTCCGTCAGGGGCGGGCGTCACACCGACGGACGACCCTGCCGGGGCCGGCCGAGACCGTGTGGGAGTGGCGCCCGCCCGCGGGGGGCCGGGGCGGCGCGCCAGGTGGGCTCAGGTGGGGGTGCCGTCCGGGTGGGTGTCCAAGGTGTCCAGGAAAGGCTCTATCGCGGCGCGCCAGGCCTCCGGCTGGTCGTAGTGGACCAGGTGGCCGGCGTCGGCGACCTCGGCGTACTCGCCGCGGGGCAGGACGCGGACCATCTCCTGGGCCTCGGCGCGGCCCAGTTCGCCGTCGAGGCCGCGGACGACCAGGGCGGGGCACCTGACCTGGGTCAGTTCCTCCCAGTGGGCGTCGTAGACCCAGCTCTCGCGGGACGACAGCATCTGCTCGGGGTCGAAGACGGGGCGCCAGCCGTCGGGGGACTCGGCCATCACCTCGGCGTAGAACTCGCCGCGCGCCGGGTTGGGCCGCTCCACCCAGGGGTCGTCCTCGCCGAACCACTTGCGGACGTCGGCCAGGGTGGCGAAGGGGACGGGCCAGGCCCGGAACCACTCGCCCCACTCCCGCTGAGAGGCCGCGCCTAGGGCGGAGGCCCGCATGTCGCAGATGATCACTCCGCGGACCAGGTCGGGCCGGCGGGCGGCGAGCTGCCAGGCCGTCAGGGCGCCCATGGCGTGGCCGATGAGGACGGTCGGGGCGAGGCCGAGCTGTTCGAGGGCGGCCTCGGCGTCCTCGACGTACGCGTCCCGGGTGAAGGCGGCCCGAGGGGGCTTGTCGCTCTGGCCGTGACCGCGCTGGTCGAGCGCGACGGCCCGGTAGCGCTCGGAGAGCCAGCGGGCGGTGGAAGCCCAGTGCGAGGCACGGCCCATCAGGCCGTGGAGTAACAGCACCCCGGGTGATCGTTTCTCCGGGGCCCGCGCGCTCTCCCTCGCCGGGTCCGCCGGATCGGTCTTGGGAGGGTCACCGAACTCCCACGCCGCAAGACGTACGCCGTCCGCCCCGGTCACGTCGATGCGCCGCGCCATTGGCACCCCCCTAGCTCCGCCCGGACCGCCCGCTCCCGCCGGGCCGCCCTGTGAACCGTGTCCTGACTGCCGTGTCTGTCCTGTCCGCCCTTGCTCTGTCGTACATCTGTGCAGCGCACGCCCCGCGCGCCCCGTCACCCCGCCAGATTATCGAATGCCTATTCGAGAATGCGCTCTCGGCCGGCAACACCCCTCGTTCGAGTGACCGCACTCAAGGAATGATCGCCGCCGCCGAGGGGAGACCTTCAGCGGGAGGCGGACCGCTCGGGGACATCGGTCCGAGGGGATTGACCCTGGGAGCTCGGGGCTCCGGGTCAGCACAGGGGAGGACCGGCCCCGGCGCCGTAAGGCGCCGGGGCCATCCCCATGTCCACGGCACATCCGTCCGCCCCCTCCGGTCATATGCCTCACGCGACAGCCTCGCACGGGAAGCGTCGAAGCGCTGCGATTCCGCACACTGAATCTCGGATCGACGAGACCTGGGACGAGTCCCGGCCGGCCGGTCGCACGAGCGACCGGAAATCCACAACTGCCCGACACCGCACGGCAATTGAGCCCGCGGCAGCCTCAGCGCTTGGCGACGAACACGTGCGAGGCGACGTCCGACTCCAGCTCGGCGGCCTCCCCGCCGCTGCCCACCAGCACCCCGCCGGCCGACTCCGTCACGCTCACCACCGAACCGGGCTGCACGCCCGCCCGCCGCAGCGTGTACATGAGCTGGGCGTCCGTCTGGATGGGCTCGCCGATCCGGCGCACGACGACCGTCTTGCCGTCGAGACCCGGGTCCAGGTCGGCCAGGGACACCATGCCCTCGTCCAGGAAGGGGTGCGGGCCGTCCTTCTCGCCCAGCTCCTCCAGCCCCGGGATCGGGTTGCCGTACGGCGACTCGGTGGGGTGGCGCAGCAGCTCCAGCACCCGGCGCTCCACCGCCTCGCTCATCACGTGCTCCCAGCGGCACGCCTCCGCGTGGACCTGCTCCCACTCCAGGCCGATCACGTCGACGAGCAGGCACTCCGCGAGCCGATGCTTGCGCATCACGCGGGTGGCCAGCCGCCGGCCCTCGTCCGTCAGCTCCAGGTGCCGGTCGCTGGCGACGGACACCAGGCCGTCGCGCTCCATCCGCGCCACGGTCTGGCTGACGGTCGGCCCGCTCTGGTCGAGTCGCTCGGCGATCCGGGCACGCATGGGGACCACACCTTCCTCCTCCAGCTCGAGGATGGTGCGGAGATACATCTCCGTGGTGTCGATCAGTCCGGACATACGTGCCCCTTGATGAGATCTGCCGGAAGCACGACAGCGTCCCGGCGTGTGCGCTGGCCCTGACGTCAATTCTGCCGGATGCCACTGACAACCGTGCCGTGCCGTGGAAACCAGGCGCTCGCGAGCAGGCGCGCGGCCGTATTGACATCCCACTGGTCCAGACCGCACCGTGATCCGCGACACAGCGACGAAGGGTTGGACGACGCATGGGCGAGACGGGCTCCGCGAGCGCTGACGGCACACTGGCCGGGCAGTTCCTCGACGCCGCGATCGGGCTGCTGCAACGACTCCGCGAGGAGGAGACCGGTTCCGTCGTGGCGGCCGGTGAGCTCCTCGCCGACACCGTCGCCGCCGGTGGCCGCCTCTTCGCCTTCGGCGCCGGACACTCCTCGCTGGCCGCCCAGGACCTCGTCTACCGGGCCGGCGGCCTCGCCCTGATGAACCTGCTGACCGTGCCGGGGGTCGTGGGTGTCGACGTCATGCCGGCGACCCTGGGCTCCGCCCTGGAGCGCGTGGACGGCCTCGCGAGCGCGGTCCTGGACTGCTCGCCCCTCCGCGCGGGCGACGCCCTGGTGATCATCTCCCTCTCCGGCCGCAACGCGCTCCCCGTCGAGATGGCCCAGGAGGCGCGCGCCCGCGGGGTGAAGGTCATCGGTGTGACCTCGGTCGCCTACACCCGGGAGACGAAGCCCCGTCACCGCTCGGGCACCTTCCTGAAGGACCACTGCGACGTCGTCCTCGACTCGAAGATCGCCCCGGGGGACGCGGAGCTGTCCCTGGACACCATCCCGGCCCCCTTCGCCCCGGCCTCCACGGTCGTGACCTCGGCGCTGCTCCAGGCCGTCATGGCGACGGCGGCGGGCGCGCTGGCGGAGCGGGGCGTCGAACCGCCGCTCCTGCGCTCGGGCAACGTGGACGGCGGGCTGGAGTGGAACGACCGGGTGTTCGAGGAGTACGGCGACCGGATCTTCTACCGGCAGTAGCCCTGCGCCCGCGGCAACAGCCCTACGCCCGCTCCACGACCCCGCCCAGATCCAGCGCGGAGGCGATGCGCACGGCCACGTCCTCCGCGTACACCGCGTCGCCCCGCTCGAACTGGCCCCTGCCGGAGCCCCGCAGGAACGTCACGACGCCGAGCGTGCGCCCGCGGCTGCGCAGCACCGCGCACAGCGCGTGCACCACGTCCGGGGGCCACTGGCGGGCCTCGGCCCACTCGCGAGCCCGCTCCGCCGGCACCGACCCGACGCTCGCCCGGACCGACCCGACCCGGTCCACGCACTGCAAGGCCGGGTGCCCCTCCCCGTACCGCACCGGCAGTCCGGCCGCGCCGGACGCCTGCAGGCTGGGCCCCGGTGCCCCGGAGGGCGTCGCGGCGACCCGTACGAGACGGACCGGACCGCTCTCCTCGCCGTCGGCCACCGCGCCCCCGGCCACCCGGTCGATCACGGCGTGGTCGGCGAAGCCGGCGAGGGCGAAGTCCAGGTGGACGACGGCGGCCTCGGCCGGGTCCTCGCACTCCGCCGCGGCCCGGGCCGCCCGGTGGAGCTGGTTCGCGCGGAACCGCAGCAGCGAGGCCTCCTGCTCGCTCTGCTTGGCCTCGGTGACGTCCTGGAACAGCCAGCCGACGCCCAACGGCACCGGTTCCTCCGCGAGCGGCGAGGCCAGCCGTACGAACCCGCAGCGCCAGCAGCGCCGCTTCTCGCCGTCCGGTGTCCGCACCCCGACCCAGATCTCGGCCGGTGCCGGGGGCGCGCCCTCGGCCAGCACATGGGTCAGCGCGCTCTCCAGCTCCTCCACGCCCTGGGCGAGCAGCTCCCCGAGGGGCCGGCCCAGCACGGACGTACGCCCGATGCCCAGTGACCGGGCCGCGTGGGCGTTGACCACGGCGGGCCGCAGGTCGGCGTCGACCAGGACGACACCCCACGAGGCGTCCTCGAACAGGGCCTCGCTGAGCGCGATCGAGCGCTCCAGGTCGATCTGGGTGTGCACCTCGCTGAAGGCGCAGTACACCCCGGCCGGCTTGCCGTCGGGGCCGCGCACGGCCGCGGACTGGGTGCGCACGAGCACCCGGCCGCCGTCCTTGGTGAGCAGCGCGAACTCGTGCACCTGGCGGCCGGGCGCCTGCATGGCGGACATCAGCCGCTCCTCGACCTCCTCGGCGTCCGCCCGCCGCACGGCCCAGCCGGCGAACCCGTGCCGTCCCACGGCCTCGGCCGCGGTCCAGCCGAGGATGCGCTCGGCCTCGCGGTTCCAGTGGGTGACGACGCCGTCCGCGTCGAAGGCACACAGTGCCGCGTCCATGCCGTCCAGCAGCGCGGCGAGCAGGTCGGAGCCGCCCGAGCCGTCCGGGCCGTCGGGCCCGGGCCCGTCGGGCCCCAGCTCGTCGGTGGTCCCACTACGCCGGGAAGCACTCACCTGGACCCCCTGCCGGCTGCTTCGCTCACTGACAATCATTGAACTCGAACGTGACGCAGCACACACCGGGTTCCCCCAAGATTGAGGGAATCGTTGTACGCCGGAAACGCGTCGGATGCCCTCAAACGCCTTCCCGGCCCGGCTCCAGCCGCAGGTCGATCCACTCGTCGCTGCCGCCGTCCAGCACATACCGGTCGACCTCGACGAACCCGCGTGCCCGCGCGAACCGCGTCCCGTCCTCGTTGACGGCCAGCACGCAGGTCTCGATCACCCGGGCGCCGAGGCCGCGCGCATGATCAAGACCCTTCTCGTAGAGGGCCGTCCCGAAACCCCGTCCGCGGTAATCGGGCAGCACGCGCGCGATGACGGTCGCCACGGCGTCCTCCCCGTCCGGCGGGCGGACGGTCGAGCAGCCCACGAGGGTGTCCCCGAGATAGGCGTTCTCCAGGCGGTACCGCCGACCGCGCTCCCGTACGTCCTCGATCCCCATGGCGGCCGGCGGCACGATCACGTTGTGCACGTGCCGCCACTCCTCGGCCATCTCGTCCCCTGCGACGGGTTCGATCCGCAGATCAGTCATGGGCCGCACGCTAGGTGATCGTTCCGGGCGCGTCCATGGCCTTCGGGGACTGGCGACCCCGTCTCCCGAAAAAGGGGTTGAACCGGAGGGGGGAGGTTTTTTAGGGTGCAGGTACTTCGGAGAGGAGGTGGTTCGGCAGATGTATTCATACCGGACGGAAGAGGTGGCTGCGGGCTAGCGGCCCGTCACCCACCGAGTGCGGTGCCGGACCCGCGTGTACGAGATGCACGCAGCCGGCCAATCCAACGCAGTCACCCGACCCGCGAGCTCGCCGGTAACGTCCGGCCGGCTCCCCCGCCGTCAGGCGGAGGGACCCAGAGCTCGCGGGTCGCCTGCGTTTGCGCGGCCCCGGCTCAGGGGCTCAGCCGCTCCACCCGCCAGCTCCCGTCCGGCTCCGCCGCATAGCGCAGCCGGTCGTGCAGGCGGTTCTCGCGACCCTGCCAGAACTCCACCGTCTCCGGCGCCACCCGGAAGCCGCCCCAGTGCGGCGGCACCGGGACCTGTTCGCCCTCGGGGTAGCGGGCGGCGAGTTCCGCGTAGGCGGTGTCGACCTGGTCGCGGGTCTCGATCACCGAGGACTGCGCGCTGGCCCAGGCGCCGAGCTGGGAGCCGTGCGGGCGGGTGCGGAAGTAGGCGGCGGTCTCGTCGCGGCCGGTGCGGCGGGCGAGGCCGGTGACGATGACCTGGCGGGCCATGGGGTGCCAGGGGAAGAGCAGGCAGACGTACGGGTTCTCGGCGAGTTCCCTGCCCTTGCGGGAGTCGTAGTTGGTGTAGAAGACGAAGCCCTGCTCGTCGAACTGCTTGAGCAGGACCGTGCGGGAGCTGGGGCGGCCCTCGGCGTCCGCGGTGGAGACGACCATGGCGTTCGGCTCGAAGAGGTGCGCCTCGGTCGCCGCCTGCTTGAACCAGCGCGCGAACTGCTCTACGGGCGTGGCGGCCAGGTCGGCCTCGGCGAGGCCCTCCGCGCGGTACTGCCGGCGCATGGAGGCGGGGTCCGGGGAGACGGCGTGTGCTGCGTCGGTCACGTCGTCATCTTGCCGTACGGATCGCCTTCCCAGGGCAGGTGGCACTGAGTGCCGCTTGCTCTCCCCAAAGGTGGCACCCGGGGATATCGTGGCGTCATCCGTCGTACACGTCACGAGGAGCCGCCTGATGTCCGACCTCGACCCCGGCTTTGTACCTGGTCTCGAAGGAGTCGTCGCGTTCGAGACGGAGATCGCCGAACCGGACAAGGAGGGCGGCGCGCTGCGGTACCGGGGCGTCGACATCGAGGATCTGGTCGGCCACGTCTCGTTCGGCAACGTGTGGGGGCTGCTGGTCGACGGCGCCTTCAACCCCGGCCTGCCGCCCGCCGAGCCGTTCCCGATCCCGGTGCACTCCGGGGACATCCGCGTGGACGTCCAGTCGGCGCTCGCCATGCTCGCGCCGGTGTGGGGGCTCAAGCCGCTGCTCGACATCGATGCCGAGCAGGCGCGTGCCGACCTCGCCCGGGCCGCCGTGATGGCCCTCTCCTACGTCGCCCAGTCCGCGCGCGGGCAGGGCCTGCCGATGGTGCCGCAGCGGGAGATCGACAAGGCGCAGTCCGTCGTCGAGCGGTTCATGATCCGCTGGCGCGGGGAGCCGGACCCCAAGCACGTGGCCGCCGTGGACGCCTACTGGACGTCGGCCGCGGAGCACGGCATGAACGCGTCGACGTTCACCGCGCGCGTGATCGCCTCCACGGGGGCGGATGTCGCCGCCGCGCTCTCCGGTGCCGTGGGTGCCATGTCCGGGCCGTTGCACGGCGGTGCGCCGTCCCGGGTGCTCGGGATGATCGAGGAGATCGAGCGGACCGGGGACGCCGACGCGTACGTCAGGCAGGCGCTGGACCGCGGTGAGCGGCTGATGGGGTTCGGGCACCGGGTGTACCGGGCCGAGGACCCGCGCGCGCGGGTGCTGCGCAGGACCGCGCGGGAGCTGGGGGCGCCCCGGTTCGAGATCGCGGAGGCGCTGGAGAAGGCGGCGCTCGCCGAGCTGCACGCGCGGCGGCCGGACCGGGTGCTCGCCACCAACGTGGAGTTCTGGGCGGCGATCGTCCTCGACTTCGCGGAGGTGCCGGCGCACATGTTCACGTCGATGTTCACGTGCGCGCGTACGGCGGGGTGGTCGGCGCACATCCTTGAGCAGAAGCGGACGGGGCGGTTGGTGCGGCCGTCCGCGCGGTATGTGGGGCCCGGCTCGCGGAGTCCGCAGGACATCGAGGGGTACGGGAGCATCGCCCACTGAAGGGAGTGCTTGAGGAGCGTGGGCGACTGCGGGCCGTTTGTGGCTGGTCGCGCAGTTCCCCGCGCCCCTGAAAACTCAAAGCAGGGCCTCGTCCAGCAGTACGGCCCACTGCGCCACGACCTTTTCACGGCGAGCGTGGTCGTCCGTGAGGAGATTCGCCAGGCCCAGGCCCCTCGCCATGTCCAGGAGGCCCTGGACCGTTTCGCGGACGCCCGGCTCGGACTCGTCCGCGCCCAGGAGGTCGATCGCGATCCTGTGGGTCTCCCGGCCCACCCGCGCCTCCAGTTCCGTCACCTGGGGGCGCAGTTGCTCCTCGTTGGAGGCGGCGACCCACAGGTGGAGGGCGGCGCGGAACAGCGGGCCGGTGTAGAGGTCGACGAGGGCGGAGATCACCGCGCGCCGGTCGTCCGCCGCGCCCTGCGGGAACAGGGCGCGCAAGGCCGTGGAGCGCTCCTCGGCGACGTACTCGACGGCCGCGGTGAACAGGGCCTCGCGGGTCGGGAAGTGGTGCTGGGCGGCGCCCCGGGAGACGCCGGCGCGTTCGGCGACGACGGTGACCGTGGAGCCGGCCCAGCCGTGCTCGGCGAGGCAGGCCACGGCGGCTTCGAGGAGGCGCTGCCGGGTGGCCCGGCTGCGGTCCTGCTTCGGCACGCGGTCGGCCCGGTCGCCGATCGTGCTCACACCACCCATGAGGGATCCCGTCGTTCCAGGAAGGCTGTCATCCCCTCGCGCGCGTGCGGTGAGGCGAACAGCCGGGCCGAGAGCGCGGTCAGGTCGGCCGCGTCCCGGTCGAAGGTCTCCAGCACCCTAGCGGTGAGCAGCCGTTTCGTCTCGGCCAGGGCTTCGGGGGCGGCCCGGCGCAGACCGTCCAGGATCGGTTCGAGTACGGCGTCCACGTCGTCGCCCGCCGCCGTCACCAGGCCGATGCGGGCCGCCTCGGCCGCGTCGAAGCGTTCGCCGGTGAGGTAGTGGCGGGCGAGGGCGCGGGGGTCGGTGCGGGGCAGCAGGGTCAGGGAGATGACCGCCGGGGCGACCCCGATCCGGACCTCGGTGAAGGCGAACGTCGACTCCGTGGACGCGGCGGCGATGTCGCAGGCGGCGAGGAGGCCGAGGCCGCCCGCGCGGACGTGCCCGGTGACGCGGGCGACGACCGGCTTGGCGAGCTCCACGATCTGCCGCAGGAGCCCGACCAGGGCGTCCGGGTCCGGGGGGTCCTTGAGGTCGGCGCCCGCGGAGAAGGTGTTGCCGGTGTGGGTGAGGACGACCGCGCGGACGGCGTCGTCCTTGGCGCAGTCCGCCAGCGCCGCGGACAGCTCCCCCACCAGCGTGGCCGACAGGGCGTTGCGGTTGTGGGGGGAGTCCAGGGCGAGGGTCTCCACGCCCCGCGCGCGGGTACGGGCGATCGGTGTCACATGCGCTCCCTGAGCTGTCGTCGCAGGATCTTGCCGGAGGCGGCCCGGGGCACGGCCTCGGTGAAGGTGACCTGGCGGACGCGTTTGTAGGGGGCGACGCGTTCGGCGACGTACATCATGACCTCGCTCTCGGAGAGGTCGCTCGCGTGCTGCTGGCGGACGACGAAGGCGTGCGGGACCTCGTTGCCGTCGTCGTTGTAGACGCCGATGACGGCCGCGTCGGCGATGCCGGGGTGGGTGAGCAGGAGCGCCTCCAGTTCGGCGGGGGCCACCTGGAAGCCCTTGTACTTGATGAGCTCCTTGACCCGGTCCACGACGAACAGCCAGCCGTCGGCGTCGACATGGCCGACGTCCCCGGTGTGCAGCCAGCCGTCGGCGTCGATCATGGCGGCGGTGTCGTCGGGGCGGCCGAGGTAGCCCTTCATGATCTGCGGGCCGCGGATGAGGATCTCGCCGGGTTCGCCGATGTCGAGGTCCTTGTCGGGGTCGTCGAGGGAGACGATCCGCATCTCGGTGCCGGCGATGAGCTTGCCGACGGTCCCCGGGGGCGCCTCGGGCATGGCGGCCAGGGGGACGACATGGGTGCCGGGCGAGAGTTCCGTCATGCCGTACGCCTGGCCGACGGGCGGGAGGCCGAGGCGGGCCGAACAGGTGGCGGCGAGCCGGGCGTCCAGCGGGGCGGCGGCGCTGACGAGGTAGCGCAGGGACGACAGGTCGTACTGCTCGACCAGCGGGTGCTTGGCGAGGGCGAGGACGATCGGCGGGGCCACGTACAGGCCGGTGATGCGGTGGTTCTGGATGGCCGCGAGGAAGGTCTCCAGGTCGAAGCGGGGCAGCACGACGACGCTCGCGCCGACGCGCAGGGGCGCGTTCATGAGGGCGGTGAGGCCGTAGATGTGGAAGAAGGGCAGGACCGCGAGGATGCGGTCCTCGGGGCCCGCGGACATCAAAGGCTGGAGCTGGGCGAGGTTGGTGGCGATCTGCCGGTGGGTGAGCATCACGCCCTTGGGGGTGCCGGTGGTGCCCGAGGAGTACGGCAGGGCCGCAACGTCCGCCACCGGGTCGATGTCGACGTGCGGTTCGGGGGCCGTCGAGGCGAGCATGTCGATGAGGGAGCGGTGGCCGGGGGCGCTGTCGCAGACGAAGATCTCCCGTACGCCGCCCGCGAGTTCGGCGGCCCGGCGCGCGGTCTCCAGGAGCGGCGAGACGGTGACGATCCAGCGGGCCGCGGAGTCGGAGAGCTGCTTGGCGAACTCCTCGGCCGTGGAGAGCGGGTGCACGGTCGTGACGGAGGCGCCCGCGCGGGTGGCGGCGTAGAACGCGGTCGGGAAGGCGATCGTGTTGGGGCTGTGCAGAGCGAGCACGTCCCCCTTGGTGACGCCCGCCTCCGCGAGGCCCGCGGCGACCCGGCGGTGGAACCGGTCGAGCTGTGCGTACGTGAGGGTGGTGCCGTCGGTGCCGTCGATCAGGGCGGGCGCGTCACCGAACTCGGGGGCGCGCGCCAGCACGGCGTCGTGGATGGGCAGTTCTACGGGCTGGACGTCTGCGTACTCGCTGCGGAACACGGTTCCTCCAAGACGGCCTGATTCCGGGACGGCCTAGTACGACTTGGGCAGGCCCAGGGTCTGGTGGGAGACGTAGTTGAGAATCATCTCCCTGCTGACCGGGGCGATACGAGCCACGCGCGCGGCCGTTATCAGCGAGGCGATCCCGAACTCCTTGGTGAGGCCGTTGCCGCCGAGGGTGTGGACGGCCTGGTCCACGGCCTTCACACAGGCCTCCCCCGCGGCGTACTTGGCCATGTTGGCGGCCTCGCCCGCGGCCATGTCGTCGCCCTCGTCGTAGAGGTGGGCGGCCTTCTGCGTCATCAGGCGGGCCAGTTCGAGGTCGATGTGGGCCTGGGCGAGGGGGTGGGCGATGGCCTGGTGGGCGCCGATGGGGATGTTCCACACCGTGCGGTCCTTGGCGTAGGTGATCGCCCGGGAGAGCGCGTAGCGGCCCATGCCGATCGCGAAGGCGGCCGTCATGACGCGCTCGGGGTTGAGACCGGCGAAGAGCTGGAGCAGGCCGGCGTCCTCGTCCCCCACGAGCGCCTCGGCGGGCAGGCGCACGTCGTCGAGGGTGAGCTCGAACTGCTTCTCCGGGGCGTTCAGTTCCATCTCGATCATGCGCCTGCCGAAGCCCGGGGCGTCCCGGGGGACGATGAACAGGCAGGGCTTGAGGCGGCCGGTCCGGGCGTCCTCCGTGCGGCCGACGATGAGGGTGGCGTCGGCGATGTCGACGCCGGAGACGAACACCTTGCGGCCGGTCAGCAGCCAGTCGGCTCCGTCGCGGCGGGCCGTGGTGCTGATGCGGTGGCTGTTGGAACCGGCGTCGGGTTCGGTGATCCCGAACGCCATCGTGCGGGTGCCGTCGGCGAGCGCGGGGAGCCACTCCCGCTTCTGGGCCTCGGTGCCGAACCGGGCGATGACCGTGCCGCAGATGGCGGGGGACACGATCATCATCAGCAGGGGGGCGCCGGTCGCGCCGAGCTCCTCCAGGACGATGGAGAGTTCGGCGATGCCGCCACCTCCGCCTCCGTACTCCTCGGGGAGGTTGACGCCCAGGTAGCCGAGCTTGGCTGCCTCGGCCCAGAGTTGCTCTCGGTCGTAGTCGCGGCCGTGGCGCCTGCCGAGGGCGGATACTGCTTGTCGCAGGGACTTGTGCTCGTCGGTTTCGATCGTGGGCATGGGGCTCCTTCGTCGTGGCTGGTCGCGGCCGCGCGGCGGTAGCCGCACATTGATTCGGTCCCGCGCCCCTAGGTGGGTTCCACTACTGCCAATAGAGAGCCGACCGTCACCTGTTGGCCGGGTACTGCCTGAAGTGCCGTGAGCGTGCCGTTCACCGGCGCCGTGATCCTGTGTTCCATCTTCATGGCCTCCAGCCACAGCAGCGGCTGGCCCGCTTCCACGGCGGAGCCCTCGGCCAGGCCGTCCGCGACCCGGACGACCGTTCCCGGCATGGGGGCCAGCAGGGAGCCCGGGGCGAGCTGGGCGGTCGGGTCCGGGAAGCGGGGCAGCGCCGTCAGGGCCGTGCTCCCCACGTACACCTGGTCGCCGTACCGGGCCACCTCGAACGTCCGCCGCACGCCGTCCACTTCGAGTACGACCACGTCAGCGGCCGCGTGGAGCACCCGGACGCCGTCCGCCTCCAGGCCCTGTCTCGTGTGCCGGTAGCGGACCTCGTGCTCCTCCCCCGCCCTCGCGTACCGCTTCGTCTGCGGGGCCGAGTGCAGGTTGCGCCAGCCGCCGAAGCGGGAGCGTCCGACGGCGTCCGCGAGGGCCGCGGCCAGGGGGGCCAGCGGGTCCGGGACGGCCTCGGTGAGTTCGGACAGGTGCCGGTCGTAGAAGCCCGTGTCCATGCGGGCGGTCGTGAACTCCTCGTGGCGCAGGGAGTTGACCAGCAGGTCCCGGTTCGTGGTCGGGCCGTGGATCGTCGCCCGCTCCAGCGCGCCCGCCAGCGCGCGCACCGCCTCCGCACGGGTCGGGGCGTGCGCGACGACCTTGGCGAGCATCGGGTCGTAGTGGACGCCGATGTCGTCGCCGCTCTCGTAGCCGGTGTCGAGGCGGACGGACGGGGGGACCGAGAAGCGGTGCAGGGTGCCGGTCTGCGGGGTCCAGTCGCGTGCCGGGTCCTCGGCGTACAGGCGGGCCTCGACCGCGTGGCCTCGCGCGGGGGGCGGCTCGTCGGGCAGGGCGGCGCCCTCCGCGACCCGGAGCTGTTCCGCCACCAGGTCCAGGCCGAACACCGCCTCCGTCACCGGGTGTTCGACCTGGAGGCGGGTGTTCATCTCCAGGAAGTGGGCCGTGGTGCCGGAGACCAGGAACTCGACCGTGCCCGCGCCCACGTAGTCCACCGCGCGGGCCGCCCGTACCGCCAGCTCGTGCAGCTCCGCCGTGAGGCTCTGCGGGAGGCCGGGGGCCGGTGCCTCCTCGATCACCTTCTGGTGGCGGCGTTGCAGGGAGCAGTCGCGGGTGCCCAGGGCCCAGACCGTGCCGTGGGTGTCGGCGAGGATCTGGACCTCGACGTGCCGGCCGTCCTCGACGTACGGCTCGACGAAGACCTCGCCGTCGCCGAAGGCGCTCGCGGCCTCGGCGCGGGCGCTCTCCAGGGCGGCCGCCAGGTCCTCCGTGCGGCGCACGATCCGCATGCCGCGACCGCCGCCGCCCGCCGCCGCCTTCACCAGCACCGGCAGGTCGGCCGGCGTCACGTCCCGCAGGGGTGCCAGCCCCATCAGTTCCTTGGCGCGCGTCTTGGACGCCATCGCCTCGATCGCCGACGGGGGCGGTCCGATCCAGGTCAGGCCCGCGTCCAGGACGGCCCGCGCGAAGTCGGCGTTCTCGGAGAGGAAGCCGTAGCCGGGGTGCACGGCGTCGGCGCCGGCATCGAGCGCCGCCTTCACGATCAGGTCGGCCCGCAGGTAGGTGTCGGCGGGGGCCGCGCCCGGCAGTCGTACGGCCGTGTCCGCCTCGCGCGCGTGGAGGGCGTTCGCGTCCGCGTCCGCGTACACGGCGACCGTCCGGATGCCCAGCTCGTGGCAGGTGCGGAAGATCCGGCGGGCGATCTCGCCCCGGTTGGCGACGAGCACAGAAGTGATCACTGAAGGGTTCCTCACATCCGGAAGACGCCGAAGCCGCCGCGGGCGCCCTCGTAGGGGGCGGTGTGGATCGCGGACAGGCACATGCCGAGGACCGTCCGGGTGTCCCGGGGGTCGATGACGCCGTCGTCGTAGAGCCGCCCGGACAGGAACATGGGCAGCGACTCGGACTCGATCTGCTGTTCCACCATGGCGCGCAGGGCGGCGTCGCCCTCCTCGTCGTACGGGCGGCCCTTCGCCGCGGCCGACTGGCGGGCGACGATGGAGAGCACGCCGGCGAGCTGCTGGGGGCCCATGACGGCCGACTTGGCGCTCGGCCAGGCGAACAGGAAGCGGGGGTCGTAGGCGCGGCCGCACATGCCGTAGTGGCCCGCGCCGTACGAGGCGCCCATGAGGACGGACAGATGCGGGACCCGCGAGTTGCTGACGGCGTTGATCATCATGGCGCCGTGCTTGATGATGCCGCCCTGCTCGTACTCCTTGCCGACCATGTAACCGGTGGTGTTGTGCAGGAACAGCAAGGGGATGTCCCGCTGGTTCGCCAACTGGATGAACTGGGCCGCCTTCTGGGACTCCTCGGAGAACAGCACTCCCTGGGCGTTGGCCAGCACTCCGACCGGGTAACCGTGCAGCGCCGCCCACCCGGTGACCAGGCTGGTGCCGTACAGCGGCTTGAACTCGTCGAAGTCCGAGGCGTCGACGATCCGGGCGATCACCTCGCGCGGGTCGAAGGGTGTCCTGAGATCGCCGGGGACGATGCCCAGGAGCTCCTCCGGGTCGTACTCGGGCGGCTCGGCCGGGCCCGGATCGTCGTACGCCTTGCGGTGGTTGAGGCGGGCCACGACCCGTCGGGCCTGCCTGAGGGCGTCCCGCTCGTCCACGGCGAAGTAGTCCGCGAGGCCGGACACGCGCGCGTGCATCTCGGCCCCGCCGAGGGACTCGTCGTCGCTCTCCTCGCCGGTGGCCATCTTGACGAGGGGCGGGCCGCCCAGGAACACCTTGGCCCGCTCCTTGACCATGATCACGTGGTCGGACATGCCGGGGACGTAGGCGCCGCCGGCCGTGGAGTTGCCGAAGACGACGGCGACGGTCGGGATTCCGGCCGCCGACAGCCGGGTCAGGTCCCGGAAGACGGCCCCGCCCGGGATGAAGATCTCCTTCTGCGAGGGCAGGTCGGCGCCCCCGGACTCCACCAGGCTGATGCAGGGCAGCCGGTTGGCGAGGGCGATGTCGTTGGCCCGCAGGGCCTTCTTCAGCGACCAGGGGTTGCTCGCCCCGCCGCGCACGGTCGGGTCGTTGGCGGTGATCAGGCACTCCACGCCCGCCACCACCCCGATCCCGGTGACGAGGGAGGCGCCGACCGTGTAGTCGCTGCCCCAGGCGGCCAGCGGGGACAGCTCCAGGAAGGGCGTGTCGGGGTCGAGGAGCAGCTCGATGCGCTCCCGGGCGAGCAGCTTGCCCCGGTCGCGGTGCCGTTGGACGTACTTCTCGCCCCCGCCCGCCAGCGCCTTCGCGTGCTCGGCGTCCAGCTCGGCGAGCTTGCCGAGCATGGTGTCGCGGTGGGCCCGGTGGTCGGGGCCGGTGGTGTCGAGGGTGGACTGAAGGACGGTCACAGCAGGGCCTCCGGGATGTCCAGGTGGCGGGAGCGCAGCCATTCGCCGAGGGCCTTGGCCTGCGGGTCGAAGCGGTGCTGGGCGGCGACGCCCTCGCCGAGGATCCCCGCCACGACGAAGTTCAGGGCGCGAAGGTGCGGGAGGGCGTGCCGGGTGACGGGCAGGTCGGCTGTCTCCGGCAGGAGTTCACGCAGCCGGTCCACGGTGAGCGTGTGCGCGAGCCACCGCCAGCCCTCGTCCGTGCGCGCCCACACGCCGACGTTGGCGTTGCCGCCCTTGTCCCCGCTGCGGGCCCCGGCGACGAGCCCGAGAGGGGCCCGCCGGGTCGGGCCGGACGGCGGCGGCCCGGGCAGCGGCGGCTCCGGCGGGTCCTCGAGTACGGCGGTCTCCTGGGCCGGCACCACGGCGATCCGTCGCCCGTCGGGGAGGACGGCCACGTGGTCGACGTCGCCCTGAGGGACGTACGCGGCCTCGAAGACGCCGTAGGGCGAGCCCTTTCCCGGTGGTGCCACCACATGGAACCCGGGGTAGCTGGCGAGAGCCAGTTCCACGGCGGCCCCGCTGAGCGACCGTCCGACGGCCTCCTGGTCCGCGTCCCGGACGACCAGCCGCAGCAGGGCGCTGGCGGTCTCCTCGGTGCCCGCGTCCGGGCGGTCCGTGCGGACCAGGTCCCAGCGGACGTCGGTGACCTTGGCGAGGGCCGGCTCCAACTGCTGCCGCACCAGAGCCGCCTTGGCCTCGATGTCCAGGCCGGTCAGGACGAAGACGACCTCGTTGCGGAAGCCGCCGAGCCGGTTGAGGCCGACCTTGAGGGTGGGCGGCGGGGCCTCGCCGCGGACGCCGGAGATCCGGACGCGGTCGGGGCCGTCCTGGGCGAGGCGGACCGTGTCCAGGCGGGCGGTGACGTCCGGTCCCGCGTACCGGGCGCCCTGCGTCTCGTACAGCAGTTGGGCCGTCACCGTGCCGACGTCCACGAAGCCACCGGTGCCGGGGTGCTTGGTGATGACGGCGGTGCCGTCCTCGTGGAGCTCGGCGAGCGGGAAGCCGGGCCTGCGCAGATCGTGGCCGCCCTCGGCGAAGAACGCGTAGTTCCCGCCGGTCGCCTGGGTCCCGCACTCCAGGACGTGCCCGGCGACGACCGCTCCCGCCAGGCGGTCGTGGTCGCCCGGGCCCCAGCCGAAGTGGGCGGCGGCCGGGCCGGTGACCAGGGCCGCGTCCGTCACCCGGCCGGTCACGACCACGTCCGCGCCCGCGCGCAGACAGGCCGCGATGCCGAAGCCGCCGAGGTAGGCGTGGGCGGCGAGACTGCCCGGGTGGCGGGCGGTGAGGTCGTCGCCCTCGACATGCGCGACCCGTACGTCCAGGCCCAGCCGGTCCGCCAACTCGCCGATCCGCGCGGCGAGTCCGGCCGGATTGAGGCCGCCCGCGTTGGCGACGATCCGGACCCCGCGCTCCCGCGCCAGGCCGAGGCACTCCTCCAACTGCCGCAGGAACGTGCGGGCGTAGCCCGCCGCCGGGTCCTTCAGCCGGTCCCGGCCCAGGATGAGCATGGTCAGCTCGGCGAGATAGTCACCGGTGAGCACGTCGAGCTCGCCATCGGTGAGCATCTCGCGCAGGGCGTCGAAGCGGTCGCCGTAGAAGCCGGAGGCGTTGCCGATGCGCAGAGGAGTCACCGGCCCGCCCCCCTGGGCGCGCGCCCCTTGCCGGGTGGGCCCGCGAAGGCCTGGGCGATGTCGAGCCATGCGTCGGCGTCCTCGCCCTCGGCATGCAGGGCCAGGTCGGCCCGGTGGGCCCGCTGGGTGACCAGGAGGCAGAAGTCGAGGGCGGGGCCGCTGACGCGGTCGGTGGCGTTCTCGGGGCCGTAGGTCCACAACTCGCCCGACGGTGAGGTGAGTTCGATGCGGAACTCCTCGAAGGGCGGGGTCAGTCCGTGCACGCCGAAGGCGAAGTCGCGGGTGCGGACGCCGAGCCGGACGATGTGCCGGATCCGGTCGGTCGCCTCGCGGGTCACCCCCAGCGCGTCCGCCACGTCCAGGCCGTGCGCCCAGGTCTCCATGAGGCGGGCGGTGGCCATGGAGGCGGTCGACATGGGCGGGCCGTACCAGGGGAAACGGGCGCCCTCGGGGGCGTTCCGCAGGGCCTCGGCCAGGTCCTCGCGGCCCGCCCGCCAGTAGGCGAGCAGTCGCGCCGGCGGCCTTCGGGCGCCCTCCGCCGCGCCGGCGTCCACGAAGTCCCCGGGTGCCGCGAGCGCCTTCTCGACCTCGCGGGAGAAGGCCGCCCGGTCGGTGACGGCGAGCAGGGAGGAGTGGTCGGTCCAGGCGAGGTGGGCGATCTGGTGGGCCACGGTCCACCCGGGGGCGGGGGTCGCGAGGGCCCACTGCTCGGCGCTCAACTCGGCTACGAGCCGGTCGAGTTCCTCGCTCTCCGCGCACAGGTCGTCGATGACGGGTGTGGGGTCTGCCATGGGGGGAGAATGTCAGCGACTCCAGAAACAAGCAAGCATGCTTGCATTAATTTCGCGCGCTCATATTCGGGAGGCGCCCGGCACCTCCCCCGCAGTACGGTCCCCCGATGAGCGATGACGACGGTCACTTCGGGGAGTCCGTCGCGGCGACGTACGACGAGTCGGCGGCGGCGATGTTCACGGCGGAGGCGGTGGAGCCGGTCGTGGACGTACTGGCGGAGCTCGCCGGCGAGGGGCGGGCCCTGGAACTGGGCGTCGGGACCGGGCGGATCGCGTTGCCGCTGGCGGCGCGCGGGGTGGCGGTGCACGGGATCGAGCTGTCCGGGGCGATGGCGGAGCGGCTGCGGGCCAAGCCGGGCGGTGCGGCGGTCGGGGTGACGATCGGGGACTTCTCGACGACCCGGGTGCCGGGCGGCTTCTCGGTCGCCTATCTGGTCTTCAACACGATCATGAACCTGACGACCCAGGACGCCCAGGTGGACTGCTTCCGCAATGCCGCCGGCCATCTGGAGCCGGGCGGCACGTTCGTCGTCGAGGTCATGGTCCCCCAGTTGCGGAAGCTCCCGCCCGGGCAGAACGCCGTGCCCTTCCACATCGGCGACGGCCGCCTCGGCTTCGACACCTACGACACCGCCACGCAGGCGATGGCCTCCCACCATGTGCGGGTCGGGGAGGACGGCCGGGGCTCCTTCCGGTCCATCCCCTTCCGGTACGTGTGGCCGGCGGAGCTGGACCTGATGGCCCGGCTGGCCGGGCTGCGACTACGGCACCGATGGGCGGACTGGACCCGAGCCCCCTTCACCACCGACAGCGACTCCCACGTCTCGGTATGGGAGAAGCCGTCGAACTGACCACGGCCCACGGCCCGAGTCGACGCCGTACGGCATCTGGGGCCACCGCCGGCCGGGCCGTGCTTGTGGACAGCGACCGGCGCTCCCCGGCAACACGCCGACGCTCGGGCAGCGCGGCGGCTCAGGGCGTGATCGCCTTGGCTCGACCCGTACGCCTGGGCAACGGCCGACGCCCCTGACAGCGCGCCAACGCCCCCGAAAACGCCACGGCTCAGGGCGATCCCCTTGGCCCGGCCCCCACCCCCACGCCTCGGCAGCGGCCGACGCCCCCTGACAACACGCCGACGCCCCGACAACACCCCGAATCAAGGCGTTCCCCTTCGCCCCGCCCATGCGCCTCGCCAGCGGCCAGCCCCGCCCGACAACGCGCCGGGCGCCTCGGATGCGACCGGCGCCCCCCGACAACGCGCCCCGGCTCAGGGTGTGATCGGCTTGGCCCGGGTCGTCTGGGTGCGTACCGCTCCCATGCTCGCCGCGATCACCAGGGCGACGGCGAGGGCCTGGAGGGCGGACAGGGACTGGCCGAGGATCAGGAAGCCGGCCAGGGCGGCCAGGCCGGGCTCCAGGCTCATGAGGACCGCGAAAGTGGAGGCGGGCAGGCGGCGCAGGGCGAGGAGTTCGAGGGTGTAGGGCAGCACGGAGGACATCACGGCCACCGCCGCGCCGAGGGCCACGGTCACCGGGTCGAGGAGCCTGCTGCCGGACTCCACGGCCCCGAACGGCAGGAACGCCAGCGCACCGACCGCCATCGCCAGGGCGAGCCCGTCGGCCTGCGGGAAACGGCGTCCGGTACGCGCGCTGAAGACGATGTACGCCGCCCACATCACCCCCGCGTCCATCGCGAAGGCCACGCCCAGCGGGTCGAGGTCGCCGAAGTCCCCGCCGCCGAGGAGGAAGACGCCGGCGAGGGCGAGCGCGGCCCACAGGAGGTTGACCGCGCGCCGGGAGGCGAGCACCGAGAGGGTGAGCGGCCCGAGGACCTCCAGGGTGACCGCGGCGCCGAGCGGGATGCGGTCGACGGCCTGGTAGAAGAGGCCGTTCATCGCGGCCATGACGAGACCGAACACGACGACCGTGCCCCAGTCGGTGCGGGAGTGGCCGCGCAGCCGCGGACGGCACACCACGAGCAGCACGACCGCGGCGGCCAGCAGCCGCAGCGTCACCACCCCGAGCGCACCGGCCCTCGGCATCAGGGTCACGGCCAGCGCCGCGCCGAACTGCACGGAGACACCGCCCGCGAGGACCAGTCCGACGGGGCCGAGGGAGCCGAGGCGACGGGGGCCGCCGGCGGGCGTCGTGGCGACCGGGAGCGAGGAGGACAGGTCGGTGCTGGGGGCGGTCACGGTGCTTCCAGGAGGTCGGTTCCGGGGTATTGTTCATCACGCTGCACTACTCGGTCCAGGTTAATGGACTCAGTCAGGTGCGTAAACCCGGTATACGACTGTCTCAGCGCCGCACCATGAACACGTCGACCGGGTCCTCGCTCTCGACGACGAAGCCGTGCCGCTCGTAGAGCCGCCTGGCCGCGCTGCCCTGGAGGACGTTCAGGCGGACGGTCCCGCCGCCGGCGTCGGCGCGGGCGAGCAGGGCGCGCAGGACGGCCGAGCCCAGGCCGCGGCCCTGGAGCGCCGGGTCGACGAAGAAGTGCTCCAGCCACAGCCCGTCCTCGGCCGGGCGCAGCGCGACACACCCCGCGAGGCGGCCGTCGGACTCGATGACCGAGAGGTGTTCCGCGACGAAGGCGTCCCGGAACCGCTGCCGCACCCGCTGCTCGTCGAACCGGCCCAAGCGCTCCAGGTCGGGGCGCATCACCACGGCCCGCAGCTCGGCTATCGGCTCGACGTCGGATGGGGTCGCGGGACGCAGGGTCCAGGTGCTCGTGTCCATGGCCGGAGTCTGTCAGGACGCGCCGCCCCCGCCGTCCGGCCGACATCCCCGCGTCTCACCGGACGGACGACGTTTCGACCGGGTTTCCCCAGCGGCTACGCTCCCCTCGTGGCTGAGATCCAGATTCCCGCTGACATCAAGCCCGCCGACGGTCGATTCGGCGCGGGCCCCTCCAAGGTGCGGACGGAAGCGCTGGACGCGCTGGCCGCGACCGGTACCTCCCTCCTCGGCACCTCCCACCGCCAGGCTCCGGTGAAGAACCTGGTCGGCAAGGTCCGTGAGGGGATCTCCGAGCTGTTCTCGCTGCCCGAGGGCTACGAGGTCGTCCTCGGCAACGGCGGCTCCACCGCGTTCTGGGACGTGGCGACGCACGGCCTGATCGAGAACAAGTCGCAGCACCTGACCTTCGGCGAGTTCTCGTCGAAGTTCGCGAAGGCGTCCAAGCTGGCCCCCTGGCTGGCCGAGCCCACCGTCGTCTCCTCCGACCCCGGCACCCACCCGGACCCGCGGGCCGAGGAGGGCGTCGACGTGTACGCGTTCACGCACAACGAGACCTCCACCGGTGTCGCCGCCCCGATCAGGCGGGTCGCGGGCGCGGACTCCGGCGCGCTGGTCCTGGTGGACGCCACCTCGGGCGCCGGCGGCCTCCCGGTCGACATCGCCGAGACGGACGTCTACTACTTCGCCCCGCAGAAGTCCTTCGCCTCCGACGGCGGCCTGTGGATCGGCGTGTTCTCCCCGGCCGCGATCGAGCGGGCCGAGCGGATCCACGCGTCCGGCCGCCACATCCCGGAGTTCTTCTCGCTCCCCACGGCGATCGACAACTCCCGCAAGAACCAGACGTACAACACCCCGGCCCTCGCCACTCTCTTCCTACTGAACCAGCAGCTCGAGTGGATCAACGGCCAGGGCGGCCTCGCCTGGTCGACGGCCCGTACGAAGGACTCCTCGACCCGCCTCTACACCTGGGCGGAGGAGTCCAAGCACGCCACGCCGTTCGTCACCGACGCGGCCAAGCGCTCCCAGGTCATCGGCACGATCGACTTCTCGGACGAGATCGACGCCGCCGCGGTCGCCAAGGTGCTGCGCGCCAACGGCGTCGTCGACACCGAGCCCTACCGCAAGCTCGGCCGCAACCAGTTGCGGGTCGCGATGTTCCCGGCGATCGACCCCGCGGACGTCGAGGCGCTCACCCGGTGCGTCGACTACGTGATCGAGAAGCTCTGATCACTCCGGTACGACAGTGAGGGGCGCCCGGCGGACACCGGGCGCCCCTCTTCGTCCGTCAGCTCACGGTCAGCCGCGGAAGCCGAGCAGACCGTGCAGCGTGCCGCCGCCGGGCACCGCCGCGGCCGGCGTGGACGCGCCGGTCAGGGCCGACGCCGTCGCCGGCTGGGCCTCCAGCGGCTTGGGGTCGGGCAGCTTCTGGCAGACCGCGTCGGCGGTGCCGTGGCCGCGCGGGACGGTGCCGTCGGTCAGGTACCTCGCCAGGTACTTGTCGAGGCAGGCGTTGCCGCTCAGCGAGATGCCGTGGTTGCCGCCGCCCTGCTCGACGACCAGGCTGGAGTGCTTGAGCAGGCGGTGCACGGTGACACCGCCCTCGTACGGGGTGGCCGCGTCGTTCGTCGCCTGGAACAGCAGCACCGGCGGGAGCTTGGCGTTGGCGACGTTCACCGGCTTCAGCGACTTGGTGGGCCAGAACGCGCACGGCGCGTTGTACCAGGCGTTGTTCCAGGCGTTGAAGGGCGCCTTCTTGTAGACCGCCCAGTTGTCCTTCCGCCACTGCTTCCAGTCGCGCGGCCAGGCGACGTCACGGCACTGCACGGCCGCGTAGACGCTGTAGCCGTTGTCGCCGGAGGGGTCGATCGCGGCGAAGTTCTGGTACGCCTCGACCAGCGGCTCGGCGTTCTTGTCGTTGACGTACGCGGCGAAGGCGTCGGCCAGGTAGGGCCAGTAGCCGTTGTAGTAGCCGCCGGGCAGGAAGGTGTCCTCCAGCTCGGCCGCGCCCACCTTGCCGCCGGCCGGCCTCTTCGCCAACTCGGCCTGCATGGCGTACCACTTGGCCTCGATCCGGGCCGGGTTCGTGCCGAGCCTGTACGTCGAGTCGTACTTCGCGATCCACGCCATGAGCGCCTTGTGGCGGGCGTCGAAGGCGTAGTCCTGCCCGATGTTGTCGTCGTACCAGACGCCGTCGGGGTTCACGATGGAGTCGAGGACCAGTCGGCGCACCCGGCTCGGGAAGAGCTTGGCGTAGACCTGGCCCAGGTAGGTGCCGTACGAGTACCCGAAGTAGTTGATCTTCCTGGCGCCGAGGGACGCGCGGATGGCGTCCATGTCCTTCACGGCGCTGATCGTGTCGATGTACGGCAGCACGTCGGCGTACTTGCGGCCGCAGGCGGCGGCGAAGGACCTGGCGCGCTCCAGGTTGGCCTTCTCGATCGCGGGCGTGCTCGGCACGCTCGGGGGGCGGACCGGGTTGAAGTAGCCCGGCACGCAGTCGAGGGCGGGCTTGCTCTGGCCCACGCCCCGCGGGTCGAAGCCGATGACGTCGTACTGGGCCGCGACCGCCTTGGGCAGGTTCGAGGCGACGAACCCGGCGAGGGTGAGACCGCTGCCGCCGGGGCCGCCGGGGTTGACCAGCAGCGGACCCTGGTACTTCGTCGCGGTGTGCGGGACCCGGGACAGGGCCAGGGTTATCTGGCGGCCCTTCGGCCTGGCGTAGTCGAGCGGCACCTTCACCGACCCGCACTCCAGGGTCGGGTAGTCGTCGGTGGCGCACTTCTTCCAACTGACCTTCGCCGCCGCCTGGGCGGGAGCCGCGGTGACGGACGTACCGGCCTCGGCGGGGACGGCCGTGACGGCTCCCGCCAGGACGATGGCCGCACCGCACAGCACAACTGCGCTTCTTCTCATGACGCCGCATCCTGTCGAAGAAGTCTTCGGATGAGAAACGCCTGAGCGAAAGATTTGAAACTCCTTTGATCCGGAGACACTTGGCCCGTACCAAGTGCCTCCGGCACCACAGGGCGCACGGTCCTACGCAGCCGTGCAGCTCACACTCGGCACACCCCCGCCCCCGGGCGCGCCCCCGAACCCGAAGGTCGCCGAACCGCCCACTGTGACCGCCCCGTTGTGCGCGGCGTTGCCGGCGGTCACGGTCGAGCCGGTCTGGGTGTACGACGCGTTCCACATCGAGGTGACCTTCTGGGCGCCCGGCCAGGTCCAGGTCACCTTCCAGGAGGACAGGGCCGTCGTCCCCGTGTTGGTCACCTTGACCTCGGCGTTGAAGCCGCCGCCCCAGTCGCTGCTGACCGCGTAGGCGGCGGTGCAGGCCGCCGTGCCGCCGCCCGGGCCTCCGGGGTCGCTCCCGCCGCCCGAGCTCGGGAAGCCCGGCGCCTTGACGCTCGCGAGGTACCCGTCCTTCACGGTGTCCACGCTCTGCCAGTCGTCCTTCAGGATGCCGCCCGTGTCACCGGAGTTGGGGTTCCAGGACCAGAAGGTCCAATGGAAGGAGTCGGCGCCGTACGTCGAGGTCGGCCGCAGGTAACTCACCAGCGCGGAGAGCCACTTCTGGTCCACGGTCGACTGGAGGGTGGTGCCGAACTCGCCCACCCACACCGGTGCGATGTTCTGCTTGAAGATGTAACCCCAGTACTTGTCCCAGATCCCCGGCATGTTGGCGGGGAACACCGGGTCGCTGAACCAGCTCTGCTGGGCCACGCTGGTCGCGTAGTCGTGGGCGGAGTACACGACCCGGTTGGCGACGTCGAGTTGCACGGGGTACTGGGCGACGCCCATCAGGTTGCCGCCCCACCAGCCCGAGACGCCGTTGAAGGTCTGCACGCCCTCCACGAAGATCAGCAGCTCGGGGTTGACGGACAGCACCGCGTTCCCGGCCCGCTGGGCGGCCAGCCGCCAGTCGGTGGCGGTGTCCCCGCAGCCCCAACAGGCCGGGTCGTGGGGTTCGTTGTGCAGATCGATGCCGACGACGGTGTCCTGGCCCTTGTACCGGGTCGCGAGCGCCTTGAGGTTGGCGATCCACGTCGACTCCGGGACCGCGGCCGTGTACCAGAGTGCCGACTGGCCCGCGGAGTCCGGGCGGTGCCGGTCGAGGATGACCTTGAGGCCGTCCTGACCGGCGTACGACACGATCCTGTCCAGGACGCCGAGCGAGTTCAGGCCCTGGAGGTCGGCGTTCTTGCCGGCGGAGAAGTCGATGCTGTTGGGGACGGCCCCCGACTTGAGGATGTCGTCGCTGAACGGGATGCGGATCGTGTTGTAGCCCAGCGTCCTCATCTGGTCGATCATGGACTTGTAGTCGCGGGACCAGAGGCCGTGGACGACCTGGTTGCTGGTCTCGAAGCCGAACCAGTTGATGCCGGCGATCCGGACCGGCTGCCCGGAGGCGTCCAGGATCTGGCGGCCGCTGGTGTGCCAGTAACCGGCGCCGGCCGCCTCGGCGGCGTCGGCCGTCTGGAGACCTGCGGTCCCCAGTAGCACCAGGAGAGCCGCCGCCATCACGCACAGCGCTCTTCGCAAGCTGCGGAACATGTTCGCTGCTTCCTCTCGGGAGGCGCGGGCCCGGAACACGATGGGAGCGCTCCCACCGCCCTGCACCCCCCATGGAAGTCAGGTCACATGGACACGTCAAGACACCGGACGTCACCTTGTGCCGGTGGCGCCTCCCCCCGCAGGTGACGTCACCGGCCGAGCTTGCGGAACCTGCGTACCGCCAGCGGCAGGAAGACCGCCGTGAGCACCACGGGCCACACCCAGGCCATCAGCAGCGCGTGCTGCTCGACCCAGGAGTCCCCGCCGCCCACCGGCGTCCCGAACAGGTCACGGGTGGCCGCGGCCGTCGAGGAGATCGGGTTCCACGCGGCCACCGCGCCCAGCCAGTCGGGCATGAGCTGCGGCGCCACGAAGATGCTGGAGATCATCGTGAGCGGGAAGGCGACCGCGAACAGGCCGCCCGCCGCCTCCGGGTTGGGGACCATCAGGCCGAGCCACACCCCGATCCAGATCAGCGCGAACCGCAGCCACAGCAGCAGTCCGAAGGCGGCGAGGAAGCCGAGGCCGCCGTCCGGCCGCCAGCCCATGGCCACCGCGGTGAGCATCATGATCGCCAACTCGGCGCAGGCGACGAGGAGATCGGTCACCCCGCGTCCGGCGACCACCGCGGAGGAGGCCATCGGCATCGAGCGGAACCGGTCGATCACGCCCTTCGTGGCGTCGTGCACCACCAGCGTCGCGGTGTTGATGAAGCCGAAGGCCATCGTCATCACGAACATGCCCGGCATCAGGAAGTCCTTGTAGTCCCCGCCGCCGGGCACCTGCATGGCGCTGCCGAAGACATAGCCGTAGAGCAGGACGGACAGGATCGGGAAGCCCAACTGCCAGGCGATGTTGACGGGTTGGCGCTGGTAGTGGGTGAGTCCTCGGCGGACGACGTTCCAGACGTCGGCCAGGACCCAGTAGGTGCGGCCGCGGGTGGCCTCCAGTGTGCTCATGCCGCCGCCTCCTCGGTCTCCGTGCGGTGTCCGGTCAGGCGCAGGAACACGTCGTCGAGGCTCGGCCTGCGCAGTCCGATGTCCTCGACCCGCACGCCCTCGTCCTGGAGGGTGCGGGCCACCTCGGTGAGCGCCGAGACGCGGTCGACGACCGGGGCGTGCACGCGCAACTCCCCCTCGTGCGACTCCGGTTCGCCGTCGCTGACGCGGGCGACGACCTTCACCACGCGCGGGATGTCCGCCCGCTCGAAGACCACGACCTCGATCCGGTCGCCGCCGACGCGGTCCTTGAGGCCGTCCGGGGTGTCGTCGGCGATGGCCCGGCCCTGGTCGATGACGGTGATGCGGGAGGCGAGCCTGTCGGCCTCCTCCAGGTACTGGGTGGTCAGCAGGACCGTGGTGCCGCCCGCCACCAGCGCCCGGACCGAGTCCCAGACCTCGCCGCGGCTGCGGGGGTCGAGTCCCGTGGTCGGCTCGTCGAGGAAGAGCACGGCGGGCGCGAGGATCATGGAGGCGGCCAGGTCGAGACGGCGCCGCATGCCGCCGCTGTACTTGCCCACGCCCTTGTCGGCGGCGTCGGTCAGGTCGAACCGGTCCAGGAGCTCGGCGGCCCGCTGCTTGGCGCGGCTGCCGCCGAGGTGGAACAGCCGGCCGAACATCTCCAGGTTCTGCCGGCCGGTGAGGACCTCGTCCACGGCCGCGTACTGCCCGGTGAGACCGATCCTCGACCGCACCTCGCGCCCCTGCCGGGCCACGTCCAGTCCGGCGACGGTGGCCCGGCCGCCGTCCAGCCGGATCAGCGTGGACAGGATGCGGACCGCGGTGGTCTTGCCCGCGCCGTTCGGACCGAGCAGGCCGTGCACGGTGCCCTCGCGGACGGCGAGGTCGAAGCCGTCCAGGGCGCGCTTGTCGCCGTACCGCTTCTCCAGCCCCTCGGCGTGGACGGCGTATCCGTCGTCGGTGGTCATGGGTCCCCCTTCGCTCCTCAATTGAGTACACCGTACCCGATTGCGCGTACGCTGTACTCGGTTTTTCGCCGGAACTAAGCTGCACCCATGACGAGCAGCGGTGAGACCAGTGGCGGCGGGGACATCGTCCGCACGCTCGAACTGCTGTGGGACGGGGCTCCGCGGCCCAGCCGGGGGCCCAGGCCGGGGCTGACGCTCGACCGGATCGTGGAAGCGGCCGTCCGGATCGCGGACGAGGAGGGGTTGGACGCGGTCTCGATGCGCCGGATCGCCGCCGAGCTCGGCACCGGCGCGATGTCGCTGTACCGGTACGTCCCCGGCAAGGCCGAGCTGCTCGACCTGATGCTCGACCGCGTCCAGCGCCCCTCGGAGAACCCGGCCGACCTCGGCGACGGCACCTGGCGCTCGGCCCTCGAGGCCATGGCCCGCGCCACGCTCGCCCTCTACACCCGCCATCCCTGGCTGCTCGGCGTCAACCAGGCCCGGCCGCTGCTCGGCCCGAGCGCGCTGGACGGCATGGAGAAGGTGCTGGGCCGGATCCGGCCGATGGGACTGAGCGACCCGGAGCTGGTGTCGGCGGTCATCATGGTCGACGGGTACGTCGTCGGGGCCGCGCGCACGCAGGTCTACCAGCGGGAGGCGGAGCGCACGTCGGGCATGACGACCGCGGACTTCTTCGCGGCCCAGGCGCCGTTCCTGGAGAAGGTCATGGCCACCGGCCGGTACCCGGTCCTCGGGTCCCTCGCCGAGGACACCTGGAGCCCGGGGTTCGACCACTTCGAGTTCGGGCTCCAGCGGATCCTGGACGGTCTCGAGGTGTTCGTGGCCGGCCGGCGGGAGGGCTCAGGAGCGGCGGAATAGCCGTCGGAGTCCGAAGAACGCGACGACGGCCCCGAGGGCGAGGGCGCCGATCTTGACGGTGCCGACGGAGTTCCCGCTGCCGTCGGCTCCGGAGGCCGAGGGGCTCCCGCCGTCCGAGGACGCCCCGGACCCGCCGCCGCCGGGCGCGTCCTGCGCCTCCACCTCGCTGTCGGCGCCCTCCATCCCGAGCAGGAGCTTGGTCCCGTCCGGCGAGTAGGAGGCGGACTCCCCCTGCCCGAGGGGCACGGTGATCCGGCCGCCGCGCTTGAGGTCGCCGTCGTTCCAGTCGTACCAGATGCCGCCGAAGTAGCCGCGTACGACGAGTCGGCGGCCGTCCGGCGAGAAGGCGGCGTCGGTGGCCCACAGGTCGACGGCCTTCACGGGCTTGAAGACGTTCCTCCCGGACGGGGAGAGGGTGGCGGGTCCCTCGTAGAGATGTCCGCCGTCCTCCTGCTTGTCGATGATGTAGACGCGCCCGGTCCTCGGGTGGACGACCATCGACTCGGCGTCGCGCGAGCCGTCGGTGTACTTCACGACGTACTGGGTGGCCTTGACGGACTGGTCCTTCAGGTCCTTGGGCTCGGGCAGCTTGTAGATCCACACGTAGGGCCAGGTGACCCCGTCGTTGTCACCGATGTCACCGACCCAGATCTGGTTGTCGGGCCCGATGGACACGGCCTCGACGTCCCGCGGGGTGCCGACGCCGGTCATGGTGATCCTGGCGACGGTCTTCCCGGTGGCGCTGTCGACGGCGTACAGGTACGCGCCGGTGTCCTGGTCGTTGTGGGTCCAGTAGATCCCCGGGTGCTGCCGCGAGGCGGCGAGCCCGCTGGACTCGGTGATCCGGGGGTCGCTGATGGTGAAGCCCCGGTCCCCCTTCCCGTCCCCGTCGGCGGCGGAGGCGGGCACGGCCAAGGGCAGGCTGAGACCACCCAGGAAGAGGACCCCGACGAACAGGGCAAAGGATCGACGCATACCCCAAGCCTGCCATCCCCTCCGGGGGTTGAGCGGGGGTGGTCGGGGGCGGGGTCGAGCGATCGGGGAAAGGGGGGTGGGGGCGAGGACCCGGTGAGGGGCCCGGGGTGGGGACGGCTCGGGGCGGGCGACGGGACGGCGGGGTTTCGTCGGCTGCGGGTTGGGGGGGGACGGGGTCGCCTGGGACCGGACGAGCCCCGGACGGCGTAGAAGCAGGTGCGGTGGGGCCGTCTGGTGTGGTGGCCGCTGGGGTGGCGTGGGCGGACTCACATGCCGGAGCGGGGGTGGATGATCCATCATGAGCGGATGCTCAGATTCATGCCGGTCGGTGACTCGATGACGATCGGAAGCGCGGGGGAGCACACCTGGCGGTACCGGATGTGGCAGCACCTGCGGGACAGCCACGGCGGCCCCTTCGCTCTCGTGGGACCGCGCGAGACGCTGTACGACAAGGCGGCCGACGCCCCCACGTCGTACGAGTACGCCGATCCCGACTTCCCCCGGGCCCACCTGGCCGGCTGGGGCGAGGGCTGGCTGCACATGGCCCCGCTGATCGGGGAGGCGGTACGGGCGCACCGCGCGGACGTGCTCCTGGTCTCCCTCGGCCTGATCGACCTCGGCTTCTACACGAACGCGGAACAGACCGCCGACAACGTCCGCGCCTTCGTCGCCGGGGCCCGCCGGGCCAACCCCCGGATCCGGATGGCCGTCCTCCCGGTGATCCCCAACGTCCGGGCGGAGACCGACCCGCCCTTCGCCAGGGAGGTCACCCGCTTCAACGAGCTCCTGGCCAAGGTGATCGCCGACCTGGACGAGCCCCGCTCCCCCCTGCTGCCGGCGTCGCCCCCGTCGACGTACGACATCGACCACGACACCTACGACGGCACCCACCCGAACGCGAGCGGCGAGCACAAGATCGCGGCGGCCTTCGCGGAGGCGATGTACCAGGCGTGGGACCTCGGCGAGCCCTACAGCGCCGACTGAGGCGGCCGGGGTCCCCCGCACCTCAGTCGAGTCGGTGCACCCGCTGCGTGGTCAGCTCGTAGCGGGCGCCCACGACGGCCAGTTCGCCGGAGTCCATCTTGGCGGCGAGGTCGGGTTCGGCCGCGAGCCGTGCCCGGACGAGCCGTATGTTCGCGTCGACCGTCGCGTCGATCCGCGCGTCCCCCGTCTTCGTACGGTCGATCGCCGGGCTGATCTGGTCAGCCAAGTACTGGATGTGGGCGGGCAGTTGGGCGCCCGACCCGTCCGCCTGCACCGCCGCCTTCACGGCCCCGCACGACTGGTGGCCGAGCACCATGAGCAGCGGGATCCCCAGTTCGAGCACCCCGTACGCGAGGCTGCCCAGCACCGCCTCGTCGAGGACCTGGCCCGCGGTGCGTACGGTCATCAGGTCGCCGAGCCCCTGGTCGAAGACCAGCTCCGGCGCCACCCGGGAGTCGATGCAGCCGAGCACGAGGGCGAAGGGGTGCTGGGAGGTGGTCAGCGCCTGCCGGACGGCGGGCGTCTCGTCGGGGTGCCGCTCGCGGTAGGTGCGCCAGCGCCGGTTGCCCTCGGCCAGCTCGCGCAGGGCCTCCTCTGCGGTGCTGGGCCGCTTGCGCGGGGCGGTCGCGGAGGGCGCGGCAACGGCGGCCGGGACGCCGGCGGCGAGACCGGTACCGAGGGCCGCGGTACCGGTGAGCGCGGCGCGCAGGAGAGCGCGCCGCGCGGTTCCGTGGGGTCGTTGGTCGGAGTTCACGGAGGGGAACGTACGTCCGACCCGTTCCCTTCCCGTTCGGATTGCCTTTTCATGACCGGGCGTTGGTGTTTCATGGGCGAACACTGAACCGTTCTTGGCCGGCGCCGGGGCCACCAACCTGCGGACAGTGCAAGGGAGTTGACCCGTGCGGTCCACATGGTCACTTCGGTTCGCCGTTGAACCTCGCGGTCGCCCAGCGGTAGCCGAGCACCGCGAGCCCGAGGCACCAGGCCACGGCGATCCAGCCGTTGTTGCCGATCCCGGTGCCGAGGAGCAGTCCGCGCAGGGTCTCGATGGCCGGGGTGAACGGCTGGTACTCGGCGATCGGCTGGAACCAGCCCGGCATCGCGTCGACCGGGACGAACGCGCTGGAGATCAGCGGCAGGAAGATCAGCGGCATGGCGTTGTTGCTGGCCGCCTCGGCGTTGGGGCTGATCAGGCCCATGCCGACGGCGATCCAGGTCAGCGCGGTGGCGAACAGCACGAGCAGTCCGAAGGCGGCGAGCCACTCCAGGGCGGTGGCGTCGGTGGAGCGGAAGCCGATGGCCACCCCGACCGCTCCGACCAGCACCACGCTGACCACCGACTGGAGCACACTGCCGACGACGTGCCCGACCAGCACCGAACCGCGGTGGATCGCCATCGTCCGGAAGCGGGCGATGATGCCCTCGCTCATGTCGTTGGAGACGGAGACCGCGGTGCCGATCGTGGTGGAGCCGATCGTCATCAGCAGCAGCCCGGGGACGAGGTAGGCGATGTAGTCGGAGCGGTCGCCGCCGCCGATGCCCGCGCTCATGGTGTCGCCGAAGACGTAGACGAACAGGAGCAGCAGCATGATCGGCGTGAGCAGCAGGTTCAGGGTGAGCGAGGGATAGCGCCGGGCGTGCAGGAGGTTGCGGCGCAGCATCGTGGAGGAGTCGCGGACCACGAGGGCGAGGTTGCTCATCGGACGGTCTCCTTGGTCTGGGCGGGGCCGGTCAGGGCGAAGAACACGTCGTCCAGGTCGGGGGTGTGCACGGTCAGTTCGTCGGCCTCGACGCCGGCCGCGTCGAGCCGGTCGAGGAGGGTGCGCAGCTCGGACTGGCTGCCGCCGCTCGGGAGGCGCAGGGTGAGGGACTCGTCGTCCCCGGTGACCTCGCGCAGTTCGCGGGCGGCACCGCGGTAGGCGTCCGGGTCGGTGAAGCGGAGCCGGACGTGTCCGCCGGGGACCAGGCGCTTGAGCTGTTCGGCGCTGCCCTCGGCGACGATCCTGCCGCCGTTGAGGACGGCGATCCGGTCGGCGAGTTCGTCGGCCTCCTCCAGGTACTGGGTGGTGAGGAAGACGGTGACACCGTCGGCGACCAGGTCCCTGATGATCTGCCACATGGTGTGCCGGGAGCGGGGGTCGAGGCCGGTGGTCGGTTCGTCGAGGAAGATGATCCGCGGGTCGCCGACGAGGGTCATGGCGATGTCGAGGCGGCGCTTCATGCCGCCGGAGTAGGTGGAGGCGGGCTTCTTCGCCGCGTCGGTGAGGTCGAAGCGCTCCAGCAGTTCGGCGGCGACCCGTCGCCCCTCGCTCTTGGCGAGGTGGTGCAGGTCCGCCATGAGCAGCATGTTCTCCTCCCCGGTGATCAGCCCGTCCACCGCGGAGAACTGCCCGGTGACACCGATGCAGGCGCGCACCCCCTGCGGGTCGGCGGCCAGGTCGTGCCCGCCGACCCGGATGTCACCGGTGCCCGGGCCTGCGGGCACGAGGGTGGAGAGGATCTTGACGGCGGTGGTCTTGCCGGCTCCGTTCGGTCCGAGGAGGGAGAAGATCGTGCCGGCCGGCACCCGGATGTCGATGCCGTCGAGGACGGTCTTGTCCCCGTAGGACTTGCGCAGTCCGCTCGCCGATATGGCCAGTTCGGTCATGGTGGGTGCTCCTTCGAAGGCTGGCGGAGGCCGCGGGTCAGAGGCTGCGGGCGGTGATGTCGCCCTGGGTGGTGGTGGCGCGGACGGTGAGGGCGGGGTGGGGGCCGTCGGTGTTCTTGAGGGTGTTGTGGACGCGGCCGTGGGTGGTGCCGGCGTCGAGGGCGGCGGAG